>JADZER010000034.1 GCA_020850415.1 Phycisphaerales bacterium
CCGCACCCCCCGGGGGGGGGTGTGTTGGGGGTTGGGGGGGGGGGCACTGGTCAGCTGCGCAGGGCCTCCGCTGACCAGTGGCACGAAGCGGGAGGTGATCAGGTGAGGCCGGGGAGGGGGCCGGTGGCGTCGCCGAAGGTGGCGACATCGCAGCCCATGCGCTGGAGGATGGACATGTAGAGGTTGCACATGGGGGTTTCGGGTTCGAGGGCGATGTGGCTGCCGGTGTCGATGGTGTTTCCGGCGCGGCCTGCGAGGAGGATGGGGAGGTTCTCGTGGTTGTGGGTGTTGCCGTCGGAGATGCCGCTGCCGTGGAGGATGAGGCAGTTGTCGAGGAGCGAGCCGTGGCCTTCGGGGGTGTCGGCGAGGCGTTGGAGGAAGGCGGCGAAGCGTTCGGCGTAGAAGCGGTCGATGCGGCGGATCTTGTCGATCATGTCCTGGTTGTTCTGGTGGTGGCTGAGCTCGTGGTGTCCTTCGCGGATGTCGATGTCGGGCATGGAGCGGTTGCTGCCGCCGGTGCCGAGCATGCAGGTGGCGATTCGTGTGGTGTCGGTCTGGAAGGCGAGGAGCATCATGTCGTACATGAGGTCGATGTGGTCGCCGAGCTTTCGGGGGATGCCGGCGGGGGCGGGGCGGTCGGGGAGGGGCTCGTCGGCGGACTGGTCCATGGCGATCTGGACGCGGCGTTCGATCTCGCGGACGGAGGTCTGGAACTCGTCGAGCTTGCGCTGGTCTGCTTTGCCGAGTCGTTTGCCGAGGGTGTCGGCGTCGTCGCGGACATAGTCGAGGATGCTGGCTCGGCGGCGGATGCGGTCTCGGCGGGCGCTGGCGCCGGCGGCGTCGCCGAAGAGGCGCTCGAAGACGGCCGCGGGATCGACCATCTTGGGGACGGGGGTGTCTTCGTCGGCCCAGGAGATGTTGGAGGTGTAGGCGCAGGAGTAGCCCGAGTCGCAGTTGCCGGCGGGGCGGGTGTGTTCGCAGCCGATCTCGAGGGAGGGGAGGCGGGTGAGGTGGCCGACCTGGCGGGCGGCGAATTGGTCGACGGAGATGCCGACATTGATGTCGTTGCCGGAGGTCTTGCGGGCCTGGCAGCCGGTGAGGAAGGTGGCGGAGGAGCGGGCGTGGTCGCCGGGGCCGTCGCCGTTGGCGCGGGCCTTGTCGAGGGTGAGGCCGGTGAGGATGTTGAGGTGACGGCGGACGGGGGCGAGGGGCTCGAGTGTGGGGGAGAGGGTGTAGTTGGGGCCCTCGCCGGTGGGGAGCCAGGCGGGGTAGTGGACGCCGTTGGGGGTGAAGATGAAGGCGACGCGGAGGGGGGCCTTGGCGGGCTCGGCGAGGAGGGCGCCGGCGGCGCGGGCGACCGAGCCGGTGGCGGTGAGGCCGGTCATGGCTTCGAGATAGGGGAGGGCCATGGAGACGCCGAGGCCGCGGAGGAGGGCGCGGCGGGGGATGCCCCCGGCGCGGCCTGTGACGAAGTGCGGTCGTGGGGCGTTATTCACTGGTGACCTCCCTGCCGCGGCAGGTTCGGAAGGCGGGGCTGGAGACGACGGCCTCGACGAGGGCGCCGAAGGTGTCGCCTTCGGCTCGGACTCGGTCGGTGATCTGCCTGACGGTGGGTCGGTCGAAGGGCTCGAGGCCCCGGCCGAGGGCGTAGGTGAGGACCTTGCGGCTGAGGTTCTCGATGAAGTCGTCGGCGCGGGTGAGGAGGATGTGCTTGAGCTCGATGGGGCCGTCGAAGGCGATGCCGCCGGGGAGTTCGCCGGAGGCGTCGATGGGTCGGGCGCCGTCGTCGTCGCGCCATCGGCCGATGGCGTCGAAGTTCTCCATGGCCAGGCCGATGGGGTCCATGCGTCGGTGGCAGGTGATGCAGGTTGGGTCGAGGAGGTGTGCGGCGAGCTTGTCGCGGAGTGGTGCGTCGTCGGGGAGGGCGGCCTCGGAGGCGGACTGTTCGAGGCGCGGGATGTTGGGGGGCGGGGGCGGCGGCGGGGCGCCGAGGAGTTCGTCGAGGACATAGAGGCCCCGTTTGACGGGGCTGGTGCGGGTGGGGTTGCTGGTGACGGTGAGGACGGCGCCCATGGTGAGGATGCCGCCGCGGGGGGAGTCGGGGGGGAGGGGGACGCGTCGGAAGTCGTTTCCGGCGACGCCGGGGATGGCGTAGTGGCGTGCGAGTCGTTCGTTGAGGAAGGACTCGCGGCTGTCGAGGAGGTCGAGGAGTGGTCGGTCGGAGCGGACGATGTCGGCGAAGAACATCGTGGCCTCGGTGATCATGTCGGCGCGGAGTTCGGTGGTGTAGTCGGCGTAGGTGGTGGTGTCGATCTCGAGGCGGTCGAGGTTCCGGAGGAGGAGCCACTGGCCGGCGAAGTTGTCGATGAAGGCGTCGGCGCGGGGGTCGGCGAGCATGCGCCGGGCCTGGGCGCGGAGGGTGGCCTGGTCGCGGAGCTTGCCCTCGGCGGCGGCGGCGAGAAGCTCGGCGTCGGGCATGGTGCTCCAGAGGAAGTAGCTCAGGCGGCTGGCGAGCTCGTGGTCGGTGAGCTCGTAGGTGTGGGCGGGGTCGTTGCTGTGGCGGTTGGCCAGGGAGCGGTAGAGGAAGTGCGGCGAGACGAGCGTGGCGGCGAGGGTGACGCGGGCGGCCTGCTCGTAGGTGTCGCCGGCGGCGCGGGAGGCCTCGTAGACCTTCATGAGTCGGCGGAACTCGTCGTCTCGGAGTGGGCGGCGGAAGGCGCGCTCGGCGAAGCGGGCGATGACCTTGCGGGCGGTGGTGCGCTGGGCGGGTTCGCCGGCGCCGGGCGCGGGCTGGGTGAAGAAGATCTCGCGGTAGGCGGCGGGGCGGTCGAGGGTGTCGGCGTCGAGCGGGCCGGCGAGGCAGATGGACTCGATGGCGAGGTTGCGGTCGGCGGTGTCGGGGATGTAGAAGTCGTTGGTGAAGGCGCCGGCGATCTTGTGGCGGCCGGCGGGGAGGCGGAGGCGGGCGCGGGCCTCTTCGATCTCGCCGCGTTGGGCCTCGACGGACCGCTCGCCGACCTCGCGGTCGTCGACGCGGATGCTGAGGCGGGGGAGCTCGTCGCCGGCGCGCTGGCCCCAGGTCTCGATGACGATCTCGTAGTCGCCGGCGGCGGGGACCTCGGCCCAGCCGTAGACCTCGCCGTTGGCGTACATGGCGAAGCCGGAGCCGAGGGGGGAGCCGTTGGCCGGGGCTTCGAGGTTGCCGATGGGTTTGGGCTCGGTGCTGACCTCGACGATGGGGCCGAGGCCGAGGCTGACGGCGCGCTCGGCGGCGTCGAGGTAGAGCTCGACCTGGAGGGGGGACATGCTCAGGACATCGGCGATGTTGTCGAAGCCGTAGCCGGTGTCGTCGGGCGGGAGGTCGGCGGCGAGGTCGGCGGCGGCGGGGTCGATGCCGAGCAGGTCGCGGAGGGTGTTCCGGTACTCGGCCTTGTTGAGGCGGTGGATGGTGAACCAGCCGGGGTCGATGGCGCCGTCGGTCGGCGTGTAGGCGAGGGCGTCGTCGATCCACTGGATGAGGATGAGGCGCTGGAGGTCGGAGGGGGCGGGCTCGTCCTCGGGGGGCATCTCGCCGGTCTGGATGAGCTCGCGGGCGGTCTTCCAGGTGTCGGCGGTGGCGAGGATGTCGTCGAGGGTGGCGAGGCCCTGGAAGCGGACATCGCCCTTGGTCTTGGTGTCGCCGTGGCAGGCGTAGCAGAACTCCTGCATGATGGGGACGAGGTTCTCGGCGAGGCGCTGCTCGAGCTGGAGGGCGAGGGTGTCGGGGGGCGGGGCGAGCGGGTCGGCGTCCTGGGCGGGCGCGGGGGCGCCCGGCGCGCAGACGACGACCAATGCCACGAGTGATATCCGGAGATCCCGCACCATGGCCGGCATGGTACCGGAACCTGGCTGAGAGCCCAAGCCGATCGTCGCTCCCGCGCGCCGACCGGGCTCGGGTAGCGCCCCGGGGCGGGGAGGCTGGGGCGCGGACCGGGCGTGTTCGGACGGACGCACCTCCCCCGGTCGCTGACGCGACCACCCCCTCCGCGTTGCGGAGGGGGACCGGAGCTGGGCTCGCGAGACCTGTCGGCGGTCGTCCTTCAGCCTTGCTCCTTTCCTACGCTCCCGTCATGCCCGACTTTGGTTCCATGTTGCCCGCCGCCGTGCTGGAGAAGCTTGCCGCGCTGGACGGGCAGTTCTCGGCTCTTGAGCGCGACCTGAACGATCCGAGCATCGTGGCGGACCACCGGAAGGTGCGTGACCTGTCGATCAAGCGGGCGGCGCTGGAGCCGACGGTGTCGGGGTACCGGCGGTTTGCGCGGCTGTGCGCGGAGGCCGACGAGCTGCGGGGGGTGATCGATTCGGGGGAGGACGCGGAGCTGGCGGCGCTGGCGCGGGAGGCGTTGCCGGGGGTGGAGCGGAGGGCGGCGGAGCTGGCCGAGGCGGTGAAGGCGGGGCTGGTGAACGCCGACGACCGGAAGGTCGGCTCGGTGATGCTGGAGGTGCGGGCGGGGACGGGTGGCGACGAGGCGGGGTTGTGGGCGCGGGACCTGCTCGGGGTGTACGAGCGGTACGCGGCGGGCAAGGGGTGGAAGGTCGAGCCGCTGGAGTTGGTGGAGGATGGGTCGGTCGGGGGCGTGCGGTATGCGCTGGTGAACATCCAGGGGGACGGGGTGTGGAGCGAGCTGAGCTTCGAGGCGGGGGTGCACTCGGTGAAGCGGGTGCCGGCGACGGAGGCGCAGGGGCGGGTGCATACTTCGACGGCGACGGTGGCGGTGCTGCCCGAGCCCGAGGAGGTCGATGTCAAGATCGACTGGGGGAACGATGTGGTGGAGCATGTGACGACGGCGCAGGGGCCGGGCGGGCAGAATGTGAACAAGGTGGCGACGGCGGTGCACATGGTGCACAAGCCGACGGGGATCGAGGTGCGGATGCAGGAGACCAAGAGCCAGGTGCAGAACCGGGAGAAGGCCAAGCGGCTGCTGCTGGCGCGGGTGTATGAGTACGAGCGGGCGAAGGTGGAGGCGGAGCGGTCGGCGGCGCGGAAGAGCCAGATCGGGAGCGGGGAGCGGAGCGAGAAGATCCGGGTGTACCGGTACCAGGACGGGATCGTGGCGGACCAGCGGCTGGAGGAGAAGTTCCAGTTGCGGGAGATTCTGGCGGGGGAGCTGGGGGGGATGTTCGCGCGGTTGATCGAGCAGGAGACGGCGCGGCGGTTGGCGGAGCTTTGAAGGCTTGAGGCTTGAGGGGGCAGGAGGGGGAGCCTGATCGGTCAGGCGCGGGCGCTGAGGAGTGTGTGGATGCGCTGCCAGTGGGTGAGGGGGAGGTTGCGTTTGAATTGGCGGAAGTGGCCTTGGGCGCCGGCGGCGGCGTCGGGGGGCATGTGGGGGAGGATGGCGGCGCCGCGGGTGAGGAGGCGTTCGACGGCGTCGGCGGAGCCTCCGACGATCGCCCAGCCGAGCGGGGTGTTGTGGTGGATGTGGCCGGACCGGGCCTCGATGTGGGCGCCGGCGTCGAGGAGGGCGTCGATCGCGTCGGGGCGGTCGTGCCAGGCCGCGAGGTGGAGCGGGGCGGCGTCGTCGTAGCCGCCCCGGGCTTCGGGGTCGGCGCCGGCGGCGGCGAGTGCGGCGATGGCCTCGGCGCGCCCGCCCAGGGCGGCGGCGTGGAGGAGGGTGGCGTTGGTCCCGATGGTGTAGTGGTAGATGCCGAGGGCCTGGGAGCCGGGGGCGGGGAAGCGCTGCGGGGTGATGCGTGCGCGGACGCCGTCGGGGTCGGCGGGGAGGAGGCGCTCGAGCGTCGCGGTGTCGCCGAGCACGACGGCGAGGAAGATGTCCGCCCGCGCGCCGCGGGTGAGGAGGTAGGCCGCGACGACCGGGCGGTCGGTCGCGGCCCACTGGGCGGCGGTGCTGGCGTGGTCGATGTCGGTGGCGTCGATCTCGGCGCCGCGGTCGAGGAGGATCGCGGCGATCTCGGGGGTGCGGGCGAAGTGGAGGGGGAGCTGGCCGTCGCCGCCGCGGGCGTGGACCAGGGAGGGGTCGGCGTCGAGGATGGTGACGAGTTCGCGGACCATCCCGAGTCGTGCGGCGGCGTGGGGGGTGAGGGTCGCGCCGCGGGAGAGCAGGTAGGCGGCGGTCTGGTCGTCGGCGGAGTCGAGGACGCCGAAGCTGCCGGCCCACCAGTCGCTCCGGGCGTCGATGTCGGCGCCGCGGTCGAGCAGGAGGTCGATCATGGGGCGGTCCGTGCGGTTGACGGCGGTGATGAGCGCGGTCGCGCCGAACGCGTCCGGCGCGGTCGCGTGCAGCAGGGCGGGCTGGGCGCGGGTCAGCACCGCGACGCGGGCGGTATCGCCCCGACGCAGGGCGGCCCAGAACTCGTTGCGGACGCTCTGATCATCGCTCATCGGCGCAGCCTACACGATCGGCTTGGAGCGGCCGCTGGGGGTTGCTATGCTCCCGGCGAGAGAGGTGATCCCATGAAGCGATACGCGGCCCCGGTTCTCGGACTGTCGGTTCTCTGCCTCGGCGCGGGCGTCTGCCACGCGCAGACCTACTCGCTGGCCATCACGCCCGACTCGGGGCTGGCGGCGGACATCGGGTTTGATGTCGATACCGCCGGGACGCTGATCGGGGACTGGACCGCCGACGCGAACCCGACCGGGACCCGGACCAAGCCGGGGCTGTTCGGGTCGTTCGGGTCGACGGAGAACCTGCCGGTGGGGGTGGCGCTGGGGGTCGCGCTGGCGGGGCGGATCGAGACTGTCACTGCCGGGTCTCTGGAACTGACGCTCGACATCCCTAACGGTCTTGTGTCGGTGGACAGCCTGCTCGCGGACCTGCTGGCGAGCGGGCCTGCGGCGATCCCGGCGACGATCAGCCTCGCGCCCGAGAGCTTCCGGACGCGCCAGCCGGACTCGGTCTATATCGGCATCCCCATCGACCTGCCGATCGGCGAGCTGGCGATCGCGACGCTCACGATCACGCAGACGGCGCAGGCGGTCGGCGTGCTCACAGAGATCGAGCCGGGCCGGTACAGCTTCGCGGTGGTGGGCGCGGCGGAGATCGCCGGGACCGTCGAGGTGCTGGGCACCCCGACCGATATCCCCCCCACCCCGACCGCGCTGACGCTCGCGGGCGAGATCACGGTCGTCGGCAGCACGGCGACGCTGACGAGCCTGCAGAGCTTTGACCTGAGTGAGACGCAGAACCCGGGCGTGGAGATCCCCGAGTTCCCGGTTGACCTGCCGACCATCCTGCCGCCCGGCGAGACGGCGCACACGCTGATGAACCTGGTGCTAGAGCAGGTCGCGACGAGCTTCGTGGGCGACCTGGTGCTGAACGCGACGGGCGAGGCGGCCGGGTGCGTCGGCGACTTCAACGGCGACGGGGCGGTGAACACGCTCGATGTGCTGGCGTACCTGAACGCGTGGGCGGCGGGCGACCCGTCGGCGGATATCAACGGCGATGGGGCTGTGAACACTCTGGATGTGCTGGCGTTCTTGAACGCGTGGGCGCAGGGGTGTTGAGCTGAGGCGCGGCCTTCGGCGCGGCTTGACCGTTCAAGCATTGGAGTTGGAGGAGGAGAGAAGCCCTCTCCCCAGCCCTCTCCCGCCGGGGGCGGGAGAGGGGGTGGCTGTCGCTCCGTGCGCACGCCGTTGCTGCCGCGGGCGACCCGTCGGCGGATATCAACGGCGACGGGAGCGTGAACACGCTGGATGTGCTGGCGTTCTTGAACGCGTGGGCGCAGGCGTGTTGAGCGTGGGGTGAGGCTGGTGTGTGCCACGGCCATCTTGGCCGTGGGCGGGCGCCCGGTCTCCGATCGCACGGCCGACACGGCCGTGGCACACATTCGCGCACGGCCGATACGGCCGTGGCACACATTCGCGTCGGGTGTTGCTAGCCGCGGGCGACTCGCCAGGCGATGCCGAGGATGAGGGTCGCGAGGGGGAGTCCGGCGACGAGCGCCCAGCGGACGGCGGCGAGTGTGCCGGGGTCGATGTCGCCGACGAGCGGGGTGGCCCGCGCGCCGGCGGACTGGGCGACCAGTTCGTCCTCGCCGGCGAGCCAGAGCACCGCGGCCTCGAAGAGCTCGGCGTTGCCGGGGTTGACGGGCACGACGCGCCCGTCCTGCACGCGGCGCTCGAAGGCGATGGGGTCGGCGAACCACGAGTTTGAGCCGACGACGACGATGCGCCCGTCCCGGGCGCCGGCGGGTTGATCGACGCGCTCGTAGGCGCCGGCGACGGTCCAGGGGCCGTCGCGCCGGTCGGCGCCCTGGTCGAACACGGGCGCGTCGGGGAGGAGCCCACGCTGGTCGCGCGGCGTGCGCCAGAGGCCGTGCCACTGGCTCTCGCCCCAGGCGGCGCGGTCGTCGATGGTCAGGAGCGCGGTGGCGCGGACGGCGGCGTTCTCGGCGGGCGCCAGCGCGACCGGCCAGGAGAGCACGACCCGCAGGTTGCGCACGGCCGCGAGGATCGGGTGGTCGCCCTCGGGGCCTCGGAGGGCGATATCGGTCTGCACCTGACGGGATCGGGTGTCGGCGGTCTCGCGGAGGAGGGGCGTGCCGGTGGCGGCGTGGATGCCAAGGGCGGCGAGCGGGGCCGCGACCGGGTCGGTCTCGCCGTAGGAGGGCAGGATGGAGGGGTTGAGGTTGACGAAGACTGGCCGGCGTCGCTCGAGGAGGAGGGCGAGGGCCCTGCCGAGAGCGGCGGCTTTTTCCGGGCCGGCCTTGTCGCCCTCGGTGCGGGCGCCGGCGGCGGAGTCGGGGCTGAGCGTGACGAAGACCACGGGGCGCACGCCGTCGGGGTCGAGTTCGGTGAGGGTCGGGGGCTCGTCGTCGCGACCTGCGACCCACTCGGCCAGGTCGATGCCGCGGCGGGTGAGGCGTTCGCGGATGCCCGCGAAGATCGGGGCCTCGAGGATGGGCGCGGACTCGGCGTGGACGAGGACGAGGACGGGGCGGGAGGTGTCGAGGACGGCGGCGACGGCGCTGCCGAGGAGTTCCTCGGCCTGGAATCGCACATCTCCGGTGATGTTCGAGCCGTCGGTCGCGACGACGGAGGGCTCGTAGAGGGCGCCGATGTCGATGCCGGTGACGCCGGCGCCGGGGGGCCCGATGACGAGGGCGACCTCGGCGGCGCCGAGGGCGCGGGCGACACGGAGGACATCGAGCCTGGGCAGGCGGGCGACGGCGTCGCTCTGTCGGGCGAGGCGGTCGCGGAGGGCGCGGGCCGCCTTGGCGATGGAGTCGGCCGCGGGGCCGGTGGTGGCGTCGCCGAGCCCGGCGTCGGCGAGGGGCAGGAGTTCGGCGGCGAGGGCCTCGAGCTCGTCGGCGCGCTGGTCGAGGTTGGCGCGGAGGGCGGCCTCGTGCTCGGCCAGGGGGGGGATGGGGAGCGTGGGATCGGGCTGGGAGAGGGCGGCGAGGGCGCGGGCGCCGGCGTCGGCGAGCTGTCGGGCGGCGACGCCGAGCAGGGCGGCCCACTGGTCGACGCCGGCCTTGGCGGCTCGGGTGGTCTGGTCGGGGGCGGTGAGGGTGGAGGCCAGGGTGGTGAGGGCGGGGGCGAGCTGCTGCTGCATGGCTTCGGCGACAGCCCGGGACTCGGCGGCGCTCTGCTGGACGACCGCGACATGCTGATCGATGCCCGGGCGGTCGCGCTCCATGAGCCGGTCGAGCAGTCGGCCGAACTCGGCCTGGCCGGAGGCAGAGCCGACATCGATCTCGCTGGTGCGCACGCGTCCGGTGTGGGCGAAGAGGTCGAGGACATCGTTGACGGTGCGGCGCGACCAGGGCTGGATGGAGGCGGCGTCGACGGCGACGACGATCTCGACCTCGCCGAGGGGGGCGGCGGCGTCGAGGATGGCGCGGGTGCGGGGTGCGAGGCGCTGCTCGCCGGTGGTGGTGACATCGACGCGTGCGTGGTAGCGGTCGGCGACGGCGACGAGGACGCCGGCCGCGCCGAGCGCGAGGGCCAGCAGCAGGGCCGCGGAGGCGAGCCCGCGGAGGCGCTTTCGGGCGGCGGTCATCGCCACCTCCTCGAGCCGAGGGCGGTGTGGGCGAGCCCGAGGAACCAGGCGCAGCCGACGAGGAAGTAGGCGATGTGGGCGGTGTCGATGATGCCGCGGGCGAAGTCGGCGGCGCGGGCCTGGACCGAGAGTGCGGCGCCCGCGGCCCGCGCCCAGGCCGGGAGGGTGTCGGGTGCGACGGCGCCGAGCAGCAGCAGCCCGAGGATGGGGAAGAGGGTGGCGAGGTAGGCGAGCGTCTGGCTGCTGGTCATGGCGCTGACGGCGGCGCCGATGGCGAGGTAGAGCGAGCCCTGGAGCAGGAGGCTGGCGTAGCCGGCGAGCACGGGGCCGGGGTCGGGCTTGGGGTCGGCGACGGCCCAGAGGACGGCGGGGAAGAGGAGGGTGGGCGCGAGCATGCAGGCCATGAAGAGCCAGGCGCCCAGGTACTTGCCGAGCACGACGACGGTGTCGGAGACCGGGGCGGTGAGGAGCGGCTCGTCGGAGCCGGTGCGGCGCTCCTCGGCGAGCAGGCGCATGGAGATGGCGGGGGCGACCGGCATGAGCAGCCAGGCCGAGACGCCGAAGAAGTCCCGCAGGCTGGCGGGCGCGCCGGGCACGAGCGCGACCGCGAAGACCGAGCCGGTGAGCAGGAGGAACAGCGCGATCACCACCCAGCCGACCGGCAGGCGGAACATCGAGGCGAGCTCGCGCCGGGCGATGGTCCAGGCCTGGTTCATGCGGGCCCCGCCTGGCCGTCGCCGGACTCGACCAGTTCGAGGAACAGGCGCTCGATCGAGGGGCGCTCCTCGCGCAGCTCCCGCAGGGCGACGCCCGCGGCGGCGGCCTGGCGGGCGATCTCGGGGCGCGGGTCGGGGGCGCTGGGCAGGACCTCGATCGTGAGCCTGACCCAGCCGGGTGCGTCGGCGTCGGACCGCCCGACGCGCTGCACGCCGCGGGTCGCCCCGACGGTCGTGGTGAAGGCGCCGGTGTGATCCTGCACCTCCGCGACGAGGGTGCGGGTGGTCTGGCGGCTGAGCAGGTCGCGGAGGTCGCCGTCGGCGCGCTTGCGTCCGCCGGCGATCACGACGAGGCGGGTGGCGAGGCGTTCGACCTCGGGGAGGATGTGGGAGCTGACGATCATGGTCCGCTTCTCGGCGAGGTCCTTGACGAGCGATCGGGTCTCCCGGATCTGGGAGGGGTCGAGGCCGTTGGAGGGTTCGTCGAGGATGAGCACGGGGGGGTCGTGGAGCAGGGCGGAGGCGAGGCCGACCCGCTGCTTGTAGCCCTTGGAGAGGTCCCCGACTCGCCGGCGGGCGACATCGGCGATGCGGCAGCGGTCGAGGGCGGTGCCCAGGGCCTTCCGCCGGGCGGCCCGGTCGAGCCCGAAGAGCCGGGCGCGGTAGTCGAGGTAGCCGGCGACGGACATCTCGGGGTAGACGGGGGCCGATTCTGGGAGGTAGCCGATCCGGCGGCGGGCCTGGAGCGAATGGGTCTGCGTGTCAAAGCCGTCGATCTGGACGGCCCCCCCGTCGGGGGTGAGGTATCCGGCGATAACTCGGATGGTGGTGCTCTTTCCGGCCCCGTTTGGGCCGAGGAGGCCGACGATCTCCCCTGGCTCGACCGCAAAGCTCACGCCCCGCACCGCTTCTACCCGACCAAAGGACTTCCGGATTTCTCGGACGAAGATCATGGATGGTTCACAGTACCAAGCCGGGCGGGTCCGATGTTGAGGACATGCGAGGCAGACCCCGGCCGCCCGCGGGGTGGCGTGGGGGGTGAGGCTAGAGTACTCCCGGAGGACGCGACGCGCGTTGCGGGTGATATGTCCGAGCCCAAGCCGAAACTGCTGATCGTGGGTGGACCTGGGGTTCGGGCCGAAGAGGTCAGCCGCCGGCTGGGTGGTCAGTTCGATGTGGTCGTGCGACCTTCGATCCCCAACGGGGGCTTCGGGGGGGCCGATGATGCGGACCGACACCCGGCGGAGCTGCTTCTGAATGCGACCGGCGAGGGGGTCTGTCTGATCGAGGCGGACGGGACCGAGTCGTGGGCGAACGACCGGTTCCGGGCGCTGCACCCGGCGCTTCACGAGCGGGTCCGGGCGTGTGTGCTTGAGGCGGGGGCGGCCCTGACCGGGCCCGGCAGCCTGCTTCGGGCCGGTGGAACCACCTGTAAATTCGAGCTTGCGGACCCGAAGGACCAGTCCGCCCACGAGGTGTACATCGTTCCCGTTGGCGGCACGGACATTCCGACTGAAGGTTCTGCCGCCAAGCCCCGCTTGGCGGTTGTCGTCAAGGACATCTCTACCGAGCGGCGGCTGGAGCTTCGGATGGCGGCGATCGATCGGGCCGGTTCGGAGCTGGTGGGGATGGAGGCCGAGGCGGTCCGTCGGCACAACTCGGCGGAGCGTCTGGGGTCGTTGCAGACGCGGATCGCGCGGATCGCGCACGACCTGCTGCAGTTCGACCACTTCCTGATCCGGTTGATCTCGGGGCCCGACCGCAAGCTCGAGCCCATCATCTCGGTCGGCCTGCCGCAGGAGGCGGCGGACCTCGAGCTGTACGCGAAGGAGGAGGGCAACGGGATCAGCGGCCTGGTGGCAGCGACCGGTCGGAGCGTGATCTGCCCGGATGTGCAGGCGGACGACCGGTTCATGCCCGGGCTGACGGACGCGGGGAGCTCGCTGACGGTCCCTCTTCGGCTCCACGACAAGGTGCTGGGGATCATCAATGTGGAGAGCCAGGAGCCCAACGCGTTCGACGACGAGGACCGTCAGTTCTGCGAGATCCTTGCGCGGTACATCGCGATCTCGCTGCACATGCTCGACCTGCTGGTGGTCGAGCGGAGCACGACGAATCTGTCGGTGAGCGGTCGGGTGGAGGGCGAGCTGAAGGAGTGCCTGGAGGACATCCTGAGCCAGACCGACTGGCTGAACGGTTTCGGGACAAGCGACCCGGAGACGGTCCGTCACATCGCCCGGATCCGGGCGGATGTGGAGAGCATCCGCGCCCGGGTGCGCAACATGGCCGCCGGGCCGCAGACGCTGCTGGGGGTGGAGCGGGCGCTGGCGAACCGTGCTGAGGACCCGGTGCTGAAGGGGCGGCGTGTGCTGGTGGCGGACGACGAGGACAAGATCCGGCGGATCATCCGGGATGTGCTCCGCAGCCGCGGGTGCGTGGTGGACATCTGCACGAACGGGGCGGAGGCGATCCAGCTGCTGGAGGCTCCGGGCGGTGGCGGGTACGACATCGTGATCTCGGACATCAAGATGCCGGACCGGAACGGGTACGAGGTGTTCAGCGCGGCGAGGAAGACCGACCCGGCGGTGCCCGTGATCCTGATGACGGGCTTCGGGTACGACCCGCACCACTCGATCGTGCGGGCGAGCCAGGAGGGTCTGCAGAGCGTGCTGTTCAAGCCGTTCCAGATCGAGCGGCTGATCGACGAGACGCGCAAGGCGTTGTCGGCGGGGTAACCTGCGGACGGTCGGTTTGGCCGCGGATGGACGCGGATGGACGCGGATGGACGCACGGGTGATTTGTGCTGCGCGCCGGGAATCTCTGGCTTGATCCGCGTCGCTCTGCGCTCATCTGCGGAAAGTCCGTCCTCGCCTGTGCCCGCATGACGCCGCCGACGAGGGGTTGGCTGCGTTGGGTTCAGGCCTTGCGTCTGGCGACCACGGTCCGGGGCAGGCCTTCGTAGTCCTTGAGCACGCGGATGGCCTCCAGCTGGGGATTCGCTTCGGCGATGGCTTTGGCCTCGGCGGCCCGGCTGGCGGCGATCTCGATGAGGATGAGGCCGCCGGGGCGGAGGTAGGCCGGGCCGTCGGTCAGCAGGGGGCGGACGGCGTCGAGGCCGTCGGCCCCGCCGCGGAGGGCGAGGGCGGGCTCGAAGGCCTTGACATTGGCCTGGACGCCGGTCTCGGGGTCGCGGGACTCCCACTCGTCGTCGGGGATGTAGGGCGGGTTGCTGACGAGGTAGTGCAGGGAGCCCTTGCCCTTGGCGACGGGGTGCGAGTCGAGGGGTCCGAGCAGGTCGCCCCGGAGGAGGTCGACGCGGTCGGCGACCTTGTGGCGTTCGGCGTTGCGAGCGGCGACCTCGAGGGCGTCGGCGGAGAGATCCGTGGCGACGACATGTGCGCCGGGCATGTTCTTGGCCAGCGCGACGGCAACGCAGCCGGACCCGGTGCAGATGTCGGCGATGACGACCCCGTCGCCGAAGCGGCCGTCGGGCCCGGCGCCGAAGCCGGGGGTCGCGCGGGCGTGCTGGAGGACATGCTCGACGATCGTGCCCGTTGCGGGGCGGGGGATGAGGACGCGCTTGTCCACGAGGAAGGGAAGGCTGAAGAACCAGCCCTCGCCGATGAGGTACTGCACGGGCTCGTCCTTGAGCGCCCGGGCGGTGAGGTCGCGGAGGGTCTGGCGCTCGAGGGGGGACGCGGGTCGGTCTGGATCGGTGTAGAGCTTGAGCCGCTCGCAGCCGAGCACATGGGCGACGAGCATCTCGGCGCAGAGCTGGGGCGAGTCGATGGCGGCCTTGGCGAAGGCCTCCTTCATCCAGGCGAGGAGCTTGCGGGTGGTCCAGGCGGGGGACGCCTCGCGGGTGGGCATGGGGGAGTGTATGGGAGGCTTGAGGGTTGAGGGTTGGGGGGTGGGGTGCTAGGCCCAGCGGCGTCGGCCGGCGAGTGCGCCTCGGAAGCGGCCTTCGAGGAGCTGCTCGGCGGAGAGGGCGTGGTCGAAGGAGACGGGGAGGATGAAGCTGAACATGGCGCCGTTGCCGACATCGCTGACGAGCTGGATCTCGCCTTGGAGGAGGAAGGCGAGCTCCTTGGCGATGGCGAGGCCCAGGCCCGTGCCGCCGTACTGGCGGGTCGGGCCCTCGCCGAGCTGTCGGAACTTCTCGAAGATGCGGTCGTGCTCCTCGGGGGGGATGCCGGGGCCGTTGTCGATGACGCTGACGCGGACGCGTTCGCGGTCTTCCTCGCCGTGGCCGGGGGCGAGGCGCTCGGCGCGGAGGATGACCTCGCCCTGGCGTCCCTCGCTCTGGGCGGAGAACTTCACGGCGTTGCTGAGGAAGTTGAAGATGACCTGCTGGAATCGGCGCGGGTCGGTCTCGACGGCGGGGAGTTCGCCGACGATCTCGCCGCGGACGAGCACGCCGGTGCGGTCGGCCTGCGGCTGGATGAGGGCGACGAGCCCCTCGCAGGCGTCGCGGATGCTGAGCTTCTCGATGTGGAGGTCGACCTTGCCGGCCTCGAGCCGGGCCATGGTGAGGAGGTCCTCGATGAGGCTGAGGAGGTTCTTGCTGGCGGCGACGATGTTCTGCAGGTACCGCGTTCTCTTCACCAGGTCTGGGTTCGGGGGCCCGTCGGCCTTCTGCTCGCTCTCGGCGATGGCCAGGAGCAGGTCGGCGAAGCCGATGATCGAGTTCAGCGGCGTGCGGAGCTCGTGGCTGACATTGGCGAGGAACTCACTCTTGAGGGTGTTGGTCTCGAAGAGCACGCTGTTGGCCTCGGCCAGCTCGCTGAGCTTGACATCCATCGCGGCGTTGATGGAGCGGAGCTGGCTGTTGGTCTCCGAGAGGTGCTCGAGCATCCCGTTGAAGGTCTCGGCCAGCTCCTGGAACTCGTCGCCGGTCTCGATGTCGCTCCGGATATCCAGCTCGCCGGAGCGGACGCGCTCGGCGGTCTCGCGGAGGCTGCGCACGGGGCTGAGGATGATCCGGTGGGTGATCTGGTAGAAGACGACCACCGCGAGGCCGAGCACCAGCGAGCCGGCGCTGAGCAGGTACGCCGTGTTGACCACCAGCTGCCCCGCGGCGTCGGTCGAGCGCCGGGAGAGGTGGACGACGGAGACCAGCTGCCCCTCGGGGTCGCGTTCGGCGGCGAGGTAGCGGTAGACGCGCGTGGCCCCGTCCCACCGGGCGTGCTGGGCCTCCATGCGGTCGGGGCGTGACTCCAGGCGGCGGAGCATGCGGCGGAGTGCCCGGTCTTCGTCGGCGCGGGCGCGGGCGTCGGCGAGCTGCAGGCGGTCGGCCTCGAAGCCGGCCTTGTCGGCGACGGCGTCGGCCGGGGCGCGGCTGCCGGTCGCGGTCTGGGCCTCGGTCCAGACGGTCGCGAGGTTGCGGCTCAGCTCGAGTTGCCCGCCGTCGACCAGCGCCCCCATCCGCAGCCAGGGCACGCTGAGGGCGACGAGTACGATGAGGACCACCGCGCCCCCGAAGAGGATGAGGCACTTGTCCGCCAGCGAGACCCGGCGCAGCCAGGATGTGACCAGGTCCTTCCGCACGCCCGAAACCTCCCCGACGCTCGCGTCCGCAAACCGGGCAGATCGTATCTGGTTCGTGGTTGGGGGCGGCGCTCGGGGCCTGTCCGGAGCCGAATCTCCGGGGCGGGCCTTGACAGGCGGGCCGGCACCAACATAATGAGAACGCGTTCGCAGGAGAGGCACCGTGCGTGTTCGCCCGACATTCCGTGACAGCCGGCTGGGCTTGGTGCTCGCGGTGGTTGCGGCGTGCCTGGGGGCGCTGGCGCCTGTCCTGGGGGCGTTGCACGCGGCGTCGCACGAGACGCCGGGGGGCTCTGGGACGGCGCTGTGTGCGCACGAAGCCGAGAGTGCCCCGGCGACGGTCGATCCGGGTGATCCGGGCGATCCGAGTCATCCGAGCCCCGACCGGCGGGCCCCCCACCACGAGTGCCCGGTGTGCGTGCTGCTGACGACGGCGTTCCGTCAGGCGATGCCGGCCGAGCCGGGCCAGTTTGAGATCGCGCCCGCTCCTGAGGCCGGCGCGGTCGTGCTGACGGCGGGCGAGTCCCCCTCGCGCCCCGTCCGGCTGTCGTCCCGTCCGCGCGCCCCACCGTGCGCGTGACCGACGCGAGCCCGACGAGTCCCACGACATCCTGAACCCCCAACGGCGCTCCGGCGCCGGAGGTCCGCCATGCGACGACAGGGCTTCACCCTGATCGAGCTTCTGGTGGTGATCGCGATCATCGCCCTGCTCATCGGGATCCTGCTGCCCGCGCTGGGGAAGGCCCGTGCCGCCTCCCGCGCGATGGTCTGCACCAGCCAGGTGCGACAGCTCGAGCTCGCCCAGATGCTCTATATGGACGAGCACCGGGGCGTCTTCATCGACGCCGGCCTGCCCCACGGCGGGGGCAGCGACGCGCCCAAGACAAGCTGGGTCAACGACCTGGCCCCCTACGCCGAGGGCCCGCTCATCCTCCGCTCGCCGGTGGACCGGAGCATGTACTGGTCGGTGGAGGAGGGAGGCTCTGATACGGGCTACACCCTCGCGCAGGCCCTGGTGCTGTTCGCCGACGACGACGACGGCAACGACCCGGAGAGCGGCGAGATCGCCCGCTGGTCGAGCTACGGCCTGAACGACTACCTGACCACCAAGGGCCCGTCCTACTCCGACCCGACCATCGGGCGCAAGATCAGACCCTGGCGTGATCTCAACGGGATCGGGTGGCCCAGCTCCACCGTGCAGTTTCTCTGCATGACCTGGGGCGAGCCGCCCGGGGAGGCGGCGTACGCCAAGTCGGACCATGTCCATGTCGCGGACTGGTTCGGCGACACGCCGGAGGACTCCGCGGGGCTCGCGGCGCAGGAGATGCAGCTCAACGCCCACGGGGGCGGCCCGGACAGCCCGCAGGGGCGGGCGACATACGGGTTCCTCGACGGACACGCGGAGATCGCCGCCTTCGGCGACCTGTACCGCGGGTATTACGACAACGACTTTTTCCCCCCGGTCGCCCATCGCTGAGCGCCCGGACAGGAACCACACCCATGCAACGGTATTTCACGCAGGCGGCCCTGCTCGCCGGCGCGCTCGGCGCCGGGCAGGCAACGGCCCAGCACGAGGGGGACATCCTCCTCCTCGTGGAGCAAGGGCAGATCACCACCAACTCGTTCGTCGGCGGCGTCGCCACGCCCGAGTGCTCGTTCCTTGCGGCGCTTGGCGCCGGCGACCAGACCAACGACCCGGGGTTCGACTCGCCGGCGGGGACCTTCCCGACGGGGTCGAGCCTGGGGTTCACGCTGACCCACGCGCTGCGCGTGTGGCAGGACGGCTCGTTTGACACGATCCCCGCGGAGCGGGTCGAGCTGTCCTGGGGGCCGCTGGGCCCGGTCTCGACACCCGCGACCGACACCCCGGTGGACGGCTTCACCCTCGGCGTGTCGAGCGGGGGCGAGTTCCACTATCACTACAAGATCGCGCTGAAGGGGCCCAACGCCCCCGGCGTGTATCTGCTGACCATGACGATGTGGTCGACCTCGGGCTCGGTCGCCGAGAGCGGGCCGGTCTATCTGCTCCTGAACAACGACATGGACCAGGCGACGGTGGAGACGGCCGCGCAGTGGTGGCACGACCACGGCGCCTGGTGCTCGGCCTCGTCCTGCATCGCCGACTTCAACGGCGACGGGACCGTCAATACGCAGGACTTCCTTGCGTACCTCAACGCGTGGAGCGCGCAGGACCCCCGGGCGGATGTCAACGGCGACGGCGTCGTGAACACCCAGGACTTCCTCGCGTTCCTCAACCTCTGGACCGCGGGGTGCTGAGCTTGCACCCCCGCGCCAGTGTTTCGGATCCGTTTGTTCCCCTGAAGAAAGAGAGACCCATCATGCACAGCATGCGCAATACCACGATCGTGCTCGCTACCGCCGGCCTGACCCTTCCCTCACTCGCCCAGACCCGTCACGAGGGCGACTTCTTCATCGGCGTCAACGGCGCCGGGCGGCTCGCCGTCGAGGGCGACTTCGACGAGGCCCACCAGCTTCCCGCGTTCGACAGCGGGGGCGTCCGCGGCTGGTTCGGCGATGAGCCGGGCTTCGCCAGCCTCGATGTGGACGAGCCGGACGAGGGCTTCTACATGCTCGCGCCGGGTGCCGACATCTGGTTCGAGCTCCTCAGCATCGACCCGGCGTTCAAGGTGTACGACCCCTTCTTCACGCCGGTCGGGGCGGGGGATGGCTTCGGCCTCGGCGGGCACGAGTTTGACGAGCACGCGTTCTGGCACATAGACAGCGATGATCCGGCGTTCGACCCCGGCCAGAGCGTGTGGACCATCACCTGGCGCGTGACCGACATGGGGGCGACCGGGTACGACGCCAGCGGCGTGTACACCTCCCAGTTCACCAATATCCCCGCGCCCGGCGGGCTCGCGGGTGCGGGCGTCGCGGCCCTCGCGTTCCTGCGTCGCCGCCGCTAACCCCCCCGGGGCGCGGCCGGGGAGACCCGGCCGCGTGCTCCGCCCGCTGGAGGAGTGGGCGGGGCTCCCCTTTCCGCGTGGGGTACACTCACGCGGGCTAGGAGTTCCACATGCGCCGTCACACCGCCTTCACGCTGATCGAGTTGCTCGTCGTTATCGCGATCATCGCGCTGCTCGTGGGGATCCTCCTTCCCGCGCTGGGGAGCGCCCGCGCGTCTTCGAAGCTGCAGCTGTGCCAGAGCAACCTGCGGGGGCAGGCGTCGATCGTGGCGATGTACACGCTGGACTTCAACGACGCGCTGCCGCCGCGCCGTTACGACTGGACGGGGACCGACGGCGACGGCAACCCGCTGGGCGGGATCTGGTCGATGAACCGGTTCCTCGCGCGGTACGCCGGCGACCCGTTCCCCGATGTGGAGTTCGGGTACCCGTCGCCGACGGGCGTGTGGCGTTGCCCCAATGTCGACGCCGATGACGACCAGACCACGCGGCTGACGCACGCCGGCGTGCTGCACCACGCCCCCAACCGCTGGCTTTTCACCTACGCGGTGGTCAACGAGGACGAGGGGACGGCGGGGATCTATTCGGACATCCTGGACGGTTGGCACCGGCGCTGGCCGATGCGCCAGTGGCGCCGGCTCGATGTCGTCGACCGGCCGACCGAGATTGTGACGCTGATGGACGATGTTCTCTACTACAACCAGTCGCACGGCCACGCGGACGCCCGCGAGTACTTCGGGCTGCGCAATGAGATCGTCGATCACGCCTCCAACGCGGTTGACAACCTGAGCTCGCACGACGCGGTCAAGCGGCTCTCGGCGGTGTTCGCGGACGGCCACGGCGAGCCGCTGGCGCAGACCGCGGCGTACTGGGACCAGGACATCCGGTCCTTTTCCTCGAACGGCCCGGCCTACCAGCTGTCGGACCCGGAGGTCCGTCACCTCGCGTGGTTCGTGAGGCGCACGGATGAGGGCGGGGGTGGCGGCGACGACTAGCGGCCGGGTGCCCGCGCCCCCCTACACTCCGGCCATGCCCGGACGGACGGTGTATCTCGAGACCTTCGGCTGCCAGATGAACGAGCTCGACTCCGAGTTGGTCGCGGGGGAGCTTGCGCGTCTGGGCTACTCGTTCACCTCGAGGCCGGAGGAGGCGCAGGTCATCCTCTACAACACCTGCTCGGTCCGCGAGCAGGCCGAGCAGAAGGTGTGGAGCCGGCTGGGCGAGATGACCGGCCGCAAGAAGGCCGACCCGGCGCTGGTCGTCGGCGTGCTCGGCTGCATGGCCGAGCGGGACGGGGCTGACCTGATGCACCGCATGCCGGTGGTGGATGTGATGTGCGGCCCGGGCGAGCTGGACAAGCTGCCCGCGCTGCTGGATAACGCCGTGCGGACCAAGGAGAGCCTCGCGGGCGAGGCAGGCGCGGGGGCGCTGCGCTCGGCCCGGCAGAGCGCCCTGCAGGGCAACACGAGCCGGCGGAGCGCGACGCTCGGCGCGGCGGAGGACTCGCTGGAGCTGCTGGACCTCTCGCGCTCGGTCTCCCCGGTCGATCCGGTGTCGGGCGCGGCCAAGCGGTCGGCCTATGTCCGCATCACACGGGGGTGCAACAAGTTCTGCACCTACTGCGTGGTGCCGTTCACGCGCGGCGCCGAGATCCACCGCCCGCCCGAGCACATCCTCGACGAGTGCAAGCGGCTCGCCGACGCGGGGGTCATCGAGGTCACCCTGCTCGGCCAGACGGTCAACCACTACCGCTTCGAGCACGGGGCGGCCGTCGCCGTGGGCGGCGTGACCCAGCCGCAGAAGGGCCGGACCTACAAGGGCAGCCACGACGCGGACGCGGGGTCGGGGGTTCCGTCCCGCGGCCGGCGGGACGCGTTCGCGGGCGAGCACACGACCACCTTCGCGGACCTGCTGGCCCGCATCCACGAGGAGGTGCCGGCGATCCAGCGTCTGCGCTTCGTCACCAGCTACCCGAGGGACTTCGGCGACGATGTGCTGGAGGTCATCCGCGACCACCCCCGCATCTGCCGGTACCTGCATGTCCCGGCCCAGAGCGGGTCCGACCGCATCCTGGCCAAGATGAACCGGGGCTACACGATCGGGGAGTACGACGAGTTTCTCGGGCGGGCCCGGAGCTATCTCGATCAGCCGGAGCTCGGGCGCCCGCTGATGCTCTCGGGCGACATCATCGTCGGGTTCCCCACCGAGACCGACGAGGACTTCGACGCGACAGTGGCGCTGCTGCGGCGCGCCCGCTACAAGAACTGCTTCATCTTCAAGTACTCGCCCCGGCCGGGGACGGTGGCGTTCGACCGCATCGCCGACGATGTGCCCGACGGGGTGAAGCGGCGCCGGAATAACGAGCTGCTGGCGGTCCAGAGCGAGATCTCCGACGCGATCGCCCGGGAGCAGATCGGGCGGGAGGTCGAGGTGTTCGTCGAGGGCGTGAGCAAGCAGCAGCTCAAGCGCGAGGGGCTGAGCCACGGGCAGATCCGCAGGGCCGGGGGCGCGGTCGCCCTGACGGTCGGCGGGCGCGACCCGGGCGCGGACCCCGACCCGGGACACGCGAAGATCGCCCTCGCCGAACCGGGCGGGTCGCCGACCGTCCAGCTGTCGGGGCGCACGGACACGGATCTGATCGTGTTCTTCGATGTGCCCGCGGCGTCGCGTGACGGGCTGACCGGGCGGCTCGCGCGCGTGCGGATCACCGGCGCCGACCGGCTGAGCCTGCAGGGCGAGCTGGCGGACCGAGGGGGCGGGGGGTAGGCGACGGTTACGCGGCGGCGCGGGGCTGGAAGACCCTGACGCTCGCGCCGCCGGCGGCCTGGGTGGCCCGCATGGCCTTCGCGCAGGCCATGACCAGCTTGCCGGGCTCGGTGAAGATCGCCTTGGTATCGGGGTCGAGCGCCGCGATGCCGATGCTGGTCGACACGCGCAGCGGCTGGTTGGTGGCCGGCGAGGTCCAGGAGGGGGCCAGTCTTCGGAGATCCTCGAGGAAGGACTCGGCGAGGCCGGTGGCGGTGAGGCGGCCCATGCATGGCAGGACCACGGCGAACGCGCCCGGCGCGACGCGGCAGACCACGCCGCCGTGCCCCTCGTACTCGCGCTTGAGCAGGCCGCAGACCCCCATCACGGCCTCGATCTCGGCGCCCTCGCCCTGCTCTGCGGCGATGTGCTGGTAGCCGTCGATCACCACCTGAACGATCGCGAGCGACTCATCGGCCTCGGTGGCGAGCCGGAAGCCCTCTCGGATGGCGGTGTCGAAGCCGACGGGGCCGAGGGCGCCGGTGAGCGCGTCGTGGTCGCTGCCGGCGAGGACGGAGCCCTCCTGGGTGCTCGACATCACGCTCGAGCCGTCGGGGGCCTCGCGGACCATGGCGACCGACCTGGTGCCGGCCTCGGCCAGCACCTCGCCGGCGCTGGTGTAGGGCCCGATGTCGAGGCTGAACAGCGTGGCCGTCTCGCGGGCCGCGTCGGACGCGGCGCTCACGATCCGATCCACCGCGCTGACATCCAGCCGGTACCAGGCCTTGGCCTTCTCGTAGAGCGAGCGGAGTGCCGGGGACGCGTCCTCGTTGGTGAGGACATCGTGCACGAGGTTGCCCAGCCCGACGAACCGCACATGGTCGACGCACTTGGCCGGGGCCGCGCCGGGACGCTCATGGTACTTAACCGGCATCACCAGCTCTTCGGGGAGGCGCCAGCGTGAGGCGAGCATCGCGCCGACATCCGGGTGCTGGAGGTCGAGGAGCTGGAGTTCCCACTTCACGAGCGCGCGGTGGTCCTTCGCGGACGCGACCATCACCTGGGTGTACTCGTCGCCGAGCGCCCTGTGCATGGCGATCATGCCGACATCCTGCAGCAGCCCGCCGAGGAAGACCTCGTCGCCGATCTCGAATCCGGCGGTCTCGGCGCCGATCCGGCCCCCGATGGCGGTGTAGAGCCCTCGGCGCCAGTAGGACACATAGTCGAACCCGTCGCTGCCGTGCGGGTCGTGGATCGAGTCCACCAGCGAGAAGCCCAGCGCCAGGCTCTTCACCGGGCTGAGCCCGAGCATGACCAGGGCCTTGTCGATCGATGCGCACCGCTGGCGCAGGCCGTAGAAGCTCGAGTTGACGGTCTTTAGGATCTTGGCCGCCAGCCCCTGATCGTTCTGGATCGTCCGGGACAGTTCTTTGAGGGAGACATTGACATCGCTGGTCAGCTCGATGACCTGGAGCGCCACGGCCGGCAGCGAGGGCAGGTTCGTGCACGCCAGGATCTTTTCAAGCACCGGGTTCATCCGTGACCCTGCGGTGGGTATGGGGGGCCGCGTCGTGCGGCTCCGACGAGTCGTTCTATCGGCCCGAGCACCTGCGCAACGCAGCCGCCGAGCGCGAATCCGCAGCGATTCGGGACAATCCGAGACAGGTCTGGGTAGTTCTCAAGAGCCCATAACTTCGCCAGTCTCAGTTCACGAGGCCTCTTTCCCCGAACACCGGCAGAGCGCTTGGGACCTCCCGGCCGAGCACAAACCGAAGGTATGACCCGAGCAGCCGGCTCGCGCGATCGAGGGTGGTCGGGTCGGCGTCGAGTTTTACCCACGGTGAACAGCCGATGAGGCCAAGGAATTCCACGGTTTCTCGCCGGACGCGCCAGCCGTCCGGTGCGGGGGCGCCGGTCTGGAATACCCCCTCCCGGGCGGAGAACCAGAGCCGCGGCCCTGGTGGCGCGAGCGGCGTGGGGGCGTAGCCGGTCTCGGCGAGCACGGCCCACTGGCCCCGGACCAGCGCTTCCTCGGGGCTGTTGGCGAGCAGGGTGAACACGGCGCAGATGGCATCGAAGAGCCCCTGGTGGGGGTCGGCGTCGGTGACGGCGTGGTGGACCAGGTCGAGCAGGTAGGTCCCCACATAGAACGCCCGGAGCGACCGGCGGGCGCCGGTGTACGAGTCGGTCAGGTCCCAGGCGGTCAGCGTGGCGAGGGCCCCGCTGGGGCGCACGATCGCCACGAGCTCGCCGCGGGTGAGCAGCTCGATGCCGCCGGAAAACGGGGCTTTATCGCGTTTGGAGCCCTTGGCCAGACCCCGGACGACGCCGTGCTCGCGGGTGAACAGGGAGACGGTCTGGCTGGTCTCGGACCAGTCCCAGTGTCGGATGCAGATCGCGTCGTCGCAGATGGTCGTGCCCACAGCCCGGGAGCATACGGGCCCGGGTCGGGCTACCCTCCGGCCATGCACTTCGTGCTGGTTGATCAGGTCATCGAGGCGACCCCCGAGCGGGCGGTCACCCTCAAGGCGGTGTCGCTCGCCGAGGAATACCTCCAGGACCACTTCCCTTCCTACCCGGTGCTGCCGGGGGTGATGATGCTCGAGGCGATGATCCAGGCCGGGCGGGTGGTCGGGGAGCGGCGCGGCGTTGCTAAGCCCTTGGTGCTCAACGAGGTGCGGGCGCTCAAGTACAACCGGTTTGTCCCCCCGGGCAGCACCCTCCGGGCGGTGGTCGAGCTTGGGAACGCAGATGACGACGCCGGGGTGCTCGACTTCCGTGGCCGGGTCGAGCTGCTGGAATCCGAGGGCGGGCCGGTCACCGCCGCCTCGGGCCGTTTCACGCTGAGGCCGGTCCGCATGGGGGTTGACCGCCCGGGCCTGTGCTCGGGGCTCCCTGGGGCGTAGCATGGCGGCTCTTAGTCCGGCCCGGGTCCGGGCCGGGTCCCGGCCGCAAGAGCGCAGCAGGAATCGAGACCGATGACACGAGACGAGATCTTCGAGAAGGTGCAGGGGGTGCTGGTGGAGGCTCTGGGCGTCGACGACGACGAGGTCACCCCCGACGCCTCCCTGGCCGCCGACCTGGGGGCCGAGTCGATCGATTTCCTCGACATCGTCTTCCAGCTGGAGCAGGCGTTCGGGTTCAAGATCCAGCAGGGTGAGCTGTTCCCGGAGAATGTGACGCAGGACCCCGAGTTCGTGCAGGAGGGGAAGGTGACGGCGAAGGGGATCGCGGCGCTCAAGGAGCGGCTGCCGCACATCAACTTCGCGTCGCTCGAGGCCGACCCGCAGATCTCGCGTGTGGCGAAGGTGTTCACGGTGGACGCGCTGGTGAACTTCTGCGAGCGCAAGCTCGCGGCCGCCTGAGCCCGGAGGCGTCGGCCGATGCGTTGGATGTGGATCGATCGCGTGGTCGAGCTTGTTCCCCGCGAGCGGCTGGTGGCGGTGAAGAACATCTCACTGGCCGAGGACCACCTGCACGATCACTTCCCCGAGGTGCGAGACGGGGCGGGCGTGCTCGTCCGCGCCGCGCTGCCGGTGATGCCCGGGTCGCTGATTATCGAGGGGATGGCCCAGACGGCGGGGATCCTGGTCGGCCACGCGGAGGGGTTCCGCGAGAAGGTGATCCTCGCCAAGGTGACCCGCGCGACGCTCGACCGCGACGCCGGCCCGGGCATGACGCTGCGGTACACGGCCACGCTCGTGCAGCAGAGCCCCCAGGGCGCGTCCACCAACGGTCTGGTCGAGCTTCTCGATCACGCGGCCCCGGACGCCGGGTGGGCCGAGATCGGGCGCGTCGACCTGATGTTCAGCCACCTGGACCAGAACATGGCCGGGATGGAGTTCCCCGAGCACAACTTCGTCTTCAGCGAGTCGTTCCGCACGCTGCTGCGGACGAGCGGGATCCCCTGCGAGTTCTGACCGAGACAGGCCCAGCGGGCCCCGCTCCCGGTCGTTGAGGGGCCCGGTCAATCCACCCCGACGAGGTTCACCCTGCCCTCGACCACCGGGTGCGCCCCGCGCCCGGACTCGTCGAAGAGCCACGGCCCGACCGCGCCGTCCATGTTGAGCAGGAGCATGGTGTCGGCGGTCGGCGCGGGCCGTCGGGGCGGGTCGAAGCTCGGGCCCGAGTAGACCGCCGCCTTGCTCAGGCGCACGCCGTCGATCTCGCCGTCGAAGAAGGACACCGGCTCGGCCCGGCCGTTGACATCGGCGCCGATCATGAGCGGCAGGTTGTTGGTCTTGCGCTTGCCGGAGCTCTTGGTGGTGGAGATCAGCTTGCCGTCGATATAGAGCCGGACCTCGGCGCCGTCGAACACGCCGGCCACATGGTGCCACTGCCCGACCTTGAGCGCGGGACCCTCGCTGCGGGCGGTCGCGTACTTGGCGTCGAGAAAGACCGAGAAGTGGGCCTCGCCCTTGTTGACGAAGATGCCGTAGTCGGAGCTCTCGGTCTTAGCGATCAGCCCCACGCGGTCGCCGAACGATCGGGCTCGCATCCAGCACTCGAGGGTCAGCGGCCCGTCGGGCAGCGGGACCGAGGCGTTCTCGACCCGGATGAAGTCGTCGACGCCGTCCAGGTCCGCGGCCACTTCGCGCCCCGGGGGCACCGGCGCGGCGATGTCCACGCTCAGCGGCACCGCCGCGCGGACCTCGGGGATGCCGAACCGCGCCTGCTCGGCCAGGTAGTCCATCCCGACGACGACCTCGAGGGGGCGGAAGGCGGCGTCGAGGCCCTCCGCCCGGCCGGCGGCGATCTCGAAAGTCTTGCTCTGGCCCGGGGCGATCGTGGCGTGGGCGTGGTCGGGCGCGGAGGCCCAGCGGCTGTCCGTGCTCTCCAGGCGGACCTCGACCTCGACCGGGCGGCTGACGGGGTTGGCGACCTCGACGCGGACCATCCCATCGGCGAGGCCGGAGCTGGAGACCTGGAGCGGCTGGGCGATGGAGGGCTTCACATCGGCCAGGCGCCCGCACTCATCGCTGACCTGGCCGGTGATGGCCCGGACATCCTGGACGGCGCCGACGGGGATGGACGCGAGGGCGATGTGCTCCGCCCGGACGGTGACGATGTCGAAGTGGTGGAGGTAGCCGGCCTCGGGCGCCTTGCCGGACTGCTCGCCGCCGACGGTCGCGAGGGTGACATACTGGATGTTGTCTCGCTGGTCGAAGCGGGCCCGGTGGATGTGGCCGGCGAACACGGCGGTGACATTGCCGGCCTGGACGAGCAGCTCGTGGACCTTGTCCCAGTCGTCCCCGTACCCGCCACGGAGCCAGCGGGGGTGGTGGAGGAACAGGAAGATGTGCTCGGCGTCGCGCGACTCCTGGAGCGTCTTGCGCAGCCACTCGAACTGCTCGGGGCTCATTTTCTGGCAGTCGGGCTTGTTGATGGCCTTCTCGCCGGTCTCGGGGTTGCCCTCGTCGGAGTAGAGGGCGATGAACACGCTGTTCTTGTGTTCGAAGGCGTACCAGAGCGGGCCGAAGTTGGCCTCGTAGTCGCTCTCGTGCTCGCCGGCGGGCTTGCCCGTGCCGCGCCAGTAGATGTCATGGTTTCCCGAGACCGGGAACCACGGGCAGAGCAGCGCGTCCATGACCCCCTTGAACTCGCGCATCTGGATCGTCCACTGCTCGGTGGTGTTGTACCCCTGCACGAGGTCCCCCACCGTCATCACCAGGTCCGGCTCGAGCAGGTTGGTGTCGCGGACGGCGTCCTTGAGCACCTCGATCCCCTCGGCCGGGCCGCCGGTCCGGTCGCCGTAGACGACGAAGAAGAACGAGTCCTCCTCGCCGGGGACCGGGAGGATGGGCACGGCGCGCGAGGTCTGGAACCGGCTCTGGTCCAGGACCTCGGGGTGTTCGAGCTGGCAGAAGGCCGGGGGAGCCCATGCTGCGATCGACGCCGCGGCGGAGAGTGCGAGGGCGACGGCGTGGGGTCTGGGGTGGTGCGTCATCGGCCAGACGGTACAGCGGCCGTCGCGCGTCGTCGGTCAAGGCAGGATAAAACTCTCGCGCATGCCCGCCGCCCCGGTCACAACCCCGGCCGCCGGATACCTGCCGCCCTACGACTGGTCGGCGGAGTTCCACGCCTTCACGCCCCAGCACTGGCTCACGCTGGCGGTGTTCTTCGGGCTCATGGCCGGGTCGTGCTGGCTGGGCCGGAGGTGGCGTGGGCAGCGGCGCGAGAGGATCCTGCGTCAGGCGTGGATCTGGACGACCTTCGCGTGGCAGAGCGCGGCGGTGGTGTGGTACTTCCTGCCGGCCAACTTCGAGCCCTACGAGAGCTGGCCGCTGCACCTGTGCGACCTCGCGGCGTGGGTCGCGCCGTTCGCCCTGCTCACGCAGCGGCGGTGGCTGCGCAGCCTGCTCTACTTCTGGGGTCTGGGGCTGTGCACCCAGGCGTTCTTCACCCCGGTCGTGGAGGGCGGGTTCGGGACCGTCCGGTACTGGCTGTTCTTCGTCGGGCACACGCACATCGTGGGCTCGGCGCTCTACGACATGATCGCGCTGGGCTACCGGCCGACGCTCCGCGACTGGGGCGTCGTCACACTCATCACCGTCGCCTGGCTGGCGGCGGTCACGGCGATCAACATCGGGTTCGATGTCAACTACGGCTACAGCGGCAACACCAAGCCGGGTGGCAGGACGCTCATCGACTTCCTCGGCCCGTGGCCCTGGCGCATCGGCACGCTGTTCCTGGCGGGGCAGGTGGCGCTGGGGCTGGTGTACCTGCCGTGGGCGGTGGTCAGAGGGCTCAAATCTCAAGAAAGCTCAAAGCTCAAATAAAGCCCTAGCGGCCGGCTCCGGCTTGTCCTTCAGCCTTCAGCCTTCCTCCTTCGGCCTCCCGTACACTCTCCCCCATGCTCTGGCTCTGCCTCTTGCTCATCGTGGTCGCGGTTGGGATCTCTCTGCCCCTGACGGGCCTGCTGGTGAGGCTCGGGCACCGGTTCGCGACCTACGACTCGGCGGGGGCGGCGGGGCATGTCAAGGAGCTCCGCCGGGTGCCCAACACCGGCGGCATCGCGGTTTTCGCGGCGGTCGCGCTCCCCCTGGCGGCGGGGCTGCTGGTGGTCAAGCTGGGCCTGACGGACCTGTTCACCTCGCGCGTGCCGGCGCTGGCCGAGCACCTGCCGGGGATCCAGAGCCAGACCCCGGCCGCGTTGTCGCTGCTGGCCTGCCTGGTGATCCTCCACCTGCTCGGCGTCATCGACGACCGCCGGGCGCTGGGGCCGTGGGTGAAGCTGGTGGTCATGCTCGGCTGCGCGACGGCGATGACGCTGATCACCCGGTCCCGGCTGTTCACCTTCTTTGACCCGCTCGTCGGCGGGCCCTGGCTCTCGGTCGTGCTGACGATCCTGTGGGTCGGTCTGGTCACGAACGCGCTGAACTTTATCGACAACATGGACGGGCTGTGCGCCGGCGTGACGACGATCGCGGCCGCGTGCTTCCTGGCGGCCACGCTGTTGCACGGGCAGTGGTTCATCGCGGCGATGCTGGCGCTGCTGCTGGGGGCGTGCCTGGGGTTCCTGGCGTTTAACATCCCGCCGGCGCGGATTTTCATGGGCGACGGCGGGTCGCTGGTGGTGGGGTTCACACTGGCGTTCCTTACGGTGCGCACGACCTACTACGACCCCGGGGCCGCGGGCGGGTGGTACGGTGTGTTCATGCCGCTGGCCGTGCTCGCCGTGCCCCTGTACGACTTCACGACGGTCTCGGTGCTGCGCGTGAGCCAGGGCAAGAGCCCGTTCGTGGGCGACCAGCAGCACCTCTCGCACCGGCTGGTGAGGCGGGGGTTCACCAAGCCGGCGGCGGTGGGTCTGATGTGCAGCCTCGGGGCGATCACTGGGGTGTCGGGGATCGTCCTGGGCTCGCTCGAGCCGTGGCAGGCGATCCTGGTGGGGCTGCAGATCGTCCTCACACTGCTCGCGCTGGCCTTCGCCGAGCACGCGACCAGCGGGCGGAACGGAGCGGGGCACTAGCGCCTCATTGTCCGACCCATGACCCCAACCATCCCCAACCCCTCCCCCGTGCTCCGCCGCCTGGGCCTGGCGTGCGTGCTGGTGTCGGTGTGCGTGCGCGTGCTGACCACCTACGACCCGCTGCCCGGGTGGAGCATGGACCCGTTCAGCAGCGCGGCCCCGCAGAACGGGCTGGGGCCGGCGCAGTCGATCATGCTGTCGGGGCTGAGCCTGCTCGGGCTGGCGTTGGCGCTCGCCGCGGCGTGGCGGGAGAGAGAACGCGTCCCCGCCGCGCTGCTCACGCTCGCGGGCCTGGGCCTCGTGCCCGTGGCGTGGCACGGGTGGTTCGGCCCTGGCGCGTGCGTGGAGAACCAGGCGGTGGGCCTGGCGTGGGCGGGGGCGATCGCCTCGGCGTTGGCGGCCTCGATCGCCTGCCGCCACCCCGCCGAGCGGGCGCTCGCCGTCGCGTGCTGCGCCGGGCTGGCGGGGCCGATGGTGATCCGTGCGGCGGTGCAGGTGTATGTCGAGCACCCGGTGCTCGTCGAGGACTTCCGGGCCAACCGAGAGGCGCTGCTCGCCTCGCACGGCTGGTCGCCCGAGTCGGCGATGGCCCGCTCGTTTGAGCGCCGTCTCCACCAGCCCGACGCCTCGGCCTGGTTCGCGATGTCGAATGTGTACGCGTCGGTCATGGCCGGGTGCGTGGCGGTGTTCGGGGCCGGGTGTCTCGACGCGGTGCGGGCGAGGCTCTGGCGGACCGGCGAGCGGAGCGACCTCTACCGCGCCCTCGGCCTGGGGCTCGGGCTCGCCTGCTCGCTGGGCGGGTTGTTTCTCGCGCTGCCCGCGGGGGGTTCGCTCCCCAAGGGCGCGGCGGCGGCGATGGTGCTGGGGCTCGGCCTGCTCGGTCTGGGTGTGTGGCATGCGAGGCTCACCGAGAGGGAGCTGCACGAACCCGGCAGCGGGGTGAGCTTTCCAGCCCGCCTTGCCTCGGGCGCCCGCAAGGCCGCCCCGTTCTTCGGCCCCGGGCTTGTTGTCCTGGCACTGTGGGCGGTGGGCCTGCGGGGCCTTGTCGGCGAGCGCGTGGGCGAGCTGAGCCTGCTGTTCCGGTTCTACTACGCTCAGGCGGCCCTGCGGATCTTCGGCGAGTTCCCGGTGTGGGGGGTGGGTCCCGACGGTTTCCAGGCGGCGTACCTGCTGGCCAAGAACCCTCTCAATCCCGAGGAGGTATCGAGCCCGCACTCGGTGCTTCTGGAGTACCTGTCCATCCTCGGCGTGCTGGGGGCCGCGTGGGTCGGGCTGGTGTTCGGGCTCGCCTCGCGGGCGGGGGCGTCCCTGCTCGGGGGCGGCCGGGAGGTCGGCCCGGCGCCCGCGCCGGAAGCGCCGTCGGCGCCAGCCGGGAGGAGCCCCGGCAGGTGGTTCCTCGCGGTGGTGCTGCTCTGCATCGCGGCCTCGTTTCGTTACGAGGTGCTGCCGTTCGCCCAGTCGGCGCCGGACGCGTTCGGGCTGCTCCTGATCGACGGCGCGACGAAGCTGGGCGCGGGCGGGCTGCTGTGGCTGGGGCTGGGCGCCGCGCTGCTGCGGGTCCCGCCCCGGACGCTCGCGGTCGGCGTGGCGGCCGGCGCGCTGGCCGTCCTCACCCACGCCCAGATCGAGCTGATCGGGACGGACCCCGCGGCGTGCGGGTGGTTCTTCACCCTGCTGGGCTGCGCCGCGTCCCGCCCGCTCGGGGAGGTCGCCGAGCGTGGGCCCCGGCCGGTTGGTCGCCTGGCCCCGGCGTTCGCGGGGGCTTCGTGCGCGGTTCTCGCCGCGGCGGCGCTGGTGGCCTCGGTGCCGGTCCGGGCGTGGCAGGCCGAGCTGCGGACGACCGCGGTGCGGGCCGCGGAGCCCACCGCCCTGGGGCAGCGGGCCCGGGACCTCGGCTCCGGCCGGAGCGACGAGACGCCGGCGGCGTTGGTCGCGGACCTGTCGGCGTTGCTCGGGCGTCCGGTCGCGCCGACCCCGGAGGCGTTCAACGCCGGGCTCGACGAGCTGCGCCTGGCCCGGGCGGGTGAGGCGGCGGGGAGACTCGACGCGCTGGCCCGGGCCCGGGCGACGCCAAGCCGGTCGGTCGCCGATGCCGCGATCGGCGCCCGGATTGCCCACTGCGCCCTGACTGCCCGTCTCGGGTGGGACCCGGCGAAGGAGGCGGGCGCGGTCGTGGAACTGGCGTCATGGAGCACGGCCCGCTGGCCGGGCGACTCACGGCTGTGGCGGGACCGGGCGCAGGCCATCCGGCTGGCCGGGGAAGTGGCGCCCCAGCTGGCCGAGGCGGGCGAGGACGGGGCCGATATCGACCCCCTGCTCATGGCCGCTCGGCTTGACCCGTTGAGCCCGCAGCTTGCGTCGCAGCTCTCGCACCGGCTAGCGGAGGCCGGGCGGGGTCCTGAAGCCCGGGAATGGGCCGGGCGGGCTCTGGCGAACCACGCCTGGCGCCGGCTGGATCCCCTGGCCGGATTGTCCGAGAACCAGGTGCGAAGCCTGCGCGAACTTCTGGGGTATCCTTGATTCCCCCCCGGCCCGGGCCAACCATTCCGCATGCCCTGGCGCGACCGCGCCGCAGGGTATCCGTTTAGGCAGCCGGACCGCGTCCATGGAAGATGAACCTGAAAGATTGACCGCCGGCGGGTGGGACTGAACGCGACGACGCGCCTTCTCCCGGGCGGCACAAGGCCCCAGGCCGCGGCCCCCGACTCGATCACCACGACGACGAAACCGACCCCGCCCGGCGCGGCGAGGGGGGTCTGACCAGTAGCAGCACCCGCGGACCGGGCCCCGCCCCGGCGACCGAACCGAGAGACACGCTCGCACACGAGGAACGCACAAGGACGACGACCATGGCCACCGACCTCAGGCATACCCGGAACATCGGCATCTGCGCCCATATCGACGCGGGCAAGACCACCGTCACCGAGCGCATCCTCTACTACACCGGGAAGAACTACAAGATGGGCGAGGTGCACGAGGGCACCGCGACGATGGACTTCCTGCAGGAGGAGCAGGAGCGCGGGATCACGATCCAGTCGGCGGCGACGACCTGCCCGTGGGTCCGCAACGGCGAGGACTACAAGATCAACCTGATCGACACGCCGGGGCATGTGGACTTCACGATCGAGGTGGAGCGGTCGCTGCGCGTCCTGGACGGCGCGGTGGCGGTGTTCGACGGCAAGGAGGGCGTCGAGGCCCAGTCCGAGACCGTCTGGCGTCAGGCCGACCGGTACAAGGTCCCCCGCATCTGTTTCATCAACAAGATGGACAAGCTGGGCGCGGACTTTGAGTACAGCTTCAACTCGATCCGGGCCCGGCTGGGCGCCAACCCCATCGCGGTGCAGTACCCGATCGGCTCGGGCAACGAGCTGGAGGGCATCATCGACCTGCTGGGCATGAAGGCGTACTACTTCGACGCCGACGAGAAGGGCGCGGTCGTCACCGAGAAGGAGATCCCCCCCCACCTGATGGACAAGGCGAGGGCGTGGCACCACGCGCTGGTCGAGCTGGCCGTCGAGCTCGATGACTCCCTCATGGAGAAGTACCTCGAGGACGAGACGACGGTCACCCCCGACGAGATCCGCGCGTCCATCCGCAAGGGCACGATCGATCGGCGCTGCAACCCGGTCTTCTGCGGCGCCGCCCTCCGGAATGTCGGCGTCCAGCGCCTTCTCGACGGCGTCATCGACTACCTGCCCGCGCCCGACGAGGTCCCGGAGGTCGAGGGCACCGACCCCCGCGACTCCGAGAAGAAGCTCACCCGGCCCCACGCCGAGGACGCCTCCCTCTCCGCCCTGGTCTTCAAGGTCGTCAACGACGCCCACGGCGACCTCACCTACATGCGCATCTACTCCGGCACGCTCAAGAAGGGCAGCCGCCTGCTCAACCCCGTCAACGGCAAGAAGGAGAACATCAGCCGCATCTTCGAGATGCACGCCCAGAACCGCGACCCGCTCGAGGAGGCCGGCTGCGGCTCGATCGTCGCGGTCATCGGCGTCAAGGACTCCTACACCGGCGACACCCTCTGCGACGCCGACGACCCCATCGTCCTGGAGCGCATGACCTTCCCCGAGCCGGTCATCAGCATGTCCATCGAGCCCAACGGCTCGGACGACAAGCGCCGCCTCTCCGAGGGGCTCGCCACCATCCGGCGCGAGGACCCCTCGTTCCGCTCGCACTTCGACGAGGAGACGGGCCAGACCATCATCGCCGGCATGGGCGAGCTGCACCTCGAGATCATCAAGAACAAGCTCACCCGCGACATGAAGATCGGCTGCACCGTCGGCAAGCCCCGCGTCTCGTACCGCGAGACCATCCAGGGCCCCGCCAAGGATGTCCGCGGCAAGTTCGTCAAGCAGACCGGCGGACGCGGTCAGTACGGCGACTGCACCGTCAACATCGAGCCCTACACCGAGGAGCAGGCCAAGGCCGACGGCGTCAAGTTCGTCGAGAGCGTCGCGTTCGTCAACGGCATCGTGGGCGGCTCGATCCCCAAGGAGTTCATCCCGTCGGTCGAGGCCGGCGTCCGCCAGACCGCCCTCGCCGGGGTCACCGCCGGGTACCCGCTCATCAATGTCAAGGTCACCCTGATCGACGGGTCGAGCCACGCCGTCGACTCGTCGCAGATCGCGTTCGAGCAGGCCGGGCGGCTCGCGCTCCAGATGGCCGTCGCCAAGGCCGGCAGCGTCCTCCTCGAGCCCATCATGAAGGTCGTCATCACCAGCCCCGAGGACTACATCGGCAATGTCACCGGCGACCTCAACAGCCGGCGCGGCATGATCGTCGACTCCGAGGACCGCGGGCCCGTCAAGCTCATCACCGCCGAGGTGCCGCTCTCGGAGATGTTCGGCTACACCACCACCCTCCGCGGCATGAGCCAGGGGCGCGCGACCTCCACCATGGAGTTCCTCGAGTACCGCGCCATGCCCGCCAGCATGGCCAAGGAAGTCATCGCCGCCGGCTGATCCGGCCCCCGTTACCACCCCCCGGGATCCCCCGCGCCCCGCCCCTCCCGGCGGGGCGCTTTGTTTGTCGGCCAAACCCCCCGTGCGGGCCTCAACGACCGGGTGAACCGGCCGATAGAGGTCTACACTGGGGATCCCGCCCCCGATGTCACCGCGGGACGGGCAAGTCACTCGGAGAACGGCCGTGACAGACAAGTATCGGACCGTCCTGCTCTTCGGCGCCCCGGGCGCCGGCAAGGGCACCCAGGGCAAGATGCTCGGCAGTATCCCCGGCTTCCACCACTTCTCGACCGGGGATATGTTCCGCAACCTCGACCCGCACTCGCAGATCGGGCAGACCTTCCTCGGCTACTCCACCAAGGGCGAGCTGGTGCCCGACGAGCTCACCGTCGAACTCTGGCGCAAGAACATCGAGGCCCAGCACACGCTCGGCCTGTTCCGCCCGCACCACGACATGCTGGTGCTCGACGGGATCCCCCGCAGCGCACACCAGACCTCGCTCATGGACGAGCACATCCGGGTGCTCGGCATCATCGTGCTCGAGGCCGCCGACCCGCAGCAGATGCTCACGCGGCTCCGGCGCCGGGCCCAGCGCGAAGGCCGGCCCGACGACGGGAAGGAGAGCGTGATCCGCCGACGGCTGGAGGTGTACGCCGCCGAGACCCAGCCGGTGCTCGACTGCTACCCGAAGGAACTGGTGCACCGGATCGACGCGATCGGCTCGCCGGCGCGGGTGCTCGAGCGTGTGCTCGACATCCTCGCCCCGATCCAGGAGTCGTCCTTCCCCAACGCTCTCGCCTAGACACGGTTCAGCGGTAGACTCGCGGGACATCGCGGTCCACGCGGAGCCCGGTCCAGAGCGAGTTGTTCGCCTTGGGGTCGAAGGCCGTCACGACGCCGTCGCCCTGCACCACATAGCCCATGTCCTCCAGGGTCATCGGCACGACATGGCCGTCGCAGAAGGAGACATTGGCCTTGCCGCCGTGGCGAGGGTGGGCCGCCGACCGGTGCTCGGCGCCTGGGTTCTGCGGGTCTGCGAAATCACCCTCGCCGGTGAGGCGGGGCGGGTCGATCGAGTACCCGTGCCCGCCGAGGGCCTTGAGCGCGGGGTCGCGGCTGCCGTCCTCGTGGTTGTCGGTCCGCTCGGCCTCGGGCTTGCCGGCGGCCGTGCCCATCGAGTCGGCGCTCATGATCGTCCCCGAGCCGTCGACGCTGCTGGTCCGCACCGGGAAGCGGACGAACCCCATGGCCTCGGTGTCGTTGCGGAAGCGGCTGTTGCCCAGGAACTGGTAGTTGTACCCGTAGGGGCTGTTGCGGGTGCTCGTCCAGTTCTTGGCTTCGGTGCAGAGGAAGACCTCGTTGTTGACCTGGGCGGAGTGCTCATACGCACGGTCGGGGAGGGGGTTGGCCAGGGCGTAGAACCCCGCCGCGGCGCCCATCTGCACATACCAGCGCGGGCGGTACTGGTAGCCGTTGCCGACGAAGTAGACATTCTTGTCCTCGTCGGCGTACCGGCCGACCTGGCCGGGGACGGCGATATCGTCGTTCTCGTTGGCGTAGATGGTCCATCCGATCGCGACCTGTCGCATGTTGTTGGCGCAGACCGTGCCGCGGGCGGTCCGACGCGCGGCGCCCAGCGCCGGGAGCAGGATGCCGATGAGCAGCGCGATGATCGCGATGACCACCAAGAGCTCGATGAGGGTGAACCCCCGTCCGATTCGGCTGTGCGTCCGCACCATGTGTCCTCTCCCTCTCCCGCACGAGCGCTGCCAGCCCCGCGGTCGATACACATTTACCGGCCCGTCGGGCTCCTGGCAAGAGCGTACCGACAGAATACTCGATCCATTCAGCCGGCCCAACGGATATAGTCGCACGGCCACCCCCCGGAGCCCCGAGAGCCCGCAGATGCACATCCGCGACATCTTCAAACGCCAGCGGACGACTTTCTCCTTTGAGTTCTTCCCGCCCAAGGGTCCTGAAGCCGCGGACTCCCTGTTCGAGACCATCGCCGACCTCGAGCGCCTCCGGCCGACCTTCGTCAGCGTGACCTACGGGGCCGGCGGGTCCACCCGGGATCTGACCAACGACCTGGTCGTCCGCCTCCAGGATCAGACGAACCTCAACCCGATGCCCCACCTCACCTGCCTTGGGCACAGCGAGGCTCAGGTCCACGCGATCCTGGAGCGGTACGCCCGGCACTCGATCAGCAATATCCTCGCGCTGCGGGGCGACCCGCCGGCCAATCAGCGGGACTACGACCGCTCCGCCGACTCGTTCAAGCGGGCGGTCGAGCTGGTCGGCCTGCTCCGACGCTTCAACGACTCGGGCGGGCACCCCGACCGGAACGGCTTCGGCGTGGGCATCGCCGGCTTCCCCGAGGGACACCCCGAGACCCCCAACCGCCTGCTCGAGCTGGACCACCTGAAGGCCAAGGTCGACGCGGGGGCGGACTTCATCATCACGCAGATGTTCTTCGACAACCGGGATTTCTACGACTTCCGCGACCGCTGCCGCCTGGCGGGGATCGATATCCCCATCCTCGCGGGCATCATGCCGATCACCTCGCTGCCCGGCATGCGCAAGATGGCCGAGCTGGCCCTGGGGTCGCGGTTCCCGGCGTCGCTGATCCGCGCCATCAACCGCACCGGCGGCGACCCCGACGCGGTGCGCCGCGTGGGCGCCCACTGGGCGACCGAGCAATGCCGCGACCTGCTGGACCACGATGTCGCGGGCATCCACTTCTACACCCTCAACCGCTCCAAGGCGACGCAGGACATCTACGCCACCCTCGGCGTCCGCGACTCGACGGGCCTGCAGTAGCCGGCACGCCCGGCGGCCCACGCGCCGGTCCTCTACCCTTCCCGCACCCGGGCCCGTGGCGGAACGGCAGACGCAGCGGACTTAAAATCCGCGTCCCCGAGAGGGGAGTGTGGGTTCAAATCCCACCGGGCCCATTGCGAAACCAAGAGGCCAGGAGGAACTCGCGCCGTGGCTCTGGTCATCCTCGACGGCCCCATGGGCACCGAGCTGCTCGCCCGCGGCGTGCCCACCCCGCTGCCGGGGTGGAGCGCCCACGCCCTCGATACCGCCCCCGGGGTCGTCGGCCGGATCCACGCCGACTACGCCGCCGCCGGGGCGACGGTGCACACCACCAACACCTTCCGCACCACGGCGCGGGTGTTTCCGGAGCGCTGGCGCGATCTGACCCGGCGGGCGGTGCGGCTTGCCAGGGAGGCGGTCCCCGCCGGGCACCTGATCGCAGGCTCCATCGCCCCCGCGGAGGACTGCTACCGCCCCGACCTCAGCCCGCCCGATGCCCGCGAGCACCACGACCTGCTCGCCGCGGCCCTCGCCGAGGAGGGGTGCGACCTGTTGCTCTGCGAGACCTTCCCCCACCCCGGCGAGGCCTTCGTCGCGCTCGACGCCGCCCTCGCCACCGGCCTGCCGGTCTGGCTCAGCCTGACCCCGGGGTACAAGGCCGACCTGCTCACCCCGGCCCAGCTCGCCGAGGCCGGTTGCCGGGCGGCCCGGGCCGGAGCCGCGGCGGTGCTTGTCAACTGCGTCCCCGCCGGGCGGGCCCTCGCGTATGTGTGCGCCCTGCGCGTAGCGGTCCCCTCCCCCACCCCTGTCGGCGTGTACGCCAACGCCGGGGCCGCCGAGCCGAACCAGGGCTGGCGGACCGCCCCGATCGCCCCGGAGGCGTACGCCGACCTGGCCCAGGCCTGGGCGGACGCCGGGGCGACGGTAGTCGGGGGGTGCTGCGGCACTGGGGTCCCGCATGTCCGGGTTCTGGGGGCCCGGTTCGGCCGGCCGGAAGGCGGGGGTTGAATCGGGGGCCGCGGGGGGTCCGCGTGGCCTTCCCTGCGCTGCGGTCAGACCACGGCACCCATTGGCAACGGACCACGGCGCCGGTGGACAGCACACCACTCCCTCGTCCTTCATCCTCCGACCACCCCGCCTACACTTGCCGGCTCGGAACCGGCCGGGGAAGTCCCTCGGGCGGCAGAAGATTCCCAGCTACGAGCCCCGCCGCACGGCGTGGAATGGACCCCAGGCGGGCCGCGGCCCGCGAGGAGCGTGCAGGCACCGGCCTGCGAAGGAGTTTGGAAGCATGGTTCGTCTCCGTCTCGCCCGTCTCGGCCGGCGCAACCGTCCGTTCTACCGTCTTCACGCGATTGAGAAGCGCAACCGGCGCAACGGCGCGGTGCTGGAGCAGTTGGGGTGGTATGACCCGGTAGCCAGCGATCCGGAGAAGCAGCTCCAACTGAACGCCGAGCGGATCACCCATTGGCTCAGCCAGGGCGCCCAGCCCTCCGAGACCGTGGCCGACTTGCTGGCGAAGCACGATCTGCTGCCCCCGAAGATGAAGGCCAAGTGGGAGGCCGACCGCAAGGCCGCGTCCGAGCGCACCGCCGCGATCAAGGTCGCCAAGGAGGCCGAGGCGAAGGCCGCTGAGGAGGCCGCCCGGGCCGCGGCTGAGGCCAAGGCCAGGGCGGAGGCCGAGAAGGCCGCCGCGGCAGCCAAGGCCGCGGAAGAGAAGGCCGCCGCCGCGCAAACCCCCGCCGGGTAACCCGGCAACTCCCACGCGTACAACCACACGAGCCCGGCCGATCGGCCGGGCTTGTTCTTTGTGTGACAAGCGCGCGATCGGGGCGGCGTCGCTCGCCGGGTATCATCGCCCTATGCCCACCGGCGACCGCACCATGCCGACCGTTCGTCTCCGGCGCATCGAGCCGGCCGACCTCCCCATCCTCTGCGCCTTCCAGCAGGACGCCGATTCGTGCGCGCTGGCGGCGGTCAAGCCCCGCGACACGGACAGCTACATGGCCCACTGGGGCACGGTCCTCACCGACGAAGCGGTCGTGCCGCGAGCCATCCTCGCCGATGAGGTCCTGGTCGGCAGCATCAACAAGTTCCGTCGCGAGGGGGAGGACTTCGTCGGGTACTGGATCGCCCGCGAGCACTGGGGCAGGGGCATCGCGTCCCGTGCGCTGGCCCTTCTGCTGGAGGAGGTCGATGCCCGCCCCCTCCGGGCCCAGGTCGCGGCCCACAACGGCGCGTCGCTCCGCGTGCTCGAACGCTGCGGCTTTGTCATCACCGGTCGGCGCCACGAGCCGGCGACCGACCGATACATCGAGTCCGAGGTGATCTCGCTGATCCTGCGATAGGGCCCGGGCAGTGGGACCGACGCGTGGCCTTCCCTCCACTGCGTTCCGGTCAGACCACGGCACCCCCCCGGTTCGTCCGCTGCCTCCTGCGTTCCGCCTTCATCCTTCATCCTTCATCCTTCCGCCTTCTAGACTCCCCCCGTGGCCACCCGCTTTGACATCCTGACCACCTTCCCCGAGATGTTCTCGAACGACGCCCCGGGCTCGCTGGGCGTTTCCATCCCGTCCCGGGCCCGTGGCGCGGGCCTGGCCGAGTGGCACGCCCACGACATCCGCGCCTTCACCACCGACAAGCACCAGAAGACCGACGACCGGCCCTACGGCGGCGGCCCCGGCATGGTCATGATGGCCCAGCCGGTCTGGGACGCGGTCCGCGCCGTGGAGGCCCTGGACCCGCGCCCCGCCACGCGCATCCTGCTCACCCCTCAGGGCACGCCCCTCACCCAGCCGCTGGTCGAGGAACTCGCCCGCCTCCCGCGCATGCTCCTCATCGCGGGGCACTACGAGGGCCTCGACGAGCGGGTCATCCAGAAGCTCGCCCCGCGCGAGGTCTCCCTCGGCGACTTTGTCCTTTCCGGGGGCGAACTCGCGGCGATGGTCCTCATGGACGCGGTCATCCGCCTTATCCCCGGCGTCCTCGGGGATGAGGACTCGGCGGCCCAGGACTCCTTCAGCACCACCCCGACCACCGACCCCAACGGCTCGCCCCTGCCCCCCAAGCTCCTGCGCGAGCTGGGTCTCTCCGAGCACACCCGCCTGCTCGACTGCCCCCACTACACCAAGCCTCGCGTGTGGGAGGGGCTAGAGGTCCCTGAGGTCCTTTTCTCCGGCGACCACCGCGCGGTGGCGAAGTGGCGGCTGGAGCAGATGCTGGAGCGGACCCGCCATCGAAGACCCGATCTCCTCGCCGAGTAATCAGACGGGTGCCGGGGTCAGTGCGGAACGCCGTGGAGCGATGGCCCCGCGGCTCGCCATCCGCGTCCGGGTGTGGCCTGGTGCCCGACTCGACCGGCCGAGCCCGTGAACGCCGCTAACCCCCCGAAGCGACCCCGGAGTAACGGCGGCCCAACCCATTCCGCCGGCGCCTTCTGCGAAACCCAGCCTCCCCGTAAACTGCCACCATGAGCTTGGCAGTCGCCCCCCTCATCTTCATCCTCCTCGTCGTCGCGATTGTCGGCGTCTGCCTGTTCGAGGTGGGGCGCGGCGGGCGGCCCAAGGGCACCGCCCCCCACTGCCGCGAGTGCGGGTTCGATCTGACGGGACTCCTCACTCCCACCCCCGTCGATGGAGAACCGGTCACGCGCTGCCCCGAGTGCGGCGGCGATCTTACCGGGCGCGGCGCGGTCACCATTGGCCGACACCGACGACGCCCACGCCTGATGGTCGCAGGCCTCCTGCTCATCCTCGCGTCCGTCGGTTTGTGCGCCGTTGCGGCGATCGCGTCCTCGATCGACCCTCTGAGCCTCAAACCCACCTGGATGCTCCTCTCGCAGTGCCGATCAAACAACGCGTGGCGCGCCGGCGAGGCGGCCCAGGAACTCGCCCGGCGCCACGCCGGCGGCGGGCTCAGTGACGCCCAGCTCCTTCGGACCTTCGACGCGTTCCTCTCGCAGGCCGAGCTCGCGGCACCTTCCGTCGCATCGGACTCGTGGCGCGCCCTCGCATCCGCGGCATGGGACGCGGGCCTCGCAACGAGTGCGCACCGCGACAGGTATCTCAGGGCGCGGCTCTCGAACTTCTACCGCCTCCAACCCAGGATTCGCGACATCTACCTCGGGGACGAACCGTTCCCGTTCGAAGAGCCGCAGAGCATGCTCCACCCCGACCCAGCTACGCCATCGGGTTGGCTTATCCCCGGCCGGGTCGTCGGCATGGCCGCGTACCTCGACGGGGCCACGCTCGACGGTCAGGCCATAGAGCTCGACGAGGCGTGGCACGGGAAGGATGATGGGGAGAGAGAGGGTTGGGGGGGCTGGTGGAGAACCTTCGGCACGCCCACGGGTAACGCGTCGGGCCCGTCGCTCCTGCCTTCTCGCGTGCCCGTGATCCCCCAGCTCGCACCCGGCCCCGGTCCGCACGAGCTTGACCTGACATGGCGGGTTGATGCGTTCCTGCTCAGCCCGGCGGAAGCCGACGCCGCGGAGCACCCCTTCAGAGACCCCGATTGCTCCTGGAGCGCGACGACCACCCACGCCTTTCAGGTCATCCGGGCCATCGAGGAGATCGTCTCGCTGGTGCACGCCGACGGCCCCGGCGCCCCGGCGCCGCCGCGATACTGCTCCCCGGGCGAGGGGCTCACGCTCACCGTGACCAGCGCCCGCAAGCTCCGGCGCGACGGCGATTGGTACTACTCCATCGAGGGGACGCTGACCCGCCTTGCGGCGACCGCCGGCGCGGGATACGCCGTCCTCGCCCGTGTACACCTCGAGGTCGACGGGATCCCCTACCGGGTCGCGGGATTGCCGGACATCTCCGGCATCTTCTACGACAGAACCGACTGCCCGCCGGTCGACCAGTCCCCGTCGGTGCGCTCCCGAACGACCTTCGACCTGAGGATCATCGACCTGCCCCGCGTGGACCGGGTCGACATCGTCCTCACTCCCGCGCCCGAGATGCTGGTCCGGCAACCGGACTGGTACGGCATGGACCCGATCTGGGGCGACCCCATCGTCATCCGCGATGTCCCCATCGACTGGACGAGCATCCCCGTCCCCGACGGCGACACAGACCCGTGATCTCCTGGCTCACCATCCTCCCCTGCATCACCCTCGCCTTCGGCGTCGTCCTCCTCGCCCGCGGCCTGCGGGGCACGCGATCGGGCCAGAGCCCACACTGCGCCCGCTGCGACTTTGACCTCACGGGGCTGGACGCGGCACGCGCCGGCGTCCCGGCGCGCTGCCCGGAGTGCGGCAGCCCGACCGACGCGCGGCGGGCTGTCATCCTTGGTGATCGGCGCGGGCAGCCGGGGTCCCTCTGGTCCGGGGCGGTGCTGCTCGCCTTCTCGGTCTCGGTGCCCTTCTACCTCCTCACAGGGCCGCGGATGAACTGGTTTGCGGTGGTCCCCACGGGAGCGCTCATCGGGTGGGCCGACAGCTCCGGCAACCGCACCGCGAATAGCGCGGCGACGGAGTTGCTGCGGCGCCACGCCGCCGAGCCCCTCGACGGGTCTGAGCTCCGGCGGTTCTTCGACGCGTGTGTCGCGCGGGGCGAGCCGTTGCCCGGCCCCAGCGCGTCGCTGGTCTGGGGCCCGCTGCTCGACGCGGCGTACGACGCCGGCGTCGTGGATGCCGGGCGCCAGGAGGCGCACCTCCGGGTGCTCTTCGGCCCCGCCGAACGCACCTACGACCGCCTGCCGGCCATCACCCTCGCGGGAGAGCCGTTCCCCGGTGCGCCTGGCCCCGGGGGCCCGGGCCTGGACCTCACCCCGATGCTCCCCTTCGAGCGGTCGTGGTCCTCCCGACGCCGGTCGTTCGGCGTGGTGGCGACGCTCGAGCACGCGGCGATGGACGGCGAGCCGCTCAGCCTCGTCGGCTCCGGGGCCGCGGACCGGCCGAGCCGATGGGTTCGCTACGGGGCCCTTCCCGGCTCGACGATGCTCGACCTGCCCGCCCCGTCTCCTTCTCTCGGGGCCTTCGCCCCGGACCCTGGCCGGCACACGCTCGAACTCCGCTGGCGTCTGGGGATCTACCGGATCGATGAGGACGACGCCGACACCGCGCCCCTCACCCGTCCGCCGGACTTCACGCTCCATACCTCGCTGACCCACCAGTTCCTGGTCGCCTCCTCCGTCGAGGAGGTTGTCCGGATCGTCACCCCGGACCAGCCCGACGCCCCGCCCCCGCCCAGTCTGGTGCTCGACGGCCCGGATGCGGCGATCGTGGTCACCCAGCGTCGCCCCCTCGCCGACGGCCAGGGCTGGCTCTACGAGCTTTCCGTGACCCTCCGGCGCGAGCCGCGGACGAGCGAGGCGGACTACGCGGTGCTCGGCGTCGGGCACCTTGAGATCGACGGGCGGCCGTTCGAGTCGGTCGACCCCCGCGGGGTGCTGGCGCCCGGCCCCGAGGAGGCCCGTCCCCGGGGGTCGGGCCCCCGGTTCTACGACCCGGCCCCCTCGGCCGGCCCCAGCCGCAGCAGGCGCTTTGACGGCAACCCCCGCCCGGTCGTGCTGCAGGTGCTCGACCTCCCCCGCGTCGACCGGGCGGACCTGGTCATCACGCCCACGCCCCGGCTTGTGCTGGACCGGCCGACCTCCTTCCCCGAGCAGGCGTACTGGGGTGGGCGGATCGTGCTTCGTGGCGTGCCTCTGGACTGGTCCGCCATCGACCTGGCGGGCCAATCTGCCCAGCAACCTGTCCCGCAACCCGAGCCGGCGGGCCGGCGTCCCGGATCTGACCACTAGAACCCCCCCGGCGGCCCGCCTACTGTTCGGGCCCGTCCCACGGATGGGTCTTTCCTGACAGAAACCAACCGCCAGCCGGCGGGTGCAGACGAGGTGCCACATGGGCGCGCAGCAGATCATCGAGAGCATCAACGCCGAGAGCCTGAAGACGGACATCCCCCGCCTGGACATCGGCGACACGATCAATGTGCACGCCCGCATCGTCGAGGGTGACAAAGAGCGCATCCAGGTCTTCCAGGGCGTGCTGATCGCCCGCAAGGGGCGCGGGATCACCGAGATGATCACGGTCCGTCGCGTGGTCGACAACGAGGGCATCGAGCGCACCTGGCCGATCAACAGCCCGATGATCGCGAAGTTCGAGGTGGTGCGTCGCGGCGACGCCCGGCGCAGCAAGCTCTACTACCTGCGCGACCGCGTGGGCAAGAGCCGTCGCCTCCGCGATCGCCGTCGCGGGCTCAAGCATGTCGAGGGCGAGAAGACCTCCGGCTGAGCGGGGGGACGACAACCAACGCATCCACGCCGCCCCGCGCACTGCGGGGCGGCTTTGTTTTTGAGCCGGGCCGGCGCCGGGCGGGCCCCCGCGCGCACCGGCTCAGGCCATGATCGGGCGGACGAGGTTCCCCGCGACATCGGTGAGCCGGTAGTCGCGCCCCTGGTGCCGGTAGATCAGCTGCTTGTGGTCGAGCCCCAGGAGGTGCAGCATGGTGGCGTGCAGGTCGTGCACCTCGACGGGGTTCTCGACGATGTTGTAGCTGTAGTCGTCGGTCTTGCCGTAGGTGATCCCCGGCTTGATCCCGCCGCCGGCCAGCCAGACGCTGAAGCATCGCGGGTGGTGGTCTCGGCCGTAGTTGTCCCGCGTGAGGGTGCCCTGGCTGTAGACCGTCCGCCCGAACTCGCCGCCCCAGAGGACGAGGGTCTCGTCGAGCAGCCCGCGCTGCTTGAGGTCCCGCACGAGGGCGGCCTGGGCCCGGTCGACCGCGCCGCACTGGGCCGCCAACTCGCTGGGCAGGTTGTTGTGCTGGTCCCACCCGCGCATGTAAAGCTGGACGAACCGGACGCCTCGCTCGACGAGTCGGCGGGCGAGCAGGCAGTTGGCCGCGAAGGAGCCGGGGCGGTGCACCTCGGGCCCGTACATCTCGAGGGTTTGGGGGTCCTCGCGGGCGAAATCGGTCAGCTCGGGGACGGACATCTGCATGCGGTAGGCCATCTCGTACTGGGCGATGCGGGCCTGGACCTCGGAGTCCAGGGTGTCCTGGAACTCTCGCTCGTTGAGCGTGTTGACCAGGTCGAGCATGCGTCGGCGGTCCTCGCGTCCCACGCCGTCGGGGTCCTTGAGGTAGAGCACCGCGTTCTCGCCGGTCCGGATCTTGCACCCCTGGTGCTCGCTGGGCAGGAAGCCGCTGCCCCAGAAGCGAGCGGAGAGCGCCTGCATGTTCCCCAGGCCCTGGGTGATGAGCACCACGAACGACGGCAGGTTCGCGCACTCGCTGCCCAGGCCGTAGCTCACCCATGATCCGAAGCTCGGGCGCCCCGGCTGCTGGTTGCCCGTCTGGAAGAAGGTGATCCCCGGCTCGTGGTTGATCGCCTCGGTCCGCATCGAGTTGATGACGCACAGCTCGCCGGCCACGCTGCCCGTGTACGGCAGCAGCTCGCTCATGTAGACGCCGTTCTGGTTGTTGGCGTGGCGGATGAACCTGAACTTGCTCGGCGCCACCGGGAGGCGTGACTGTCCGCTGGTCATCGTCGTGATCCGCTGCCCCTGACGCACCGAGTCCGGCAGCTCCTCGTCGAACCGTTCCGAGAGGTGGGGCTTGTAGTCGAGCAGGTCGAGCTGGCTCGGCGCCCCCTCCATGTGCATGTAGATCACATGCCTGGCCTTGGGCGCGAAGTGCGCCGGCAGCACCCGTGGCTGGCCCACCGTCTCGGGCTGGGCGGCGAGCGCCCCACTCCCGCCCACCAGCGACGCGAGTGCCGCGGCCCCCAGCCCGGCGCCGATCGTCTGCCCGGCGAGGCCGAAGAACCGGCGCCGGGTCATGTTCAGGAGGTACTGCTCGAGCGGGTCGGCGCCGTGGGGCGTCAGGTTCGTCATTGGTGCATTCCCAAACCGGCGTGCGTCACGCCGCCTTCCACACGGGCCGTGTTCACTTCTTCACGATCGTCGCATCGCTGGAGAGCACCGCGCTCGCCACCATCGTCCACGCCGCGAGTTCCGGGGCATCGAGGCCCTCCGGCGCGGGCGACTCGCCCACCCCCACCAGCGCAGCGGCATCGGCCGAGCCGTCGCGGTACCGCTCGCGGAACGCCGCGAGCGCCTCGGAGAGCGACGCCATGCGTCCCTCGTCGAGCGTCCCCCCGGTGCACAGGCGGTACAGGAGCGCCAGCCGGTCACGGTCCCCCTCCGCGCCGAGCATGACCCGGCCGGCCGTCGCCCGCGCGGCCTCGACGAACTGCTCATCGTTCCACAACACCAGCGCCTGCAGGGGCGTGTTAGTGCTCATCCGGCGCACGGTGCAGAACTCCCGGGTCGGGGCGTCGAAGGTCAGCATGGCCGGCGGCGGGGCCGCACGCTTCCAGTAGGTGTACACGCTGCGTCGCCAGAGATCGTCACCCATCCCCCGCTCGTAGGCCCTGGTGTTGGACTGGATCATGGCGACCTCGCGCCAGAGCCCCTCGGGCTGGTACGGCTTGACGCTCGGGCCGCCGAGTTTCTCGACGAGCAGCCCGCCGACATACAACGCCTGGTCGCGCACCTGCTCGGCGGTCAGTCGCTGGCGCGGGTAGTAGGCCAGCAGCCGGTTGTCCGGGTCCACCCGGCGGGCCTCCTCGCGGACCCGCGCCGCTTGGCGGTAGGTCGCGCTCGTCACCATCAGACGCTGCATGTGGCGCACATCCCAGCCGCTCTCCCGGAACTCCACCGCGAGCCAGTCGAGCAGCTCCGGGTGGCTCGGCCATTCCCCCTGGTAGCCGAAGTCCCCCGTCGTCCGCACGATCCCCGTCCCGAAGAGCAGCTCCCACTGCCGGTTCACCGTCACCCTCGCCACCAGCGGGTTCTCGTCGCTCAGCATCCACTGGGCGAGCCCGAGCCGGTTGCTCGGCGATCCCTGCGGCAGCATCCCGAGCGCCGCCGGCGGCCCGCGCTCGACCGGACGCTCCGGATCGGGGTGGTCGTACTGCCCCCGGGCCAGCACGAAGGTCTCCCTCGCCTCGGGCAGCTCCTTCATCACCATCGCCTGGGGGATCTGCGCTTCGAGCGCCGCGATCTCCGCGCCCAGCGCGGTGATCTGCGCCGAGAGCTCGCGGTAGCGCGGGCTGAACCGCGTCCGCCAGGCGTCGACCGCTCGCGACATGAGCTCCGGGCGCTGCGCCCCCTGCGCCAGCACCGCCGGCACTATGTCGTGCGCCAGAACCTCGCCCGGCTCGATCGACCGCGTGTACACCCCGGAGGGCCCGCCGGTGTTGACGATCTTGTAGACCAGCGTGTTCACGCCGCGGCGCAGGCGGACCGTCGCCCGGTCCTGATCCGGCGCGACGCCCCTGTCGATCCGCTTTGCGAAGGCTTCCTCGCCGTTCACGAACAGCCGGATGCCGTCGTCGCTCCCGAGCGAGAGCTCGATCTCCCTGTCGGTCGGCGCGAACACCTCGCGGGCCACATACTCGACGCCCGGGTCGTTCGACAGCGGCGCGGGCCTGCCCTCGTCGATGCTCGGGTCGTGCCGCCACGCCTGCCCGTCCACCTGATCGGCCAGCACGAGCGCGGGCGCCGACTCCGGCCCGAACGCCGTGTCGAAGAGCGACGCGGTGTCGCCCGCGCGGAAGGGCCCCATCCGGTAGAACCCGCCCGCGGCCACCGGCAGCAACGCAAGGCCCTGCTCCCCGACGCTCCCCAGGCTGAGCCGCACGCGTCCGAACGCGTGCTGGGCGTACACCGAGTCGTACCGCAGGCGCACGGTCACCCGCGTCCCGCCCGCGAACCCGAACGGCTCCTCGGCCAGGAAGACCGCCGTCCGGCCGAGGGGCCCGCCATCGCCATCGAAGTGCGCCCCGACCGCCCAGCCGCGCATCCCGCTGGGGTCCAGCGCGTTGGTCACGCGGTAGTCGCCGTCGCGCTGCTCCACATCGGCCCACGCCCACACGAACCGGACCGTCTGCCTCTGGCCGGGGTCCGCGACCGACACCGCCTCGGCCTCGATGGACCCCAGCACCGCGTTGCCGTTGGGCGCCCGCCCCACGCGCCCAAAGGGCAGGGTGGCGTCCGTCAGCGCCTCGAGCGCCAGCAGGCGGAGCCCAGTGGCCCCGGTCTCCAGCTCGATCGTCACCACATCGTCGTCGGGGTTCTCGCCGCTGGAGACGACCGAGCCGTCCGGCTGGACCGAGACCGTTGAGCCGGCCGCCGACGAGGCCCCCGCGACGCTCGCGCCGTCCCCCGGCGTCGCCCAGACCACGGTGGTCCGTCCGGCGAGCCCGGCGAAGAACGCCTCGCGCTGCGCGTCCTCCTCGGGGCTCGGCGCATCGCGTTCGGCCTCGACCGCCGACAGCCGCGCCCGCAAGCCCGCCATCGCCGACGCCTGCGACTCGCTCGGCGCCGCCATGAACGGCTCGTGCGCCCGGTTGGCGTCCTGCGACTGCGAGTAGATGCCCGGCTCCTCGTTCGAGTTGAAGAACGCGAACATGCTGTAGTAGTCGTCCTGCGTGATCGGGTCGAACTTGTGGTCGTGGCACCGCGCGCACGCCACCGTCAGCCCCAGGAACACCGACCCGGTCGTCTCCACGCGGTCCGCGGCGTACTCGACCCGGTATTCCTCGTCGATCGCCCCGCCCTCGTCGCTGGTCACATGGTTGCGGTGAAACCCGCTCGCGATCCGCTGCGCCTGCGTCGCCCCGGGGAGCAGGTCGCCCGCGAGCTGCTCGATCGCGAACTCATCGAACGGCATGTTCGTCCGGTACGCCTCGAGCACCCAGTCCCGCCAGGGCCACGCCGACCGGCCCGCGTCCATGTGGATCCCCGAGGTGTCCGCGTAGCGCGCCTGATCCAGCCAGGGCGTGGCCATCCGCTCGGCGTAGCGCGTCCGGTAGGGCTCCTCCGTCAGCAGACGATCCACCAGCCGCTCGTACCTGTCGGCCCGGGCGTCCGCCAGGTACGACGCGACCTCCGCCGGCGTCGGGGGAAGGCCGGTCAGATCCAGGAACACCCGCCGGAGGAGTACCTCGGCGTCCGCCTCGGGCGACGGCGACAGCCCAGCGTCGTCCAGCCCCCGCAGCACGAACCGGTCGATCGGGTTGCGGCACCACGACTCCTCCCCCACCGCCGGCAGCGCCGGGCGCGCCGGAGCCTCGAACGCCCAGTGCGCTTCGTACTCGGCGCCCTCCTCGATCCAACGGCGGACGATCGTCCGCTCCTCCGCTGAGAGCGGCTTCTTCGTCGAGTCCGCCGGCGGCATGACCTCGTCGGGGTCGTGCGACTCGATCCGACGCCACAGCTCGCTGGCCGCCGGATCCCCTGGGATAATCGCCGGCCCGCGATCCCCCCGGACCGCCACCGCCCCCTCTCGGACATCCAGGCGGAGGTCGGCCTGCTGCTTCTCCCGGTCCGGGCCGTGGCAGAGGAAACACCGGTCCGACAGGATCGGACGCACATCCCGGCCGTAGCGGACGGACCCGATGCCGCTCGGATTCGAGATTCCTGGATCCACAATGCCGGACCCCGCCGACACAAGCGAAACCCCCGCCGGCAGGGCTCCCGCCCCGGGCCGGAGGATGACAGCGACCGACACCGACGCCGCGGCAGCGGCCGCACCAAGGAGAGCGAGGTTCCAACGCATGGGCGCAGCATAACGACACCTGAGCCGGCGACAAACGCCCATCCCCACTCGCCCGGGCCGTCACGCGGGCGGTGCGGGGTCGCCCGCGTACGATCCCGACACCCCCCGGAGTCTCGGATGCAGGCCGACAGCGCGGTCGTCATCGGGCAGCTGGCCGCCCCGGTCGTCATGATCTCGGCGTCGGGGCTCCTCAGCCTTGCCCTGTTTAACCGCCTGGCCATCCTGGTCGCCCGCTCCCGGGCGTTCGCGGCCGAGCGGGTGGAGCTTGTCCGCGCCCTGGCCGAGCCTGCCCCGGGTGTCACCGGCGCGACCCTCGACCGCATGCGCCTCGAGGCCCTGGAGGCGCACGCCAGCCGCGTCCTGAGCCGGGCTGCACTCCTCCGGGCCGCGCTCCAGTGCGTCATGGCCGGCATCCTGGCGATGCTCGCCAGCTCGGCGGCGATCGGCCTGTCCATGCTGAGCCCCCAGTTCTGGTCCGCGGGGCTGATCGCCTTCGGCATCGGCCTCCTCGCCATGGCCGCCGGAGTGGTGCTGGTCATGGTCGAGCTGTCGCAGGCGTTGCGCGATGTCAAGCTGGAGCACAGCATGCTGCACCAGCTTGAGGAGATGATGAGCTGAGGGACGCCGGGAGCCGACGATCCGCCCCCTCCGACTCCTCGTGCATCCTTCCGCCTTCATCCTTCCGCCTTCCCCCCCTACCCTCCCGCCATGCAAGCCCTCGTCGTCACCAAGCAGGGCCGCCCCGTCGCGCCCAACATCCAGTTCCGCACCGACTGGCCCGAGCCCGGGCCGCCCGCGCCAGGCTGGGCGGTTGTCCGCACACTCTGCTCGGCGTTCAACCACATGGACCTGTGGGTCGGGCGGGGCGTCCCCGGCCTGGAACTGGCGTACCCCCGCGTATCCGGGTGCGACGCCTGCGCCGTCGTGGAGGAGGTCGGCGACAAGCGGGACGAGGCATGGGTCGGGCGCCAGGTCATCTACAACGCCGCCGTGCGCATCGGCCACACCTCGGCGCCCAATGAGGCCCCGAACACGACCCTCGCGCCGGAGTATCAGCTCATCGGCGAGCACCACCACGGGGCCCACGCCGCGAAGTTCGCCGTCCCCGTGGACAACCTCGCCTGCGTCGACGGCTGCGACCCCGTGGAGGCCGCCGCGTTCGGCCTGTGCGCGCTCACGGCCTACTCCATGATGGTCACCAAGGGCCGGCTGTGCCCCGGGCACGCGGTGCTCATCACCGGCATCGGCGGCGGGGTCGCCACCAGCGCGCTGGCCATCGCCAAGCACATCGGCTGCCCCGTCGTCGTGACGAGCCGCCACCGGTGGAAGCTCGACAAGGCCATCGCCCTCGGCGCCGACCACGCCATCCTCGACGAGGGCCAGGACTGGTCCAGGGATGTGCGCACCTGGACGAACAAGCGCGGCGTGGACATGGCCGTGGACTCGGTTGGCAAGGCCACCCACCTGGCGTGCATCAAGAGCCTGGCCCGGGGCGGGGCGTATGTCTCCCCCGGCTGCACGACCGGGCCGGACGCGACCACCGACCTGGCCCGCCTCTTCTGGAACCAGCTCCGGCTCCTGGGCTCGACGATGGGCAGCAACGACGAGTTCCGCGAGGTGACGAGCCTATTCAAGGCGGGCGCGTTGCGCCCCGTCGTCGATAAGGTCCTGGGTCCCCATGACTGCCGCGAGGCGTACGAGCGGCTCGAGGCCGCCGACCAGTTCGGCAAGCTGGTCATGGACTGGCGGTAGATGGCACCGCTTCAGGTGGCACGGCTCTCCGAGCCGTGAAGACGAACACAGGGTGCCGGGGTCAGAGCTGAACGAAGTGCAGCGATGGCCCCGCGGCTGGCCCTCGGATGGCCCGCGGTTGGCCGATCACAGGACCTTCGCTCGAAGTCTCACGCAGACCCTGGCGCCCCGGCAGGTGTCAGCCGTTCTTCCCCGCCCGGATCCTCGCCACGGTCGAGGTTGTGCTTTTGCCCTCGACCATCGGCAATCGCACCACCTCGCCGCCGCGCTCGAGGACCGTGCTGGCCCCCGGGATCTGCTCGACCGAGTACTCATCGCCCTTGACCAGCACATCGGGCCCGACGGCCGCGATCACCTCCGCCGGCGTCGGCTCCGCGAAGATGATCACACGGTCCACGGCCCCGAGCCCGGAGAGCACCCGCGCCCGATCGACCTCGGTGTTGACCGGCCGCCCCTCACCCTTCAGCGCCCGCACCGTTGCATCCGTGTTGATTGCAACAACAAGCACATCCCCATGCGAGGCCGCCCGATCGAGCAGCGACACATGTCCCGCGTGCAGCACATCGAAGCAGCCGTTGGTGAAGACGATCCGCTTGCCCTCGCGCCGCCACGCCCGGACCTCGATGAGCAGCTGGTCGAGCGTCCGCAGCTTGCCGTGCTCGGCGCTCGCCTCGGCCAGCACCTGCTGGTGGACCCGCTCGATCGGGATCGGCACGGCCCCGAAATGCTCGACCTCCAGCCCCGCGGCGACATTGGCGAGCTGCACCGCGTCGGCCCAGCTCAGGCCGTTCGCCCGCGCCGCCGCGAGCCCGGCCAGGAACACATCGCCCGCCCCGGTGACATCGTACACCTGGCGTGCGCGGGTGGGGATCGCCCGCGGCTCGGCGCCGCGCTCAAGCAACAGCGCCCCGTGCCGGTCGAGCGTCAGCACCACGGCCTCGCAGCCGAGCACCCCCGCGAGCGTCCTCGCCAGCTCGGCGTTGTGGGCGGCGCACTCGTCGGGATCGTCGGCGTGGTGTGTCGCCAGCCCCGTCGCGTGCTCGGCCTCGGTGCGGTTGGGGGTGATGGTGGTGCACCCGCGGTAGCGGGAGTAGTCGGTGAGCTTGGCCGGGTCGACGAACACCGGCACGCCCGCCTGCCGAGCCGCGTCGATCGCCGCGGCGCACAGCTCGGGCGTGCAGACGCCCTTGGCGTAGTCCTCGATGCACAGGATGTCGGTCTCGGCGACCGCCGCCCGGATCGCGCCGAGCATCAGCCCGGCCAGCCCCGCGTCCAGCGGCTCGCGGGACTCATAGTCCACGCGGAACATCTTCTGCGGGTGGCGCTGCTGGGCGAGGCCGACCAAGTTCCGCTTCACGGTCGTCGGGCGACCGGACTCGTCGGCGATGAGGCCGCCGGTCTCGATCCCCTCGCCGGCGAGGGCCCCCCGCAGGTGCGAGCCGGGCTCGTCGTCGCCCAGGACACCGAAGGCCGCGACCGTGCCGCCGAGGGCCGCCAGGGCCCGGCACAGGTTCGCCGCCCCGCCCGGCGTCCGCTCGACCCTGCGGACATGCAGCACCGGCACCGGCGCGTCGGCGCTCAGCCGCTCGGCGTCGCCATAGACCAGCTCGTCGAGCATGAAGTCGCCGAGGACCAGGGCGCGGAAGGGCCGCCAGTTGTCGAGGTGGGTGAGCAGCGGGTGCACGGGCGGATAATAGGGATGCGCTCTCGTGCCCGGGACGCCCGCCGGGTGGACGCTGATATCCTCCCCCCATGCCGAGACTCGACTACCAGACCGCGGGGGAATCGCACGGGCCGGGGCTGCTGGCCACTGTCACGGGGCTCCCGGCCGGCGTCGTCCTCGACGAGGGGCTGATCAATACCGAGCTCTCCCGGCGACAGGGGGGCTACGGGCGGGGCGGGCGCCAGAGGATCGAGACCGACACGGTCGAGTTCCTAACCGGGGTCAGGCGGGGCAAGTCGATCGGGTCGCCGCTCACCATGTTCATCAAGAACAAGGACTCCCGCCTGGACGACCTCCAGAAGACCCCCCCGGTCTACCGGCCCCGCCCCGGGCACGCCGACCTGGCCGGGAGCATCAAGTGGCTGACGACTGATTGCCGCGAGACGCTGGAGCGGGCCAGCGCCCGCGAGACCGCGGCCCGGGTCGCGGCCGGGGCGGTGGCCCGGTGCCTGCTCCGGGAGTTCGGCGTCGAGGTGTTCGGGTTCGTCCGCCAGATCGGGGTGCACGCGACCGCGCTCCAGGTGACCCCGGAGAACTGGCGGGAGATGCTCGCCGCCCGCGACGCCAGCGACACCTACTGCCCGGACGCCCCGGTCACCGAGCGCCAGTGCGCGGTCATCCGGCAGGCGAAGATCGACAAGGACACCGTCGGCGGCATCGTCGAGGCCCACGCCTTCGGCTGCCCGCCCGGCGTCGGCTCCTCGATGGACTGGCGCGACAAGCTCGACGCGCGGCTCGCCTACGCGGTCATGGGCATCCAGGCGTTCAAGGCCGTCGAGATCGGGCTCGGGCGCGACTGCGCCGCCCTGCCGGGCTCGCAGGTCCACGACCCGATCTTCTTCGACCGCGCCCGGCAGATGGGCCCCACCCTCGGATTCGTCCGCACCCGCAACAACGCCGGCGGCACCGAGGGCGGGATGACCAACGGCCAGCCCGTCGTCGTCCGCGGCACGATGAAACCCATCGCGACGCTCCTCCAAGGACTCCCCAGCGTGGACCTGAACACCAAGGAGGCCCAGCAGAGCCAGTACGAGCGGAGCGATATCTGTGCGGTCAGTGCCGCGAGCGTGGTGATGGAGAACGCCGTGGCGTTCGAGATCGCCCGGGCGTTCAGCGACAAGTTCGGGGGCGACTCGGTGGTGGAGATGGGGACGAACTACGACACATTCCTGAAGCTGGCGAGGAGTCTGCCGCTGGACCCGCCGGAGATGACCATCGCGTAGACCACAACCACCGCCGGACCGCTCCGGCCGCACGCTGCACTTTGCCCCAAAGGGGCTTGATAGCCGGAGCCCGGGGCAACGCCCCGGGTACGGTGACCAACCACTCTCCCAATGTCCCAACGGGGCGCGACAGCCCCGTCTGGCGCCGCAGCACTTTCTCCACGGCTCTCCTGATAGCCGGGAGGTCAGGTTCAGTCACGCCCCTTCAGGGCTCGGGTTGACCCGCTGGGCTCGAGACCCGGGGCGTTGCCCCGGGCTCCGGCTGTTCGGCCCCTTCGGGGCAACCCGCTTCGAGGGCGTAAGGCGGGGACCGGAATCCCCCCTGAAAGGGCGCGACAAGTTACGCTGACACCATGCCCCAGTCCCTCGCCCGCGTCCCGCTCCACCTGATCTACAGCACCAAGAACCGCCGCCCTTTCATCACCGACGCCGTCCGCGACTCGCTCCACCGTTACCAGGCCGGCATCCTCGCCAATCTCGGATGCGAACCCATCATCATCAACTCCGTCGAGGACCACATTCACGCCCTCTTCGAACTGTCCCGAACTGTGACAATCGCCACCGTCGTCGAGGAGGTCAAGAAGTCGTCGTCGAAGTGGGCCAAGACCCAGGGACCAATGCTTTCCGAATTCGCCTGGCAAATCGGCTACGGCACATTCGCCGTCTCCGTCTCGAACATCGACCAGGTCCGCCGCTACATCGAGAACCAGCGCGAACATCATCGCGATCTCTCGTTCCAAGACGAGTACCGCGAGTTCCTGCGGCGCCACAACATCCCTTTCGACGAACGCTACATCTGGGACTAGGTCCCGCCCCTTCAGGGCTCTCGCGCATTCGACGCCCACCCACCCGGGGCGTTGCCCCGGGCTCCGGCTGTTCGGCCCCTTCGGGGCAACCCGCTCCGGGAGAACAAGGCGGCGATCAAGCTTCAAGCCCCGGACGGCGGGGCTCGTAGGCTCAAGTCAGTCCCACGGAGGTGATCGCGCCGGGCCTGACGGTGCGGCCCTGCCTGGCGATGCTCGTGCTCTACGATTCGCTGCCTCGCGAATGGGCGAACGGGAGGGCGGGCGGCATTGGAGACCAATCTCAAACGCTGGGCGGTGCTGGTGGGGTACTGGGCCGCGCAGGCGGTCGTGCTGGTGGTCGGCGGCACGCTGTTCTATGGCTCGACGGCGGGTGGACATTGGGAAGTCATGTCAGCCGCGGACTACATCGAGTTCCTGGGCGAGCACGACATCAAGGTGCTGCTGTTGATCTGGCTGCCCTTGCTAACCGGCTTGCAGTGCCTGCTGGTGCTGCCGGTCCAGCTCCGGCCGGCGGCGAGGGGCCGGGGCAAGAGCGTGTGGGTGGCGCTCGCGGCGGCGGGGGCGCTCATCGCGCTGGTAACGGTCGGCTTCGGGGCGGCGCTCTCGGAGCTGGTGGTGCTCTACGGCTTCCTCGGGCCGCGGGGCTGGTCGTGGCCGCTGCTGCTCGTGTCGCTGGCGGCGAGCTGGGCGGTGTTCACGACCCTGCTGGTGCGGTACTCGCGACGGAGCACGCTGGGGAACGAGGACCTGCTGACCCGCGTGGCGCGGATCGTGTTCGCGGGGACGATCGTCGAGACGGCGGCGCTGATCCCGATCGATGTGCTGATCCGGCGGAAAACGGACTGCTACTGCTGGGCGGGGAGCCTCGTGGCGCTGGTGCTCGGCGGGGCGGTGGGGATCGTGGTGGCGGGGCCGGCGGTGTTTCTGCCGCTGTTTGCGCGCCGCCCGCTCTGGCTGCGGGCCGGGCGGTGCGGGGGGTGCGGGTACGACCGGCTGGGGCTGCCGGCGGCGGCGGCGTGCCCGGAGTGCGGGGCGTCGGCTCCTGGGGACGGTTCTGCGCGATGAGGCCCGGTAGGATCGGAGGGGGCCCAGAGTGCCCCGCCCCAGGGAGGGCGTGCCGCCGTGCGGTCAGGCGAACCCCCCCCACTCGCGGGACAGGTCGCGAAGGGCCAGCAGCAGGTCCCGGTAGTCGTCGCGGGAGATCTCCTCGCAACCGAACTTGGCGAGGTGCTCGCTCCACATCTGGGTGTCGAGGAGGGCGAAGCCGCGGGCGGCGAGGTGCTGGATGGCGCGGGCGAGGCAGACCTTGCTGGCGTCGCGTCCGCCGAGGTCGGGGCGGCTGAACATGCTCTCGGCGCAGAAGACGGCGCCGATGCGCAGGCCGTAGAGGCCGCCGACGAGGAGGCGGTCGTGCCGGCGGTCGATCAGGTGGGCGTCTTGAGGGTTGGTCGGGTCTTGGGCAAGGAGGCTGTGTAGGTGAGGAGGGGGGCCGGGGTCCCCTGCCCCGGGCGGGGGAGCCGGGAGGGGCAGCCAGGCTTCGACGGAGTGGGCGAGGCCGTGGGCGTGGAGGTGCTCGAAGATGGCGATGATCTCGGGGTTGATCCAGGCGCCGGGGCGGCGGGGGTCGGCGCAGGCGCGGATGACGCGGGCGAAGGCCTCGTCGGTGGTGACGGTGAAGCGTCCCGAGCGGAGCGTGCGGGCGAGGCGCCGGGGGATGTGGTAGGCGGGCGGATCGAGATGGATGACACCGCGGGGGTCGGACTCGTACCAGGCGAGGCGCGGTGCGCGTCGCGGCTCGACGGCCATGGGAAAGGCGCCCTCGCGGTAGCCGGCGAGGATGGCGCGGGCGAGCTCGTCGTCGTGGGCGCGCGAGGGTTCCACGGCGTCAGGATAGACCGCGGGGATGGGGACTCACGGCTCGGAGAGCCGTGCCACCAAGAGCCGTGCCACCTAGAGCCGTGTCGGCGGGCTACTCGCGGGCCTGCTCGACGGTGTAGTTGGGGCTTTCCTTCGTGATCCGGATGTCGTGGGGGTGGTTCTCGACGATGGTGGCGCCGGAGACCTTGCAGAACCGGGCGTTGGCGCGGAGTTCGTCGATCGTGCGGCAGCCCGTGTAGCCCATCGCGGCGCGCAGGCCTCCGACGAGCTGGTAGGTGAACTCCGCGAGGGCGCCCCGGTAGGCGACGAGCCCTTCGACGCCCTCGGGGACGAATTTGGCCTTGGGCTTGCCCTGGTCGTCGTACTTGTCGGCCTGGCCGTAGCGGTCGCCCGAGCCGGCGTTCATGGCGCCCTCGGAGCCCATGCCTCGGTAGGTCTTGTAGCGGCGTCCGCCGGAGATGACCAGCTCGCCGGGGGACTCGTCGAGCCCGGCGAAAAGCGAGCCGAGCATGACGCAGCCCGCGCCGGCGGCGATGGCCTTGGCGATGTCGCCGGACATGCGGATGCCGCCGTCGGCGATGACGGGGATGTCGCGCCCGGTCTCGGCGACGCCGCGGCAGGCCTCCATGATGGCGGTGATCTGCGGCACGCCGACGCCGGTGACGACGCGTGTGGTGCAGATGGAGCCGGGCCCGATGCCGACCTTGACGGCGTCGGCGCCGGCGTGGACGAGGTCGCGGGCGCCCTCGGCGGTGGCGATGTTGCCGGCGATCACCTGGGCGTCGGGGTGCAGCTTCTTGAGCTCGCGGACGGTGCGGAGAACATTTTCGGAGTGGCCGTGGGCGGTGTCGACGATGAGGACATCGACCTCGGCGGCGAGGAGGGCCTCGGCGCGCTCGAACTGCATGACGCCGATGGCGGCGCCGCAGCGGAGGCGTCCGCGCCCGTCGGTGTTGGCGCGGGGGAACTGGCTGAGGCGGTCGATGTCCCGCATAGTGATGAGGCCCGCGAGGTGGCCGTTGGCGTCGACGAGGAGGACCTTCTCGACCTTGTTCTTGTTGAGGATGAGCTCGGCCTCGGCGAGCGTGGTGCCCGGCGGCGCGGTGATGAGGCCGTCGGCGGTCATGACATCGCGGACCAGACGCGACTCGCTCTCGACGAACTTGAGGTCACGCCTGGTGAGGATGCCGACGACGCGCCCGCCGGAGCGGTGGTCGGCGTCGGGCTGGTCGGTGGTGACGGGGAAGCCCGAGACATTGTACTTGCGCATGAGCTGCACAGCGGTGCCGACGGTGTCCTCGGGGTGCAGCGTGACCGGGTCGGTGATGACGCCGTGGGCGGACCGCTTGACCTTGGCGACCTCGCGGGCCTGGGTCTCGGCGCTGAGGTTCTTGTGGATGATGCCGATGCCGCCCTCCTGGGCGAGCGCGATCGCGAGACGCGACTCGGTCACCGTGTCCATCGGCGCCGAGATCAGCGGGATGTTGAGGGTGACCTCGGCGGTGAGGCGGGTGGAGGTGTCCGCGTCGGCGGGCAGGACCGCCGAGCGCGCGGGGACCAGCAGGACATCATCGAAGGTGATGCCCTCGAGCATGATCTTGGGCGTCACGGCTCGGTGGGCGCTCTGGACGCCGGCGCCGGGATGTGCGGGTGAGACGACGACAGGCCCGGGGGCGGGCTTGGCGGGCGGATTCGGCAGGGTCTCCATGGGATAGTTTCGCCGGGGTGGGCCGGGCAGTCAAGCGGGCGCGGGGCAAGATCGCGCAAGTCCCGCGCCGGCCGGCGTTCTAGCAGCACCCGGCGCGTGAGGACTCGCTCACCTTCGTACGGACCGACTCGGCGCCCTTGGCGAGCATCTCGCGGAGGCCGGCCTTGACCCCCTCCAGGCTGTCGGGGCCCATGGCCATGAGCTTGGCCGCGTCGTCGGCGGTGATCGATCCCTCGGCGACATAGGCGGCGATCTCGCGCCGCGTCTCCTCCCGGGCCTGGGTCTGCTGGACCTTGGCGCGTGCCTTGGTGCGCACACCCAGGTGCTCGATGAACACCCACACCGAAACAGACAGGCCCGCGATCACCGCGAGAAAGAGGTAGAACACCTGGTCGCCGCTCAGTCCCATGGGTGGGCTCCTGTCGGGGCGGCGTCAGCCGCAGGACTTCTGCTTCCAGTGCGGGATATCCGCCTTGACGATCCGCTCGGCGTCCTCCGGCGTCATCGAGCCCTCGGCGATGTAGGCGGCCAGCTCGCGCTTGGTCTCCTCCCGGGCCTTGGTCTCCATGATGCTCTTCACGACCCCGAAGATGATCGCGACGAGCGCCACGAGGAACGAAAGGCCGATGGCGAGGACTGGGACAATCAGGCTGTCGTCCATGGCGAGTATCGGTCCCATCGCGATTCTCCTATGCCTTCTCGTGCCCGGCCTTCATAAGCCGCTCGCCCTGCTCGGGGGTCATGGACCCCTCGGCGATGTAGGCGGCGATCTCGCGCCTCGTCCGCTCGCGAGCCATGGTCTTGACCATGCCCGTGAGCGTGCCGAGGACGATCCAGATGATGCCGGCCCCGGCGAAGAGCAACGGGACGAACGCGTCCTCGTTATTGATCAGGTTGCTGAAGAAATCCGAGCCCATGGCCTTCCCCTTGGGAGTCTGTGCGTGCCCCAGTGATTGGGAGCCCGCCGACGCCAGTTTCGCCCATCGGCGGGGCCGGTGCAAGGGCCGTCGCGGGGTTCGGTCCGGGCCGGCGCTAGCGGGAGGCCAGCGCCGCGTCCTCGGCGCAGTGGGCGCACCAGGTGACCGGGTCGGCCAGGTCGAACCGGGCCGAGGCCTGGGTGGGGGCCGGCAGCTTGGCCAGGCGGTCGAGCATGCGGCGTTTGTATGGCTCGGCGAACAGGCCGTACTGCGGGTTGTTCTGCGTGTGGGCGTACTCGCCCTTGAGCATCTCGTTGATCCGGGCGACGCGGGTCTCGCTCGCGGGGTGGGTGCTGAGCCACTCGGGGGGGTGCGAGCCGCCGGACTCCCGCCCGAGGATCTCCATGACCTGGCGCTGGCCGGCGGGGTCGTAGCCGTTGGCGACCATGTACTGGATGCCCAGACCGTCGGCCTCGAGCTCCTCATTGCGCCCGTAGCTGAGCATGACGACATTCCCCCCGACGGTCATCGCGGGGACGGCGTACCGGCCGTAGCGGCCGAAGTCGGACTCCTCATCGGCGACGCCCACAGCCACGGCGGCCCCTGTGAGCAGGAGGTTCATCCCCACCTGCTTGCTGATGCGCTGGTTGCCGTGCCGGGCCATGACATGCCCGACCTCGTGCCCGAGCACCCCCGCGAGCTGGGCCTCGTTCTCGAGCTTCTCGGCCAGACCCCGGGAGATGTAGACCTTGCCGCCGGGCAGGGCAAAGGCGTTCAGCACCGCCGAGTCGAGCAGGGTGTAGCTCCAGTCGAGCTCGGGGACCTCGGCGTGGGCCTGCTCCAGAGCGACGCGGGTCAGCTTCGCGCCCAGCTCGTCGACATAGGCCTGGGCGGCGGCATCCGGGGTCTCGCCGCCGTATTCGTTGGTGAACTCGGGGCCGGCCTGGGCCGCCAGAGCCCGCTCCCACTCCCAGCTCTGGAGCATGAAGCTGCTCTTGCCCGTGGCCGGGTTCGTCGAGCAGCCCACCAGCCCCGACACGACCAGCAGAGCCAATCCGATCACCATCGCCCGCAGCGGCATCGCCATGTCCGAGTCCTCCTAGAGTCTCCAGCGTATGACGCCCGGAGCGGGCGTGAGTGCCCGGATTCCTACCTCCACGCCCATCCCCCCCCACCGCGATGCCTGAGCCCGCGACGACACCGCCCGCGACCCCCGCGCCCCCGGCCTGGACCGAGGCCGAGCTCACCGATCCCCATGCCCGGGAGGACAAGGCCGGCCGGGTGCGGGCCATGTTCGGCGCGATCGCCCGGTCCTACGACCTCAACAACCGGGTCCACTCCCTATGGCGGGACCAGGCGTGGCGTCGTGAGGCGGTCCGGGCGGCCGGGGTACTCCCGGGTGAGGATGTCCTGGATTGCGCGTGCGGGACTGGGGATCTGACGCTGGCCTTCTCCCGGACCGAGGCCGGCACGGTTATTGGACTGGATTTCACACCTGAAATGCTGGATTTGGCCTGGGTCAAAACCGAGCGGGCGTCCGATCGGACCCCCGGACTGGCCGGGCGGGTGCGCTACCTGCAGGGCGATGCGCAAGAACTGCCGTTCGAGGAAGGGTCGTTTGATGTGGTCTCGATCGCCTTCGGGATCCGCAATGTGCAGCGCCCCGAGCTCGCGGTGCGGGAGTTTTTCCGGGTGCTCCGACCGGGCGGGCGGCTGGTGATTCTGGAGTTTGATCGGCCCACGCTGGCGCCCGTGCGGTGGTTCAACGACTTCTACTGCGGGCAGGTGATGCCGCGCACGGCGACACTCATAAGTCGGGATCGGAGCGGGGCCTACAAGTACCTGCCACGGAGCGTGGGGTCCTTTATGGACAGCCGGGAACTGGCCGGGCTGATGGAGCGCTGCGGCTTTGCTCGGGTCGGCCGCAAGGCCCTGACGCTCGGCATATGCGTGCGGACGCTGGGGCACAAGGACACGGGGGCAAGGTCCCGCGGCTAGCCCCGGCGCGGCGGAAAGTGCCGAGGCTTATCGGACAGGGGTCTTCGGACGCGCAGGCCCGGTAAAGCGCGCGCTTGACGCTGGAGGAGGTGGTTCATGGCACGGGGCGGGTGGGGCCGATCCACTGCCCAGCCCGGGAGTACCGGGCGTCGGCGGGCGGAGCCCGTGAGTGAGTCCTGGAGTCCGACGCCGCGGGGATCCGCCGTCGGGCAGGCACGCACACGGAAGTGAGAAGCCCGCACTATGAACCATGAATTGCTGATGGAACGCCTTTTCGAGATCCTCATCAACGGCGACCGGCCCGCGGCCCGCTCGCTGATCAGCGAGATGCGCAACTCCGGGATGACCGGCAACGAGATCTATATGACGGTCTACTGGCCAACCGCCGAGATGGTCGACCGGCTGCACCGCAACGACCAGCTCACGGCCCTGAGCTACCGGATGGCGACGCGCCTGCTGCGGGTCATGGTGGATCAGACCTCGACGACGCTCGAGTACGCCCCCCGGAACGGGCGGGCGGTCTTCGCCTCGTGCGGGCCCACCGAGGGCGACGAGCTGGGCGCCCAGATCGCCGTCGATCTCCTCGAGGCCCGGGGGTTCCGGATGACCTTCTCCGGCGGCGGCGTGGCGGCCGACGAGATCCTCGCCCAGGTGCAGGAGACCAAGCCCCAGGTGCTCCTGATGTTCTGCTCGGCCCCGGGCGACCTGCCGCAGATCAGGTACCTGATCGACTCGATCCGCGAGATCGGGGCGTGCCCGAACCTGCAGATCGCGGTGGGCGGCGGGGTGTTCAACCGGGCCGAGGGCCTGGCGGAGGAGATCGGGGCCGATCTGTGGGCGACGAGCCCGCAGGAGCTGTACGACATCCTGACCGAGAACCCCGAGCACCGTTCGGAGGTCAATCTCGCGGAGGCGCCGAAGGCCCGGAAGGCCCGGCGCAAAGCCGCCTGAAGGGACATGCCCCGGCGGGGGTAGAGCCCGCCGGTCCCCCAGTTTGCCCTTTCTGTTCCAAGGCCCACCCCCCTGATCTGGGGGTGGGTCTGTTTTTCGGAGCGCGGGGGCGAGAATGTATGGCAACCCGGGCGGGAGCCCTCCGGTATAGTGGTCAGCGGGAGCACCATGGACCGAGCCGAAGAACGCAAGCTGATCCGCAGGGCCGCCGCCGGCGACAAGCAGGCGGCGGGGGAGTGCATCCGCGCCTACCAGGGGCAGCTCTACGCGTACATCCTTCGGCTCTCCGGTCGGCCGGACATCGCCGAGGACATCGTGCAGGAGGCGTTCGTTCGGGTGCTGACGAACCTGGACCGGTTCGATGACCGGTACCGGTTCAGCACCTGGCTTTTCACGATCGCCCGCCGGCTGTATGTGAACGCGATGCAGAAGCTCAAGCCGGTGTACGAGAGCGACATCGTCGGGTCGTGGCAGGGTGACGGGTCGCTGCCCGAGCACGGGACGATCGGGGCGGAGGTGGCGACCAACGCGCGGAGCGAGCTCGAGCGTGCGCTGCAGCAGCTCCCGCCCGAGCAGCGCGAGGTGGTGGTGCTGTTCCATCAGTTTGACTGGCCGATCGCGCGGATCTCGCAGCACATGGAGATGCCGGAGGGGACGGTCAAGAGCCACCTGCACCGCGGGCGGAAGCGTCTGCGGTCGATGCTGGAGGCCAGCGAGCGCGCGACCGAACGGATTGGGGAGGTGTGGGGTGACTCCTGATCGTGCTCACAATCAGCGCAGGGACGGGGCGCGGCGTGACGCGGATCACGCCATCGACCGGCTGCTCGACGGCGGGATGACCCGGGAGCAGTCGCAGGATCTGCTGCGGGCCATCCGCGCGGACGCCAGGGCGTGCGAGGAGCTGGCGCGGACGCGGATCTGCGTGGAGCGCCTGCGCGAGCCCGTCGAAGCCCCGGACCTCACCGACGCGATCCTGTCCCGCGTCCATTCGCGCCGGCGGTTCCTCCCGCAGCACGGGCGCCGGCTCGTGACGGTCGGCCGGGTCGCGGCGGCGGCGGGGCTCGTGGGGGCGGTGGCGCTCGCGTCGTTCGTGCAGCGCCACGCGCCGCAGGTCCGGCTCGCGGCAGAGCCCGCGCCGGTGACGCGGTTCGTCGAGGCCGCGGCGCCCGCCGCGCCCGAGCAGGCGGGGCTCAGCCAGGCGGTCGAGTCGCTCCAGGCTTCGCTGGCGGCGCCGGTGCGGGCGCTGAGCCTCTCGCCTCGCTACCGGCCGGAGGGGCAGGTCCACTTCGATCTGTCGCTGGCCCGCCGGACGGAGCGGGTGACGCCGGTGTACACCTACGGCATGCCTCGGGCGTACGCGGTCGGGGCGCCGGCGGCGTCGGACGACCGGTCGCCGGCGAGCGCGGAGACGCAGTTCATCTCTCGGTTCGGGTCGCTTCTGGTGATTCTCCGCGAGCCGCCGCCCGCGATAGACGACTTGTCGGCCGATGAGTAACCCTCGGCCCAGCCCCGGCGTGGCCATGCTCCGTGCATCGCACCAGCTTGTGGGTCGGACGGCCCGGCGTGTGGGGCGCGGGGTGTGGCTCGCGTTCTTGGTCTCGTCTGTCTCACCTGTCTCACCGGTCTCAAGCGTCATGGCCGAGCCGGACCTCGGCTCGGTGGTGGCGCGGCTGCCCACCAGCGTGGATCTCGCGCTGGCGGTGGACAACGGCGCGGCCCTGCGCCGGGAGCTGGGGGGCATGCCGCTGATGCTCACGCTGGCGACGCAGCCCCGGCCGGAGGCGGTGTTCGAGGCGTGGTCGGAGCTGGCGGGCGAGCTGGGGATGACCGACGCGGAGGCGTTCGATCTGCTGCTCGGTCGCCGGATGATCATCGCGGGGGCGGACCTGCAGTACGGCGACGCCGGGGACCCGCAGTGGGCGCTGCTGAGCGAGATCGACCCGGCGACGGAGCGTTCGCTGCGGGAGAAGCTCGGCGCGGCGCCGCGCCGGATCGTGGGCGGCCAGGTGGTGCTGGAGTTCGAGCACGGGTCGTTCCTGATGGCGACCTCGAGCGGGCGCCTGCGCTGCACGCCGGGCGGGGCGTTCCAGAACACGCCGGCGTCGACGCTGCTCCTGCTCGCGCCGGCCGACGACCGTCGGCTGTTCGAGCAGCTGCTCCCGCTGCTGCACTGCCGCACGCCGGAGAGCTCGCTGGCGCAGCTCCCGGTCGGTCAGGCGGTGGAGTCGATGCGGGCCCGGGACGCGGTGTTCTTCTCGCGCCTCCCGGACGCCGAGCGTGCGCCGGAGCGGTTCGTGGCGGCGAACATCGGGCTTGTGGGGGGCGCGTGGCAGGTTGACGCGACGCTCGCCCCGGCGGAGTCGTGGTTGCCGGGCGTGGACCGGGAGTCGCCGCGGGCCTGGTCGCCGGATCTGTTGGGCACGCTGCCGCCGAACCCGGCGCTGGTGATGATCGGGACCCGGGACGCGGTGCGTGAGGCGCGGCTGTGGTCGATGCCGCTGGTGGGCCTGCCGCTGCCGGACCCGGAGAGCGCGGGGCTGGGCTCGCTGCTGGGGACGCGGAGCATGTTCGCGGTTTGGCTCGGCGCCGGGTCGGGGCAGGAGCCCGAGGTGCTGATGGCGACCGACACGCCGAACCTTGACCGGCTGATCGGCCCGGCGGACGGCTACCTGTCGTCGCAGGGCGCCGGGAGCGACGCGGAGCGCAGCGCGAGCGTGGTGCGCCCGCCGGCGCCGGGCGGGCCGGGGCCCTCGGCCCTGCGGTCGGTGCTGCTCCGCAGGGACTCGGCGGCGGCGGGCATCGAGTCCACGCTCAACTGGCTGTATGTGCCCGAGGACTGCGAGGGGGCAGAGCCCGGCGCCGCGGTGCGTGAGGGCGTTGCACAGCCGGGGTGGTGGGTGCTGCACTATCAGCCGCGCCAGTCCGCCCAGGCGGCGCCGAGCGCGGCCTCGGCGTCGGCCTTCGCGGACCTCACACCCAGGCGGTACCTGCACATCGGGATGGCCGAGCCCCGGGCGTGGGGCGAGCGGATGGCGGCCCTGAGCGCGGGGATGGATCCCGCGGGCGAGACTGCCCGGCTGCTGGCCAGCCCCTTCGTCCTGCCGCAGATCTGGTCGATCCGCTGGGCTGTCTGGTACGACGAGGGCGGGCGGCGGATCTCGGCGGAGGTGACGCTCGACCTGACGCCGGCGGCTGCGGCCGACGCGAAGTAGACTTGTCGCGTGCAACACCTCCTCGGCATCGACATCGGGACCAGCTCGACGAAGGCCGTGCTGTGCGACGGGGGCGGTCGGATCGTCGCGACGGCGGGCTCGGCGCACGAGCTGCTGACCCCTCGCCCCGGGTGGTCGGAGCAGGAGCCGGAGGGGTGGTGGCGGGCGACGGTCGGGGCGGTCCGCGCCGTGCTGGAGCGGGCGGGCGTGCCCGGGGCGTCGGTCGCCGGTGTTGGGCTGTCGGGGCAGATGCACGGGTCGGTGCTGCTCGGGGCCGGGGCGCTGCGGGGCGACGGGGCCGCGGCGGCGGCGCTGCGCCCGGCGCTGCTGTGGAACGACCAGCGCACGAGCGAGCAGTGTGCGGCGATAGAGCGTGCGACGGGCGGGCGGGCGGCGTGCGTCGAGGCCGTCGGCAACGCGGCGCTCCCGGGGTTCACGCTGCCCAAGCTGCTGTGGGTGCGCGAGCACGAGCCGGAGGTCTGGGCGCAGGTCGCGGCGTGGTGCCTGCCCAAGGACTTCATCCGGCTGCGCCTCACGGGCGAGCTGGCGACGGATGTCGGCGACGCGGCCGGCACGCTGCTGTTCGATGTCGATCGGCGTGCGTGGAGCGAACGGGCGCACGCGTTGGCGGGGCTGGACCCGGCGCTCTCGCCCCGGGTGCTGGAGTCGTGCGCGGTGGCGGGGCGCGTGACGGCCTGGGCGGCGGCGGCGACGGGCCTGCGCGCGGGAACGCCGGTGGTCGCGGGCTCGGGGGACAACCAGTGCGGCGCTATTGGCGCGGGGGTGGTCGAGGCGGGGCTGGTGCTGGCAACGCTGGGGACCAGCGGCGTGGTGTACGCCCACTGCCCCTCGGTGCGGAAGGACCTCGGGGGCGATGGGACGCCGGCGGGGCGGGTGCACACGATGTGTGCCGCGGACGGGACGGGCGGCGCGCCGGGCCACTGGTCGCTGACCGGCTGCATGCTCAGCGCGGCGGGCTCGCTGCAGTGGCTGCACGACGCGCTGTTCCCCGAGGTCGCCTACGAGCAACTGCTCGCCGAGGCCGAGGGCGTCGCGCCGGGGGCGGGCGGCCTGGTGTTCCTGCCGCACCTCACCGGCGAGCGCTGCCCGCACCCCGACCCGGCGGCGAGGGGCGCGTTTCTCGGGCTGACGAGCCGCCACACCCGCGGGCATCTGGTGCGGGCCGTGGTCGAGGGCGTCACGCTCACCATGCGGCAGATCCTCGACATCTTCGGCGCAGTCGGCGTGGAGGCGACCCGCGTCCGCCTCGGCGGCGGGGGGGCGAGGACCGCGTTCTGGCGACAGCTCCAGGCGGATGTGTATGGCACGCCGGTCGAGCTGCCCAACACCGAGGAGGGCCCGGCGTTCGGGGCGGCGCTGATGGCGGGCGTCGGGGCGGGCGTGTGGGGCAGCGTCGCCGAGGCGTGTGGCGTGTCGATCGGGCTGACCGAGACTCGCGAGCCGGACCCGGCGCGGGCGGCACGCTACGCGGAGCTGCTGGCGGCGTACCGGCCGCTGTACCCGGCGCTGCGGGGGCACTTCGGGGCCCTGGGGGCGTTCGACCGGTAGGGCGGCGTGCATTGTGGTGCGGGCTTCCAGCCTGCACGGCGTCCGGACCCAGTGCAGGCTGGAAGCCCGCACCACAAAGCCCGGGTGCCGTGGTCCTTGGGGTGCCGTGGTCTGAGCGAGCTTCGAGCGAAG
>JADZER010000035.1 GCA_020850415.1 Phycisphaerales bacterium
AGAGCAAGCGGATCAAGGAGCGCATGGCCAGGGGCAAGAAGCAGCGGGCCCAGCAGGGCAAGAAGGCTGGCGGCCCGTCGCCCTACGGGTATGTGAACCCCCCGCCCGGCCACGCCCAGCGCGGCACTCTCCAAGTGGTCGAGGACGAGGCGGTGGTCGTCCGCCGCATCTTCAAGATGTCCGCCGACGGCCTCAGCGACTACGCCGTCGCCGAGCGGCTCAACGACATGGGCATCCCCTCCTCCCGGGGCGGGAAGTGGTGGAAGTCGGCCGTCACCCGCGTCCTGGACTGCCCGGCCTACACCGGCACCGCCGCCTCGGGCGTCTGGCTGCCTGTCAACGGCACCCGGTACTTCAAGCAGGACCTAACCAACCCCACCGCCATCCTTATTGAGCACGCCCACGAGCCGATCGTCGACCCGGAGACCTGGGAGGCGGTCCGGGCCCGGGCCCGCAAGCCCCGGTCCGGCACCCCCCGCCTGCTCACCGGCCTGCTCCACCTCGACGGCGAGCCCTGCGCCGGCGACTCGGACAAGGGCAGGCCCGTCTACCGCCCCGCCAGCCGACGCCGGGGCGCGGCCTGGCTGGACGCCCAGGACACCGACGCCCAGATCTGGGACGCCTTCGTCGCCCTGGCCGCCGGGCCCGACCTCGTCCAGCGGCTCCTCGACCGGGCCCGCAACGACCACCGGCAGCACATGGTGGCGATGGAGATTGAGCACCTCCAGGACCAGCTCGGGAAACTGGACCGGCGGCTGGAGGGGCTCACCAGCATGTGCGCCGACGGCGACATCACCCGCGACGAGTTCAGGGTGCGGTCGGAGAAGGCCAAGGCCGAGATGGAGACCGTCCGGGCGGAACTGGTAAGCCAGCGAGCCCAGGCGGTCTCCTTCGACGGCTCCCACGCCGCCCGGATCGTCAAGGCCGTCCAGACCCTCCTGGCGGGCCGGACCCGCCTCACCCGGGACCAGAAGCGCCGGGTCCTGGACGCGATCGTCCAGAAGGTCGAGGTCAGCGCCGAGCGGGTCGGGGGCGGGCTCAAGCGGGACGACCGGGGCCGGGTTGTCCCCGGCAGCGTGGTGTCGTGGGCGTTGACCCGGATCGAGATACGGCTGGCCTTGCCGCCCCACGACGCCGCGTGCGGCGTCCCGGCCGAGCGGGCCGATACCGGGGCCAAAACGCCCGCCAACGCGGCACGGGGCGACGACGCCCGCGGCCGCCAGTTGGCCACAACACCCTTCGGTTGTGGCCTTGTGGCGGGTACGGAGGACGGCGAGTGGGGGGGTTCCGGCAGCCGCCAGTTGGCCACAACGCCTTGATGCTCGGCCCCGCCGGAACCGGCAAGACGATGATGGCCAAGGCGCTCCCCGGCGTGCTGCCCGCGCTGACGCCGGAGGAAGCAGTCGAGATCACGCGCATCTACTCGGCCGCGGGGACCCTGCCGCCGGGGCAGGGGCTGATTACTTCCAGGCCGGTCCGTTCGCCTCATCACACGGCGAGCTCGCCCGCGGTGGTGGGGGGCGGGGCGGTGCCACGGCCGGGGGAGATCTCGCTGGCGCACCGCGGCGTGCTGTTTCTGGACGAACTCGCCGAGTTCCCGCGGGTGGTTCTGGAGACGCTGCGCCAGCCGCTGGAGGACCATGTGGTGACGATCTCACGGGCGTCGGGGTCGCTGCGGTTCCCGGCGAGCTTCATGCTGGTGGCGGCGATGAATCCGACGCCGAAGGGGGACATGCCGGCCGGGGAGGTGGGCCGGCGTGCGATGGAGCGGTATCTGTCGCGGATCAGCGGGCCGCTGCTGGACCGGATCGACATTCATGTGGAGGCGCCGGCGGTGCCGTTCGAGCAGCTCACGGGGCGCAGGGAGCGGGGGACGGACTCGGCGGCGATGCGGGGGCTGGCGGCGGGGGCGAGGGAGCGGCAGATCAGGCGCCAGGGGGCGGGGACGCCGAACTCACGCCTGAGCGGGCGGGAGCTGGATGAGCTTGCGCCGATGGCGGAGGAGTGTCGGGCGGTGCTGCGGCACGCGATGACGGAGTTGAAGCTGAGCGCGCGGGCGTATGACAAGATCCGGCGGGTGGCGAGGACGATCGCGGATATCGAGGGGAGCGATCGGCTGGAGGTGGGGCATGTGAGCGAGGCGGTGGGGTACCGGTTGTTGGATCGGTCGGTGTGAGGTGTGGGGTTTGGGTGTGAGGATGTGGCACGCGTTTGATCCATTCTGGGTTTGGTTCTACGCGTGGCCATTTGGGCTTCGGATGGCGACTGAGCTCGTGGTGTTCGTTGGCTCCATGGCGAGCTTGGGGTTGATTTCGAAGCGGTGGAGGAGGGCGCGGCGATGGCTCATCCGGTGGTGGCCCCTGCCGATCATGCTGGGTGTCGCGGCGCTCTACGGCTGCGTGTCGAACAGCATCTGGATGGCGAGTGTGCCCGACAAGACCCTCTACTACCCCTCGGCGTGGGGCCGGTGTGAGAACTGCATACCCGTCGCGTTTGGCGGAGTGGCGGTAGTGATGACGTCCATCTTCCTTGTCGAGCGGGGGTGCATGACGGAAGAAGACTTCAGTTGAGGGATTCGGCGCGGGCGATCGTTCGGGGGCTCGGAATGCGGCCGCTTACGGGTAGTCCTGGCGGGTGGGGCGGATGAGGGCGTCGGAGAGGTGGACGGCGGGGGGGCGGCTGACGATGAAGGCGATGATCTCGGCGCAGTCCTCGGGGGTGAGGACGGGGCCGATGCGCTCGACGACGCTGTTGAACCAGTCGTCGGCGTACCCCGCGACGCCCTGGAACTCGGAGCGGACGAAGCCGGGCTCGATGAGCGTGACGCGGACGCCCTTGGGGCCGATCTCGCGGCGCATGGCCTCGGCGAGAGAATTGACGGCGAACTTGGTCGAGCCGTACATGGAGCTGAACGGTGAGATGTGGCGTCCGACGGTGGAGCCCAGCACCACGATGTCGCGGGCCTGCTGCTGCCAGGAGCTGCCGGAGTGCTCGATGTCGGCGAGCAGGCGGTGGGCGGCGGCGCGCATGAGGCGGGCGGCGCCGAGGATATTGGTCCGGATCATCTCCTCCCACTGGGAGGTGTCGGAGGTGACGACCGAGCCGTTGAGGCCCCGGCCGGCGTTGACGACGACCAGGTCGGCCTCGTCCTCGAACTTGTCCCGGGCCGCCTGGAAGAGCCGGTCGATGGTCGCGTCCTCGGAGGCGTCGCCGGCGACGCAGGCGACGCGGTCGGGCCCGAGCTCGGCGGCGAGCTCCTGGAGCTTGGCCTCCCGGCGGGCGTTGATGACCACCCGGGCCCCGCGGTGGAGGAAATCGCGGGCCAGGGCGGCCCCGATCCCAGAGGACGACCCGGTGATGATCGCGATACGGCCTTCGAGCCAATCCTGCATGGCGGACCTCCCGTGGCCGATGGTATCCAGGTGGCCCGGCTCTCCGGGCCGGCTGGCCTATTCTCGGGTTGGTGGTCTCTGGGGTGGGAGGCCCTGGGGTGGGATGGGGCCCTCCGGGCTCTGAGAGCCCTGCCACCCCTTCCCTCTGCCCCGGGGGTGTGCTAGGGTTGGGTCTACGGTGGGTCGGTCCGAGTCTCCCGCGTGGTGCGGGGTCCGGAAGATCGAGTCGTTTGACCGCCCCAGATTGGGGCCGGCCGCGGGTCTTGACCGCGGCTGTTGGGTGTCTTGCCCGCTGCGCCAAGCCGACCGGCGCGGGTCGGGGTAGAGACCCGGAAGGAACCAGATACATGATCGATGAGATTCTGATCGCTTCGCTCGGGCTGACCGACAAGGACACCGACGCCCTGCTGGCGGGGATGTTCGGTGAGGAGGGCTCTGAGGCGGCGATGGAGTCGTTGCTCGGCAAGGAGCTGGGCGACCTCACCCCGGGCAAGCTGATCAAGGGCAAGGTGATCGGCTTTGCGGGCGACGATGTGGTCGTCGAGGTCGGGCTCAAGAGCGAGGGTCTGATCCCGAAGGAGGAGTTCGAGGGCCAGGAGGTCCGGGTCGGCGAGAGCATCGATGTGCTGCTCGAGTCGATCGAGGGGATCGAGGGTCTGGTGCAGCTGTCCAAGCGCCGCGCCGACCGGATGATCAACTGGCAGCGGATCGTCGACTCGACCCACGAGGGCGATGTCATCGAGGGCCTGGTCACCCGCAAGATCAAGGGCGGGCTGCTGGTGGACATCGGGGTGCCGGTGTTCCTGCCGGCGAGCCAGGTGGACATCCGTCGCCCGCACGAGATCGGCGACTTCATCGGGCGGAAGATCCGGGCGCAGATCCTGAAGATCGACCCCGAGCGGCGCAACATCGTGATCAGCCGGCGCAAGCTCATCGAGGAGGAGCGCGACGCGGCCAAGAAGCGTCTGATGGCGAACCTCCACGAGGGCGACATTGTCACCGGCACGGTCAAGAACATCGCCGACTTCGGCGTGTTCGTGGACCTCGGCGGGATCGACGGCCTGCTGCACATCACGGACATGTCGTGGGGCCGGGTCAACCACCCCTCCGAGATGGTCCGGATCGATCAGAAGCTCGAGGTCAAGGTCCTCAACATCGACCACGAGAAGGAGAAGATCGCCCTGGGGCTCAAGCAGAAGGAGTCCAGCCCCTGGGAGGAGATCGAGCAGAAGTACCCCGTGGGCTCGCGCGTCAAGGGCGAGGTGGTCAACCTCATGTCCTACGGCGCGTTCGTGCGGCTCGAGGACGGGATCGAGGGCCTGGTGCACATCTCCGAGATGTCCTGGACCCGTCGCATCAACCACCCCTCCGAGATGGTCGAGCCCGGGCAGGAGGTCGATGTCGTTGTCCTGGACATCGACAAGAACAAGCAGGAGATCAGCCTCGGCATGAAGCAGACCGAGGTCAACCCCTGGGAGCTGGTCGGCGAGAAGTACCCGCCCGGCACGGTCATCGAGGGCACGGTGCGGAACCTCGCCAACTACGGCGCGTTCGTCGAGATCGAGCCCGGCATCGACGGCCTGCTGCATGTCTCCGACATGTCCTGGACCAAGAAGGTCACCCACCCCAACGAGATGGTCAAGAAGGGCGACGAGGTCCGGTGCGTTGTCCTCGAGGTTGACCGCGACAAGCAGCGCATCAGCCTCGGCATGAAGCAGCTCACCGAGGACCCGTGGGTCCACGCCATCCCGGACGCGTACAAGCCGGGCATGGTGGTCCGCGGCCAGGTCACGAAGATCACCAACTTCGGCGTCTTCGTGGAGCTCGAGGACACCCTCGAGGGCCTGCTCCACATCTCCGAGCTCGCCGATCACAAGGTCGAGAACCCGCAGGATGTGGTCAAGGCCGGCGACGAGATCGATGTCAAGATCCTCCGCGTCGATACGACCGATCGCAAGATCGGCCTGTCGCTCAAGCGGGCCCAGTGGGGCGACACCGCCGGGGCCGACGACGACTACAGCAGCGGGGCGGGCCACCACGACCGGATGCCGCAGCGCGGCGGCATGGACTCGCACGACGCGATGGGCACCGACAAGATCCAGTTCTGACCCGTCGGGTCGGCTGGCGCCAATAACCGACGACGGCCCGGGTCCGTGGGACCCGGGCCGTCTTTATGCTGGGCGCTCATGGGCGTACACTGCCGAGGGCTCGCGACCCCGCGGCGGGTACCGGCTCCTGCTGATGGGAACTAGCAGAGGGCCAGGAAGCTCATGAGGGCCAGGAGTGCGATCCGCTGGTGGTTGGTCGTGATCTTGACGAGTGCGGCCATGTCTGATCTCCGAGGCGGGTCTGAGGTTGTCTGACGCCAGAGCGAGGATCAACCCGTGTGCCAGCGTAGCCGAGCCAACCCGAGACCGCCGTTTCCGGGGCGCCAGGGGGCCTTGGCGTCCGAGAAGGCGTACCGACCGCGCCGGTCGTGGTTGCCGTGCATCACCGCGCGTGGTGTGCCGGCGACATGGGTGGTGGTTGGGGCGCTGGTGTGGTCGCTGGTGGGGGCGCCGGCGTGGGTGTCGGGCCAGCCGTCCGATAACCCGCTGGGAGACCTTCTCAAGCCCAAGACCGGGGCCCCGGTCGCGGCGGGGATGCCGACCGCCGAGCAGGCGATGGGGGCGTACCAGACCGCCGAGGCGTGGGTGCGGGCATGGGCTGAGCCCGAGCGGACGGAGTGCCCGGCGCCGGGGGTGCGGGTCGGGATTTACCAGCGGGGGCTGCTGATCGGCTGGGGGGCGGCCCGGGCCGAGGCCGCGGGTGAGCGGGGGGCGCTCGGCGAGGCGGCGGCGGGGGCGATGGCGATGGCGGGCGCGGCGCTGGTGCCCAAGGCCGACGCCCTGGCGGCGGAGCAGCTCCGGGCGGTTGCTGGGGACCTGATGGTGAGTATTGAGCTGGCCGGACCGATGACGCCGCTGGCGGAGATGGAGCTGGGGAATCCCGACGGCGTGATTCGGCCGGGGCTCGACGGGCTGGCGGTCCGGGTGGGGGGCGAGTGGGCGGTGGCGTACCCGTCGGAGATCCTGGCGGGCGGGGCGGGGGCGGGGGTCCGTCTGCCGGCGATGGCGGCGAGGTTGCTCGGGGACGCGTCGCTGGGGATCGGGCTGCCGACCGACCTGGCGCGCGAGCACGGGGCCGCGTTCTATCGGTTCGAGACGCTGCAGGTCGCGGGGGCGGGTCTGGGCGGGTCGGCGGTGTTCGTGCAGCGGGGTGGGTCGGTGGTGGAGGCGCCGGAGGTGACGACGGCGTCGCTGGTGCGGTTCGCCGAGGAGATGCTCGGGCACTTTGAGTCGGGGGTGCTGGAGGGGGGCGGCCGGCTCGGGCTGCGGGGCCCGCTGGACGCGGCCCGGGGCGTGGCCGAGCCGCCGGTGGGCACGCCGATGCAGCAGTCGCTCGCGGCGCTCGCCCTGGTCCGGCTGGCGGAGACGCCGGGGTTGTCGGAGGGGGCGCGGTCGCGGGCGGGTGGGCTGGCGCGTCGGATCATGGGCGATCTCGCGGTTGTGGAGCCGATGGAGCGGGTGGTGGGGGACGACGGGGTCGCGGCGGCGGTGGCGTGGGTGGTCCTGGCGCGGCTGGGGGCCGAGGGGGACGCGGAGCTGGGCGGGCTGTACGCCACCTGCGAGGAGATGCTCTCCCGCCATGCGGCGGCGGAGCGTGAGGAGGTCCCGCCGACGGTGTCGAACGCCGTGCTGGTGTGGGCGATGGCCGAGCGGACGGCGGCGACGGGGCGGGACGGCGCGGTCGCGGAGCGCGACCTGCGGGCGGTTTACGGTGGCGCCGAGCCCGGCGAGGTGATGGGGCTCATGCCTTGGCTCGGGTGGGCGGAGCTGCGGCTGTCCGGGGATGCGTCGGGGCGGGCGGCGTTGCGGGCGCTGCGCGAGCGGGTCTGGGAGCATCAGCTTTCGGGGCTGGACACGGGGCTGGCGGAGCGCGACATGGCGGGGGGCGTGGTGTTTACCCGGGGGTTTGCGAGCCTGCCGACCTGGTCGACGGCCCGGCCGGTCGCGTTGTGCGCGACCATGCTCGGCGACCCACGCCTGACGACGGACGCCGAGGCGCCCGGCGAGGTGGTGAGGCTGGTCGGGGCGTTCCGGTTCCTGCGGCAGCTTTCGGCCCGGGAAGTGGAGTGCGCGTTCTACCCGCGGGCGGACCTGACCCGGGGCGGCGTGCGGGCGGCGGTGTGGGACCCGCGCATGCCGCCGGAGGCGACGGCGATGACCATGCTGGCGGTGTGCGAGTTTCTGGCCTCCCTGGAGGCGTTAGAAGCACGCTCAGAACCCGCCGGGACTCCGGATTCGCGCTAGAATGTTCGGCCTATGAGCGACACCGAAGGAACACCCCACGAGAACCCGGATTCTTCACCCGCCGGCGGCGTCGAGCCCGAGCTTTCCGCCCCGGCGATCGGGCGCGTCATCGACCTGAAGATCGAGGACGAGCTCAAGGATTCGTACCTCACCTACGCGATGAGCACGATCATGGACCGGGCGCTGCCCGATGTCCGCGACGGGCTCAAGCCCAGCCAGCGTCGCATCCTGTACGCGATGCACGAGCTGAAGCTGCGCCCCGGGCGCAAGCACCTCAAGTGCGCGAAGATCGCGGGCAATACCTCGGGCGACTTCCACCCCCACGGCGAGAGCGTGATCTACCCGACCATGGTGGGCATGGCCCAGAAGTGGAAGATGCGGGTCCCGCTGATCGATCCCCAGGGGAACTTCGGGTCGATCGACGGCGACCCCCCGGCGGCAATGCGGTACACGGAGGCGAGGCTGACCCACGCCGCGGTGGAGATGCTCGCCGATATCGACCTGGACACTGTCGACAAGCAGCCCAACTACGACGACCGGCTGCTGGAGCCGACGGTGCTGCCGGGCAAGTTCCCCAACCTGCTGATCAACGGCGGGATCGGGATCGCGGTGGGGATGGCGACGAGCCTGGCCCCGCACAACCCCACGGAGATCTTCGACGCGATCACCCGTGTGATCGACGACCCGGACATCGGCTTCCTGGACCTGATGCTCGACGAGAAGGACGAGCAGGGGACGGTGACGCGTCTGGGTGTCAAGGGGCCGGACTTCCCGACCGGGGGCGTGATCCACGGCAAGCGGGGCATCCTGGACGCCTACGAGAGCGGGCGGGGCAAGGTGACGGTCCGGGGCACCTGCCACACCGAGCCGTACGGCAAGGACCGGGTGCAGCTGGTGATCGACCAGATCCCGTTCGGGCTGATGCAGCTGACGCTGGTGGAGCGGATCGTCGAGGCGATCAAGGACGAGCGGATCGTGGATGTGGCGGATGTCCGCAACGAGTCGGGGCGTGAGGCTCAGACGCGGATCGTGCTGGAGCTGAAGCGGGGGGCGGACGCGGCGGTGGTGGAGAACCAGCTCTACCAGTTCACGCCGCTGCAGCAGACCTTCAGCATCATGAACATCGCGTTGGTGCACCGCCAGCCGCGGACGCTGGGGCTGAAGGAGCTGATCGAGTGCTACATCGACCACCGGGTCGAGGTGGTGCGTCGGCGGACGGCCCACCTGCTGCGGGAGGCGAAGAAGAAGGCCCATGTGCTGGAGGGCCTGATCTACGCGGTGTGCGACATCGACGAGATCATCAAGCTGATCCGCTCGTCTCGGACGCGGGAGGAGGCGATCACCAGGCTCGCCGAGCGTCGGTTCCGGATCGCGGCGGATCACCCGCACGCGCCGAAGATCCCCGAGCGGCTGATGCGTCCGGCGTCGGGCGGGGCCGGGGTGCTGCTGACGCGGGTGCAGGCGGAGGCGATCGGGGCGATGCGCCTGATCCAGCTGGTGGGGCTGGAGATCGAGAAGCTGACGGCGGACTACCGGGCGCTGGTCGAGGAGATCGAGGGGTACGAGGCGATCCTCGCCGACCAGGGCAAGGTGCTGGCGATGATCAGGGCCGACTGCGACGAGATGAAGGCCCGGTTCTCGTCCGCGCGCGTGACCACGATCGAGGACGCGGTGGGCGACATCGACCTCGCCTCGCTGATCCAGGTCGAGGACATGACGGTGACGATCAGCCACGCGGGGTACGCCAAGCGGCTGCCGGTGGACACCTACCGCACGCAGGGGCGCGGCGGGAAGGGCATCCGTGCGAGCGACTCGAAGGACGATGACTTCGTGGAGCATGTCTTCATCGCGAACACACACGACGACCTGCTGTGCTTCACGGACGCGGGCCGGGTGTTCAGGCTCAAGGTCTACGAGCTGCCGGAGATGAGCCGCACGAGCAAGGGCCGGGCGCTGGTGAACCTGCTCGAGTTGCGGGAGGGGGAGAAGACGCGGGCGTACCTGGCGATCAAGGACTTTGAGCGCGGGAGCAACTACCTGACCTTCGTGAGCCGGGGGGGCATCATCAAGCGGACGCCGCTGAAGGAGTACCGGAATGTCCACCGGGGCGGCCTGATCGCGGTGGGGCTGCGGGAGGGCGACGAGCTGCTGGATGTGCTGCTGACGACCGGGAGCGACGATGTCATCCTGGTGACGGCGGAGGGGTCGGCGATCCGGTTCAACGAGCAGGACGCCCGGCTCATGGGGCGCAGTGCCGCGGGGGTCAAGGGGATCGAGCTGGGCGAGGACAACGCGGTGATCGGGGCGATCCGGGTCCCGATGGTCGCGGACCCCGACGGCGATCTCATGACCGAAAGGGCGGCACTCGACGCGGGGTTGTGCCTGCTGACGGTGACCCAGAACGGGTACGGCAAGCGCACTCTCGTGGACGAGTACCGCGTCCAGCCTGAGGAGGGCAAGCTCCGGTCGCAGTCCCGCGGCGGAAAGGGCAGGGCGGACATCAAGACCAGCGCCCGCAACGGTCCGTCCGTCGCGGCGGTGGGGGTCCTTGTCACCGACGATGTGGTCCTGATCACCCGGGGTGGCCAGCTGGTTCGGATGGCGGCCGGCTCTATCAGCTGCATCGGCCGGGGCACCCAGGGGGTGCGGGTGGTCGGGCTGCGGGGTGACGACGCGCTGGTGGCGGCTGCGCGGGTCGCAGAGGGGGACGAGGAGGCGGCCGCGAACGCCGACACCGGCGTCGGGGCCGGGGAGACCCCCCTCGAAGAGACCCCCCTTGAGGAACCCCCCCCCGGGGAGGTCTGAGCCCGGCCCGAGCCCCCCTCGCCGGTCCCTCCGGCGGCCGGGCCCGCGGGCGCGGTACACTCTGCACCCATGGCCGACTGGTCCGAAGACATCATCGTCACCGAGCTTGCCGACGAGCCCCAGCTGTCCGAGGAGTTGACGCTGCTGATCGAGCGGCTGAGCGCCGGCAAGGGCGATCTTCCGTCGGTGGTCGTCAACTTCGCGTCGGTGACCTATGTGAACAGCTCGAACCTCGCGCAGCTGCTCAAGCTCAAGAAGGTGCTGGCGGACGGGGGCGGGCAGCTGCGGCTGTGCTCGGTGTCCGACGAGGTGTGGTCGGTGATGATGGTGACGGGGCTGGACAAGGTGTTCCAGTTCGCGCCCGACCCGCTGACCGCGCTGGCGGGCCTGCAGATCGAGGAGACCGAGGAGTAGTGCTCGGGCCGGGGCGGGGCTCGGTCCGGGGGCGGGCGGGGCGCTGTGTGGGGGCGGCGAGGGCTCCGGGCCACCTGCGGCACGCGGGCCGGTAGGAGTGAGGGGACGGCGGGGCGAGAGGTATCCGGGGAGCCGGGAGGGCGGATGCAGGCGAACGGCGAAATCGTGGCCGAGCTGAGGGGGGTCAAGAAGATCTACTACAAGCCCGACGGGTCGGTGATGGCCGAGGCGCTCCGGGGCGTGGACCTTGAGGTCCGGCGGGGGGAGTTCGTCGCGATCATGGGGGCCTCGGGCTCGGGCAAGTCGACGCTGATGAACATCCTCGGCTGTCTTGATCAGCCGACGGTGGGGGAGTTTATCCTGGCGGGCAAGCCGGTCGCCAAGCTCTCCGACGAGGAGCTGAGTCTGTTCCGCGGGCGGACGGTCGGGTTCATTTTCCAGGCGTTCAACCTGATCCCGCAGCTGACGGTGGCGGAGAACGCGGAGGTGCCGCTGTTCTACCAGGGCGTCCCGCCGGCGGAGCGTCGTCGGCGTTCGATGCACGCGTTGGATCTGGTGGGGTTGGCGGATCGGGCGGAGCACCGGCCGCGGGAGCTCTCGGGCGGGCAGCAGCAGCGTGCGGCGATCGCGCGTGCGCTGGTGACCGAGCCGGTGGTGCTGATGGCCGACGAGCCGACGGGGAACCTGGACTCGACGACGGGGGAGGCGATCCTGCAGCTCTTTGAGCGTCTGCATCAGGAGGGGCTGACGATCCTGATGATCACGCACGACGACGCGGTGAGCGTGCGGTGCGAGCGGATCGTGCGCTTGCGCGACGGCCTGATCGAGCGGGACGAGGTGCTGCGGAGTCGGCGAGGGGAGCGGGTTGAGGCGGGGGCATGACGGGCGGGGGGGGGGTACGGTTGCCGAGTCGCGGGGCCATCGCTTCGCTGCGCTCTGACCCCGGCACCCGCGGGCTGACCCCGGCACCCTCGGGTCATTGATTGGTGAGTCGGGCGGCCATTTGCTTCGCGGGTTCGCTGCCCAGGTCGGCGGCGCGCCGGGCGTAGGCGAGGGCTTTGGCGGCGTCGCCGGCGCGCTCGCACCAGATGGCGGTGTCGAGGAGGAGGTCGGCGGTCGCGGGGCTACTCGCGGCGGCGGCCTCGAACTCCCGGGCGGCCTCGGCGGGCCGGCGGAGCATGCCGTAGCACTCGCCGATGAGGCGGAGGATGGGCAGCTGGCGGCGTTCGGCGTCGGAGATGCCGCCGAGGACGGCGAGGGCCTCTTCGGGCTTGCCGGTGCGGTTCAGGGCCCGTGCCTCGATGACGCGCCAGGCGGCGACGGCGGGCTCGAGGGCGCGGGCCCTTGCGGCCAGCTGCAGGGCGACATTCGGCTCGTTGGCGCGGAGCGAGAGCTCGGCGAGCGTGCCCCAGGCGACGGCGAGGTTCTCGTCGAGGCGCGTCGCGAGCAGCAGGTTCCTGCGGGCCTGCTCGGGCTGGTTGAGGGCGATCTGGATCTGGGCGAGGTAGAGGGGGTAGCGGGGGTCGGAGGGGTCGGTGGCCTGGGCCGCCGCGAAGTGCTCCTCCGCCCGGTCCAGACGCTTGAGCTGTGCGGCGAGGGTGCCGGCGTTGAACTCGGTCTCGGCGGCGCGGGGGCCGATGGCCAGGGCGGCCTCGTACTGCTCGTAGGCCTCGGGGAGTTTCTGCTGGAGGATGCACGCGCCGGCGAGGGCGAGGCGGAGCTCCTGGCTGCCGGCGTGCTCGGCGACGGCGGCGCGGAGCACGGCCTCGGCGCGGTCGGCCTCTCCCTGGCGCACGAGCGTGTCGGCGGCGTTGAGGACGGTGGTGATCGGGTCCGGGCCTGGGGTCGTTGTGCGCGCGCCGGCGGGCTTCGGGGGCTGGGGGGGCTCGGCGCCGTCGGCCAGGCGGGAACGCCAGGCGATCACACCGGCGAGCAGGGCCATCGACCCGGCGGCGGCGCCGGCGGCGAGGAGCAGGGGGAGGTTGGGCTTGGCGCTGGGCATGCTGGGGTCACGCGGGCCCGGGCCCGTCTGCTGGAGCCTATCCCGCCCGCTTACACTTCGGTCTGATGCCCACGCAGGAGCGAGAATCCATGCCTCCAGGATCACGGACGACAGAGCTCAAGCGCGGCGAGATGCCGCCCAAGTACCAACCAGCGGACCACGAGCCCCGGATCCGGGAGCTGTGGGACCGCGCCGGGGCGTTCGCGGCGGACCCGCGCCGGGTCGCGTTGGGCGAGGCGCTGCCGTACTCGATCCTGATCCCGCCGCCGAATGTGACGGCGGCGCTGCACCTCGGGCACGCGCTGAACAACACGCTGCAGGATGTGCTGGTGCGGGCGCGGCGGATGATGGGTTTCGAGACGCTGTGGATGCCGGGGACCGACCACGCGGGGATCGCGACGCAGACGGTGGTGGAGAAGCGGGTGCTGGCCGAGGAGGGCAAGCGCCGGACCGACTTTGCCCGCGACGAGTTCGTCGGCAGGATCCAGGCGTTCAAGGACGAGTACGAGGCGCGGATCACCCACCAGCTCAAGATGATGGGCTGCTCGTGCGACTGGGACCGCCAGCGGTTCACGATGGACGAGGTCTGTGCGCGGGCGGTGCGCGAGGCGTTCTTCCGGCTGTTCCGCGACGGCCTGATCTACCGCGGCAAGCGGATCGTGAACTGGGACCCGGTGACGCAGACGGCGCTGGCGGACGACGAGGTGGAGATGGAGGAGGTGGAGGGCAAGTTCTACTACCTCCGCTACCCGCTGGTGCACAGGCCGGAGAACGCCGACGACCCGTTGGATGCGCAGGAGGTGAGCTGGTCGGAGCTCGTGGCGCGGGGGCACCCGGGGGCGGAGCAGCACCCGGCCGAGGAGGTCGCGTGGGTGACGGTGGCGACGACGCGCCCGGAGACCTATCTGGGCGATACGGCGGTGGCGGTAAACCCGCGCGACCCGCGGGCGGGGTCGCTGCGGGGCTTGTTTGTGCAGCTGCCGATCGTGGGGCGGATCATCCCGATCGTGGAGGATGAGTATGTGGTGATGCCCGCCGGGGCCGACCGCGATGAGGACGAGCCGGTTGATCCGAAGGCCAAGTTCGCGACGGGCTTCCTCAAGGTGACGCCCGCCCACGACCCCAACGACTTCGAGATCGGCATCCGCCATAACCTCGAGCAGATCAATGTCATGGCCCCCGACGCGACGATCTCCGACGCCCACGGGTGGGATATCGCCGCGCGCAAGGAGGAGGGGCACATCTTTCTCGGCAAGACGCGGGAGGCGGCCCGGGAGCTGGTGGTCAAGGAGTTTCATGCGCGTGGGCTGCTGGAGGAGATCCGGCCGTACACGCACAGCGTCGGCCACAGCTACCGCAGCCACGCGGCGATCGAGCCGTACCTCTCCGACCAGTGGTATGTGAAGGTGACCGACGAGCGGCTGCGGGGGTCGGCCCTGCGGGCGATGCACCCCGAGCAGCGGACGACCAGGAGCTTCCCGGCCCGGCCGGCGCACGAGGGGGACGGCGAGCTGCGGTTCTACCCGAGCCGGTACGCCAAGACCTTCGAGCAGTGGCACGAGGGGCTGCGGGATTGGTGTATCAGCCGGCAGTTGTGGTGGGGGCATCGGATACCGGTGTGGATTCTCGATGTCCGCCAGTACACGGCCCTGCATGCCGAGCCACGGGTCAGGTCGGAGTTCGAGTCGCTGCGTCAGCTTCTCGTGGAGGGTCGAGCGGTGGTCTACTCCGGCGGGGCCGCCGGATTCACCGCTGTGACCGCGGCAGGCGAGCTGTCAGGGCACGACACGCTTTTCATTTGCTGTGATGACAGTGTCGTCGGTTGCCCGCTCGACCGGATGGACGGGGACGGCCTCACGCAAGATCCCGATGTCCTCGACACCTGGTTCTCCTCCGCCCTCTGGCCGATGTCCACGATGGGCTGGCCGGGTGTGCCGGAGGCGCCGGCCGCCGCGACGCTGTGTCCGGACGAGCCCGGCTCGGTCGCGGCCGTCTATGTCAAGCGCGTCGGCGACTGGAAGAGCTTCATCGGCGTGGACGGCGAGCGCTCGGGTGAGCTTATCGAGCGGCTGCTCTCGCTGCGCGACTCGGACCCCGCCCGGCCGTTGTGCTACGAGCTGTTCAGCGCCGGGGACATGACCACCCCGCTCGCGAACCCTGAGGAGATCCAGGCCTGCACCGATCTGGTCTGCGCCGTCGGCGTGCGGGCCGAGGGCGCGATCCGCACGCAGAAGTTCGGCGAGATGGATATCGCTGCGTGGCTGCGCTCGCACGGGTTCGTCGAGGGCGGGACCAGCCTCCTGCTCGAAGCATTCAATCCGACCAGCGTCCTCTGCACCGCCCGCGAGATCATCACGCTGTGGGTGTCGCGGATGGTGATGTTCAATAGGTACTTTTTGAGGGACGAAGGCACGGAGGCACGAAGCCACGAAGGGGGGAGAGGCACGGAGCATCGGGATGGGAGGTTGCCGTTCCGGGATGTCTTCATCCACGCCATGATCCAGGATGGGGCCGGGCAGAAGATGTCCAAGAGCCTGGGCAACGGGGTGGACCCGCTGGACATTGTCGAGAGCCACGGGTCGGACGCGATGCGGTTCTGTCTGGTCAAGATGACCACGCAGACCCAGGATGTGCGCATGCCGGTGGACCTGATCTGCCCGCACTGCGAGAAGACCTTCGAGCCCAAGGTTGCCAAGACCCAGAGCGGGCACACCGTCGCCAAGTCGGTGCAGGAGTGCCCGGCGTGCAAGAAGCCGATGGTGACGGCGTACGGCGTGAGCCAGGGCACCGCGGCCACGGCTGAGCGGCCGATGGCGAAGAACACCTCGGCGAAGTTCGACGAGGCGCGGAACTTCTGCAACAAGCTGTGGAATGCATCGCGGTTTGCGCTGGGGATCTTGCATGCGGGGGATAATGCGATCCCGCAGGCGTACGGCTCGGAGAGCCGTGCCACGACTGCTCACGGCTCGGAGAGCCGTGCCACCCCGAGCCGTGCCACCCCGAGCCGTGCCACCCAGAGCCGCACCCCGGGCGAGCTGCTGCCGCTGCCGGACCGGTGGATCCTGTCGCGACTGGTCGCGACGGTCGGCGAGTGCGAGAAGGCGCTCGCGGGGTACCAGTTCAGCAGCTACGCGACGGCGATGTACGACTTCCTGTGGCGGGACTTCTGCGACTGGTACCTGGAGGCGATCAAGCCGACGGTGGCGGGCAACCCGCTGCAGCGCGCTGTGCTGGCCCATGTGCTGGACGCGACGGTGCGCCTGCTGCACCCGATCGCGCCGTTCGTGACCGAGGCGATCTGGGAGCACCTGCGCCGGGTCGAGACCCCGGGGCTCGAGGGCGTGGCGCTCGGGCCCTCCAGGTCGGGCGCGCTGGCGACGGCGGGGTGGCCCCGCGTGGACGGGGCGTGGAAGAGCGAGGCGGCCGAGGCGCAGTTCGAGCGGGTGCGGGGGCTGGTGACGGCGGTCCGCGAGGTGCGGGCGCAGCACCAGGTGCCGCCGAAGCGGAGGATCAGGCTGCACGGCCCGGACCCGGTGATCGAGCTGATCGTGCTGACCGAGCCGATCGTGTCGGCGCTGGCGGGGCTGGGCGGCTTCACGCACGACGAGCCGAAGGGGCCGTCGGTGCCGGTGCGTTTCGAGGGGATCGAGCTGCATCTTTCGGACCTGGCCGACGAGATGGACGCGGGGGCGGAGAAGGCCCGTCTGACGAAGGCGATCGGCGACACGGAGAAGCAGATCGTCGCGATCGAGAAGCGGCTGATGAACCCGGGGTATACGGAGAAGGCGCCGGCGCACCTGATCGAGCAGACGCGGGAGCAGTACGCCGCGCTCAAGGCCGAGGCGGAGTCGCTGCGGGAGCGGTTGGGGCGGCTGGAGTGAGGCGGGGGGCAGTGGTGAGGCGAGGCTTGGAAGCGGGGGAGAAGAGGAGCCCTCTCCCCGGCCCTCTCCCGCCGGGGGCGGGAGAGGGGGTAGGACGCGCGATCGCGGCGCTCACGCTGGTGGCTGGGTTATTTGGCGGGTGCGCCGGTGAGGCGCCGTCCCGCGGCAGCGCCGGGGTCGTCCGCGAGCCTGCGCCGGTGACGGTCGAGCCGTGGACCTTCCAGACCAACCCGGGGCGCGCGCTGACCACCGAGCACTTCCGCGTGCTGACGACCGTCGGGCGGGAGATCCTGGTCGGGCGGGTGCCGGGGTTCATCGAGGGCTCGCTGGAGCGGTTCGGTGCGGCGTTCCCGGGTCTGCCCGGGGCGAGCGCCGGGATGGAGATCTTCATACTCGAGTCGCGCCCCGAGTGGGAGCGGTTCGTCGGCGAGGTGTACGGGCCCGAGGGGCTGGACCGCTACCGCGGGATCGATCGGGGCGGGTTCACCGAGCGCGGGCGGTCGGTGCTGTGGGATATCGGCGTGCAGGACACCTTCGCGATCCTCGCGCACGAGGGCTGGCACCAGTACGCGCAGGTCTCGCTGCGCGAGCCGCTGCCGTCGTGGCTGGATGAGGGGATCGCGGCCTGGGCGGAGGGGTACCGGTGGGACACCTACCAGCCCGACCGTGCGGTGTTCCTGCCGTGGTCGAATGTGGAGCGGTTTGACCAACTGCGCCGGGCGGCGGAGCGCGACGGGCTGATGCCGCTGGAGCAGCTGCTCACCGAGCGTCCGCAGCAACTGATCCGCGTGTCGGCCGAGAGCACGCTGACCTACTACGCCCAGTGCTGGGCGCTGGTGCACTACCTGATGCACGACCCGGGGCGGCGTGCGGCGCTGCAGGAGCTCCTGGCGGACGCGGCGGCGGGTCGGGTGTACGAGCGGGTGCGCGCGCGGTTCGGCGATCGGGCGGCCCGGTCGGCGGTGCTGCGCCGGGCCGGGCCGGAGGTCTGGCAGGTCTATTTCGGCGAGGATCTGGGCGCGGCGGACGCGCGGTTCGGGGCGTTCGTGGGGTCGGTCGTGTCCCCGGGCGCGAAGAACGCGGTGGTGGAGGGGCGTTCGCCGCTGGAGTGAACGAGGCAGGGCGTGTGGAGGGCGGCGGGCCGTTAGCCTGTCGTCCACCAGCGGAGCACGCGCCGCGCCGAGTCCGCGGGGCTTGGCAGGCCGCGGGTGTCGAGCACGAGCGGGCGCGCATACTTGGCGGTCTGGAGCGCGACGACGAACGCCAGGTCGTTGAGCCGGCCCTCGCGGCTGCCGGGCTCGACCCGGGCGACCTCCGACGCGTCGCTGAGCCGGGCGACCGCGAGGCGGGCCCCGAGCCGGGCGGCGGCCTTGGCGGGGTTGTCGCCGGCGAGCAGCACGAGCGCGGGGTCGAGCCCGACGCCCAGAGCGTCGTGGGTGGGCGACTCGGCGGGGGGCCAGGTGTGGTCGGCGAGTGTGGCGTGCCGGGTGTCGGCGTGGCTGATGAGGGTGTCGCGGAGGGTGGCGGGGAGATCTTCGCGCGGGAGCGAGAGGCTCACGACGGCGTCGCCGCCGGCGAGGCCGGCGATGTCGGCCGCGAGGTCGAGCGCGCCGGTGACGGCGGCGACGGCGCGGTCGGCGTGCGCGGGGTCGGTGTAGTGGGCGGTGGGGATCCAGAGGTCGATGCCGGCGAGGCCGAGCTCGAGGCGCCGGAGCAGTGCGGCCAGGTCGCGCCGGGCGGAGCGGTCGAGCCCGCGGGGTCGGAGGCCGGGGGCGGAGGCGTCGAGGGTGACATGCCGGAAGCCCTGGCCGGCGGCCCACTCGACGGGGGCGCGGGGGTCGCCGCCGGGGGGCGGGCGGAGCGAGGCGAGGGCCAGGCTGAGCGGGGGGCGGTCGAGCATGCGGGGTATTGATAGCCGGGGCGCGGGGCCGGGGCGGGCACTACGATCGGCCATGTCCTCGCTATCCACGCTCACGCGATCGCTCAACACGCTGCTGGTGGTGTCGTCGGGGGTGGTGTTCGGGGTGCTGGCGATGACGGCGGTCGTCGCGGCGGTGGTGTTCCCCAAGATGCGGGAGCTCGACCCGACGCTGCCCGGGTACCCGGCGTACGACGGGGCGCACTGGTCGCTGGCGGCGGGGATCGTCGCCGAGCGGGTGTTCGATATCGGCTTTGTGATCGCCGGGGTGTCGGTGGCGGGGTGCATCGCGGGGGTGCTGGGGCTGGCGGTCACCCGCGGGCGGTCGGGCATGCCGATCGTGCGCCTGGGGCTCACGCTTATTGTCACGGCGCTGTTCTGCACGCATGTCGGGTGGCTGCAGCGCCGGATGGATCAGGCGGCGGGGGAGTACCGGGCGGGCGCGGCGGCGGGGGATAGCGCCGTGGCGCACGAGGCCAAGGCCAGGTTCGACGCGATGCACCCGACGGCGTCGAGGCTGATCTCGGGGGCGACGCTCGCGGGGCTGGCGCTGTTCGGGGTATCGGCGTGGCAGGCGGGTGGACCGCGGCGCGGGGCGGACGGCGAGGGGTCGGCCTGATGGCGAAGCGTTCTTTGCCGGGGGCGTCGGCGGGCGAGCCGGCGATCCCCTTCGAGCTGCCGCGGGTGTCGGCGGCCGCCCGGCGCCGGGCGCTGGAGTTGGCCGACGCGCTGGCCGCGCACTACCCCGACGCGCACTGCGAGCTGGAGTACGCGAGTCCGCACGAACTGCTGGTGGCGACGATCCTCTCGGCGCAGGCGACGGATGTGGGGGTGAACAAGGCGACGCCGGCGCTGTTCGCGAGGTTCCCGACGCCGGCCGACTACGCGGACGCGACGCCGGCGGAGATCGAGCCGTTCATCCGGTCGATCGGGCTTTACCGCAACAAGGCCAGGGCGATCCACGCGGCGATGACCGAGGTCGTCGGGCGGTTCGGGGGCGAGGTGCCGCGGACGATGGAGGAGTTGCTGACGCTCCGCGGCGTGGCCCGGAAGACGGCGAATGTGGTGCTGGGGAACGCCTACGGGGTGAGCGCGGGGTTCGTGGTGGACACGCACATCGCGAGGCTGGCGGTTCGGCTGTGCCTGGTGGAGGAGGGGACGACGGTGGCGATGGTGGAGCGGTATCTGATGGCGATTTTTCCGCGGGAGCGGTGGTGCGCGCTGTCGCACATGCTGATCTGGCACGGTCGTCGGGCGTGCAGGGCGCGGGGGGCGTCGTGCTCGGAGCACCCGGTGTGCGTGCGGTTCGGGCGGTGCTGCGAGCTGCGGTGAGGGCGGTCAGCCCGGCGTGTCCTGCAGGGTCGCGGTGTTCTCGGGCGCCGCGAACTCCGGCATCTTGCCCGTGTTGACCTCGACCCAGCGGTACTCGATCTCGACGACCGGCTGGAGCTTCTCCCCCACGAGCTGTCGCTGGCGGGTGGGGAGCTGAACGCCGTCGAACTCCTTGTAGTCGCCGACGACGATGAGGGTGTGGTTGGCCTTTGGGTCGGCGGGGAGGAGCTGGCGTGCGGAGACTCGCCCGGTCTCGACATCGAAGTAGACCGAGCCCTGGAGCCCGGACTTGGTGGTGAAGTCGACGCGCCAGGCGGGGCGCCCGTCGATGTTCACCGTGCCAACGGTGGTGATGGAGGTGTAGGCGTTCTTGTAGTCAGCCTCGCCGAGGAAGCCGGCGCTGTCGACGAGCTCGTCGCGGTCGCGCCCGGTGAGGTGGAAGGGCGAGCCGGTGTTGTTGGTGCCCCAGACCTGCGTCCCGTCGGTCGCGCGGGTCGTGGTGCCCAGTGCGGGGGCGTCGAGCTCGGCCCTCATGCGGTTGGGGGCCTGGGTGTAGATGGTGAGCACCTGGGTCTCGCCGGACTGGATGATGGTGTAGATGCCGTGGAGGATCCGGTCGCGGTGCTTGTCGAGGGCGGCGCGTCCTCCGATGGCCTCGACATGCTTCTCGAACAGGGACTCGGCGCCGGGGAGGGCTTGCCCGTCCTGGGCCCGTGCCGGGGCGACAAGGAGAAGGAGGGCGGCGAGCAGCGCGGGGACGACTCGGGCGAGTGGGTGCATGGGGTCTTTCTCGGCAGGCTGGAGCGGGGGCCTTGACGCAATGCCGCGGGGACCGATGTGGGCCGGGCGGCCTGGTCCCCCCCGCCCGCCGAAATACGCCCGTCGCGACTCGAACGCGAAACCTCTGCCTTCGGAGGGCAGCGCTCTATCCAATTGAGCTACGGGCGCTCAGCCCGGCGGGTTCGGCCCGCGGGCGGGGGGATGGTACGATCCCCGGCCGCGCCCGGCAAACGGGCGTGGGAATCCTCCGCACCCTTCCGAAGGAATCGGCCATGGCGAGTCGCCAACAGGCGGCGGGAACTCCTGCCGCGCCCCCCGCAGCGCCGTTGTGGGCGGTCCAGAGCCTGGTCTTCCTCGCGAGCCTGGGCACCGGGTCGGTGACAAACGGCATTTTTTTCATCGCCAAGCAGGCCTGCGGGTTCTCGGCGAAGGAGAACTTCGGGCTCGGGGCTCTGCTGGGGATCACCTACATCATCGGAGCGATCGGCGTGGGCCCGGCGCTGCGCCGGGTGGCGGCCCGGCACCGGGCGGTCAGCTCGAGGTCGGTCCTCGTCCTGCTTTCGGTGGTCATGGCCGGCGCGGCGGTCCTGCCGCGGATCGCGATCAGGGGCGAGGGTGAGGCGGCGACCGGGGCGTGGAGCATCTGGGTGGCGATCGGGCTGTTTTCGCCCTGTTCCGGGGCGTTCTGGCCGATCGTCGAGAGCTTCCTTGGGGGCGGACGCTCGGGCCACACGCTCCGGCGGGCGCTGGGGCAGTTCAACATCATCTGGGCGGCGTCGGTCATCGCGGCGTCGTGGGCGATGGGGCCCCTGCTGGAGCGGCACGCGCTGGAGGTGCTCGTGGGCTTCGGGGTCGTGCAGCTGGCCAGCACGCTGCTGGTCTGGCCCCTGGGGCCCGAGCCCGGGGTGCACCTCGCCGAGCACCATGAGCCGCACCCGCTGGTCTACGGGGCTCTCCTCACGACCTTCCGGATGCTGCTGCCGACGAGCTACTACATCCTGAGCGTCTGGTCGCCCTATGCCCCGTCGGTGATGGACCGGCTGGAGGTGGGGGTGGCGTGGCAGGTGCCGATCGCGGCGACCTGGATGCTCTCCCGGTTTGTCGCCTTTGCGACCATGGAGCGCTGGCACGGCTGGCACGGGCGGTGGTGGCTGGTGGTCGTGGGTGTCGTCGGGATGGTGGGGGGCATCGTGACGGCTCTGTCGGCGCCGTTCCTTGGGGGCGGGCTGGGCACCCCGGTGCTGGTTGCCGGGCTGGCGGTGCTTGGGCTAGGGAATGGGGTGATTTACTCAGCATCGCTGTACTACGCGATGGAAGTCGGCAAGGGGGAGGTGGAGGCCGGGGGGACCCATGAGGCGTTGATCGGGGTGGGGTTTGCCGGTGGGCCGCTGACGGGGTGGGCGGCGGTGGCGCTCGTGGGGCCGGGTGAGCGGGGCAATGTGGCGATTCTGGTGGCCCTGGGGGCGGTGTTGGTGGTGGTGGGGTTGGCGGTGGGTTGGCGGGTCTGGCGGGCGGCACGGGCGGTTCGGGCGGCTCGGGAGGTGACGGGCGGGGGGTGATTGGGCATCTGTGGGTGGGGGAAGGCGTGGCGACCAGCGCACGCGTTGCAACCGCTCGCGGGGGCGTTCGATAACATGGGCGGGGTTCGGGTCGGACCTCGGCGGGGTGGACCGGCCCAAGCCGACCGGTCGATGGAACGGGCGGAACTCGCCGGGAGCCGGCGGGGTATTGACCTGAGGAGGAGCGGGGGCCGCTCCTGCGCAATCTCGGAGTAGACATGCAGCCAAGCACATTCGTTCGCCGCCTCGGGGCTCTCCTCGCTGTTTCTCTGGTTTCCGCGTCGGCCTGGGGGCTCCAGGTGGAGGCGGCCGCGACGGTGGGGGAGTGGTCCGAGCAGCTCTGGGCGTCGGCCCGGGAGGGTGATGCCGCCCGCTTGGCGGAGATGCTGCATGAGTTCGAGACCGAGGACGGTGCGGTGCTGGCTGGGCTGAAGGGGGCGGTCGAGCGGTACGAGGCGAATGTGGACAAGCGCGAGGCGGACCGGCAGGCCCGGTCGGCCGAGGTGCGGACCGAGCTGGAGCAGAGGCTCGCGGAGGCCGAGGCGGACGCGGGCGGGTTCAAGCTCTCCGAGGCGCTGGTGCTGACAATGGAGCTTGTCGAGCTGCACGGCGGGTCGCTCGCGGCTGCCGACCTGTTCGCCGACCCGATGATCACCCGTGCGATCGGTCTGGCCGACGAGCAGGCGCGGGTGGCCGAGGCGGCGGGGCAGTGGCTGAAGGCCAGCGAGCTGTTCTACCGGCTGCATGTGCTGTTCGATGTGGACCAGCGCTACAAGGCTGATGTGACGCGTCTGGGCCGGCGCCTGGCGATGATCCGGCTGTACGCGCCGGAGCACTACTGGGAGCTTGGCAATGCACGCCGGATCGAGGCCGGCGAGCCGGAGCTGCCGAAGTACAACCCGATGGGCGACACCTACCAGGAGAAGCTGGCGGGTGTGGACTCGTGGCTGGTGAGCCAGTCGATCGAGGTGGCCGGGACGCGCCATGTGGACGGGAACGCGGTCCGTGAGATGCTGGTGGCGGGCCTGGACGCGCTCCAGACGATGGCGACGACGACGGAGCTGGCGGCGCCGTTCCCGGGGCTTCAGGACGGGATGGCGAGGGAGGCGTTCCTCAAGAACCTCCAGCAGAAGCGCGACGAGATCGCCAGCCCCGAGACGCCGATCGATCAGCGGGTGCTCCGCGGGCTGGTGACCTGGCTGGCGGAGATCTCCGGGCAGACGGTGCAGATCCCGGAGGAGGCGGTGTACCACGAGTTCGGCAACGGCGCGATGAGCGCCCTGGACGATTATTCGACGATCATCTGGCCCGACGAGGTCAGGCGGTTCGAGCGGAACACCCGAGGGTCGTTCGTCGGCGTCGGCATCCAGATCCAGCACGACGAGCTGATGCGGATCAAGGTCGTCACGCCCCTGGAGGGCACCCCCGCGCAGCGGGCCGGCGTCCACGCCGAGGACATCATCACCAAGGTCAACGGCGAGTCCACCGCGGGCTTCACGCTCGACCAGGCGGTGGATGTCATCACCGGCCCGGAGAACACGAGGGTGACGCTCACCATGGAGCGCGACGGGGACGGCCAGACGATCGAGAAGGACTTCACCCTCGTGCGCCAGTCGATCAAGCTGCGCAGCGTGAAGGGGTGGAAGCGGACCGGCGCCAGCGAGGAGGACTGGGACTGGTTCGTCGACCGCGAGAGCGGGATCGGCTATGTGCGGCTCACGCAGTTCACGGAGAACACGGCCGAGGACCTCGACGACGCGATCGACGAGATGCAGGCCGATGGGCTGAGCGGGCTGGTGCTGGACCTGCGGTTCAACCCCGGCGGGCTGCTCGACCAGGCGGTCGAGGTGGTCGGCGAGTTCGCGACCAGCGGGCGGGTGGTGAGCACCGAGGACGCCGACGGGCGCCCGACGGGGATCGAGAAGCTCGACTCCCAGACCGGCAAGGGGCGGCTGGCGAACATCCCGGTGGCGGTGCTGGTCAACCCCGGCTCGGCGTCGGCCAGCGAGATCGTCTCCGGCGCGCTGCAGGACTACGCGGCCGAGGGCAAGCTCGACGCGATCATCATCGGGCAGCGGAGCTTCGGGAAGGGGAGCGTGCAGAACGCCTGGCCGCTGCGCACGGCGGCCCAGAGCATGCTGAAGGTCACGACGCAGTACTACCGTCTGCCCAACGGGCGGCTGATCCACCGGCGCCCGGGCATGACCGAGTGGGGCGTCGAGCCTGACCTGACGGTGGACATGCTGCCCAGCCAGAACGAGGCCGCGATCACCCTGCGCCGGGACGCCGATGTGCTGCCCGTCGACGAGAACGGGAACATCGTGGCGACCGCGACGCCCCAGGCGAACCCCGACGACCTGCTGACCAAGGGCATCGACCTGCAGCTGGAGGCGGCGGTGGTGCTGCTCAAGAGCCGGGCGGTCGGCGCGGCGCAGGCCCAGGCGATGGTGCAGACCAACCCGTCGGGCACCTGAGCCGCGTGCATCGGCGAGTCGGGGCCTGTGCGGAGGCCGGGGGCCCGGCGCGCGGGAGGCGGCACAGGGTTGGGGGGAATCCCCCGGCCGAGAATGTGGCGTTTCAGGGGCCCGGGAAGGCCGGCTGCAAAAGTCAGGCGTTCGAGACCTTCCTACGCTTGGCCCGAACCGAACGATCGGCGAAGGTGTTTGTTTGCGCCCACCCAGCGGGCGGTCGATAGCAGAGACGGGCCCCGGGGCCCGCGGGGAGCCCGCGGGCGGGGTCCTACGCAGACCGGGAGAACGGCATGATGCAGGCATCGGCACAGGCGGCCGGGACGCGGGCCAAGGAGCGCCCCAGCGACGCGCTGCCCAACGAGACGCTGCTCGGGTGGCTGCGGAGCATGCAGCTCATCCGCGAGTTCGAGACGCGGACGATGCAGGCGTACCAGCAGGCCAAGATCGGCGGCTTCTGTCATATCTACTCCGGGCAGGAGGCCTCGGCCGTCGGCACGATCAACAGCGTCGAGCACACCGACCCGGTGGTGCTGGCGTACCGCGACCACGGGCACGCGCTGGCCCGCGGCATGAGCGCGCGGGCGTGCATGGCCGAGATGTTCGGCAAGGCCGCCGGGTGCGCCAAGGGCAAGGGCGGCTCGATGCACATGTTCGACAAGCCCAACTGGCTGTTCGGCGGGCACGGGATCGTCGGGGCCCAGACGCCGCTGGGGGCGGGGCTGGCGTTCGCGGCCCGGTACGAGTGGGAGGTGCTGGGGACGGGCAAGAAGAAGGTGGCCCTGTGCTACCTGGGTGACGGGGCGATCGACCAGGGGGCGTTCCACGAGGCGCTGAACCTGGCGAGCCTGTTCGGTCTGCCGGTGATCTACATCATCGAGAACAACGGGTACTCGATGGGCACGGCGATCCACCGGCACACGGCCAACAGCAAGAACCTGATCAGCCGCGGGCAGTCGTACGCGATCAAGAGCCTTGAGATCGACGGGTTCGATGTGCTGAATGTGTACGACCAGTTCAAGCCCTTCGCCGACGAGTGCCGCGACCTGCAGCGCCCGGGGTTTGTGGACCTGAAGACCTACCGGTACATGGGCCACTCGATGAGCGACCCGCAGAAGTACCGGACGAAGGACGAGGTCGACGGCTGGAAGGACAAGGACTCGATCGCGGCCCTGGCGAGCCGCCTGATGGCGGGCGAGCGCGAGGGCGGGCGCGGGTGCCTGAGCGAGGACGACTGGAAGACGATGCGTGCGGAGATCGCCGAGGAGGTCCGCGACTCGGTGGAGTTCGCCGAGCACGCGGCCGACCCGGATGTGGAGGCCGAGCTGTACAGCGATGTGTACATCCACCCGCTGGCGCAGTCGAGCCCGACACGGGACTTTGTGCAGGGGAAGAAGAACCCGCTGCTGTGATGAATCATGCTTGCTCAGGAGGGCATCCCGGGAATCGGCTTCTGGGTCCTAGTCTTCGGAGGGGCGACCTGTCTGGTGGTGTTGCCGGTGGTGGGACTAGTGATGTGGGCGTTCATCAGGAAAGTCGGACGCCGCGAGGTTGGTGAGCCCAAGGGTCCGGACGCGCCTTCTGTCGCTCGTAGAAGCTTGGAGTAGTCGATCATGACAGCCCCAGCCCCCGATTGCGAAGGCGGTCCGCCGAAGTAGGACACGATGAAACTGGCGATCAACATCCCGATCGAGCGGCTCGCCGACTTCTGCCAAAGGTGGAAGGTGGCGGAGTTGTCGTTGTTCGGATCCGTGCTGCGGGACGATTTCGGGCCGGAGAGCGATGTGGATGTGCTGGTGGAGTTCCTGCCCGGGGCCGCGTACGGCATAGACGAGCATGTCGCCATGGTGGCCGAGCTGCGAGAGATGTTTGGACGGCCGGTCGATCTCGTGCGGGCAGGCTCGCTGAAGAACCCGTTCAGACGCCATGAGATTCTCACCACGCGGAGGGTCATCCATGCCGCGTAGACGGAAGGACGACGCCAGTCTGCTGTACGACATGCTCGCCGCGGCGAGGCTGGTGGTGTCGTTCACCGCCGGCAAGAGCTGGGGCGACTACGAGGCGGACGCGTTGCTCCGGTCTGGTGTCGAGCGTCAGATCGGGATCGTCGGCGAGGCCGCGTGGATGACCTCGAGTGCGTTCAAGGCTGAGCACCCCGAGATCCCCTGGGAGAAGATCGCTCCCGCTCGTCACAGGTTGATTCACGATTATGACCGGATCGACGACACAATCGTGTGGTCGATCGCGACGAAACACATCCCGCCGCTGATCGCCCAGATCGAGGCGTTGCTGCCCCCGATCCCGGGGGGAGATTCGGAGACCGACGCATGACGACCATGACAGCCCCAGTCCCCTCCGGCGGCCGCCGGGTCGAGCATCCCGCGCTTCCGGGCGGCTTCGCGGTGCCCGACTTCTCCGCACCGCTGCCCCCGCGCGAGGGCGACCGGGTGATCCAGTTCCGCGAAGCCCTCCGCGAGGCCATGAGCGAGGAGATGCGCCGCGACAAGCGGGTCTTCCTGATGGGCGAGGAGGTCGCCGAGTACAACGGCGCGTACAAGGTCAGCCAGGGCATGCTCGACGAGTTCGGGCCCAAGCGGATCATCGACAGCCCCATCAGCGAGAACGGCTTCGCCGGCCTGGGCATCGCCGCGGCCATGTACGGGCTGCGCCCGATCATCGAGTTCATGAGCTGGTCGTTCAGCCTCGTCGCGGCCGACCAACTGCTCAACAACGCCGCGAAGCTGCTGTACATGTCCGGCGGGCAGTGGGGCTGCCCGATCGTCTTCCGCGGCAACGACGGGGCCGGCGGGCAGCTCGGCTCGACCCACTCTTGGTGTGTCGAGGCGCTGTACGCCAATGTGCCCGGCACCAAGATCGTGATCCCGTCGAACCCCTACGACGGCAAGGGCCTGCTCAAGACCGCGATCCTCGACCCCGACCCGGTCTTCTTCCTGGAGAGCGAGCGCATGCTCGGCGACAAGGCCCATGTGCCCGAGGAGGAGTACTACATCCCCTTCGGCAAGGCCCGGCTGGTGCGGGAGGGCGACGCGGCGACGCTCGTCAGCTTCGGGCGCCCGGTCCACTTCTGCGCCGAGGCGTGCGAGCAGCTCGCGGCAGAGGGCATCGAGTGCGACCTGCTGGACATGCGGACGGTCCGGCCGCTGGACATGGCGTCGGTGGTCGAGAGCCTCAAGCGCACCAACCGGCTGGTGGTGGTCGATCAGTCCTGGCCCTTCGCCAGCATCGCCAGCGAGGTGATCACGCAGGCGATCGAGCAGGCGTTCGACTGGCTGGACGGGCCGCCGATCCGGGTGAACACCGACGATGTGCCCACACCGTACGCGAAGGCGATGGAGTTCGCGTACCTGCCGAACGCGGAGAAGATTGTGGCGGCGGTGAAGCGCAGCTTGGCGTAAAGCTCAAAGCGAAGAGCTCAAAGCTCACATAGGAATCGGGATGGCGAGGCTGAGTGAGGAGATTCTGGGGCGGTGTGAGGCGTTCTCGCAGCGGATGCTAGATGTTGTCGAGGTCTTGGAGAAGCAGGGTCGTTCACGACGCATATGCGAGCAGATGATCGGTTGCGGCACTTCCGTCGGGGCCAATGTCTTCGAGGCCGATGAGGCGATGACCCGGAAGGACTTCGTCAAATGCTTGGCGATCGCGGTCAAGGAGTTGAGCGAGAGCCGGTTCTGGCTTCGGCTCGTTGCCGGGCGGGGCTGGGTCTCGGTTGAGCGGGTGGAGCCGCTGATCGAAGAGACGACGGAGCTACGGAAGATCATGGGGACAATGATCTCGCGCACCCAGGCAGGTGCGCGGCGGACAGAGAGTCCTATTTGAGCTTTGAGCTTTTCGCTTTGAGCTTTGCGAGGTCCACGATGGCAATCGAGATTACCATGCCGCGGCTTTCGGATACGATGGAGCAGGGCACCGTCGTGCGCTGGCATGTCGCCGAGGGCGACAAGGTGTCGTCGGGCGACCTGCTCGCCGACATCGAGACCGACAAGGCGACGATGGAGCTTCAGTCCTTCGACGACGGCGTCGTCGGCAAGCTGCTCGCCAAGGCCGGCGCGACCGTGCCCGTCGGCACGGTGATATGCGTGCTGGCCGCGGAGGGCGAGTCGGTCGAGTCCGCGTCCGCCGGCGCCGGGGCAACCAAGGCGAAGGCGTCCGCCGGCGGCGGGCCCGCGACCGCCGTCGCCGAGCCGCCCAAGACCACCGCCGCGACTGCGTCGGGCACGGGGGCGGGCCACTCGTCCAACGGCGACCGCGTGTTCGCGTCGCCCCTGGCACGCAAGATCGCCGAGGAGCGCGGGATCGACCTGCACTCGGTCGAGGGCACCGGGCCCTCCGGCCGGATCACGAAGAAGGATGTCGAGTCGGCGGGCGCGGGAAGCGGCGGTGCGCCGGCCCGAGCCGACGCCCCGCAGAGCGTCGGCGTCCGGGAGACCATGCCCGCGCCGACCGGCCCGATCGCGCTGGAGGACCGGACCGTCCCGCTCTCGAACATGCGGGCGACGATCGCCCGGCGCCTGGTCGAGAGCAAGACCACCGTGCCGCACTACCAGGTCACGATGTCGGTCCGCGTCGACGCCCTCCTCGAGCTCCGCGAGCAGCTCAACGAGCAGCTCGCCGACCAGGGCGTCAAGCTCAGCGTCAACGACTTCATCGTGCGCGCCTGCTCGGTCGCGATGCACCAGCACCCGTTCGTGAACGCGTCCTGGGTGGCGCAGGGCCCGGCGATCCAGCTCCACGGGCGCGTGCATGTCGGCGTCGCGATCTCGCTCCCGCCCGAGCGCGGCGGCGGCCTGGTCGTCGGCACCATCCGCGACGCCGACCGCGTCGGCCTCCGCCAGATCTCGGCCGAGACCAAGCGCCTCGCCAAGAAGGCCCGCGAGAAGGGGCTCACGGTCGAGGAGATGGCCGACTCGACCTTCACCATCTCGAACCTCGGGATGTTCGGCATCGACCACTTCACGGCGATCATCAACCCGCCGAATGCCGCGATCCTGGCCGTGGGCCGGGCGGTCGAGAAGCCGTTCTTCGGGCTCGATGAGGACGGCGAGCCCGAGCTCGTCCTCGGGCACGAGATGGCGATGACGATGTCCAGCGACCACCGCGTCATCGACGGCGCGATGGCGGCACAGTACCTGGCGACCGTGAAGAGCCTGCTGGAGAAGCCGGCGGCGCTCTTGGTCTGACCGGGCGGAGGCGGTAGGCTGGAACCATGGCCGAGCGGAACGACGAACACGGCGGGAGCATCCTGATCGGCCCCGGCATCGAGGGCCCGGGGCTCTCGATCGACGACCTCCCTGAGCCAGGCGATGCCCCGCCGCAGGTCGAGGGGCGGAGGCTGCTGCTGCGCCTGGTCATCGCCTTTGTCATCTGCGTGATCCTCGCGGCCGTGTGCTTCGTGGTGCTGCCGGCCAACGGCGTCGATATGCCCGGCTGGATCCCCCTCGTAGCGATGGCGATCATCGCGGTCGCGGCCCTGACGACAGCCAAGGCCGAGGGGCAGCTGCCGAGCAAGCCCGCGTGCTCGGACGGGGCGTGCGGGTGCGATGACGGGCGTCCGGTCGGGTGCTGCTCGGGGCCCAGGCCCCTGCGGGCGTTCCGGGAGCCACCGCGTCGGGGGTAGATTCGCCGGTGGGCCGCCGTGCTCTCCTGAGCTTCGCAGAGCCTCAGCTCAGGCGTCGATGAGCCCCGGTGGGGTGGCATGCGCGTGGGGGATAGGCTTGGGCCTTGCCCGACCCTCGGCACATCCCGGTCCTGCTGGCGGAGGTGGTCGAGGCCCTCGGGCCCCGGCCCGGGGAGTGCTACGCCGACTGCACCGCCGGCCTGGGCGGGCACGCCGCGGCGATCGCCCCGGCCCTGCGGCCGGGCGGGCGGGTCATCTTGGGCGACCTGGATCCCGGCAATCTTTCGCGGGCGGCCGAAGCGGTGGCCGGGGCGGCTCCGGGGGTCGAGGTTCGGCCTTTCCACGGCAATTTCGTGAGCCTGCCCCGTCGGCTCGCGGCTGAGGGGGTGGCCGCCGACATCGTGCTGGCCGACCTGGGCTTTGCCTCCTGCCAGATGGAGGACCCGGCCCGGGGGTTCGCGTTCTCCCGGGAGGGCCCTCTGGACATGCGTCTGGACCCGACCGGCCCGACGACCGCGGCGGATCTGGTCGCGACCCTGCCCGAGGCCGAACTGGTGCGGATCCTCCGCGACTACGGGGAGGAGAAGGGGGCGCGGGCGGTGGCGCGAAAGATTGTGGCCGTTCGGCGCGAGGGGTCGATAGCAACGACAGCCCAGCTCGCGGAGATTGTGCGCAGCGTGGTCCGACGGGACGGCGGGATCGACCCGGCGACCCGGACCTTTCAGGCGTTGCGCATCGCGGTCAACGACGAGCTGGGGGCGCTCGAGGGTTTGCTCGCGGCGGTCGCCCGCGGGGCCAAGGCACAGGGGACCGGCTGGTTGGCAGCCGGGGCGAGGGTCGCGATCGTGAGTTTCCATTCGCTCGAAGACAGGATGGTCAAGCGGGCGTTCGGGGAGCTCGTGTCGGCGGGTCTCGCCGAGGCGGTCGGGCGACAGCCGGTGACGCCGGGCGAGAACGAAGTCGGCGTGAACCCGCGTGCCCGGTCGGCAAAACTTCGTGCGATTCGTCTGCGGAAATCGTGTGATGCGCAGCCGCCGGGGCTGTGAATCAGTATCATGTTCCGGCACGGCCAAGGTCGGCCACGCGTCGGGGCGGGAAGAGCTTTCGCGAGAAGCAGGGATGCTGTCGTGAACCGTGAACAGAAGATTGCGTTGATCATCGGGTTCGCTGTGATCCTCGTTGTGGGGGTCTTGGTGAGCGACCACCTGTCGGCGGCGCAGGGTCTGACCCTGGCCGACGCCACCGAGGGCGATCTCGGGCGTGTTGAGTCCCGCCCGGTGGCGTTGCTGCCCGACCCGGGCTCGACCCGCCAGGCCGCGGGGCCGGTGGAGGTGCGCGAGCAGGCGCCGATCGCGAACGAAGCCTCCCGCGAGTACGCCCAGGCGGAGCCCACCCAGTCCTCCGTGCCGGGGGTGGTGCCGGGGTTTGTGCCGGTGGAGGGGTCGGACGAGGGGCCGCTGCAGATCGTGCTGGGCGGGAACAACTCGCTGGGCGACGCGCTCGATCAGGCATCGGACCGCCTCGCGGGCGCTGAGCGCTCGGGGGGGGACAGCCCCAGGCCCCTCAACGGGGCGTTCCGTGATCTGGGCGATCGCGTGGCCGCGGGGTTCCGCAACGGCATTCCCACCGCGACCAAGCTGGAGGAGGTCACCACCCCCGCCGGCGGCGGGCGCGGCGCGGCCGAGCCGGCGCGGGGCGGCGAGCGGCAGGCCCCGCAGGCCGTCCGTCACACCGTCGCCAAGGACGAGTCGCTCTACAAGATCGCGACCAAGTACCTGGGCAACGGCAACCGCTGGCGCGAGATCGCCGACGCGAACAAGGGCAAGGTCGGCGACGACGGGAGCGTGCGGCAGGGCGTGACGCTGGTGATCCCCAACGGCGCGGCCCCCGCGCAGGCGGACAAGCCCGCCACCGCCAAGCCGACCAAGCCCGCGGAGCAGGCCAAGCCCAAGCAGCCCGGCCAGGCGCCCGGCCGGGGTCCCACCACCTACACGGTCGCGAAGAACGACTCCCTCGGCGCGATCGCCCAGAGGCTGATGGGGTCCGTCCGGTATATGGACGAGATCATCCGGGCCAACCCCGACAAGATCGATGACCCCGACGACATCCGGGTCGGCATGGTGCTGAACATCCCCGCCCGGTCGTAGCCGCTCGGAGGAGGACGCGGTGTTCGCGAAGATCGCGCTGGTGATCGTTGCGCTGGGCATCTGCGCGTGCAGCCTGCTGGCCCTGCGCCAGGCCAGGCTCCAGGCCGCCAACGAACTCGCCGAGGCCAGGCTCCGGGTGCGGGCGATCGACGAGCGCGTCGCGGTGGTCCGCACCGCCATCGCGGCGTGCGTGACCCCCGAGCAGGTCGAGGCGATGACCCGCGAGATCCCCACCCCGCTGGAGCCGCTGGCGATGCAGCGGTGGGAGAACGCCGAGCCCCCCGCCGAGGGCCTGCCGGCCCGGGCTCTCGCGGTTGACGACGGACTCCCGGAGGCCCCATGACGCGACGCGCCGGCCAGACCGACCGCATCGACCTGCTCGCCCGGCTGACCGGCTGGGGCGTGGCGGCGATGCTCGTCTCCGTGCTGGTGCGGGTGGCCTGGCTCCAGCTTTCCCCGAGCCCCGATCTGGCGTCCTACGCGGTCGACCGCGTGGCGAGCAGGCCGGTCGAGGGCTACCGCGGGGAGATACTCGACCGTCGGGGCCGGCTGCTGTCCATGAGCCGGTTGGGGTACCGGGTGTTCATCGACCCCGAGCAGATCGATCGGGATCGGCTCGACGAGCTGATCACTTCCCTCGCGGCGGTGACCGGTGTCCCGGCCGAGGATGTCGGCGAACGGATCGTGCGGGCGGTCTCGCTCAACGATCAGCGGCGTCCGTTGCTCGGGCCGCCGGAGCCGGAGGCCCCGGGCTTCAGCGCGTCGATCCGTCGGTGGCTGGAGGGCGACGGGGGCTCGGCCGAGACGCTCCCGGTCTTGGCGGCGGTCGAGGGCGAGGCGGGCGCGGAGCCCATGCCGCTGATCCGCTACGCCGCGATCGACGGGGTATTGACCGAGGCGCAGGTGGCGGCGGTCCACGCGCTCGAGCTCCCTGGGGTGCATCTGGAGCGTCGGCCGGTGCGGGAGTATCCGGGGGGCGATCTGGTGGCCTCGCTGGTCGGCAAGGTCGGGTTCGAGAACACCGGGCTGATGGGGGCCGAGCTGACGCTGGACGGGAAGCTCGAGGCCTCGAACGGCCGGGCCCGGTATGTCCGCGACGCGTTCGGGCGTCCGCTGTGGATCGAGCACGGGCAGTGGACGCCGGCGGCCCACGGCAAGGCCCAGCGCCTTGCGATCGATCTGGAGCTCCAGCGGATCGCCCACGAGGAGCTGATCCGCGGGATGGAGGACGCCGACGCCGCCGGCGGGCGGATGGTGATGATGGACCCGCTGACCGGCGAGATCCTGGCGATGCTCGACCTGTACCGCGATGTCGGCGAGCTGGCCGAGTACCCGTGGGTGGACGCCAAGCCCGCGCCGGGCTCGCCCCCGGCGCGGGAGTACAACCCGTACTCCGGGGTGCGGTACCGCACGCTCGCCGCCGATCCCAAGCGCGAGACGCACCCGGCGCTGGGACGCAACCGGTGCGTGGAGGACATCTACGAGCCCGGCTCGACCTTCAAGCCGTTCGTGTGGTCGCTGATCACCGAGTCGGGGCTGGTGAAGCTCGATGAGGTCTTCGATACCGAGGGCGGGAGGTGGTCCAACAAGTACGGCCGGCACTTCGAGGATGTGACCCGCCGCCCGGAGATGACCTGGACCGAGGTGCTGGTCAACTCCTCCAACATCGGCATGGTCAAGTGCAGCGAGCGGCTGGACCACGCCTCCCTCCGCAACGGGCTCATCCGCTTCGGGTTCGGCGCCAAGCCCGGCATCGGGCTGCCCGGCGAGACCGGCGGCCTGATGACCTCGCAGAAGAACTGGACGCACTGGACGCAGGAATCGGTCGCCTACGGGCACGAGATCGCGGTGACGCCGGTGCAGATGGCCCGGGCGTTCTGCGCGTTCGCACGCAGCGGCCAGCTCGCGGGGACGATCCCGACCGTCCGGCTGCTCGCGGCCGAGCCGGGCGTGGCCGAGCGGGACGCCATCGTCCGGGCGCTGCCCGCCGATGTGGCCACCCTCACCCGGCGCACCATCCGCGCCGTCGCGGAAAAGGTCGAGCTGAACATGGCCGCCGACAAGCTGCACCCCGAGTCGGGCTGGCGGTACCAGATGTTCGGCAAGTCGGGGACGGCCGAGATCCCGCTGAGCATGGCGCCCGAGGGCAAGCGCCGGCCCAGGGGCTCGCCGTCCAAGTACTTCGACGGCCAGTACAACTCGAGCTTCGTCGCCGGGGCGCCGCTGGAGAACCCGCGCCTGCTGGTCGTCGTGGTGATCGACGACCCGGGCCCCGAGCTGATCCGCATCCGCCACCACTACGGGTCGTGGGTCGCGGGCCCGGTCGCCCGCCGCGTGCTCGAGCGCTCCCTGACCTACCTCGGCGTGCAGCCCGATGTGGCCCCCGCGGCGACTGAGGACGCCACCCGCAGCGCGGGCCGATAAGCTGGGCAAGAGGCCGAGAACGCGGGGATGCGGGCACGCCGGGCCTTCCTTGGTCACGGGCCTTGTTCTGTATTACGGTTGCGGATATCCTCAGGCGACTGGAGCCCGCGGGGAGACCCGCCGGCAGAGAGACAACCACAGGATCCGAGGAGAGACCCAGATGAAGCTTTCCCTCATTGCCGGTGCGGCCTTGGCCGTTGCGGCGTCCGGCGCGATCGCCCAGCCCTACTTCGTGCGAGGCGATTTCAACGGGTGGAGCAACAACGCCGACCCGATGGTGCAGACCGGCCCGAACAAGTGGGAGTACACCGTCACCGGCATGAACCCCGGCCAGGCGTACGAGTTCAAGGCGACCGTCGACGACTGGTCCACCAACGCCCCCGGCAGCAACGCCAAGTACACCGCCGACAGCAACGGCGAGCTGCATGTGTTCCTCTACGACACCACCACCCACGGCGACGGCTGGAACCCCGAGGGCAAGTGGCGCCTCGGATACACCGACAACGGCTCGCACGACTGGGAGCTCATGGGCGATATGAACGGCTGGGGCGGCGGCAGCCAGTGGTACCTCACCGACATGGGCGCCGGGATGCACTCGGGCACCTTCGCCCTCGCGGCCGGCACCTACCAGTGGAAGCTCCGCAGCCAGGGCAGCTGGGACTTCTCCCTCGGCGATGACTTCGGCAACTCGGCCGCCAACAACGAGCTGGTGCTCGCCGCCGACGCGCTCGTCCGCTTCGACCTCGACATGGAGGGCGGGCGCTGGGCGACCACCATCGTGCCGGCCCCCGCGTCGGTCGCGCTGCTGGGCCTGGGCGGCCTGATGGCCACCCGCCGCCGGCGCTGACCCGCCTGCGGGCCTGAGAACGCTCTGATCTCGCGCCCCGTCGCCCCGTGCGGCGGGGCGTTCTCGTTGCGCGGACGCTATCGTCCCGGGCCATGGCACACACCGAAGGCGTTCCGCCCGATCTCTCGCTCGCAGACGCCGTGACGATCGGCGATGTCCGCGCCGCCGCGGCCCGGCTCGCGGGAGTCGCGAGACGCACGCCCGTGATGACCTCGCGGAGCCTGGACGGGGCCGTCGGGGCCAGCGTGTTCGTCAAGTGCGAGAACCTCCAGCGGGTCGGGGCGTTCAAGTTCCGCGGCGCGTACAACGCCCTCTCGCGCCTCGACCCCGACGCACGGCGCCGGGGGGTGCTGACCTACTCGAGCGGCAACCACGCCCAGGCCGTCGCCCTCGCCGCCTCGCTGCTGGGGATCCCCGCGGTCATCGTCATGCCCGACAACGCGCCGAGGGTCAAGCTCGCCGCGACGCGGGCCTACCTGGCCGGCGCCCCGGCGGGCAGCGAGGTGGTGCTCTACGACCCCGCGGCGACGGTCCGGGAGGAGCTGGGCGGGGGCCTCGCCGCTGCGAGGGGTTTGGAGGTCGTGCCGCCGTACGACCACCCCGCGGTCATCGCGGGCCAGGGCACCGCGGCGCTGGAGCTGTTCGAGGAAGTGGGGGAGCTCGACGCGCTGTTCGTCTGCTGCGGCGGGGGCGGGCTGCTCTCGGGCTGCGCGGTGGCGGCCAAGGCCGTGTGCCCGGCGTGCCGCGTGATCGGCGTGGAGCCCGAGCTGGCGGACGACGCGACGCGGAGCTTCCGGGACGGCGTGCTCCGGACGGCGCGCAACCCGCCGACGATCGCCGACGGGGCCCGGACCCCGTACCTCGGGCGCTACACCTTCGCGATCGTGCGCACGCTGGTGGACGGCATGATGACCGTCAGCGAGCGCGAGATCGTCGGGGCGATGGGTCTGCTGATGGAGCGGCTTCGTCTGGTGGTCGAACCGACCGGCGCCCTGGCGACCGCCGGGGCCATCCGGGCGGCGCGCGAGGGCTCGCTCCGGGCGTCGCGCGTGGGGGTGGTCATCAGCGGCGGGAATGTGGACCTGGCGGAGCTCTCCGGCCTGCTGCGCGGGGCGTGACCAGCGCGGCCCGGCGCAAAGAGAACGGCCCGCTCTTGCGAGCGGGCCGTCGGAGTTGCGATCTCAAGCGCGTCGCGGATTAGCGGCGGCGGCGGGCGGCCAGGGCGCCCAGGCCCAGCAGCGCGAGGCTGCCCGGGGCGGGGACGATCTGGTTGATCCCGGGGGTGCCGCCCTCGACCGAGCCGTCGGCCAGGAAGGCGGTGTCGAAGAGGATGAACACCGCGCCGCCGGACATGTCGGTGCGGGCGAAGCCGGCGGGCAGGAAGCCCGCGTCGGGGCCGACGGTGAGGTTGGGGGTGATGGCGGTGCCGGCGCGGTTGGCGGTGTCGCCAGCGCCGCCGTCGGTCACGAAGACCGAGTCGATGACATTGCTCGCCCCGTCGGTGAGGATGGCGGTGTACGAGCTGTTCTCGACGGAGTTGTCATTCCAGGTCTGGTTGAAGCTGAAGGGGGGGTTGGGGAAGCCGGCCTGGGCGAGGCCGTTGCCGATCACGAAGACCTCGTCGGGGTTCAGGACGCCGCCGAGGAACACATGGGGCGAGCCGCCGTCGGCGCCGCCGAAGCTGCCGCCCGCGTCCGAATCCCAGAGCTCGAGCTTCCAGCCGGTGGTATCGATCGCAACGGCGCCCGTGTTGGCGATCTCGACATACTCCCAGTCGGTGCCCGAGGTGCTGCCGAGGATCTCGCTGATCACGACATCGGCGTTCGCCATCGCGGCGAGGCCGGCGACAGCCACAAGGCCAGTCAGAGTGCGCATGCTGTGTCTCCTGTCTCTCTCTGTTCGGGGTTCTCTCGTACGCTCCTTCGAGGCGGCTTTCGCCGTCGGGGAGCATTGTGGCGTCCCGGCGTCGATCTGTCCAGTCGGTCGGCTCCGGAAAGCGCAAAGACAGCGCAAGGCTCTTCCGGGACAGCCGCGCTGAGGCCGGGGGAGCGTTCCGGGGCTCGCCCGGCCGGCTTACCTGATGAAAATCGCCCAGATTACCACGAGCACCGGGAGCAGCAGGGCCACCGACCGGAGCACATAGCCGAAGAACGAGGGCATGCGGAGCCCCCCGGCCTCGGCGATCGCCCGGACCATGAAGTTCGGCCCGTTCCCGATGTAGGTCATTGCCCCGAAGAACACCGCCCCGAGGCTGACCGCCATCAGCTCGTGCTGCCCCAGCCGGTTCGACAGGAAGACCTGGACAGTGTCGGCGTTGATCGGCTGCTCGCCGAAGGCGACCTGGAGGAAGTTGAGGTAGGTGGGGGCGTTGTCGAGGACCGCTGAGAGGGCGCCCGTGCCGAAGTAGAACGCCGTGGGCGTGTTCAGGCCCAGCGAGTGTCCATGGGCCGAGAGGAAGCCCAGGGCCGGGGCCATGGTGGCGAAGATCCCGACGAACAGCAGGCCGACCTCCCTGACCGGGCCGAAGCTGAAGTCGTTGGCCTTGAGGATCTCGCGGCTGGCGACGAAGTAGGCGGTGATCGCGACGGCGATCTGGAAGGTCGGCCCGATGGGCAGGCCCTCGACGCCGGCGAACTTCTTGAGCATGGGGTCGATGAACACGCCCGCGATGATGAGCGCCAGGGCGATCATGCCCGAGGTGCCGCGGAGGCGGATGCTGGTCTTCTCGGCCGGGGCGTTCTCGTCGGCGCCCTCCGGCGCCCGGAACGGGTGCTTCTTGGCGATGATCGTGTCGATGACGAAGAACATCGCCAGCAGCATGCCGATGCACGCCGCCCACATGGGCCAGAGGTGGATGATCGTCCACTGGAACGGGACGCCCTTCAGGTAGCCCAGGTAGAGGGGCGGGTCGCCGATGGGGGTGAGCGAGCCGCCGCAGTTGGACACGATGAAGATGAACAGGACGATGTGGATGGGCTTGAGCCGGCCCTTGTTGATCCGCATGAACGGCCGGATCAGCAGGACCGACGCGCCGGTGGTGCCGGTGATATTGGCGAGCACCGCGCCGACGGCGAGCAGGCCGGTATTGAGCACCGGGCCTCCGCGCCCCTTGACATCCACGAGCACCCCGCCCGAGGCGACATACAGCCCGCCGATGAGGGCGATGAACGAGTAGTACTCCAGCCCGGTGTGGAGCATGGTGTACGAGCCGTAGCTCTGCCCGTGCAGGTAGCCGGACTGCCCGAAGGCAAGGAAGTAGTACGCGATGATCATCCCCCCGAGGAGGAAGGCGAAGTCGGGGTAGTGGGCGTGCCAGAAACGCTCGTTGATGAACGGCATCACCGCGATCGAGAGCAGCAGCAGCGCGAAGGGGATCACCAGCCACAGGGGGACGGTCGGCGAGGGGCCGTGGGCGTCGTGGCTCTCCTCCGCGCCGGCGCCCTGGGCTTGGGTGGCCCCGGCGTGCGCCGGATCGGCCTGCCCGTGGTCCTCGGGTATCGGTTGCGCCGGGAGCGCTCCGCCCTCGTCGCCCGCATCGGCCAGCGTCACCGGGTCGCCGAGCGGCTCATTGGCGAACCCGGAGCCGAGGGATCCCTCCCCAGGGGCGCCGTGCTCGCCATCCCCGTGCGGGGCCTCGACGGTCTGCGCCCCGTGCCCGGTGTAGCTCGCCGGGGCGACGAAGCTCAGCACCGCGCCCAGCACGAGGCCGACGATCAGCGTCAGCACCCAGCACTTGGGGCCGTGGAATCCGTGGTGGCCGTGGTCGCCGCTCATGCTCTGTTCTCCGCGAGTTGCCTTCTGCGGGGCTGGGGTAACGGTAGTGCCCCCGCGAGTATCGGCTGGGCACACCGGGGTGGGTCAGGTCGGTGTGGTGATCGGGCCCAGCATTTAGACAAAGCCCTGGGGCCCGGGGGCGCGACTGGTCGGCTGTTATCGGTCCGAAGGGTCCCCGGACCGCATCCGGGACCAGCCGAGCAGCACGATGGCCGCCAGAACGATGCCCGCCCAGTTGGCCGCGAGGTCGGAGGCGTCGACCGACCTGCGGACAAACGGGAGGGCCTGGCTCACCTCGTCGATGGCGGAGTAGCCCAGGGCGATGAGCGCCGAGATCGAGATGTTGCGTCGTGAGAGCGGCCGGCCGCAGAAGCCCGCGAGCGTCAACAGCACGGCCCAGCACCCGAACGCCCCGGCGTGCACCACCAGGTCGAGTCGGGAGAACGAGGGGGCCTGGATCACGAGCTCCGGCCAGTGCGTCGCGGTGACGAGGACCAGGGCGTAGAGCGCGAAGGCAACCCGGGCCCGGCGGGTACGGGGTGGGCGGCGATCGGGCGGGGCGCTGGGTTGACGGGGAGGGATCATGCCCGGGCGCTACTCCGCCGACTCGACGGGCGTCGGCTGCTGCGGGCGGACATGAACCTGCGGCGGGGGTGCTGTCGTCTCGCGCGCGGGCGGGGCGGCTTTCGGCGGCGTGGCGCCGGGCGGCTGCCCGAAGACCGCGTCGGCCAGCTCGCGGTAGTCCTGGGCGCCCGGGGCGTCCGGGGCATACGCGAAGATGCTCTGCCCGAAGCTCGGGCTCTCGGCGAGCTTGATGTTCCGGCGGATGTGCGGGCGGAACACGCGGGCGCCCTCCCAGGGCGTGCCCGACCCGGCCTGCGAGGCGAAGAAGTCATCCAGATCGGCCACGACCTCCTGCGTGTGGTGGGTCTGGGCGTCGTGCATGCATAGCACCACGCCCCTGACCCGCAGGGCCGGGTTGAGCGAGGCGGTCATCAGACGAACCGTCTCGAGCAGCTTGCTCACCCCCTGCAGGGCGAGGAAGTGGGCCTGCATCGGGATGAGCACCTCGTGCGCGGCAGCGAGGGCGTTGACCGTCAGCAGGCCCAGCGAGGGCGGGCAGTCGATCATCACCAGATCGAACTCGTGGCCGAGCCTGTGGAGGATGCCCGCGAGCCGGTGGTGCCGCCGGGCCTCGGACGCGAGCTCGGTCTCGGCGCCGGCCAGGTCGGTCTCGGCCGGGAGCAGGCTGAGGCGCTCGCCGACCGGGCGGATGGCGTCGCCGGGTCGGGCGGATGGGTCCAGCAGGAGGCTGTACACCGAGAGCTCGACGCTGTCGGGATCGACGCCGAGGTGGAGGGTGGCGTGGGCCTGCGGGTCGACATCGACCAGCAGCACGCGCAGGCCCCGTTCGGCCGCGGCGGCGGCGAGGTTGACGGCCGTCGTGGTCTTCCCCACGCCGCCCTTCTGGTTCATGAGGGCGATGATCCGCGGCGGGTTGTGCGCTCCGGCCTCCATGCGGGGTCAGTATACGGGGAGGCAGGGCCGAGCAGCGCCCGGCGGGTCCGGGGCTTTGGCGGCGGGACGCCGCACCTTCGGGGCGAGGGGTCAGGCGGGCTTGGCCTTGTCGCCGGGCTCGCGGGGGGCGGCCCGGGCGGGGGCCCGGGGGCCCGCGCGGGCGGCGACGGCCTCCTCGATCTGCTTGCGCCGGGCGATCTTGATCGAGACCACCGCGATGTAGGCGATGAAGATGCCCGCGATGGCGTAGGTCACCCGGGCCTTCCACAGGCTCATGATGACGCCGAGCATGCCGAAGGACAGCCCGATGCCGTAGAGCGTGAGCACGGCGCCCTTGACCCCCATCGCCCGCTTGAGCATGTGGTGGAGGTGGTCCGAGTCCGGGTCGCTCATGCGCTTGCCGGCCATCTTGCGCCGGACGATGGCCAGGCAGGTGTCCATGATCGGGATCGCGTAGATGATCAGGCCCGCGAGCACCAGGTGCGTCTTGCCGGTGTCGCCCAGCGTGAGCACGATCACGATCGTGGTGAAGCCCAGCAGCAGCGAGCCGCAGTCGCCGAGGAAAATGGTGGCCGGGTTGAAGTTGTGCGGCAGGAAGCCCAGGCAGGCGCCGAGGAGCGCCAGGCACAGGATGACGCGCTGCGCGTCGCGGGGGCCGTCGTCGAGGACCGCCAGGGACAGGGCGATGATGAGGAACGCCGCGGCGCAGATGGCCGTGACGCCGCTGAGCAGCCCGTCGAGCCCGTCGATCAGGTTGGAGGCGTTGCACGCGCCGAGGACGAAGACGGCGATGACCGCGGTGCCGGTCCAGTAGATGAGATCGATGGGGATGCCCATCTCGCCGGTGGGGAGGATGCGGGTGAGGAAGGGGATGGCAAAGCCGGTGGGGATGGAGAAGACCAGGTCCGGGTTGCCGAGCCAGTCGCCGATGGTCGGGCTGAGGAACCCCTTGGCCACGCGGACGCCGACATCGTCGTAGGCGAGCGCGGCGGCGGCGAAGAGCTGGCCGGTGATCTTGATCCGCGGCTCGATGCCGACGACATCGTCGAGCAGGCCGACGAGCATGATCACCGTGATCCCGAGGACCACGGAGATGGGCACGGGCGCGGGGATGGGGTTCAGCGGGTCGTCGCCGGTGAGGTGGGCGGTGTGATGCCACTGGACGATGCCCCAGTCGGGGAACGCGATGGCGAGGTAGCTGAAGAAGATCCCGCCGAGCAGCCCGAGGAAGACCGCCGCGCCGCCCAGGTAGGCGATGGGCATCTTGTGGATCTTCCGGGCCTCGTTGGGGTGGTCGATGATGTTGAACGCGATCGCGAGGCGGCGCATCACGGGCGTGGCGAGCAGCGTCACGATGAACGCGATGATGAACACGCCGATGTACCCGTGGAAAACCTCCAGGCGGGTCGGGGCGTCCGCCGCGTCGATGCCGGCGGCGTGGGCGAGCTCCTGCTGGGCCTCGGCCAGGCGCTGGATGCTCCCCCCGAGCGCCTCGATGCGGTCGTTGATCGCCCGCTGGGTCGCGCCGTCCTGCGCCGCCTGCTGGAACGCGAGGGGGATCAAGCCCGCACCTGCGCGGCCGGGTCCGCACGCGAGGCCCGCTGGCGCTCGGCGATGTCCAGGATCGTCCGCTCAAGCGGGACCGACGGCTCGAACCCGATCACCCGGCGGACCCGGGTCAGGTCGGGCCGGCGCCGGGCGAGGTCCTCGAAGCCCTCGGGGAACGCCTGCTCGTACGGGATGTGCCGGATCTCCGACCCCGAGCCGAGCGTGGCGATGACCGTCTCCGCCAGCCGGCGGATCGTGATCTCCACATCGGAGCCGAGGTTGAGGACCCTCCCGCGCGCCCCCGGCTCGGCGACCAGACGCGGCAGGGCCGCCGCCACATCGCGGACATCGCAGAAGCAGCGGGTCTGTTCGCCCGTCCCGTGCACGACGAGGGGCTCATCGGCGAGGGCCGCCGCGACGAACCGCGGCAGGACCATCCCGTAGCTGCCGACCTGGCGAGGGCCGACGGTGTTGAAGAAGCGGGCGACGACCACCGGCAGGCCGCCGGCCCGGTGGTGGGCCAGGGCGAGGTGCTCGTCGAGCGCCTTGCTCATCCCGTAGGACCACCTCGCGACGGTGGTCGGGCCGTAGACCACATCGTCGTCCTCCGCGAAAGGGCTGCGGGCTCCCTTGCCGTAGACCTCCGAACTCGACGCGATCAGGACCGCGGGGGGCGCGTCGGAGGCGGCGGCGAACTCGAGCAGGGCGATCGTCTCCAGGATGTTGGTCTTGATCGAGTCGCCCGGGGCGTCCATCACGAGCTGCACGCCCACGGCGGCGGCGAGGTGGTAGACCTCCTCGAACCGGACGCGCCCGGCGGCCAGGCTCGGGATCGCGGCGCTCAGGCCGCTCTCGAGGAGCGTGAGGCGCTCGTGCTCGGGCAGGTTGGCGCGGGAGCCGGTAGAGAGGTTGTCGACCACGGTGACGCTGTCGCCCCGCGCGAGCAGGCGGTCCACGAGGTGCGAGCCGATGAAGCCCGCGCCGCCGGTGACCAGCACGCAACGCCGACCCGCCCCCCCCTCCCCCGGGGGCCCGGTCGTCGGCTTCTGGACAGGTCGTTGGGCGGGTGTCACACGGCTCTCTCTCGCCCCCGGGGGCGGGTCCTACTTCGAGGCGCCGGCGTACTCCTGGCTGGCGCGGATGTTCCCGCGGAGGTACCCGCCGGCCGCGGCCTTGACGCCGTTCACCACGACGCCCAGGAACTCGGCCCGGGTGTCGCCCAGCTCGTTTCGGATGCGTGACACCAGCCCCCGCTTCTCGGCGTACGCCTTGGTGACGAGCACCGACGCGTCGCAGCGGTTGGCCACGCTCAGCCCGTCGCCGGCGACGATGACGGGCGGGACATCGATGAAGATCGCGTCGTAGTCCGCGCCGGCGGCGGCCAGGAGCTCGCCGAACTGCGCGCCGGACAGCCGCTCGACCACGCGGGACGCGGCGGTGCCGGCCGGGAGGAGCGACAGACGCTCCGAATCGGTCGGGAGCACCGTCTCGGCGAGCGAGCACTGGCCCGCGAGGATGTCCGACAGGCCGGGGGCCTCGGCGAGGCCGAAGGTCTTGTGCTGGGTGGGGCGCCGGAAGTTGGCGTCGATGATGAGGGTCCTCTTGCCCGAGGCCGCGGCGGCCTCCGCGAGGTTGCTGACGGTGGTGGAGGCGCCCGACCCCGGCATGCCGGCGAGGACGACGACGGACTTGTGCCCGGCGAGGTCCATCTGCTTGAGCATGGGTGCGCGGATCTGGCGGTAGCTCTCGGCGAGCACCCCTCGCGGGGCCCGGGAGAGCGCCCTGGCGACCTGGTCGGCGTTGGTGCTGGAGTCCTCGCTCGCGTCGGGGACGAACCCGAGGACGCGCGTCCTGGGGATCATCGCGATGTCGGCGGGGCCCTTGACGCGCTGGTCGAACAGCTCGCGGAGGAAGACCACCGTCATGGTGAGCCCCAGGCACAGCACGATCCCCGCGGGCAGCATGATGACGATGTCCGGGAAGACCGGCTTGTCCGGGATGCGCTCCCGCTGGAGCTCGATGATGCGTCGGGCGGTCGTGAGGCGCGAGAGCGTGTCGAGGTTTCCGAGCTGCTCCTCGGCGTCGGACTTGGTCTCGAGGATCCGCGCGATCTCGATATCGAGGTCCTGGACCTTCACCATGGTCTTGGAGAGGTCCACCAGCCTGCTGACGAGCCGCTGCTGCTGGTTCGACAGGTCGGTCGCCTGCGCCGTGTACTGGGAGATCGTGTTCCGGAGCCCGTCGATGATCGCGGCGAACCGCTTGCGCAGCGACTCCCGGCGCTGCTCATCGAGCTTGGCACGCCACGAATCGATCAGGGAATCGACGCTCTTCATCGCCCGGTGGTCGGGCCCGATGCCCTGGTGGAGCATCGCCTGCTTCTGGGTCTCCAGCTGGGCGATGTTCTGCATGATGCCCTGGATGATCGGCTCGGCCTCGATGGCGCCGATCAGCTCGTCGGAGTAGGTCGGCCCGCCGGCGGAGTTCAGCTCGGCCTCGTAGATCATCAGCTGGGTCTTGGCGCCCTCGATCGCCGTGCGGATGCCGTGGAGGGTGCCCAGCACCGTGTTGAGCTCGTAGCTGTCGGCCGCGAAGCGCTGCTCCAGCGAGTCGACATTCTCGGTCCTCAGGATCTGCTCGCGGAGCGTCTGCTTGTCGCGGTAGGAGTCCTCGAGCTTCCCGACCATGTTCTCCAGCGAGGTGCGCTGCGGGTCGGTCTGAAGCCGGGTCTTCTCGCCAAGCTGGTTCAGGTAGGTCTCGCGGATGAACCCGAGCACATTCGTGATCGAGTTGCGGTCCTTCCAGCCCAGGCTCATCTCGATGATGTCCGTGTTCGGCAGCTGGCGCACGCTCAGGTGGTCCTGCAGCCACTCCGCGGCGTTGTCGGCCTGGAAGCTCCCGCCGGACACGAACGCCTGGTACCACGCCCCGCCGTTCTGCTGCAGGCGGGGGTCGGAGACCACGGTCTGGATCACCTCGTCGGACTGCATCTGCGCGACCTGCGTGGCCGCGAACCGGGCCTGCTCGTCCTCGTCCATGCCCACGACGACATCACCCGTGTTGGTGGTGGGGGCGAGGACCTGGAAGACGACCTGCGGCTTGTAGATCGGATAGACCCGCATCAGGATGAGGTGTGCCGCGACCCCCAGGATGCCGCCGAGGATGATCGACGCCAGCAGCAGCCAGAGATACTTCTTGAGGATCTTGACCCCATCGATGTTGGCGCCGGGAGCGCCGGCGCTGGAGGGCGCCTGGGGTCGTCCGGCGAGGGCTTGAGGGGTTCTGAGAGGGGCTGCGGTGGTCATAATGAATGGTCCCTGTTCGGGTGGGCGTTCCGTTGGTGGTCTTTCCTACGAGTCGCGGCGCCTCTCCGGTTCTCCGGTCGGGCAGTTCAAGCAGGGTTCTATTCCTCTCCGAGGGTCGTGCGAACCTCTTCGAGGATCGCCCGATACTGATCGTCGAGTTCCCGGCCGTTGTCCAGCAAGGGTTGAATCTGTGAGACAAGGTCCCGGGCTCCCCGGGTATCCCCGACGGCCAGGCGGCCCTGGGCCAGGCGGACCATGTACTTGGCGTCCTGGGGGGTGCTCCGGGTCGCCACGACCGCCGCCTCGAGCGGGGCCAGCGCGTCCTCCGCCCGGCCGAGCGCGAGGTAGGTGACGCCCAGGGTGTCCAGCACCTCGGGGTTACTCTGGGCGTGGATCGCCGCGCTCTCGGCGAAGGGCAGGGCCTCCTGCGGCTTCTTCAGGTCCGCCACCAGGCAGTACGCGATGTTGTTCTCGATCTGCCAGTCCCCGGGTCGGAGCTCCACGGCGGCCTTCCAGGACGCGACGGCCTGCTCGAACTCGCCCGCCGTGTACTGGCTCCCCGCCAGCGCCCGGAGCCCGGAGTACTTGACCTCTCGGTCGCGGCTGCCAGAGACGACGCGCTGGAGCTCCGCGAACCCCGCCGCGGCGTTCTCGGGGCTCATCATGAGCACCCGCGCCGAGAACATCGCGGCCCACTCGGAGGCGCCGGGCTCGCCCGCCAGGCCCCGCAGGAAGATCAGCGTCTGCTGGGGGTCGTCGAAGACGCGGTTGAGGGTGCTGAACCAGAACGCCATGCGGTCGGCCTGGTAGGGCGCCAGGAGCCTGAACGACGCGGCGCAGTCGTTCCGCGCCGCCTCGATGCGGTTGGTCAGGGCGAAGACCCGAGCCCGGGCCAGCAGCAGCGCGGGGTCGGTGGTGACAAGGGTCTTGGCGTCGCTCAACGCCCGCTCGGCGTCGCCCGCCCGCGGCGGGTCGTCGCCCAGGAGCAGGTCGACCAGGCGCAGCACGACCTGCGGCTGGACCTCGATCATCGCCGCGTCCTGGTAGATCTGGATGGCGGTGTGCTTCATCCCGCCGAGGACGAACAGCTCGGCGACGCGGCTGCGCAGCCCGATATCCCGCGGGCGGAGGTCGAACCACTCCTGCGCCATCTGCAGGGCGTCTGTCTCGAGCCCGCGCTGCACCATGGTCGCGAGGAGCGCGGACCTCAGTTCCTCGAGATTGGGGTTGAGGCGCACCGCCTCGCGCCACGCCTCGATCGCCTCCGCCTCGCGCCCCATGAGCGCGAGCAGCTCGGCCTTGCGCTTGTGCGCCTCGGCCAGGGCCGGCATGAGCGTGATCGCCTGCTGCAGGTCGGCCAGCGCGTCCTCCCGAAGCTCGGGCACGGTCGCCTCGGCCTCGGCACGGAGGATCCACACCCGGTAGTCGCTCGGCCACCGGCTCACCGCGTTGTCCAGCGTGGCCCGGGCCGCCCGCCCGTCGCCCCGCTTGAGCTGCAGACGCGAGCGCAGCAGCACGGCCGTGATGTTCGTGTCCGCGTCCGGCACGCCCGCGAGCAGGGACTCGGCGTCGGTCAGCCGGTCGATCGCGATCAACGCCTCGGCCCCCTGCAGCTTGAGGGTGTGCGCGGGGTCGGGCACGCCGGCGTCGATGAGCTTCCGGACGATCTCGTAGCCCTCGGAGTTGCGGCCGAACCGCATCAGAGAGTTGGCGAGCAGCAGGTCCACCTCGTGCTCGCCCTCCGGCTGGGCGGCGGCCGCCTGCTGCAGGGCCACGATCCCGTTGCGGGTCCGCCCGTGCCCGAGCATGAACTGCGCGAGCTGGATGTACTTGCCCATGCGCTCGGCGGGCGGGGTCTCGGCGATGCGCTCCGCGAACACCTTCCGGGCGGCCTCCAGGTCGTTGCCGTCCGCGTACCACCGCGCCTCGAGCTGCACCAGCGAGTCGCTCTGCCCGAACTTCTCCCGAGTGTCCGCCAGGAGCCCCATCGCCTTGTCGCGCTCGCCGAGCGTGATGTACAGCTCCACCAGCGCGTGACGGTTGGACAGGTTGTTGGGCCGGGCGGCGAGCAGCTTCTCGCGACGGTCGCGGGCGCTCGTCCGGTCGCCGACCTCGGCCTCCAGCCCCAGCAACAGGTCCATGAACCGGTCGTTGGTGCGGGCGGTGGGCTCGCTGCGACGCGCGACCTCGAGCGCCTCGCTCATCCGGTTGAGACGGATCAGCGACCCGCAGTACTCGATGATGGTGCTGATGTCGTCCGGCTTGATCGAGAGACCACGCTGGAACGAGCTGACCGCGTCGCTCGTGCGTCCCTGCTGCACCTGCAGGTTGCCAAGGAGCCTCCACAGCGACGCGTTGTTGGCGTCGCGCTGCACCGCCTGCGACAGGGCCGCGAGGGCCTCGTCGTTCTTGCCCTCCAGCATCAGCAGACGGGCCCGGAAGGTCAGGCCGTCCATCCGGTCGGCGTTGGTCGACTGGGCGCGCTGGGCCAGCACGCGGGCCCGATCCAGGTTCTTGCCGGTGTACGCCTCGGAGAAGAGCACATCCAGCAGCCTGGGGTAGTCCGGCTCCAGGGCCTCGGCCTGGGCGAGCGTGGCCTCCGCCTCGGCGGCGCGCCCGGCGTTCCGGTACGCCCCGTAGATGTCCACCAGCTTGCTGATCTCCGACGCGTCGGACTCCCGGATCATCTCGATCAACGCGTCCACGGAGCCGGCGCCCGTCACCCCGCGCTGGTACCGCTGGAGCGTCGGGTCGTCGGGGAACTTCGCGAGCCCCGCGCTCACCGTCTCCGCCGCGCTCGCGGCGTCGTCCATGGTCATCTGCAGCCTGGTCTTCTCCGCGTAGAGCCTCGGGTCGTCGCCCAGCTCCTCGATCGCGAGCGTCAGCCCGTCCACGGCTCCCGCCGGGTCGGCGATCTGGGACTCGCTCCCGTCGGCCGTCAGCCGGGCCTGATACACCGCCCGCATCACCGGGTCGCTCGCCTTCGACGGATCGATGATCTGGCCCAGCTCGGCGATCCGGTTGGCGAGCTGCTCGTCGTCGGGGTGGTTCTTGAGCGCCGCCTGCAGGTGGGTCATGGCGGCGTCCGGACGGTTCAGGGACAGCTCGACATCGGCCAGGGCCACATGCGCGGCGCTGTCCGTCGCGTTGAGGGCGAGCAGGGCCTCCAGCGTCGACTTGGCGTTGCCCCACTGGCGCAGACGCTTGGCCACCTGCGCCGAGAGCCACAACGCCTCGCGGTCCTGGTTGCCCGTCGCCATGTTGTACTCGGAGAGGAGCTTCTGAGCGGTCGCGAAGTCCTCCTCCGCCACCGCGAGCTTGGCGTCGATGATCTGCAGCGGCCCGGACTGCTCCGCGAAGAACTGCGCAAGCAGCGCGCGCCCCTCCTTCGCCCGCGCCAGCCACGACGCCGCGACAGCCGGGTCCTCCGCACCCGCCCGGGCGCGCAGCGAGTAGTCCGCGGTGTGGAACGCCGCCACCCGGAGCGACTGCAGCCGCTCCCAACCCCGAAGACCCAGCGGCAGGCGCGGCGTGCTGAGCACCCCCTGCAGCACCGAGATCGCGCGGTCGTACTCGTGACGGGCGGCCAAGACCTCCCCCAGCAGAAGGGCGAGCTGCAGGTCGTCGGGCTCGCGCGCCGCGGCGCTCTCCACCAGCGGCAGCGTCGACTCGAAGTCACCCTTGGTGTTCGTCTGGCCCTCCAACGCGAACAGCCGACGCAGCACCGCCAGGTCGACCTCCGCCGGCGGGAGCGCCGCGAGGTTCGCGGCGTACCCGCGGGTCTCCGCCTGGTACCCGTCGCGGATCTTCTCAAGCTCCGGCGGGGCCCGGTCGGCCAGCCGCATCACCGTCGCGCGCATCTCGGCGCGCATCGTGTCCTGGGTGCGGAGCATCGACGCAAGCGTCCCGGGCTTGCTGGCCGCGCCGTTGGTCTCAATGAACCCCGACAGCGTGCTCTCGAGCTCCGCGCGGAGCCGCTCGGCCTCGCTCAGCCTCGCCGCCGCCTCGGCCTTCGCCAGCGCAGACTGGCGCAGCCCGATCAGCGTAAACAGCGACTCGTAGTCCGACGGGTCCGCATCGAGCGCCGCCGCGATGTCCGACTCCGCCTGCTCGAGCTGCTCGGGCGTGAGCGCAAGGTTCTCCGCCGAGATCCGACCCAACGCCCGGCCCCGGATCGCCCGGAGCTTCGCGACCTGCGGCTCGTTCGGGCCCGTCAGCTCGTGCGCCCGGATGTAGGCGTCCGCCTCGGAGGCGAGCATCTCATACCCCGTGCGGCTGAAGCTCCGGCTGAGCCACCGGTTCAGCAGATCGAGGTGCTCGAGCTGATACTCCACATGCGACATGTTGTCCGAACGCGCCAGCTGGCTGTGCAGCTGCCGGTAGGTCGTCGAGAACTCGGTCTCCAGCGCACGGTCGGTCTCGGGCGTCCAGCTCTCCAGCGCGTGGCGCCACTTGAGAAGGTAGACCGAGTTGTAGGGGTCCTTGTTGACCGCCTTGGAGTACAGCAGCTCGGCGGCGGGGATGTCCCCCTCGGCCATCTTGGCGTCGCCGCGACGGGCCAGCTCCTCGGAGGTCTTGAAGACCACCTTGTACGCCAGGAACCCGGTCCCCGCGGCGGCCAGGACCAGCACGGTCGCCAGCAGCACAACAAACTTGACATTGACACGCGAAGCCATGGTCTACTTCCTCTGGCGGGCCGGTCCGGCCCGCGGATGGGCTCTGAGTCTAGCGCTGCTCTTGGTTCTTCCCCCGGCGCGGGTTGTCCGGCGGGTAGAGGCCGGACTGGACATCGATCCAGTCCGGCACGCACAGCATGATGTCGGGCAGCAGCTCGCCGATCAGGCTCGAGGCCAGCCCCGCAAGCTCGTCGCCCGACGAGACATCCGCGGAGTTGACCTGCACCTTCATGTAGTACGCATAGTCGTCCTCGAGCTTGAACGCGAGCAGCCGAACGCCGTTGGCGCTGTCGGTATGCCCCCCGTTGGCGATGAAGAAATACCCGGCGTACAGGCTCTGGGTCTCCGAGATCTGATACTCGCTCGTGTGGAGCGTGATCGACCCCGGGTCGCGGGGCAGGCGGGCACGCTGCCCGCCGCTCGTGCGGACCCGGTAGACCGGGCCCAGAGACTCGGGGACATCAGGGTCCGAACGCCAGTCGGACCGGTCGAACTCCAGCGGGATGTTCCGAGAGGCGGCGCCCAGCTGCATCCCGCTCCCGATGAAGCACCGCTCCGGCACATGCGGGACGGTGTCGATCATGCCGGTGTAGTACGCCACATGAAGCTCGACGATCCGCGGGTGCTCCGGGTCGGCCGGGTTGCGCTCGCGATACCCGCGGGTCAGGTAGTTGGTCGTCCCCAGCTGTTCCTCCACCTCCGCCGCCTCGCGCCGGTCCGGGTAGGCCTGCACCCACGACGAGGTCTCCGTCGGCAGCGAGGTCACCGCCAGCCCGCTGGCCGGCTCGATCGGGAGCTTCTGCAGGTGCAGGCCCAGCATCGGCACCACGGTGTGCACAGCCCCCGCCGCGCCCGCGACCGTCAGCGTCGCGCCCGCCAGCGCCCCGGCCGCCGAGCCCGAGATCCGCGGCCAACGCAGCGGCGTGCCCGACGGCGCCTGGTCGGTGGTGTCGTGCTCCTCCCGCACCGCCTTCTTGAGCGACCAGACCACCCCCATGAACAGCAGCAGCGACGGCAGCAGCAGGATCGTCCCGATGATCATGTGCGCGTCCCCGTGGGCCAGCTCGGGGTCGATCAGGCTCAGCAGCGCGAGCGTCGCCACCCGCACGATGTTCATCAGCAGCGCCACCGGCGCCGCCAGGATCAGCAGCGAGACACGCTGCCACCACTGCCGGCACCCCAGCACCGCCACGATCCCCGCGAGCGCGAAGAACGCCACCAGCATCCGCATACCGCTGCACGCCTCGGCCACATTCAGCTGCGGCAGCACCTTGCCGCTCGAGTCGATCATCGTCAGCATGTTGCCCTCGATGTCGACCGTGAACCCAAAGATCGGGCTGAGCAGATTCAGCAGGATCCAGGCCCCCTTGCTCGCGAGCAGCTTGAGCGGGAAGGTCAGCTGGATCATCACCGCCTCGCTCACCGTGATGCAGAACAGCAGAAAGAGGATCGGCAGGGCCGCAATCCGCAGCACCTCCGGCCCGAAGGCGGTCAGCACGATCCCAAAGAGCGTCGTGACCATCGCCAGGCCCTGCAGCATGTGGTTGGGCACGGCGAGCATGAAGAACACATAGCAGGCCGCCCCGAGCAGCACCAGGCTCAGCCCCGGCCAGAACGCCCTCGCCGAAGCCGCCGCGAGGTGGTGACGCTGACGCCAGATCATGTAGCCCGAGATCAGCGGGATGATGAACGCGTGGCCCCAGTCCTCGACATACTCGCTGCTGAAGGTGACCTGGCGGGCGATCCATCCCCAATAGAGGGCGACGAACGCCGCCAGAGCCGCGAACCCCAGCACCGGGACGAGCCGCCCGGTCGCCACCGGGTGCGTGGTCGAGTTGGCCGCGCGTTTGGTGGTCATGCCTGGCGGATTCCTCCCTCCACGGGAACCGCTACGCCCCGCCGGGCCGGCGTGTTCACGGGATCTCGCCCGCGTTTAGCGGTCGGTGAAGTTTGTCGGGGGCGCCCCGAAGACATCGTTGCCGAAGTTGCGGTCGAGCAGGAACCCGAAGCCGTAGGTCGCGCGGAACCCGTTGCGCATCACCGCCAGCGGGTACGCCCAGAAGGTCGTCCCGATCTCGATGATGTCGTTGGGCTTGAGCACCACATCGGGCTGCGTCCCCTCCACGATCGCCCGGTAGTTGAGCATGATCGTCGCCTGCCGGTTGTCCCCGACCATCCGGGTCAGGTCGCAACGCTCAGGGATGCCCGTCGGCGCAAGGTCCGCCGCGCTGATGATCGCCCGACGGAGCGTGTACGGCCCCGTCACAGGCAGGTTGTACGACCCCGGGCGGGTGATGTTCCCCCCGATATACACGAACCCCTGCTCCGGCGGCGGCACGCGGAGGACATCCCCCGGTCGGACCACGATATTCGCCCGGGCATCCCCGGACAGCAGCTGACGGACCGGCACCCGGATCACACGCTGGGTCACCAGCGCGTCGGGCTGCACCGCCGCCGTCCCCGTGCTGTCCGCCCGCGCCGCCCGGACCCATTGCCCGTTGACAAAGATCCACGCCGACGCCGGCTGGTCGCCCGCCTGCGAGTCCGCGGGGGCGTCGCCCTCGACCAGATCCACCGCCGGCTGCTCCGGCTGTCCTTCCGCGGAAAACACCGCCGGGGACCCGCCCCCGTCGCCGGTCAGGTTGTCCAGCAGATCGATGAAACCCTCGCCCTGCTCGCCGCCGCCCTGCCCGGCGCCGGTCGGCCCCGAGCTGGTCGGCTGTGCGGTCAGCGGGATCTGGCGGATGATGTACAGGCTCGGGATCGTCTCCGGAACGCCCCCGGCAACCGTGATCGCCTCCAGAAGGCGGTAGTCAGCCGACGGGATGAAATAGGTCCCGGGGCCCGCGACCGCGCCCAAGATCGTGAATGTCTGCTTGCGGCTCTGCGTCACCGTCACCTGCACCAGCGGGTCGCGGACCAGCCCCGACGCGATGTTCGCGATCGACTGCCGGGCCTGCTCGACCGTCTGCCCCGCCAGCGCGATCTCCCCCAACTGCGGGATCATGATCATCCCGCGGGTGTCGATCAGCAGCGGGTAGATCTCCGGCACCCCCGGCTGGATGATGTCGTAGATCCGGACCTCGAGCGCGTCGCCGGCGCTCAGCCGGTACTCCGAGGCCTCCGCCCGGAGGTCGTCCGCCCGGACCTCATCGACCTCCACGAACTGGTCCGCCGGCCCCTCGATCGCCGTGATCCGGTCCAGGATCGGCACCGAGGTCGGCGTCGCCTCGTACCGACCGACCTCGCTGGGGTCAAGGTAGTGATCCAAGTCCGCCGTGCAACCGCCCAGCACCGAGGCCAAACCGGCGGCCAAGGCGAGGAGCGAGGTCTGGCGAGCATTACGAGTGGAGAGGTTGGCGGTCGGTCCCAAGGCTGGACTCCTTCAACCGGCGGTCTGGCGGGCCCGATCGGCCCGGTGGTGGGTATGGTCCTGCATGAACGAACCCCGGATCGACAAGGTTCGGTCTGGAACGCTAGCAGAACCCCTCTGGCTGTCAATCTGGGCGGACGGGACAACTCGCCCCGGCGCACCATGCCCGGCATTGGATCGACCGGAAATACCGGGTCGATGAACCCCGTGCGGCACTTTGCCAGACGGAATCGGCCCACGAGGCCGACAAGCCCAGGCTCAAAGCGCCCGGGCCGACCGATCCTAGACTCCAGCGATGCCCCAAGAGCCCGCAAATCAGGCCGAACAGAATCCTCCCGCCGCCGACAAGCCCCCACGCCACCCGCGCCGGCCCGGCGGCGACCCCATGCGCCGCATCGACAAGCCACTCCTCAGCCTCACCGACATGGTCCTCAATAACGGCGCCGAACAACCCCACGCCCTCACAATCAAACGAAAGCCCCCCTGGCTCCGCGCCAAAGTCCCCGGAGGCGAGGGCTACACCCGCACCAAGTCCATCATGAACCAGCACCGCCTCTTCACCGTCTGCGAAGAGGCCGCCTGCCCCAACATGGGCGAATGCTGGGCCCGCGGCGTCGCCACCATCATGATCCTCGGCGACACCTGCACCCGCGCCTGCGGCTTCTGCAATGTCAAAACCGGCCGCCCCCCCGTCCTCGACAAGGACGAACCCCGACGCGTCGCCGAGAGCCTCCGCCTCATGCACGCCGAGGCCGGCATCAAGCACATCGTCATCACCAGCGTCAACCGCGACGAGCTGCCCGACGGCGGCGCCGGCATCTGGGCCGAGACCATCATCCGCACCAAGGACGCCTGCCCGGGGATGTCCCTCGAGGTCCTGATCCCCGACTTCGAAGGCAACTGGGCCGCCCTCCAGATGGTCATCGACGCCGAGCCCCACATCATCAACCACAACATCGAGTGCGTCCGCCGCATGTACCCCGCCGTCCGCCCCAGCGCCAAGTACGACCGCTCCCTCGAGCTCCTCCGCCGCGTCAAAGAAGCCGGGCGCATCGCCAAAACCGGCATCATGGTCGGCATCGGGGAGCGGGATGAGGAGGTGCTGGAGCTGATCGATGAGGTGCAGGAGAGGACGGGGGTCGGAAGCGACAGAGCGACGAAGGCACGAAGCGACGAAGGGAAAGCCGAACCGCTCGCCGCCACCCCTTCGTCGCTCCGTCGCTCCGTCGCTCCGTCGCTGGATTCCTGCGACATCCTCACCATCGGCCAATACCTCCAACCCACCCGCAACCACCTCCCCATCGACCGCTGGGTCACCCCCGAGCAGTTCGCCACCTTCAAAGCCGAGGGCCTCGCCCGCGGCTTCAAGGTCGTCGAGTCCGGCCCCCTCGTCCGCTCCAGCTACCACGCCGACCACCAGGCCGATGTGCTGAGCACCATCGAGGCCGAGAGGGCCAAACGCCGCAGCTAGGGAGACATGCAGATGGCCGAGCCCGATCAGCCGACCAGACCCGATGAACTCAGCATGCACGAGCTCTTGGACCGCTCGTACCTCTCGATGGAGATCTTCGGGCAGCATGTGCTGGAGCACCACGCCCTGGAAACCCTGCCCAAGCTGAAAGCACAGGCCGAGGCCGTCCACCAGGCCCTGTTCGATTTCTACCAAGCCGTGGGTGCCGTCGACGGCTGAGCGGCCCCCCGTTTCGGCTACATTGCCCCCATGGCCTCACGCCCAGACCGCGACGCCTTCTGGCGCACCGTGCCCCCCCGCGGCAAGATCCTCTTCTTCGGCGCCGTCTTCTGCATCTTCGCCCCCGGCATGGTCCTGCCCACCACGCTCGACCATCCCGCCCCCTCCGCCGTCGCCGCCGCGCTCATCGCCTCCGGCCTCATCGGCATGTTCTGGGCCCTGGCCGCCGTACGCAACTGGTGGTATCTCGCCGGGGCCCTCTCAATCCAGGCCCTCACCTTCTTCGGCTTCTCCGGCGCCGCCCCAACCTGGCTCTGGCCGCGCAGCTCGGGGTTCGACGCCGTCGGCATGGCCTCCTTCATGCTCACCGTCGCCGGATACGCCGCCTTCTGCACCTTCATCGCCACCGAGGGCCGCCGAAGCCTCCGCGAACGCGCCGAACTCGCACTCGCCCAACAAATCCACGCCAGCCTCGTCCCGCCCATCGACCTCACCGCCCGCGGCTACGCCGTCCTCGGCCGGTCCATGCCCAGCACAGAGGTCGGCGGCGACCTCATCGACCTCGCCCACCGAGACGGCGGCCTCGACATCTACCTCGGCGATGTCACCGGCCACGGCGTCCGCTCCGGCGTCGTCATGGCCATGACCAAGGCCGCCATCCACACCGCCCGACGCGCCGGCGCCGACCTCTCCACCCTCCTCGCCGAGGTCAACGATGTCCTCGCCGAACTCACCGATACCGGCATCTTCGTCACCTTCGCCGCCCTCCGCTGCGAGCCCGGCGGCAAGGTCACCTACGCCCTCGCCGGCCACCTCCCCATCCTCTGGTGGCGCCACGCCGACAACTCGATCACCCGCCTCGACAACGAAGCCCTGCCCCTGGGCATCGTCGAGGGCCAGCCCTTCGCCTCCCGAGAGATCCGCGCCCACCCGGGCGACCTCCTCGTCGTCCTCACCGACGGCTTCATCGAGGTCGCCGGACGCGACGGACGCCAACTCGGCATCGACGGCTTCGAACGCCTGCTCACCCCCTCCGCCCACCACCCCCTCCCCCAACTCTTCGACCACCTCGTCGCCGGCGTCCGGGAAGTGGGGGAGATCCACGACGACCAAACCCTCCTCCTGATCCGGGTCTCCTAACGATCAACGCTCCCCACCCGCCCCCCAACCAACACAGCCCGAAGCGCCAGCGC
>JADZER010000036.1 GCA_020850415.1 Phycisphaerales bacterium
CCGCGTAGATGAAGCCGCAGGTCTGGCACTGGACCTGCTCGTCCTCGTCGTTGAGCCATTCGAGCTTGTCGGCGTCGCGCTCCCGGCACTCGGGGCAGGCGTCCTTCTCGGCCACCAGGTCCGGCGCTGGAACCCGGGCGAGCCGCTCGCGGATCAGGGCGGCCTGGCGCTCGTGGTACGCGAGGTCGGCCTTCAGGTCGTCCATCTGGCTGTGGGTGAGCTGGTCGCTCATGGTCGTCTCCTTGCGGTTGGTGGTTCAGCAGCCGGCGACCCGGTCGATCAGGTCGAGCACCTCGTGGATCATCGAGTTGGTGGCGTTGGGCTCCCCGCGGTTGGTCGTGCCGCAGAGGACCTTCGCGGCGTTGTACGCGACACCGTACCGCTCCTCGCGGCTGTCGGTCTTGGCCACTTCGTCCTCGACGCCATCGGCAGCGACCAGCGCGCCCCGCTCGGTGTGGCTGATCTGCACATCCCCGTCCGCCCCCTCCAGCACGATCTTCTTGATGAACATGGTCGTTCTCCCTTCTCAGCGGTTGAGCAGCTCGCCGTCGCGGAAGCCCGCCTCGTACCCGGCGTTGAACGCGATCTGGATGGCGTCGCGGATGGACCAGACCGCGAGGTCGTGGAAGTCGAGGGCGTCGCGCCGCCGGGTCTCCAGGGTCTCGATGCCGAGGGCCTTGCGGATCTGCTCGACGGCCTCGGCGAGCTTCTTGTCGCGGTTGGTGGTCTTCTTCCTGGCCATGCGTGTTCTCCTTGCCCCGGTCGGTTCCCCCGCCGGGTGACACACAGGAGCCATCGGATCGCAGGCATGGCAAGGCCCCAGCGAGCGGATTCCGAGGAGTTCTGGAGATTCAGCCGGGGCATCGAGCAGATGACAGGGGAACGCCTGGCACCGGCTACTGGGCCGGGACCGGGTGATCGTGGGATCCGGCTGTGCCAGCCCGGTTGGGCCAGCGAGGAGACACCGGTGCGCCCCGGGCCTTCAGCGCGAGTCGCCTCGGTGCACCATCGTCAGCAACGACGGCGATCCCGGGCGCCCTTGATCCCGAACACTTCTTCATCTCGTTCTTCAAGCTCCGCACGCCGGATGTCCCTGCTGGTCGACTCCACACCCCGCTGACCCGCGAGGTGCAGACGAGAGTCGGGATGTTGCAGCAGCTCCTCGCATTCCGATTGCACCTCGGCGGCCTTCGTCAAGAGATCACCGCCTGCGCCGTTCCTATGCTGGAGCCGACCCAGGAAGGTCAGCAACGATCAACCCATTCTCCGAGCAAGCACATCTTGCGCATTCAGGCCTCGGCCGAGTACTGGAATGGTCCGGGATCAGGTCTATCGGGCCGGGTTCGCCCAGCTCAGAGACCAAAATCTCATCCGACATTCCGGGCCGAACCGAGTGAGACCGCATGCAAACACATTTGCCTTTCCAGCAACAACTCCCGCTGCAGGATACACCGTATGCCTGACCATTCCCGGGTTGTCAATGTCAATGGGGTCTCCCTCAATACCATCCCTGATGGGACCGGAGGGATGCGTGTTCTCGGCAGGCTCAAGAGCTCACAAGACGGCTCCGGCAATCCGTACCGTCCAAAGCCCATGCTCTCCCTGCCGTGGATGCTCGCCCGCAGCAAGCGTCGCCAACGCTTCTGCTTGCTCCGAAGACGAACCGCTCAACTCAGGTAGACCCGTTCATGGCCCTAAGTGCCTCGGCGGTCGCTCGGTCGATAGCTTCCCTGCCTTCGGCTTCCGAGATCACCTTCTCGACTAGACCCGCTATAGTGACCTCTAGCCGCCGCAAATCCTCAATCCGTCCGCGATTCTGTGGCTCGCCATGACCGAGGTTCATCCTTGTTGTCGTCACGCTCACCCGAGACGCCACTAGGCTGGTCACAATGCTAATGACCTGATCCTCCCGGCTTTGACGCCTGCCGGATACTACCTCCTTGATGTTCAACCGCACAGCGCGCGCCTGCAAACGGGTCGCAGTAGCCTGAAGGATCAGCGCTACCGCGACCAGCGGCATCGAGATCGCTGCAACCGCACCCGAGAGAAAGTCTCCAATCAGTGCGGCCTCGCGCCATGTTGCAACAGGGAGAGATGGCCGCAGTGCTCCCAGCACGATCAGAGTCACAATGGAGACCATAGCTCCCCATCGAACGACCCGCGATACTAGCCGACCCTTCGCTCCCACGACATCAACCTCTTCTAGCGCCCTCGCCCCGTCATGCGTCGCTCGACTTCCTCTACTCCTAGTATTTCACGCGCGGCCAACACCGCATGTGCCTTCCGCGTACCACGCATCGGCCCTCCATCACCCTTCAGCGCATCGCCCAACTGCTCGATCGATTCCGCAATCGCTCGACGATACCCGTCCCTTAGCAACGAGAACGGCGTCTCGATCGCACCAGAAACTCGTCCAGACAGTTCGTCCGATCCGGATACTCGAACACCCGCCGCCCGCTCACCAATGCCGCCCGGTCCCCATCCCGCCTTGTGGCCGAAAGACGGAATGTGGAACACGTGCGCTTGCTCCAGAATCCGCTCCGGCTGGAGCGATCGCCCGATCCCAAACCACTCCCTGTATGCATCCAGCCAGGCCGCCCCGCATTGATCACGAAGCTGCACCCTAACCAGCGTCAGGTACAGTGCGTGGTAGACCGCGATCTCGACGCAGTGCTCCCACAAGTATCGCAGTCGCTCGTCATTATCATATTCATGATAGAATCGCCGATCACCGAGCAGCTTTCGCTTCTCCAGTATCTCGCCCCATAGATAGCCGACCTTCGGATACGCGTTGAGCAACAGTTCCGTCCCGAGGCCGGACAGGCAAAAGGTGAAGGGCGCCCCGGGCACAACATCCTCCGGTTCGGGATCTGCGTTCGTACAGGAGACCGTCAGCAGGTCATCCCCCGGCCTCCCGAGGTGCGCACGGAGCGTCTTCACGACTGATTCCTCAGGGAACCCCAACCGTCCCAAGTACTCCACGACCACATCAACCGTCGGGGGCGCCGTCTCACCATTCGGCCCGGGAGATGTCGCGAGGTTGTGGATGCAAGACAGCACGAGGTGATCGCACGACGCCACGCTGCGCGTCGTTGGGATCGCTGAGAACAGCAACTCCGGCTGGCATACCGTGTGGGCGACCGATGTCTTGAGGCGGAACTTGCCGAGCTGTCGCAGCCAGATGTAGAAAAGGGTCTTGAGTTCCGATTTTGCACGCTTCTCTCGATCTCGCTCCGCTTTGCTCGTTCCCGGCGCGACAGCTGCTCCCAGGTGCGAGGGCATTCCCGCCACGAGCGAGGTAACCGACAGCGGCTTGCGACTCGAGTCCTGCCGGCACTCGTCCGCAAGGAAGTACAGATACTCCGTGAAGTTGGTAAACAGCAGCGAGCACTGCCTAATGCTGCTATTCGCCGCGACAACGATCCGATCGTTCTGGAGTATTCCACGCAGGGCCGCGTGGAGGGTGGCGGTGTTCGCCCGCACGGTGCCGAGTATCTCCATTAGTTCTTCCGGCTCTAGTTCATCCGATCGGGGAGTCGTTTTCACCATGTCTGTACAGGTGGACATCACGGACTCGAACATCGTAGCTCGCCGCGCAAAGATCTCATTGCTGTGTGCCACTACATGCGGTGACGTTGGTGCGTTGTACGGTGCTAGATCGACGATGAACTGCGAGTCCCCGCCTGGATTGGGCCGCTTTCCCAGTACGCCGAGGGTCTCGTGCCGCAACGCAAACACAACCGTCGGCGGTCGCGTCATCGCGTTGTACATGGTGGTCGTGAACTGGAACAGCTTCGTGAGCGTGTCCGCCGCGAGGACTTCCAGGTTATCAAAGAGCAGCAAGGGACGTCGCTGATTCGTCGTCGATGACAAAAATGCCCACAGGTGCCGAATGTTTAGGGCGGCAATCCCAATCGGAACGAACATCGCGAGATCAGGCAGGGCACCGAAGGCTTCCCGCAGCTCCGCCGTAGTGAAATCCTGGTAGGGCTTGCCTAAGGCCTTCGCCAACGTCGCACGCAACTCCCGTTTGAGTGGCGCTAGCTCCGAGGATATGGCCGGCCACTCGGAGATCCGGGCGCCGTCGTCTGCCATGCACCACGACAAGAACGCAAGATCAAACGCGGTTCGGTCTGGAGGCGACGGCATCGGACCAAGCACGCTGTCGATCAACAGGTCCCGAAGGGCGACCCCGGGAACTCCACCTTGAACCGCTCCGAAATGAGGCATCGCTTGGTCTTTGAAATTGATGTAGATAGGACGAAATGCACTGAGCAGTCGCCGCCCACGGGTAGGCTGCGGTGTCTCGGATGGGGCGGCTAATGAGTAGAGCAAGGAACTCTTGCCGCAGCCGGTCGTACCGAGCACGAGGATGGGCTTGGAGGAATCCGCTATGTAGGTTAAGAGCTGTGCCTCTTCCCTCCGAATCGCCTCCGCAGTAAACAAGGTCGCCATGAAGCCAGGCTTGTTCAGTGTCCCGCACTTGGTGCCCAGAATCGTGATGGACCCCTCATGTGCCCGCGAGTCGATCGAATAGCCGTAGATCTTTTCGGCGGCCCGCAGAACATCGAGAGTGACCTGAAAGCGCTGCTCTGGCGATATCATTGCGTGCTCCCAGCGAATACCACGCACCGCTCCACTACCACAAGGCACTCAGCGTACTCGAGGTGCCCATCTTCTGCCTCGGAACGGTTCCCTCGCGTCCTGCGATCCCGGCGACTGCAGAAGCATACCACAATCTGGTGGCCACGCCAGACCCGTATGTCCCAGCCTTAGCGGTGCGCTGGGAGGTGCCTGGTGTGCCGCGAGCTGATCGCCCGGAAGTACGACGGCAGCGCGAGGCGGAAGAGGGGCCGACCCGGGGCCATGCGGACTATCCGGGAGCTGTGCGTCCTGATGGCGGCGGAGAACCCCGGTTGGGGGTACTCGCGGATCGAGGGAGCGCTGGCCAATCTCGGGCATCGCGTGAGCCGGTCCACGGTCCGCCGCATCCTGAAGGAGCACGGCCTCGGGCCGGCCCCGCAGAGGCACATGCCGTGGAGCACCTTCCTGCGGGCGCACTGGGAGACGATCGCCGCGGCGGACTTCTTCACGGTCGAGGCGTGGACGCTCCGCGGGCTGACCCGGTTCCATGTGCTCTTCGTCATCGATCTGGAGACGCGCCGGGTGCGGATCGCCGGCATCACCGAGAACCCGACCGGCGAATGGGTGATGCGGGTCACGCGGTCGCTGGTGGACGGCTTCGACGGGTTCCTGCTGAAGCACCGGCACCTGATCCACGACCGGGACCCGCTCTTCGGCGGGCAGTTCCAGGCCCTCCTGCGGTCGGCCGGGAGGCAGTGTCTGTCAAGTTGCGCACTTTGGTTGAAGGGGGCTCCTCTGGAAGGCCGCTGCTGGTGCGGAGCCCCCGGAGGGGGCGGAGCACCAGCAGCCCGCGGCTCACGCGGCCGCGGTGGTCTCCGCTGTCTCGGTCGTCCGCTCCGCCAGGGCCTGGTCCATCTCCCGCAGGCGGCCCATGTCCATGTACCGCCGCAGGCCCCACTTGGTCCCCGCCACATGCCGCAGTCGGGCCGCCACCAGCATCAGGGCCGACTTCCCGTCGGGGAAGGCGCCGACCACCCGCGTTCGTCGCCGCACCTCGCGGTTGAGCCGCTCCAGCGGGTTGTTCGTCCGCAGGCTCCGCCAGTGCTCGCGTGGGTACGCCATGTAGCTCAGCGTCTCGGCCACGCCCTCGCGGACGATTGCCGCGGCCTTGCCCAGACGCATCCCCTCGAGCTTCTCGACGACCTGCACCGCCTTCGCCTCGGCCGCCTCGCGGTCCTCCTGGGCATGCACCGCCTTGAGCATCGCCATGACCTCCCTGACCCTCCCCGAGGGCACCGCGGTCATCACATTGCGGTACCAGTGCACCACGCACCGCTGCCACGCCGACTCGGGGTAGAACTCGCCGAGCGCCTCGACCAGGCCCAGGCACTTGTCGGTCACGAACAGACGCACGCCCGTGAGCCCACGCTCCTTCAGGCCGCGGAGGAAGTTCCGCCAACTCTCGGCGTCCTCCTTGGTCCCCTCGGCCACGCCGAGCACCTCGCGGTAACCCTCCGAGTCCACGCCGATCGCGATGAGGACGGCCACATTCTTGACCTCCCCGCCCCAGCTCCGCTTGAGCCAGATCCCGTCGAGGTACACATAGGGGTGCTCGCCCTCGATCGGCCGCCTGCACCAGGCCTCGATCTGGGTGTACACCTTCTGGGCCATCGAACTGACCGTGCTGGCGCTGGTCCGCACGCCCCAGAGCGCCTCGGTGATGTCCTCCACCCGACGCATGGAGACGCCGGCGAGGTACATCTCGATCAGAGCCTCCTCGACCGAGCTCTCGCGCCGCTTGTACCGCTCGATGATGGCCGTCTCCAACGGCAGCTTCCGCAGCCGCGGCACCTTCAGTGTCACCTCCCCGGCCTTGGTCTGGAGCTTGCGGTCGTAGCTCCCCGACCGTGTGTCCTGGCGGTCGGGCGACCGCTCGTACCGCTGCGCCCGGCAGACCCGGTCCGCCTCCTCGTCCAGGAGCTTGTTGAGGGTATCTTCCACGGCGCCCCGCACCACCTGGTCCAGGTGGCTCTTGACCTGCCCGGTGTCCACCACGATGGCCCCGTCCAGGCCTTCCTTCGCCGACGCCCTTGTCCCGTCCGTCGTTCCCGCTACGCTCTCCATAGGGCTCTCCCGTCTGTTGGGGGTGCTGCACAACACCACCTTCCAGCGGGAGACCCCTCTTTGTCAAAGTGCGCATGATTCAGGACTTTATCCGGGTCATCCCGTCGCCCGCTCAGCCGCTACCTGACGAGCCCGTGCTTGCAGTATGGCATGCCCTTGTGTGTTAGAGGGGCGCAGAACGATCGCGAACACAACGGGCTCATGTTCTTCACATACATCGAACAGCACTCGCATCCAGTTCAACGCGTCATGCGCTTCGGCGCGTGACAGAGCGAACTCCGCAGCGTCGATGTGGATACACACCTCTTCGGACATGGACCACTCCATGTCGCTCATGCACTCGCTCAAGCTGTCCCAGTTATTCGCACAGTAGGATGGTAGTGCCAGGCTCCCCCGCAGATGGCGAAAAAGCGACTGCCGCGTAGTCATGCTTGTGCCGTCGCACGAATATACCTTCGCGTGCGCTGCGCTTGGCGGCCACGCGATTCCAGGATCCAGAATGATGGGGTGTGACGGCATGCTCAGGGATCCAGCATCGGGATGAAAGTCTCGTAGTGATCAGGCGTGTAGTACGCCTGCCCCGTGTTCTGATCGATCACAATGCGTTCAGCATTGCGCGAACCACTACCTTTCGCATCGACATCGTATTCCTTATAGGAACCTTGGGGTAGCTTGCCATCGCGATTCTTGAATGCACGACCGCCCTTGTACCCTTGCGGTGGAGCGCCATTATGAGATCGCAGATGGGCGAGTACGCTTCGAGCTTTTTGTGGTACGAAGAGATTGCGGATGGCCGGAGTGTCCATGAGACCTCCGGTGGCTGCTCCTATCAACGCGCCCGCAGCAGCGTCAGCAAGCGCGTAACGAAGGCTGCCTTCTGTGTAGTAGGTCTGCCCGAAGGCGGACACGGCACCATCCACAGCACCCACCGCGGAGTGAGCCGCGAGAGAGCCCCAGAGGCCCGAGGCCGAAGCGGCGAATGCGGAGTTGAAGGCGTAACCTGCACCACCACCAAGAGCGCCGCCAATCGCTCCGCCGATCGCGCCCTCGACAAAGCTACCACACATGATCTTGCTCATGGTCCCGCCAAGCAGGCCTCCGAGCATTCCCTGGATTCCCATCGCCGCACCCATCTGCCCGAAGCTGAACTGGCCAAATGGGTCGGTCAAATTCAGCGGGCCGGAACGGACAAATGCAAATGTGTTCAGCCCATCCCCGTAGTGGGTCAAGAAGTCTGGCTGGCTGGGGGTTGTTGCGATGCTGGCGAGGTCACCAACTACCTCGAGAGTCCCTGTCAAAACACTATCTCGCTGCACCCACCTCCCCAGATCGGGTCTGTAGTCGCGGTTCCGCGCGTAGCTCAGCGTGTCCGCTCCCACAGCCAACTCAGCAGACGGAGCGTCAACATCGAACCGGTCCACAGGCAGCCCTTGGAACCCGATCCTATTGTGGGCGTACGAGCCCAATGAGTCCGATGCGATCACCTCGCCGTAGGGGTCGTAGTCATACTGCTTGAGCACGCTGCCCGCGTAATCTAGCAGCGCAACGACATTGAAGTTCGCGTCCTGCAGCACGAATGCCGCGGCACCCGTCCGATCGACCTGCCACAGGCACTCGTCCACATATTCCGGGCCCCACACATACTCGCGGTCCGTGTAGGTCACATAGCTCCCGCCCGGCGTCGGATTGCCGCCGATCCCCGCCTGCGGCAGCGGGTCCCGGAACACCTCCTGCACGCGACGGACCCCGTCGTAGTAATACCACGCCTGACGGGCATCTCCGGTGTGCCAGGGAACCTGCTTGCTAATGCGGCGGCCTAGCGCGTCGTACGCGAAGTCGGCCCGCCAGTCCCCGGGCTCACCGTCGGTGATGTTGCCCGCCCCGTCGAACTCCAGATCGCCGCGAGCGTGTACATTCGCCAGGCGGTTGAATGCGTCGAACTGATAGAAGTAGTCCTCGTCCGCGATCAGGTTTCCGGCCGCGTCGTACACATACGATTCGCTCACCGCGCCCGACCCATCGTCGCGCACAATCTCGTCCAGCTCGTTCCGCAGGTCGGTCGAGTGGTCCTCGGCCAGCACGAGTGTCTCGTACCCGGCGAGGCCGTCGGTGTCCTCGAACTCGACTCGGCCCTCAAACCCGTCGGCCGGCTGGGTCCAATTGCCCAGGCGGTCCAGGCCCCACGCCACGCGGGACGATGGCGTGCCCAGACTCTGCACGATCGAGCTATTGCCGTAGTTGTTCGGGTCTATCTGCAACTCACCCTGCTCGGCCGAGCGCAGGCGGCCCAGATCGTCGTACCCGTAGAGCCAACTGCGGGTGTTGGCCTGGCCGTCTTGCGTCACCTTGGCGTAGAGCCGGTTCCCCGCGGAGTCGTAGCCGTACTCGTATCGGTGGATGGGCGTGCCGCCGGGCGATGTGTAGTTGAGGTCTCTTGTCCTTCCAAACCGATCCAGGCCGGTGTAGCCGACCGCCGCCCCGTCGTCGAAGGTCTGTCGATACGCCTCGGCTAGCGAACCCCCGCCATCGCTCCACGCGGTGGTGTACACGCGGCGGTTGGCGCCCGCGTGCAGGTACGCGACCAACTGCTCGGACGAGCCGCTGGTGATATCCCTGATCTGGGAGATACGGGAGAGCGTGCTGTCAACGCTGTCGGCTGGGTTGCCCAGGCCGTACGAGTACTCGATCGTCCGCACCGTCGCGTTCTGCACTCGCGCCGGGTAGGTCATCTGTGACAAGCGGTCGTGGTTGCCGTCGGCGCCCAGAGAGGCCGAACCGGGCACATAGTCCCACTGGTACCCCACCGCCCGCGATGAGGCGTCGGCCATCTCGCCGTACGATTGGTACTCCGTCTTCAGATTGCCACGATGCTCATACGCGTACACATTGTCAGCGATGATCGTGTCGTTGCTGTCGTCGAGGACGCCGTCGCTGTTGTCGTCCACGCCCGCGGTGGCGCCGGTGAGTCGTCCCAGATCGTCGTACCCGAAGGTAAACAGATCGGCAATATCGAGGGGCTCATGGCCGGCGACGAACGACCCGGCTGGATAGCCCACCTCGGTGCTGATCCGTTGCCCGAATTGATCGTACGCGTGTGTGAAGCTCCGGCCGAGGATGTCCTCTCGGACTCGGATCGACCCGTCGACATAATAGGTGAACTCAAGGTCCGGCTCGGCGCCGTTTTGCGGCTGTCCCGTCACAGGATCGGGGAATCGCACGCCGGATGGGAGAGTCTTGTTGTGGCTCCAGACACCGTCGCCCGTCCACACCTGAGCGCCAACGGGCGTCATCTCGCCGGAGAGCGGGTCGCTGATGAAACCCGGACCGTTGTAGTCCACAAGCGTGACCTGTAGCGTGCCGTCTGTGGCATCCCAGTCCGGTGAGTAATAGCCCAGATGGGTGGTCTGCCCTGGCGGCGGTTCGTCGATGTTGATCGGCGGTCCACCGGTCTGGATCATCTGGTGGCCAGGCAGCACCGCGGCGATCTTCACCAGCCGCCCCTTGTCGTACAGGTAGGCGGTCTGCCGCTTGTCGGTCGAATTGCCCGCCGCGGTCTCGTTCTCCGACCAGAACACGAGGTTGCCCAGGCCGTCGTACCAGAAGGTCTCGCACCGATAGGTGTGGCTTGTCCCGTCGAACGCGATCTGTGTCGCCTCGACGGACTTCTGGCCTCGCGGGTTGTAGGAGTAGCAGTGCAAGACCGCGTCGTCCGGCACATTGGCGGTCCGCACGACGGTGCCATCCTCCAGGACATTGGGCGGCTCGTCGCCCATAATGGCCGATCGCGCCCCGAGCGGGTCCCATCCCTGCGGGTTCACAAACTCGTCGCTCGCGGAGCCGGCACCCAGGTCCGCCGTCGCGATGACCCGTCCCTGGTTGTCGTACCAGCTCCAGGTCGCCGTCCCCACGGAGTTTATGGCGTTCAGGTCTGGATCATCGCTCGTCGGGTCGGTCATGTCGTGCAGGCGTTCCCAGGTGACCGTCGCCAGCGTGTTGCCGTTGGTATCGCTGAGCATCTCCGTCTTGCTGATCTCGAACCGCGGCAACGCCTCGGCGTCCAGCAGGGTCGTGCGGGTCAGCACACGGCCCAACGCGTCGTACTCGGTCAACACCGGGGCGGTGTTCGGTGAAATCTGCAGGATGGGCCGGTTCTCGTGGTCATGGTGTGTGATCGTCGCGAGATAGCGGCTCCCGTCGGTGTGCGTCGGAGAGACATCGTATTCAAACTGGCCCGTGACCTGACTCGCCGCGTTGTAGGTGGTCTCGCTGAGACGCAGGAGATCATGCTGAGATCCAGACGCCTCCGCGAGGATCTGAGCGGCCGAGGGAAGGTCCGATGCCCCGTCAACCAGCAGGCTGCCGATGCTGAATTCGCCAAGGGAGTCCGGCGGCGTAGGGCCCGAGGCACCGTACTCGACCGTGAATCGCACGCGGTCCATGTGGTCCAGAACAAGGAACTGCTGCCGCACCAGCGCTTGGTCGTCGCCCTCGGCGTAGGTGCCGGTCCACACCTTGCGCATCCGCCAGTCGTAGAGGTACTCCTCTCTGAACCCCTCGTTGTCCCAGTCCCACTGCCCGTACTGCTGCGTGGGGCGTTCGCGGAACTTTCTCGACTCGATCAGCTTGTACGCATTGGTTGTGCCTTCGCCGTAGGTCCGCTGTTCGATGACCGCAAGATCGTCGCTGGTGTTCTCACCATTCAGGCCGGTGTCGTACCCCCAGAATGAATGGAAGTCGCGGGTGCCCTTGAAGATCCGCTCCGGACGGCCCAGGGGATCGTGGTAGGTGCGGGTCATCGTCCCGGTTGGGTCGGTCTCCCTGGAGAACCCGCCGAAGTTGTCGTACTGAGCCTCCACCTTCATGGCTTTGCCATCCCAACCGGTGGCCTCTGCTGAGACGGGGCGGCCGGCGGAGTCTACCTCCATCTCAATTGTCGTGAGCTTGGCGAACAACTGCTGGATCAGCGACCCCTGATCATCCCAGTCCCAAGTCACATTCCAGATCTGACCCCCGGTCTCGTCGCCGGTTACCGTGATGGAGCCCGGCGACTCGACATTCCCCGGCGTCTTGAACCCGTACTCTCGGGTAATCCACCAAGTTGGCTTCTCGACATCCCAGTGATACGCGTACCACTTCTGGAACCCGTCGAAGTCCTCGACCACCTCAGGGCCATATCTGCAGTAGTCGTACTTCCTCTCATAGAGCAAAGCACCATTCAACGGGATGCGAGGATCGTCGGCGCCATCGCCGTCGATATCCGGATAGGTCGCATATATACTCGCCGACATGTCTTGAAAAATGACCGGCTCGCCCTCGCCGTCTCGCTTATCGACGATCGGGTGCAGCGGCTCGCCCGCCTTCGCGTCGCGCACCTCCCGGAGCACCCGCCCCATGGAGTCGTAGTACATGTAGTCATAGAACCGGCGGGCGTGCGAGGCCGATCCGCTCACATGCTCAAGCCCATAGGCGTTCCACACCCGCACCCCCGGTTGATCCGATACGCTCGGGAAATAATCGTCAGGGTCCCTGTAGCTGTAGACCTCGGAGCGCTGCGGCCGATAGAAACCCTGATCGGTCCCCACACCCACCGGGATGGCGGGCCCCAGAATCATGCGACTCTTGAGCGTCCACTCGCGAGGCTCGTCCTCCGTTCCGTCGTTGTCGACATCCTTGTCAAACACATATATGTAGTCCGTGTCGTAGGTCTCCGTGCCCGACGGGTTGGCCCACACGGTTGTCTTCAGTGGCATGTCAGGCCGCGGACCACCGTACTCATGGCGCTCGAGAAGGTATGTCCGGTTCGGGGGACCTCCTCCATCATGGGTCGCCCCGCGCTGAATCCACCGGTCGGTGATCTCGAACGGGACATGACTCGCGTTCTCCCCTTCCACCAGTTGCCGATACGCGTACTTGAAGACCAGCCCCTCCTGGATCGGGTCCGGATTGTCCGCGGTCCCCCAGCCCACCGTGCGGTGCTCTATCAGTCGTCCGTCATCGTCGTACTTGAACTCTTCTCTGATGCCCTCGGCCTCGGCTGTCCCATCCTTGAAGTTCCAGATCTTGTCGAACAAGACATACCCGGTCGCGTTCATTTCCACCACGCGGCGGGAACCGGGACGGACAGCCTCTCCCGCCCCCCATTCCCCCGCGGAGACCTTGCCTTCCGGGAACGCTGAAGTGGAATACACCCTCGCGTCGTCGAAGTCCTCGTACTCCTCGACAACCGAGATCCACACCGGGGCGGTGAGCGACGGCGGAGCCGGGATCGGGTACGGCGTGACCGCGTTGCACACGCGGAACGGTGCATGGTACGCGGATCGCTCTATCCAGTCTGAAGCCCACCACGGCACAAATGCCTTGCCGCTCGGCCTGTACATGTCCGAATCCTGCGTCCTGAAGCGGAAGAGCTTGTAGTACCGGTTCCCGGTCCCACTCCAGCCACGATCGGCAATCACAAAGACGCCGGGGACGACCATCTGGGACTGGTTCGGAGCTTTCGCCACATAGTTGTCAAATAGATCTTCGCTGAAACCCTCCACGGCATCGGCAAACTCACTCGCCTCTCCGAAGCACCCCGCCTCACCACCTATATCGGAGTGGCTCGGATCCGCCGTCTGGTCCCAGCGGTATAGGCTGAGATCTGCGATGCGCTCCCAGCTCGTGTCTGCCCCGCTCGGCGAGAAGGTCGCGCCGTCCGGTATGTCGTCAAAGGTGAACAGCTCGCCATCGAGCTCCGCATGGTCAGACCCGGGGCGGCGGCCGACGACAAGATCATTCACCGCCCACTGGGCGCCGTTCGGATCGGCATTCAGCTGCGCGAGCGCACGGCGAACTGTCTCGTCCCGGTAGATGTTCTGGAGCGTGGTCGTGTAATTCCACGACCGCCGTGCGCTCATGCTGTAGTAGTTCGCTCCATCCGCGGTCTCCGCAGACCACACGCCGTCGGACAGCTCAACCAGCCCCATGCCCCGCGAGTCGTACTGGTAGAGCGAGACGATCTGATGCCCGTCGGCGGGGAGATCGGCGGCGTCCTTGTCGATGCGTGTCGCCTTGATCAGCCATGGGGTGTCGACGGGGTGCGGGACCGAGTACGAATAGGTGTTGCCGTAGAAGGTGACATCCCGGATCTTCATAGGGTTCAGGTTGAGCCGTGCGAACGGTTCCGTGTACACATACTGGAGCTTGTGGACCCAAGTCCCAGGGAGGCCGAAGTCAGCGGCTGATCCGAGTGACTCCGCGTGGTCGATCGCCGCCGGCCCGTCGTCGATCACGATCCCGTTCTGATCGGTCGTGAATTGGCTGTAGTGGATCGATCGCGTGAACGGTCTCTGGTCCTGATCCTTGAGGTACGACTCCGCGAGCGGCGGCGTGCCCGCCTCGTCCCCCTCGTAGACATACACCGCGTGCAGTGCATTCTGTCTGTGGAAGGAGTATCCCAGCGCTTCGGCGCCTGACAGCCCGCCGTTCTCCCAAGTCCAGCCGATCCACGGAAACGACCGGTAGGCGTACACCAGGGTCCAGTCCTGGGCGCCCTCATCGTTCGCCGGGTCCCAATCGAACTCCGAGGGGTCGCTGGTCCACGAGGACCCCAGGGTGTAGTCCGTCCCGGAGAGCAATCGGACGAACGAGATCTGACCCTTCTCGTGACAATTCTGCTGACAGGCCTGACAGCTTCCCTGCGGCGCGATGTCCGCATCGGACGCCACGAAGTCGCAATACACGATGTCAATCGTGTTGCCGAACTTGTCGTCGATGCGCTCGACCACGCCCCAATAGGGAATGCCGTTGGCGCCGCGGCTGCGGCGGCCGCTGGCCCCGTCATAGAACTCAGGGCTGTCGTGATCCGTGAACTCGCAGGTCGCAGAGACATAGTCGTCCGGCGGGAGGATCCCCGGGAATACATCCTCGTAGATGGCGCGGATCGTGTAGCAGACCGTTCGGTCGAACAGCCACACCCGGAACTCGGTCGGGCGCGTCACCCAGTGCGGTGGGATGCCCTGGTTCGGATCGCCGACCTCGTCCCAGTCGCCGTTGTGGCTCAGATAGGCGTCGTTGCGTGGCGGCGCGACATACTCGCCGTTGGTGTCGTCGAAATCGAACGGGATCGCGTGATGGGAGTCCGGAATGAAGTAGCACCGTCTTGGGGAGAGACCGTCGTCGGAACCGTCCTCGACACACACCATGCGGTCGTAGTGGGCGTCGATGAGGAAGAGCGGCGCCTCGCCCATCATCCAGCCCTGCCCCTGCCAATCCCAGTAGTCGCCCGAGATCACCCCGCCGGCGTCGCCAGCAACGGTCCGGATGTGGTTGCCATCGGTATCGAGGGCTGAATCCCCCTCCAGAAATCCGTCGTAGCATGTCAGTTCATGGCTCGCGGGCGGCGGTTCCGAGTAGGTGCGAGTATGGCGGAACAGCGCGGTCCCGAACGGAAGCTCGAGATCCGTCTCCTGAACCATGGGGATCCCGCTGACGAGATCAACCGCATCAGCCAGCATCGGCCGCGAGAATCTCGCCACCGGCCTCGTCATAGAGCCGCCGGGCGCCGGAACCATCGGCGCCGAACTCAAGGCGGGGATGAAGGAACGGGGAGGCAGATCGGGGGGCGTGACGCCTGTCTCCAGGTCGATGTTCAACCCGCCGGCATCCATCTGCGAGAGCAGCTTCGTCCAGTCAAGCTCATCGCCCGATGGAGGGCATCCGTCCGGCAGACCGCGCAGAGAGATATCGCAGTAGGTGCCGTTCTCGGCGTTTTCCTTGCCGTGGTGGGTGCCATAGGTGCGGACTCCCCAGCAACCGGACGGTACCCACTGAACTCGGTTGCCCGGGAACAGATCCAAATCACTGCACGAGTAGCCGTTGGTGACACCGTAGTACAGATACCCGAAGTCGTCGGCGATCACCGTCTGGCACATCCAGTCCCTGGGATCGCTGTCGTCGCCGGACTGGGCGAGGGACACCGGCGCGGTGAGTGCAGCAACGCACAAGCCCACGAGCTGCATGGAACGGAGGGCGAGAGCCTTCGACATGTTTGTGTCTCCCTTGCCCGTCTTCGCGGAGACGGACGTCACGGAGTCCCAAGTCCCAACCGGTGTTGAATACCCGAATCGCCGGCCGCGTGCAAGTCCGATTCCGGGCCACAAATCTACCTCGGGCTTGCTCGTGGGGCGGGTCGCTATGCCCTTCGATCCTAAGTCCATGTCAGCCGACCATTTGCGATAGAGAAGTGCCGCTTCGACCAGGCCGCGTATTCCTGATCTCCGGGCCATGGGAGTCCCCAGGAAATTCTGCAGGGCTGAGGAAGCTCTCGCCGAAGCGGACGAGACACACCCCAGACTCGGCCATGACGAAGATGCTTGGGGCCCACGCGACGCTGACGCGAGGGCGGACGGGGGCCCGAATGGTCCACGCGGTAGGCGTGAGCGAGGCGGCCTCGGACGCTGGCGGTCGTGGCTCACCCGTGAGCGGCCCAGCTCCAGAATCCGGGCACTTTCGCGCATCTGCGCCGTCTTGCGCGAGGGCTCTACCAGAAGCTCCCGTTGCGCCGAGCACGACCACAGCCTCGCAAGGTTCGTCAACGCGCGGATGCACTCACGTGTCCTCATGCCCGAAACTCCCGCGACACAGCATACAGGATCCGCGGGCTCAACGCACACGGCGATGCAAAGAAGCAGACAAGATCCGCCGCGGTGAGTGTTCGCCCTCAGCCGGTTCCGGTGGTTTGCGCGCGCTCCCTGTCTGGTTGCGGTACTGCGCGCCTCATCCAGCGAGGGATTCTGGGCGATTTCCCACCCAATGTGAGGGATCGATAGCTGCAGGCGGGGACGAGCCGATGCCGAACATCCCCACGCTCCAACCGCAGCACCCCGCGCACAGACTCCTCGCCACGGATCGGACCCCCGCGGAGCCCGGAAGTGACGGGGACGCGGACAAGGTTGACGAAGGATCTCGGGGTCTCTGAGCCCGCGGGCCGACCCGCCCCCAACCAACTCCCACCGCGCCGCCCGATCGTCGCCGGGGACTGCGCAGCCACCGTCCGTGAGTCCCAGAGCGCAGCGCTTTCCGGTATACTGCGGCAAGGAGGGACCGCACCGTGCCCCGGTACCCCAAGACGATCGCCGCGTTCGGGCTCTGGGCCTTCTCGCTCGCGGGCCCGGCCTGCCCCGGCCAGCCCGCGACCGGCGTGGAACTGGCCGAGACCGTCGAGCTGGCGCGGCTGGTCGACCTCTCCGCCCAGCGCCTCGGCCTCAACATCGAGTACGACGCCAAGCTCACGGGCTCGGCGACAGTGCGGCTCAACGCCGAGCTCTCCGACGCGGAGCTGTGGGACCTCACCAACCGCCTGCTCGCCGCCCGGGGCTACAGCACGGTGCGGATGGGGGACGACGGGACGCTGAGCGTGGTCGCGTTGACCTCCGCCGCGTCGCTCGCGCGGCTGGAGTCGCCGGAGGCCGCGGCCGCCGCGTCCCCTTCCGGCGGCCCGGGGTACCTGTCCGTGCTCGTGCCCCTGCGCGGCCGGCGGGCCGAGGACGCCGTCGCCGCGCTCAAGCCCCTGCTCTCCACCCCCGGCGGATCGGTCACCGGCCTGCCCGAGTCGGAATCGGTCATCGTGGCGGACCTGCGCCCGAGGCTGCTCCTCGCGCTCCGCACGCTGGAAGCGATTGAGTCCGACGCCGCGGCGTCGCTGCCGGAAGAGATCGCGGTGAGCCACCGGCCAGCCGGCGAGCTGATCACGCTGCTCAAGCAGATGGCCGCGATGCGCGAGGCGGCGGGGAGCACCCGCCTCCGGGGCGAGTTGCTCGCGAGCCCCGACGACCGCTCGGTGATCGTCATCGCCCCCCCGGCGGACCTCGGCCGCTGGCAGGAACTCATCGGTCGGTTCGACCGGGCCGAGGCGGTCGAGACTATCTCCTACCCGCCCCGGGGGTTCGGGGTCGAGGAACTCGCCGCCTCCATCCAGCGGCTCGTGGGAGGCGAGGAGGCGGGTCTGCGGGTCGTCGCCGACAGCCTGACCGGCACGCTCCTGGTCACGGCCACGCCCGTCCAGCACGCCCAGGTCGAGGAGCTGCTGGCGAGGCTCGCCACCGCCCCCGAGGCGGCCCGCCGCCCCACCCGGACCTTCACGCTCCAGAACCGCGACGCCGCGGAGGTGCTCGGGGTCGTGCAGTCGCTCGTCACCGCGGGGCTCACGCAGCCGGCCACAATCGCCACGGAAGTTGGCACCGCAGCCGCCCCGCGAGACGCCTCCACCACCGCCTCCCCCTCCCCCACCGCCGCCGCCCCCGACCAGCTCCAGCTCACCGCCGACCCCGCCACCAACGCCATCATCGCCATCGGCGAGGTGCAGGAGCTCGACCGGCTCGCCAGGCTCATCGACGACCTCGATGTCCGGCGCCCGCAGGTGCTCCTCGAGGTCCTCATCGTCAGCCTCTCCGAGAGCGACTCGCTCGACCTCGGCGTCGAGATGGAGAAGCTCATCCTCGGCCCCGGCGACACCATCGCCAAGCTCAGCTCCCTGTTCGGCCTCAGTTCCACCGGCGCCGCCTCCGGCGGCATCGCCGACCGCTCCACCGGCGGCTCGGCGATCGTGCTCAGCCCGGGTGATTTCAGCGTCGTGCTCAAGGCCCTCCAGTCCATCAACCGAGGCCGCTCGCTCTCCATGCCCAAGGTGCTCGTCGCCTCCAACGAGCAGGCCACCATCAACTCCGTGCTCGAGACCCCCTACACCACCATCAACGCCTCCGACACCGTCGCCAC
>JADZER010000037.1 GCA_020850415.1 Phycisphaerales bacterium
AGCGTCCATAGCGGCGGTGCGGTTTGGCACCTCGATGTCGGCTCATCGCATCCTGGGGCTGAAGGCGGTCCCAAGGGTTGGGCTGTTCGCCCATTAAAGCGGTACGCGAGCTGGGTTCAGACCGGCGCGAGCCAGGTCGGTCCCTATCTGTTGTGGGCGTTCCAGACTTGAGAGGAGTCAACTCTAGTACGAGAGGACTGAGTTGGACCAATCCCTGGTGATCCTGTTGGCCTGCTAAGGCCATCGCAGGGTAGCTACATTGGGCAGGGATAACCGCTGAAAGCATCTAAGCGGGAAGCCCCCCTCGAGATGAGGTCTGGTAGCGCAAGCGTGAGACCCCTGATAGACCATCAGGTTGATAGGCCGCGCGTTTAAGGGTCGAGAGGCCCTCAGCGGAGCGGTACTAACGGTCGAACGCTTGATCATGTCAACCGGCTGCCGAGGCAGGCCACGAGGCCTCCCCAGGCGCCACGCGAAGACGCAGCCCGTCTCTCGCTACTGCCATTGCCCCCCACCCACAGCCCGCGGAAGCGGGTTGTGAGGCTTTCGGTGGTCATTGGATAGGGGTCACACCTGTTCCCATCCCGAACACAGAAGTTAAGCCCTGTCCGCCGATGATACTGCTCTGCGGGAAAGTAGGTTGCCGCCGTACTTCGGGCCCGATTGGCTAATCGCCAGTCGGGCCCGCTTTCTTTTTTCCACTACCCCCGCTGCCCTCCCCCCGCCCAACGCTCGGGGTCGACGAGGTACCCCAGCCTCGCCACGCTGACCTGGGACAGCGCCCCGCCGCTCCAGGCGTGGCGCCGGGCACGAGCGAGCTGATGATCGAGGGGTCGATCGCGCGGGGGTCTTGCCGGAGGCTCATCGGGGCGACATCAGCCCGACTCCCGGGCTACCACGATCGCCGCACCGCCGACCACCAGGCCTCCATCGCGGCGGGGTCGAGCGTGAGCACGCCGTCGGGCGGCCCAACTGCGGGTACGAGTTCTGACAGCCGATCGACGACCGCGGCACGATCATCCCCCATGGTCCTGGGAACCAGGTGCCAGAGCGTCAGCCCGTCCCGGGCCCGCGCCTGCTCCAGCACGAGATCCAGCGCGCCGGGGGCGGAGTCCCACCCCGCGAGAGCCGCGGCGAACCCCTCCCCTGCGTCCTCAAACCGCGGCAGCCCCGGCGCTCCATCGGCCCGAACCTCGCACACCGCCCCCGCCGGCACGCGGCTCACCAGCCCCGATCCGTCCTTGGCCTCGAGCTCCACCCATCCGCCGGTGACGCGCAGGAGTCCGCTGCCATCCTCCGCCACCTCCAGCTCGTACGCGCACCCCATGTCCACCGCCGTCGCTCCCGGCGTCTCGACGAAGAACAGGCGCGGCGGGGCGTAGATGAACGCCTCCAGCGACCCCTGCGCCAGCTCAAGGCGGTGCTCGTCGTTCTCCGCCGCCACGAGCCGCACCCGAGATCCGGGCCCGACCGTGACCCGTCCCACGCTGGTCGCCGCGAACTCCTGGGTGCCCGACCCGGTCTCGACCCACACCCCGACGCGCCAAGCCCCGCCGCCCGCCCGTTCCCAGGCCGACCCGCCGGGGCGGATCAGGAGCGCCCACGCGCCGAAGACCATTGCCAGCCCCGCAGCGCTCAGGACCGCCGGCCGGCTCCAGGCCTTCCGGCGCACCGCCCGCTCCGCGCCGGCGGTGGTGCGGCCCGCGCTATCCCGTTCCAGTCGCGCGACCAGATCGTCGACATCGGCCTTCCATCGGGCCCCTCGGAGCGCATCTTCCGCACCGCGCTCCATCGCATCCGGCTCTCCCACGCCGTCCACCAGCCAGTCATTCTCGTGCCCGTTCATCGCGATTCCTCCGCCATGGTCTCCCGCAAGAGCCCCATCCCGCGGTGCAGGTGCACGCGCACCGAGCCCTCGGTCATGCCCAGCCTCGCCGCGATCTGGCGCCCGGTCATCCCCGCGACCAGTCGCATGAGCAGCGCCTCCCGGTAGACCTCGGGCAGTGCCCGGATCTTGGCGAGCACGGCGTCGGCGCGTGCGTGCTCACCGGGGTGGAGGGGGTCGCCGTTGCTGAACTGCGCCCGTTCGCGGGCCAGGCGCCTGGCGCGTTCGCGTGCCCAGTCGATCGCTCTCCGCCTCGCGATGGCCATGAGCCACGCGCCGAGCGCGTCGGGGTCCCGGAGTTCGCCGAGCCTGCGCCAAGCGGCGACGAAGACCTCCTGGGTCAGATCGTCGGCGTCGGCACGGGGCACCCGGGCCAGCAGGACGGCGTGAACGGTCGGGCCGTGCTCGCGGTAGAGGTCGGCGAACGCGAGGGTGTCGCCGCCGACCGCCCGCGCGACCAGCCCGTGCCCGGGCGCGGGATCGCCCGGCGCGGGGGCTTCTCGATCCGCGCCGGGCGATCCGAAATGCTGCTGGGGTGCGGCCCGCATCGGGGTACCTTACCGGGCGGTCAGCCGCCCCGGGCCAGGTCGTCGAGCGACTCGTCCCACGAATCGGCGTGGCGATCCAGGTTGGTCTTCAGGAACGAGCCCTCGGCGGCGCCACGGATCGCCTCGCGCATGTGCAGCTCATAGAGGTCTCGCTTGCTCTGGCGCATCGCCGGGTGCGCGACGGTCGCGGCGGCGAAGTGGATCGCGGCCCGGCCCTCGCGATCGCCCTCGGCGTATCCGAGCGCCCGCTCCAGCCAGCCCAGCCCGGCGACGCCCTCGGCGTGCCCGGCCTTCCATCCGAGATCGGTCCCCATCTGGCCCGACGCCCCGGCGAAGAACCCCGCGTCGAACCACGCGAGCGCCTTGCGGGCCGGCGGGGCGTCCTCGGCTTCCGCCTCGGCCGCCCGGGCCAGCAGCTGGGCGAGGAACGCGTTGCTCTGGGCGTCGTTGTCGCCGAGGTTGACCACGACGCGCCGGACGGTCTCCATGTGGCTGAGGACATCCTCCGAATCCGCCAGGGCCGCGAGCCCGTCGCGCATCGCCTCTCGGGCGGTGTAGCCCCGGACCGTGGCGAACGCGCCCTCGGAGGCGTCGGCGATCTTGACCCCGGCGTGCTCGCACTCAACCGGGACGCAGACCGCCGGCGGGCCAAGCGTCGCTTCTCCACCGGCGTCGGTCGCCCCCGCTCCCAGCCCGATCGCCGCCGCACATACGCCGCCCAACAGGTTCCGCCGGATGTTCATTGTTGTTTCCTTTCGTGAATGGACCTCGGCCTGGGCCTGGCGCCCACGACCACGGGAGGAAGACGGCGCGCGTGCCCTTCCTGTTAGCATGGGTGTCGGGGTTTGCCCCCCCGCCGCCAATCAGATTCCGGACGAACCAGGCGGCTGATGGGGCGGCCGGGTACCATTGCACGGACGGGCCCGATCTGTCCCCCGGCCCGACCGGAAGGAGCCCCCGATGACCGTCACCAGCCAGGTCCACATCTACGACGAGGGCGCCGAGGACCTCCTCGGCTCCGAGCAGTTCGCCGACCGGGTGTCGCTGCTGCCGGGAGAGCGGACCAATCTCGAGTCCGGCCGGCGCATCCGCATCATGTGGGGGCAGGACATGCTCCTGGACGCCCTCGACGGCAAGTACCGGGCCGTCGTCTGCGGCGTGAACGACGACGACAACTCCCACGGCCTGATCGCCCAGCTCGTCAACCGCATCACCACCAGCCAGTGGAGCGTCCAGAGCGTCACCAGCTACGCGAGGATGTTCCACGAGTCGGTCTCGGTGCACGCGGCGTACGACCGGGAGCCCTATGTCCTCAAGTACGACCTCGACAGCGTGCTCGTGCTCGCGCTGCTCCGCCCCAAGGGCAAGCCGCACTTCACCCTCGACGATCTCTCACGGGGGTTCCGCACCATCTGGAAGATGATCCAGGGGCGCGGCGAGCGCCGCCCGGTCGCGAGCGTGTCGTTCCTCGGCGCCCGGTCCAACAAGCTCGTCGGGCCCGACGGGCAGGAGCCGAGCTTCGAGAGCGTGCTGCGGACGATGTACGACTCGGGCTACCGGGGCGATGTCTACCCATCGCCCTGCATGTGGCAGTTCGCCAATGTCGGCGTGTTCCCCAGCTACCCGTTCCCGCAGGGGATCGACCGCATGCGGGCGGGCAGCTCTTGACCCAGGCCGCCCGGAGCAAGACCTTCGACGCCGAGGTCGTCCGCGATCACAAGACCGGCGGCTGCGGCATCGCGCTGCCGTTCGACCCCAAGGCGGTCTTCGGCAAGACCCGCGTGCCGGTCGTGGCGACGCTGCGCGGCTACTCGTACCGCACGACCACCTTCCTGATGGGCGGGGCCTGCTTCATCCCGCTGGCCAAGAAGCACCGTGACGGCGCGGGGGTGGAGGCTGGCGAGCGCGTCCGTGTGCGCCTGCAGGTGGACGACATGCCGCGGGAGGTCGAGGCGCCGGCGGACCTGCTCGCGGCGCTGCGCCAGGTCAAGGGCGCCCTGGCGGCGTGGGAAGCCCTGAGCTACACCCACAAGCGCGAGCATGTGCAGGCGATCGAGGGGGCCAAGAAGCCCGAGACCCGGGCACGCCGGATCTTCCGAGCGGTCGAGATGGTCACGAGTACGCTTGAGACATGAACACCCAGCCCATCATCGAGCGCATGGACCGGTTCAGCTCCGTGCTGCCGGCGCTGGTCAGCGGCCTCTCGCGCGACGAGGCGCTCTGGCGGCCCGACGAGAAGACATGGTCGATCCTGGAGGTCGTCTGCCACCTCGCCGACGAGGAGGCCGGCGACTTCCGCCCGCGCCTGCAGCGCACGCTCGCGGAGCCGCAGGTCCAGTGGGAGGGGATCGACCCCGAGGGCTGGGCGGTCGCCCGGCGGTACCGCGAGGCGGACCTGGAAGAGGTGGCGGCACGGTTCGTCGCCGAGCGCCAGCGGTCGGTGGTGTGGCTGATGGGCCTGGGCAGGGTCGACTGGGGCCGCGCCTACCAGCACCCCAAGCTCGGCCCCATCCGCGCCGGAGACCTCCTGGGCGCGTGGTCGGCCCACGATGCGCTGCACCTGCGCCAGATCGCCAAGCGGCTGTTCGAGCTGGCCGGGCGGGATGCGCCGGGGTTTGAGACGCGGTACGCGGGGGAGTGGGGGGCGTGAGACTTCCGCGCGGGGCCGCGGCCGGATTGTGGTGCAGGCTTCCAGCCTGCACGCCGTAAGAACCTCTGTGCGGGCTGGAAGCCTGCACCACAAGTGTGGGGCGTCGGGCGGCGTTTCGTACTTCTATCTCTGTGGGGCGTCCTTGACCGGCGGCGTGGCCGGCGCCCTGCTGGAACGACGCCTTGTAGGCGTGTCCCGTCGGTGCACCTGGAGACGGACAGCCGACCGTTCCATGTCGGTGCCGTGCTTCGGTCCGCGGGCGCGCGGTACACTGCGCGCATGCCCTCGCGCACCCTTTGGCTCTGGCTGTTCGTCGGTTCGCTGGGGGTGACCGCGCTGCTGGGGATGTTCGCCCTGCTGCTGCCGCGGGTGGCGTTCGAGGAGGAGCTGCTGGGCACGAGCGCCCTGCTGACGGCGTACAGCCTCGCGGGGCTGATGGCGTCGGTGGCGATCGCGCGGTCGAGGTTTCTGGCGCTGGCGTGGGCGGGAGCGGGGCTGCTGGCGGTGAGCCTGGCGGTTTGGCTGCTGCTGGTCTGGGGGCACGGCGGGATGGGATGGGAGGCCGAGGAGCTTGTGGCGAAGTCGGGCGGCGCTTTCACGGTGCTGGGTGTGCTGCCGCTGCACGCGTCGCTGCTGCTCCTGGCGAGGTTCGAGGGGTCGGTCGGCAAGGGGGTCCGCTGGCTGACGATCGCGGCCGCGTGCGGGGCCGGGCTGCTGCTGATCACGCTGATGTGGGAGATGTGGGATTGGCTGCACTACACGATGCAGGAGTGGGTTGCCCGGTTCTGCGGAGCGCTCGCGCTGCCGGCGGCGCTGGGGACCATCGCGGTACCGATCATCGCCCGCATCGAGTTCGTCTCCCGTCGCGAGAGCCCGGACCACTCCCTCGGACGATTCGTGCCGGTCCGCTTCCGCTGCCCGCGTTGCCAGCAGGAGAGCGACCAGGCGGCCAACCGCCGGTTCCTCTGCCCCGGCTGCGGGCTCGAGGCGAGGGTCACGGTCGCGGAGCCCCGCTGCGTGTGCGGCTATCTGCTCCACGGGCTGCCCGAGCCGGTGTGCCCGGAGTGCGGACGGGCGGTGGAGGAGAAGAACTGGTGGCGCCCGAAGGCCGAGGGCTGATGGTGCGTGATCGGGGACCGCGCCGCTGCCCGATCGCTGGGCCATCGCTCCACGATGTTCCGCTCTGACCCCGGCACCCGTCGCGCGTCTGTGCAGCGGGCCCACCGCTCGCACCCCCTACACCAGCCGCGCCGCGCGCACCTCCATCGCCGGCATTGCCTCCCGCACCGCGTGGGCGAGCGAGACCGCCCGGTCGTAGCTCGCGACCGCGAACATCGCGCTCCCGCTGCCGGTGATGTGGACCGGGCGGCCGAGGATCTCCGCCGCGGCGGCGCGGAGCCGGCCGAGCTCCGGGCGCACCGCGCAGGCCGGGGCGGCGAGGTCGTTGAAGAGGCGCGCGTCGTCGGCGCCCGCGCCGTCGGCCAGCTCGCGGACGAGCCCCGCCCGCAGCGGGCCCAGCCGGCCGTGGTCGACCAGGTCGTCGAAGGCGTGGTAGACCTGGGCGGTGGGGCAGCCGAACCGGGGCATCATGAGGACCAGCGTCCCCGACGCCCGCGCGGTGCGCTCGATCGTCTCGCCGAACCCGCTGACGATCGCCGGCAGCGCCGGGGTCTGGTGGTCGAGGAAGAACGGCACATCGCTCCCGAGCGTCGCGCCGAGTTGGCGGAGCGTGTCGAGGCCGAGGCGGAGGTCCCACGCGCGGTCCACGCCGAGCAGGGCCGCGCCCGCGTCGGCCGACCCGCCGCCGAGCCCGGCCCCGGTGGGGATGCGCTTGATGAGCACGATCCGGGTCGGCAGGCGTCTGCCCACATGCGTCTCGACGGCGCGGAGGGCCCGCCACGCGAGGTCCCGCTCGACGGGCCAGTCGATCAGCGCCTGGCGGGGGGCGTCGGGCGCCCAGCGGGCGCTCCAGGTCGAGGCGGCGTGCCCCAGCGGGCGGGTGATCGGCTCGATAAGCACCTCGTCGGCGAGGTCGATCGCGTGCATCCAGGTGCAGATGCGGTGCCACCCCGCGCGGCGCGAGCCCTGGGGCTCCGGCGAGGCCAGCGCCAGAGCCAGATTGACCTTGGCATGGGCGAACAGACGGATCAGCGCCATGGGGTGTCCTGCGGGGATACAAAGCCCGGCGCCGTGCCGGACGCTCCACCACGCAGGATAGCCGATGGGGCACGCGCGAACGAAAGGGAGGGCGACGGGCCTGCGCCCGGCGCCCTCCCTCGCAGAGGGAGTCGGTTGTTGCGGCGCGTGCGGCCCGAGCCGGTCACCCGGCCAGCAGGCGGTCGAGCGTGCGCGCGAGATCGTCGCGGGAACGCAGGCCCACGACCCGCGCGACCTCCTCGCCGTCGCGGAGGAACACGATCGTCGGGATCGACTGCACGCCGTAGGTCCCGGCGATGCCCCGCTCCTGGTCGACATCGACCTTCCCGACGGCCACGCGTCCCTGATACTCGGACGCGAGCGCGTCGATGGTGGGCGTCAGCGCCCGGCAGGGGGGGCACCAGGTCGCCCAGAAATCCACCATCGCGACCCCGTGGGAGGTCTCGTCGGCGAAGTTCTTGTCGGTGAGGTGGAGCGTTGTGGCGTTGGTGGTCATGGCGGACTCCTGGCGTGGTTGCTCCCGCGGCTGCGTGGCGCGGCTTCGAAAATCCCCGCGGCCATCTCTCGGTGCCCGCGGGTCGGGGTTGGGTTTCACGCCCCCACGGGTTGGGGGACCCGGACGGCCGGGAAGTCGATCTCGGTCTGGGCGATGTGGTTGATGTAGTTGCTCAGGGTGTTCAGGGCCACCGCCGCGATCAGTTCGAGGACCTCGGCGTCGGTAAAGCCGGCGCCACGGACGGCCCGGAACTGCTCGTCGGTGATGTGCCCGCGCTGCTCGGTCACGGCCCTGGCGAACCTGACCGCGCCGGCGGCCCGGGGGTCGGAGGGCTCGCCGTCGAGGGCGGCGGCCAGTTCCGTCACGGGCACGCCCGCCCCCTTCCCGATCGCGGTGTGGGCGCTGGCGCAGTAGCCGCAGCTGTTCACGCCGGCGATGGCCAGGGCGACCTGCTCACGCAGGCCCGCCGGGAGGGAACCCCCGGCCAGGGCCCCGGAGAGGCCCATGTAGCCCTCGAGCACGGCAGGGGCCTGGGCCATGGTGGTGATCAGGTTCGGCGTGCCGCCGAGTTTGGTATTGACGGCGGCGAGCAGGTCCTTGGCCTTGCCCTGGGCGTGGGCGGGGTTCAGCGGCTGGATTCGGGGCATGGTCTGTCTCCAGATGGCCCGGGCGGGTGGTTCCCTCCCGGGCGGGGCTTTCTCAGGCCCGGCCAGCGGACGCGGCTGGTGGCCTGGTGCTGGAGTAATAGACTAGACCGGTCTGTCTATTTCAGCCTGGGCCAGGTTCGCCTATTTTTCTTTGCAGGGATTGTCATGGGTCTTATAGGACCTATGCGTCGTATGGAACAGTCTGTATACTGAGCCTGGCAATGCCAGGGAGGTTGTGATGGCCACGACAGACATCAAGCCGCCACGCGAGCGGCTGATCGAGGCGGCGGTGCGGCTGTTCAGCGAGGACGGGATCCGGGCGACCGGGATCGACCGGCTTCTGACCGAGGCCGGGGTCGCCAAGATGAGCCTGTACAAGCACTTCCAGAGCAAGGACGACCTGATCGTCGAGGCGCTGCGCCGGAAGGACGAACAGTTCCGGGAGACCTTCCGGGCGATGGTGGAAACCCGACACGACCCCCGGGCGAGGCTGCTGGGGGTGTTCGACGCCCAGGAGCGGTGGTTCGGGCATCCGGGGTTCCGGGGGTGCCTGTTTCTGAACGCGGCCGCGGAGCTGCCGGAGGGCGGCTGCCCGGCGCGCCGGGCGATCGCGGAGCACAAGTCGTGGGTGCACGGGCAGCTCCGGGATCTGGCGCGGGAGGCGGGGGCGGGGGATGGTCTGGCCGATCAGCTCATGCTGCTGTTCGAGGGGGCGATCATGCGGGCGTATGTGACGGGGGACCCGACGGTGGCGCGGGAGGCGAGGAAGGCCGCGGGTTTGCTGCTTGATGCAGAAAGCAGTTGAACGCGAAGGTCGCGAAGAGCGCGAAGGCACTGAGGCACGGAGGCGCGGAGTCCGAAACACTGTCTCTTCTTCGCGCTCTTCGCGACCTTCGCGTTCACTCTGATTCCGTGTTCAGACCCGGGGTCCTGAATCGCCCAGCTTGGCGATGGCGTCGGCGTACTGCTCGCGGAGGGGCTCGACGACCTCCTTGATGAAGCGTTCGGTCTGCTCGACGGAGCGGCCGATGTAGTTCATGGGGTCCATCACGCCGTCCCAGTCGAGCTCGGCGCTGAGCAGGCCGCCGCGGGCCTTGGACTGGAAGGCGGGGTCGGCCTTGAGTCGGTCGAGCAGGTCGTTGTCGAGGCCCTGCTGCTTGACGCGCATGCCGGCCTCCTGGGCGTGGAGGCGGATGCGTTCGTGGTAGTCCTGCCGGTCGGCGCCGAGCTTGACGCAGGCCATGAGGATGTTCTCGGTGGCCATGAAGGGCAGCTCGGCCATGAGGTTCTTGCGGATGGTGGCCTCGTAGACGACCAGGCCGGACGCGACATTGTGCATGAGGTCGAGGGCCCCATCCAGAGCGAGGAAAGCCTCGGGCAGGCTGAGGCGGCGGTTGGAGGAGTCGTCGAGCGTGCGCTCGAGCCACTGGGTCGCGGCGGTGTCGTAGGCGTTGCCGACGAGGTTCATGACGAAGCGGGTGAGGCCGCAGATCCGCTCGCAGCGCATGGGGTTCCGCTTGTACGGCATGGCCGAGGAGCCGATCTGCTTGGACTCGAACGGCTCGTCGATCTCCTTGCGGTTGGAGAGCAGGCGGATGTCGGTGGCGATCTTGTGGAGGACGGCGGCGTTTGTCGCCAGCGAAGCGAGCACCCGAGTGTCAAACCACCTTGGGTAGGTCTGTCCTGTCAGGCCCAGAGTCGTCATCTTCACGAATGACGCTTCGTCCCAGACCTCCGAGATGTCGGAGGCGCCTTTGGACAGCACCAGTTCTCCGTACGGCTGATTCGTCCTGTCTTTGAACCACGACTGCCGCTCTGTCTTCATTTCGTCGAAAGTGGAATGTGGCGTCGGATAGTGGCCGGTGGCACGAAGCAAGTGCCAGAGTGCCAAGGCCTCGAAACGAGTCACAGCGCCTGCGTCGTTGCCTAGAAGCGACATGAATGACGCTTGTGTTCCAGTAGCTCCTTTGAATCCGCGCAGGACAGTGGTCATTCTGTACTCGGCAATGCCGCCTTCAAGTGAGTCGTGCAGCTCACTCGCCCAGCCCGCGGCACGCCGGCCAACAGTGGTCGGCTGTGCGGGTTGGTAGTGGGTGAATCCGAGTGTGGGTGTTCCAGCGAAGCGTCCTGCAAACGAACCAAGTGCGCAGACCGCTCGCTGCACCTTTGTCCGAGCAAGAGCATGGGCTTCATCAATGATGAGAAGATCCGCATTGCACACCACATCCTGGCTCGTCATCCCCAGGTGGATGATCGGCCGCGCCTTCGGGCACGAGTCGCCGAGGGCGTGGACATGGGCCATGACATCGTGGCGGAGGTCGCGTTCGTACCGCTCCGCGGCGTGCATCTCCTCGTCGGTGATCCCGCCGGGCCGGTTCACCACCGCCCGCAGCTCTTCAACCTGCTCCTTGGTGACCAACTGGTGGCACGGCTGTCCCAGCCGTGAGTCGGCTTCACGCCCGGCTGAGACAGCCGGGCCACCAACTCCGGCTGGGACAGCCGGGCCACCAAGCCCCAGCTCGTGCTGGGCCTCGGCGACCGCCAGCCAGATCCGCCGCCAGGTGTTGAACTTGTGCCGGGGCGACCAGAGCCGGAGCATCTCCGGGCTGGCGTTGCGGGAGGCGAGGGGCGAGGAGTAGGTGTCGTAGGGGTTGGTCATGGCGTGCTCACTCGCTCCCGTGCTGGTCAGTCGGGTCATCCTCGGTGCGGCCGTCGCCGGGCAGCATCCATTCGGTCGGCCGTCGCTTAGGGTATCCGTCGCGGGCGATGACCTCATCGGGGAGCTGGCACTCGCGCAGGGCCCACGGGCGGATCCGGCGTTTCTCGTGCAATGCCGTCCACATACGCGATGTCACCGGAGGCCGGGCGGCTCATGCGGATCCCGTGCGGGCACCCGGAACGCCCTGTATAATGATGGCAACAGCCCCGGAGATGGCATCTCCGGGATCCACGCCCCGTACCGCGGGGCGTGGCCTTTTGTTGGAAGCGTGCGGATCGGCGAACGCCGGGCTGGCGTTGCGGGAGGCGAGGGGGGAGGAGTAGGTGTCGTAGGGGTTGGTCATGATCCGGGTGCTCCGACTGTGTCTGCCGGTGGTCGCGCCGCAAAGGCTCCGGGCAGCCCCAAAGGGGCTGAGGGCTGTAGCCACGGGTGCAGCGGTGCGGCTGCTCTGAGCCGCGAGCGAAACCCGTGGACGGCGAGGCTTGGAATCACAACCGCCCCGGCGGGGCGGAGGAAACTGCACGAAGCCGAGAAGCACGGCGGTTCCTCCGCCCCCCCGGGGCGGGCCCACGGCGTGGCGCTGTTCACCACGGGTTCCGCCCGCCTCTGGCAGGCTCCACCCGTGGCTACAGCCCTGCGCCCCTTCGGGGCGGCGGGTCCGATCCCGACAATACCAAGTCCGTTCCTCATCGAATGAGGCATTGTACGGGTCAATGGCCGATCCGGGTGGGTGGGCGGGGCGGCCACTACACTTGCCGGATGGACCGCGGGACCACCGTGACATCCTCCGGACTCGAGCGGCCCGTGCGGGTCGAGGCGCCCGTGCGCGCGGTGCGGGTCGCGGCGGTCGTGCCGTGCTTCAACCGGCCGGGGGATCTGGCGGCGCTCGCGGGGGATCTGGGGCGCTGCGAGCTGGGGTTGGCGGGGGGCACCGGCGGGACCCCGAGCTTGCGCCCGGGGGTCGTCGAGGCGGGGCTCGTCGAGGCGGTGCGGGTTGAGTTGTTGGTGGTGGTGGTGGACAACGCGTCGGAGCCGGCGCTGGAGATGCCGCGGCTGCCGGGGCGGATCACGACGCGCCTGGTGCGTCTGGCGAGCAACACCGGCGGATCGGGCGGCTACAACGCGGGGATGGCGATCGCAATGGAGGGCGAGCCGGACTACCTGTGGCTGGTGGACAGCGATGCGCGGGTCGAGTCGGACACGCTGGTGCGCTTGCTCGCGGCGATGGAGGCCGACCGCTCGATCGTCGTCGCGGGGCCGGTGCTGGCCGATACCGAGACCGGCGCGGTGCAGGAGGTCGGCGGGCGGCTGGACCGCAAGACCGGGCGCTTCGGGCCGTGGGCGACGGCGGTCGAGGGGGACGAGCCGATCGGGTGCGATTATGTGGCCGCGTGCTGCGCGCTTGTGCGGGCGGATGCGGTGCGGCGGGTCGGGCTGATGCCGGATGTGTTCCTGAATGCCGACGATGTCGAGTGGTGTATGCGGCTGGCGCGGGAGGGGCTTGAGACTCACGGCTCGGAGAGCCGTGCCACCCAGAGCCGTGCCACCCAGAGCCGTGCCACCCAGAGCCGTGCCACCCAGAGCCGTGCCACCCAGAGCCGTGCCACCCAGAGCCGTGCCACCGAGAGCCGTGCCACCGTGGTGGTCGTGCCCGGCGCGCGGGCGGCGCACCCTCGGTTCGATCGGTTCGGCACGCTGCCGCGGTACTTCGGGGCGCGGAACGCCTTCGGCCCGATCGACGCGCTGGGGCTCGGGCGGGTGGTGCGTTTGCGCCGGGCGGCGCGCGAGGTGATGCGGGCGGTGAACCAGCATCTCATGGGCCGGGCCGACCTCGCGGCCCTGCATATCCGGGGTCTGCGCGACGCGGCGCGGGGGTGGGTGCGGGGGTTGCCCGCGGACTTGCCCCGCGTCGAGGGCATGCGCCCGGTCGGGGGGTTGGGTGAGGCGCTGCGCGGGGCCGACCCCGAGCTTGCGCTCGGGGCTCGTAGCGCCGGGGCGGGCGCGTCTCTGGTGATCGAGTGGCCGCCGGAGGTCTCGGCGCCGGACCGGGCAGTCGTCCGCCGGGCGCTGGCGGACGCGGGGTTCGATGTCGACGGGGCGGCGCGGGCGCCGAGCCGGAGCATCGCGGCGTTCCTGCGGCGGGCGATCGCCGGGGCGCGGTACGAGCTCGCCGTCGTGCCTGCGAAGGGCTCCCCGGCGCACTGGCTGGTCGCGAGGGCGATGGTCGAGCTGGCGGGGACCGGCGCGGGGGCTGGGGCAGGTTTCGTGGTCCGGCGGGAGACGCGGTGGGCGATGCTGGCGCGGTGCGTTCTCGCCTGCGCGGCGGGGTCGTGGTGGGCGCTTCGGATCGCGGCCCGCGGGCGCCGGGTGTCGGTGTTGCCGACGGCGCAGGATGTCGGGCGGCTGGCGCCGATCGAGAGGTCCCCGAGCTTGCGCTCGGGGCTCGTAGAGGCATGCACGCAGGCCCGCACGGAGACATGCACGCTGTCGGTCGTGGTGCTCAGCTACAACCGCAGGGACGCGCTGCTGGAGACGCTGCGCCGGCTTCGGGCGGGCGCCGCGACACGGGACGCCGAGATCATCGTCGTCGATAACGCCTCGGCCGATGGGTCGGCGGACGCGGCGCGTGAGCACGCCCCGTGGGCAAGGCTGATCGCGCTCGACAGCAACCGGGCGATCGCCGGGTTCAACCGGGGGGTGGAGGCGGCTTCGGGGGAGCTGGTGCTGATCCTCGACGATGATGCGCGCCCGGACGACGCGGCGCTGGCCGGGGCGGTCTCGCTGCTCTCGCGGCGCGCCGACCTCGGGGCCGCGACACTGCTGCCGGTGCACCCGGCGACCGGGCGGGGCGAGTGGCCCTTCGGCGCGGGGCTGACCGGCCCTCGCGACGACTGGCCCGTGATGGGCTGCTGCAACCTCGTGCGCCGGGATGTGTGGCTGGCGGTGGGGGGGTACGACGAGTCGTTCTTCCTGTACCGCAACGATGTCGAGCTTGCGCTCAAGATCCTCGCGGCCGGGCGCGGCGTGCACTTCAACCCGGCCTGGCGGTGCGAGCACGATTCGCCGGGCGCGGGCGCCAAGAGCGCCCGGTGGTGCGAGCTGGCGACGCGGAACTGGGTGTGGCTCGCGCGCCGGCACGGGCGCGGGTGGCGGGCCGGCGCGGGCGTGCTGGCCGGCTGGGCGTGGGCGCACAAGCTCGCGGGGCTCTCGGCGCGGCGCCAGGTTGCGGTCGTGCGGGGCGGGTTGTCCGGCCTCGTGCGCGCGCCCTCGGGCCTCCCGAGCGCGGTGCGCCCCGACGGGCGGGCGTTCGCGTCGTTGCTGGCGCTTCGGTTTGGGCGCGGTGCGGGCCGGTGAAGGTCGTTTGGAGCCATCCCGACGCGCTCGTGGCCCAGGCCGCCCGGGACCACCTCATCGCCCACGGCATTCTCGCGGCGGTCGTTACCCGCACCGAGGGGTTGCACGCAGGCATCACCGGCTACGAGGTGCTGCTGTGCTTCGGCAGGCAGGCCGACGCCGCGCAGGGGCTGCTGGCCGACGGCTCGTGGCGCCCGCAGAGCCTCGGCGAGGGCGGGTGGGACCATGCCGACGCCGCGCCCGACCTCTCGAGGCTCGACGCGGTGTTCGCGCCGGAGTGCCCGGGCTGTCTGGCGCCGCTGCCCCTGGACGCGACGCTGGAGGCGTGCCCGGCCTGCGGCGGTCCGGTGGATGTGGCGGAGTTGATCGCGCAGATCCACGGCCCCGAGGCTCTGGAGGCGTGCTACGACGAGCCGGAGCCGACCGTCGCTGAGCCGGTGGTTGGCGGGTTTCACCTGCTGTGCCCGGGGTGTCAGTACCCGCTCGACGGCCTGGCGCGGGCGGGCGTGTGCCCGGAGTGCGGGCGGTCGTTCGACAAGGACCAGATCGTCCGTGATTTCCTGGGGCGGTGACTCGCCCTGGGCTTCCTCCGGATTTGGTGTTGAAATCGTCGGCACTTCCATGTAGGTTGGCCGGGGTAGTGCTCCGTGGAGGATCGGGGTGCGTCGCCGTCAACAGGGCGTCTGGCCGGACCATTCGCCGCAGGGAACGGAGGAATCATGTCCGCCAAGCAGCAGCCCGGGGCGAGCGACCTGCTCGCCGTCGTTGTGACTATCGCCAGCGGCACGGTCGCGTACGCCGACATCCAGCACTTTGACAACTCCGGCGGCGATTTCGACTGGGGCCTTGGGCCCAATCGCCCCGACGGCGGCAATCCATACCTCGACCAGCAGTTTCTTGATATCACGCGCGCCGCGAACGACCAGCTCGGCGCCGTGAACCCGTACAGCTCGCCCGGCTGGGGCTATGACCAGACCTACACGACCTTCCGCCAGGAGGTCTACTACGACTTCTCGTGGAACCACGCCACGGCCGTCTATACCTACGCGGGGCTGCTCGTCAGCGGCTATTTCATCGAAGGGGTCGGCGCCGGCACGCAGATCGGCGGGCTCGGGCAGCAGTTCTACACCGGCTTCATCGCGCAGGATTACTACGGCTTCAACAGCCTCATCCCCGAGGGGGTGCGTAGCTACCTCGGCGCCCGCATCAAGGTGAATTACGAGACCCACTACGGCTGGATCGGCGTGGTCCGCAACGGCTTTGAGCTCGAGACCTTCGGCTGGGCGTTCGAGGATGCGCCCAACACGCCGATCGCCGCCGGGCAGGTGCCCGCCCCCGGCACGCTCGCGGCTCTGGCCTTCGGCGCCGCGGCCCTCGGCGGGCGAAAGAGAAGGGCCTGAGGCCCACCCCCGGACCATGCCCAGCAACGAGCACCGCCAGTTCGTGACGGTCGTCTCCGGGCTGCCCCGGTCGGGAACCTCGATGATGATGGCCATGCTCGAGGCCGGGGGTATCCCCGCGCTCACCGACAGCCTGCGCGGGGCCGATGAAGACAACCGGCGCGGCTATTACGAGTTCGAGCCGGTCAAGGCGATCGCGACGGACTCGGCGTGGATGGCCGACGCCCGGGGCAAGGCCGTCAAGATCATCCTCTCGCTCCTGCCCCATCTGCCGGGGGGCTTCCGGTACCGGGTCGTCGTTATGCAGCGCGATCTCGACGAGGTGATCACCTCGCAGCGCGTCATGCTCGAGCGGGCGGGCAGGCGGGGCGGGCGGATCGGGGCCGACCAGCTCAAGCGCCTGTACGAGGCCGAGCTGGCCAAGCACGACGCGTGGGCGGCGGGCCGGGATGATGTCGGCTCGGTCCGGGTCTCGTACAACGGCCTGCTGGCCGAGCCTGAGCCTGTCGTCACGGCGCTCGACGCCTTCCTCGGCGGCGGCCTGGACCGCGGGTGCATGCTGGCGGTGGTTGAGCCGGCGCTGTACCGGCAGCGCGGGGCGGGCCTGGCGGGAAGGGTCGGCCCGTGAGCGGGGCGGGGATGCAACCCGTGCCCGACGCCCAGGCCGGTGAGCCGCTGGAGCGCCCCGCGGAGCGCGTGCTGCTCATCGGGTGGGACGCCGCGGACTGGCGGATGATCGACCCGCTGCTCGAGGCGGGGAAGATGCCGAACCTGCGGGCGTTTCTCGATGGGGGGGTGCGGGGGAATGTCGCGAGCCTGCACCCGATGCTCTCGCCGATCCTGTGGACCTCGATCGCGACGGGCAAGCACGCCGACAAGCATGGGATCCTGGGCTTCGCCGAGCCGGACGGCTCGACGGGGAAGGTCCGGCCGGTGACGAGCACCTCGCGCCGGTGCAAGGCGCTGTGGAACATCCTCTCGCGGCGCGGGCTGCGCAGCACGGTGATCAACTGGTTCGCCAGCCACCCGGCCGAGCGGATCCGCGGCGTGGTCGTGACCGACCGGTACGCGCGCCCGACCGGGCCGCCCAACGAGCCCTGGCCGGGGGCGCCGGGGTCGGTGCATCCGGAGGAGCTGGCGGCGCCGCTCGAGGCGCTGCGGGTCCACCCCGGCCGCCTCACGGCGGCGCAGGTGCGCCACTTCGTCGGGCGGGTCGCGGAGGTGAACCCCGGCGAGGACAAGCTCATGCAGCACCTGCTGGGGCTGCTGGCGCGGTGCGCGTCGATCCAGTCGGCGGCGACGGCGCTGATCGCCGAGGAGCCGTGGGATCTCTTCGCGGTCTACTTCGAGGAGATCGACCGGTTCGGGCACGAGTTCATGGAGTACCACCCGCCCAAGCGGGAGAGCGTGGACCAGCGTGAGTTCGAGCTCTACAGCGGGGTGATGAACGCGGTCTATACCTTCCACGACATGATGCTCGGGAGGCTGCTGGAGCTGGCCGGCGAGGAGACGACGGTCATCATCCTCAGCGACCACGGCTTCCACAGCGACGACCGGCGCCCGGCGATGTCGAGCAAGATCCAGGCCGGCGCTCCCGTCGCGTGGCACCGGCCCTACGGCGTGCTCGCGATGCGCGGGCCCCACATCAAGCGGGGCGAGCAGCTCTACGGCGCCTCGCTGCTGGATATCGCCCCGACCATCCTGGCGATGCTCGGCCAGCCCGTGCCCGACGACATGGACGGCGCGCCGCTCACGCAGGTCTACGAGCGCCCCGTGCGGGTGCCGCGCATCGACAGCTACGAGGCGCCCGGCGAGGAGCACGACGCGCCGGAGACCGAGGAGGACCCCTGGGCGGTGCGCGAGATGATGGTCCAGCTCGCCCAGCTGGGGTATGTCGAGGACGACAGCATGGAGTCGGTCGCGCGCGACCGGCGGCGGAACCTCGGGCAGGTCTACCTCGCGACGGGGCGCCCGCTCAAGGCCCTCGGGGAGTTCCGCACGCTCGTCGAGGACGACCCCGACGACAAGGGCTCGCGGATGGCGGTCGCCAACTGCCTGCTGGCGCTGGGGCGCTTCGACGAGTGCGAGGCGCTGCTCGAGGCCGTCGGCGAGGGCGACGACGCGCTGGCGCTCGCGCTGCAGTACCGGGGCATGATCAGCTTCCGGCGCGGGCGCGTCGAGGAGGCCCTCGACCACCTCCGGCGGGCCGAGGCCAAGGGCGGGGAGAACCCGCAGGTGCTCGGGCAGATCGGGTTCATCTACCTCGCGCGCCGGTGCTGGACCGACGCGGAGCGGGCCTTCGACCGCGCCCTGGAGCTCGACCCCGACTACGCCCCGGCCCTCGACGGGCGGGGCGTCGCCTACCGCCAGCAGGGCAAGCTGCAGGAGGCGGCGCTCTCGCACATGCTCTCGATCGCGCTCCTGCACCACCAGCCCGACGCCCACCGCAACCTGGGCCTGGCGCTGATGCGCCTCGGGCGCCTGCCCTGGGCCGTGCGGGCGTTCGAGACCTCGCTCCAGATCAACCCCCACGCCACCGCGCCGCACCTGGCCCTGGCCCAGATCTACGACGGCCCGCTGCAGCGCCCGGATCTCGCCGAGCACCACCGCGCGCTGGCCGGCGCGATCGCCGGGCGCACGGGCGACGCGCCGCCCGACCCCGCGGGCGGCTGAGCGGGCCCCCGCGACGGCCCCCGCTATGGCTCCCGTGGTCCGAACCGGAGCCCCTCGAGCGCCGCCCCGGGGTCCGCGCCGCCCGCGGCCGGCAGCTCCTGGTTCGCCTCGTAGGCGATGTCGTCCGCGGTCGCCCGGTTGAACTGGAAGACTTCCTGCCCCTCGCGCAGCACGAAGGTGTTGTTGCGCACCGTGTTCTTGTACGACCAGTGCCAGCGGATCGGCGTCATGTCGATCGCCCAGAAGGTGTTGCCCTCGATCACAATGCCGGTCGTCCCCTGGTCGAGGAACATGCCGTTGGAGGGGGCCCGCCCGGTGTTGCGGGCGATGTCGTGGATCGCGTTGCCCCGCAGCACCGTGCCCGGCTGGAGGCCCAGCGTGTAGATGCCCCCGCCGTCCGAGAGCGTCTGCATGACATGGTGGATGTGGCAGTTCTCGACGACATTGCCGGCGCAGGGGGTCGGCGTCTCGTCCCAGCGCCAACCGATCGAGACGCCCGTGTACGGCAGGTCGCGGATCTCGCAGTTGGCGATCGTGGTCCCCGCGGCGAGCCCGACCCACACGCCCACCGCGCCGAAGAACCGCCGCCCGCAGCGCTCGATGAGGCTGTACCGCAGGGTGTTCCCGCTCGCGGCCTGCGCCGGAGCGTTCTGCCACCAGGGCCTGCCGTTCACGACGCGCCCGGCCGCCTCGCCGAGCATGACGCCGTTGGCGCCGCACTCACGCACAACCGTGTCGGTGATCGTGCAGTTGCGCGAGCCCTCGCCGATCCAGACCCCCGTGCCGCCGACCTGCTCGATGGTGCAGCGGTCGATGGTGCAGCCCTCGGCCCAGGTCAGGTCGATCGCGCTCGGAACGGCGTCGCGTGTGCCGTCGGAGCCCTCGGTGTCGCGTTGCTCGTAGAAGGCGGCCTGTCCCTCGGCGTAGCCGTAGGAGGGCTTGGGCCAGCTGGTGTGGGCGAAGCGGATGCCGCGGAGGGTGAGGTTGCGGATGGGCGCGTCGGGCGTGCCGCGGGCGATCAGGAGGGCCGGGGCGACCGGCGCGACCGCGTGCAGCGAGCCGATCGACTCGCCGGGGCGGGGCATGTAGGTCAGCCCGCCGGTCGCCTGGTCGAGCGCCCACTCGCCGGGGGCGTTCACCAGCAGGGGGCTGCCCTCGATGAAGTACCGCGGGTTGGGCTCGAAGTTCGTGATCGCAAAGTGCGGGGCCTTGCAGCCGATGGGGTGGGTGGTGGTGAGGGTGCTCCCGGGCGCGTCGACCGCGCCGATCATCACCCGCGAGATCGACCAGTCGTGGACGAAGACGACTTCGGACCGGGTGTCGATCAGCGCCGGGGAGAGTTCGGCGGGGTCGAAGCTGAACCCGGTGCGGTTGTCCGGGGCCGGCGCGACGACGCGGGCGAAGCCGCCGTCGGGGTGCCGGGCGCGGGTGGCCGGCTCGCCGTTGATGAACAGCTCCTCGAACCACCACGAGCCATCGCGGACCTGGTCGATGGTCGTGCGCCACGAGCCGTCGGCGGCCTCGGCCCAGGCGCCGATCAGGCGGGCGCCGGAGATAAGCGGGGTGCGCGTCGGTGCGGCCTCGATGGTGAGCCCGGGTCCGACGAGCGCCCCATCGATCTCGAGCGGCTTAGAGATGGCATAGAAGTCACCATCGAGCACGATCGTGGCGGGCTGGGTCTCCCCTCGCTGTCGGGCCGCGCGGACCAAGGCCAGCGCGTCCTCCAGGGTCGGGACGACCACGAGATTGGACTGCCGCGGCGCCGGGTCCAGGACATGCACGGTGAGCTGAGCGCCCGCCGGAGTGGCCGTCAGGGGCACGAGCATCCCCGCCGCGATCAAACCCAGGAGTTCTCGAAGTCGCATCGCACACCTCCACGCCACATCCTACAGACCCGGCCCGGACCGCCCCGGGGTACCATCCCCCCGTGCCCGGCCGCCAGCCCACATCCAGACCCCAGGAGCCCCGCGGCCCGCTTCCCGCGACGCCCGACGATCAGCTCGACCGCGAGCTGGTGGCCGCCGTCCGGGCCGGCGACGCGTCGGCGTGGACCACGCTCTTTGAGCGCTACCAGGTCCGGATCTTCACGGTCTGCGTCCGGATGGTCCGCGACCGCGAGATGGCCAGCGACCTGACCCAGGACGCGTTTATTAAGGTCATCCGGGGCCTGGACTCGTTCGACGAGCGGGCGAAGCTCTCGACCTGGATCTACCGCGTGACCATGAATGTGTGCCTCAGCAAGCTCCGGTCCGAGAAGCTGCGCCGGCACGCCAGCCTGGAGGCCATGGCTTCCGCCGGGGGGAGAGACCCAGACCGGCGCGCCGAACTGGGATTCCCGCAAGTGCGGGAACCGGGGGCGCATGAGGGGGTCGAAAACGAGGAAGAACGGCAGAGGATGATCGACGCCCTGGACGCGTTATCGGACGAACACCGGTCCATCCTGGTGCTCCGCGACGGCCGGGGCCTGGAGTATGAGCAGATCGCCGAGGTGCTGGACATCCCGGTCGGCACGGTGAGGAGCCGGCTGTTCAGGGCCCGGGCGGCCCTCAGGCAGGCGTTTGAGGCGGGCCCGACCGGCACGAGCGAGGATTGAGCAGCGGGCCGACGCGCCCCAGGCTGGCAGTGGAATGGCACGAGCACCGGACAACACCCCGATCGGAGACGGCTGGCTGGACCGCCTGCCGATCGACATCGACACGCTCGCGGCGTTGGTCGAGGGCGACCTCGACAGCCGCGAGGCGGACGAGGTGCGCGAGCGACTCCTCACCGCCGACCCCGAGCTAGCCCACCGGGTCGAGATGATGTGCCAGGACCGGGTGGTGGTCCGCACGCTGGGCGACGAGCTGCCGCCGGCCGGGCTCGCCGAGGCGGTGATCGCCCGGCTCGAGCGCGAGGCGTTGGTCGGGCTTGCCGAGAGCGGGGCGGGTGGGGCCACGATCCCAGTCTCGCGTGTGCTCACCCACCAGCCCGGGCGTTGGGCCGGGGCGCGGCGGTGGCTGACCAGCCCGGCGGGTGCCGGTTTGGCGTTGGCCGCGGCGTTGGCGCTGGCGGTGGGCGTGGGGATCCAGCTGCTCCCGTCGCGGAGCCCGGGCGTGCCGACGCCAGACCCGATGGGCCCGATCGCGCTGGAGAGCGCTGTGCCGGATGACCGTGGCGCCCCGCCCGAGGCGATGGCGTCGAAGGCCGTGGTCGCGCCGGAGGTGCCGGACGCCCCGGCGCAGCTCGCGACCGCCGAAGCAGAACATCCGGCGCCGAGCGCCGAGGTGTACATCACCGACGACCTCGACCGCGTGCTCACCCTCATGGCCGAGGGGCGGCTGCTGGTGCGGGTGCGGAGCGTCGAGCCGACGGAGACCGCGGCCCAGCTGGCCCGGCTGGTCGGGCGCACGGATCGCCCGGGAGAGGCCTGGCGCCTCGACGACGAGGTGACCGAGCCGGTCGCGGTGGCGATGGAGATCAAGTTCTCGCCGATGGTGTCCGAGCGTGGGCCGACCGTCTTCGCGGACGGCGAGCGCACAGGTGGGTCGGAGGCCGCGCCCCAGAGGACCCGCCAGCAGCCCTCGGCGCTGGAGGCCGTGTACCTAGCCGACACGCGCGCCGATCGCGCGGCGCTGCTCGCGCTGCGTGCGGCGCTCTCGCTGGGCGACGGGCAGGTCGCGGTGTTCGAGGAGTTGCCCGAGCCGCTCGAGCTGCCCCGCGTGTTCACGCCCGACGCGGTGCTCTGGTGGGGCCGCCCGGCCGGGGAGTGGGCCGACCGTGGCTTCGTCCCGGTGGTGATCGAGCGCGTCGAGCGTGTGGAGCGATAGCGGCGGTCAGGTGTTCAGGGCCAGCGCCAGCAGCAGACCGAAGAGCGCGTGCAGCAGGCCGACGCCCAGGAAGATCGCCGAGGCCCGGCGCCACTGGGCGCCGGTGGGTCGCCGGTGCCACGCGGGGCGGGCGCGGACGAGCCAGAGCAGGCACCCCAGCATCGCGCCCGACAGCACGACGAACCCGGTGACCAGACCGACCGGCTGCCACTGGGTCGAGGGGTTGGCGACCAGCGCGGCGGTGAGGAGGATCGCCACCACGCCATCGAAGCCCAGTGCGAGGGCGAAGCTGACGATGCCCAGGGCCCACGCCCCGACCCGGAGCTGGGGGGACCCGACCCGGAGGCGCAGGGGGGCCCCGCACTCGGGGCAGATCGGCCCGGTGAGGCCGCGGAGGGAGTAGGTGCAGACCGGGCAGGGCTCATCCCGGTCGGCCACGAAGGTCAGTAGAAGGCTGGTCTCGGGTGTTTCCCCTTGGTCCGGGAGGTCGGCATCGTGGGGTGGGGTCATGTCCCATTCGTACGCTTGGCCGGGTGTCGGGTTTGGGCCGCCGGCGGGTTGGTGTGCGTCGGTTTGGGGGTTGGGGTCCGGGAATCGGCCTCGGGGTGGTACGCTTGGGGGCGTCCCCCCGGGGGGGAACCCGGCCCGGGTTGGCGGGTCGGAGTATGGAGCCAGTGCCGTGACGCGCGGGCGTGCGGCGACCGTATCAACAGACGGGGCAGCGACGCTGCCCGGAAGGAGACGGAAGCATGAAGTTTCGCGCAGCAGCGTGTGTGGCCCTGGCCCTGATGGCCGGCGCCCCGGCGATGGCCCAGAACGCTCAGCCCAAGCCGGCGACGGCCCCGGGTGTGGAGGTCGAGCGGATCAACAAGCTCATGGTCGGCGACCGTGCGCCGGAGCTGGCGATCGCCGAGTGGGTGAAGGGCGACGAGGTCACCGGCTTTGAGGACGGCAAGGTGTATGTCGTGGAGTTCTGGGCGACCTGGTGCGGGCCGTGCATCCGCGGCATGCCCCACCTCTCCGAGCTCCAGGAGGAGTACAAGGAGAAGGGCGTCACCGTCGTCGGCGTGAACATCTGGGACGAGCCGGGCAATGTGGCGCCGTTCATGACGGACAAGGGCGGCGACGAGAAGATGGGGTACACCGTCGCGGTCGAGAAGAAGATCGAGGGCGAGGACCCGCGGCGCACGGGCGAGATGGCGGCCAACTGGATGCGCGCCGCCGGGCGTAACGGCATCCCCAGCGCGTTCATCGTTGATCAGAAGGGCTACATCGCGTGGATGGGCCACCCGATGCAGATGGACGAGGCGCTCAAGGGCGTTGTCGCGGGCAGCTGGGACATCAGGCAGGCGGCCAAGGACCACGCCGAAGCCGCGCAGGCGGCGGCCGAGCAGGCGGCCCAGGCCGAGGTGATCAGCAAGCTGATGGACCCCGTCGCGGAGGCGCTGCAGAAGAAGGACTACACCGCGGCGACCAAGCTGATGGCCACCGCGATCGACAGCGAGGCGATCTGGGAGAACTCGCAGGCCCTCAACTACATGGCGTGGGCGATCTCCGACCCTGACGCCAAGGTCGAGAACCGCGACGCCACGCTGGCCGTGAAGATGGCGGAGCGCGCCAGCGAGCTGACCAAGGGCAAGGACGCCGCGATCCTCGACACCCTCGCCTGGGCGTACTACCACGCCGGCGACAAGGCCAAGGCGATCGAGACCGAGACCAAGGCCCTCGGCATGGTCTCGGGCGAGGAGAAGGAGCAGTACGAGGCGGCGCTCAAGCGCATGAGCGAGTAACCCCTCCACGGCGCGTGCACAATCCGAAGCCCAGGCACCCCGTTGCCTGGGCTTTCTTGTTGCGCCGTGACCGCGCCGGTCGGGCCGGGGCTAGTTCCCGGTGATGAGGTTCGCGCTCGACTGCAGGAGCTGCAGCGCCGCGGCGGGCTGCTGGCGGGCGAAGAGGATCGCGTAGATCGACGCCTGCTGGAGGATCTGCCCCCGCACCAGCTCGGCGGTCTCCTTGGCGTAGTCGGCGTCCTCGATCAGCGACTGGGCCTGCATGAGGTTCTCGAGCTCGACGAGCTTGACCTGCTTGAGCGACTCGATCTCGTGCGTGAGCACGCTCCCGATCCCCGCCCGGGTGGAGTTGATGCCGCTGAGGGCCGCCTCGATGCTGTCCTGGGCGGCCTCGAGGTCGCCGTCGATGAGGTTGAGCGCCCCGCCGCTCTTGAGGTTGGCCAGGTGGTACTGGGTCCCGCGCGGGTCGTCGTCGGTCGAGTCGTCCTGGTCTCCCTCGACCCACACGCTGCCCGCGCCGGTGGTGAAGAGCCCGGTGAAGAGGCTCTCGCCGCGGAAGCGGGAGGTGGTGTAGACCATGTCCAGGGCTTCGAGGATCGAGTCGGTGCGCATCTGGAGCGACTCGCGTTCGTCCTCGGTCAGGCCTCCTGTGTTGGCGGCCTCGACGACGGTGCCCTCGAGCTCGATGAGCAGGTCGTTGATGACCGAGTAGGCGCCCTCCTTGGCCCCGAGCAGGGCGGCGCGGTTGTCGAGGTTCTCGATCTCCTTGTTGAGCACCGCCGCGCGGGCCTGAAACTCGTTGACCGCGACCATCCCGGCCGGGTCGTCCGAGGCCCGGTTGATGCGCTTGCCGGTCATCAGCCGCTCGGCGGCCTGGTTGATGATCGCGTGGGCGTTCATCAGCGACCGTTGGCCGACCATGAGGGCGTAGCTGGTATTGACCGAGAGCATCGGCGACGGTCTCCCCGGGGTATCCGGCTTTGTGCGCTATCGGGCCGGGCGGAGGCGGTCTGAAGCGGACATTGAAGTCCGTGTGGGTTATCCGGGCGCGCACGAAAAAGCCCCGCGGGCCCGGGGGAGCCCGCAGGGCTTGGAGGAGGGAGATCACCCGAGGGCGAACTCCCTTCGAGGGAGCCGGACTCAGCGGCGGCGCCGGACGGCGGTCAGAGCGCCGAGGCCCAGCAGGGCCGCCGAGGCAGGGGTCGGGATGTGGATCACAAAGCTCTCAGTGTTTCCGAAGGAGCCCTGGTATCCCCAGCCGGTCATCCACAGGCCATCGGAAGAGACATCGCTGATGAAGGAGAAGTGGAAGCTGGCGTCGTAGGCGACGCCCATCTCGTCGAGGTAGGTGGTGAGGTCGACGGTGCCCAGGCCGTCGCGCCATACGAACGCGTTGCCCCACGACGCGGGGCCCTGCGCCCAAGTGCCGCCGACGATGGTGTTCCCGTCGGCGGTGATGCCGTTCCCGGCCATGTAGCGCCCTGCGCCGACGGCGAGATTGGGCAGGAGCTCGTAGGTGTTGGTGTCGGTGTTGTAGCGGTACCCGTTGCCTGCGCCGAAGAAGCTGCCGATGCCCATGCCGGAGACCCAGACGCCGTCCTCGGAGACGGCGGACGCCTCCTGGGCGGGGTTGCCGGACCCGTCGACGATCAGCTCCTGCACGCCGTTGACCCAGGCGGCGCCCTGGCGCCCGTTGCCGTCCTGCCAGCCGATGACGACCGAGCCGTCGTAGTTGGCGCCGTTGGCGCGGCTGGACTGGTCGTAGGCGTTGGAGCCGAGGTCCGTCATCCCGCCGGTGAGGGTCCACTGGGCGGCGTGGGCCTTGCCGACCGGGTCGGTGACCCAGGCCAGGCCGACAACGGACTGACCGTCGCCGGAGATGCCCCAGCCGGAGCTGATCTCAGCGTCGATCTGCTGTCCGAGCCCGCCGAGGTTGGTCCAGGTCCCGGCGCCGACTTCATAGCGAGACATCTCGGCGGCGTTGTTGGCGTTGAAGGCGGTGCCGCCGACCCACATGCCGTCGTTGGAGATGCGCGGCGTGCCGCCGACGCCGGCCCCGGCGCCTGCGCCGCCGATCAGGCCGTAGCCCCCGCCGGCGGTCCACATGAAGTAGGGCTCCCAGGTGGCGGTCTCGCCGACCACGGCGCCGTTGTCGCTCACGCTCCAGCTCAGGCCGTTGCCGACTCCGAGGCGGTAGACCTGGGCGGAGGCGCTGGCGCCGGCGACGAGGAATGCCGCGGCGGCGAGGAGGGTGGTGGTGCGGGTGGTCATGGGTCTCGCTCCTTCTGGGGTGTTTCGTCCTGCGGGGTGTGCCGGCGGTCCAACTCGCCGGGTTGCGGTCGCGCGGGCCATCGCGCGTGCGCGGCCGCGTGCTTGTCTCCGCCCGAGGTTATCCGCACCGGTCTTTCCCGCCAAGCTTCCCCAGGGAAAATCGCAAACATTTCCTTCGCTGATCTCTATTCGGCCCGTTTTGTGCTACGCTTGGCCCACAAGGCCCAACGGCTCCCGTCTGGAATGAGGCATAGTGACTCCGAATGTGTTTGAGCAAGATTGCCTAGTGACGATCGGCGAGCTTCGCGCTGCACTGATCGGGTTGTACACGGCGATCGGCGCACCCCTCGACCAGCCGCAGGAGGTGTCCCGCGCGTTCAAGGTCAACAAGAACCTCTCCTGGAAGCTAGCCAAGCTGATGGGCGCGGCCGAGCCTGGGGAGGCCCTGCTGTATCTGCCGGGCATGGGCGGGATGAACATTTTCTTGAAGGCGATGCAGCACGCCGGTGCGGGGCACGGGACGGTCGAGGAGGTCCGCGCAGCGTACGACCGGGTCGAGCAGGCGGTGCTGGTGCATGTGGGCGACCGTCCGACGCTGGAGCTGGTGCTCGACGGGCTGGGGCCGGATCGCGCCGAGCGGCTCGAGGTCAGCCGCAAGCTCGCCTTCCGGGGCATGAGCGGGGTGTGGGGCCTGCAGGCACGGTCGAAGGTGACGGTGGCGGCGATGGCGCCGAGCCGGTCGCGGGCGGGGATGCTCGACACGGCGCTGATCCGTGGGTATGTAGGTCTGCGTCGCCTGCGTTCGACGATGAGCTGGCCCATCTCGGTGCGTGGGGACTGGAAGGGTGAGCACGAGCCGTACGAGCCGGGCTGGGAGCCGCTGGAGCCCGGGCAGGTGGTCAACGGTCTGGCGCTGCTCCGGGACTTCACGAGCCCGTCGGCGCCGGCGTTCGAGCTGAACCACACGCCGGAGGGGACCTACTTCATGCTGCCGCCGGGCCCGGTGGGGAACACGGCATCGTTCGACTGTTTCTTTGGGGAAGGTACCCGGGCCGATGTTCCTCGGTACGCGACGGCGGAAGAGAAGACCGGGGAGTTCACCTCGGCGATCTCGGTGCCGATCGAGCAGCAGGTGCTGGATGTGCTGGTGCACCGGGACCTGGCGGAGGGATTCGCGCCCGAGCCGTACCTGTTCGGCAACCCGTTCGGGCACGGGGGGATGGGCAGCGCTGAGCGCACGCAGTGTCACCTGCCGATCGGGGATCGGGTGCACCGGCTGCCCGGCTCGCCGCCGATCACGGCGACGCCGGTCTACGCGAGGTACCCGGCGCTGGTGGACCTGATCTACCGTCGCATGGGCTGGGCGCCGGGGGAGTTCGTGGGGTACCGGCTGATGGTGAAGTACCCACCGATGGGGACGGTGGTTTCGGTCCGGTTCCCGCTCCCCGAAGGCCCGTGACGCGCGGCGGTGGCGTCCGCGTCGTTCGGCTGCTATGCTGGCCGGCGCACGAGGGGCGTTCTTTCTGGAACGGGCATGACACGACCGCGGGGATTCGAGCTCGATTGTGAGACCGCGCTCTCGGGGCTGCGTGTGGCGGTGCTGGAGCTCTACGGTGCGCTCGGGGCCCCGGCCGAGCAGCCGCAGGAGGTCGCCCGGGCGTTCGGCCTTGATAAGAACCTGACCTGGAAGGTCTCGCGTCTGCTGGGGACGCCGGACGCGGCGGACGCGCTGCAGTTTCTTCCCGGGGCGGGGGCGCTCCGGATCCTGCTCCGCGCGATGGAGGGTGCGGGCCCCGAGCGGGTCGAGCGGGTGCAGTCGGCCTACGAGCACCTCGACGAGGTGGTGCAGACGCACCTGGGCGACCGCTCCACGCTGCAGCTTGTGCTGGACGGGCTCGGCCCGGGGCGCGCCGAGCCGCTGGAGGCCAGCCGCAAGCTCGCGTTCCGGGGCAACAGCGGCGTGTGGGGCGTGCAGGCGCGGGCGAAGGTGACGATCGCGGCGCTGGCGCCCAACGCCGACCGCCCGGACCGGCTCGACACGGCGTTCGTGCGCGGGTATCTGGGGTTCCGCAGGCTGCGCAGCTCGACGACCTGGCCGCTGTCGACGCGGCGCGACTGGTACGGCGACGGGCAGGCCTACAAGCCCGGGGCCCGCCCGCTCGAGCCGGACCAGGTGGAGAACGGGCTGCCGATCCTCCGGGAGTTTACGACCGCGCCGGGGCCGGTCTTCGAGCTGCGCAAGATGACGACGGGGTTCTACTTCGTCCTGCCGCCGGGGCCTGTGGGCAACTCCGCGGCGTTCGACTGCTTCCTGGGCGAGGTGTCGCGGGCAGAGGTGCCGCGGTACCACGAGGGGAGCGACCGGTTCGGCGAGTTCTCGACGAGCATCACCGCGCCGCTCGAGTATCAGCTGCTGGATGTGATCCTGCACCGCGACCTGGCGGAGCACTTCGAGCCCGAGGCGTTCCTCTACGGCAACCCGCTTGGCGAGCGGGTGGGGGGGAGCACCGACCCGACCCAGACCCACCTGCCGCTGGGCGATCAGGTGCACCGGCTGGCCGGCTCGCCGCCGGTGGTCGCGACGCCGCTCTACCCGCGGTACGCCGAGCTGGTGGAGACGGTGTACCGGTGCGCGGGCTGGGACCCGTCGGCGTTCGTCGGGTACCGGCTGGTGACCAAGTACCCGCCGATGGGGACGAGCGTGTCGATGCGGTTCGCGCTGCCCGAGCGGCCGTGAGCTGGCTCAGGCGGCGCCGGAGAGCAGGTCGAGGGCCAGGCCGGTGTTGCGCGATTCGAGCGCGACGAGGTAGCGCGAGGCCTTGGCGAGCACCTCGGCCCGCATGAGGCTCGCGGTCTCCCTCGCGTAGTCGGCGTCGACGATGATCGAGTGGGCCTGCGCGAGGCGGATCATCTCGGTGTCGACCGCGCGGGAGCGGGGCTGGAGCTCGTTGGCGATGCGGGCGCCGATCTCGCCGCGCTGGGTCGCGATGTCGGCGGCGGCACGGCCGGCGATCTGCCCGATGACATCCGCGTCGTCGCGGAGATTGAGGCCCCGCCCGACATCGGCGAGCGTGTACGAGGTGGTCTCGCCGCCCTCCTCGATCTCGAGGGCGCCGATCTCGCCGGTGAGAGGCTCGCCAAAGAGCTTCTCGCCCGCGAACGACGCGGACCCGGTGGTGTGCTCGATCGCCCGGACGATGCTCGCGGCCTCGATCTCCAGCGCGTCGCGCTCGGCGTCGGAGAGCGTCGAGTCGGCGGCCTGGACGGTCAGGCCCTCGAGCTCGGCGGCCATGTCCGCGGCGGCGCTCAGGGCCCCGTCCTTGGTGGCCAGGGAGCTCGCCTCGCGCTGGATCGCCCGCGACTCGGCGTCGAGGGCGCGGATGGCCGCGTCGAGGTGCACGCCCGCGATGAGGCCGGCGGGGTCGTCCCGCCCCGAGTTGATCATGCGACCGGTGGCGAGCCGCTCCATGGAGCGCTGGAGCATCGACTCGTTCTCCCGGAGCGGGCGGAGCCCGGCAAACATGTTGGGCTTGGGCAGACCGAGCGGCGACATCATGGGCGGACCCTCCCCGAGCGTGACGTGTCCTGCTTAGGAGTGTGGCTTCGGCGGGGCGCGTCGGCGATGTCTTGGCGATGCGGATCGGGTCTGAGGTTGGTCTGGGGCGGTGGCGCGGGATGGAGCGACTCCCAGGGTCGGCTTCCGTCTCGGTCCGATACCATCCCGGCATGTGCGGTCGCTTCACACGCGAGTTCAATTGGGCGCAGGTGCGGGATTTCCTCGACCTGCGGTGGCCCGAGGCGGCCGAGATCGCGCCGAGCTGGAATGTGGCCCCGACGCAGGTCTCGCCCGTGGCGAGGGCGGCGCCGGAAGGGGAGCACGAGGGCGAGCGCGAGCTGGTGGCGATGAAGTGGGGGCTCGTGCCCTTCTGGGCCAAGGACGCGGGCATCGGCTCGAAGATGATCAACGCGCGGGCGGAGGGGATCGAGGCGAAGCCCGCGTTCCGGGCGGCGTTCAAGAGCCGGCGGTGCGTCGTGCCGGTGAGCGGGTTCTACGAGTGGAAGAAGGCCGGCGAGGCGTCCGCGAAAGCGCGCGGCGGGAAGCCGGCGAAGCAGCCGTACTACATCTTCCCGGCTGAGGGGAAGATCCTGGCGCTGGCTGGACTCTGGGAGCGCTGGGACCACGGCGACGGCCCGCTCGAGACCTTCACGATCATCACGACCACGCCGAACGCGCTGATGGCCGAACTGCACGACCGGATGCCGGTGGTGCTGGACCCCCGGGGCGTGCGGGCGTGGCTGGACCCCGGGCTGGCCCAGGCCCAGGCGCTGGCGCTGCTCGTGCCGGCGCCGGAGGGGACGCTGGACTGCCGCGAGGTGGGGACGGGGGTGAACAGGGCGGGGAATGATGGGCCGGGGCTGATCGGGGCTGGCGGCGAGGGGTTGTTCGGGCGGGACCCGTGAGCTTCCGCGGTGGATCGCCGAGGCATCGCGTATGAGAATGAACCTCAGCATCGACGAGGAGTTGCTGGAACGGGCCCGGAAGGTGACGGGGATTCAGGGACGGTCCGACCTGATCCGCGAGGCGCTTGAGGCGCTCATCGCGAGGGAGAGCGCCAGGCGACTGGCCGCGCTCGGCGGCAGCCAGCCCAAGCTCCGCGCTTCGTCGCGGCGGCGCGTGTAATCGCGGTCGGCGCTCGAGGCTTCGGCGGACTGCGCTCCACCCGGGGCTACATCCCTGCGCCCCTCCGGGGCGAATCACTCGCGTCTTCCGTGGCTCTGGTTAGACCCGCGCGTTGGGATCATGCCGGTGCCTCTCGAACCAGTCGATCGTCCTTCGCAGCCCCTCCTCGAACCCCACGCCCGCCTGCCACCCCAGCAGCTTCTTCGCGCGGCTGGTGTCCAGGCAGCGGCGCGGCTGGCCGTCGGGCTTGGTCGCGTCCCACTCGATGCCGCCCTTGAAGCCGGTGAGCCGCACGATCAGCTCGACCAGGTCCTTGATCGTGATCTCGAAGCTCGCCCCCAGGTTGATCGGCGTCGGCTCCTCCATCACCTCCGCGGCACGGAGGATCCCCTCGGCCGCGTCGTCCACGAACAGGAACTCGCGGCTGGCGCTGCCGGTGCCCCAGCAGACGATCTTGCTGTCCCCCCGGTCCTTGGCCTCGACGCACTTGCGGATGAGGGCGGGGATTACATGGCTGGATTCGAGGTGGAAGTTGTCGTTGGGGCCGTAGAGGTTCACCGGCAGCAGGTACACGCCGTGCATGCCGTACTGGAGCTTGTAGGCGTCGAGCATCTGCCACGCGGCCTTCTTCGCCACGCCGTAGGGGGCGTTGGTCTCCTCGGGGTAGCCGTTCCAGAGTTCCTCCTCGCGGAAGGGGACAGGCGTGAACTTGGGGTAGGCGCAGATGGTGCCGACCTGGACGAACTTGCCGCCGCGCTCGACGAGGCCGTCGACGCGGGCCTGCTCGATGAGGTGGAGGGCCATGGCCATGTTGGCATAGAAGTAGCGTCCGGGGTTCTTGAGGTTAGCGCCGATGCCGCCGACCTCCGCGGCGAGGTGGATGATGACATCGGCCTTGTGCCCGGGGAAGGCCCGCTGGTAGAGGCGGGTGCAGGCGTCCTTCTCAGTGAGGTCGAAGTCCTGCTGGAGCGGGACGAAGAGGTGGCCGTCGGGCACGCCCCGCCCGCGCAGGGCCGCGAGCAGGCGCTGGCCGAGGAACCCGGCCCCGCCGGTGACGATGATGCGTTTGGAGGGCCAGTCGAAGGTGGTCGCCATGGTGGTGTGCTCGCCGGGGGGTTATCGGGACGGACTATAGAGCGGCACCCGGGGAGCCCGGGCGAGTCCCCGGGGGCGGGGATGCCCCCGAGAGGGCGTGCCCACTCATCGGCGGCGGCCGGCCCGCTCTGCACGCCGATCAACGATCATCCGGGTCCAGAAATGACGCCATGACCCGCAACCCGGCCGCCCCGCGCCCGGTATCAGCCCATGTCGCGGGGTAGCCATAAGGGGAATCGACATGTCGAGGTACAGGGTTTGTAGCGTGTTCGTGGGCGCTTGCGCGGCGGCGGCGTGGGGGCAGTGCGTGCCTGAATGGTCGGAGGTGTTTAGGCCGGCGTTCATGTCGGGCGGGTACGAGGCCACCGCGACGCTCTACGACGACGGGACAAGCGTGAGGCTGGTCGTCTCCGACCTGGAGCGCCGGGGAGACCCCGGTGCGGGGCTCCAGGTGTGGGACGGGGTCGTGTGGTCGACGCTGAGCGATGCCCAGTTCGACCTGAGCGAGGTGCAACTCATCGGGGCCGACAACGAGGCGCCCGGCGGCAGGCTGTTCGCGGTGGTGGGCGATGGATCCGCCATCGCCGAGGTGGCGGTGCTGAAGGACGGGGCGTGGAGCGGGACCGGCTTCCCGGTCGACTCCGGCCTCCGGGTCGCCGGCGGGATCGTGCCCGACCCGTCGACCGACGAAGTGTACATGTTCGGCCTCTTCCGGAACCAGGGGGATTGGACCAAGGTGTACAAGTGGGACGGCGCGGCGTGGGTCGCGCTCGATAAGGACACGAGTGGCGCGAGCGTGACGAGCTTGGCGTGGTTCGACGACGGCACGGGCCAGGCGATGTACGCGGGTGTGCGCACACGCATCGATGGAGTGCCGGTGCAGGGGATGGCGAAGTGGGACGGGCAGTCGTGGTCGGAGGTGCCGGGCTGCCCGGCGTACTGGCCGACGATCACGGTTCACGACGACGGCAGCGGCCCGGCGATCTGGGCGATGGACTCCAACTGGATGCAGCTGGCCAAGTGGGACGGTCAGACATGGACGACCTACGCGCTCGAGTCCCGTCCGGTCGCCTTCTCCTGGCGACTGCAATCCGTCATGCTCAACGGCACCCGGGAGCTGGTGTGGCTCGACCGCGCCGGCGACGGGGCGGAGGTGTGGCGTTGGGACGGCGTGGACGGCGAGCGGATCGGGGGGTTCACAGCCGGCTGGGCCAATGACCTGATCGCGGACGACTCAGGCTTGCTCGGGGGCGGACTGATCGCGGCGGGCAACTTCCAGCGCATCGAGGAGACCCCCGCCGCGTGCGTCGCGGCGTTCGACGGGAGCGAGTGGACCCCGCTGGGGACCGAAGACGTCGGCAACGGCGTGGACTTCGCCAGCGACATGCTCGCGCTCGGCGACGATGCCGGGGCCCTGGCCGGACGCGTGTATGTCGCCGCGGATGTCGCCGCGGGTCAGGAGACCCACGGCGTGGTTGCGTGGGACGGCGAGCAGTGGCACCCTATCGGGCCCGCCGAGATGAGCAGCACGGCCGTGTATGCGCTCGGGTTCGGCGATCTGGGCGACGGGCCCAGGCTGTTTGCCGCCGGCACCATCGTGCCGCAGGCCGGCGAGACCAGGGCCATCATCGCCTGGGACGGGCAGGGCTGGTCGGTCGCAGGCCAGGGGATCGAGGACGGGTCCGTGGATGTGCTCGCCTTCGGCACGATCGCCGGCGGCGAGCCCACCCTCTACGCGGCCGGGTGGTTCACGCGGGTTGACGGCCAGGACAGCTACGGCGTCGTCGGCCTGACCGCGAGTGGCTGGGCCGGCCTCGCGGGCGGCCTGCCCGATGAGTTCGACCACAGCGAGGTGAAGGCGATCGCCGTCCACGATGACGGCTCGGGGGCCGCGCTCTACGCCGACACCCCATCTCGCCCGGCCAACCCCGACTTCACCAACTGCGTCGTCCGCTGGGACGGGCAGTCCTGGACCCGCGTGGGCGACTCGCTCAGCAACGGCAGCTCCAATGTCCGGGTCTATGCCCTGCTCTCGGCCGACCTGGGCGCCGGCGCCGTGCTCTACGCCGCGGGCGACTTCGACGGGCCCAATAACTCGCTGCAGAACGTCGCCGCCTGGGACGGGTTGGTCTGGCAGCCGCTCGGCGCGGGGCTTCCCGCAGCCGTGAACGCGCTGGCGAGGCTCGACACCCCCGACGGCCCGCGCCTCGCGGCCGCGTGCACCGCCCCCACCGGCGGCGACGAGCCCGAGATGGTCTGGCTGTGGGACGGCGCCGCGTGGACCCCGTTCGGCGCGGAGGCCAGCGGGTCGGTCGGCGCGATCACGCAGGCGAGCTTCGACCGCGATGCGGTCTACCTCGGCGGCGGCTTCAACGAGGTCGCCGGCGTCCCGAGCCAGGGCATCGCCCGCTACGGCTGCCCCCCCTGCCCCGCCGACTTCAACCACGACGGCACGCTCGACACCCGCGACTTCATCGCGTATCTCGCGGCGTGGGCCGGCGGCGACGGGTCGGCGGACTTCAACGGCGACGGTGCGATCAACACCCAGGACTTCATTGCCTACCTGAACGCCTGGGCGGCGGGGTGCTGAGCGTGGTGTTTGGGTGGAATGCGTGCTTGGGGCGCGTCGGAGAAAGGGGCTTGTAGGGCGCCGTGCGCGCTGTATGCTGCGCCATGAGGAGCAACGGGCCGGGCGCGGAGCACACTGTCCCACGGGAGATCGGCATGCACGGGCCTCAATCAGCGGGTGTCCTGGCTGCCGCTGTCGTGTTCACCGGCGCGGGGGGCGCGGCGGGGCAGTGCCAGCCGGCCTGGTCGGATGTCTTCACGCCGCCGTTCATGACGGCCGCGGGGCCGGAGGCGTCGGTGACGCTCTTCGACGACGGCACCGGGATGAAGCTCGTGGTGTCGGACCTGCGTCGGCGCGGCGACCCGGACGCCGGGCTGCAGGTGTGGGACGGGACCGCGTGGTCCACGCTCACGGACCCGCAGTTTGACCTGTCGGGCAACGAGATGCTCGGGGCCGACAACGACAGCCCCTCCCCCCGGCTCTTCATGACGCTCGGCGGGTGGTACACCGCGGAAGATGTGCTGGTGCTGGAGCAAGGGGTCTGGCGCAGCACCAACTACCCACTCCAGACCGGCGCACAGACCATCGGCGACATCGAGGCCGACCCCTACTCGGACGATATGTATATCGACGGCCTCTTCCGGAACGCGGGGCAGTGGACCAAGGTCATCCGATGGGACGGGCAGAGCTGGACCGCGATCGACCGTGACGGCTCCGCGGCCAGCTCGACGAGCCTGACATGGTTCGACGACGGCGCGGGGCCAACGCTGCACGCGGGCATGCGGAACAAGATCAACGGCGTCCCCGCGGCGGGCGTGGCAAAGTGGGACGGGCTGGTCTGGTCGGAGGTCGGCGGCGGGTGTCCGGCCTACTGGCCCTCGATCACCGCCCACGAAGACGGCACGGAATCGGCGCTCTGGGCGATCGACCTGCACGGCGTGATGCTCGCCAAGTGGGACCGCGTCTCGTGGACCTCGTACCCGCTTGAGGCACGCGATGTCAGCGAGTCGTGGCCCCTGCTGTCGGTCAACTTGCACGGCTCGCGTGAGCTCATGTGGCTGGATCGGCGCGCGGTCGGGTCGGAGATCTGGAGGTGGGACGGCGTGGACGGCGAGCCGGTGGGCGTGTTCAGCCTTGGCAAGGCGACCGATTTCATCCCGGACAACGCCGGGGCGCTGGGCGGGGGCGTCTTCGCGGTCGGAGACTTCCGCCTTGTGGGCGACACGCCCGCCGCGTGCGTGGCCGTCTTCGATGGGACCGATTGGACCCCCGTCGGCGCCGGCGACATCGGCAACGGCGCGATCGGCCCGCGGGCGTTCTTCCGCGTCGATGCCGACGGCAGTCACGACCTCGGCGGCCTCCTTTATGTCGCCGCCGACGCGGCCGGCGGTGAGGCGACCGGGGGGGTCGCGACATGGGACGGCGCCCACTGGCACAGCATCGGACCGGCCTCGATGAGCACGGGCTCGGTCCAGGAGTTTGCCCTCGGCGACCTCGGCGACGGCGACCGGGTGTTCGCGGGCGGGTCGGTCCAGCCGGACGGCGCGGACGGCGGCGCGGTGATCGCGTGGGACGGGCAAGTCTGGTCGGTGGTCGCCGACGGCATCGCGGATGGCTCCATCGAGACAATGGCGTTCGGCGCGGTGGCCGGAGGGGAGCCGATGCTCTTCGTCGGCGGCACGCTCAACAGCATCGAAGGGGCGGAGTATCACTCGGTGGCCGCGATCGGTGCGGGCGGGTGGGTCCCGCTGGGGGTCGGGCTGCCCGGCCAGAACGGGGAGGTCGACCGCGTCAGCGCGATGGTGATCCACGACGACGGCGCCGGAGCGGCGCTCCTCGCCGGCGGGGCGCTCGACCATCAGGACCCTACGCTCGCCGACGGGGTGGTCCGGTGGAGCGGGAGCGAATGGACTCGCGTGGGCGAACCGCTGGACCCGGCTTCGGCGGATGTCGCGGCGATGTGCTCGGCGGACCTGGGCGACGGGCCCCGGTTGTACGCGGGCGGCCGGTTCGCCGGGCCCAACGGCGATTTCCAGAACATCGCGATGTGGGACGGCTCGGCCTGGCTGCCGCTCGCCGACGGACTGCCCTCCGCGGTGAACGCGCTGGCGCAGATCGAGACCGACGACGGCCCGAGGCTGGCCGCGGCGTGCGGCGTGTCAACCGGCGGCGAGCACTCCGAGCAGGTCTGGCTGTGGGACGGCGCCTCGTGGACCCCCTTCGGCGCCGAGGCCGACGGCGCGGTTCATGAGATCGCCCAGGCCGCTTTCGATGGCAACGCCGTCTACCTCGCCGGCGATTTCCACCAAGTCGCCGGCACCCCCAGCGAGGGGATCGCCCGCTTCGGCTGCGAGCCCTGCCCGGCCGACTTCAACCACGACGGCGCGCTCGACACCCGGGACTTCATCGCCTTCCTCGCGGCTTGGGCCGCGGGCGACCACGCGGCCGACTTCGACGCCAACGGCACCCTCGACACCCGCGACTTCATCGCCTACCTGGGGGCGTGGGCGGCGGGGTGCTGAGCAGATCCGGGCCACCAGTCTTGCGTGGTGACGGGAGCCCCACGGACAGCCGATGCGGCAATGCGGGTCCGGCCGAGGTCGTCGTGAAGACCCGGGCGGACGGCCCAAGCGGCGTCGGGTCAGCCTAGGCAGGATGGGGAAGCCGGGTGCCCGAGCGATGCGCGGTAGGCTGGGTTCTTTAAGCCGGGTGTGTCGCCGCGCCACTGGTCTCGGGAGTGGCGGCCTGTATGCTGTGTCGGACTAGATCGGGTACAGCAACGACCTGATCCTGAGGAAATCGCCGAAGGGAATCGAGGTATGGGAATCATGATCGGTGGTCTGGTGGCTGGGGCGGCGGTGGCGGCGGTGGCGTCGGGGCAGTGTGTGCCGGGCTGGTCCGAGGATTTCCGGGGGGCGTTTTTCTTCGGCGGCTTCCGGGCGAGTGCGACGGTGTTTGACGATGGCTCGGGGCCCAAGCTCGTCGTCTCGGGGCTGGGGCGTCGGGGCGAGGCCGACCGGGGGCTGCAGGTCTGGGACGGCCACTCGTGGTCCATGCTCGCCCTGCCGCAGGGGGCGATCAGCAACGAGGGGACCGTGCGGGCGTTCAACGATCATGTCCCGCCGAGGCTCGTGTTCGCGGAGAACGACTCGTGGCAGGATGACGGTGAGGTGTTTCTTCTCGAGAACGGAGTGTGGGAGGCGTTGGGCTTCCCCACCGGTCGGAGTTCGTCGTGGGTCACTGGGGTCGTGCAGGGCTTGGACCCAAACGCCGATGACTTCTTCGTTTGCGGTAAGTTCCAGGACTACACCGAGGGCACCACGCTCGTCTACCACTGGGACGGTCAGGCCTGGCGAAGGACCGATGACGGGGGCGGATTCGCCGTGACCTCGCTGGCGTGGTTCGACGATGGCTCGGGGTCCAAGCTGCACGCCGGTGTCTACAGCCGCATCGACGGGGTCCCGGCCTCGGGCGTGGCCCGTTGGGACGGTCAGGCCTGGGAAGAAGTCGGCGGCGGCTGTCCCGCCGAGTGGCCGACGATCACGACACACGACGACGGCACCGGGCTTGCGCTCTGGGCACTCGACCGCGACGCCGTGGAGCTCGCCAAGTGGGACGGCGTCTCGTGGACCAGCTACCCGCTCGTGCCCGAGGCGCGCGGAGAGGCACTGGGTCTCGCTTCGATAGAGCTGGAAGGTCGGCCAGAACTCGTGTGGACCGAGCGACTTCCCAACAGGAGCCGTCTCTGGCAATGGGACGGCGTGGCGGGAGCGATCTTCGGTGAAACCACAGCAGGTGGCGTTTGGGAGTTCGCTCAAGACCCGACCGGATCCCTTGGCGAGGGGCTGTTCGCCGCGGGAGGCTTCCTGCATGCGGGCGAGGTCGAAGCGTCGAGCGTCGCGAGATGGGACGGCCAGGCGTGGCACGCGCTCGGAAACGGGGACATCGGCAACGGCGTGAGGTACGGCAACGCGGTGATCGCGCTCGGTGACGACGCGGGGCCGGCGCTGGGACGCAGGGTCTATGTGGCAACGGATACCGCGGGTGGCGAGGATGCCCACGAGGTCGCGGCGTGGGATGGTCATCGGTGGGAAGCGATCGGGCCATCCGACATGGCGAATGTCAGCATCCTCGCATTCGCGTCCGGCGATCTCGGTGGGGGCACGCGGTTGTTTGCCACCGGGAGTATCATCCACGCCCCCGACACGGGCTACGCCGTCATTGGTTGGGACGGGCAGGACTGGTCTGTTGTCGGGGATGAACTAAACCTCGGGCCTGCGTGCCTTGCGTTCGGGCAGCTCGCCGGGGGGGAACCGACCCTCTATGTCGCCGGGGACTTCACCGAGACCGACGGCGAGGCCAACTCCGGCGTCGTCGGGCTCACTGCGAGCGGCTGGGTGAGTCTCGGCGGGGGTCTGGCGGATGCCCAGGGGAGGCCCTCCATCGAGGCCATCGCCCTGCACGACGATGGCTCGGGCGTCGCGCTCTACTCCGGCGCTCCGTACGACCCCGTCAACAGCAACTTCGAGAACTCCGTCGTGCGGTGGGACGGGCACTCCTGGTCGCGTGTCGGCGCGGAGTTCTACAACAGCGGTGATTCTGTGATCATCTTTGCACTGATATCGGCCGACCTCGGCGACGGTCCAAAGCTGTATGCCGGCGGGTGGTTCCACGGGCTGGGCAATGTTGCCGCCTGGGATGGTGAGGACTGGTCGCCGCTCGGCGACGGCCTGTCCTTCACCGTGAAAACGCTCGCCAAGGTCGACACTCCGGAAGGCCCGCGCTTGGCTGCCGCCGGCGACATCTTCACCGATGGCGAACTCGCCGAGCGTGTCTGGCTCTGGGATGGCAGCGCCTGGTCTCCGTTCGGCGCGATTGCTGACGACCGGATCTTCGGCGTTGTTCAAGCGGAATACGAGGGCGATGCAATCTACCTCGCGGGCGATTTCCATCAGATCGCCGGTGTGTCCAGCGAGGGGCTCGCCCGCTACGGCTGCTCCCCCTGCCCGGCCGACCTCAACCACGACGGCGCGCTCGACACCCGGGACTTCATCGCCTTCCTCGCGGCTTGGGCCGCGGGCGACCACGCGGCCGACTTTGACGCCAACGGCGCCCTCGACACCCGCGACTTCATCGCCTACCTGGGGGCGTGGGCGGCGGGGTGCTGATCGGGGGGCGCCGGGGCTGATACGCTCCGCCCGTGCGCCGACGCGTGCTCAAACACCTCCTCCGCACCGCGGGCGCTGCGGCGCTCGCGGTGCTTGTCTGCGCCTGGCTCCTCGGGCGCCTCCTCAGCGACCGATACGCCTGGAGCCAGCCGGTCTCCTGGGCCCCGCCGGTGCTCCTCGCGGCGCCGGTCTGGCTCGCGACCGCGGCCGGGGTGCTGCGCCGGCGCCGGGGCCGGGCCGACGCCCGCGCGCGCCGCCCACCGACTGGCCGACGGCGCGGGCGGTCGCTCGCGGTGCGCCTCGGTCTGGCATTCACCGCCCTCTCGCTCGCCCACTTGGTCTTCTTTGAGCTGGGCCTGCACCGCATGGCCCGCGCCCGACCCGCCGGGACGGCGCTGCGCCTGCTCTTCTGGAACCAGGCCGGGCACCGGATTGACGACCCCGGCGCCATCGTCCGCGACCGCGAGCCGACGCTGCTGCTCCTGGCCAACCGCCACTCCGAGACCGCCCGCGACGAGGTGGTGCAGGCGTACCTCGACACCGGCGCGGGCGACGCGGCCCGCGGCTGGCCCTTCGACCTCATCGGCCGGCTCCCCATCCGGCGCTGGGCCACAACCTCCCTGCAGCTCGAGGGCCGCTCGCGCTACTACGACGGCGCGATGCGCCCCGACCCCGGCTGGGCCGCGTGGTTCGAGGTCGAGTCTGACGCCGGGCCTCTGATCCTCTGGGCGATCGACCTGCCGTCGGACCCCGACCTTGCGCGCTTCCCGCTGGCCCGCCAGGCCGGCGAGGCCGTCGCGGCGTGGACCGGCGCGACCCGGACCATCGAGGGCGACCAGATGCGGTTCCTCCGCGACGCCGACCCGGGGTTCCCGGCGCCGGACATCATCGTGGGCGACTTCAACATCCCCCGTGGGAGCGCGTCGCTGCGGGAGTTCCTCCGTGCCGCGGGGGCGCCGGAGATGCGTGACGCCTTCGACCTCGCCGGCGTGGGCTGGCGATGCACCTGGCCGCGCCGGACGCCGGTGTGGGCGATCGACCAGTGCTTCGTCGGCGAGCGCGTGGGGGTGGGCCGCTTCGGCACGCCCGACCCCGGCGTCGGCGGCCACCGCGTGCTCGTCGTCGATCTGGTCGTCCGGTAGGCTCAGCGCTCGCGGGCGCTCGTCGCGCTCTGGATCGCGAGCACCGCGTCGATGAGCCCCAGGTGCGAGTACGCCTGCGGGTGGTTGCCCAGCGCACGCCCGGTCTGCGGGTCCCACTCCTCGCTCATGAGCCCGGTCGGGCCGGCGAGCTCCACATAGTCGGCCAGCAGGGCCCGGGCCTCGTCGAGCCGCCCGACCGCCGCGAGGGACTGGATGTGCCATGCCGTGCACAGGTTGAACGCCCCCTCGACGCCGGGCAGCCCGTCCTCGTAGCGGTACCGGTAGACGCCCTGTTTGACGCGGAGGTGCTCGTCGACGCGCTCGACCGTGCTCACAAAGCGCTCGTCCAAGGGGTCGAGCAGACCGCAGAGCCCGAGCGTGAGCACCGAGGCGTCGACCTCGGAGCTGTCGTAGGACCCGACAAAGGTCCCCAGCTCGGCGTTCCACCCGTGCTCGAGCAGCTCGGTCTGGATCTCGCCGGCGAGGGTGCGCAGATCGGGCCGCTCGCGTCCGAGCAGGTCCTCGGAGATCTGGGCGGCGCACCGGGCGGTGACCCAGCACATGGCCTTGGTGTGCACATGGTGCCGGCGCGGGCCGCGGATCTCCCAGATGCCGTGGTCCGGCTCGCGCCAGCGGTTCTTGACCGCGTCGGCCATGGCGCCGACGAGGCGCCAGTGCTCGCTGGAGAGCGGGGCGCCCCGTCGTGCCAGTTCCGACACGAGCGTGACGATGGGCCCGAAGACATCGAGCTGGACCTGCAGCGCCGCCGAGTTCCCGATGCGCACGGGTCGGGAGCCCGCGTAGCCGGGCAGGTCGCCGACCTCTCCCTCCGGCCCGAGCGTCCCGCCGGTGACGGTGTAGATCGGGGCCAGGCGTTCGGCGCTGCTGCAGTGGTCCACCACGCCCAGGAGCCAGTCGAGCATGCCGAGCCCCTCGCGCAGCGAGCCCAGCCTTGCCAGCGAGGTCGCCGCCATCGAGGCGTCGCGGGGCCAGCAATACCGGTAGTCCCAGTTGCGCACGCCGCCGATCGACTCGGGCAGGCTCGTGGTCGCCGCGGCGGCGATCGCCCCGGTCGGCCCGTGGACCAGCCCGCGCAGCACCAGCGCGCTGCGCCGGACCGCGTCGGCGTGCAGGTCGGGCAGCTCGAGCGTGCGGCACCAGTCGGCGTGGAAGGCGGTGCTCTGGCGCCGGCGCTCGCGCTCGGGCAGCAGCGTCGGGCGGAGCGAGCCCGTGCCGCAGCGGAGCTCGAGCGTCACCGGCCCGGCGCCCAGATCGATCTCGGCGATCGCGGTGTGGTGGGGGCCCTCCTCCTCGATCCGCCAGACGACACCGGGGGCGCGGAGCACCAGCGGCTCGACCGAGCCCTCGACGAGCAGCCCGTCCTCGCGCTGCTCGAGGCGCGTGTGGGTGCGTCCGAAGTCCAGGCGCGGGGCGAACGAGACGACCGCCTTGCCGCGCCCCTCGATCACACGCACCAGGTCCACGCGCCCGGCGCGCTGCGTCGCCCGGCCGTTGGAGGCGTCGAGGTAGTCGGTGACGCGCATCCGGGGCCACTCGGTCCGCAGCACGAACGAGTCCCCCTCGTAGCGCTGCCCCGTCGGGGCCTCGCCCCCCGAGGGTCGCACCGAGAAGTACCCCGCCCCGGCCCCGCCCAGCAGGTCCGCGAACACCGGGGGCGAGTCGATCCTCGGGGCGCACATCCAGCACACCCCGGCGTCGGGCGTCACGATCGCGACCGTCCGCTGGTCCGTGAGCATGCTGAGCCGCTCGATCGGCGTGGCGTGGGCGCCCGCCAGCCACGCCGCACGCGCCTCGGCCAGCGTCGCCAGCAGGTGCGATACCGCCACCTCCGACCCGACCCGGTAGAGCGCGGCCGACTCACCCTCCCCGACCTTGACGCCGACATCGGGCCCGCGGAGGGTCTTGAAGGCGTCCTCGTCGGTGAGATCGTCGCCGATGAACAGCGCCGCGGTCGCGCCCACCCGCTGGCGGATCGTCTCCAACGCCGATCCCTTGTCCGTCGCGACCACCCCCAGCTCGACCACCTTCTTGCCGTGCTTGGTGTAGACGCCCTCGTACCGCGCCGGGCCGTCCAGCACCGCCTCGAGCGCCCGATCGGCGGTCTCGGTGTCGGCGTTGCGGAAGTGGAACGCCACACTCGCGGGCTTGTGCTCGACGCTGAGCCCCTCGGCGCGCGAGGCGATCTCGGCCAGCTCCTGCTCCAGGCGCCGGCGAAGCGCGACGCTCTCGGGCGTGAGCTGGGCCCCGAAGCCCGGGTCGAACTCGCTCCCGTGACTGCCCACCAGATGCACCTCGTCGGGCGCCCCGGTCAGCGACGAGAGGTCCCGCAGCGCACGGCCCGAGATGATCGCCACGACCGTCCGGGGCAGGTCGGAGAGCTGGCGGAGCGCCACGATCGACTCCCGGCACGGGGCCGCCTGCGCAGGGTCCCCCACGATCGGCGCCAGCGTGCCGTCGTAGTCGCTGGCGACCAGCAGCATCGGTGTGCGGGCGATCTCCTGGACGATGTCATGAAGCTGCTTCATCCCGGCGGGTCCTCCGCGAGAACGCCCAGGAAGCTCTCCGCCCAGGCGTACAGGTCGTAGGCGCGCACCCGCCGGCGCATCGCCCGCATCCGGTGGCGCTGCTCCCGCTCGGGCATCGAGCAGGCCCGGACGAGAGCGCCCGCCATCCCGTCGACATCGAACGGGTTCACCCCGACCGCCTGGCGCAGCTCGCTGGCCGCCCCCGCAAACTCGCTGAGCACCAGAACCCCCGTCTCATCGGGCCGCGACGCCACATACTCCTTGGCCACCAGGTTCATCCCGTCGCGCAGCGGCGTGACCATCATCACATCCGCCGCGCGGTAGTAGACGATCAGATCGTCCCGCGACAGATTCCGGTGCAGGTAGTGCACCGCTACCCGGCCGGGCTCGCCGTACTCGCCGTTGATGTGGCCGACGGTCTGCTCCACCAGCCGGCGCATCGCCGCGTACTCGTCCACACCGCCCCGGCTCGGGACCGCGACCTGCACCATGCACGCCCCGCGCGTCGTGAGGTCCCCGCGCCGCAGCACCTCCTCGAACGCCCGCAGACGCACATCGATCCCCTTCGTGTAGTCCAGCCGGTCCACGCCCAGGATGATCTTGCGGTTCTCGCCGATGCGTCGGCGGAGCCCCGCGGCCCGGGCGAGCGTCCCCGGTTCGGCCGCGATCCGCCCGAACTCGTCGACATCGATCGAGATGGGGAACGGCAGCACGCGCAGCGACCGCCCGCCGAAGTGCAGCACGCTCCCGGCCCCGCGGGCCCGCGTGTACGCCCGCGCCGCCCGAAGGAAGTTCTGCGCCATCAGGCGTGTCTGGAACCCCACCACATCAGCGCCCAGCAGGCCCTCCAGGATCTCCCGACGCCACGGCAGCCGCCCGAACAGCTCGATCGGCGGGAACGGGATGTGCAGGAAGAACCCGATCCGGAGATCCGGCCTGCTCGACCGCAGCATCCCCGGCACGAGCTGCAGGTGGTAGTCGTGCACCCAGACCGCCGAGCCCGGCGCCGCCAGCGAGCACACCGCCTCGGCAAAGCGGCTGTTGATCTCCACATAGGTACGCCACCAGTCCCGATGAAACTGCGCCGTGCGCAGCGCATCGTGGTACAGGGGCCAGAGCGTCTCGTTGCTGAAGCCCTCGTAGAAATGCTCCAGCTCCCCGCGGCTCAGCGGCACGGGGCGGAGCGAGATCCCCTCGTGCTCGAACACGCGTGCGTCACCGCCCGCGGACCCGCTCCAGCCGACCCACCAGCCGCCCCGCTCCCGCAGCAGCGGGTACAGCGCTGTCACCAGCCCCCCCGGGCTCGTCTCCCACTCCCCCACCGAGCCGCCCCGGACGCGATGCACGGGCAGCCGGTTGGCGACCACAATCAGGGAATCGCGGCTTGTTGTTGCGGTCGCAAGGGCCATAACCGCGCACAGGCGCCGAGCGCCGCGCGCTTCATACCCTATGCCCCGGCGTGCCCCCGGGCGAACCTGGGCCCGAACCAAACCTGGAGGTCCGGTGAACCGCTACTGATCGTGCCCCGAGCACTCCGGCACCGCGTGCCCCGCGTCGCGCAGCGTTTTCTGCTGCGCCGCCAGCTCCATGTCGTGTTCCACCATCATCGCCACCAGCGTGTCGAAGCTCGTCTCGGGCCTCCACCCGAGCTTGCGCTCGGCCTTGCTCGGGTCGCCGAGCAGGAGTTCGACCTCCGCGGGGCGCAGGTAGCGCGGGTCAAACGCGACATGCCGCTCCCAGTCGAGACCCGCGTGGGCGAAGGCCTTCTCCGCGAACTGGCGCACGCTCCAGGTCTCGCCCGTCGCGATGACATAGTCGTCCGGCTCGTCCTGCTGGAGCATCATCCACATCATCTTCACATAGTCGCCCGCGAAGCCCCAGTCACGCTTGCTGTCGAGGTTGCCCAGGAACACCTTGTCCTGCAGCCCCATCTTGATCCGCCCCACCGCGCGCGTGATCTTGCGGGTCACGAAGGTCTCACCACGCCGAGGGCTCTCGTGGTTGAACAGGATCCCGCACGAGGCGTGCATCCCGTAGCTCTCCCGGTAGTTCACCGTCGCCCAGTGCGCCGCCATCTTCGCCACCGCGTAGGGGGATCGCGGGTAGAACGGCGTCGTCTCCCTCTGCGGCGTCTCGACGACCTTGCCGAACTGCTCGGAGCTCGAGGCCTGGTAGTACCGCACCTTCTTGCCGGTCTTCTTCTCGAAGTCGCGGACGGCTTCGAGCAGCTTGAACGCCCCCATCCCCACCGTCTCGGCGGTGTAGATCGGCATGTCGAACGAAACGCGCACATGGCTCTGTGCGCCGAGGTTGTACACCTCGTCGGGCGCGATCTCGTCGAGAAGCTTGGCCAGGTTGTTCGCGTCGCACAGGTCGCCGTAGTGCAGGAACAGGCTCGTCCCCGAGAAGTGCGGGTCGGTATAGATGTGGTCGATCCGGTCGGTGTTGAAGGTGCTGGCCCGGCGGATGATGCCGTGGACCTCGTAGCCCTTGCCCAGCAGGAACTCGGTCAGGTACGAGCCGTCCTGCCCCGTGATGCCGGTGATGAGCGCCTTCTTGTTCTCCGCCATGGCTGGCTCCCTCTCGTCGGTCTGCCTCGGTCTGTGCCCGCCCGGCCCCGGGGGTCCGGAAAGCAGTCGTACGCCTAGTGCTCGGGCGGGGATCGCCCTTCCAGATCCTCAACCCCAGATCGGCCGCTTTCGGCCGGTCCATCATTGCGATACCGACCTTCCCGGTCGCCCCCGACCATCCCCGGCAGGACCGGGGCAGCGCCTTCCCCGGGGAACAGCAACGCCCGCGGGGCCACCGGGCGTCCGAGGATCAGCGACGCAGCCGTCAGCACCGCCATCGCCCCCGCCAGCACCCCCGGCCCGACCAGCCGCCAGCCCTCCCCCGCGGGGGACAAGGCCGGGCGCACCCGAGAGGCCGCCAGGGCCAGCCACATCAGCACCAGCGGCTCGGTATACCGCTGCCAGAGCTGGAAGCTCGCGCACTGGGCCGCCATGAAACCCACCGCCGCCGCCAGCATGATCCAACGGTCCCGCCGGCCGAGCTGCACGAACCACGCCGCCAGCTGCACGCCCCCCAGGACCGCCAGCGGCACGAGCAGCACCGACCTCCGACCCGGCGCGGGGAAGTACCGCACCAGCTCCCACAGCCCGGAGTTACGCCCCTCGTATATCGTCCGCGTGCTCGGGCCGGCCAGCCCCAGCGCCAGCGACACCACCACCGCGAGCACCAGCAGCCAGGTGTGGCGAACCCAGAGCGCGCGCAGCCCGTCCACCACGAACGCCAGGAAGAACAGCCCGAGCGACCCAAACACCGCCAGCACGAACGCCGGCGCGGTCGGGTTCACCCCCACATGGCGCTCGTGGAACACCGGCGGCGTCAGCGAGCCGCCCCACAGCCGCCAGAACCACAGCAGCGCGAGCACCGCCGGGACGCCCGCCGCGAGGACCAGCCCCGTGCGCACAAGCCGCCGCCCGGGCCCGGTGCACAGCTCCCGCATGTCGCGGCCGAAGTCGAACCCGGCGTCCCCCGGCCCGCGCGGGCCGAGCCACGCCGCGGTCAGCAGCATGGCCCACGGCCAGAGGTGGATCTGGCGCACGAGCACCAGCGCCGTCAGCGCCAGCCCGCCGCCGACCACCGTGACCCAGTCGAACCTTCCCCGCAGCGCCAGCAGCCACACCCCCAGCACCCCGAGCCAGCCCGCGTTGTCCGGCAGCATCCACACGCCCGAGTGGAACACCGCCATCGAGAGCATGAGCGGGAGCACGAGCACGATGAAGGGCGCCATCGCTTCCGGCGGGCGCGCCGTCATACCCGTATGTGGGCCCGTCTCAGGGCCCGGCGAACCCCGCGGCCGGACCGCCCAGGCGAGCAGCCCGACCAGCCCGAGCGTGAACAGCGACCCCGCCCACTGCAGCAGCCAGCGATCGTCGCTCACCACCCTGGCGATCACCGCCAGCACCGTGTGATACCCGGGCGTCGTCGCCGAGAGGTAGTTGCTGAAATCCGGGTGAGGCAGCTCCGCGCCGAAGCGGCGGATCGCCTGCTCGTGGTAGTTGAGCTGATCCCCCGCCCCGCGCCCCCGCACGAACCCGCTGAAGATCACCGGCCAGGTGATCAGCGCGCACAGCGCCACCGGCAGGACGACCTGCATGACCCGGCGGGCGCCCGGATTGGAGTTCCTGATAGAATCCACGGGGTCCGGCTCCTCGTTCGTCAAGAGCCTATCGGTCCCACGGGAGGCAGGTATGAAACCGTTCGCCCCGATCGTCCTGGTTGGGGCCGTGCTCGCGGGACTCGCCGGGGCGCCGGCCCACGCCCAGGGCACGCGCCTGATCAACCGCTCCGCCTACGCGGACCACCTCCGCGGCATGTGGCTCGGCCAGTGCATCGCCAACTGGACGGGCCTGCGCTCAGAAGGCAAGGTCAACGACCCGCCCTTCCCGACCGACGCCGACTGGGGGCGCGATCTTGGGGGTGGCCCGCTCCAGTTCGTCCTCGACCAGGACCCCTGGCTCGCGGATGACGACACCGATGTCGAGTATGTCGCCCTCCATCTCCTCGACGCCCTCGACGCGACCGAGCTCACCGGCGAGCAGCTCGCCGCCGGGTGGCTCGCCCACATGGACGACGCCTACCTCTGGGTCTCGAACCGCCAGGCCCTCGACCTCATGCGCCGCGGCGTCGTCCCCCCCGCCACAAGCCTGCCCGGCGCCAACATCTACTGGCTCAGGATCGACGCCCAGCTCACCACCGAGTTCTTCGGCGCGATGAATCCCGGTATGGTCGGCGAGGCGATGGCCATGGCCGACATCCCGATCCTGAACACCGCCCGTGGCCACGCCGCCCACGCCGCCCAGACCTTCATGCTGTACTACTGCCTCGCGTCGCAGGTCGACCGCGGCCTCCCGCCCGCCGGGCAGACCGTCTGGCTGGTGACCGAGGCCCGCCGGTACCTCCCCGACACCTCCAAGGCCGCGGATATCGTCGACTTCGTCCTGGCCGACTACCTGGCCAACCCCGACAAGACCGACTGGGAACGCACCCGGGACCTCGTCGCGCAGCGCTACCAGCTCAACGCCGAGTCCAACGGGTTCAAGTACCGCGGCTGGACCGAGTCGAGCGTCAACTTCGCGTCCGGACTCATCGCCCTGCTCTACGGCGGGGGTGACTTCCTCCGCACCGTCCAGATCGGCACGCTCACCGGCTGGGATTCCGACAACGGCACCGCCACGATGGGCGGCCTGCTGGGGCTCCTGCTCGGGCACGAGGCGCTGGTCGAGCAGATCCGACTCACCTACCCCGGCTACACCCCGGCCGACCGCTACAACATCGAGCGGACCCGCAACAACCTCCCCAACCACCTCGACGGCGACCCCGAGGCGCAGGACTCGTTCACCCTCATGGCCGAGCGCATGGTCGGGGTCATCAACCGGCGCGTCACCGCCGCCGGAGGGCTGATCGACCCCCCCAACGACCTCTGGCTCATCCCCCCGGCATCCCCGCTCGCGACCCCGCGCCTCAGCCCGCGCCACGACCTGTTCTGCCGCAGCGCCAACTGCCAGGTGCCCCGCGACGGCGGGACGGTGACCGCGTGGTCCTCCGTCTCGAGCGCCCCGCCGCCCGGCTACGGCTCCGCCGCCCGCGCCCGCTTCGCCAACGGCTTCGAGCTCGACGACTCGGGCGCCGATGTCCTCAGCGACGCCGGCGCCCAGTACTACTCGACGCTCGGCGCCGGCCAGGCCCCCGGCGATCCGGTCGAGCTCCGCGTGACCTACAACCGGCCCGTCACCGTCGCCTCCGTGGTGCTCATCGAGGGCGACCACTTCGACGCCGGAGAGCACCCCGGCGGCTACTTCGCCTCGGTACCCACGGTCCAGCTGCTCATCGGCGGCGCGTGGACCACGCCCCCCGGCGGGTTCAGCCGCACCCCGACCCCCGATCCCGGCGTGCCCTTCGAGATCCTCGGGTGGACCCTCGCCCAGCCGGTCGAGGCGACCGGGGTCCGCGTCCTCGGTACGGTGGGGGGGTCGGCGGCATTCGTGACCTGCGCCGAGCTGGACATCCTGGGACCAAGCGAGATCCCTTCCCACCCCTCCTTCGATGTTGATGCGAACGGGACGGTCGGGGTAGACGATATCTACAGGTGGCATCTCGAGCCGGTCGATTTCCTCGGCGACGGCGATGCCGGCCGCGACGACCTGAGGTACCTTCTCGCCGCGGTCCGTTGGCGGGAAGTCGAGGACATGAGCTTCTGGGGTGGGAAGCCCTGAGGTCGGGATCAGGAACCCACGCGTGATTGAGGCCAGCCCGTCAACCCCCGCCGCCGCCAAGGAGCGGCCGCTCGCGCTCAGCCTGCTCAAGCTCGCGCGGCCCCACCAGTGGGTCAAGAGCGCGTTCGTCCTGGTCGGGCCGCTCTACGGCCTGGCTGAACACCACCAGCCGCTGCTCCAAGTCCTTGTCCCGGCTCTGCTTACCGCCGCGGCCTTTGCGCTGGCGTCGAGCTCCTGCTATGTCGTCAACGACATCTTCGACGCGGACGCCGACCGCCTCCACCCCCGCAAGTGTCGAAGGCCCATCGCCTCGCGGCAGATCTCGCCCGGCTTGGCCTGGGGCTACGCGGTCGTGCTGCTGATCGCTTCTGCGGTGCTGGTCTGGTTCATCCCCCCGGCAGGCGAGCAGTCCGTCCGTGGCCTCGTGGGCCTCACCATCGGGCTCTATGTCGCCAATGTCTCCGTCTACTCGGTCTGGATGAAACACTGGGTCATCGCCGATGTCATGGGGCTTTCACTGGGTTTCGTCCTGCGGGTCATGGGCGGCTGCGCCGCCGTGGCGATCAGCCCTTCCACCTGGCTCCTCAACTGCACCTTCTTCCTGGCGATGTTTCTGGCGTTCGGGAAGCGCCTGGGCGAGCGGCGCACCGCGGGGCCCGACGCCGCGGGCATCCGGGCGGTCCAGGCGGCGTACACCGACGACATGCTCCGCATGGCGGTGGTCGTCACGGCGGTGGTCACCCTGCTCAGCTACGCGGGCTATGTCCAGGCCAACGAAGCGCACTATACAGACCCAATGGTGGGGAATTTCAACCTGCTGTGGCTGACCATTCTGCCCGCAACCTTCGGCATGCTCCGCTGTATCGTCCTGCTGGAGCGGGGTGACTACGACGACCCCACGGAGCTGGCGGTGCGCGACCGAGGGTTTGCCTTCTCGGCGCTGGTGTTCGGGATCATGACGGTGCTGCTGATCGCGCAGTTCCGTCTCCAGGCCAGCGCCTGACTTGCCCCGAATCCGAGAGAGCGGGGAACAGGCCGCTGGGTCGTCGGGTATCCTGCCCGTGGCAAGAGTCTGGGGGGGCGCGGGACGCAGCCGCGCCTGAGTGTGGGATTGTGCCGACCCGGGGCGCCGGGTCTGGGCCTTGCAGGAGCAGACAGCATGAAGACCGGTGACCTGATCAAGCGCCTGGCCGTGATGGCGGCGGGCGGGGCGTTCGTTTTCGGCGCGGTGGCCGCCCAGGTGCAGAACGCGGGGCGCAACGACCCGCCGGCCGACGGCGAACAGCCCGCCGCCCAGCCCGACAGCCTCGAGCTCCCGCCGCAGATCGCGGCCCTGATGGCCGCGCGCGCCGGCGGGAACGGCGATGCCGGCGCCGACAGCGACGACAAGCTCCCGAGCTTCGAGGAGGTCTCGAAGGGCTTCCGTCAGGTGGTCTCCACCGCCGACGGCGCCGCGAGCCTCTACAACATCTGGGTCCGGGACAAGGACGGCCAGATGCTCGCCGAGCTGCCCCGCGGCTTCGAGCGTCAGAAGCACTTCCTCGCCATGACCGTCGCCGGGGGCGACCTCTGGGCCGGCCTCCAGTCCGGCGACCGCTACTTCTACTGGAAGCGCTACGACAAGCGGGTCGCGATGATCGCCCCGAACATGGGCACCCGCACCACCGGCGACCAGGAGTCCCACGCCTCGGTCGAGAACATCTTCACCGACCAGGTCATCCTCGATCTGCCCATCGCCGCCATGGGCCCGAGCGGCCAGCCGGTCATCGACCTGGACGAGCTGCTCGTGGCGAACGCCTCGACCTTCTTCGGCGCCGACGCCGCGGGGCTCAACGGGCGACTCACTGAGGTCAAGAGCGCCAAGGCCTTCCCCGAGAACATCGAGGTCTCGGTCGAGGGCCCCGTGCGTGGCGGGGCGTTGCGTGAGTTCCACTACTCGGTGAGCGTCATCCCCGACAACACCGGGTACAAGCCCCGCGAGGCCGACTCCCGCGTCGGGTTCTTCACCACCAGCTACCTGGATCTCGGCAAGTTCAACAACGACGACAAGTGGGTGCGCTACATCAACCGCTGGAAGCTCGAGAAGGCCGACCCGAAGCTCAGCATGAGCCCGCCGAAGGAGCCGATCGTCTTTTACATCGAGCACACCGTCCCCGTCCGCTACCGCCGCTTCGTCCGCGAGGGCGTGCTGCAGTGGAACAAGGCCTTCGAGCAGGTCGGCATCGCCAACGCCGTCGAGGTCTACTACCAGGACAAGTCCACCGGCGCCCACATGGACAAGGACCCCGAGGACCGCCGCTACAACTTCATCCGCTGGCTCAGCAACGACATCTCCACCGCGATCGGGCCGAGCCGCGTCGACCCCAAGACCGGCCAGATCCTCGACGCCGATGTCGTGCTCACCGACGGCTGGATCCGCGCGTTCTGGTACCAGTACAACAAGACCCTCCCCGACATCGCGATGGAGGGCATGGGCCCCGACGCCCTGGCCTGGATCGAAGCCAACCCCAGCTGGGACCCGCGCGTCCGCATGGCCCCGCCCGCCGAGCGGGCGCTCATGCTCGACCAGCGCGCCCGTCGCGGCGTGCAGGCCTACGGCGGGCACCCCATTGCCGCCGCCGACTCCACCCTCATGGGCGACAACGAGTACGACGGGCTCACCGGGCGCGTCAGCCAGATGAACGGCCTGTGCATGGCCTCCAACGGCAAAGCCATGGACCTCGCCGTCGCCCGCATGAGCTGGGAGATGTTCCAGACCCTCGGCGAGACCGCCGAGCCCAATTCCCAGCCCGGAACCCAGCCTGGCGCCGAAGTCGACCCGCCCGAGGAGGGCGACATCCCCCCGGAGATCCTCGAGATCCTCCGCAAGAAGCTCGCGGCCGGCGACCTGCCTGAGAACCTCCCCCCGGAGATCCTCGCCCTGATCGCCCCCAAGGCCGAGCCCGCCCCGGCCCAGGCCGCCGCCGAGCCGCCCGCCGAGACCCCCGCGCCTCCCAAGGCCGACGACGAGCCCACCGAGGAGCCCGACGAGCTGATCGACGGCATCCCCGAGTGGTACATCGGCCCGATGCTCGCCGAGCTGGTCGCCCACGAGGTCGGCCACACGCTCGGCCTGCGCCACAACTTCGCGGGCTCCAGCGTCTACTCCATGGCCCAGATCAACTCCGAGGAGCTCAAGGGCAAGAAGCCCTGGTCGATCTCGGTGATGGACTACAACCCCCACAACATCAACATCGAGGCCGGCCCCATCCAAGGCGACTACGCCGTCACCGACATCGGGCCCTACGACATGTGGGCGATCCAGTACGGCTACGCCGACAGCGACAAGGCCGCCGCCGATCTGGCCAAGCAGTCCGCCGACCCCATGCACCGCTACGCGACCGACGAGGACACCTGGGGCCCGGACCCCTTCGCCCGGCGCTACGACATGGGCTCTGACCCGATCACCTTCGCCCGCGAGCAGGTGCGCCTGGCCGACAAGCTCCGCGCCAGCCTGCTCAGCCGCTTCGTCAAGGACGGCGACAGCTGGGCCAAGGCACGCCAGGGCTACCTGGTGACCCTGGGCCTGCAGACCAAGTCGGTCAGCATGATGTCCAACTGGCTCGGCGGCGCGTTCGTCTACCGCGACAAGAAGGGCGACCCCGAGGGGCGCGCCCCGGTCGAGGTCGTCCCCGCCGCACGCCAGCGCGAGGCACTCAAGTTCGTCATCGACACCACCTTCTACGACAAATCCTACGGCCTGACCCCCGAGGTCCTCGAGTACATGACCGTCGACAAGTGGTTCGACGAGGGCGGCATCGACGGGCTCATGGAGGACGCCCCCTGGCCCGTCCACGACCGCATCCTGGGCATCCAGGCCTCCGCCATGAGCCAGCTCCTCAACCCCGTCACTCTCCAGCGGGTCTACGACAACGAGTACCGCATCCCCACCGGCGAGGACGCCCTCACGCTCGCCGAGCTCATGGACACCGTCACCGCGGCCGTGTGGACCGAGGTCGACGGGTCCCCCAACAAGTCCTACACCGCCCGCGAGCCCATGATCTCCAGCCTCCGGCGCAACCTCCAGCGCGAGCACATCGACCGCCTGGTCGACCTGGCCAACGCCGGCGAGAACGGCACCGCCGCCTTCCGCCCCATCTCCGACCTGGCGACCCACACCCTCCGCACGCTCTCGGCCCGTCTGGGCAGCGTGGCCGAGGGCCCGGGCGCCAAGAACATCGACCCCTACACCCTCAGCCACCTCGCCGAGAACAAGACCAGGATCGACCGGGTCCTCGCCGCCACCTTCATCGGCAACGCCTCCGACCTGCGGACCAATATCTCGATCCCCAACCTGCCCTTCCTCAAGGGCGAGCAGCAGGACTGACCAGCGCCTGACATCTTGACCCCAATCGCCGGGCTGTGCTCCACACGAGCGCAGCCCGGCTTTCGTTCGGACCCCAGGTCTGGCTCGTGCGCGATCGGCGCCACCCCACCTCCCCCGTCTACCGGGATTCGGGCCGAGCCGGCGGGCCAAGGCCGGAGAACCCGATCACCAGCGAGCGGGGCCATACGCCCGCCCGCTTCCCGCGCCCGATCTCCGCGCCGCGACACTCCGGTCCTGATCACCTCAGATTTCTCGCAACTCCGCTGCGAGATCTACCCCCCGACCCCGGATCTATGGTGGCAGAACCACCCGCACACACCCGCACACACCCGCAGACATCCGCGGGCAGACAGAAGTTCGCGGCACGATCGACACAGCATCTCTTCTCCCTCGCGGCCCGCCGACCCGGCGATCCGCGGGTTTGCGAAAGGCCCGGAATCTCTCTCTCTCTCCTCCGCTCGCGCGGCGCCAAACGGTGACACGCGGGCTTCAGCACGGCGAAGGCCGATGGCCCGTCCGTCGTCGATCATGCACAGGCCGAAAGCGCCGCCCGCCTCCCGCGGGCGGCGTTGTCGTTCGCGGCGCCGCGCACCACGGCCGTTGCCCGGGCGTCCCGGCACCGCCCCCGCATGCCCGGGCCGAAAACGCCCCCGCTCGCGCCGTGGCCCCCGCCGGGCCGTTGCTGATCTGGCAGTCACCCCGCCTACAGCACCACGAGCGGGTCGTGGTCGCGGGTCGAGAGCCGGCACGCCACGCCCGGCAGCTCCGAGCCCAGCCGGTCCGCCAGGCGCGGCAGGTAGCCGCGTTCGGTGTTGGTGTGGCCCGCGAGGAGCACATGCATCCCGTCGTGGATCGCGGCCAGGACCTGGTGGTGTCGCATCTCGCCGGTGATGAACGCCTCGCAGCCCTCCCGGGCCGCGAGGGGCGCGAGCGACTCGCCGGCCCCGGGCACGACGCCCAGCGTGCGCACGCTGGCGTCCGTGTCGCCCGAGGGGCCTAGCTGCACGCGGGCCGTCCCGAGGAACGCCCGCAGGCGCTGCCCCAGCTCCCGCATGGTCACCGGCTGGTCGAGCATGAGCCGGCGCCCGGCGCCGATCCGCCGGCGCGGCTGCGGGGCCAGCTCGTACACATCCACCGCCGGTTCCTCGTAGGGGTGGAACCGCCGGAGCGTCTGGAGGGCGATCGCCAGGTTGCGCTTGGGGCAGACCATCTCCAGCCGGCACTCGCCGACCATCTCCAGCTTGCCCGCCTCGCCCACCGCGGGCTTGGAACTGTCCGAGCCCAGGAAGGTGCCGGTCCCCATCGAGCCGAACGAGCACACCGTGTACTCCCCGATCCGCCCGGCCCCGGCCGAGGCCAGGGCGTTGCGCACCGTCTCCACATCCCGCTCGGGCACGAAGGTTACGAGCTTCACCGTCGGCGTGTCGGACCCCTCCGGGTGGGGCTCCAGGGCCCGGCAATCCCCGGCGATCTTGCCCGACCCCCCGCTGAGTCCCTCGCACAGCCAGTCCGTCACGCCGCCGGGCGCCGCGTCCAGGGCCGTGTGCGGCGAGTAGATCGCGATCCCCGCCCGGGCGGCCGTCAGGATGATCCGCTCCTTGGGCGTCGCGCTCGTGACCGAGTCCAGGGGCCGGAAAATCGGCGGGTGGTAGCTCACCACCGCGCTCGCCCCCATCGACGCTGCCTCCTCGATCACCGGCTCGGTCAGGTCGATCGTCAGCAGAACGGGGCCGGTCAGCCCAGCCCGCAGCGAGCCCACCTGCAGCCCCACGCGGTCCCAGCTCTCGGCGTACCGCGGCGGGGCGATCCGTTCCATCGCACTGACCAGGTCTTGCACGAGCATCGGTCGATCCTCCCGCGGATCGTATGCGCCGACCGGCCGGGGTCCCGCGGGGCGCGGGGCCCGCACTTGCGCTCAACAACCGGCCCCCGCCGGCTCGATAGCTTCCCCATGAAACGGCGGACCTCGCGCTTCCCCCTGCTGATCTTCGCCCTGTTCTGGTGCGCCATTCTCGGCGTGTTCGATGGCGTGCTTGCCCTCCAGACCCTGCGCCAGCTCGACGCCTCCCGGCGGTTCGTCCCCGTCCCCGCCAGGGTCCTCACCAGCGAGGTCGAGAGCCGCAGCGACTCGGACGGCGCCACCTACCGCCCCGAGATCTCGTTCGAGTACACCGTCGCCGGCCGCACGCACCAGTCCGACACGGTCCACTACGGCGTGTGGGGCACCTCCGACCGAGACGCCGCGGACGCGATCGTCGACCGCTTCCCCGCCGGGAGCCAGACTACCGCCTATTTCGACCCCGACGACCACGCCCGGGCGGTGCTCCTGCCCGGGGCCGAGCACCTGCCCTCGTTCCTCGTGCTGTTCCTCACCCCGTTCCACTGCGTGGCGGCCGGGCTGTGGGTGGTGGTGCTGCGCCCGGACCGGAGACGGTACGACGAGCCCGCGCTGGACCAGGCGATCCGCGCCGACGACGGGACGGTCGCGCGGCTCCGCTCGGCGACGGCCCCGGCCTGGCTGGCTTTCCTGATCACGCTGGGCGCCGGGTCGTTCCTCTCGGTCTTCGCGATCGCCCTGACCGCCGGATTCGACGCGCCGACCCCGCTCAGCCTGGGGACGCTCGCCGGGCTTCTCGGCCTCGCGGCGGTCGTGACCGTGCTCGCGGTGCGTCGGCGACCGCCCCCGATGGTGCTCGACAGGGCGACGCAGACGATCGGCCGCCCGGGGCTGCTCCGCACCGACCGCTTCGCCGTGCCCGAGAGCCCCACCCGCTTCCGGGAGATCCGGGCCATCACGGTCCAGAGCAAGTCGTGGGGCGAGGTCAACGATGTGCCGCACTACCGGCACAAGGTGCTGGCAGAACGGTCGGGAAACCCCGAGCCGCTGGAAGTGGTGGCCGTGAGCGGCCCGGCGGGCTTCGCCGAGCCGCTCGCGGCGTGGATCCGCGAGCAGGTCGGGCTGGCGCGGGCTACGCCTGCGGGGCCTCCTGGGGCGCCGCCATCCCCATGAACTCCTCCTGGACGACCTTGCCGTTCTTGACGGTGTAGAAGGCCAATTCGTCGCCCTTGTGGCGCTTGCCGGACTCGATCTCCTCGGCGTCGATGGTGTAGCGGACGCCGAAGCCGGTCGCCCCGACATAGGGCCCCTCGGCCTGGAGGGAGTGGACCTTGTGGGCCGAGTACCACCACTCGGCCTTGGCCTGGACAGCGGCGCGGCCGTGCCACGCCTGGGCCATCCCGCCCTCGATCGAGACGAACTTGCGGCTGAAGAACTTGTCCCAGATCTCTTTCTCCGGGACGCCCGCCTTCACCATCGCGACCAGCCCCGCGCCGACCTCGGCGGGGGTCGCGCCCTTGCCGGACTTCACGGGCTGGGGGGCGAGGGCGTCGGCCTTCTTGGCGGCCTTCTTGGCGGCTTGGTGGGCGGCCTTCTTCGCGCCCTTCTTGCCGCCCTTCTTGCCACCCCCGGTCTTCCCGTCCTTGGCCGGTTTCTTCGGGGATTTTGCCCCGTTCTGCGCCGATTCAGGCTTGGGCTTGCTCTTCTTCTCGGCCTTGTCTTTGGCCTTCTTCTCGCTCTTGCGCTTCGCCATGATGGGATCCTCCTCCGCGCCCGACGGCGCGGTGATGTGCGCAGTGTATCCGGCGCGCGCCCCGGCTCCAACCACCGCGCCGACGCCCGCGCGGGGGCCGTGCGCCCTCGGCCGGTGCGAAAAATTTTTCCGCACGCGCCCCAGAACGGCGCGCAGAGTGCCGAGATCGGAGCTATACAAACGCCAGCCGCGATGAGTGCGGCGACAGGAGAACCACTGATGGCGAAGAAGACCAAGAAGAAGGCTGCCAAGAAGGCGGCGAAAAAGACGGTGAAGAAGGCCACCCGCAAGAAGGTCGCCAAGAAGACCGCCAAGAAGACCGCCAAGAAGGCCACCCGCAAGAAGGCCGCGAAGAAGACCGCCAAAAAGGCCACCCGCAAGAAGGCCGGCAAGAAGCGCGCCAAGAAGGCGGCCGCCCCCGCCGCGGCCCCCGCGCCCGCGATGTGACCTCCCCGCCCCCCCGGGGGCGGTTCTCCGGAAACCAGCACGCCGGCCGCCATGGGCAGCCGGCGTGCGGTCGTTTTGGACGCATGACGCCGGCCCGCGACCCGCCGAGCAAGCCCGGGATCATCACCGCAGAAACCGGAGCACATCGACCGTGTTCACGGCCCCGTCGCGGACGATGCCGGTCCCGACCCGGCGGGATCCGCCCGAGGGCGACCGTCCAGAACGCATCGGTGTCGAGGACCGCCGGGACAAACGGCGGCGTGTTGCGGCCCCCGTCGGTGGCGGGCGCCGGGCGGAGGCTCCCGCGGGTCCTCGTCGGGGCCGGGGGGCGTCACACCTGGCGGGGGCGCGCCGGGGATCCGGGGAAAAAGGACACGGCCCCGGTCGGGGACCGGGGCCGTGCGAAGAAGATCAGCGTTCCGCGTGTCGATTAGCGACGACGACGGGCGGCCGCGAGACCACCGAGGCCGAGCAGCGCGAGGCTGGCGGGGGCCGGGATGGTGCCGACATGGAAGGCCATCTCGGGGGTGAGGCGCTGGCCGTCGAAGCTGATGCCGCTGGGGTCGTTGGAGTACCAGAAGGTGCCGTTGTCGTTGTACTGGCTGTTCTGGGTGTGGCCGCCGGTCTGGTAGTAGCCGGGACCGGTCTCACCGACGCCGGTGATGATGAACCAGTACATGTTGCCGCTGGTCAGGCCGCCGGTGGCGTTGGCCTGGTAGTACTGGAGGCCGCTGGTGTCGCCGATGCTCAGCGTGCCGGTCGAGGCGATGACATTGAAGGGGTCGGGGCCGGCGCCGCCGGTGTCGCCCCACACCTCGAACCGGAGGTCCGAGCCGCCGGAGCCCAGGCTGTCCAGCCAGGTGCCGAGGTTGTAGACATTCGTGCCGTCGGCGACGAAGCTGTCGGCGTACACATAGGTGCCGTTCGCGCCGATGGGGTTCCAGTAATTGCCGAGGTCGGGGTTCTTGGTGATGTCGGCCGAAGCGACGGCGGCGCCAGCGGCGACAATCGCGCTCACAATGAGAGCCTTGCGCATGTCTCGTTCTCCCTCTGAGAATCACAGATGCCCGTGGTGGACCTCCCACCACCGGGTAACTGGCAGTGTAGGGCTTGCAGGGGTCCAGCGCGGCAACAAATATGGCAGAATTCTCGCCCAGCAGGGCAGAAACCTGCCCCCACGCCCCGAGAATCAAGCCCCTATCTTCAAAGGAATAGAGACGAACAAGTCTGAATATGCTGAGCGATATACCCCAGATTCTCCCGATTCCCCAGTGCCGCGCCTTGGGTAGCGCCCGGCATCGGGAACCGTTCATCCGGCCTCCCGCCTCTCACTCCCCATGGGGGGGATCGAACAGCATGGTGACCTGCGAACCGTAAATCGGGTACTCCACCCTGCACCGAAAACCCCGGAATATCACCGGGTCCCAGCCGAGCCGGTGGCAGGCGTGACCGAGCAGGTCCAGATACCGGGGCACCTCGGCCGAGCGGGCCGACGCGAGCCCCTCTCCGAGCGGCTCGGCCCGCTCGATGACATCAAGGATGTCGATATCCCGGGCCCGGTCGTTGGCGTCGGCGACCCCCTCGAACGAGGTGTCGTACACCCGGACCTCGGGGCTCGCGCCGGGGTAGACCGACCGGTGCAGGAACACATCGAGCTGGAGCACCTCCACCGGCAGGGAGACCTCGGCGAAGAAGTGCCCCTTGCGCCCCGACCCCGGCGGCACGGAGCCCCGCATCTCGGCGCGGTTCACCTCGGCGGTCACCAGGTCCACCGCCGAGCGCGGGCCGTAGCTGTCCCCGGCCAGCGAGTAATGCACAGCTTGCCCCGCACGCTGGACGCTGAAGGCCGGGGCGGGCGAGGAGCAGAACTCCTCGACCCGGGCGTGTGCGACATCCTCGATCGGCTCGGCGCTGAGTGTCAGCGGGCGTCTGGCGGTCTGCTCCGGGGCGAGGCGCCGTGTCGCGACGCGCACCCCGGCGCGCGGGCGGAGCCTTACCGCTCCGAACAGCCCGTTGAGCCACACCACATCGAGCCGTCCGGGCTCGCCCTCGCTGGGGGCCAGCATCACGGTGGCCATCAGCGACCGGGCCATCGCCCCCCGCAGGTGGCTCATCGCCTTGAAGGCCGACTGCTTCCGGCGCAGCTCGAACTCCCGCCGGGCCTCGGGCAGCCAGGCCGAAACGATCGCGTCCAGGCTCGCCCTGTCGCCCACCTCGTCGCGGATCAGTCGCTCGAACTGGTCCACAGCCTCTCGGGCCCGACCGACCAGCGCGGGCTCGACGCCGACCCTCGCGGCCGCGTCGAGCGTTCGGCGCAGGGGCTCGGGTCCAGGGGTGCGGTGGACGGCGAACAGGGGATCGGCGCTGCGCATCGCGGCGAGCAGGCGGCTGGCCAGCACCTTGTCGATGCCGAGGCGCCGGGCCAGGGCCTGAGGCCCGCGCGGGGACTCCGGGACGGCCTCGAGGACCGACCCCATGCCCGCCAGCAGCCCCGCTCCGGCGGCGACGATCTTCACCTCCAGGCGGTCCGTCGGCCCGGCCCCGGCGCTCTCGGCACCCGCGTGGGACTCGGTCTGGGGATCGGCGCTGGTCATGCGCGGAGGATACCAAGCGGGTTGTCCGATGAAGCCGCAGCGGCCATTTTTATTTCAGTGTAGTTTCCTGGAAACTCTCTCGACAAGGTTGCGTATCGATGCTACAACCGAGACACGCCCGACCCCGTACCGGGTCGGGTGGAGGGAGACGCCCGGTTCTAACCCTGACCTGGCCCAAACACACACCAGGAGACCCCCATGCAACGCGTGATCTGCACTGCCACGCTCGCCCTCGCCGCCGGCCTCGCCAGCGCGGATGTGTTCACCGACGATTTCGAATCGGGCTCCAGCGCCGGCGGGTGGTACTTCATCGAGGGGGGCGACACCATCGAGGCCGGCGGCGGGAACCCGGGCCGGTATCTCCACCAGCCCGCGTACGATGTTTTCGCCCCGCAGGCCCGGGCCGAGGGCGGGCCGTTCGTCGGCGATTATCGGGCCATGGGCGTGACGAGCATCGGGGTCGATGCGATCACCTATTCGCGTGATTTCGGCGATCCCGTCGGCTTCTCGTTCTCGCTGCTGCTCCGCGACACCAAGGGCACCGGCGATTACGAGGACGACGACTACGCCTATTTCGTCGGCGACCAGGTGCCCCTCCCCGGCGAAGGCTGGAAGAGCTACGCGTTCGATGTGCCCAGCGGCTCGGACGACACCCCCGCGGGCTGGAAGGGCGGCTGGGCCGGCGACGGCGAGAACTTCCGGCCCGGCGTGACCTGGGGCGATGTCGTCACCAGCGTGGACAGCGTGGAGTTCTGGTGGATCGACCCCTCCTACTTCGCCTTCTTCGCCTTCTGGGATGTCGGCATCGACAACGCGAGCATCACGACCATCCCGGCGCCGGCCGGCCTGGCGCTGCTCGGCGCGGCGGGCCTGACGATGCGCCGCCGGCGCTGACCGCCTCCTCCACCGCCTCATCGGACCGGGCTCGGCCCGGCCTTGCTCCTCCGCACCCGCCCGGCCCCGCGCCGGGCGGGTGCGTGTGTTTCCGTGGCCCACTACCCTGAGCGCATGAAGATCGCCGTCATCATCCCCGCCGCGGGCTTCAGCCGGCGCTACACCGAGGCCGCGGGCTTCGAGGCTCCCCGCTCCAAGCTCGACGAGGACCTCGGCGGGCGTCCGGTCCTGCACCGGACCATCGAGGTGTTCACCAACTACGACGCTCCCGGGCGGACGCTCTCCCCGGTCATCGTCGCCGGCCCGTACGAGGAGGCGGCATTCGCCGAGTTCAAGCTCCGGCACGGCGACAAGCTCTCGATCCTGGGCGTGCAGCTCGTGCGTGGCGGGAAGACCCACCGGTGGGAGACCGTCCGGGCCGCGCTCGAGGCCGTCCCCGCCGACGCGACCCACATCGCGGTCCACGACGCGGCGAGGCCTTGCGCGAGCGAGCAGCTGCTCGACCGGGTTTTCGACGCGGGCGCCCGCCACCCGGCCGTCGCGCCGGGCCTGGATATCACCGACACGATCAAGCGGGTGTCCGCCGAGCCGGTGGACGAGGACCACGCCGACCCGCTGGCGGCGATCCTGGGCGCGCCGAAGCAGGGCCCCGGTCTCCGGGCCGTCGAGCGGACGCTGGACCGGGCGCAGGTCGTCACGGTGCAGACGCCGCAGGTCTTCGAGGCCGGGCTGCTCCGCCGGGCGTACGCGCAGCCGGACCTCTCGAGCACCGACGACGCGGGCCTGGTCGAGCGGCTGGGCGAGCGGGTCGTGATCGTCGAGGGCGACGGCGCGAACATCAAGATCACCACGCCGATCGACCTGAAGCTGGCCGGGGCGATCCTCGGCGTTCGCGGCCCGAGCGCGCGCGCGACGCACAAGCGCTTCTGAGCGGGGCCCCCATCACCACGAACGAGCAACGCCGGCCCTCCCAGGCGCCGGCGTCGCTCGCCAAGATCGTCAGAGTCTCGTCGGCGTTAGCGCCGACGGCGGAACCCCAGGAGGCCCGCGCCCGCGAGCAGCGACACCGCGCCGGGCGTCGGGACGAACTGGGCGGAGCCGGAGTACGAGCCCTCGGCGAAGACATCGTCGAGCGGCATCATCGTCTGCGGGTCCAGCGCCGCGCCGGGCGAGCTGAAGTCGTAGGGGATCACGCCGCTGGTGTTGATCGTGGACAGCGAGAACGCGAAGTCCTGCGGCCCGACGGAATCACCGACATACATCCCGTAGTCGGGCTCGTCGATGAAGCTGGTGTACTGCACGCCGGCCCACGAGTCCGAGCCGAACATCGAGCCCGAGGAGTCCCAGCTGAACTGGCCGCCGACGATGGTCACGATCGAGCCGTCGATGACCATCTCGAGCACCGGCCCGCTGTCGGTGTACCACCCGGCCTCGCCCTCCTCGATGATGTAGCTGTGCAGGTACTTGCCGCCGCCGATGGGCGTGCTGCTGAGGAAGTCGAAGTGGGCGTGGAAGTTGAAATCGACCGAATAGGCCAGCGGGTCGAGCACGCCGTTCGCGTCATCGATAAGCAGGGTCGTCGGGTCACCGAGCCCGGTCCCGTCCTCGATGGCGAAGTGCCCGGCGTGGAACTCGACCTTGAAGGTCCAGCTCTGGTCGCTGGTGTCGGACGCGAAGCTGAAGATACCGGCGTTGGCCGCGGCGGCCAGACCGGCGACAGTAAGCAGGGTGGTGCGCAGCATGATCTCTCGCTCTCTGGTGAGGGGCACGGTCAGACCGCCCGCGAAGCGCGGGGGCTCACGCTCAACAGGCCACGGTTTCGGGGGGCTGGCCAGCATTGCGCAGAAAAACCCGCGCCGGAGGCCGGCGCGGGGGGGTGATTGTGAAACTGGGGAAGCTCCTCAGCGGCGGCGGCGTCCGAGAACCAGACTGGCCCCGACCACCAGGCCCGCCGAGCTCGGCGCAGGCACGAAGGTCGCGGACCCGGAGTAGGACCCCTCGCTGAGCCACTCGTCGCCGGGGAGCATGTCCGAGCCCAGGACGACCCCCGCGCCGCCGCCGGATTGGAGGAAAGTCAGCGTGAAGGCGCCGTCGTCGGCCGGGCCGACGCTCGCGCCCGTGTAGAGCCCGTAATCGGGGTTGTCGCCGAGGTGCCACACATACTCGACGGCGGCGCCCTCGCCGTCGGCGCCGAGGAGTGTGGAGTTGCTCAGCCAAGTGCTCTGGGCGCCCAGGGCGGTCAGCGCCCCGTTGTCGATCGAGGCGGTGAGCACGGGGCTCCCCGACCCGTCGTAGAAGCCGAACTCGCCGTTGAGGATGTAGGTGTGGACGAACAGCCCGCCGCCGAGGGAGACGCTCCCGGCGAAGGCGATGCTGAACTCCGCATTGAACTCGACCTCGTAGCTCAGGGGGATCCCGTTCCCGTTCGCGTCGTCGATGAGCAGCTCCAGGGGCTCGGCGGCGTCCTGGGCGTCGCCGACGGACTGGCCGAAGCCGCTGAAGGTGAAGCTGGTATGGTCAACATCGGACGCGAAGCTGAAGATCGTGTCGGCGGGGGCGGCGGTCGCGAGTGCGGCGATGCCGAGGGTGGCGATCCGGAGCATGATCCGTTCTCCTTGTGGCAGGTCGGTGCGCCCGGGCTGGGTCCGAGAACACCGGGAGCTTCCTTGGAGGAACAGGCCACGGGCCCGCCGGCGTGCCAGCAAAGCCCGAGAGAAACAGATGCCGGGCGGGTCGGTGCCCGCCCGTCGATCGGAGATTGTCAGGATGCCCCGTCTGGTCCCGCGTTACATCGGCTTTTTGTCGATGGTCAGGTCGTACATCGCGAGGAGCTTCTCCTTATCGAAGATCATCTCCTGGCGGGTGAGCCCGACGAGGTCGTACTCGGGGGTGAGCTCGATGGCGTCGACCGGGCACGCCTCCTCGCACATGCCGCAGAAGATGCAGCGGAGCTCGTCGATCTCGAACTTGGCGGGGTACTTCTCGCGGTCGTCCCAGGGGCTTGGGGCGGCCTCGATATGGATGCAGTTGGCGGGGCAGATGGTCGGGCACATCATGCAGGCGACGCAGCGCACGCGCCCGGCCTCGTCGCGGTTCAGCCGGTGTACGCCGCGGAAGTTGCCCGGGGAGAGGCCGCCCTTCTCGATGGGCAGATCCTCGCGTCGGACCTCCGGGTACTGCATCGCCCGGCTGGTCTTGCCCTGGCCGAAGCTGGTGACGAAGTGCCGCAGGGTGGTGCGGAACCCGCGGAGCACCTCGGGGAGGTAGACCCGCTCGAGCGTGTTCATGGGCGGGGCGGAGAGCTCGATGATGTCTTCGTCGCGGATGGCCATGGCCCGGGAGTATAGAGCCGCCGGGCTCTGGAACCGGTCGGGCGGCGACGCCGATAGAATGGGTGCATGCCCGGCAAGCGCGCGACCACCCCGCTGTTCGATCTGCTCCAGCAGGGACGCCGCGCAGGGGTCGAGACGCACCCGATGGACGCCCCGATCCCCGAGCCGATCCCCAGCGCCGCGCCCGAGCCCCGGGGCGGCGTCGCGGAGGCGCCGATCCGCATCGTCGGCGGCGTGGTCCAGATGCCGCTGCTCTACGCCTCCCTGGCCATGGTCCTCGCGTTCGTCGCGGTGATCGCCGCGTGGACGCTCGGCTACGGTCGCGGCGAGCGCCAGGCCAAGGCCGACCAGAGCCTGCTCGAGTCGGCCCTTGGTCCCGACGCCAAGATCGTGGAACCGGGGACCGGCTCGAAGGAACTCTCGGGCCAGCCGGCCGGCAGGACCGGCACAGAACAGACAGCGAACCAAAGTCGGGGCGGCACCCCGGCGCAGGGGTCGGCGGACTTCCTGACCGCGAGCGGACCCACCGGGGCAGACCCCCGCTCGGCCAACCACAACTACCTCCAGCTCGGGGCCCAGCTCCGGGCCGACCAGGTGGCCGGGGCGATCGCCTTTCTGCACGACCAGGGCATCGAAGCGTTCGGGGTGATTGATCCGGCGGGCGGCAGGGGCAATGATGGTCGGCTGTATGTGCTGGTCGCCGCCCAGGGGATTCCCAGCGGCCAGGCCGACAGCCCCGAGGCCCGGCGGTATCGCGAGCGGGTGCTCGCGGCCGGGGCCGCGTGGAAGAAAGCCGGCGGCGTGAAGAACTTCGACGACGCCTACTGGAAGCTGTTCAAGCCCTAGCCGACGGCTCGGGCACGACGGGAGACCGACATGAGCCTCGATTCCTCTCTGAAGTCCAAGGGCGCCCTGAGCGGCAAGCGCTCTGTCCTCACCCGCGCCGAGCGCGTCGCCAAGATGGTCACCGACAAGAAGATCGACACCAAGAAGGACGGCGCCCTCTGCCTGCGGAAGACCCGCTGCAACTGAGCCGGTCTGCATAACCGATCACCGCGCCGCTCCCGAGACCGGGGGCGGTGTTGTTTTTCCTGGCCCCCCGCCCGCGGGAGCGGACGGCCCCGGACGGGCGAGGGCCGGCCCCTATCGTTGCCCATGGATATCCAACGCCTCCTGTGCGACCGACCCCGCGGGATCCAGGTCTCCGGCATCCGGCGGGTGTTCGAGCTGGGCGCCAAGCTCCCCGACCCGATCAATCTCTCGATCGGTCAGCCCGACTTCCCCGTCCCCGACCCGATCAAGCAGGCCGCGATCGAGGCGATCCGCGAGGACCGCAACGGGTACACGCTCACCCAGGGCATCCCCGAGCTGCGCGACCGGATCGAGCGTGAGCTGGCGATGGATCTGGGCTGGTCGTTCGGGGCCCGCACCGACCCGCGTGTGCTTGTCACCGGCGGCACCTCGGGCGCGCTCCTGCTCGCCTTCTTGTGCATGATCGGGCCGGGCGACGAGTTCATCATCCCCGACCCCTACTTCGTGATGTACCCGCACCTGGCGGCGCTGTGCGCCGGCAGGGCCGTGCTGTGCGACACCTACCCCGACTTCCGCATGACCGCCGAGCGCGTCGAGCCGCTGATCACCGAGCGCACCAAGGTGGTGCTGTTCAACAGCCCGGGCAACCCCACCGGGGTGGTCGCCACCCGGGACGAGTGCCGCGACCTGCTCGAGCTCTGCCGAAGCCGGGGCGTGCTGCTCATCTCCGACGAGATCTACGACGGGTTCACCTTCGAGGACGGCCTGACGGATACCGCCGCGAGGGACAGCGGGCTGCGCAAGTGCCCGAGCCCCGCGCGCTTCGGCGGCGCGTCCGAGGATGTGCTGGTGGTGCGGGGCTTCGGCAAGACCTACGGCGTGACCGGTTGGCGGATGGGCTACTGCGCCGGGCCCGAGCCGCTCATCACCGAGATGGCCAAGCTCCAGCAGTACACCTTCGTGTGCTCGCCCTCGATCGCGCAGTGGGGGTGCCTGGCCGCGCTCGACACCGACATCACCGCCCATGTGCGCGACTACCAGGCCCGGCGCGACCTGGTCGTGGCGAGGCTCAGCGCGGTGACGCGGGTCGCCACGCCCGCCGGCGCGTTCTACGCCTTCCCCGAGGTCCCCAGGTCCCTCGGCATCACCGGCTCACAGCTCTGCGAGCGCGCGATCCAGCGCAATGTGCTGACCATCCCCGGCGCCGTGTTCAGCAGCCGGGACACCAACCTGCGCCTCAGCTACGCCACGCGCCGCGACAAGCTTGAGGCAGGGCTGGACATCCTCGTCGAGCTGCTCGGCGGCTGAGCCGCGCCCGGCGCGATTGCCGGCCTTCAGAACCGCAGCTGGAACCGCGCGAACACCGACTCACCCCCCAGACCCTCCGACGATGCCCCCGCCGGCGTCTGCAGCAGCTCGTACCCCACCTGGAACCCGGCGCGCGGGGTGAGCCTGATCCCCGCCTCGGCCGAGAGCACGAAGCCGCGATCACGGTCGGTGATCACCCGGCGCGACCCGACCCCCGAGAGCGTGAGCCCGTCGGCAAGCTCCCACCCGAAGACCTCCTGCCCCGGGGTCAGCGGCGTGCGGAGCGAGGCCTCGTTGCTGAACACGCTCCGCGCCCAGCGATCCGCCCGCCCGGCGGTGGGCAGCGCGCTGGTCCCCCGGTCGAAGGCGAACGCCGCGTCCAACGGTCCGGCGAAGCCGGCGCCTGGGGTCCAGCTGGCCAGCATCCAGGCGTCGGACTCGAGCTGTGCGTCTGGCGCCCCCGCCTCGGTCGCGAGCCTGATCTCGGGCCCGGCGTCGAGGGTCCAAGACCCGGCGGTGTCGGAGGGCTCCGGCGCGCCGGCGTCCGCGGGGCTCCCGATCTGCCAGCGGAAGGCCGCCCGGGGGTCGGCCTGCGTGTTCCCGTCCACACCGGCCGCGTCGGCCTGGCCGATCGCCGAGCCGGCGCCGAGGACCCCCCACACCGCCGCGATGAGGGCGCACCGCCCCCCGGGGGCGGTTGGGCGGCGGGGATGGGCAGGTCTGGCGCGCATCTCGACCGTCTCCTTGTCGGCGATCCGGGGACCGCCGACCCAGGAATCCTACCGGCCGAGCCGGGCCGGGGTTTCCCGGCCCATCTTTGGGAATCCGTTCGCGGCTCAGTCGTTCAGGCCGGTGACGCCGGCGCGGATCGCGATCCGGGCCAGCTCGACGCGGTTGGTGATCCCGAGCTTGTTGCCCAGGCTCACGCGGTGCCACTCCACGGTCTTGGTGCTGCGCCCGAGGGTGGAGGCGATCTCGGCGGTGGACAGGCCGCGCCCGATGTGAAACAGGACTTCGCGCTCCCGAGCGGTCAGCTTGCCCAGGACACCCTCGTCGTTGGTCTTGGCCCGGCTGTAGGCCACGCCCTCGGGCTTGGGCTCGTCGGCGGCGATGGGCCTGATGGTCTCCAGCACGCGGCTCTCGTTGGGCGACTCGCCACGCACGGGCCGAAGGGTCGTCCGCATCATCCGGCCGCTGATCATGCCGTCGATGATCATGGGCTCGCCGGTCTCGAGGACCTTGCGGGCGTGGGCGAGGCGTTCCTCGGCGATGGCGGCGGGGAGCAGCTCGTGGAGGTTTTTCGCAGTGACCTCCGGGGCATCCTGCAACAGGCGGCCCGCGCCGGCGTTGGCGCAGGTGATGGCGCCCTGTGCGTCGTACACAATCACGGCGCTGCCCGAATCTGCGGTCAGCGCCGACCAGAGCAGGTCGCAGTTCTGCGCCGCTGCGGGCGCGGTCGCCTTGATCTCGACCGCCGTGGATGCACAGGTCATGTTCGCCATGGGACTCTCCTGCGTAATAGCTGGTTGTCGTCGCGGAACCCGGCGGCTTTGTTGGGGAGGCAAAGCCCCGGGGAAGTTCTCGTGAACTCCATCAAATCCTCATCTATCCGCCAGTCAAGTGATATTCCCAGATGTATGTAAGAAATGGGTTTTGTCTGGTAATTTAGACACAAAGAACTCTGGAAATTGGCGGGGGGTTACGACCCCGCGGTTTCGCCGAACCCGCCGCCCCCGGGCGTCGCGACCTCGAGCAGCGTTCCCGGCGGGACCCGGTGGGTGATCTCGGCGAGGACGACTTCCCGCCCGCCCGGGAAGACCAGCTTCGCCGCCCCGAAGCCCCCCGGTTTCCCGCCCTGCGCCCCCCGTGGCTGGGATGCGCGGCCTGTGAGTAGTCCGACCCAAATCGGAGACAGAAATCGGTATCGCCGGATCATGCCGTCCCCGCCCGGGTGTGCGCCGGCGCCTCCCGACCCTCGCCGGATCACGCACGATTCGATCCGGATTGGGTGTCTTTGCTCCACGATTTCTGGATCTGTAAGTGCGGTGTTTGTCATATGCGTATGAATACTGGATTCTCCAGAGAAGTCGGGGCCGGCCCCCGCGCCGCCGCCCAGGGTCTCGTAGAAGCCGAAGGACTCGTTTCCCAGGACGGTGTTGTTCATGGTCCCCTGGCTCTGGGCTACCAGCCCCAGGGCGGTGAGCATGGCCTCGACCACCAGCTGGCTGATCTCGACATTGCCGCCGGCGACGGCGGGGCAATGTGCAGGATCGGCGGGGAATCCGGGGTTCAGCAGCCCCTCGGGGATGACCAGGCTGACCGGGCTGAGCAGCCCCTCGTTCAGGGGCAGATTCTCGTCGATCAGCAGGCGGAGGAGGTAGATGACGGCGCTGGTCACGATGGCCGGCGTGGCGTTGAGGCAGCGGGGGTGGACCGGGCCCGAGCCGGTGAAGTCGATGGAGGCCTCGTCCCCGGCGATGGTGATTCGGACCGCGATCGGTCCTCCTCCCAGGACGGGCTCGGCGTGCTGGTACACCCCGTCGGGCAGGCGCGCCAGGGCCGCCCGCACGCGGGATTCTGCTCTGGCCTGGATCGTCCCGCCGATGGCGTCGAAGCGGTCCGGGCCGAGCGAGGCCGCGAGGGCCCGAAGCCCGTCTGCACCGGCCCTGACAGCGTGGAGGGCGGCGGCCAGGTCGCGGCAGTTGGTCTCGGGGTCGCGGCTGGGGTGTGGGCCCGCCATGAACAGGGCGCGGACCGCCCCCCAGTCGATCGGGCCGGCCCGCGCCAGGGTGGTGGGGGGTATGACGACCCCCTCGTCGGCCAGGCGCGTGGCGTCCGGGGCCATCGAGCCCGGGGCGATGCCGCCGATCTCGGCGTGGTGGGCGCGGGCGGCGGTGTATCCGAGCAGGCGTCCGTGGTTGTCGTGCACCGGCTCGATGACGGTGACATCGGGCAGGTGCGACCCGCCGAAGGCGGGGTGGTTGGTCAGGATGGTCGCGTGGCCGAGATCGGGGCCGAGCAGGTCTCGCACGGCGCGCACGCAGACGCCCATCGAGCCCAGATGGACCGGCACATGCGGGGCGTTGACGACCAGCCGCCCGTCGGCGTCGAGGATCGCGCAGGAGAAGTCGCGGCGCTGCTTCACATTGGTGGAGATGGCCGTGCGTTTCAGACGCTCGCCCATCTCCTCGGCGATGGCGGTGAGCTTGCCGGCGGCGAGTTCGACCTCCACCGCCTCGGAGCGGTGGGCGACGCGCGGGGCGTCGGCCCGCGCGTCGCGCGTGAGCAGCAGCGACCCGGCGCCGCCGAGCATCGCCCGCCAGCCGGGGGCGAGGAAGGTGGTCGAGTGGGCCTCGGTGATGAGCGCCGGGCCGGTGATCGGGTCGTTTGGGCGCAGCGTGTGACGGGCGTGGATTGGCGCCGCTTGCCAGCGATCGGTGAAGACGCGGGCCTCGGGTGGGTCGGCGGACGGCCCTGGGGCGCCGCGGGCTCGATAGCCCGCCCCCACGGGGCCCTCACCCATCGCGGGGTCCCCGTCCCCGGGGGCGCGGTCCGGCGCCGGTTGCAGCATGGCGGTGACGCGTGCGGTCACCAGCTCCAGCGGCGTCTCGGCCGGGGTGTAGCTGAAGATCTCGCGGTACCGCTCCGCGAAGCGTGCGGCCAGCGACGCACAATCGCGCGCGTCGAGCTCGAGGATGTCGTCCTGGCCTTGGAATCGGAGCTCGACGGTGCGCGTCGTCACGGTACGCCCGGCGTCGTCGGGCCACGGCGCGCGGGCCCTCGCCTCGAGCTCGTCCAGGCGCGCGGCGAGCGTGGGCAGCTCGCCCTCGAGCGGCGCGAGGACCTGCGCATCGGCGACGCGTTCGAGCGTCGCGACGGAGAGGCCGAACGCGCTGAGGAGCCCCGCGTCGGGCGGGACGACGATGTGGTCGATGTCCAGGGCGTCGGCGATGGCGCAGGCGTGCTGCGGGCCGGCACCGCCGAAGGCCACCAGCGCGTGCTCGGCCGGGTCGTGCCCGCGCCGGATCGTGATCCGGCGCACCGCCTCGGCCATGCGCTGGTCGGCGATGGCGAGGAAGCCGGTGAGCAGCGACTCGAGCGTCAGCGCCCCCGCCGAAGCCCCGGCGATGGAGCCCCGGGCGTGCGCCAGGGTTTCCTGTGCGCGGGCCTCGGCCGCGGGGCGGTCGAGCGGCACGGCGAAGTGCGTCGGGTCCAGCCGCCCGAGCAGCAGGTTGCAGTCGGTGATGGTGAGCGGGCCCCCGCGCCCGTAGCAGGCGGGGCCCGGCTCGGCGCCGGCGCTCTCGGGCCCGACGCGCAGCACGGCGCGATCGACCGAGCAGACCGACCCGCCGCCCGCGGCAACGGTCTCCACCGCCACGCAGGGCGCGATGATGCGGGCGTCGCCGACGCGGGTCTGGTAGACGCGCTCGGGAAGCCCCTGGGCGCGGGCGCAGTCGGTGCTCGTGCCGCCCATGTCGAAGGTGATGACGCGGGGGAACCCCGCGCGTCGCCCGGCCTCGGTCGCGCCCAGCACGCCGCCGGCCGGGCCGGAGAGCAGGCTGTCCTTGGGGGCGAAGCCGTCGCGGTCCACGAGCCCGCCGGCGCTGGTCATGACCAGCAGGCCGGATTGCAGGTCAGATTGCGCGCCGGGGCGTCCGCTCCCCGGGCGGCTTGTCTGTTGCAGCGGGCGCTGCACGCGGTCGAGATACCGGTCGATCACGGGCGCGAGGTAGGCGTTGACGACCGCCGTCTCGGCGCGGGGCAGGAAGCCGATGGCGCTGCCCAGATCGCTCGACGCGGAGACATGCTCGAAGCCGAGGGCCAGCAGCGTGTCGCGCACCGCCCGCTCGTGGGCGGGCTCGCGCCACGAGTGCATCAGGGCGACCGCCGCGACGCGGACGCCGGCGTCGAGCACCGCCCGCGCCCGGGCCCGCAGGGCGTCGAGGTCCAGCGCCGTGATCACCCCGCCCGACGCGTCTAGGCGCTCGCGCACTTCGACCACCCGGTCGTGGAGCGGGCGGGGGCGCCGGACGCGGAGTGTGAAGAGGTCCGGGCGGGTCTGGTCGCCGATGAGGAGCAGGTCGGCGAACCCCTCGGTGACAAAGAACGCTGTGGGGGCCCCGCGCCGTTCGAGCAGCGCGTTGGTGCCCCGGGTGGTCGCCAGGCGCAGGTGGGTCGGCGGCAGGGGCTCGCCCGCGGGGGTGCCGGTGACCATCCGGGCCGCCAGGATCGGGGCCTCCTCGCCGGTGGTGAGTTCGGCGGTGTCGCCGGGTGAGATCGCGGGGATGGGGATGTCGAGGGTCGCGCGGGCGGTCTGGTGGTCGATCGGCTCGACGGCCGCGACCCGCGCCCGCCCCCCGCGGCAGGCGAGGGTCGCGCCGACCGCGAACCCCGGGCGCTCCAGCCACGGCGCGGTGAGCACGAGGGCGGATGGGGATTCCACGGCGGCGATCGCCGCGCGGAGCGAGCCGGAGCTCAGGACCTTGGCGCGTCGGACGGCGCCGTCTGGGGCCAGGGCCAGGCAGTCGGTGAAGGTGCCGCCGGTATCGACGAAGATCCGCCACGGGTGCGGCGGGCTGGGCTGTTCGTGCGGGTCGTCGGGCATTGGCGTGGTAGAGTACCGCCCGCGATCGGGGGGCCGGGAGCGGCGATGTCAGCAGAGGTGGTCATCCGGTGTGTTGCGGTCGGCGTGGGAGGGGCGATCGGCTCGCTCGCCCGGTACGGGCTGAGCCTCTGGGGGGCCTCGCTCGACACCCGCCTGCCCTGGGGCACCTTCGCCGCCAACGCCCTGGGGTGCCTGGTCATGGGGGCGGTGATGTACCTCGTCGTCGAGCGCCAAACGATGCCCGAGGGGCTGCGGTTGTTCCTCGCGGTCGGGTTGCTCGGGGGCCTGACGACCTTCTCGACCTTCAGCTACGAGGCCCTCGCGCTGCTGCGCCAGGGGCACACGGGGCCGGCGGGGCTGTACCTGGTGGGCAGCCTGCTGGTGGGGCTCGGGGGCGCGGCGGCGGGGTGGTGGATGGCGGGGTTGGTCGCGCCGAAGGGCTGAGGCGACGCCCCGCCCGAGCTACGCTTGCCCGATGCCCCGGCGCTACGACATGCTCGCGTTGGACCTGGACGGCACGGTGCTCGACCCGCAGAGCCGCGTGCGTCCGGAGGTGGCCGCGGCGGTCGCCCGGGCCCGCGAGGCGGGGCTGCTGGTGGTGGTGTGCACGGGGCGGGGGCTGCCCGAGTCTCGCGGGGCGCTGGACGCGATCGGCCAGGTCGATCCGGTGATCGTCGCGGGCGGGTCGATCATCGCCGACCCGGCGAGCGGGCGGACGCTCCACCGGTTCCCGATGCACCCGACGCTGACGGCGAGGCTGACCGAGACGCTGCTCAGCCGCGGGCACCCGGTGCTGGTGCTCAAGGACCCCGACGGCGCGGGGTACGACTACCTGATCGTGACGGGGAAGCGGAAGCTGAGCCTGGACCCGGTGACGCAGTGGTGGTTCGAGGAGATGGCGGTCTCGCTGCGCCTGGCGTCGGATGTGACGCGCGACCCGCACCCCGAGCACACGGTGCGGGTGGGCGTGTGCGCCCACGCCGAGGAGCTGGGCGAGCTTGAGCGGCTCATCCGCGCGGGGTTCGAGGACACGGTGACGGTCCACAACTTCCCCGCGGTCGTCGCGCCCCACGGCGCGACGCACTGGGCGGCGGGCGAGGTGGCCCACATCCTCGAGTGCTTCGACGCCCGCGCAGACAAGTGGAACGCGGTGCGGCACCTCGCCGCCGAGCGGGGGATCGACCACGCCCGGATCGCGGCGGTGGGGGATCAGATCAACGATGTGACCATGATCCGCGGCGCCGGGCTTGGGATCGCGATGGGCAACGCGATCGAGGCGGTCCGCGCCGTGGCCGACCGCGTCACCACGAGCAACGCCGAGGCGGGCGTGGCGCGGGCGATCGGGATGGTGCTGGCGGGGGAGTGGTAGAGGGAAAGGACGAAGGATGAAGGATGAACCGTACAACGACGGGGTTTGGTTCATCCTCCATCCTTCCGCCTTCATCCTTCGGTATTGGCTGTGAGTCCCATGCCCCAGTCGCTCGCGGAAATCCGGGACCTCCTCGCCTCCCGCGGCCTGAGCCCGCTCAAGCGGTTCGGGCAGAACTTCCTCATCGACCAGAACCTGGTGCGCAAGCTCGTGGACGAGGCGGGGGTGACGCCGGGCGAGCTGGTGCTCGAGGTCGGGCCCGGGACCGGGACGCTGACCGAGGAGCTGCTCGGGCGCGGGTGCGGGGTGATCGCGTGCGAGCTGGACCGGGGGCTCGCGGCCCTGCTCCGCGACCGGCTGGGGGCGAGCGAGCGGTTCACGCTGGTGGAGGGCGATTGCCTCGGCGGCAAGCGGCATGTCTCGCCGGAGGTCGTCGGGGCGATCGGGGGGCGCCCGTTCGTGCTGGTGGCGAACCTGCCGTACGGGGCGGCGACGCCGCTGATGCTCGCGTTGCTGACCGAGCACCCCGGCTGCCGCGGGATGTTCGTGACAATCCAGCGGGAGGTGGGGGAGCGCTTGGGGGCGGGGGCGCGGACGGACGCGTACGGGTCGATCAGCGTGGTGGCGCAGACGCTGGCGACGGTGCGCACGATCGCGAGACTGCCGAGCGAGTGCTTCTGGCCCCGCCCGGATGTGGCGAGCGTGATGATCGGTGTCGAGCGCCGGCCCGAGCACGGGATCGAGGACCCGGCGGGGTTCGCGGCGTTCTGCCAGCGGGTGTTCGAGAAGCGGCGCAAGCAACTGGGGGGCGTGCTGGGGCGGGAGATCGCGTGGCCGGAGGGGGTGGAGCCGACGATGCGGGCGGAGGAACTGTCGCCGGGGCAGATGGTGGCGTTGTGGCGGGCGATCGGGGCATAGGTCCCACGGGACCCATGGGACCCATGTCGGGCTCACCGCGCCGTCGAACGGCGCTGGCGCCACAGATCGACCGCCACCGCCGCGATGATGATGTGCCCCACGATCATCTGCTGCACGAAGCTGGGCCACTGGAGGTGGTCGCAGCGGTTGCGCATGTAGGTCATCATGAAGGCGCCGACGAGCGAGCCGAGGATCGAGCCGCGCCCGCCGTTGAGCGAGGCTCCGCCGATGACCGTCGCCGCGATGATGTCCAGCTCGAGTCCCACGGCGATGGTGGGGTCGCCCTGCCCGCTGAGGCGGCCGAACTGGAACAGCCCGCCGAGCCCGACAAGCAGGCCGCAGACGATGTAGACGAGGATCTTGGTGCGGTCGATGGGCACGCCGGCGTAGCGTGCGGCCAGCTCGTTGGAACCGATGGCGATGGCGCGCCGGCCGAAGACGGTGTACCGGATCATCCCGGCCGCGACCAGCCCGAGAGCCAGCATGAACCACACGCCGGGTGCGACGACCAGCCACTCGGCGGTCGGGAAGGGTCTGACCACCTCGGCCAGGGCCCCGGGATCGGCGGAGATGGGGCGGCTGCCGGCGATCCACTTGGCCACGCCGCGGAACAGGCCGAGCGTGCCGAGGGTGACGATGAAGGGGGGGAGCCGCAGGAGGGTGATGAGCAGGCCGTTGTACAGGCCGCAGACGGCGCCGGTGGCGATGGCGGCGAGCGATGCCAGGGGCAGGGGCCAGCCTTCTTTGAACGCCCATGCGCCGACGACGCTCGCCAGGGCGATGCCCGAGCCGACGGAGAGGTCGAGCCCGCCCGAGGCGATCACCAGCGTCATGCCGATCGCGCAGGTGCCGACGATCAGGGTCTGGACGGCGATGAACTGGAGGTCCTGCACGCTCACGCCCTTGTGCGGCGGGATGGCGAGGAAGACCAGAACGACCACGATGAGCGCCACGAACGGGCGCACCAACGCCGCGGCCTGGGCGACAAACCGCTGGTGTCGCGAGCGGGCGTGGTCGAGGGTTGCCTGTTTCACGGGCCTTCGAGCGAGGAGAAGTCCGGGGCGATCAGGTCCCGGGCCTCGGGCGTGTTCATGTTCTCGGGGGTCACGAGCATGACGCCGGTGTCGATGCGGGGCTCGATCGCCTTGCCATGGACGTGATCGACCGCGGCCTTGACGCCCAGCTCGCCCATGCGGATCGGGTTCTGGACGACCAGGGCCTTGATGTCCCCCGCGCCGAGCGCCGCGACAAGCCCCTCGCTGGCGTCAAAGCCGATGAAGCTGACCTTGCCCGCCATCTCCCGCGACCGCAAAGCCAGCAGCATGCCGTAGGTCGAGCTCTCGTTCGGGCAGAACACGCCGGCGATGTCGGTGTAGGTGGTCAGCAGGTTCTCCGCCGCCTCCTGGGCGGTCGCGCGGGTGGCGCCGGCGTAGCGCCCGGGGTCGATCAGCTCGATGCCCTCGGCGGCGGCGAGGGCCTCGACGAAGCCCTTCTCGCGCAGGTCGGTGCTGGCCGAGCCCTCCTGGTAGCGGAGGAGGAGCACCTTGCCCTTGCCGCCGAGCAGCGAGGCCATGTGCTGGCCGGCCATGCGTCCGCCCTGCTCGTTGTCGGTGGCGATGAAGGAGACGAAGTCCTTGCCGACCTCGGCGTCGAGGCCGGAGTCGATGATGACGACGGGGATGCCGGCCTGGGTGGCGAGTCGCACGGGGGCGACGAGGGCCTTGTCGTCGAGCGGGGCGAGCACGATGGCGTCGTAGCCGCTGGAGATGAGGTTCTCGACGAGGGCGACCTGCTGGGCGCGGTCGTCCTCACGCTCGGGGCCGGTGAAGGTGATCTCGACGCCGCCGAGATCCTGCTCGGCCCGCTTGGCCCCGGCGTGGATGCTCTTCCAGAAGTCGTGCGTGGTGCCCTTGGGGACGACGGCGACCCGCAGGGTCTCCTTGGACCCCGCGCCGTTGGGCGTCCCGGGGGCCTTGCCGGTGGGCTCGGACTTGGAGCAGGAGGTCATCGCCAGCAGCGCGGCTGTGAGCAGCGTGGCGGCGGTCCGGAGCGGGCTGGTGGTCATGGCGTGGTCCTCGTGCAAGGGGTCGGAAGGGCATGGTACCGTTTGGCGGCTGGCGGCGGGCCGCCCGGGGTTCCGGATGGCCCGCGGACAGAAGGAGCACGGCATGCGGGTGTTCGCCCAGGCGATCGATCTCGTGGACGACCCGGCGATGATCGCCGAGTACGAGGAGCACCACCGCCGCGTCTGGCCGGAGGTGGTCGGGGCCCTGCGGGCCATTGGGATCACCGGGATGAGGATCTTCCGAACCGGCCCCCGCCTGTTCATGTTCTATGAGGCCCCGGACGGGTTCGACCCGGCGACGGACTACCAGGCCTACACCGCCGACCCCCGCTGCCGGGCCTGGGACCAGCTCATGCGCCGGTATCAGCGCCCCGTGCCCGGGGCCCCGCCGGGGGCGTGGTGGACGCCGATGGTCGAGGTGTTCTCGCTGGACTGACCGGGCGGGCCCAATACGAGAACGCCCCCGGGGCGGGTGCTCCCGGGGGCGTCTCGCGAAGAAGTGGCTTCGGGGGACCGGGTCTGGCTTAGCAGCCGGCGACCCAGAGGTTCAGGTAGACCAGGAAGTCCTGCGTGTTGACCAGGCCGTCGCCGTTGACATCCGCGCGGCTGTCGCCGGAGGTCCAGCTGTTGAGGTAGGCCAGGAAGTCCTGGGTGTTGACGGTGCCGTCGGTGTTCCAGTCGGCGACGCAGCCCTCACCGGCGGCCAGACCCTCGAAGGGGACATAGACGAAGTTGAAGCCGGCCAGGCCGGGGTTCTCGTTGACCAGGTCGAAGCCGGCGACCTCGAAGGAGCCGTCCTCGCCGGCTTCCCAGCTCATGGCGAAGGGGCCGTCGGTGCCGCAGAGCATGAGAACGCCGTCGGTGCGGCTGTCCACGCCGGGGATGGTGATCTTCGTGACCGGGAAGCCCCAGGTCTGATCGGAGCCGGTGGAGACAGAGAAGTTGCCCGTGCCGCTGACGGTGCCGGCGCCGGCGTCGATCTGGCCGGCGACGAGGTCGGGGGTGCTGTAGGGGAACCAGACGCAGCCGTAGTCCCAGTCGAGGCTGGGGGCGCCGCCGGCGCCCTCGAAGGCCGAGAGGGTGTAGGAGGGTCCGTTGGGGACGGCGTTGACGATGCGGTTGTTGTTGTCCCAGTTGATGGCGATGAGGACGCCGTCGACACCGGCGGTGCCGTCCACGGCCTGCTCCCAGGTCACATCGGTGAGCACCTGGACATCACCCTGGACATCGAAGCCCGCGTCGGTGGGGAAGAAGGCCGCGGCGAAGTTGGAGTTGATCTCGCCGCCGGCCAACGAGGCGTTGTGGGCGTGCATCTCGCCGTTGTCAAACGAGCAGGTGGTCCAGCCGCTGATGCCGCCGGTGCCGGAGTTGTCGCGGATGAACTCGCTGGAGCTGACGAGGTAGAGGCCCTCGGAGGTGTCGAGGCTGTTGTCGATGAAGGCGTTGTGGCGGGCGTTGAAGAAGGCCATGCCGATGTCGGCCAGGTTGTCGCCGGCGATGGTGATCGCGTCGGAGCCCATCTCACGGTCGGCGGACATGTCGCCAAAGCCGTTGTCGGGGGTGTACTCGGTGACGGCGATCCGGGCGGCGTGGGCGACATCCATGCGAGCCTGGTAGCTCTGGTCGGGGGTGCCGGGGGTGATGTCCACGCCGGTCTTGAAGAATGCGAAGTGGACGACGGTCTGGTACGAGCCGATGTCCTGGAGGCCCATGCCCGTGACATCGCGGGTGGTGATGGTCCAGCCGTTGGCATCGGGGATCACAAAGACCGGGTTATCGACATTGGTGCCGCCGAAGTCGGTGGTCGGGCTGACCACGAGGGTGCCGGTGGAGGGATCCTCGCCGGCGATCTCGAGGCGGTAGGTGCCGTTGTCGGTGGGCTGGCCGACCATCTCGAAGGTGAAGTCGCCCTGGGTGTAGAGGGGGCGGGCGGTGCCGGTGAAGACGCCCATGGTCACGCCGGGGGTGCCGTCGGGGATGAAGGCGAAGGCGACCGGGTCCTGCTCCTGGCCGTCGGCGTCGTCGCCGTTGTCGTGGTTGTTCAGGACGCCGACGCCGCCGGGGGCGAGGTGGACCTGGACATGGTTGTCCTCGTTCTTGCCGCCGCAGCCGAGCAGGACGCCGTCACGGCGCATGTCGATGCCATCGAGCCGGACGCCGAAGTTACCGGTGGCGGTGTCGATGAAGCCGTTGCCGGTGCCCGGGTCGTTGAAGAGGTTGTAGAGCGGGATGGCGGGGTTGGTGACGAGCAGGTCGATGATGCCGCCGTTGGCGCTGTTGTACGCGGCGCCGGCCATCCAGCCGTCGCTGAGGGGGAAGAAGGCGAAGGAGGAGTTCCAGTTGCGCTCCTGGCCGCCCGGGGCGTCGCTGACGGCGAGGAAGTACCAGCCGTTGGTGGTGTCGCGGGCGGAGGCGACGGTGGCGTAGTAGGGGTCATTGCCGCCGCACAGGTTGATATCGGGGCGGGCGTCGTCGTAGCTGCCGCAGATGAGGACGCCCAGGTTGGTGTCGTCGCCGGTGGCGAAGTCCAGGGCGTAGTCGCCGCGGCTGGAGGCGTCGGCGAGGATCGACCAGCCGGCGGTGCCGGTCAGGTACGACACGGACACGGAGGTGGCGTTGTTCCCGCAGTCGTTCTCGACGACATCGATGGCGCCGTGCTCGACCTGTGCGGCGGCCTGCCCGGCGAGGACCGCGAGGATCGCGGCCGTGATCTTGGTGGTGTGACGCATGATGATCTCCTCTCGAACTCTCTGGTGTGTCCCGGGTCCGCGCCCGGGGGTGCTCGGAATACGGTGCCGCGCGAGGCCCGGCCCCGCGCTCATTTCTTGTCGAGGTACGGGGTCGAGTACCAGGTCAGGGGGACGCTCTGGGTTGTGCCGTACCGGTCCTTGAGCGCCTGCTGCTCGGCCTCGGCCTCGCCCTTGGTGACGACGCTGACATGTCCGTCTGTCCAGGTGACGCTGCAGCTGTCGGTGTGGCGGAAGTACTCTCCCGCCCACATGGTCTTGTCCTGGTCGGTGTTGCTGTTGTTCCACTGGTACATCTGGACGAGCGTGTCCCCGTTGCCGTCCATGACGACCTCGGACCCGTCCTGGAACATGATGATCTGGGCGGGGAACTCGATGGTGCCCAGCCTGCGGGGCGCCCGCTGGCCGTTGGTCCGTCCGAAGAACATCCGTGTGACCGTCTCGGGCACGCCGTCGAAGCTCGGGGTGACGCCGTTGAAGCAGTAGCTCGAGTAGAGCGTGTAAGGGTCGTGGGGGAGCGAGCCGTTGTTGCGGAAGGCCGCGACGGTGTACCGGGCCTCCGGGCAGCGGGTGGTCTCCCACGCCGGGACGGGGATGGCGTTCCCGCCGACGCCGCCGCCGGTCTCGAACATCTCGTCGGTCAGCTCGGCGCCAAGGCGGTCGTCGTAGAGCTGGGCCCAGTAGACCTGGGCGTTCTCCACGGGCTTGAGGAGGTAGAACCTGTCCCCGAAGAGCTTGCGGTAGCGGAGGGCGTTGTTGTCCCAGCCGCCGTGCCAGAAGTCGTCGTTGTCCAGCGCGTAGCCCAGGATGGCCTGCGCCAGCGAGCGCTGCTGGGTGTTGCACTTGAGCTGCCGCGCCGCCTGCCGGGCCCGCCCCAGCGCCGGGAGCAGGATGCCGATCAGCAGCGCGATGATCGCGATGACCACCAGAAGCTCGATGAGCGTGAACCCACGGCCCGGTCGTTCGTGCATGATCGTGGCTCCGGTGCGGCCTCCCGCGCCCGCGCCCCGATCCCGACGGGGCCGCGGACACGATCGTCCGAGACGGCGAAACCTAGACTGTGGGGCCGGCGCAACGGATGAGCGAACGGTGAGGACTGCGTGCAGATCGCGTCAGCGTCCGCCGCAGTTTGCGTAAGGAATGACCGGCGGTTCCTTGAGGCCCGGCCCAGCGCGGGCCGATGAAAGGGCTGCGGCCGCCCCCGCGGAGAACCCATGCACCCACCACCCTGCGCCGAGACCGAGAGACTGCAAGCCGACGCGGGGCGGGAGGCCAACTGGAAGCGGTGGGGGCCCTACCTCCCGGAGCGCCAGTGGGGGACGGTGCGCGAGGACTACTCCGAGCACGGCAACTGCTGGGACTACTTCCCCCACGAGCACGCCCGCAGCCGGGTCTACCGCTGGGGTGAGGACGGGCTGCTCGGATGGTGCGACCGGCAGTGCCGCCTGTGCTTCGCGCTCTCGTTATGGAACGGCAAGGACCGCATCCTCAAGGAGCGGCTCTTCGGCCTGACCAACGCCGAGGGCAACCACGGCGAGGATGTCAAGGAGGTCTACTTCTACCTCGACGCCACGCCCACCCACTCGTACAACAAGGCCCTCTACCGCTACCCCCACGCCGCCTTCCCCTACGAGGAGCTCGTCGAGGAGAACCGCAGGCGGGGCAAGGCCAAGCCCGAGTACGAGCTTGCCGACACCGGCGTGCTCGACGAGAACCGGTTCTTCGACATCTCGATCGAGTACGCCAAGGCCTCGCCAGACGACACGCTGATCCAGATCACCGCCGTCAACCGGGGGCCCGAGACCGCCGAGCTGCACCTGCTCCCGACCGTCTGGTTCCGCAACACCTGGGCGTGGGGCTCCCGGCACGAGGGCGTCGGCGACAAGCCCCGCATGTGGCAGGAGGACCCCGGGCGCATCGTCTGCGAGCACCCGACGCTCGAGCGATGCTACCTGGAGATCGGCCCCGCCCCCGACGGGGCGCGCCCCGAACTGCTCTTCACCGACAACGAGACCAACTTCGACCGCCTCTTCGGCTTCCCGAGCCAGAGCCGGTTCACCAAGGACGGCATCGGCTGCCGCGTGATCGGCGGCGAGCTGGACGCGGTGAACCACGCCCGCAACGGGACCAAGGCCGCCGCGTGGCACCGGATCGCGGTCGCGCCCGGCGCGAGCGCATCGGTCCGGCTGCGCCTGCGGACGCACGAGACCGTCGAACGCGACGGCGAGCTGGGGGCGCACTTCGATGGCGTGCTCGCCGCCCGCAGGGCCGAGGCCGACGAGTTCTACAGACGCCGCATCGCCGGCCACCACACCGCCGAGCAGCGGCTGATCTCCCGCCAGGCCTTCGCCGGCCTGCTCTGGACCAAGCAGTTCTACCACTATGTCGTCCAGGACTGGCTCGGGGGCGACCCCGGCCAGCCCAAGCCCCCCGCGGCACGGGCCGCCGGGCGGAACAAACGCTGGCGACATGTCCACAGCCGCGACATCCTCAGCATGCCCGACAAGTGGGAGTACCCCTGGTTCGCCGCCTGGGACCTGGCCTTCCACATGGTCCCCATGGCCCGCGTCGACCCGGAGTTCGCCAAGCACCAGCTCGTGCTCATGCTGCGCGAGTGGTACATGCACCCCAACGGCCAGATGCCCGCCTACGAGTTCGCCTTCGACGATGTCAACCCCCCCGTGCACGCCTGGGCCTGCTGGCGCGTCTACCAGCGCGAGCTCGCCGAGGGACGCGCCGACCGCCTCTTCCTCAGCCGCACATTCCAGAAGCTCCTCCTCAACTTCACCTGGTGGGTCAACCGCAAGGACCCCATGGGCGAGAACATCTTCAGCGGCGGCTTCCTCGGCCTGGACAATATCGGCGTCTTCGACCGCTCCCAGCCCCTCCCCATCGAGGGCAAGCTCGAGCAGGCCGACGCCACCGCCTGGATGGCGTTCTTCTGCGGCACGATGCTCTCCATGGCCATGGAGCTCGCGATCGAGAACGCCGCCTACGAGGACATGGCCTCCAAGTTCTTCGAGCACTTCATCCACATCACCGACGCGGTCAACTCCCTCGGCGGCTCGGGCCTGTGGGACGAGCACGACGGCTTCTACTACGACCGGATCCGGCTCGGCGAGCACGGCATGCCCATGCGCATCCGCTCCCTCGTCGGCATCCTCCCCCTCATCGCCTGCGAGGTGCTCGAGGAGCGGACCATCCGCAAGCTCCCCGGCTTCGCCCGGCGCATGCAGTGGTTCCTCGAGCACCGCGGCGACCTCGCCCGCCACATCAGCTACATGGAGATCGACGGCCGCCCGGACCACGCCTACCGCCTGCTCGCCCTCCCCTCGCGCGAACGCCTCGTCCGTGTCCTCGGCTACATGCTCGACGAGAAGGAGTTCCTCTCCCCCTACGGCATCCGCTCCCTCTCCAAGATCCACGCCAAGGAGCCCTTCATCCTCAAGGTCGATGACAAGGAGTTCCGCGTCGAGTACGCACCCGGCGAGAGCCCGACCCAGATGTTCGGCGGCAACAGCAACTGGCGCGGGCCCGTCTGGTTCCCCATCAACTACATGATCGTCAAGGCCCTCGAACGCTACGGGCGGTTCTACGGCGACAGCCTGCTCGTCGAGTGCCCCACCGGCTCGGGCAACCGCATGAACCTCTGGGAGGTCAGCCAGGAGATCCGGCGCCGCCTGGGCAGGCTCTTCGAGCAGGATCCCAAGGGCGCCCGGCCCTTCCTCAACGGGGGCCCCCCATTCCTCGACGACGCGGGCGGGGAGATGCTCCTGTTCCACGAGTTCTTCGACGGCGACACCGGGCGAGGCCTGGGCGCGAGCCACCAGACCGGCTGGACCGCCCTGGTGTCCTCCATCCTCGCCGGGCTGCGCGGGGAGGAGACCCCGGGGGGCCCCGCTCACGGCGCCGGGGCGTCGTAGCCGAACCGCGCCAGATCCCGGGCGAACGCCCCGTCGAACGCCCGGTCAAGGCCGGGCGCGATCGGCTCCAGGCTCTGGCCGGTCTGCCCACGGTTCATGAACATCGCGTCGCGGGCGAGCGACCCCCGCCCGCCGCGGAAGAGGCTCTCGCCGCCGCGGGCCTTCTCGCGCCGTTCGATGTCGCGCAGGCGGTCGAAGGCCGAGAGCTCGACGGCGCGATCCAGGCGCTTCCGGTCGACCGGCTCGCCGACGAACTCCAGCATCGCGCGCAGCCCCGCGCCGGGGTCGGCCTTGAGTGCCTCGTAGCTCGTCACGAGCACGGGGAAGCGCCCGGCGGTTGTCCAGCTCTCCAGGTGCCCGGCCCAGGTGCCGAAGCCCATCCGGGCCCAGGCCGGGTCGCCGGCGTGCGCGATGAAGGCGCGGGCGTAGGCCTCGGCGTCGGGCGCCCGGGCGCTCTCCAGCCTCGCGTAGCTCGCCCCGCTCAGCAGCACATCCTTGGGGTGGCGTTTGATCACGATCGCCCGGTCGGTCATCGCCAGGTAGGGAAGGGAGTCGGTCAGCGCGAAGTGCGTCTTGACGAACAGCCGCTCGCCCGAGGTGTCGATCCGGCCCGCCGGCCGGTGCAGGTCGGGGATCCGCGTGTTCAGCTCCAGCGAGTTGCGGGGCTCGCCCCACAGGTAGTGGTGCAGCAGGAACCGCACCCAGGTGTTCCCGCTCTTGGGGTAGCTGGCGATCCACACCACCTTCATCGGGCGCCCCCGTTCTCGCGCACCAGCGCGACGCACGCCCCGTGCAGGCGCTCGCGGAACGCGCCCCCGTCCATCAGCACCGAGGCCTCCATCCGCGCGCGCAGCGTGCGCCGCAGCCCCGCGAGCCGGGCCCGGTCCGCCGCCAGCGACGACGCGATCTCGATGTACGACGCCCCGTCCGGCGCGACCAGCTCCCCCAGCCCCACCGCGCCCAGCAGCGAGACGCCCACCCGCCCGGCGTGCAGGCGGCCCGCGAGGGTCACCACCGGCACGCCCATCCACAGCGCCTCGCAGGTGGTCGTCGTCCCGGCGTAGGGGAAGGTGTCCAGCGCGATATCGACATCGGCGTACGCGCGCAGGTGCGCCGCGCCGTCGCCCGTCGGCGGGCGGGCGTCGACGCGCCCCGGCGCGACGGCCCGCGAGCCGAGTTCCGCGATGATCCGTGCGCGGGTGGGCTCGTCGGCGAACGCCCCGTTCTTGAGCACCAGGCGAGAGCCGGGCACCCGCGCGAGCAGCCCGGCCCACAGGTCCAGCACCCCGGGCGTCGTCTTCGAGAGGTTGTTGAACGAGCCGAACGAGACCGCCCCGCCCCCGCCCGCCGGCGATGCCGAGACCTGCGGCCCGTCCGGCGGCGCCGTGAAGCACCACGCGCACGGGTCGAGGGGCGCCAGCCGCTCGGTGCACCACGCGCCGGCCCCGTCAGGATCCGAGAGGCCGTCCACGAGCCGCGCGTCGATCGCCGGGTTGCCGGTGGTCGCCGGGTAGCCGAGGTAGCTCACCTGCACCGGGGCCATCCGGGCCGCCAGCGCGGTCTGCCGGTTGCCCAGCGAGTGCCCGGAGAGCTCGACGAGGACATCGACCCCGTCCGTGCGCACAAGGGAGGCCAGGGCGGCGTCGGTCAGCCCCGCGCCGTCGCGCCATGTCGCGCCGCGACGCCGCAGCCGGTCGCCGAACGCGTCGCGCCGGCCGGTGCAGTCGTAGCAGAAGACCTCCACCCCCTCACCGGGCTCGAGGGCCGGCCCGATGAACATGCCCACCGGGTGGTCGCGGAAGTCGGCCGAGAGGAACCCCAGGCGTACGGGCCGGGCGTCGGGGTCCGGGGTCTTGAGCGGGGGCAGCCCGTCCGCGAACGCCCGCGCCGCGCCGGCGTGCAGGCGTCCGAGCGTCCGGTGGGCGTCGAGCAGCTGCTCGGGCGTGGAGCGGGCGTCGTAGTTCATCGCCGCCGTGAGCAGGGTGTTGAGCGTGATGCCCGGGCCGATCCTTTCGATGGCGTCGCGGAGGTGATCGACCGCCTCGTGCGCGCGCCCGGGGATGATCAGTGCGGACGCGAGGTTGGCGGCGCCCTGCGGGTTGGCGGGGTCCAGACGCCAGCCCTCCCGGGCCTCGCGCTCGGCGTCGGCGAGGCGCCCGAGGGTGAGCAGCGCCGCGCCGAGCCCGACCCGCGCCGGGGCGTACGAGCCGTCGGCCCGGGCCGCGCTCTCGAAGCGGGCCAGCGCCTCGCCCGTGCGCCCCGCGCCGGCGAGCACGCCCGCGAGGTTGCTCTCGAACTGCGCCCGGCCCGGGGCCATCCTGCACGCCCGCTCGAGGTTGAAGAGCGCGTGGTCCGGGCGCCCGTCCTGGGCGAGGAGCATGCCGAGGAAGTGGTACGCCTCGGGCGGGGCGCCCTTCTTCTGGGTCAGGCGTTCGAGCGCCGCGATCGCCGGCCTCAGACGCCCGAGCTGCGCCTGCTGGAGAGCCTGCTGGATGGCCTGCATGGGTGTCGCCACGCCAGCAGCGTACGGGGGTCAGGGGAGGCGCGTGAGCCCGTGCTCGGCGAGGAACTCGCGGTCACGGTCGGACTGCCCGACGATGGCGTCGACATCGGCGTCGCCGAGCCAGGGCAGGGCCGCGAGCTTGTCGCGGAGGCGGTCGGGGAAGGGGCGGTTGAGCCGCTCGTGCTTGGGCCGGCTCTTCCAGATTCGGTGCATCCACAGGTACTGCTCGGGGGCCCGGCGGATCATCCGCTCGATCGCCCGCCGGTAGCGGGCGGCGAGATAGAAGAAGGGGTCCGGCTGGCTCAGCCAGTCGTCCGGGTGGATGACATCCTCGATCTCGACGCGGTAGCGGATGCCGCCGCCGGAGACCGGCGCGGCGAAGCCGTCGCGGACCGGCCTGTCCTCGCGTCCGTTCCAGCCCAGGCGCCGCGCCTGCCCGACCACCACCGACGCGCGGTGCTGGTACGCCGCCATGCCGATCGACTTGTAGGTGCTGGCCAGCCGGCCGAAGAACGGGACGAACATGCCGCGGTCGCCGGCGTTCTGGTCGGCGACGAAGCCGATGGGGGCGCGGGCGTCGAGGAGGGCGGGGATCTCGCGCAGGGCGCCGAACTTGTCGAGCAGCACGAGCCCGCGCCGCGAGCGGGTCTGGCGGACCCAGTCGTCCATGGGCTTGTTGTCGAGCGGCCGGTAGATCGCGTGCATGGGGAAGCCCAGGAGCGCCATCGCGTAGCCGAGCAGCTCCCAGTTGCCGCAGTGCCCGGTGATCAGCAGGGCGGGCCGGTCGTCGAGGATGGTGCGGAGCCCCTGGGCGATGGTGTCGAGCTCGACATGGCGGATCCACGCGTCCTCGCTCATGAGGCGCGGGGCGAAGGCGATCTCGACGCCGAGCATGAACAGGTGCTCGTAGGAGCGCGACGCGTGCTCGAGGCGTTCGGCCGCCGAGAACTCCGGGCAGGCGTAGCGCAGGTGCTCGGCGGCGCGCACCAGCCGCTTGCGGTTGACCGGCAGGCGGGCGAACCCCCGCCCCAGCGCGCGGGCCGCCTCGAGGCTCGGGCGCGGCCCGGCGAGCAGCGGCAGGCTCAGCCCGCCGCGCAGCGCCCAATAGGCCGGGGTTTGCAGCGCGGTCGGGAGCTTGGCCCCCACGAGCCGGGCTCCTTTAGAAGCCGCCGATCAGCGTGCGGAGGCGGTTCTCGTTCAGCACCGGCAGGCTCGTCGCCGTCGCCTGCTCGAACATCTGGTCGTACCGCGTGATCGCCTGCTGCGCCTGCACGAACTGCTCGACGATCGCGATCGGCGCGTTCAGCGGCGGCTCGGGCGGGAGCGTCGGACGCTGACCCATCACCAGGAAGTCCACATCGCCCGAGAGCTCGTCGGTGAACTCGCCGCCCCAGTCCGAGATCATCGCGGTGATCCCCGAGGCCTCGGCCTCCGTCGCGACGCCGTCCCGGTTGGTGTCGAAGTTGCCGATCACCAGCAGCTTGTACACCTTCCGCGGGTCGTACACCGCGTTGGCGATCACATCACCCTTGACGACCGGGTTGCCGGCCCGCTCGCGGACCACGCGGCAGACGGCCGAGTCGTCGTCGACACGGATCACCTCGAGCGAGCCCTTGCCCACCGGGTAGTTCCCGCTGTCGTCGGCCTGGATCGCCGAGGGCTCCTCGTACGCCCCGAAGGACATGCCGACGCGGATCTTGTCCGTGTAGCCCAGGTCGATGGTCGCCGTGCCCTCGGCCGGGTCGACCGCCACCACGCGCCCGTCCACCAGCGCCTCCTCGGGCCGGCCCTGGAACAGGTCGGCCGAGCGCTCGCCCCGCAGCCGGTCGATCTGGTCCAGAAGGCTCAGGCGGTCGTTCTCCAGGGTGCTGATCCGGTCGAGCAGCTCCGACTCGCGGCTGTCGGCCTGCTGGCGGACATCGGTCAGATAGTTGTCCACATCACGCCGGTGCTGGTTGGTCCCGTCGCGATACGCCTGGACCTCGGCCCGGTAGCGGGCGAGCTCCTCGTTGATCGCCGCGAGGGTCTGGCGGTGGCTCTCGTCGCGGGCCCGGGCCCGGTCCTGCTCGTTCCGGAGGTCGTTCTCGGCCACGGTCTTGGCCTGGTTGGCCGACTCGATGCGCCCCTGCAGCGTGCCGATGTAGGCGTCGACCTGGGTCAGCAGTTCCTCGAACGAGCTGCCGGTCAGCCGCTCGCGGAGGCTGGGCGGGTCGCCGGTCCCGTTCCAGCCCGTGGCGCTCGCGACGCCCGGGAGCCGGACGCTGTCCAGCCGCTGCATGGCGTCCTCGAGCGAGCCCCGGTCGGCCCGGCTGCTGATGGTGCTGAGAGCCTGCGTCAGGTTGTTGTTGTAGTAGCCCACCACAGTTTGGCGCTTCGCGCGGGCCTGGTCGGCGATCGAGCTGATCTGGGCGTCGTTGCGCTCCTGGGAGCTGATGTACTCGCTCAGGCCCGCCTGGGCGGTGTTCAGCTCGGCGGTCTTCTTGTTCAGGTTGCCGTAGAACACGATGGTGCTGACGAACAGCCCCAGCGAGAGGATGCTCAGGACGGTGATGGTCACCACGACTCCGATGCCTGCTCCGCCTCGACCTGCCATCGTGCACTCTCCGTGTCGGAAGGGGATCGCAAGGGGCGGGCTCGCCGCGTCTTGCGAGGATCTCGCGTGTCACTGCCCGCGGGCGGCCCGTGACGCCAATGCGCCACCGACGGCCCACCGCCGCCGCCCGGTACGCCCGGCCATACGCCTGGCGGGGAGGTCCGGATGCGGGGAGCCTAGGCCGGGGCGAGAGTGTCCCGCATAGCGGCGCCGGCGTCAAGCCGAGAAACCGGGCCGAGACCCCACCGGCCAATCCGGGGACCGGTGAAATCACCTGAAGCCAGCCGGCGTCGGGCGGGCCGGGCCCTTATCCTCGGCCCGGGAGTCCAGACGCCGATGACCGAGCCCCTCGCAACCGGTGTGATCGTCCTGCTGTTCGGCGTGCTGCTGGCGTTCAGCGTGCTGTTCAGCCGCGCCATGGACCGGATCGGCGTGCCCATCGTCCTGCTCTTTCTCGTGCTGGGCATGCTCGCGGGGTCGGAGGGGATCGGCCGCCTGCCCTTCGACGACTACGCCCTGGCGTACCGGCTGGGCACGGTGGCGCTCGCCCTGATCCTCTTCGACGGCGGGCTGAACACGCCGATCGGGGCCATCCGCCAGAGCTGGGCCCCTGCCTCGGTGCTCGCGACGGCCGGGGTGGTGCTCACCGCCGGTCTCACCGCCCTGGCCGCGAGGCTGCTGGGCATGACCTGGGCCCACGCGCTCCTGCTGGGGGCCGTGGTCTCCTCGACCGACGCCGCGGCGGTCTTCGCCGTGCTGCGAGGCAGCCGCCTGCGCCTGACAAGGCGGGTCGGGACGACCCTCGAGCTGGAGTCCGGCGTGAACGACCCGGTCGCCGTGATCCTCACGGTCGCCGTGACGGACGCGGCGCTGACGGGCGCGACGCCGTCCTGGTGGCTGGCGCTGCAGATCCCCTGGCAGCTCGGGGCGGGGGCGGCGATTGGGATCGGCTTCGGGCTGCTCGGGCGGCTCATGCTGCGCCGGGTCTCGCTCTCGGCGACGGGGCTGTACCCCGTGCTGACGCTCGCGATCGCGCTGGCGTGCTTCGGGGTCGCGACGGTCGCCGGCGCCAGCGGCTTCCTCGCGGTCTACGGCGCGGGCGTGATGCTCGGGCACGGGCGCGTCCCCTACCGAAACGGGCTCACACGCGTCCACGACGCGATCGCGTGGCTCTGCCAGATCGGGATGTTCCTGATGCTGGGGCTGCTCGTCTTCCCCTCGCAGCTGCCGGGGGTCGCGGGCCGGGGGCTCGCCATCGGCGTCTTCATGGCCGTCGTCGCCCGCCCGCTGGCGGTCCTCCTCTGCCTGGCGCCCATGCGGTCCCCGCTCCGAGAGTCCGTCTATGTCGGCTGGGTCGGCCTGCGCGGGGCGGTGCCGATCATCCTCGCCACCTACCCCGTGCTCCGCGGCGTGCCGGGGGCGGTCGAGGTCTTCAACACCGTCTTCTTCATCGTCGTCGTGAACACGATCGTGCCGGGCTCGACCATCCGGCGCCTCACCGCGCGCCTCGGCCTCTCCGAGGCCGGCGCGCCCGACCCGCCCGCCACCATCGAGATGACCTCGACCCGCCTGCTCGACGGGGAGATCCTCTCGTTCTACATCGACCGGACGCTCGCGGTCTGCGGCGTGCCGATCTCCTCGGTCCGATTCCCCGAGGGCTGCTCCGTCGTGCTCATGGTGCGGGCCGGCCAGCCCCTCGCCGCCCGGGGGAAGACACTCTTCGCCGAGGGCGACCATGTCTATCTCTTCTGCCGAGAACAAGACCGACCGTACTTGGCGCTCCTGTTCGGTGCCCACCAGGGGTAGCGGCAGCGCGGACGCAGGAGCGGACGCAGAGGTGCCGTAACAAGATAGTCGTATCCACAATTGGCCGCATGCCGGGTCCGGACCGACCGTGCGCCGTCACCGCGCCGCCGCCGCGGAACGCGCACCCCCGCGCCGACCAAGAACCGATTGCGCGGGCGCGGGGCCCCCCCACCCGGTCCGCGAGGAATACCGGCTAGGCTGCACCCCTCCCCACGAGGTCCCGATGCGCTGCAAGCACTGCGACTACCCACTCTGGAACCTCCGAGACCGCCAGTGCCCAGAGTGCGGCCAGGCGTTCCTGCCCTCGGAGTTCCGCTTCGCCCTCAACGCCGTCCGGTTCGCCTGCCCGCATTGCGACCAGGGCTACTACGGCACCGGGACCAACGGCCACCTGTCGCCCCGGGAGTTCTCCTGCGTCGGCTGCGGGAACCGGATAGACATGGACGCGATGGTCCTGCTCCCCACCGAGGGGGTCGACGAGCGCCTGACCGGGGCCGACTCGAACCCCTGGCTCGACGAGGACGCCAAGTTCTCCCGGCGCTGGCTCGCGACCCTGACCCGTGGGGTGTCCTCGCCCGGCTGGCTGATGCGGGTCACCCCGGCCGACAGCGACGCGGGGAGGGCCTGGGGCTTTGCGATCCTCTCGCATGTGGTGATCGGCATGCTGATCGCGGCGCCGGTCCTGGCGCTGATGATCGTGGTCAGCATCGTCACGGGGAGCGCCGGGTTCGCCGGCATCTCGGGCGCGGTTCTGGTGTCGGTGCTGGTGATGGCGGTGATCTCGATCGTGGGCCTGGCGCTGTGGGTCCTGGTGACCCACGCCGTGCTCCGGCTGGGGGGCAGGCCCGCGTCGGGGATGGGGCGCACCGCCCAGGCGCTGTGCTACACCTGCGCCCCGCAGCTGGTCGTCCTGACCCCGTGCCTGGGGCCCTACCTCGGCTGGATGGGCACGCTGTGGTGGGTCATTGCCGCGGGCTTCGCGGTGGCGGCGGGGCAGAAGGTCAGCGGGACGCGGGCGGCGGTCGCGGTGGCGGCCCTGCCGCTGGTGGTGTTCGCGATCGCCGTGGCGTGGTTCGTGTCCGCGTTCACGGGTGCGATCAGCAGCTCGGCGTCCTTCAAGATGGACGGCGGGGAGAGCGTGTCGGTGTTCTGGACGCCCCTGCGCACGGCCTCGGACACGGGCGCGTGGCCCACGAACATCGGCGAGCTGCTGCTCGACGGGTCACTCTCGCCGTACGACTTCACCTCGGCGGTGTCGCCAACCACCGGCTCGGACGCGATCCTCGGCTCCGTGAGCCTCGGCGTGTGGGATGACCTCTCGCCCGAGCAGCGCCGGCGGGCCGTCGGCGACGCTGCCGCGTCGGTCGGGCCCGACGCGCCGGCCTACCGCGTCGGCGACTTCGTCTTCACCTACGCGGGGATCGACCCGGCGTCGCGGGACACCGGGCTGTGGATCGTCGTGGAGGCGTGGGACCCGGGCGTGGGCGGGCAGTGGCAGAGCCAGGTGCACGCGCTGACCCCTTCCGGCCGGGTGAACTCGTTCTCGCGCTCGATGATGGGGCCGGAGCTGCAGGCGCAGAACGCGCTGCGCGCGGGGGCCGGCCTCCCGCCCCTGCCCGACCCCTTCTCCGTGCGCCAGGGCATCCCCGCGCAGCCGGAGTCCCCGGGGCCCGACGACCCCGGCTGAACGCCGATCGGCGACCGAATGTCGGCGCCCCTGTGCCGGGTCTGCGCGATCCGCGCTGGCTCTGCGCCGAAAGTTGGCTTGGGGGGCCGCCCGATCCGATCTACACTGGCACCGCGGGGTCGGAGGAGAAGAGCATGCGCGAGCGGAACAGGGTGAGCGGGTGGTCGCGGCGGCTGGCGGTCGGGGCGGTCGTGGCCGGCGCGGGCGCGGCGGCCGCCGGCGGATCGGGCGAGAATGTCATCATCATCGCCGACCCGCTCAACGCCGAGTCGATGTACGCGGCCAACTACTACCGGCTCGCCCGGAATGTGCCCGACTCGAACATCCTCTACTTCTCGCCGGGCGCGGCCAACTACCAGTCGTTCGTCGGGTTCAACCTCGCCGCCCTCCGGGCGCTGATCGCCCAGCGCGGCATCGGGAGCCAGGCGGATTGCATCCTGCTCATGCCCGGCGCCCCCTTCTACATCAGCGCCCCCGGGCTCGTCACCGACAGCTGCTCGCCGGTCAACCGGTTCTCGATCACCGGCGCATACACGACCGCCTTCATCGCCGACGAGGTCCTCGCCGGCGTGGGGTCCGGCCTCACCAACCGCTACGCCTTCAGCACCTACGACCCGGCACGGTTCGACAGCGAGGACGCCTGGTTGAAGGGCCAGCCCAGCGCCGACCCCAGCGCCCGGCGCTACTACATGAGCGCCATGCTCGGCTACACCGGCGAGCTGGGCAACACGCTCGAGGAGATCCTGACCAATGTGGACCGCTCGGCCGCCGCCGACTGGACCCGCCCCCCCGGCACCTTCTACTTCTGCCAGACCGACGACCAGGCCCGCTCGGGCCCGCGCCACAGCACCTACCCGGCCGTGGTCGCCAAGCTCGCGGCGCTCGGCGCCGTCGGCAGCCACGAGATGCGCGAGCTGCCCCGCAACGAGCACGACATCCTCAGCATCCTCACCGGCCGCCACACGCTCGACATCGCCGGGGCGGCGATGACGATCCTCCCGGGGGCCTACTGCGATCACCTCACCAGCTACGCCGCGACCTTCGATACCGCCAGCCAGACCAAGATCTCCGAGTGGATCCGCAAGGGCGCGACGATGTCGCACGGCGCGGTCGAGGAGCCCTGCAACTACCCCGGCAAGTTCACCCACGCACGCTCGATGACCTACTACTTCCAGGGCGCCTCGATGGGCGAGTCGGTCTTCCGGGCGCTCGCCTATGTGCCCTTCCAGGGCCTCATCTACGGCGACCCGCTCTGCCGCCCCTTCGACCTGCCCGTCACCGTCACCCTCGCCGACCCGCCGACCAACCCGGTCTCCGGCGTCATCCCCTTCTCACCCGAGGGCTCCACCAGCAAGCAGTTCACCTTCGTCTTCTACTTCGAGGTGCTGGTGGACAACGCGCGCGTCGCCGCCGACCTGACGCTGCCGCTCCAGGTCGATACCACGGAGCTCGCCGACGGCTGGCACGACCTCCGCGTGCTCGGCTACGACACCTCCTATGTCGAGTCGATCGGCGTCTGGCAGAGTGAGCTCGTCGTCGACAACCTGGGCAGGTCGGCGTCGGTCGCGGGCGCGGACACCACCGGCGACCTGGCCACCACCTTCGCGTTCGAGGTCTCCGCCGTCGGTGGCGGCCTGGGCGGCAACCCCGTCGAGATCCGGCTCGTCCAGCACGGGCGGGTGCTCGACGCGGCGCCGGGCTGCGAGGCCACGCTCCACGCCGCCGGGCTCCAACTCGGCGCCGGCGCCTCCAGCGTCCACGCCGAAGCGATCTTCGCCGACGGCATGCGCGTCCGCTCGGCCCCGCTCCAGGTGATCGTGGACTACACCGACGGCGCCCCCGGCGGCGCCGCCCCGGCGGTCTCTACCTCCACCGTGTGGGCGGGCGACGACGCGGAGGTCTTCGTCGAGCTGCCCTACCGCGCCGACGACCGGGCCGATACGCCGACCTTCGAGGTCCTCGACGCCCCCGCGCAGGCCTCCATCGTCGCCGGCCCCGCCGGGCCCTACCGCCTGCTGAACCCCGATCCCGACGCCTCCGGGTACGACCTCATGACCTACCGCGTCACGAACAGCGCGGGGCAGTCAGATATCGGACGCGTCGTCATCGTCTACGACCGCCACCCCTTCGACATCAACGGCGACGGCACGCTCGACATCGACGACCTCTACGAGATCCACGCCGCGCCGGCGGATCTGAACTTCGACGGCGTCGCCGACGCGGCCGACACGCGCCACCTCCAGCGGGTGCTGCGCTGCGGCGAGCTGCGCGACATGGGGATCAGGTAGGCCGTTCCGACTATGCCGGATAACCCCCCACGGACACGGGGAAGCCCTCACCCCATCCACCCGGTTGGCCGGAAGGCCCGATCGGGACCGGACGATATCCCTTGGGGGGTAAGCTCCGAGGTCTGTTCCACCGCGCGTTCCGCGCAACGAAGGTCAGCACAAATGCACGGCGGCGCGGGCGGTGAGCACAGGCTGTGGCTGGCGCTCGGGATGGTCCTCCCGATGGCCTGCGCCTCGCTCGGCGTCGTGTCGCCCCTCGCCGGTGCGCTCGGGGGCGTGGCCGCCGCCGCCCTGCTCGGGCTGGCGTGCGCCCGCATGCTCCGGGCGGTGCGCCGACGAGAAGCGGCGATGGGCCGGATGGCCGAGGACCTCCGCCGGCGCGACCGGGACATCGAGCACCGCCGGGCCAAGGCCGAGGCCGCCAGCGCCGCCAAGACCGTGGTCCTCCGGCGCGCAAGCCACAATATGCGGTCGCCGCTGTCCAGCATCCTGGGCCTCACCGACGCGCTGATCGCGCGCACGCCGCCCGGCCCCAGCCGCAAGCAGCTCCGCACCGTGCGGTCCAGCGCCCAGCACCTGCTCGACCTGGCCAACGAACTGCTCGACATGGCCCGGACGGAGGCCGGCGGCACCGCCACGAACGCCCGCAGCATCAACCCCGCCGAGCTCCTCGAGGAGATCGCCGAGACCTTCACCGACCGGGCCAAGGCCAAGGGCGTCGCGCTGTGGGTGTCGTGGCGGGGCGAGGCGCCCGCCTCGGTCTTCCTCGACCCCAAGCGCCTCCGCGAGGTCCTCGTCAACTTCATCGACAACGCCGTCCGCCACACCAGCCGGGGCGCGATCGGCATCGAGGCCCGCGCCGAGCCACGCGACGGATCCCTCACCATCGAGATCACCGACACCGGCGAGGGCGTCGACCCCGATCGCCTCCAGCGGCTCCTCGCCGCCGACGATCTCCCGACACACTCCTCCCCGGACCGCGGCACGCACGGCCTGGGCCTGGCGATCACCCGCCACCTTGTCACCGCCATGGGCGGGAAGATGGAGATCAACAGCCGCGTGGGCGTCGGGACGAACATCGCGCTGCGCCTGCCCGCGTCGCCCGTGCGCATGGCGGCCCCCGGCGCGCCCCCGGCCCGAGCGGTCGGGCCCTCGCCCGATCCGCCGGAGGGCGTCATGGTCATCGACGACGCCCCGGAGATCCGACACTTCATGAAGGTCGCGCTCGCGGAGCACCGGGTCGACGCCCACCTCGCCGGCTCGGTGGAGGAAGCGGTCAACGCCGCGGGCTCGTCGGGCTTCCGGCTGGTCTTCCTGGACCAGCACCTCGGGGCCACCGACGGGGCCAGCATGCTCGCCGACCTGCGTGCCGCGATGCCCGGGGCGGCCTTCATAGCCCTCACCAGCGACATCACCCCCGACGCGATGCGCCAGTACCGGGCCGCCGAGTTCGACGGCGTGCTCCCCAAGCCCTTCGAGCCTCGCGAGCTCGGCGAGATCTTGGACCGGTTCCTGCCCCGGCGGGCCCGGCGCGCCGCCTGAGCCGCCCGGGCGGCTATAAACACCGCATGCGCCGCCACGAAGGCCAACGCCTGAAGCTCGTCGCCGTCCAGGGCCCGGCGCTGGCCCCGGTGCGCCTGGACCCCGGCGCGACGGTCGTCCTCGGGCGCAGCGCCGCCTGCGATATCCAGCTCCCCGACCCCGCGGTCTCGCGCCGCCACGCTTCGGTGAGCTGCCCCGGCGGGACCTGGCTGGTCACCGACCTGGGCAGCCGCGCCGGCGTGCTCCTCAACGGGCTCCCCCTGGCGCCGGAGACCCCGACGCCCCTGACCGACCAGGACCAGCTCGCGATCGGCCCGTGGGCGCTGCGAGTCCAGCTCGGCGTGGGGTCCGCCTCGACCCTGCACACCGTCGATGTCGGGCCGGACCGGCTCGATCCCGGCGAGCGCGTCGACCCCGTCCCGCCCCGAGAGCTGCGGTCCCTCGCCCGACGCCGGCTCGACCTGCTCATGGACGGCGCCGCCAACATCCACGCCTCCACCACCGAGGCCTCGCTGGCCGAGGCGGTGATCGAGGCCGCCCGCGAGGGCACCGGCTTCCCCCGAGCCTCGGTCTTCCGCCTCCGGGGCGATCAGGTCGAGCTGCTCTCCCAGGCCGGGGAGTTCGACGGCGAGGGCGCCAAGTTCAGCCGCACGCTCATCGACACCGCCGCCGCCGGGCAGGTGGCCCGCCTGAGCCACGACGCCCCGGCGATGGGCGGCGAGTCGATCGTCCGACTCGGCATCCAGGCCGCCATCTGCGCCCCCATCATGCTCGGACAGACCGTCGACGCTTTCCTCTATCTCGACGACCGACGCCACAACGCCCGCGTGCAGCCCGACGCGGCGGCGTTCTGCCAGGCCCTCTGCCGCATCGGCGGCATGGCGCTGGCCAACCTCCGCCGCGCCGCCCTCGAGCGCGCCAACGCCGAGATCATGCGCGATGTCGGCGCCGCCGCCGAGGCCCAGCGCCTCCTCATGCCCGAGCCCGACGGGCGCTGCCTCGGCGTCCGCTACAGCGTCCGCATGAAGCCCGGGCGCTTCGTCGCCGGCGACCTGTTCAACATCCTCCCGCTCGGGGACGGGCGCGTCGGCGTCTACCTCGGCGATGTCGCCGGCAAGGGCGTCGGCGCCGCGATCCTCATGGCCACCACCCAGACCATGCTCAACGCCGCCCTCCGCGCCACCGGCAGCCCCGCCGCCGCCCTCCGCGCCGTCGGGCATGAGATCGTCCCCATGCTCCCCGGGGGGCGCTTCATCTCCCTCTGGGTCGGCGTCGTCGAGCCGATCTCACGCACCGTCCACTTCGTCGACGCCGGGCACGGCCACTGGCTCGTGCGCCAAGCGCCCGACGCCGCCCCCGCGACCCTCACGACCGTCGGCGGCCTGCCGCTCGGCATCGACCCCGACGCCCCCTACGCCGACGAGATGGTCACCCTCGGACCCGCGGGCCGCATCATCCTGCTCTCCGACGGCGTGCCCGAGCAACGCTCCCTCGAGGGCGAGGAGTTCGGCCTGGCGCGGGTCATCCAGACCCTCACGCCCTGCGCCGACACCCGGGAGGATGTCGAACGCCTCTTCGCCGCCGTCCGATCCCACGCCCGCAACGACGCCCTCGACGACGATGTTACCATCGCGAGCATCGGGATGGAGCAGGGGTGAAGGATGAAGGATGAAGGATGAAGGATGAAGGATGAAGGATGAAGGATGAAGGATGAAGGATGAAGGATGAAGGATGAAGGATGATATGTGAGATCTGAGATCTGAGATCTGAGATCTGAGATCTGAGATCTGAGATTTGAGATTTGAGATTTGAGATCTTAGATTTGAGATTTGAAACCTGAACTAGGATGATTCGCTTTTCGCTTTTCGCTTTTCGCTTTTCGCCTTTCGCCTTTCGCCTTTCGCTTCTCGCCTTTCGCCCTTCCGCCCCCCTCACGCTCCCGGCACCCCAATGTCCTCCTCCCACAGCTCCGGCCGCTCCGCCATGAACCTCGCCATCAGCGCCACGCACCGCGGGTCATCCATCACCACCACCCCGATCCCCGCCCCGCGGAGCCAGTCCTCGCGCCCCTGAAAGCTCCGGTTCTCCCCGATCACCACCCGCGCCACCCGGTGCAGCACCGCCGTCCCCGCGCACATCGCGCACGGCGACAGCGTCGTCGCCAGCGTCAGCCGGTGCCAGTCCCGGCGCCGGCCCGCCGCCCGAACGCAGCTCATCTCCCCGTGCGCCGTCGGGTCCCCGTCCTGCACCCGCCGGTTGTGCCCCGCCGCCACCACCGACCCGTCCGGCGCCATCAACGCCGCCCCGATCGGGATGCCCCCCTCCGAGTACGACTTCTCCGCCTGCGCGATCGCGGCGTCCAACGCCCTGCGGTCCAGTTCTCCACGGCCGGCCATCTCGCCTCCTTCCCGCCCCCCTCGGGCGTTGCGGGCCCGGGACGCGGCACGGGTATCCTTCCCCGCCCATGTCCACCGCGACGCCCACGGCCCCCGCCACCGAGCCCATCCGTCCGCCCGAGCCCGGGGCGATCGCCCTGCGCCCCCTCCGCCTGGCCGCCACGGTCGGCTCCCACACCGTCGTCGACTTCTTCAGCTTCCTGTTCATCCCGATCATGAGCGTGCTCGAGGGCCGGCTCCACCTCACGCCCGGGCAGGGGGCGGTCATCATCAGCGCCGGCTCGGTGTGCTCCGGCTTTGTCCAGCCCCTCGCCGCCTGGCTGGGCGACAAGCTCGACACCCGCGTCCTCGGCCCGCTCGCCTTCGCCGTCGCGGTCGTCGCCGTCTCGCTCGTCGGCCACGCGCAGACCTTCGAGCACCTGCTCCTCATCCAGGTCCTCGGCACCCTCGGGATCGGCGCGTTCCACCCCACAGCCGCCGCCGCCGTCGGCCAGCTCGCCGGCCAACGCCGCTCGCTCGGCGTCTCGATCTTCTTCTGCGCCGGCATGGCCGGCGGCGTGCTGGGCAACCTGCTCAGCCCCCACATGGCCGCCGGCTGGGGGCTGCCCGCCTACACGCGCCTCATCCTCCCCGGCCTGCTCGCGGTCGTGGTCATGCTCTGGGCCATCGCCCGCGTGCCCCACCGCCACCACGACGCCCACGCCCAGCGCGCGGGCTGGGCGCCCGGCGAGGCCCGCGCCCGCTGGACCACCGTCGGCCTGCTCTACGCCGGCAATATCCTCCGCTTCACCATCAACATGATGATGGTCCAGCTCCTCATCCGCTGGTGCGAGCAGCTCGCCCTCGCCCGCGCCGGCGCCGGAGTTCTCACCGACGCCGTCCGCGAGAGCGCCGCGGCCGTCAACGGGCCCATGCAGGCCGCCATGCAGCTCGGCATGGCCGCCGGGGGCCTCAGCGCCGGCGCCTTCCTCCGCACCCACCACGAGAAGGGCGCCCTCGTCGTCGTCCCCATCGCCGGCGCCGCCGCGATCATCGCCTTCCCCTACGCCGGCGCGCTCACCGACGCCCTCGGCGCCCCCGCCCTGCTCCTCACCGCCGCCTTCCTTCTCGCCGTCGCCACCGGCGTCGGCTACGCCGGCACCGTCCCCGTCACCGTCGCCCTCGCCCAGCGCCTCCTCCCGCACCGAACCAGCCTGGCCTCCGGTCTCATGATGGGCGGCGCATGGGGCTTTGCCGCCATGGGCCCGCCCATCGCCCAGGCCCTCATCAACGCCCTCGGCCTCACACCCACCTTCCTCATCACCGGCCTGGGCCTCGCCGGCGCGGGCGTGCTCTCCCTGGGCCTGCCCGGGAAACTCCTCGCCCGCATCAGCCCGCACTAGGTTCTGATTGACGCCCCCCAGAGCGGGCGACAGCACCCAACCGGCGGGCCTCGATCGCGCCGCCGGGCCCGCACCCGGCAATCTGTGCCGGTCCGGCCGCCCGGCCAGAAGTACGCCCCCGCGCCGACCGATAGCCACCACACAGCCCGGGCCGTCCCGGGCCCAGACCCCAATCCCAGACCCCAATCCCAGACCCCAAATTCAGACCAGGAGCCCGGCGATGAGCGGCACCGACGACAACATCTGCATCGAGCGACGCCGCCACGACCGACGCGAGCTCAAACGCCCCTGCAAGATCCTCCACAGCCCCACCTTCCGCTACATGGCCGCCTACACCTGCGATGTCTCCCCCGGCGGCGCCATGCTCGAGCTCAGCCAGCACCGCCCCCTCGCCGTCGGTGACAAGGTCGATGTCCTCGTCGATTGGCACGAGCACGGCATCGTCAGCCAGCGGGCCATGCTCGGCGCCAGCGTTGTCCGCCTCGGCGAGCGCGAGGGCCTCCGCCAGCGCGTCGGCATCCGCTTCGACCGCGAGCAGGCCATCACCCTCGCCGCCTGATCGGCCCGAGCCGCCACCCGGCCTCCCTATAATCCACCAAGGGAGGCGCCAATGCTCTGGCAACCGTCGCTCGACGATTACTACACCCGCATGCCCGCCGATCAGGCGGCCGCGCTCATCACCCAGCGACGCAAACAGCTCGCCGACGCCCTCGTCATCCTCGGACACCACTACCAGACCGACGAGATCATCCAGCACGCCGACCTCACCGGCGACAGCCTCAAGCTCAGCCAGCTCGCCGCAAAGGTCGCCCGCGAGCGCCCGGTCAAGCATGTCGTCTTCTGCGGCGTGCACTTCATGGCCGAGTCCGCCGACATGCTCACCCCCGAAGAAGTCGAGGTCATCCTCCCCGACCTCTCCGCCGGCTGCTCCATGGCCGACATGGCCGACTACGACGACACCGCAGACGCCTGGGACCGCCTCCACGCCAGCCTCCGCGAGCAGGGCTGGACCGGGCGCATCATCCCCATCACCTATGTGAACTCCACCGCCGCCATCAAGGCCTTCGTCGGCGACCACGACGGCGCCTGCTGCACCAGCTCCAACGCCGACGCCGTCTTCGAGTGGGCGATGGCCGGTGGTGGTCCGGCTCTCCGAGCCGGGTCCGAGGGTAGCCAAGCTCTCCGAGCGGTAAGGAACGGATCGGAGCCACTCGGCTCGGGGAGCCATTCCACCGCTGAGGCACACGGCTCGGAGAGCCGTGCCACCGACGACATCAAGATCCTCTTCCTCCCCGACCAGCACCTCGGACGAAACACCGCCGTCAAGCACGGCCTCGACGCCGACACCCAGACCTGCCTCTACGACCCCAAGCGCACCAAGCGCGGCGAGCCCCTCGGCGGCGCCACCGCCGAGCAACTCCTCAACGCCAAGGTCATCCTCTGGGCCGGCCACTGCTCGGTCCACAAGCTCTTCCGCCCCGAGCACTGCGAGCAGATCCGCGCCGCCAACCGCGACGCCGAGGCCATGGGCCAAGAGCCGACCCGCATCATCGTCCACCCCGAGTGCGCCAAAGAGGTCGTCGACCTCGCCGACGACGCCGGCTCGACCGAGTACATCCTCAAGACCGTCCGCGCTTCCGCCCCCGGCAGCCGCTGGGCCGTCGGCACCGAGGTCCACCTCGTCAACCGACTCGCCAGGGAGATGGCCCCCAAGGGCGTCGAGGTACGGATGCTCAGCGACTGCCAGTGCCTCTGCACCACCATGTACAGGATCGACCAGCCACACCTGCTCTGGGTCCTGGACAACCTCTGCGGCATCCGGGTCAAGGACGGCACGCCCGAGCCGGCCGAGCCCCGCGCGGTCAATGTCATCCGCGTCCACCCCGAGGTCCGCAAGCCCGCGCTGAAAGCACTCGACCGCATGCTCCGCCTGAGCACGCCGGGCCCCGCCATGTCGCTGGACTGACCCGCCCCCTAGACCCGGGCCGCCACAGGCTCGCCCAGCCCATCGGCGCTCGGGGCCGTCCCGAGCTTGGGCTCGCGCGCGGCCTTCGGCTTGGACTTCTTGGCCGGGGCGTTCACCCCGTCCACCGTCGCCTTCATCTCACTGCCCGGCTTGAACCGCACCGTCCGGCGCTGCGGCACCTCGACCGGCGCCAGCGTCCGCGGGTTCTGCGCCACCCGGGCCGCCTTCACCTTCGTGTCAAACACCCCAAACCCCCGGAACTCGATCCGGTTCCCCCGCGCCAGCTCCGTGGCGATCTGCTCGAGCACCTCCCCGAGCACATCGCGAACCTGCGTGCGGCTGAGACCGGTCTTGTCGGCGATGCGCTCGGCCAGATCCTTTTTCGTGATGGTGCGCACGCCGTCTTGTTGCATGGAGCAACCCCCTGTCTCTCAACCGCGATCAGGCCGCGGATGCGCCTTGGATTTTCGTCGATCGGCACCCGCCCACGAGCAGGGGAGGAGGCCCGCCGACCGAGACTGGGGAGTGTCGCACACTCCCGCCCGCCGGTCAAGAGACCTTGCATTGCGTGGGGGGAAGTCGTGGAAAGCAAAGCACTTGCGAGCCGCCCCGACCGCGAGAGACCGGGTCTTCCCCCTCAGAACCGCACCACCGCGCCGGCGTACACCCCCGCCAACCCGCCCTGCCACGCGAACTCGGCCGGGGCGTCGTCGGTCTCCAGCCCAAACAGCAGCTGCCGATACCCGATCTGGGCCCCGAAGTTCGCCGTCGGGTTCCACTGGAACCCCACCATGATGTCCGACGACCACGACTCGGAATCCCCCAGCTTCACCCCACCCAGCGTCCCCACCACATCGATCGAGAAGTCCTCGTAGATGTCCATCTCCCACCGCACCCCCGCGTACGGGTGCGCCCCGAACGCATCGCCCGACGCGATCGCCCCACCGACACCCGAGGCAAATACCTGGGAGGTGACCTCGGCCGAGATTGCCCGAACGCCCACCAGCGCAAGCACAGTCGACCGCAGCTTGTCCCCGCCGCCGTCCAGCACCCCCGACCGGAAGGTGTGCAGCGTGTACCCCCCGTCCGCGGCGAAGCTGAACAAGTCCACCTCCGACCGCAGCGTGTTCCCCGCCGCGAAGGTCACATCGCCGATCTGCCCCGCCGCCGCCTGCACCGCCCCGCGGTCATCCGTGGAAACCCCCAATCCACCAATCCCGATCCGCCAATCCCCCCGGCGAAGCTGCAGCTCGCCCAGCGGGCTGACCCGCGGGCTGTCGATATTCAGGTCGGCCATCTCGAAGGACTCCCCGTTGCCCGCCGAGGCCGCCCCTGGGAGCCGGACGCTCCCGCTTGTCGCCACATACCACCCCGCGGGCTCGAATTTGAGCACCCACGGGTCCTTCACAGGCCGGATCGGCTCGGCCGGGGGGTCCTCCCCCTGGCCCAGGGCCGGCAGCGCGAGCGAAACAAGGACAACCGGAGCGACAGCCAGCAAAGTCGTACGCACAGCGAGGCCTCCCACTCCCCGCGCGAGTACGCCGGGGCGTGATAGGGTACCGGCGTGGAGCCACCCCGTACGGACGAGTCAGAGCCCGGCGTCGAGATCGCGCCCGGGGTGCGCGTGCCCGACGCCGTCCTCCGGTTCACCTTCGTCTCCGCCTCCGGCCCGGGGGGCCAGAATGTCAACAAGCGGGCGACCAAGGCCGTCCTCCGCCTCGCGATCGCCGACCTGCCCGTGAGCGAGCGGGTGCGGGCCCGGGTGATCCGTCTGGGCAAGGGCTGGCTGGTCGGCGACGACGGCGAGCTGTCCATCGCCGCCGACGAGCACCGATCCCAACGCCGCAACCGCGAGGCGTGCCTGGAGCGCCTCCGCGAGCTGCTCGTCCGGGCGATGGCCAAGCCCAAGCCCCGCGTGCCCACCAAGCCCGGGCGCGGCGCGGTCGAGCGCCGGCTGCAAGCCAAGCGCGTGCAGGGGGAGAAGAAACGCCGCCGACTGGACGGGCCCGATGCCTGACCCTGCGCCCTTCCTCACCCTCGCCATCGAGGCCAGCAACCCCTCGGCCGCGGCCGACAGCTCGGGGCCTGGCGTGGCGATCGGGTTTGTCTGCGCACGGCTCGGAGACCCGTCCCAGTCGGATCCGTCCCACCGAGACCCGTGCCGCCCGCTCGGCGTGGAGATGCTCCGCTCGGCGGCACGCCACGACGACGACCTTATGCCCGCGATCGACCGCCTCTGGTCGCGCCTCGCCGCCGAGGGGCTCGTCGGCGACAAGACCGACCTCGCCCGCATCGCCGTCTCGATCGGCCCCGGCGGCTACACCGGCCTGCGCGTCGCCGTCGTCGCGGCCAAGTGCATCGCCGAGGCCGTGGGGGCCCTGTGCGTCCCCGTCCCCAGCGCCAGCGTCGTCGCCCGCCGCGCCGCCCCCGGCCTGCCCCGCCCCTTCGCCGTCGCCCTCGCCAGCAAGCGCGAGACGACCGTGGTCACGGTCTTCGACGGCCCCGACGCCGTGCCCTCACCGGCCCGCGAGATCGACGCCGACGCGATGGAGACCCTGGGCTGCCGCGCCCTCATCGCCGACCGCTTCCTCCCCGACTCGATCCGAGCCCGCTGCGCCGCGCTCGACATCCGCATCGACGAGCCCCTCTTCGACCCCGCCGCCTGCCTCGAAGCCGCCGCGCATATCGACCCCATCGACCCCGCCCACCTCACCCCCCTCTACGGGCGCGAGCCCGAGGCCGTCCGCAAATGGCGAGAGCTCCACGGGTAAACCGCACCCGACGGACGCGCCCAACGGACGCCTCCAGCGGAAGCTCCCCACGGAAGCCGAAGCTGAGCGAGCCCTGGAGCAAAGCTTCGGATCTCCCCCCGCCCCTACGAGCCCCGAGCGCAAGCTCGGGGTCCCACCCCCACCCGGGAGCATCCAACGGGAGCCGAAGCTGAGGCCCTGCGAAGCTTGGGATCGACGCCCCCGCACCCCCATCCTCACCCGCCGCCGCCCCCTCGCCTCACACCCGTACCCCCGCACGCCGGAGGCGTGCTCGTCAGTAGCCGGGGGTGGGAGTCGCGACAGCACGGACACCCCCGGAAGCGAGCCCACCCAACACCGGCACCCCGTAGGGGTGCTCTTGCCGTTCTCGTTGCATGACCATTGAAGAAGACCCCGCCGGGGTCCACCCCCCGCGGGCGATCTCCGGGCGTGTCGGTCGCGTTCGCGACCTCCACACCCGGCTACTGACGCTCACCCCTCCGGGGTGAATCCCCGTCCGACCTCACCCCCGGCTCACCTCGACCCTGCCCCCCGCCACATCCTTGATCGCCAGCCCCTGGGCCGCGAGTTGCTCCCGGATCGCGTCGGCGCGCCCGAAGTCCTTGGCCTTCTTCGCCTCCCGCCGCTCGGCCAGCAGCGCCTCGACCTCCGCCGAGGGCTCGACCCCGACGAAGACGCCGATGTCGGTCTGGGTCGAGGCCGCGCGTTCGAGGCTCAGCACCCCGAGCACATGGTCGACGAGCCGGAGTGCCTCGGCATCAGCGCGGGTGGGGGCGCCGATCGAGTTGGTCCAGCTGTTCAGCGCCCCGATCGCCCCGGCGATATTCAGGTCGTCACACATCGCCGCCGCGAACTCGGCCAGGAACGCCGCCGGCCGATCCCCCGCCTCGCCCGACGCCGCCCCCGCCTCCGCCACCTTCCGCCACCGCTCGACCATCCTTGCCGAGTCCTTCAGCCCCTGCTCCGTGAAGTTCGCGTTCACCCGGTAGTGCGTCTTGATCAGCTCCAGCCGCACCGCCGCCGGCTCGTGCCCCCGCGCGAACAGGTCCCGCGCCGTGAAGAAGTTGCCCTTGCTCTTGGACATCTTCTCCCCCTCGACCTGCAGGAACCGCGCGTGGAACCAGTGCCGCGCGAAGCGGTCGCCCCCCGTGCACGCGCAGCTCTGCGCCCGCTCGCACTCGTGGTGCGGGAAGATGTTGTCCTCGCCCCCCGAGTGCAGGTCGAGCACACACCCCTCGTCGGGCTTGCCCAGCACCCGGTCGAGCCCCCCCGGGATCAGCCGGCCCAGGCTCATCACCGAGCACTCGATGTGCCACCCCGGGTACCCCGCCCCCCACGGGCTGTCCCACTTCATCACATGGCTGCTGTCGGCCTTCCACAGCAGGAAGTCCGCCGGGTGCTTCTTCTGCGCCTGGTTCTGATCGCTCACGCGCCCGCCCGCCCCGCCGCGCACCTCGTCGAGCGTGTTGCCCGAGAGCTGGCCGTAGCCGGCGAACTTCTGCACATCGAAGTACACTGCCGCCCCCGCCTGGTACGCGTACCCGCGCTCGATCAGCCGAGCGATCATCCGGATCATCCCCGGCACGCTCGCCGTCGCCCGCGGCATCAGCGTCGGGTCCTTCTCCGCCTCCACCGCCACCTTCAGCCCCAGCTTCCGCGCATCCTCCAGGAACCGCCCCGCGTAGAACCCCGCGATCGCGTACGGGTCGCGCGGGTCGATCGACTCCAGCGCGTGCGCCTTGCCCGACTTCTTGGCCTCCGTCAGCCGCCGCGCCGCGGCCTCCATCTTGTCCTCGCCCCCCCCGTCGGCGTTGTCGTCGTCGGTCATGTGCCCGACATCGGTGATGTTCATCACATGCACGACCTCACGCGGCCCGGCGTGCACCGACCCATCCGCCCCCGCCAGCTCGCACAGCGGGCTCTCGATCCACCGCCTCAGAAGGTCCGCCGCCAGGAACGACCGGAAGTTCCCGATGTGCGCATCGTCATACACCGTCGGCCCGCAGCTATAGAAAGTCACCCGCCCGGGGTCCGCGGGGGTGAACGGCTCGGCCCTGCGCGTCAGCGTGTTGTACAGGTTCAGCGGCATCGCGCGGGATGGTAGCGGTCGCCCCCCCTCCCCCTCCCCCGAGCTTCGCCCCGCGTCCCCGACCCCCCGAAAGACCCTTGCACCGGCCCGCCCCTCCGGTACCATGGGCCCACTGAACAGGCCGCGAACACGGGGACCACCTTGGACACGCCCACCGAAACCACCCACGCCATCCTCCGGCTCAGTCTCACCCCGGGCCTCGGCCCCCGGCGCATCGCCGCACTCCTCGAACGGTTCGGCTCCCCCGTCGCCGCCCTCGCCGCAAGCCCCAAAGAGCTCGAACGCATCCGCGGCATCGGGGAGGCCACCGCCGCCAAGATCGCCCGCGGCCTGCGCGACAGCCCCGCCCTCGCCGACGCCGAGCTCGCCCGCGCCCGCCAGCTCGGCGTCACCCTCCTGGCACTCGGCCAGCCCGGCTACCCCCGCCTCCTCAGCCAGATCCCCGACCCGCCCACCATCCTCTATGTCCTCGGCGATCTCCGCCCCGACGCCGACGACCGATACCCCGCCGCCATCGTCGGCTCCCGCGCCTGCACCGCCTACGGCATCGAGCAGGCCGAACGCTTCGCCGGCGTCCTCGCCGGCAGCGGCGTCACCATCGTCTCCGGCGGCGCCCGCGGCATCGACGCCGCCGCACACCGCGGCGCACTCCGCTCCAAGGGACGCACCATCGCCGTCCTCGGCTGCGGCCTGGCCCACCGCTACCCGCCCGACAACGCCAAGCTCTTCGACCAGATCCTCGAGTCCCGCGGCGCCATCCTCAGCGAACTCCCCCTCGATGTCGCCCCCCAGGCCGAGAACTTCCCCGCACGCAACCGCATCATCTCCGGCCTCTCCCTCGGCGTGCTCGTCATCGAGGCCGCCCGCGGCTCGGGCGCCCTCATCACCGCCCACGCCGCCGCCGAAGACCAGGGACGCGAGGTCTTCGCCGTCCCCGGGCGCGTCGACTCCCCCGCCAGCGAGGGCACCCACGACCTGCTCAAGGCCGGCGGCGCCGCACTCGTCACCAGCCCGGGCGATGTCCTCGCCCTGCTCGAAGGCCCCGCCCGCCACCACTTCTACGGCACGCACGAGGACCGCTACGCCGACCCCGCCGCCACCCCACCCCCGGGGCTCTGGACCGCCGCCGACGCACCCGCGCCTGCCCCCACCCCCGGCGCGGCCCCGGGCTCGCTCGAGTCGCGATTGCTCGAGGCCCTCGACAAGCCCCGCAGCCCCGACGACCTCGCCGCCCGGGTCGGCGCCGGCCCGGGCGAGGTCCGGGCGGCGATCACCATGCTCGAGATCCGCGGCGTCATCCGCCGCCGGGGCACGATGCTCGAAAAAAGTTCGGTGTGAAAAACCCGTCCCACGCCCCGCCAGGCGGGTTTCTCGCCTCGTCGGAGGGTGGATTCCCGCTCAAATGCCACAAAACCATTGGAAGTCGCTTGCGGTTGTGTCCATGGTTGGCTATCTTGTACCAAACAGAAAGTCACTGTTCTTTGGCGGCCGTTCGGGGGATTGGCCGATGGGAACAGACGACCGGTCGCCGGGCGACCGCCTCATCCAGGAGGGTGGGGATGCACGAACCACAGGGCGGAGCCCTCTTGGACGATCGACCCACGCCGCGGGACGCGGCTGGTGTTCGAGCAACTCTCCGGGAGAGCCACGGTGTTTGGATTGCCACGGAAGGCAGTGAGAATCGCGGCGGGCCGGCGCACCCATGCACATCGCGCCACCCGCGCCGGTGCGCTCGCCGAGCTTGTCCGGCTTGGCCCCGGGGGCCACTTCGTCGCCGGCTACACGCCGGACGAGGCCGGTGTGATCCATCGGGCGGACATCGACCCGGACACCGGGATGCCCGAACGCCCCGCGGGTACCTCGACCCCGGCGCACGGCGTCGCGGCGTCGGTGGCAGCGGTGGGGGTGCTGACGGTTGTCTCGCGCGGCCTGCAAACCCAGGCCCACGCGATGCGGAATGTGAGAGAACTCCTCGACACCCTCGCGGGCGACTCCCCGCGACTCGCGCCGGCGTCGAGGCACGCACAACGGAAGTGGGCCGCCACTGTGCCGGCCCCAACTGCGGAGGTATTGACCCATGAACCTGACCCCCAAGCAACTGCGCATTCTCCAGCTCATCCGCGACTGGCGTGTCCGACGGGGCTATTCCCCGACGATGCAGGAGCTCGCCGACGAAATCGGCGTCAGCAAGGTCACGGTCTTCGAGCATGTCGAGGCCCTCATCAAGAAGGGCGCGCTCATCCGAGACGCCAACAAGGCTCGCTCTTTGTCGATCGCTGAGGGCATCGCCGTCCCCGACGAGTCGCGCCCGCTCCGCTTCCCCCTCGTCGGCAAGATAGCCGCCGGCTACCCCATCGAGAAGGTCGCCGGTGAGGACGAGATCGACCTCGAAGACCTCCTCGGACCCACCAAGGGCCACAACGAGGGCGCCTTCGCCCTCAAGGTCGACGGCGACAGCATGAAGGACGAGGGCATCCTCGACGGCGATGTCGTCCTCGTCGAGCGCACCCAGGTCGCCCACAACGGCGACCGGATCGTCGCCCTCCTCCCCGACGGCTCCACCACACTCAAGACCTTCTTCAAGGAGGCCGACCACATCCGCCTCCAGCCCGCCAACCCCGAGTTCGAGCCCATCCGCGTCAAGTACTGCCAGGTCCAGGGCATCGTCAAGGGCGTCGTCCGCCGCTACTGAAGGGGCGCCCCCGACGACGAACCGACCACCGAGTAGGCAACGCCACCAGGGGTGCCGGGGTCAGAGCGCAACGAAGTGAAGCGATGGCCCCGCGCCTCGTCATGGGTGTCCGCGCAAGGTGCCACTGGTCAGCGGAGGCTCTGCGGAGCTGACCAGTGCCCTCCCCGGCGCAAGGACCACCCCAGGTCGCCTCATCCGCGGCCCCTGAACCGGCCCAACCGGCGGTGCGTATCGCCACGCGATGCACACAGCTCCCGGGCCGTCACGCCGCGCACTCCGATGGAGCACCGCCTGCGTGGCGCTCGCCGCAAGCTGGTACGCCTCCCTCGCGACCCACGAGGCCGGGCACGCTCTAGCCGGCGCCCTCACCGGCGCGCAGTCCGTACACACCCACCTCCCCCTCCTCGGGTTCTCCCGCACCGACCTCGCCGGTGATCAGCACCCGCTGGTCACCACGGCCGCCGGATTTGTCGGAGGCGCGCTTGTCCCGCTCCTCATCTGGCTCGCCGCCGCCGCCGCCCGCGTCCCCGGTCGCACGGTCCTTGCCTTCTGGTCCGGCTTCGCCCTCGTCTTCAACGGGGCCTACCTCGCCGCCGACGCCGTCGCCCGCGCCGGCGATGGCGCGGTGCTTGTCCGCGAGGGAACGCCCGTGTGGGCCGCGATTCTCGCGGGCCTGCTCCTCGGCGCCGCCGGTCTCCGTATCTGGCACGCGCTCGGCGCACACCCCGACCCCCGCGCCGCCCAGTTCGCGGCCGCCCTCACCCTGCTCGTCTGCTCGCTCATCGCCGTCGCGATGACTTGATCGCCCCGCGATGCCGCGGCGCAACCCCGGCGCCGATGTCCGCGTTTGTGCGCGATTGTGCAGCGCATGTCCGCGTTTGTGCGCTGTATCGTGGACCTCCCCGCTTTCCCCCTTGCCATCACCGCGCCCGCCCTCACAATGCGGGCGCATGGACGAGCTGCTCCTCCAACACCTCCTCGACCCCGCCCTCGGCGCACTGGACATCGCCGATCGCACCGGCCTCTCCCTCGCCGAAATCGTCGAGCAGATCCGCTCCCCCGGCGCGCGCCAGTTTCTCGCCGACTGCCGCGCCATCGCCCAGTATCAGGCCGCGCTCGTCCTCGCCACAGCCCTGCCCCGCGCGATCCGGACCCTCGCCGCGATCGCCGCCGAGACGCCCCAGACGACGACCCACGCCGAGACCATCCGCAAGGCCGCGGCCGAGCTCGCCCGACTCGCCGGCGCGATCAGCGCCGACCCCGCCGACCCCGCCGACCCCGGTGATCCCGATGAACCTCATGACCCCGATGACCGAGATGACCGAGATGACCAAGATGACCAAGATGACCGAGATGATCGCGCCGATCCCCAAGACCCACCCGAGCCCGAAACCCCCAACACCCCCGCCCGCTCACCTCGGGATCAGATCCACCACCAGCGGCAGGTGATCGCTCGCGTCGGCGTCCGTCCGATCCAGCCCGTTGGCCTCGAGCGACCGGTCGCTCAGCAGCCGCGCGTCGAGCACAAAGCACCGCGCCGTCCGCACCGCGCTGCCCGAGTACACCGCCCAGTCGAGCCGGCCCGGCGTGAACGCGTTCCCGTCCTCACGCCAGGTGATGTACGCCGAGTCGCCAAGGTCCCGGGCGTCCGCGATCTCCAGGTCGCTCCCATCCGCGTCCAGCCCGTTCCGCAGCACATCCAGCGGCGGGCGCGAGCCCACCAGGTTCAGATCCCCCCCGATGATCCGCATCGGCGCCGGCTCGATCGACAACGCCTCGGCCAGCGACCGGTTGATCGCCCCGGCCTCCGAGATCCGCGTCTGGTCCTCCGGGCTCCCCGAGCTCCCGCAGCACTTGAGGTGCACGCTCGACGCCGCGAGATACCCAAGAGGCGTCGACACCAGCGCCCCCGCGAACCGCACCGCGTGCTCCTCCCCGTCCAGGTACAGCTCCTCGTGCCCCAGCGGCTCGAGCGGGAATCGCGACGCGACCGCCACGCCCCAGCCCGCCGTCGTACGCACCGTCCACTCCCCCTCCTCCAGCGGCAGGCTCGCGTTCAGCCACGCCGTGATCTCCCGCTCCGTGCTCGTCCACTCCTGCAGCAGCAGCACATCCGGCTCGAGCACCTTCAGCACCCGCGCGAAGGGGCCAGGATCCTCCATCGGGCGAGCCTTCCACACATTCCACGACACCACCCGGATACCACCCTCAGGGCGCGGCGGGATCCGAAGGTCCGCCCGCGGCCCGGTCGCGCTCGCCGCCACCAGCTCCGCCTCGAACGGGTCCGACGAACCCACCGACCCGCCCGTCGAGTCCCGCAGCACCAGCATCGCCGTCGCCAGCGACGACTCCGGAAGCCCCAGCCCCGCCAGCCCCTGGCGCGAGATCCGCCCCTCGTACCACTCCCCCGCGTAGGTCGGCGCGAACGCGAACTCGATCGCCCCGTGAGGCACCTCCGTCGCGCCGGACGCGTTCGGCGTCGTCACGCGGCAGCCATACCCGAGCCCGCTCCCGTCGGCCTTCGGCGGGCTGAACTCGATCGAGAGATCAACCCCCAGCTGCGCCGCAGCCGCGGGACTCGCCGGACGCAGGCCCGTCGCCGGGTTGGTGTCCAGGTCCAGCCAGATCGCCAGCGACTCGTCCGACGACTGCAGCGTCCGGGCCTCGCCCGACACCTTCCACCGGAGGTAGATCCACCACGGGTCGCTGGTCATCACCACGCTCGGGGCCCACTCGCCGGTGTCCCCGTCGAGCACGATCGGCTGCACCAGCGTCGGCGCCGCCACCTGCGCCCCGTCGTCCCGAGCCCCGCCCCCGCCGGTACAGGCCGTCAGGGTCAGCGCAGCGCTCGCGCCCGCGAGGGCGTACAGATATCCGGTGGCGTGTGGTGTTCGCATGCCCCTGTATCGACCCGCCCCGCCGGCCCGGCACAGAAATGCGCCCCCCCAACCCTGCCCCCAGCCCCGCCCCCGGCGCCCTCACGCCGGCGCGTAGAAGCCCTCGCCGGTGTACCGCAGCTTCCCGGCCGCGGCCAGCGCCTTCCACACCGCCTCGGGGTACTCATTCGGCGGCTGGATCGCGTCGATCTTCGACGCCCGCCCGCCCGAGGTGTACCGCCCGCCCAGCTTCGACTCGTCGCTCAGCCGCATCACCTTCAGCCGCTTGTTGAACGCGTGCAGCGCCGCCCGCATCTCCTCGGCAGAGACCCCCGCCACCGCCGGGTCGACCGGCGCCGGCTTCTCGGGCGCGGGGCCCTCCAGCCGGCGCACCAGCGCGTCAAGCCCGACCGCGTCCCGGGCGTCGCACACGCGCTTCACCTCCGCCTGGTCCAGCGGCATGCGCCCCAGAAGCCGCGTCGCCACCGGCCACGCCTGCATCGCGCTCGCAGGACCCTTCCCCACCTCCCCAACAAGCTCGCGGAGCTTCTGCACAGCGTTCATGGCAACTCCCGCGCCCACACCCGTGGCCGCCAGACGCAGTGTACCCCAGCCCTACCGCGCACCGGCCCGCATCGGGCAACCCTTCGGCTCCACCGCCGCCGACCCACCGTACACCTCGTGCTTCGGCGTCGCCCGCAACACGGCCTCACGCCCCCACGAAGCCACATTCCTGAACCGCTCCGACGCGATGAACGACTCGAACGCCCCACGGTCCGTCCACTCCGACACCACCAGATAATCGTGCTCGGCGTCAACATCCCGGTACAGCGTCGTCCGCGTGTGCCCCTCCAGCCCCTCCATGATCCCGATCACCTTGCGAAACACCGACAGAAACTCCCCGTCCTTGCCCGGAACGATCTTGTAGTCCATCCCGACCGTGATCATGACCATGCTCCTCATCTGGCGTGCGCCGCCCCCGCCCGGCTATCGGTCCCCCGCCGCGCGGGGTTGAGCCGGCCCGAACCCACCGCCCACACGCACCATATCCCAGGGCTTTCCCCCGTTCAGAAGATCCTTCCCGAAAAATTCATACACCTCTGGACGACCATCTTATATCTGGATACGCTTAGCGCAAATCAGTCTCTCTCTCCCTCACGACCCCCGCTTCCAGGAGCTCCTCCTCTGGAAGCGGGGGTTTGTCGTTCCGCCCCCCACCGCCCGCTCGTACCGCCACCGGCGGGGGCTCCGCGACCGCTTGTAACCCATGAAAGCACCGGCTCAGCTCCGGACCGTCGCGACCGAACCCATCGCGATGATCACCAGGAACAGGACCGGCAGGAACACCCCCAGCTGGGCCGGCACCCCGGGGATCGCCACCGACGACCCCAGCACGCCCCCCATCAGCGTGATGATCGCCACCGGCGCGCACCGCAGCGCCCGCACGATCGCGCTGCCCGGGGTCTTCTGCAGGAAGAACGGCATCGCCACCACCAGCGACAGCAGGCCCGACAGCATCACCGAGACCCGACCCCACCGGATCCGCTCCAGCCGGTCGCGGTCGGCGCTCGACCGGGTGCTCCCCGGGTCCAGGTCGTCCACCGCCCGCAGCATCTGCCCGATCTGGCCCCACGACAGGCTCTGGCTGTAGTTGGTGAACCGACGCACCCGGAGCTGCGTCGGGTCCAGGTTCGTCGCCAGCGAGTCGATCGACACCGGCGCCTGACGCGACTGCCCGACCACCTCCGCAACCCCGTTCTGCAGGCGCCACGCCCCGCCCTCCCAGTGCGCGGTGTCGGCCGTGTACCGCGTCGTCGGGCGGCCCTGCGGGTCCCGCTCCCACACGCTCAGCCCCGTGAGCGTCCCCGCGTCGGCGTCGAACGACTGGGCGTACCACACCCGGCCCAGCCCGTCCCGCGTCAGCGGCACATGGGCCTCCCCAAGCTCGTGCGTCCCGGCGTCCCCCTGGTCCCGCGTCAGCAGCGGCGCCAGGCGCGGCAGCACCAGCTCCTGATTCACCGCCTGCAGGCCCGTCATCAGCGCCGCCACCACCAGGATCGGCGCCGCGACCCGGTACAGGCTCTGCCCGCTGGCCAGGATCGCCGTCAGCTCCCGGTGACGCACCAGCTGGCTCACCGTGAACCCCATCGCCCCCGTCAGGATGAGCCCGAGCACGAAGTTGAACAGCTGGAGCAGGCGGGGCCACCACAGGTCCGCCACCAGCAGCACCGTCACCACCGCCGTCCGCACCGTGCTGGACTGCTCGCCCTGCTCGTGCGCGATCTGGTGCGCCCGGCCCACGAACCGGTCGACATTGAGCGCAAAGTCGATCGTCACCACGAAGCAGAACAGGATCACCAGCAGCGCGAGCACATTGGTCAGGTACAGCCTCGCGATGTAGCGGTCCAGGGTCTTCACGCGCGAGATCCTCTCCGTGGGTGGCGTCGGAGCCACGGGCCCCCCAGCCACCACGCCGCCAGCAGCCCCAGCACAATACCCCCGTACGCGTCCGAAGCGAAGTGGGCCCCGGTCAGCACCCGGCTGACGGCGCACCCGGACGCGACCCCGACCGCCAGGGGCCAGAGCCTGGGCCAGGGCCTGGGCCAGAGCATCGCGGCGGCGAACGCCCCCCCGGCCGCGGTCGCGGCGTGGGAGCTGGGCAGGCCCAGGTTCGACCCGTCGGCGAACCCGCTGAACAGGCCCCGGAAGTGGTACCCCTGGTACACCAGCGCCTCGACCCCGTCCACGATCCGGATCGTCGCCGGGCGTTCGCGCCCGATCACGAGCTTGAGCAGCTCGGCGCCCAGCCCCGCGGCGACCGCGCTGGCGGCGATGTACGGCCCCCGCATCGCCGGCGCCTGCCACGGCCCGCGCCCCCGGTGCAGCCGGTCCCACACCAGCAGTCCGAGCCCGATCACCAGCCAGGGCACGATCGACCCCGACTGGCGCAGGACCTGGTACCACCACGCGCTGTCCAGGCGGGCCCGCGATTCCATGGTCGCGCCGACCGCCCGGTACGCCGCGCCGTCGAAGAGCGACACGACGATGAACCCGGCGAGCAGCACGCCCGCGATCGTGATCGCGCGCCCCGCCCGCCCGCGAGTCATCCCTCACCCCCGGCGGGAGCGGGCTCTTGTGCTGCTGCTGCGCCGAACCCGCGGTACCCGTAGCCCAGGTAGATCAGCCGTCCCTTCTTGTGCTCGCCCTCGAGTTGGCCCATGTCGGCGACCAGCTCGAACGCGGGGGTCCATTGCTCGAACCGGCCGCCGACCAGCAGGGCGGGGCGGCCGAGGAGTGCCGCGTGCGTAGCCGGGTCGGAGAGGTTGGTCTCGGGCCAGAGGTCGTACTGCTTGCGGGGCCCTTCCATGTAGGCTCCCGCGCAGTAGACCACGGGCCGGCCGGGCAGGTAGTACGCGAGCTGGCTGGTCCGGCCGTAGTGCTGGGCCATCACGACCGGCTCGAGCCCGGTCTCGGCGCGCAGCCGCTCGAGGATGTGCAGGGCGTCGGCGGCCCGGACATCGGCGAACATGAGCCTGCCCTGCGGCACAAGGGGTCCGACGACCGGCAGCCGAGCCAGCCAGTCGGCCCGCGCGAAGCCGAGCGCGACGATGACGCCGAGGCCGACGGTCCAGCGCCAGGCCATGACCCGGTGCATGTGGGGCCGGATGCCGGGCCGGCCCTTCTCGCGCCACGCGCCGAGGCGGCGCCGGTACTCGGGCATCACGCCGGCGACGGCGATGGCGCCGAGCGGCGCGGCGCTGACCCACGCGGCGATGGGCCAGTTGCCCTCGGGCTCGGCGATCAGGGAGACACCGAGATAGAACAGGAGTATGGGCAGCCCGCAGCAGGCGAGGTACCGGGCCGCACGCCAGGTCTCGGCTGCGTCGGCGGCAGTGGTGCTTCTGCCCCCTCTCCCGCCCCCGGCGGGAGAGGGCTGGGGAGAGGGCTTCTCTTCTCCTTGTTCTCCCGTGCTCGCACGACCCGCGGCCTCCACATACTCCCGCCTCGCGCAGACGAACCCGTAGACACCGAGCAGGATCGCCGGCCCCGCGAGCGCCAGCTGGGTGCCGAGGAGTTCGAGCACCCACACGGGGGACCAGCCCTCGCCCTTGGGCCTGGCGACATCGCCGCCGGCGACGCCGAGGTGGCCGAGCAGGTGGCGGACGGTGATCCAGCCGTGGGTGGCGTTCCAGAGCAGGACGGGGATGAGGCCGAGGGCGGCGCAGGCGATCGCGAGCGCCGGGCCGGCGAGGCCCACGGGGCGGTCGCGGTCCTTGCGTCCGAGCCACCAGGCGATCACGAGCCCGGGGACGAGCAGCAGGATGGTGTACTTGACGACGAAGCCCGCGCCGATCGCGAGGCCCAGGCACGCCCACGCGCCGGGGGACCCGCGCGTCAGGGCGCGCCAGCCCGCCCAGCAGGCGCCGGCCCAGCAGGCCAGGTACGGGCCGTCGATCGTCACGAGGATGCCGAGCACCCAGAAGGCGGGCATGCAGAGATAGACGGCGGCGGCGTGGAGTCCCGCGCGCCGGTCGCGGCAGGCTTCGCGGGCCAGCCCGGCGACGCACCAGGCGCCGAGGGCGCCGCAGAGCACGGCGGGCAGCCGGATGCTCCACTCGTGCGTGCCGAACAGCTCGGTGGCGGCGCGGATGAGCCAGGCGATGCCGGGCCCCTTGGAGTAGTAGCTGAGCTCGAGCCGGCGCGACCATTCCCAGTAGTGGGCCTCGTCCTCGATGAGGGTGTAGGGGCACGCCCAGGCGAGGTAGGCGGCGCGGGCGAGGGTGACGAGGATGATGAGGCCCAGGCCCGAGGCCCAGATACCCGAGGCCCAGAGGCCGGAGGCCCGGACGCCCGCCGACTTGTCGCCCGCAGGGTCGGTCAAGGTCAGTGTTTCCTGACGCTCACGAAGGTGACGAAGGTGTACGCCGCGAGGCCGGCCACCCCGGACCAGAGGAGTGCGAGCCCGATGGCCCCCTTCTCATGGGTGAGCTGCTGGCCGCTCATGATGGTGATGACCGACGCGAGCGCGGGGAAGAAGCTCCAGAGGTAGACGGCGAGGGGCTGGGCGTCCTTGAGCCTGACGGCGGTGACGGCGCCGGTGACGACCATGATGAGGCACGCGGAGGCGAGCGCCCACCGCTCGTTCTGCTTGCTGGTGATCTCGCGTTGGAGGCTGTCGACCTCGCGTCGGAGTTCCCGGGTCGGCGCCATGAGGATCTCGTCGGGGTTCGTCTCCCGGTTGACGAGGGGCTCGGACTCGTCGAGGAGCTGGTAGGCGGTCTTGCTGGTGAAGTCGCCGAGGGGGTCGTAGGCCATGGTGAGCCCGTCGATGATGAAGAGGTCCCGGACGCCGGCGCCCTGGGCGCCGATGTCGTCGCCGACATCGGCGGTGGCGTCGTCGACGCGGGCGTTGCGGAGGTCGAGGCCGATGGTGAGGTCGCGGGCGGCGCCCTGGCCTCCGATGACGGCGCGGAGGTCGGCCTCGCGTGGGACGAGCCTGGTGATGCCGGCGGAACCGGCGACACCGGAGTCGTCGCTGCGCCACCACTCGATCTCGATCCCGCGTCCGGCGGCGGCGGAGGCGGGTTCGACGACCCAGACGAGCCGCTCGCGGTCCCAGCGGATGCCGCCGGCGCGGAGGACCAGCGGCTCGCCGGCCTGGGTCATGAGCTTCGCTTGGCCGCTGGCGCGGAGGTCGGCGTTGATGGCGTCGGTGGTTGCGCGCCGGGCGAGCACATAGGCGAGGTCCATGCTGCGGTTGTGGACGAAGTCCATGCGGTCGGGGTGGCGGCGGAGGTCGCGGAGCTCGGCCCAGGTGAGGAACTTGGGGTCGTCGTGGAAGGCGTTGGGGATGGGGAGGGCGATGGTGGGGAGGCGGGTGAACCAGCCGCTGTCGCCGTTCTCCTTAGATCCCCAGCCCTCGCTGACGACGATGGAGGCGACGCGTTCGTCGCGTCCCTCGCTCTGGGTGGGGAGGACGACATAGACCTCGGCCTTGGAGGTGACGAGGCTGTTCTTGATGTGACCGTCGCGGTCGGTGTCGACGAAGACCACGCCGCGGAGCTCGATGGCGTCGTCGATGCCCTTGGCGCGGAGCTGGTCGCGGGTCTGGCCGTCGGGGACGAGGACATCGTCGGCGTAGACGATGAGGTCGTTCTGGGAGACGGCGTGCCCTCGCTGGATGGAGCTGACCATGAGCTTGGTCAGGTCCTGGGCGATGAGGCGTTCCATGGCGCGGAGGAAGTGGGGGATGGCGTACTCGTTGAGGCTGGCGAGGGCGAGGAAGAGGGCAAAGCCGGTGGCGAACGCGGGGGTGAGGAGGGAGCGGTGGGCGATGCCGCCGGAGTGGGCGGCGAGGAGCTCGTTGTCCTGGGCCATGCGGTGGTAGGCGAGCGTGGCGGCGAAGCCGGCGGAGAAGGGCAGGGCGTAGGCGAGCATGGGGGGGACGGCCAGGAGCATGAACTTGATGGCCTCGGCCGGGCCGAGCTTGCCGTCGGCGAGGGGCTTGACGGCGGCGGCGAAGGCGATGACGGTGACGAGGACGGCGACGGTGAGCAGGAGCAGCCGCCAGAGCTCGGCGGCGACATAGGCCCACAATGTGACCGGCGGTCGTCGGGACATGGGGGGATGATAGAGCCTCCTGCACGGGGATGGTCGGACCGATCAGAGCCCGAAGCGGGAGCGAGGAGCCGAATCGGCAACACGGCTCACCACGGGCCACACGGAGCGCACGGAGTCGAGGGGGGTGGGGGTTGGGGCTGGGTGGTTCGCGGTGCTATCGGCGCCCTCTGCTGGGCATAGCCAGAATGCCCACAGCGATGCCAAGCACAAGGCCAGATGGCCCGGGCACGCTCGCGGCCACCCGCAGGCCATCGGTGCCATAGCCGTCCGGATACGCGCGCCACAGTTCACTACCCACCCAGTCCATATTCCCGTGTTGCCAAGATGAGTCGTAGAAGCTCGAACCCTTGGTGTGGCGATTGTGATGGTCATCGCCTGTCCATTCCTCGGTGTACTCTCGCAGCCCGCCCGACATATCGAGCAACCCCCAGGGCGACCGGATGTCCGGGTATTGCCCCGCGTCGGTGTGGCTGCCGAACCCCCAGACCTCTTTGGTGCCGGCGTTGGTCTCCCCGCCGTCCTCGGGTCGGCCCGAGATCAGCCACTCGTTGCGCCTCGCGGGCTGCTCCCACCAGCCGCCCTCGCCCTCGCCGAAGCGGTTTGGGTCGTAGTACGCCGCCTTCATCCACTCGTCCATCGAGGGGATCCAGTACCGCGCGCCGGGCGACCGGGTGTCTTGGTCGTTGAGAAACGGAGGGCCGTCGTTGCTGGTGAAGGTCGAGGTGTCGTAGGCGCCGCTCTCGAACGCCCACGCCTCGTTGACCTGCCCGTTGTGCATCCAGTTGCAGAACCGCGCGGCGTACCGCCAGCTCATGGACGCGGGCAGGTTCTCATAGCCGGGCTTGGCCCAGTAGACCGGCTCGTCTCCGTCGTAGGAGCCCATCACATAGTCGCTTGTCAGCCTCGGGTCGGACGGGTCGTCGGCGTACGGGCCGTAGGCCTGGACGAACTCGACCCACTGCGAGACGGTGAGCTCAGTCTCGGACATCCGGTACCGGTGATCGACAGCGCCCCGGCCATTGAACTTCAGATTGGGGTAGTCATCATCCTGCCACGGCGCGTTGCCGGGGTCGCCGACGCCGTGCCAGACGATCGAAGAGACCTGACCCGACGCGGGCGATGCGATGCCCGCCAGGCAGGCTGCGACACCCGCAAGGCGAACCGCTGACGCCATCTCTATCCTGAGCCCCATTGCTGCTCTCCGCACTCGGGCCCTGTCGTCTCATCGGTGGAGTGACGGTCCCGACGCCACAATCATGGGCGAGCCGCCACCGCTGGGCCACTACCCAGCCGCGGCAACGAGACACGGCGGCGGTCCGCGTGCTCGGACCGTACCATCGGGGCATGAACGAGAAGGGTGGGCAGGCCGAGCCGCCGGTTCCCGAGCCGCACGCACCAGCGGGTACGGGGCCTGTCCCGCCGCCCGAGCCGTTGCCGGTCGCGATCGCGGTCGAGTACTGCGCCAAGGTGAACTTCGCGCTCCAGCAGAACCGGGTGCCGATGGTGGCTCGGGTGTCGCTGACGAACACGGGGGAGGGGGCGCTGGAGGATGTCAGTGTCCGGGTGGAGCTGGCGAGCGGGGAGGCCGAGCCGTGGGGGCAGATGGTGAGCCGGGTCGGGCCGGGGGAGACCTACAACCTGGAGCCCAGGGGGCCGCGGCTGGACGCGGGGAGGCTGGCGGGGAGGACCGAGCGGGAGCGGACGAGCCTGGTCGTCACGGCCGAGCAGGGCGGGCGGGTCGCGGAGCGGCGGGAGGACATCGACCTGTTGCCGTTCGACCACTGGGGCGGGCTGACGCCGGCGCCGGAGCTGCTCGCGGCGTTTGTGACGCCGAACCACCCGGCGGTGGCGGGGCTGCTGGCGGGGGCGCGCGAGGTGCTGCGCGGGCGCGGGGAGCGGGACGCGATCGACGGGTACCAGTCGGGCAGCCGCACGCGGGCGGCGATGCTGGCCGAGGCGTGCTTCGCGGCGGTGTCGTCGCGGGATATCGGGTACATCAGCCCGCCGGCGAGCTTCGAGCGCGAGGGGCAGCGGGTGCGGCTGGCGGACCGCGTGCTGCGGGAGCGGCTGGGGACTTGTCTGGATCTGTCGCTGCTCTTGGCCGGGATGTGGGAGCAGGCGGGGCTGAACCCGCTGGTGTTGCTCTTTGAGGACCATGCGATGCCGGCGTTGTGGACGCACGACGAGCACTTCCCCGAGCCGGTAGTGGACGAGGCGTCGCGACTGCGCAAGGGGGTCGAGCTGGGCGAGCTGGTGGCGGTGGAGTCGACGGTGCTGACGCACGGGGGCGGGTCGTTCGCGCAGGCGGTGGAGGCGGGGCGGCGGAAGCTGGCGGGGGCGGGGGTGGCGTGGGCGGTGGATATCAAGACGGCGCGGCGGCTGGGGGTGCGCCCGCTGCCGCTGCGGGTGGAGGGGGAGGAGAGCACGATCGCGCCGGAGGCGGTGCTGGCGTCGGAGCCGGCGCGGATCTCGGCGGTCGAGCTGGCGGAGCGTGCGGAGGCGGGCGGTGCGGGGGGTGCGGGGGGTGTGTCGGAGGGCGGCCCGGGGGACCGGGTCGATCGGTGGAAGCGCAAGCTGCTGGATCTGTCGCTGCGGAACCGGCTGCTGGCGTTCCGGGAGAGCAACCGCTCGCTCGAGCTCGCGGCGCCGGACCTGGCGAGGCTGGAGGACATGCTGGCGGAGGGCCGGTCGTTTGACATCCTGGCGCGGGCGGCGCGGGTGGTGGGCGAGGCCGAGCCGAGCGCCGAGGCGGCGGAGGCGTTCAGGGCGGGCGAGCTGGCCGACGGGCGGGTGTACGCGACGGGGCCGGAGGGGGAGACGGGCAAGAAGCTGCTGGAGATCTACCGGGCGGCGCGGTCGAGCATCGAGGAGACCGGGGCGAATGTGCTGTATCTGGCGCTGGGGATGCTGCACTGGCGGGAGGCGGCCGTTGCGGGCGCGGGGGCCGGGGCGGGGGCGGAGATAGGGGTGGGGGGGGCGCGTCGGGCGCCGCTGATCTTGCTGCCGGTGACGCTGGTGCGCCGGGCGGTGGGGGGTGGGTACCGGTATCGGATGGAGCTCTCGAGCGAGCCGTTGCGCCCGAACATCACGCTGCTGGAGAAGCTGCGGGTGGATTTCGGGATGGATGTGCGGGGGCTGGACGAGCTGCCGGAGGGTGAGACGGGGCTGGATGTGCCGCTGGTGTTGCGCCGGTTCCGGGAGGCCGTGCGGGACGCCCGCGGCTGGGAGGTGGTGGAGAGCGCGCACCTGGGCTTGTTCAGCTTCGCGAAGTTCCTGATGTGGCACGACCTGCAGCAGCACGCGGGGCGTCTGCGGGAGCAGCGGCTGGTGCGGCATCTGATCGAGCGGGGCGGGCAGTTCGAGAGCGAGCCGTTCCCGGAGGCGTCGCGCCTGGATGAGGAGCTGGCGCCGGGGGAGCTGCTGTGCACGCGCGATGCGGACAGCTCGCAGCTGGTGGCGGTGCGGGCGGCGGGGCAGGGGCGGACCTTCGTGCTGGAGGGCCCCCCGGGGACGGGCAAGAGCCAGACGATCGCGAACATCATCGCGGACAACTTGGCGCGGGGGCGCCGGGTGCTGTTCGTGGCGGAGAAGATGGCGGCGTTGTCGGTGGTGCGGAGGAGGCTCGAGCAGGACGGGCTGGGGCCGTTCGCGCTGGAGCTGCACTCGGCGAGGGCGTCGAAGAAGGAGGTGCTGCGCCAGCTCGGGGAGGCGCTGCAGGCGGCCCGGCTCGCCGCGCCGGACGCGTGGGGCACGACCTGCGCCGATCTCGCGGCGGCGCGGGACCGGCTGAACGGGTATGTGCGCGCGCTGCACGAGGTGCGCCCGAGCGGCGAGAGCGTGTACGAGATGATCGGGCGCCTGGCGGGGCTGGGCGAGGGCGCGCGGGTGGACCTGGGCGTCGCGGACTATGGCGCTGTCGATGCACCGACGCTGCGGGGCTGGCGGGCGAGCGTGGAGGCGGTCGGCGCGGCGTCGGCGCCGGTGGACCCGGTGGGCGGGCACCCGCTGCGCGGGATCGGGCGGGGGGAGTGGTCGTTCGGGCTGCCGGAGGAGGCGCGGGGGGTGATCACTGGGGCGGTGGTGGCGGTCGATGCGCTGCGGGCGGCGGTGGAGCAGTTTGGGCGCGTACTGGGAGCGCGAGGCTTGGTAGGAGCGGAGGGGGCCCACAGTGCCCCGCCCCGTAGGAATGGAGAGGGGGAGGGGCCCCGGAGGGATGAGGCGGTCGGCGGCTTGGGGCAGGACGGGGTGCGTGCGCTGTGTGAGGTGGGGGCGATGCTGGGGAGCTCGCCGCGGCCGGAGCGAGGGCTCATTGCGGCGCGGGATCTGGACGCGGTGGCGCGGGTGCTGGCCGAGTGGATCGCGCGCGGGCGGGAGAAGGACCGGCGCTTGGGTTCGCTGCTGACGCGGTACCGGCCGGAGCTGCTGGACGCGGACCTGCTGGCGCTGCTGGACGCGGTGAAGCAGGCGCGGGCGAAGCCGGGGATCGTGCGGTGGCTCTTCGCGGGCGGGGCGAGGAAGCAGGTGCGCCCGTACTGCCTGGGGGCGCCGGGGTCGTTGGAGGTGCTGGGCGCGGATCTGGAGGAGGCGATCGCGGTCGGCGCCGAGCGGCGGGAGCTGGCGAAGGCGGGGATCGAGCCGGCGGTCCTGTTCGGCGCGCGGTGGAAGGGGGGTGAGGCGGATTGGGACGAGCTGGAGCGGGTGGTGGAGTGGGTCGTCGGGTTCCGGCGGGCGGCCGAGCCGGTGCGGGGGGAGGCGGGGTTGTTCGAGGGGCTGGTGCGTGCGGCGGTGGAGGGGGATGCCGGGGCCGCGGGTGCTGGGAGGGAGTTGGCGGAGGCGTGGAACGGGTGGGCCGGGGCTTGGGGGAAGGTGCGTGAGGTGTTGGTGGTGGATGGGGAGGGGGCTTGGGGGTGTGGGGAGGGAGGAGGCTCGGTAGAGGAAGAGAGGGCCCGGAGTGAAGTGGGTTGGCTCGGTCGTGCGCGGGCGGGGCTGGAGCGGTGGTTGGGGGGGTTGCACGCGCTGAACGACTGGTGCGCGTGGCGTCGGGAGCGGGGGGTCGCGGTGGGGCGAGGGCTGGGTGCGTTGGTGGGGGCGTACGAGCGCGGCGAGGTTGGTCGGGGCGAGCTGGCGGCGGTGTTCGAGCGGTCGTTCGGGGAGCGGTGGCTGGTGGCGAGCGCGGACGCGAGCGGGGCGATCCGGTCGTTCAACGCGCGGGCGCACGAGGGGGTGATGGAGCGGTTCGGCCAGCTGGACAAGGACCTGATCACGCTCACGCGGCTGGCCGTGGCGTCGCGCCTGGCCGAGCGGCTGCCGGGGCCGGGGGCGGCGGTGGCGGCGAGCTCGGAGGTGGGGATCCTGCGCCGGGAGCTGGAGAAGCGCAGCCGCCACCTGCCGACGCGGAAGCTGATCGAGGCGCTGCCGAACCTGCTGCCGCGGCTCAAGCCGTGCTTCCTGATGAGCCCGCTGAGCGTGGCGCAGTACCTGGACCCGGGTCTGCCGCCGTTTGACCTGGTGGTGTTCGACGAGGCGAGCCAGATCCCGGTGTGGGACGCGATCGGGTCGGTGGCGCGCGGGGCGGATGTGATCGTGGTGGGCGACTCCAAGCAGATGCCGCCGACGAATTTCTTCACGACGGTGGAGGGCGGCGAGGACGACTCGGTGTCGGCGCCGGCTGGCGAGGACGAGCTGGAGAGCATCCTGCAGGAGTGCAACGCGTCGGGGGTGCCGTCGCTGCGTCTGAAGTGGCACTACCGCTCGCGCCATGAGAGCCTGATCGCGTTCTCGAACCACCACTACTACGGGGACGACCTGCACACCTTCCCGTCGCCGGTGCAGCAGTCGCCGGAGCTGGGGGTGAGTTTCCAGCTCGTCGAGGGGGCCGAGTACGACCGCGGCGGGACGCGGACCAACCGTGTGGAGGCCGGGGCGGTGGTGGCGGAGGTGTTGCGCCGGCTGGAGGAGCCCGGGGCGACGGGGAGCATCGGCATCGTGACCTTCAACAGCCAGCAGCAGGGGCTGATCGAGGACCTGTTGGACGAGGCGCGGCGGACGCGCCCGGAGATCGAGCGGTTCTTCACCGGGGCCGAGGAGCCGGTGTTCGTCAAGAACCTGGAGAATGTGCAGGGCGACGAGCGGGACACGATCATCTTCAGCGTGGGGTTCGGGCGCGACGCGGCGGGGCGGGTGAGCATGAACTTCGGGCCTCTGAACGCCGAGGGGGGCGAGCGGCGGCTGAATGTGGCGATCACGCGTGCGCGGGACCGGCTGCTGGTGTTCAGCTCGATGGAGCCGGACGCGATCGATCTGTCGCGGACGCGGGCGCTGGGCGTGCGTCACTTCCGGCAGTTCCTGGAGTTTGCGCGGCGGGGGATCGGGGCGATGGCGGAGGCGACGGCGGCGCATGCGGGGGCGGCGAGGCCCAGCGGGTTCGAGGAGGCGGTGCGGGCGGCGCTGGTGGGGCGCGGGTGTGAGGTGGACTCGCGGGTGGGGTGCGCGGGGTACCGGGTGGACCTGGCGGTGCGCGACCCGGGCGAGCCGGGGCGGTACCTGCTGGGGATCGAGTGCGACGGGCCGATGTACGCGCGGGCGAGCACGGCGCGGGACCGGGATCGGACCAGGCGCGCGGTGCTGCGCGGGCTGGGGTGGGAGCTGGTGCGCGTGTGGTCGCCGGCGTGGAGGGTTGATCGGGAGGGGTGTCTGGCGCGGATCGAGGAGGCCGTGGAGCGCGCGAGGCTTGGGAGGGGTGGAGGGGGCCCGGATTGCCCCGCCCCGGAGGGGGGAAGAGAAGGCAAGGCAGGAGAAGAAGGCAACGCGGCGCCCTCCCTCGCCGGGGATGGGAACGGGGGGGAGACCGAAGCGCCCCGGACGCTGACCGACGCGAACGGTGCGCAGGTCTATGCGCCCGCCAGGCGGCCGGCGGGCGTGACGGCGCGGTCGGACATCTTTGAAGAGCGGACGACGGAGCGCGCGGTGGGGGCGATTGTCGCGGTGGTGGAACAGGAGGGGCCGGTGGTGCCGGAGGTGGTGCTGCGCCGGCTGGCGGCGTGGTTCGGCGTGCCGCGGGTTACGGACCGGTACCGCGAGCGGTTCGGCGAGCTGCTCGGGCTCGCGGCGGCGGGGGGCGCGGTGGTGCGGGTGGGGGATGCGCTGTGGGGCGCCGGCGCGGACGCGCCGGGGTATGACGCGTATCGGGCGGCGGGGGAGGAGGAGGACTCGCAGCGGGACATCGAGTGGGTGCCGCTGGTGGAGCGGGCGGCGGCGGTGCGGGCGGCGCTGCGGGCGCAGATCGCCCTGCCGCGGGAGGACTTGGAGAGAGAGGCGGCGCGGCTGCTGGGTGTGGCGCGGGCGACGGCGAAGACGCGGGAGGCGATGGGGGAGGCGGTGGACGCGGTGGTCGGGTCGGGGTGGGCGGCGGAAGTGGAGGGGCGGGTGGCGGTGGTGTGAGGGGACGGGTGGCGCGGTCTCAGGGAGTCTTCGAGCGAAGGCCACGCGGTTGCGCAATCGCGGGGCCTTCGCTTCACGATGTTGCGCTCAGACCCCGGCACCCGGGTGGGACTCTGGGCGCGGCGTGAGGTGGCGGCACTGGTCAGCTGCGCAGAGCCTCCGCTGACCAGTGGCACCTGCGGTTGTTACGCGGGTTTGCGGGCGGTGATCTCGAGGCTGGTGATGAAGTCGGCGGTGGTTGTCCCCTCGGGGAGTTGGCCGAGCATGCGCTGGTAGAGCGGGTCCTGCCAGTCGCTCATGGCCTTGATGTAGTCGGGCTTGCGCGTGAGCACGAGGTCGGTGAGGCCGGCTGCTCGGATGGAGCGTTCGGTGTTCTCGATGAGTTCGGCGCCGGCGATGCAGCCGACGAGGGCCTCGAGGTCGGCGCGGACGGCGTCGGGGAGCGGGCGCAGCAGCGCGAGGTCGGAGACGGCGACGCGCCCGCCGGGCTTGAGGACGCGGGCGATCTCCTTCCAGACGCGGGGCTTGTCGGGGGAGAGGTTGAGGACGCAGTTGGAGATGACGACATCGACCGAGCTGTCGGCGACGGGGATGTTCTCGATCTCACCCAGGCGGAACTCGATGTTGTCGAGGCCGGAGCGTGCGCGGTAGGGGGCGAGGTTGCGCCGCGCCTTGGCGAGCATGTCGGGGGTCATATCGACGCCGATGACGCGCCCGGTGGGACCGACCTTGGGGCCGGCGATGAAGCAGTCGAAGCCGGCGCCGGAGCCGAGGTCGAGGACGGTCTCGCCGGGGCGGAGGGAGGCGAGGGCGGTGGGGTTGCCGCAGGAGAGCCCCATGTTGGCGCCGTCGGGGAGGTGGGAGAGGTCGGAGGAGGCATAGCCGACGGCCTGGGCGACTTGGTCGGGTGTGAGGGTCGCTGGGCCGCAGCAGCCGCCGCCACCGGTGTCGCCACCGCTGCCGCAGCAAGAGGACTTCTGCGTGCGGGCCGAGGCGGGCCGGACGCCGGACCACGCGCCGGACCTGGCGATCTCGGCGTAGCCCTCGCGGACTCTGTCGCGGATGTCGGCGGCGGCCGGCTCGGCGGCGTGCTCGGCGGCGGTTTCGGCGGAGCAGCAGTCCGGGCCGCAGCAAGACTTGGCGGGCGAGGCGTGTGGGTTGCTGGTGGTCATGCGGGTTCTCCTGTGGGGAGGGTGGTGTTCCTGGTGACCGGGTTGGCCGGCGCGGGGTAGAGCCTCCGCCCGAGCCAGAGCGAGACGCTGACGAGGCCGATGAGGACGGGGACCTCGACGAGCGGGCCGACGACGGCGGCGAAGGCGACGCCCGAGCCGATGCCGAAGACGGCGATGGCGACGGCGATGGCCAGCTCGAAGTTATTGCCGCTGGCGGTGAAGGCGAGGGTGGCGGCGCGCTCGTAGTCGGCGCCGACCCTGCGGGCCATGAGGAAGCTGACGAAGAACATGATGACGAAGTAGATGGCGAGGGGGATCGCGATGCGGAGGATGTCCAGCGGCAGGGCGACGATGCGGTCGCCCTTGAGGCTGAACATGACGACGATGGTGAAGAGCAGGGCGACGAGGGTGACGGGGCTGATCTTGGGGAGGAAGACGCGGGTGTACCACTCGTCGCCCTTGGCGGCGCGGAGGGCCAGGCGCGTGAGCATGCCGGCGAAGAAGGGGATGCCCAGGTAGATCAGGACGCTCTGGAAGACCTGGGCTATGGAGACATCGACGACGGCGCCCTGGAGGCCCAGGCGCGGCGGGAGGTAGGTGATGAAGAGCCAGGCGTAGGCGCCGAAGAAGAGGATCTGGAAGATGGAGTTGAAGGCGACGAGGCCGGCGCAGTAGTCGTTGCTGCCGCGGGCGAGGTCGTTCCAGACGAGGACCATGGCGATGCAGCGGGCGAGGCCCACCAGGATGAGGCCGACCATGTACTCCGGCTGGTCGCGCAGGAAGAGGACCGCGAGGGCGAACATGAGGAGGGGGCCGACGACCCAGTTCTGGAGGAGCGAGAGGGCGAGGATCTTCCAGTCGCGGAAGACCTCGGGGAGCTTCTCGTAGCGGACCTTGGCCAGCGGCGGGTACATCATGCAGATGAGGCCGATGGCGATGGGGATGTTGGTCGTGCCGACCGAGACGCGGTCGAGGGCGGCGGAGACGCCGGGGGCGAGGTAGCCGATGGCGACGCCGAGGGCCATGGCGAGGAAGATCCAGAGGGTGAGGAAGCGGTCGAGGAAGGAGAGGCGCTTGCGGTGGCAGGCGGGATGGTCGTTCATCGGGAGCCTCCCGCGGCATGCAGAAGCGTGGGGAGCGTCTCGACAAACGCCCGGATCTCGTCGCGCACCCGCCGGTAGTGGGGGAGGGCCTCGGCGTCCGACTTCGCGCCCGCGGCGAGGCGCGGGGGGTCGTCGAAGCCGCGGTGGATCACGCGGGCGCGGCCGGGGAAGACCGGGCAGGTCTCGTGGGCGCTGGCGCAGACGGTGACGACGAGGTCGAGGGTGTCGGGGTCGCAGGCGTCGATGGTCTTGCTGGTGTGGCCGGAGATATCGACGCCGGCCTCGGCCATGGCGGCGACCGCGAGGGGGTTCAGGCCGTGGGGGCTGGTGCCGGCGCTGCAGGCGTCGATGGAGGGGTGCAGGCGCCGGGCCCAGCCCTCGGCCATCTGGCTGCGGCAGGAGTTGCCGGTGCAGAGGAAGAGAACGCGGGGTTTGGGGTTAGCGGCAGCCACAGGCGCCCCCGTCGCTGTTGGGGTCGCAGCACTCGGCGCTGCCGCACCACACCTCGATGGCGTCGGCCAGGGCGCGGAAGCGTGCGCAGAGGTCGGGGCAGCGGGGGGCGTACCACATGGTGCGGCCTTCCTTTTCGGCGTCGAGGATGCCGGCGCGGGCGAGGAGGGCGAGGTGGCGGGCGACGACGGAGAAATCGACGCTGCAGCACTCGGCGACCTCGGTGACCGAGCAGCGCCGGCCGCACTTGATGAGGCAGGCGAGGAGCTTGAGGCGTGTGGGGTCGGCGAGGGCCTTGAAGAGGTCGGGGTCGAGGAGCTTGTCGACGGTTGCGCGGCGTCGGGCGGCGTGGCGTGGGGAGGCGGGGGGCTTGGGGCCGGCGTGCTTGGTTACTTGCGTCATCATGCAAGTATTGGCGCGGGGGCGGCCCCGGTCAAGCCCGGGGGCTCTTTGGCGTGGCCGGGGGCGTGAGCCACGGGGCTATGCTCTTCGCAGCGCCAGCCGGCGCGGGGTGTGGTGGCCGAGCGGTTGAAGGCACACGACTTGAAATCGTGCAGACCCGAGAGGGTCTCGTGGGTTCGAATCCCACCCGCACCGTTGCCGTACGGGGCACAAAATGGACGGGCCCTCGGGCGGCGTGCGGGCCGATTCTGCTCAATTTGTCCGGAATCTAACGCGTCTGGGCCCCCGTTGTCGGGCGGGTGTCCGTACTGTGTTTCGGTGCATTCCTCGAGCCGGCCGCGCGGCCGCGGTCTCGCGGGTGTTCCCCGACCCGATCCGCCCCTGAGGATCTTGCGCGGTGGTCCCCCCAGGGTTGGAACGCGGTACGACATGACATTGATCGAAGCGGGCAGGGAAGCCGTGGGCGTGTGTTCGCGCCCGGTGGTCGTTCAGGGTGCGGAGGCGGAGGTCGGCGACCCGGCCCCGTCGGCGCCGGACGAGTTCGCCGTGTCGCAGCTGCAGCGGGTGGTGACGCTGGTCGTCATCCTCGCGCCGCTCGGCGGGCTGATCGTGGCGATGGCGCTGGCGTGGGGGTGGGGGTTCGGGTGGGTGGAGCTGGGGCTGCTGTTCGGCATGTATGTGGCGACGGGGCTCGGGATCACGGTCGGGTTCCACCGGCTGTTCACCCACCGGTCGTTCGAGACCGGGCGGGTGATGACGGCGGTGCTCGGGATCCTGGGGTCGATGGCGCTGGAGGGGCCGGTGATCCGGTGGGTGGCGTTCCACCGGCGGCATCATCAGATGAGCGACAAGCCGGGCGACCCGCACTCGCCGCACAACCACGGCGAGGGTGTGTGGGCGACGCTCAGGGGCTTCGTCGATGCGCACATGGGGTGGATGCTGCGTTCGCCGGACGCGGGGCTGAGCCGGTACGCGACGGACCTGCGCCAGAGCAGGCTGGTGCGTGTGATCAGCGCGCTGTTCCCGGTGTGGGTGCTGGTGAGCATGCTGTTGCCGGCGGCGATGGGCGGGCTGATCACGATGAGCTGGCGTGGGGTGCTGCTCGGCTTCCTGTGGGGCGGTCTGGTGCGGGTGCTGGTGGTGCACCATGTCACCTGGAGCGTGAACTCGGTGTGCCACCTGTGGGGGACGCGCCCGTTCCGCAGCCACGACGAGAGCCGGAACAACCCGATCGTGGGGGTGCTGGCGTTCGGGGAGGGGTGGCACAACAACCACCACGCGTTCCCGACCAGTGCGAGGCACGGGCTGCGGTGGTGGGAGTTTGACTCGAGCTACCTTATTATCTGGGGGCTGTCGAAGGTGGGGCTGGTGTGGAATGTGCGGGTGCCGAGCGCGGAACGGATGCTGGCGAAGAGGGCGTAGGAGGCCTGAGGCCTGAGGCGTGAGGCTTGAGGCTTGAGGCTTGAGGGGGGCGGGGGGGAGTTGGTGGACATTGTCGAATGACAGCCGGGCGCCCGTGTTGGGCGCCCGGCTGTACTCTTGCGGCGCGATCGGCCCGGCGCCGCCCGGGCGGTGAGGGAGCGGGGATCAGGCGCCGGCGGCGGCGTGGTGCCCGGCCATGGCGGCCTCGATGTCGATGCCGAGCTTCTTGGCGATCCGCTTGCCGTAGTCCTCATCTGCGCGGAAGAAGTGGCAGAGCTGGCGCTTCTGGATCTCCTGCCGCGCGTCGCCCAGCGCCCCGGCGATCCGCGTCGTCAGGCGGTCGCGGTGGGCGTCGTCGAACATCCGGTAGAGGTTGCCGGCCTGGGTGAAGTCGTCGTGGTCCTGGGTCGAGTCGTAGCGGTCGACGACGGCCTGGCCGAGGTCCCAGGCGGGGTCGAGGAAGTTCTCGTCGGGCATGGGCGTGCCGGCCCTGGTGTTGGGCCAGTAGTTGGGGGCGCTGGCGTAGGTCTCGGCGGTCGCGCCCTCGCCGTCACGCATGTAGTGCATGACGGGGCAGCGGGGCTTGTTGACGGGGATCTGGTGGTGGTTGACGCCGACGCGGTACATGTGTGTGTCGGCGTAGCTCATGAGGCGGGCCTGGAGCATCTTGTCCGGGCTGCTCGAGATGCCCGGGACGAGGGCGCTGGGCTTGAAGGCGGCCTGCTCGACCTCGGCGAAGTAGTTCTCGGGGTTGCGGTTGAGCTCCATCCGGCCGACCTCGATGAGCGGGAAGTCGGCGTGTGGCCAGACCTTGGTGAGGTCGAAGGGGTTCCAGCCGGTGCGGAGGGACCACTCGTCGGCCTGCGCCTGGGTCATGATCTGGACCTTGAGGGTCCAGCAGGGGAACTCGCCCCGCTCGATGGCCCCGAAGAGGTCGCGCTGGTGGCTCTCGCGGTCCCGCCCGATCAGCTCGGCCGACTCCTCGCACGAGAGGTTCTTGATGCCCTGGTTGGTCTTGAAGTGGAACTTGCACCAGAATCGCTCGCCGGCGGCGTTGATGAACGAGTAGGTGTGGCTGGAGTAGCCGTTCATGTTGCGGAGCGTGGCGGGGATGCCGCGGTCGGAGAAGAGGATGGTGACCTGGTGGAGCGATTCGGGGCACTGGCTCCAGAAGTCCCACTGCATGTCGTTGCAGCGGAGGTTGCTCGCGGGCTCGCGCTTCTGCGTGTGGATGAAGTTGGCGAACTTGTACGGGTCGCGGACGAAGAAGACCGGCGTGTTGTTGCCGACCATGTCCCAGTTGCCCTCGTCGGTGTAGAACTTCACCGCGAAGCCCCGCACATCGCGCTCGGCGTCGGCGGCCCCTCGCTCGCCGGCGACGGTGGAGAGGCGTGCGAAGCACTCGGTCTTCTTGCCGACCTTGGAGAAGATGGAGGCCTTGGTGAATCTGGTGATGTCGTGGGTGACGGTGAAGGTGCCGTAGGCGCCGGACCCCTTGGCGTGGACGACGCGTTCGGGGATGCGTTCGCGGTTGAAGCGCTGCATCTGCTCGAGGAGCTGTGCGTCCTGCATGAGGACCGGGCCGCGGGGGCCGGCGGTGAGGGCGTGCTGGCGTGCGATGGGTGCGCCCTCGCCGGTGGTGAGGACGGGGCACTTGCTCGCGGGGCCTTTGGTGGTCATGGGGGTGACTCCGGTGGGTGTGATCGGGGAGCGCCGGCCGGGGAGGCCGGCCCGCGGAATCAAAGGGCAGCGGGGTGCGGATATCGAGAGGAATCGGAGACTTTGTACCCATGCAAGGCATAGGCTGTGGCTATGGAAATCCATCAGCTCAGGTACTTCGTGGCGGCGGCGGAGGCGGGGTCGATGACCCTTGCGGCCCGCCGCTGCCATGTGGCGCAACCCTCGCTCTCACAGCAGGTTCGGAAGTTGGAGGAGGGCCTGGGGGTGGGTCTGTTCGACCGGCTGGGGCGTGGGGTGGCGCTGACGGAGGCGGGGCGGGCGCTCCTGCCGCGGGCGCGGGCGATCTTGGCGCAGGTGCACGAGGTGGAGTCGGGGGTGCGGGGTGATGTGGAGGCCGGGCGGGTGCGGTTGTCGGTGGGGGCGATCCCGACGATGGCGCCGTACCTCTTGCCGGGGCTGATCGCGGAGCTGCGGGCCGAGCACCCCGGGTGCGAGATCGTGGTGCGGGAGGACCTGACGGAGAGCTTGGTCGAGCGGCTGGTGGACAGCGAGCTGGATGTGGCGGTGATGAGCGCGCCGGTGGAGCACGAGCTGATCGAGCTGGAGGTGGTGGGGCGGGAGGGGCTGATGGTGGTGGCCGCGGCGGATCACCCGGTTGTGGCTTCTGGGTCGATCACGCTCGCGGATCTGCGCGGGCTGCCGGCGGTGACGCTCGACGAGGTGCACTGCCTGGGGAAGCAGGTGAGCGACTTCTGCGCGGCGCGGCGCTTGGCGGGGAATGTGGTCTGCCGCATGACGCAGATCGAGACGCTGCTGGAGTTCGTGCGTCTGGGTCTGGGTGTGTCGATCGTGCCGGAGATGGTGTCGCGCCACGACGGGCACGCGGGGCGCCGGTACCTGCCGTTCCGGCGCGAGACGCCGACGCGGGAGATCGCGCTGGCGTGGAGGAGGGGGCGGGTGCGGGGGAGGCTGGCGGTGCGGTTTGGGGAGTTGTTGGCGGGGAGGGTCGGGTGATCGAGCGCGGAAACCGGTGTGCCACGGCCGTGTCGGCCGTGAGACCGTAGGAAGAGCGCCGATCGCACCACCGCACGGCCGACACGGCCGTGGCACACACGCATCACATTCTCCGGCTCATCCGCCGCGTTTGGCGCCGCACTGGCCGCAGAACTTGGCGTCGGGGCCGACGGGGCTGCCGCAGCCGGTGCAGAAGGTGGCGGGGGCCTTCCCCGGTTCGGTCGCCTTGAGCTCTGTGCCGCAGGCGGCGCAGAAGCGTCCGGGGGGTACGGGTTTGTGGCAGGCGGCGCACACCACGCCCGCGGCGGCGGGTGCGAGGACCTCGCCGCCCTGCCTGTCCTTGATGAGCATCTGCGCCATGCCGAATCCGACGCCGAGGCCGGCGCCGCCGAGCAGGCCGCCGCCCGCGCCGTCGCCGCCCCCGCCGCCCTTGGCCATCCCCTCGCCGGCGCCGAGCATGGCCTTGCCGGCGGCGAACTGCTGGTAGTTCCCCACGCCGCCGACGGTGCGGAGGTAGGCCGCGTCGGTGTAGAGCTTCTTGAGGTTGGTGGCGTCCTCCTCGTCGATGGCGATGACGAAGTTGCCGAGCTGGGTGATCTGGATGCCGTAGTTGGCGACATGCCTGGCGACGCCCTCGAGGACGGTGGTCTCGAGTTCTTCGGTGTAGGCGCCGCTGGTGACATCGAGCAGGGGCCACTTGTTCTTGACGAGCAGCTCGGCGATGCGGTCGCGGATGAGCTTGAGGACCTGCTCCTTCATCCAGGAGCGGACCTGGAAGGACTGTGCGCGCCCCATGCCGACGAGTCCGACGATGAGCTTCTCGGGGTCGGTGACCTTGAAGGCGAACTCGCCGTGGACCATGGTCTCGACGGGGACGCCGCTCTTGGGGTCCTCGACATGGCCGACGCGTCCGCCGAACTTGACGCCGGTGTGCTCGCGGATGCTGACGAAGAAGACCTCGGCGATGAAGACATTGCCGCCGGTGAATCGGTCGACGAGTTCGGAGAGGAAGGGGAGGTTGAGGGTGTCTAGGGTGTGGCGTCCGGCGTCGAGGGTGGCGACGGCCTTGCCGTCCTTGAAGAAGACGGCCTTCTCGTCGGACTCGACGGTGAGCTGGCTCTTCATGGGGATGGTGGGGTCGGGGTGCTTCCAGACGACATGCGCCTTGGCGTCGTCGGGCCGGGCCACCATCATCTCGCCCACGCCGCGTTTGAACCAGTCCATCACGCCCATGTCGGATTCCTCCCCCCGCGTGCGCGGGCTGTATGCTCGGTCTTTAGGATAGCATGAGCCGGTCGTTCATTCGGGCAGACCGGGGAGGCGGCGAGTGGCTGAGGGGCAGGAAGAGATCGTCGGGGGTGTTGAGTCGCCGGGGCCCGCGCCGGGCGCGGAGGTACGGTTCCCCTGCGCCACCTGCGGGGCCGAGCTGGCCTGGGACCCCGACGCCGACGCGATGGTCTGCGCCTACTGCCAGACCAGCGTCCCCGTGCCGCGGGCGGAGGGGACGATCCTGGAGCGACCGCTCACGGAGGCGGACCTGGCGGAGCGCGGCTACGGGGTGGAGCGCCGGGTGCTCAAGTGCGGCACCTGCGGGGCGAGCGTGACGCTGGATGAGTCGGCGACGGCCAGCGACTGCGCGTTCTGTGGCTCGTCGCAGGTGCTGGCGCAGGAGGCCAACCGGAACGCGATCCGGCCCGAGTCGGTCGTGCCGCTGGATGTGGGGCGGGGCGGCGCCGAGCGGGCGTTCCGGTCCTGGATCAAGGGGCTCTGGTTCCGGCCCAGCGCGCTGAAGCGGGCGGACCCCGCGGCGGCGATCGGGCTGTATGTGCCGTTCTGGACCTACGACTGCGCGGTGCACTCGGAGTGGTCGGCGGACGCGGGGCACTACTACTACACGACCGAGACCTACACCACGACGGAGAACGGCAGGCAGGTGCAGCACACGCGTCAGGTGCGCCACACGCGGTGGGTGCCCGCGTGGGGCAGGCGCGACGACTTCTACAACGACCTCCTGATCAACGCCTCGCAGGGTCTGCCCGAGGGTCTGGTGCACCGGCTGGGCGATTTCGACCTGCGGGCGCTGGCGCCCTACCGGCCCGAGTACCTGGCGGGGTGGCGGGCCGAGGAGTACCAGCGGGACCTGGCGACCGGCTGGCAGGCGGCGCTGGGCTTTGTCGAGGGCTCGCAGCGCAGTCGGTGCTCGAACGATGTCCCGGGCGACACCCAGCGGAACCTGCGGGTGCAGAACACCGTCCGCGATGTCCGGTGGAAGCACATCCTGCTGCCGATCTGGGTGATCCACTACCGGTTCGGCGGGCGGGTGTACCCGGTGCTGATCCACGGGCAGACCGGGCGGGTGGTGGGGGACGCGCCGTACAGCTGGGTGAAGATCCTCGTGCTGGTGGCGGCGGTGCTGGCGGTGGTCGGCGGGTTCGCGATGCTGGGCGCGGCCCGGTCGTCATAGACGGCGGGGGGGATGCCCCGTACGGTTGTGCCGCCTGTCCGGGCTGGAGCCGGGTGGGGGTCGGGCTGGAGTCGGGTGCGGGTCGGGCGAGGGTCCCGAAACCGGGCCCCGCCGTCGCGTCCGGCGCGCAAAGCTCCCGATCGAACGCGGAAGTATGCACGGTTTGGGGCCGGTCGTCGATGGATGGGGTCAACGGAGGGTGTGGCTGTGCGCATCGATCAGGACATCGCGTATCTGGCGTTGGAGATCGGCATCGACGAGCGGGTCCCGACCTACTCGGGGGGCCTGGGCATCCTGGCGGGCGACACGATCCGCGCGGGGGCCGACCTGGGCCTGCCGATGGTGGCGGTGACGCTGCTCTACCGCGAGGGGTACTTCGCGCAGGAGATCGGGCCGGACCGGATGCAGCACGAGCCCGGGGAGCGGTGGAGCCCCGAGAGCCTGCTGCGCCCGATGACGCCGCGGATCAGCGTGCCGGTGGACGGGCGCCAGGTGGCGCTCCGCGCCTTCCGCTACGACGCGGTCGGCGTGGGCGGTCATGTGGTGCCGGTGTACTTCCTGGACGCGGACCTGCCGGAGAACGACGAGGCGGCCCGGTGGCTGACGAGCCGCCTGTACGCGGGGGACCCGGACCACCGCATCCGGCAGGAGACGATCCTGGGCGTGGGCGGGCCGCGGATGCTCCGGGCGATCGGGCACGAGGTGCGGATGTACCACATGAACGAGGGGCACGCGTGCCTGGCGACGCTGGAGGCGCTCTCGGCGGCGGCGTCGCGTCTCGCCGAGCACGGGGAGGGGGCCGGTCGGGCGCTGGAGCGTGATGTGCTCGAGGGCGTGCGCCGGCGGTTTGTGTTCACGACGCACACGCCGATCCCGGCCGGGCACGACCGGTTCCCGGTCGAGCGCGTCCGGGCGATCTTTGGCGACCACCCCGCGCTGCACCGGGCCGACCTCTACTCCGACGACGGCGGGCACATGCTCAACACCAGCCGCCTGGCGATGAACCTCAGCGGGTTCACCAACGCCGTCGCCCAGCGCCACGGCGAGGTGTCGCGGGACATGTTCCCCGGGTACCGGGTGGAGGCGATCACCAACGGCATCCACGCGGCGAGCTGGGTCGGGCCGCACATGGCGGCGCTGTTCGACGAGCACCTGCCGGACTGGCGCAAGCGCAACGCCGACCTTCGCCTGGCGCAGCGGATCGACGCCGAGACGCTGCTGGCGGCGCACGGGCGGGCGAAGTCGGACATGCTGGAGCTTGTGCGCGAGCGGACCGGGCGGACGCTCTCGGCCGAGGCGTGCACGGTGGTGTTCGCGCGCCGGATGACCGACTACAAGCGCCCGGGCCTGATCTTCAGCGATATGGAGCGGCTGCGCCGGATCGTGCGCAAGACCGGGCCGATGCAGCTGATCTTCGCCGGCAAGGCCCACCCGCACGACCACCGGGGCAAGGAGATCATCCAGCGGATCCACGGCGCGGCGGCGGAGCTGGGGATGGATGTGCCCGTGGTGTTCATCGCCGGGTCCGAGATCTCGCTGGCCAAGCGCTTGGTCGCCGGCGCCGATGTGTGGCTGAACAACCCGCGCCCCCCGCTGGAGGCCTCGGGCACCAGCGGCATGAAAGCCGCGATCAACGGCGTGCCCAGCCTGTCGACCGTGGACGGCTGGTGGGCGGAGGGGTGCGTGGAGGGTGTGACGGGCTGGTCGATCGGCACGCGGGCCGACGACTGCCGGTTCGAGGATGTTGGACGGCTGGACCACCGCCACGCGGAGGGGCTCTACCACGCCCTCGAGCACGAGGTGCTGCCGACCTACCACGAGCACCGGGAGGCGTGGGCGGCGGTAATGCTCGGGTCGATCACGATCAACGGCTCGTACTTCACGACCGAGCGGATGATGCGGGAGTACGCGGTCCGGGCGTACTGCTGAGCGCCGTGGGTGGGGAGGCGGGCGGCGCGGGGTCGGCGCGGGGGCGGTCAGGGCTTCCGGGCGAGCACCTGCACCACGGGCGCGAGGCCGGAGTGGAAATCGCCCTCGGCCAGTTCGCGCTCGAGCGCGACGCCGTGCTCGATCGTCAGGCCGCCGAGCTCGAGGAGCAGCGTGTCGAGCGTGGCGTAGCGGGAGGGGTCGCTCGGCCCGCCGTTGCCCCGGGCGCACTGCTCGGGGGCGAAGGCCTCGAGGAGGAAGAGCCCGCCGGGCGCGAGCCAGTCGCGCACGCGGGCGTGGAGCGGGGCCCGGACCTGCGCGGGGAGATGGACGAACACCGAGGTGACGACGGCGACCGAGCCTGGCGGGGCGTCGAATCGCAGCAGATCGGCGGCCTCGGTGCGGAGCGGCAGCGAGCGCTCTGCCGCGAGGCGGGCGGCCTTGCGCAGCCCCACCTCGCTCTGATCGACGGCGAGCGTGTCGAGGCCGAGGGAGGCCAGGAAGAGGGCGTTGCGGCCCTCGCCGGCGCCGAGGTCGATCGCGCGGCCCTGGCGGGGGAGGCGGGCGGCCATCTGCGCCAGAAAGTCGTTAGGCGCGTCGCCGTAGGCGAGGCCGTCGCGGGAGTAGCGCTCGTTCCAGAACTCTCGCTGCACGGGCGGAGTGTAGCCGGGGCCGCGCGGCATGCGGCGGTCGGGCCGGTCAGACCGCGGCGGTGAGCGTCTGCGCGCCCGCGGCTTGGCGGGGGCCGGGCTGGAGGACGCCCGCGTGCTCGGCGATCTGGATGGCGTTGAGCGCCGCGCCCTTGCGGAGCTGGTCGCCGCAGGCGATCAGGCACCACCGGCGGCGCCGGCCGTGCTCGTCGGGGCGTTCGCCGGGGTCCGGTCGGATGCGTCCGACGAGGACGGGGTCCCGTTCGGTGGCCTTGCGCGGCGTGGGGAAGCTGTTGGCGGCGCGGTCGTCGACGATCTCGATCCCCGCGCCCCCGGCGAGGGCCCCGCGGACGGCGGCCTCGGTGGCGGGGGTGTCCAGGGTGACGGTGATGGCCTCGGTGTGGGCACGGACGACGGGGACGCGGACGCAGGTGGGGGTGACGCGGAGGTCCGGCTGGTTCCAGATCTTCCGGGCCTCGTCGATGACCTTGCGCTCCTCGCCGTTGACGCCGGAGTCGGGGTCGACCGCCGAGTCGTGGCTGAAGATGTTGAAGGCGCAGGGCTCGGCGAAGACGCGGGGCTTGGGCTCGCCGTTCGGGGAGCCGTTGCGGGCGGTCTCGGGGTGGAGGGCGTCGCGGGTCTGGTCGTGCAGCTCGTCGATGGCGGCGAGCCCCGCGCCGGAGACGGCCTGGTAGGTGGCGACATCGATGGCCCGAACGCCGAAGGCGCGGCGGAGGGGCTCGAGCGCGGTGAGCAGGATGATGGTGGTGCAGTTGGGGTTGGCGATGAGGCGGCCCCGCCGGCCGATCAGCTCGCCGTTGACCTCCGGCACCACCAGCGGCACCTCCGGGTGCAGGCGGAAGGCCGAGGAGTTGTCCACGACGAGGCAGCCGGCGTCGACGGCGCCGGGGGCGAAGTCGCGGGCGGTCTGGGCGTCGGCCGCGAAGATGGCGACGGCGCATCCGCGGAAGGCGTCGGCGGTGAGCTCGACGACGGGCAGGAGCGTGTCGCCGTAGGGGATCGCCGTGCCGGCGGACCGGGCGGAGGCCAGCGCGCGCACGCGGTGAGGAGCGAGACCGCGCGCGCTGAGGAGCGTGAGCACCTCGCGGCCGACCGCCCCGGTCGCGCCGACAACAGCGATGCAGGGGCCGGGTTCAGGCGGCATGGACGGGCTCCGCCTCGCGGGCGAACTCGGGGTCGAGGTCGCCGACGCGGGTGACATGGGTCGCGCCCAGGGAGCCGACCTCGAAGGCGAGGCGGTGGTCCCGGGCCCAGCGCACGGCCTTGTGCTGGACGATGGTGCCGTCAAGGTCCAGGGCGCCCTGCCAGGAGAGCGAGGCGAAGCGGCGGGGCTCGGGCCCGGGCTTGGCGGGGTCCCACTCGTAGAGCCCGTCGACATCCTTGACGAGGCGGCAGGCCGCGCCGAGCTGCTGGGCGATGAACAGGGCCGTGAGGTCCGACCCGCCCCGTCCGAGCAGCGTGGTGCGGTTGTGGTCGTCCTTGCCGACGAAACCCGGGACGACGATGGCGCGGACGCGCGTGAGCGCCTCCCGCACGGCGTGGGTGTCGAGCGAGGTGGGCGAGGAGTCGAGCGGGTCGCCGGCGGTCCGCAGGCCGACGCCCGAGGCGTCCAGCGTCTCGACGCGGACGCCGAGCGTGTCGAGCGCCAGGCCGAGCAGGGCGGTGCTGGTCAGCTCGCCGGTGGCCAGCAGCAGCGCGGTGGCGAACTCGTGCGGCTTGGGGCTGTAGGCGCGGGCCCGCTGCAGCAGCGCGTCGGTCGTGCCCTCCAGCGCCGAGACGACGGCGATCACGCGCTGCCCGTCGCGGACGAACCGGGCGACCTCTTCCGCGGCGGCGCGGACATGCAGCTCGTCGAGCAGCACCGACCCGCCGAACTTCAGGACGATGGTGCTCACGCCGCCACCTCCTCGGTCTTGGCGGCCGCGCGGGCCTCGGGGGCCTCCCAGCCCTCGTGCGCGAGCGCGATGGCCTGCTCGAGGTCGGCGACGATGTCCGCGATATCTTCAATGCCGACCGAGACACGGATCAGCCCGTCGGTGATCCCCACCGCGAGCCGCTGCTCGACCGGCACATCGGCGTGCGTCATGGTGACCGGGTGGGTCAGGAGCGTCTCGACGCTCCCGAGGTGCTCGACGAGCGCGCAGAGCTTGGCGGAGTTGAGGACCTTGACGGCGGCGTCGGTCCCGCCGACGACCTCGAAGGACAAGATCCCGCCGTGGAGCCCGCCGAGGTGCTGGCGCTTGGCCAGCGCGTGCTGTGGGTGGTCCTCCAGGCCTGGGTAGTTGACTGCCGCGACGAACGGGTTGGCCCGCAGGGCCTTGGCGAGCGCCAGGGCGTTGGCCGAGTGCTGCTTGAGGCGGAGGGGGAGGGTCTTGACGCCGCGGGTGGTGAGCCAGGCCTGGAACGCGGCCTGGATGCCGCCGGTGCACTTGCGGATGAAGCGGACGCGGTCGAGGAGCGCCGGGTCGCGGGAGACGACCGAGCCGCCGACGGCGGTGGAGTGGCCCTCGATGTGCTTGGTTGTGGAGTAAACGCAGACGGTGGCGCCGATGTCGAGGGGGCGCTGGATGACGGGGGTGAGGAAGGTGTTGTCGACGGCGACATGGATCCCGGCCTCGCGTCCGATATCCGCGACGGCCTTGAGGTCGGTGAGCTTGAGGGTGGGGTTGGCCGGGCTCTCGATGAAGATGAGCTTGGTGTTGGGGCGCAGGGCCGTGCGCACATTCTCGGCGTGTGAAGAATCGACAAAGGTGGCCTGAATGCCCAGCTCGCTGAGCACCTGGCGGACCAGGCGGACGGTCCCGCCGTAGATCGCATCGCCCAGGACGACATGGTCCCCGGCCTTGAGCAGGGCGAGGAACAGGGCGGTCTCGGCGGCCAGTCCGGTGACGAAGCAGACCGCCGGGGGGGCATCCTCGAGGGCGCCCAACTGGGCTTCGAGGGCCGAGACGGTGGGGTTGGAGACGCGTGAGTACGCGTACCCCTTGGTCTGCCCGACGGCCTCGTTGACAAAGGTGGTGGACTGCACGAGCGGTGTCACGAGCGCTCCGGTGAGCGGGTCTGGGGTCAGACCGCCGTGGATGGCTGTGGTGCTCGCGCCCGCGATGGTGTAATCGGAATTACACATGCCGTGAAACCTCCTTCACGGCACCAATCGCAGGCCAGCGTTGCGCGGGTCGGCGACGACCTTCGTCGCCTTTTTGCTGGGGTTGGCGTGTTTCCGCCATCCCGGCCGCATCGCTCCCCGCACAGGGGCTAGCCTCGGCACCGCGGCAAGCTTGGTAAGCATGCTCGGTTGCCGCCCGGGCGTTAGGCCAGCCCGGGACTCTTGATGCTGGGACGAGGATAGCGGGTCGCCGGCAGGCGTCAAGGGGGAAATTGAGGAAGTTGCGCACCTGGAGGGGCTCTGGCCCGGGTGGGGGGCCTTGAGTGGCGGGGACGGATAGCCGATGGAGACTGGCCAGGGGCGATAATCATGTTCGCCCTTGACCGGCGGTCGTCGTTCCGCTCAACTTCTGGACGGGGTGCAGGAGGATTCACGGATGGGAAGCTTCGGACGGGCGGCGCGGTGGCTGTGTGTGACGGCGGTGTTGGCGGCCCCGGCCGCGGCGCAGCGCCAGTGGATGACCTTCGACGGTGGGGTGGAGGCCGGGGGCGGTCTGGGCTTCTCGTTCAGCCGGCCCTCGGCGGCGTACCTGTGGGACGGTCAGACGGTCGGGCCGGACGAGATGCGGTTCGGGCGCGAGACGCTGTTGTGCGGTCTGGCGCCCCAGACCCTCCTCCAGCTCGGTCGGTCGATCAGTCCCGTCGCGGCGGGGCAGACCGACGACGGCACCCCGGTCTTCGTGATCGATTCGGCGACGCAGCAGCGGGTGAGCGTCCACCTCGGCCAGGGGCAGGTGGACGCGGCGTTCGCCCGGAACGATTGGTCGCACAGCCACAAGCTGCTCTACGACAACCCCGCCAAGGACTATGAGAACGATCTGCTCATGGGGCAGACCGGCGTCAACGGCGGGTCGGTCGACCAGCCGGGGCTCGCGTTCGGTCCGACCGACGGCGGGGCGGTGCACAACGGTCTGATCGTGATGGGGTGCGAGGTCACGGAGCCCCACATGGGCGTCTGGGTGAGCAGCCGCGTCGGCCTGGTGTACACGACGGTGGACCGGCTGGGCAGTCAGGATCCGTGGATCGTGGCGGCGCTGGGCTCGCGGACGAACCGGGCGGACGCGGTCCGCGGGGCGCACTGGTCGCTGGCCGCGTTCCCCGTGAGCGACAACGAGCTGATAGTGACATGGACCGACTACCGTGCGCAGGTGAAGACCGGCGGGCAGGCGTACGCGACCCGATTCGTCCGCAGCGGCGCCGAGTGGACCAGCGAGACCATCCTGATCGCCGAGTCGACCACGCCGGTGCAGCACGAGCATTACCACTGCGGCGGGTATCTGCGCCATGAGGACGGGCGGGTGTCGGTTGTGGTCTCAACCGGCGACTCCGCGGAGGACAACCAGCTCCTGGCCCGCACGCTGGCGGCCGGGGGCGAGTGGGCCTCGCCGGTCGTCGTGCCGGATACGGGGATCGACGATCGCAGCCGCGTGCACGAGGCCTCGCCCGATTGGACAGCGGTGGAGACGGTCTGGGGTGGGAAGGGGATCTACCCGCTGCTGTTGCACAACCAGGTGGTCAAGATGGTGCCAGGCGACCCGGAGTGCCGGCGTGTGCTCTGCGGGGCCGACGAGACCAACAGCGCCGTGCTGGAGCTGACCTACGACCCCGACCTCAAGCTGGCGAGCTGGCGGACGGTGTCGGGCGCGTCGGTCACCTCCTGGCCCGACGACGGGGTGCTCAACTTCGGCATGGTGGGCCAGCCGGGCGGGCCGTACCTCGGGCGGATCGACGCGGCGGCGGTGTCGGCGTGGCAGGCCGGCCAGCGCGAGTCGCGGGTGCTGTTCTCGCCCGATGGGGAGCACTGGGGCCAGATCATGGTCGCGGGCACCTCCGAGCAGCGCATGGCGATCTTCCACGGGACAACCGGCTACATCGGTTCGCTTGTCGTTGATACGGCGGGGTTCCGTCGGTTCGAGATCCCCCCCTGGCGCCTGGCCCGGCCGCTCGTGCTGGGCCGTTCGCAGGACAACATGCTTCGGGCGGTGGTCCCCGTGCCCACGGCCGATGTCTCTGTGAACGCCGAGATCACGCGTCTGAACGGGCCGGCGGACCTGCCGCCCGGCGTCCCGCCGCCGCCCTGCGACCCGGGGAACATGTTCCTGATCGAGAACCGCTCGGACCTCGGCCATCTCGGGGCGTGGCGTCCGGTGTCGGACACCGCCGATGTGCCCGAGCCGCGCAGCTCGGTGCTTATCCGCGCGTGGGCGTACGCCGTGCCGCCGCAGGATCTCGATACCGACCCGAAGACGACGGCCTCGCTGGTCACGCTGCTCTACAACAGCATCGGGGATCAGGCGTGGCTGTGGTCTGGGCGTGGGGAGTTCGAGGCGGGTCGTTGGTTCCCCGTCACGGTCTGGGCGACATGGAACCCGCTCGACAGCGCGGGGAAGCCGCAGGTGAAGTGGCTGCCCACGGTGGCGCTGCGGGCGGCGCAGCAGGACAGCCTGCCGCTGCACTCCCGCTATGTGCTGGCCTGGGAGGGTGTGTACCAGGACGCGCCGACGGCCGAGGGGTTCGGGCTGGCCCCGCAGCAGCCTGGCGCTGAGGAGGCGGCCACGATCGACGGTCTGACCCTCGGGGACGAGTGGACGGTGGTGATGGTGGGGATGGTCCCGGACGACCAGTGGGACAACCGCGTCGGCGGCTCGGAGCGGGTGGGCTACAGGACCGCGTCCAAGCACCTTCCCCACCTGTTCACGCTTGAAGACAGCGAGGGCGACTTCGTGCGGGTGCTGGCCGACCCCCCCTTGGAGGGGATGCGGTTCGGCACGGCCGACACGGAGGTCCAGGACATTCGCAAGATCTACTGGCTGCGGGAGAGCCCGGTGGTGTGCGTCGTGCGCGGCGGTGGGGGGCAGACCGTCCTGAACTACTCCGTCGGCGGGTCCGCGCCGCGCACCATGACGCTGCCCGAGGAGATCTCCCCCGAGCGCATCCGGCTCGGCCCCGACGGCATGTGGTGGTTCAGTCTCGACGCGATGGCGCATCGAGTCACGGACGGGCAGCTCCTCAACCTCTTCTACACCCACAAGCTCCGCTGCCCGGCGGACTTCAACTCCGACGGCATCGTCGATTCGCGAGATGTCCTCGCCTTCCTCTCGGCGTGGAGCGGCCGGCTGCCCAACGGCGATTACAACCAGGACACGATGATCAACACGCTGGATGTCATCGACTTCCTCGCCGACTACGGCTCGGGCTGCTGAGCCGGGGGCTCGGCGGTGGTCTGGTCGGTGGTTTGGTCGGCGGCTTGGTCGGTGGTGAGGTCGGGGTCGTGGTCGGCGGCGTGGCCGGTCCCGAGCGGGTCGGCGGGCACGATCTCGACCTTCGAGGCCCCAAGCAGGGTGCCCGTGGCGAAGGCGAGGTCGACCTGGGCGATCTGGTACTCGACCACGGCGTTGATCTCGGCGAGCCGGGCCTGGGCCAGCCGCGCCGTCGCGTCGAGCACATCGGTCGAGGTGGTCTCGCCAACATCGAACTGGCGCTCCTCGGCCTGGAGCGTGCGGGTGTTGAGGATGACGCTCTGGCGTGCCGCGAGGATGCGCTCCCACGCCGAGCCGATCTGGTCGACCGCGTCGAGCACCTCGCGCTCGATCGACTGCTCGCGTGCGTCGCGCGTGGCCAGGCGCTGCAGTCGCGTGAGCAGCGACCGGCGGACGGCGGCCTCGCGCTGCTCGTTGCCCAGCGGGATCTCGCCGCTCAGCCCGACCGACCAGTCCTCGAAGTGGTTGTCCCGGAGGGTGGTCATGGAGCTGGACAGCCCGCCGCCGAGTCCGTTGACGCGGTAGGTGTAGTCCATCGCGAGGAGCGGGAGGGCCTGGTTGCGGGACCAGTCGGCGGTGACGAGGTCCGCGGCGAGTCGGAGCTCGAGCTCGAGCATCTCCATGCGGTTGGCGACGGCCGCGGCGGTGAGGGCGCCGGCGTCGAACTCGTAGCGGACCGGGTCGGGCGGGGAGCTGGGCACGACGAGGGTCTGGGTCTCGATCTCCAGACCCGGCTGGTTGATGACCCGCTTGAGCTCGCGCTGCTGGGTGAGCACGGAGTTCTGGGCGGTGATGATCCCGTCGAGCTGCTCGGCGACGCCGGCCTGGGCGCGCAGCACCTCGATCTCGGCGACCTCGCCCGCGTTGAACTGGCGTTCGGCCCGGGCGAGCTGCGCCTGTGCGAGCTCGAGCGTCTGGAGCCGCACCTCGAGGGTGGCGCGGGCGCCGTAGAGGCGCCAGTACGCGCGGTCGACCGCGGCCAGCTGCCGGATGACCTCCGCCTTGGTCTGGACCTCGGAGATCTGCCGGTCGTAGGAGGCGATGGTGATGCCGTAGGTCGAGGCCCGGCGTCCGGCCCCGCGCATCAGCGGCTGGCTGATCGAGAACTCCAGGTCGCTGCTGTACGCGGGGTTGAGCGTGCTGAACTGGTTGTTGGTCTCGTTGCGGGTGACGGGCAGGGAGATGGAGGTCGTGCCGCCGGTGCGGAGCGGGATGGTCACGCCGGGCTCGACGCGCTGGAACTTCTGCTGGGCGCTGTCGAGTGTCGTGCTGGTCGGCGAGTCGGTCTCCGCCCAGGTGCCGCTGAGCGTGAAGGAGGACTCGAATCGGCCCTCCTCCTCTCGGAGGCGCTCGGCGGCGAGGGCCGGGCTCAGCAGGGCGACCTGCAGGTCGAGGTTCCGCTCCAGCGCCCACGCCCGGCACTCCTCGATCGAGACCTCCGCCGACTCGACGCCGGCGAAGCGGTCGCGGGCGGAGGCCGGGTCGGGCGCGACGGCCTCGGGCGTTTCCGCCTGGTACTCCGGGAGCGGGGCGGGCTGGATCCGGCGCAGCCGCTCGACCGACAGGGCGGGCGCGTAGTCCGACTCGTGCGAGAACAGCGGGTTGGTCGTGCAGCCGGCGAGGGCGAGCGCGCACGCCCCGGCCGAGCCGAGCCTCACCACGGAGGGCACAGAGGCGCACAGAGGAAGACATGAACCGCGTTGAATCCTCTTCATGGTGTAGCTCTGAGTTCCTCTGTGTCCTCTGTGGTGAGCCGGCTCTCAGTCGTGGCGGAGCGCCTCGATCGGGTCGAGCCGCGCGGCCTTGATCGCGGGGAACATGCCGAAGATGACGCCGGTGCCGGCGCTGAACCCGACGGCGAGGAGGACCGCCCAGGCGGGGACGGCGGCGTCCTTGAGCGGGCTGTCGGGGATGTGGCGCAGGGCGCTGATGAGCCCCTGCCCGCAGGCGAGGCCGATCGCGCCGCCCGCCAGGCACAGGGTGACGGCCTCGACGAGGAACTGGATGAGGACGACGGCCGGGCGGGCGCCGATCGCCTTGCGCAGGCCGATCTCGCGTGTCCGCTCGCTGACGCTGACCAGCATGATGTTCATGATCCCGATGCCGCCGACGAGCAGGCTGATCCCGACGATGCCGCCCGCGCCGGCGGTGATGCCCTTGGCGAGGGAGTTGAACTGGTCGATGAACTGCTGGATGACCTCGATCTGGAAGGTGTCCTCCTGGTCGCCCGAGAGCCCGCGCATCTTGCGGAGGACGAAGGTGATCTCGGCCTTGGCGTCCTCGACCTTGTCGGGGCTCGCGAGCTGGGCCCAGGCCTCGGAGATGTGCCGGTGCGGGTTGAGCATCTGCGCGGTGGCGTACGGGATGAACACCTCGCTGGCGTTCTCGCCCCCGCCGAAGATGTTGAGCTGCACCGTCTCGACCACTCCGACCACCATGAACCGACGCCCAGCCAGGCGCACAAACTCCCCGACCGGCTCGCGGGGCAGGTCGAGCTCCTCGATGGCCTTGTCGTTGATCAGGCAGACGAACCGGCGCTCCGAGTCGTCGATGGTGTTGAACTGGCGCCCCTGGATGACCTGCCGGCCGACGATCCCGTGCCAGGTGGGCCAGATGCCCAGCGTCGGGATGTTGTCGAGCTTGCGGTCGCCGTACTCGATCGCGTAGCTGCTCCACATCTCGGGCGTGATGTCCGTGATGGAGGGGCAGCTCTCGCGGATCGCCTCGATCTCCGGCATCTTGAGCTGGACATCGCGCCAGTTGCCGGTGCCCCACATCGACTGCGGCAGGCGCCCGTCGATATAGACCCGCTTGGCGCCGATCTTCTCGAACTCGCTGAGCACCGTCTGGCGGAGCCCCTGCAGGGCAGCGATGACCGCCACGACGCTGGCGACGCCGATGATCACCCCCAGCGTGGTGAGCAGCGAGCGGACCTTGTTGGTCCAGATCTGGCCCAGCGCCAGGCCGAAGGTCTGGAGGACGATGCGGAAGAGGATCATGCGCCCGCCCCCTGTGGCTCGGTGGGTTTCGGCCGGGCGCCGAGCGAGGCGGCGGCCTGCTGGGCGGTGACCGCCGCGGCCTCGAGCCACCGCTGGTGGATCGGGTCTTCGGCGGTCGGGTGGTCGCTCAGGACCAGCCCGTCGCGGAGGCGGACGATCCGGTGGGTGTGCTGGGCGACCTCCTCCTCGTGGGTCACGATGACGATGGTCTGCCCCTCGCGGTGGAGCTGCTCGAACAGCGCGATGATCTCCCTGGTGGTTGCGCTGTCGAGGTTGCCCGTCGGCTCGTCGGCGAGGAGGATCGAGGGCTCGTTGACCAGGGCGCGGGCCACGGCGACGCGCTGGCGCTGGCCGCCGGAGAGCTGGTTGGGCTTGTGGCCCATGCGGTCGGCCAGCCCCACGCGCTCCAGGGCGTGCTTGGCGCGGGCCCGGGCGGTCAGCCAGTGCTTGCGGGAGTAGATCATGGGCAGCATGACATTTTTCAGAGCGCTGGCGCGGTTGAGCAGCTCGAAGCTCTGGAAGATGAACCCGATCTGCTCGTTGCGGACCCTGGCCAGGCGGCCGGCCGACACTTTGTGCATCGGCCGGCCCGAGAGCTCGTACAGGCCGGCCGTCGGCCGGTCCAGGCAGCCGAGGATGTGCATCAGGGTGCTCTTGCCCGAGCCCGAGGCGCCCATGATGGCGACGAACTCGTTGGCGCCGATGTCCAGGTCGAGGCCGCGCAGCGCGTGCACCCGCTCGTCGCCGAGCCGGTAGACCTTCGTGAGCTGTCGGATGCGGATGGCCATGGGCTCAGGACCCCGGGTCGGGGGCGTCGGTGGTTTCGCCTTCGGCGCCGGCCTGGGCTTGCTCCGCGCCGGCCGCCTCGTCCTCGGCCTTCTTCTCGGCCTCGTCTTTCACGAGGTCCTCGTCCTTCATCTCCACCAGGGTCTTGAACGGGCCGGTGATGACGCGCTGCCCGTCCTCGATCCCCGCGAGGATGACCGTCTCGGCCAGGTCGCTGGGGCCGATGGAGACCGGGTCGGCGACCGCCTTGTTGTCGGTGATGGTGTAGACGACGGTGGCGAAGGTCTTGCGCTTGTCCACGATCCCGGCGGCGCGGTCGATGGTGTCCCGGGGCAGCTCGTCGACGCGACGGTCGAGCACCGCCTGGCTAGGCACCACGAGCACATCGCTGAGCTTCTGCACATCGATCTCCGCCGTCGCGGAAAGCCCCGAGAGCAGCGGGCGCCCGGCCTCGTCGCTGAGCTTGACCTCCGCCTCGTAGTAGTAGGTGCCGTCCTCCCAGCGCTTGCGCTCCAGCCCCACCCGCTCCACCACGCCCCGGAACGGGTCGTTCCGGTAGGCGTTGACGAAGACCGTGGCCTCCTGCGCCGCCTCCACCTGGGCCACATTCGACTCATCGATCCGGGCCATCAGGAGCATGTCCGAGAGGTCGGCGATCTCCAGGATGATCGACCCGGCGTTGTTCAGGGTGCCGACAACTACCAGCTCGCCCACCTCGGCGTTGAGCGTCGTGATCACCCCGTCGATAGGGCTGGAGATGATCGCGTTGGCCAGGTCCCGCTCGGCCTCGATGATCTGCGCCCGCGCGATCTCGACATCGGCCTTGGCCATCTCGACCGCCGAGACCGCCTGGTTGTACCGGTTCTCCGCCTGCTCGTACACCGAGTCGGAGATGTCCCCGGTGTCGTGCAGCTCGCGCTTGCGCCCGAAGTCCGACAGGGCGACCGCGAGGTCGGCCTCGCTCCCCCGCTGCCGCGCCTCCTGGGCCTTCTGCCGGGCCTTGGCCGCCTCCAGCCGGGCCGTCAGGTCCTCGGCGTCCAGACGAACCACCACATCCCCGGCCTTCACTTCCTCACCCTCCTCGAACGGCAGGGCGGTGATCCGGGCCGACACCTGGGCGCTGATCTCGACCTTCGTCCGCGGCTCGACCATCCCCGGTGCGCTCACCGTCCGCGTGATCGTCGAGCGGTAGGCCGGCTCAATCCGGACGATCTTGGCCTCCTCTGTCTTCTTGAATTTCGCGCGGAGCTGCTCGCCCGCCGGGGTCGTGGCGACGACGACCCCCCCGCCCACGAGGAGGACTCCAACGACAACGAGTCCCCCGACGATGATCAGGCCCTTGCGCACACCCAGCCCCTTTAGCCCGCCGCCTCGCCCGGGCGGGTAGCTGTTGTTCCGATCCAACCCCGGTGAAGTTTCACCCGACCCCCCCAAATCGGGGGAATGCTGCTCCGGCGTCACCCACGCGAAGGGTATGCCGGGGGTTGCAACGGGGTTTACCCCGGGAGCGCGGCGCGCAGCACCGGAGTCACCGCGTCGGCGTACCGGGCCATCCCCAGATCGTTGGGGTGCGAGCCGTCGGTCATCGCCTCTCCGGCATCGTCGCCGAGCAGCGACCCGGCCGGCACATACGAGAGCCCCGTGACGCCGGAGTCCATGAGCCGGGCGTACGCCTCGCGCAGCGCCGCCTGGCTGCGGGTGTTGCGGTCGCGGGCGGACGCCTTCAGCCACGCCTGGCCGTAGTTCCGGTCCTCCACCAGCACGATCGGCGCGTCGGGCCTCGCGTCGCGGATCGCCCGCACCAGCGGCACGGCGCGCTCGCGGATCTCCTGCTCGTTCATGTTCGGCGCGCAGTCGATCACGAACGCCGCGCCGTCGAGCTCGGCCAGCAGCGCCGCGACCTCGGGCTCCATCTTCCCGTTTCCCGAGAACCCGAGGTTGATCGTCGGGCGGTCGAGCCGGCGCCCGACGATGGAGGGCCAGGCCATCCCCGGACGCGACGCGCACGCCCCGTGCAGGATCGATGTGCCGTAGAAGACGATCGGACGGCCCCCGTCCGGGGCGACCGGTTCGAAGCCCGCGCCCTCGGGCACGCCGATTTCCAGCGACTCGGTCCCGTTGTAGAGCGGCAGGTACATCCGCCACCTGCGCCGGGCACCGTCGAGCCCGTCGATCAGGTCCGTCTCGACCCGCTGCGACCCGGGCTTGCACACCGCCGCCCACCGCCACCGGTCCCCGTCGAGACCGTACAGGTCCAGCCCGCTGACGCCGGTCGCCGGCATGTGCGGCATGGCCAGGTCGCCCGAGAGCAGCGAGTAGCGCGAGCTGATCGCGGACCCGTCGGTCAAGAACTCGGCGGACATCCCCGCCGAGTGGCGGCTGAGCCCCCATACCGCGTCACGCACGACGCCCTTGGCCCGCGCCGGCAGGCGGTCGAAGAATCGCTCGGTGTCGGTCCACCCCCGCCCTGAGATGCCCCAGGCGCGGACATCGTGCCAGACCACCGCCGAGCGTCCTCCCCCGGGGGACGCCGCGGAGGCCGGCGCGGGGGCCTGGGCGGGGGCGATGGGCGAAGCCCCCGCCACGCCGGCGGCGCCGAGCGCCGATCCGGAGGCGACAAGAAACGAGCGGCGATTCAGCATGGCGGCCTCCGGGTACGCGGCGGGAGGCCGATCCTACCACCCCCCGGACCTACACTCGGCCATGCTCGGCTCGCACCTCTCCATCGCCGACGGGCTCGCCGCCGCGGCCAGAACGGCGCACGGACTGACCATGGACACCGTTCAGGTGTTCACCAAGAACCAGCGTCAGTGGAAGGTCAAGGCCCTCGACCCCGCGGCGTGCGCCGACTGGCGGGCTGCGCTCGACGAGTTTGGCTGGGCCGACCGCACCGTCAGCCACGCGAGCTACCTCATCAACCTCGCGAGCCCCGACGACGAGCTCTGGCACAAGTCGATCGACCTGATGACCGAGGAGATCGAGCGCTGCGAGTCGCTCAGCATCCCCTTCCTCGTGCACCACCCGGGGGCGTACACGACCAGCGACGAGGGCGCCGGCCTCAAACGCATCGCCCAGGCATACAAGGCCCTCTTTAAGCGGACGGCCGGGTACATCACCGTCATGTGCCTTGAGGACACCGTCGGCTCAGGATCCAACCTCGGACGCACCTTCGAGCAGCTCGCCCAGACCCGCAGCCTCATCCTCGACGCCACCGACGCAGGCCACCGCGTCGGATACTGCTTCGACACCTGCCACGCCCACGCCGGCGGGTACGACATGTCGACCCGGGCGGCGGGCAAGGCGGTGCTGGCCGAGTTCGACCGCGTCTGCGGCCTGGGGCACCTCCGGGTCATGCACCTCAACGACTCCGTCGGCGAGCTCGGCAGCCGCAAGGACCGCCACGCCCACATCGGCGAGGGCACGATCGGCCGCGCCACCACCGCCCGCGCCCTCGCCGACTCCGGCTTCGCCGCCGTGATGAACCACCCCGCCCTCGCCGGCGTACCCAAGATCCTCGAAACCCCCAAAGAGGACTCCGACGCCGGCACCCCCATGGACACCATCAATCTCCGGCGTCTCCGACGCCTGATCGACCGCTGACCCCCGCCCCGGAGCGGGGGCCGACAGCTCCCTCGCGGGCCGTCGCCGGGGGAGGTAGGCTTTCCCCCGGCGCGTTCTCGGGCGATCGTGCCAACGACCGGCCCCTATCCAGCCGAAAGACATCCATGATGAAGACCCGCCACGCCGTGACCATCCTGGCCTTCTCCGCCCTGCTCACCCCCGGCCTGACCGGCTGCCGCGGCGGGGGCAATCGCGCCATGACCGCCCGCACCGGCGCGCGGTCGGACACCCGGGCCACCGAGGCGGTCGACCTGGGGGCCCGCCTGCGTGACCAGGGGCTGCTGGACCAGGCCCTCCGCGAGTTCGAGCGGGCCATCGAGATCAACCCCACCATGTCGACCGCCTACATGGGCGCCGGCGACATCTACCGGGAGCGGGGGGACTACCAGTCCGCCGAAGCGCACTACGCCGACGCGGTCCGAACCGCCCCGGGCGAGTTCGACCCCAACTACTGGCACGGCTACGCCCTCCAGATGCTCGACCGCATCACCGAGGCGGTCCGGGCGTATCTGCGGGCCCTGTCGATCCGGCCGGACGATTTCGCGGCCAACCTGAACCTCGCGACCGCCTACCTGCAGTTGGGCGAGAACGCCCAGGCCGTGATCTACGCGGAGCGCGCGGTGCGCATCAAAGCCGACGACGGCCCGGCGCGGGTCAACCTCGGCGCCGCCTACGCCAACGCCGGGCGTCACGGCGAGGCCATCGCCCAGTACGAGGCCGCGGCCGAGATGATGCCGCTCACCACCGAGCTGCTGCTCAACCTCGCCGAGAGCCAGGGCAAGGTCGGGCGCCACGCGGAGATGGCCGGCACCATCCGCGAGGTGATCCGCCAGTCGCCCAGCGCCATGGCCTACGAGCGTCTCGGCTCGGCCCTGTTCCGCATGGGCGGGTACGACGACGCGCTCGACGCCTTCCGCATGAGCACCCAGCTCGACGAGGGCCACTACCCGGCGTTCAACGGCATCGGCGTCTGCCTGCTCAACCAGTACCTCTGGTCCAACAAGCAGAACATCACCGCCCTGGACGAGGCCCGCAACGCCCTCCGGCGCAGCCTCCAGATCGAGCGCAACCAGCCCCGCATCGCCGAGCTGCTCACGAGGTATTGAACCGTCACGAGCGGGCACGGCGTCGACGGGAGCTGTGCGGGCTCGGTGTGTCTGGCTCTGTGTGCCACGGCTCTGTGAGCCGTGCTGCTTCCTGTCGCGCGCTGTCGCGTCACAACGCGTCCGGCGACGCCCACCGGCGTCATCGCACGGCCGACACGGCCGTGGCACACGGCACCCGACACGCCGTGTGTCCTAGCAGCCCGCGTTCCATGCGTTCAGGAACAGGATGAAGTCGAACACATCGACCTCCCCGCTCCAGTCCAGGTCCGCGTGCGGGTCGTCGGGCGTCCAGTCGTTGAGGTACGCGAGGAAGTCCAGCGGGTCGAGCTCGCCGTCCTCGTTCCAGTCAGCCGGGCACGCGTTGAGGACATTGGCCCGCACCGGCACCGCGACCGTCGGCGAGTCCGGCGCGTTGGTCGTGATCAGGAGCGTCGTCTCCAGGTACCCCGCCTGGCCCGCGAGCAGCGTGACCTCGTGCGTGTTGGCCCCGTCCCCGGCGCCCGCCGAGAACGGCCCCGCCGCCACATCGAACGGCGCCGGGACATCCAGCGCGTAGTCGAGCGTGTCGATCCCCGCCGCGCCCCAGAGCCCGACATCCCCGCCGTTGGCCACGCCGACCATCGCGCCGGCGAGCTGGCCGGCGGTCACGATGCCGAAATCCACGACGCCGTCCGCGTTCACCCGCGCCGGCACCCGCAGGTCCAGGAACACCGGCAGGTGCCCGGCGCCCGCGCACATCGTGATCAGCGCCTGGGCGATCTGCGGCCCGACCATGGTGTTGCCGGTCGTCGTCAGGCTGAGGTTGAACGACGACCCGTCGTTGCCCCACGCGCGGTACGAGTGGTTGGCGTCGTCCCAGGTGAAGGTCGCGTAGGGGATGCTCGCGTCGCCGATATACTCGGTCCCGTCGAGGTCCGTCAGGCCGTACGACACGAGCAGCTGGTCGTGCCGGTCGTCCATACCCCCAGCGCCGGCGGGGTCCTGCGTGTGGACGAACCGGAACGAGCCCGAGTTGTTCCAGCTCCCGGGCGTGTTGATCGGGTCGCGGAAGCGCCCGCTCGCGCCGGCGCGTGTCAGCTCGACATACGCCTGCTGGGCGGACGACTGGATGTTGAAGTCGCCGCCAAGGATGAACTGGCGTCCGACCGGCAGCGCGTCGGCGTCGGCGCGGATGCGCTGGGCCTCCAGCAGCCGGCGGGTCTGGTCGTCGCCGGCGCTGCCCGCCTTCATGTGTGAGCTGTACAGTGAGATGGTCGCCGGCTCCGACGCGTACCCGACCGGCCTCACATCGTACCGGACGACATCGCGCGGGTGGTTGGGGGGCAGCCCGCCTTGGGCGACGACGACGGTGTCGAGGAGGATGACCCTGCTGGTGCGGTAGACGAAGCCGTTGTCGGTGTCGTTGCCGTCGATGAAGGGCGCCGCCGCCCAGTCGCCCGGCGAGCCGGGGGCGCTGTTCAGCGCGCCGGTCAGCTGCTGCAACGCCGAGGCCGACAGCATCTCCTGCACGATCATCGCGTCGGGGGCCATCGAACGCCCCTCGAACTGCCCGTACACCGAGGTGTGGATCGCGTCGACGCGCCCGCCCGTGTAGTTCGAGATGTTCCAGGTGGCCACGCGCAGCCCGTCGCCCGCGAGGGCGGGGCACGCGGTGAGGAGCGCGACGATCGCGAGACGGGTGGGGGTGTGCATGGCGGTGAGTGTACGGGCCGCGCGGGCGCGATCGCGGCGGGGGCGGCGGGAATCGGCGCGTGAGGCCGCACTGCCGCCCGCGTTCGGGCGGTTATCGGAGGGGCCGCGTGGGGGCCGCGTGCGGGGGGCCGGCGGCCCGCTACTCGCCCTCGGGGGCCTCCGGCATGCTCTCGTCCATCCCCCAGCCCTCGCCCGCCGTGAGCTGATCGACGCTCAGGAGCTTCTCGAAGTCGATCGGGCGGTCCTCGACCTGGATCGTCATGCCGGGCAGCGGGTCGATCACCCCCTCGGGCGACACGCGGAGCTGCCCGATCGAGTCGAGGTAGGTGAGGATGGCGATGCGCAGGTCGGTGAGCGCCTGGTCGCGGGCGTTCTTGGCGTCCAGCATGCGGGCCTCGGCGTCCAGGCGGTCGCGGGTGTCCACGCGGTCGGCGTCGATCTTCTGCTGCTCAAGCCGGCGGTCGTTGATCTGCACCTGCGACTCGGCCAGCTCGAGCCGGAACCGCGCCAGATCGATCGCCCGCACGCTCTGGCGCGCGTCCACGATGACCGTGTCGACGAACTCGTCCAGATCGCGCTGCGACTGCTGCAGCCGCAGCAGCGACTGGCGGAGCTGCAGACGCTCGATCCTCCGGTCCAGCGGCAGGCTGAGCAGGAGGCCGGCCTCCCACGACGCCTCGTCCGGATCGATCGCCAGCCCCCCCTCGGACACGCCCGGGTCCGTGGGGATCCTCACCTCGCCCGAGAGGTCCAGGTCCGGCAGCAGCTGGTTCCTGGCGGCGAGCACCCCCCGCTGGCTGTCGGCGTACCGGTCGCGCCGGTTCTGCAGGTCGAGCCGGTACGCCAGCGCCGAGATGGTCGCGTCCTCGATCGTGGTCGACGGCTCGGGGATCTGGATCGCCGCGCCCACCAGGCGCAGCGGCTGCTGCACGGGGATGCCCAGCCGGATCTTGAACCGGTCGAGCTGCAGCGTGAACTGCTCGCGCGTGCTCGCCAGCGAGCTCCGCGCCGAGACCAGCCGGTCCCGCGCCTCGTTGACCTGGAAGTCCGTCCGGCGTCCCGCCTCTTTCAGGGTGTGCTCCTGCTGCACGAACACCTCGAGGTTGCCGAGCTGCACCAGCCGGTTCTGCAGCTCGTTGACGGTCTGGAGCAGGCGGAAGTAGTCCTGGGCGATCGAGACGAAGTAGCTCCGCCGGAACGCCTCGAAGTCCCGCGCCGCGTACACCAGGTCCCGCTCGGCCTGGATGATGTCCTCGCGCGCCACCATCCCCGCGCCCCGCAGCAGGGGCAGGCTCGTGTCCAGCACCAGGCTCGACGCCTGCTGGTACTGCCCGCTCACGCTGGAGCGGAGCTGCTCGGTCGCGTTCCACACCCACCGCGCCTCGGCCTCGCCGCCGTAGGGCAGCCGGTGGGTCGCCCGCAGCGTGTTGACCACATTCAGCGCGTTGTCGAACCGGCCCTCGTCCCCGTCGCCGCCGACGCTCACGCTCGAGTCGGCGAACAGGCGCGGGCCCCAGCGGTGCCGCTCGGCGAGGAGGCTGATCGCCCCGATTATGTAGTCCTCCTCGGCGGAGACATACTCGCGTCCCTGGCGCTGGGCCAGGCGCAGCGAGTCCAGGAGCGAGAGCGTCAGCACATTCTCCGCCCCGATCCCCCCGGCCGCGAGCCCGTAGTTGCGGAGCCGCTCGTTGAGCCCCTGCACGACCGCGGGCGTGCCCGGCTGCCCGCGGTCCAGCTCGGTGTATGCCAGCTCCGCCGCCGCGGGGTTGTTGGTCGCGGGGCTCGTCTCGTAGAGCGACCCCGACCGGGCCGGGACGGCCTGGGCCGGCTGGATCCTGGGGTCCACCGCCAGGCCCGTGCGACCCGAGGACTCCCCGAGCACCTTGGCGAGGCGCCGGTCGATCTGGTCCATCCCCGACCCGCAGCCGGCAGTCGCCGCCAACGCGCCGGCGAGGCCCAGCGAAAGCACCAGATTACAACGCGATCTGCGGTTCGCCGGATTGGCGGTCACGGACATCCCATCCTCACAACTCTCGCCCTGACAGGCGTTTGGTCGGTCGCCCGGCGCTCGGCCGTGGCACAACTTGGGTCAGACAGTACCGAGAAAGCGCCCGGTTCGTTGCCGTTTGCCAAACCCTCTCCTATCCTTGCGGTTCCGATTCTCGGGCGGCGATTCGGGGCTGGTGGGCCCGGGGGCGCAGCCAAAATCCAAACGATTCCCTGACGGAGAGTCTATGGCATCGGTGACCTACGACGGACGGAGCTTCATGCTCGACGGACGCCGGGTGTGGATCGCGGGGGGCTCCATCCACTACGCCCGTCTGCCCCGGGCCGAGTGGGCCGGGCGCATCGCCGCCGCGAAACAGGCCGGCCTCAACACGGTCGAGACCCCGGTGGTGTGGAGCAGGCACGAGGCCCGCGCGGGCCAGTTCGACTTCACCGGAGACAACGACCTGCGGCACTTCGTCCAGCTGGTCGGCGAGGCGGGGATGCATCTGGTCCTCCGGGTGGGCCCGTTCGTGGGGTCAGGGTATGACGCCGGCGGCATCCCCGCATGGCTGCTCGCCCAGGCCACGGTCGAACCCCGCACCGGCAACGGGCCGTTCCTCGAAGCCTGCTCGCGGTACATCACCGCGCTGGCCGGGCAGGTCAAGGACCTCCAGGTCACCAGCCCGGGCAAGGGTGGGCCCATCCTGCTCGTGCAGAGCGAGCACGCCTGGACCTGCGGCCACGATGACCTCGCCCATGTGTACCTCGGCGAACTCCTCCGCTACCTGCGTGAGGCGGGCCTGTCCGTCCCGGTGATCAACGCCAACAGCCTCTGGCAGTCGGTCGAGGGGGAGATCGAGTGCTGGTCGGGCGCCAGCGACCTCCTGTCCATCTCTCGCCAGCTCGTCGAGGTCCACCCCCGCCACCCCCGCCTCATCGCCGACCTGCGGCTGGGCGAGCCGACCGTGTGGGGCAAGCCCGAGCCACAGGCCTCCAGCGGCGAGCAGATCGTCCGGGCCACCGCCGAGGCCCTCGCCGGGGTCTCGCAGTTCGTGCTCAACCCCTTCGCCGGCGGGCAGACCTTCGGCTTCGGCGCCGGGCGCCTGCCGGGCGATGCCGACGGCTTCATGACCACCCGCCACGACAACGGCGCCATCGTCAAGGCCGACGGCGAGCGGACGCCGGCCTACAGCGTCGTCCGGCGCATCGCGATGTTCGCCGGACGCTTCGGCAAGGTCCTCGCCCACCTCGACCCCGACGACAGGCCCGTCGCCGTTCTCCCCTCGATGGAGGGCGGGCCGACCGTGGTCCCGATCCGCGGGACCCAGGGCTCGGTTGTCTTCGTCTTCGGCGAGCCCCACAAGCGGGGACGGAGCGTCCAGAACGCCAGGCTGCTCCTCCGCGACGGTTCCATCCTCGACGCCCCGGTGGGCTCCTGCGGCACCTCGTGGTGTCTGTTCGATGTGCTCATCGGCAGCCGCGCCCAGCTCGACTACTGCTCGCTGTGCGCCTTCGCGGTCGTCGGCAATGTCCTCGTCTGCTTCGGCCCCGCCGGCTCCACCGGCGTCGTCAGCATCAACGGCTCGCCGCTCGAGGCCGCTGTCCCCGCCGGCAAGACCCCCGAGATCCTCCAGCACGAGGGCGTCCGCCTCGTGATCGCCAACGAAGAGCAGCTCGACGCCATCCAGATCACCGACGACGGCGTGCTGGTGGGCGTCATCGGGTTCGATGAGAAGGGCGGCCCCATCGCCACGCCCGGGGGCCGGAAGTACACGCTCCTCACGCCCGACGGCAAGTCTGCCGAGCGCACCGCCGAGAGCGTCTCACGGAGGGGCACGCCCTCCCGACAGCTCGCCGCCTCGTGGGAGATGGCCGGGACCGAGGAGTATGTCTCAGGGGCGAGCCCGCGCTACGCCGCGATCACCGGGCCCTCCAGCCTCAGCTCGCTCGGCGCGCCCTACGGCTACGGCTGGTACCGAATGCGATTCCGCTCGACGGTCGCCAAGCGGGTCCGCATCGCCGCGCCCCAGGCCGCCGACCGCCTCGCGGTGTTCCTCGACGGTGAGCCCGTGGGGATGTTCGGGCGCGGGCCCGGCGCCGGCGGCGAGATCACGCTGCAACTGAAGAAGACCGACCACACGCTGGTCATCCTGGCGGAGAACCTCGGCCGCCCCTCGGGCGGGCAGAACATCAAGCCCCGCAAGGGCCTCTTCGGCGACCTCTACGAGCTGGCCGCGTTCCGCGCCGGCCGCTCCAAGACCGTCGAGGGCGCCCCCGTCGAGCTCATGAGCTTCCGGGCCCCGCTCTGGGAGGTCCGGCGCGGCGATGTCACCCACCCCGAGCGCGTCGCCTGGTCGTTCGTCCATCGGAAGAAGAGCCCGGTCATCATCCGCCTCGGCGAGGTCGTTGTCCGGGGGCTGGTCATCCTCAACGGCAAGCCCATCCACTTCTTCGAGCCCGGCGCGGACAATGACCTGGCCCTCGACCAGGACTCGCTCAACCGCGGCAACAACACGATCGAGCTCGCGGTCGCCGCCGACAGCGTGGGCGAGGCCCACCTCGCCGAGGCGCTCGCCGAGCTCGCCCGCAGCACCACCTTCCTTGAGGGCAAGGACACGCTCGGGGCCAAGGTCGACTGGGCCTTCGCGCAGTGGGAGCCGCCCGCCCCGACCGCCTTCGACCCCATCACCAGGGCCCCGACCGGTCCGGTCTGGTACCAGGCCGAGTTCGAGACCCCCGAGCCCGATCGCAATGTCATCCTCACCATCGCCGGGCTGAGCAAGGGGCAGTTCTATCTCAACGGGCGGCATGTCGGGCGCTACTTCGTCGCGTCCGGCGGCAAGGCCGTCCCGCCCCAGACCGAGTACCTGCTCCCACGCTCCTGGATGTACGAGGACGGCCCCAACGAGCTGCGCCTGTTCGACGAGCACGGCGGCGATCCGACCAAGTGCACCCTCGCCGCGGTGCGCAAGGCCGACGGCACATGACCGGCGGAGCGCCAACCACCCGCCCGCCCTGGCAGGAGGCGGTCTCGTTCGCCTGCCGCCAGCACGAGCACCACTACCGCAAGGACGGGCGCACGCCCTACGCCGCCCATGTCGTCCGCGTGATGATGACGGTCCGCGACTGCTTCGGGTGCGACGACCAGGTCGCACTCTGCGCCGCCGCGCTCCACGACACCATCGAGGACACCCCCGCCGACTTCGACGATATCGAGGGCGCCTTCGGCACCGCCGTCGCCGACATCGTCGCGGCCCTGACCAAGAACATGCTCCTCCGCGAGGACCAGCGGGAGGCCGACTACGACCTCCGGCTCGCCCGCGCCGACTGGCGGGCCCGCCTCATCAAGCTCGCCGATGTCTACGACAACCTCTGCGACGCCGTGACCCGCGCCGGCGGCGACCCCGGCGCCGCGCAGCGCCTCGTCGCCCGCTGCCACCGGGCCATCAACCTCGCCCTGCCCGACGGCGCGGCGCACCCCGAGACCGCGCGAGCGATCACCGTCGTCCGCGCCGAACTCGCCCGCGTGTAACGCCGCCCGCCCCCGCAACCGAGACCCCGCAACCAAGACCCCGCGCCGTCTATGGCTCCGCGTGGTCCGCCGCCCCGCCCTGCCGGCACCACTCGATCGTCCTCGCCAGCCCCTCCCCGAGCTCGACGAACGGCTTGTAGCCCAGCAGCTCCCTTGCCCGCGTGATGTCCGCCAGCGAGTGGCGCACATCCCCCGCCCGCGTGTTGTGATGCTCGGGCACCAGGTCCGCACGCCCGCACGCCTGCGCCACCCGGCGGGCCAGATCACGGATGCTCACCCGGGTCCCCGTGCCCACATTCACCACCTCGCCCGCGAAGGCCCGGTCCACCCCGCCGGCCTGCATCGTCGCGAGCACCGCGCACGCCACGAAGGTGAAGTCCCGAGACTGCTCGCCGTCGCCGTAGATCACCGGCCGCTTGCCCGACTGCACCGCGGCGCAGAACTGCGGCACAACCGCCGCGTACGCGCTCCCCGCCGGCTGGCGCGGCCCGAACACATTGAAATACCGGAGGCTGATCGTCTGGAGGCGGTAGCTGTGGGCCCAGGCCTCCATGAGCTGCTCGCCCGCGACCTTGCTCGCCGCGTAGGGCGAGCGGGGGCTCGGCGCCATGCTTTCGACCTTGGGCAGTCGCTCGGTCTCGCCGTAGGCCGAGCTGGACGCCGCGAACACGACCCGCCGCGCGCCCGCGCCCCGCGCGGCCTCCAGCACGCGCATGGTGCCGGTGGCGTTCACCGTCCAGGTCCGCTCCGGGTCGTCGACCGACCGCGGCACCGAGCCCAGCGCCGCGAGATGAAACACGACGGCGCACCCCGCGACCGCCTCGGCCAGAGCCGCGTCCTCCAGGATCGACGCCTGAACGAACCGAACCCGCTCGGGGTCGGTCTCGATCCGCTCGGCCAGGTAGCCCAGCGTGGAGTTCGAGAGATCGTCGATCACCGTGACCGACGCGCCCAGCGCGAGCAGGCCGTCGACAAGGTGGCCTCCAATGAAACCCGCCCCGCCGGTCACACAGACCTTCTGGCCCTCGTAGGACCGGCGGAGCGGGCTCACAAGCTCGGCGGGGTACCGCATCATCGGCAGGCTGCGCCCACTCGATCGCTCAGCACCCGGCGTTCCAGGCGTTCAGGAAGCCCAGGACATCCAGCGTGGTGAACGACCCGTCGCCGTCGAAATCGCCCGCCGGGTCGTGCAGGTTCCAGGCGTTCAGGAACACCAGCACATCGATGGTGTCCGTGTCGCCATCGCCGTCCATGTCGCCCGGGCAGTCGTTGCACGGGACATTGCACACGCCCTTGGGGTTGGCCAGGTAGTTCTGCACCCCGGTGTGGTTCAGCCCCGTGCCGTAGTTCCCGGAGTTCGAGCCGCACCCGCCGTGCGTGTGGATGCCGATCGCCATGCCCAAGTTCTCATGGATGACGGGCGACCCCGAGTTGCCGCCGGTGGTGTCGACCTGGTACGACACCGTCGTGCCGCTGAAGCTGAAGAACGGGCCGGTGTGCGTCTTCTGCACCTGGTTCCAGGTGTTCGACACGGGCGGGCTCGTCGTCCCGTACCCGGTGATCCGGATCGTCTGGCCCTGGTGCGCCGGCGGCGTCGTGATGTGGTAGGTGTCGCCGTAGGTCTCGTAGGGGGTCAGCCCCGTGTTCGAGTTCGGGAACACGCCGAAGTACGCGTAGTCGTTCCCCACCCCGCCGCCGTTGTTGCTCTGGCGGCTGGAGGTGTCGGGGGCGTACTGGTCCTGCGGCGGGGGGTGGTTCAGGCCGCCGTTGCCGTTGGAGAGCGGCACATTGAACTGCACCGCCGTGATGCTGCCGTTGCTCGTCGAGCAGTGGCCCGCCGTCAGGAGGCACTTGCCGCAGTCGTCGATCAGCCAGCCCGTGCATCCGATCGGCAGCAGCCGCGCCGCCCGGTTGTCGAACGACAGCGCCCGGTCGTCGGTCGCGCCGCAGATCGACTCGGGCTCGTAGGGCTCGAATTCGGCCTGGACGGTGCTCATCCGCAGCCGGTTGTCGCCGGTCCCGGGCTTGGCCACGATCTCGATCGTCACCTCGTCGCCGTTGAAGTAGGCCGAGGTGTTCCGCCACTCCAGCACATGCCGGGCGTTCAGCCGCTGCTCCGCACCGTCCAGCAGCGACCGGATCCGCAGGTAGCTCCCCGTGCCCCCGCCGATCTCGCCGGCCAGCAGCACCTCATCGAACTCCAGGCGCAGCGCGGCCGCGCCGGGGATGAAGACCCGCTGGCTGAACACCACCGCCTCCCCGGCGCCGGTGTTCGACACCAGCCCGGAGTCGATCTCCACGGGCATCGGCTCGGTGATCAACGGGGCGGGCTGGGTCTCCTGGGCAACAGCCGCCGGGGCGATCACCCCGAACGCCGCCGCCAGCAGGATCGCCGCGGTCGCAGTACGCGCTCTTGACAACATGATTCCTCCCTCTCGCTGGGTCCCAGGTCTGTGGGCACCGCCGCCGACCGGCATAAGCCCCGGGCGTACAACCAGTTAGCCGCAGTGGACAACGCTGCGGGCCGCGAGCGTAGCAGATGGCCCGCCGGACCGCAAGATCCCCCTCCCGATTCACCAGGGAATGTACCCCCGGGGACAATAACCAGACAAGACCCGATCGCGCCGAGGTCGTCCGCGCCGAGGCCATCACTCGGGCCGCTGGGCCCTCGTTCACCTCGCGACCGCCCGCCGACATCCCGTGGGTCTCGGGGCGAGGGCTCGCCCCACCCCGTTCGCGCCCCCGATGCCTTGATGCCTCTCCGCCGCGTCAACCCCGGCCCGTCAGCAGCCCGCGACCCACAGGTTCAGGTAGGCCAGCACATCCTGCGTGTTGACGCTCCCGTCGCCGTTGATATCCGCCCGGGCATCGCCGGCGACCCAGGCGTTCAGGAACGCCAGCACATCCTGCGTGTTGACGCCCCCGTCGCCGTTGAAGTCGGCGACGCAGCGATCGGTCCGGTACGCCCGCACATCCGTGCCGACGCCGCACACGATCAGCGTCCCGTCCGGCCCGATCGCCGGCGCCCCGATGTTGACATTCGTCACCGCGACATCCCAGCGCAGCGTCAGGTCCGCGTCGAACGAGTAGAACCGCCCGTCGTTGAACGAGCCGTTCGAGAAGAACACCCGCCCGTCCCGGTCGGCCGCCATCCGCGGCGTGAGGAAGTCCGCGTCCACCGAGACCGACTCGTCGAGCAACTGCCCCGTCGCCGCGTCCCGACGCTGGATCGTCATGCCCGGGCCGACCATGTACACGCTGCCGTCCGGCCCGACGCAGAACTCGCTGGTGGTCGTCCACCCGGCCTGCTGGCTCCACAGCTGGTTGATCGAGCCGCCCGCATCCTCGAACGCGAAGAAGTAGTCCACCGCCGCGTTGTTCTGGGTGCGGCTCAGGAAGATCTTCCCGTCGGGGCCGACCATCGGCGTGTTCTGCAGCGTGAAGCCCGCCATCACGGGGCTCTGGTACTCCATCGCGCCGCTGGCCAGGTTCATCCGCTTGATCACATGCCCGCCGCCGATCGCGTCGGCGATGTAGACCGCGGCGCCCGAGCTGGCCGGCCCGCACGAGCTGCTCACCGAGCACACGCGGCTGACCTGCCACACGGTCTCGCCGGTGTCGAAATCGACCCGGTAAAGGAAGCGGAAGTCACCGACCAGGAGGTCGCCGTCCGGCGCGAACACCACGCCGTCGTACGCGCCCGCCGCCACCTCGTCCTCGCTGATCCACACCGTGGCCCCCGTCGCCCCGTCGAGCGCGTAGATCCGCGCCGACGAGGTCGACCCGTTCCCCCCGCGGCAGACGAACACCAGCCCGTCCTTCGCCCCCGCGATCCAGGTCGTCCAGTCGCCCGTCTCGAACGGGATGTGCCGGAACCACAGCTCCTGCCCCGTGTCCAGATCCTGCGCGACAACCGGCGATTCGTCGCTGTTGGGCTCCGGCGGGAACCCGGTCTGCCGGACCGCGTAGACCGTCCGCCCATCGATCACCGGCTGCCATGCGATGGTCGAGGGCCGCCCGCCCGACCACAGGAGGTCCGCCGCGTCAGGCCCGAGCTCCCCCGTCAGCCCGTTCCGCCCCGCGTTGCCGCCGGAATTCGACCAACCCTGCCCCATCGCCGGACCGGCCAGACACACCGCCAGCCCCAGCCCGGGCCCGACCAACGCACGCACACGACTTGTCATACCGCGCTCTCCTCTCGGCGTCGCGGACGCCGCGTACCAGCCTACAGCAGCGGGCCCGCGACGCCAAGAGGTTCCCGCCCCATCCTCAGCAGCCGGACGCCCAGAGGTTCAGGTACGCCAGGACATCCAGGGTGTTCACGCTCCCGTCCCCGTTGATGTCCGCCCGGCCGTCCGAAGCCGCCCAGGCGTTCAGGAACGCCAGCACATCCAGGGTGTTCACCAGGCCGTCGATGTTGAAGTCCGCATCACAGCTCACCACGAGCGTGATCGCGTCGGCGTCGTACCGCACCCGCCACTCCCGCCCGCCCCCAACCGGCGGCAGGTCGAGGGCGTCGAACTCGCCGACCACCGAGCCGGTGATATCCACGATGGTGAGGACATCGCCCGGGGCCGGGGTGTACCCCCCGCGGTAGACGACCCGCAGCATCCCGCCGACGACAAGGTCCGAATCGCCGCCCACGCTGTCGAACACCGCGTCCGTCTCGATCCCGATCTCGAGGGTCGAGCCGGTGTCGAGCACGAGCGTGCCGCCGGTGGCGAACACCTCGCCGGTGGGCAGGCCCGGGCTCAGCAGCCCCTGGACGATCACCTCGCCGCTGAAACGGCCCTCTCCCAAGACCGTCTGCCCAGCGCCGATCGTGGCGACGGTGCCGGGCTCGGCGGTGATGTACGAGTTGGAGACGCTGGCGTTGAAGAGAATCGTCCCGGTGCCGCCGATCGTGCCCGAGCCGAGCACGCCGAGGGTCGCGACGCTGCCGGCGCCGTTGGAGTTGACGACGATCGTGCCGTCGTTGGTCATCCCGGCGGGGGAGGCCTGGAGCGTGGCGGCGCTCTGGATCTCGACCCGGGCCCGGTTGGTCACGCCGTCCAGCGTGGTCACGCCCGAGAACTCGCGGACGAAGGCGTCCGCGCCGTGCGACTCCAGCGAGCCGCCGGAGATGGTCTGGTCGTCACCGGCGTCGAAGACGACCATTCCCCCGTCGGCGACGAGGACGCCGCCGGGGCCTTGGGCCAGGGTCTGCGTGACGAACACCAGCGTGCCGCCGTCGACGGCCTGGATAACGGCGTTGTTGATCTTGTCCTTCCCCGTGAGCAGCAGCTCCGCGCCGATCGCGTTGGCGCTGACGAGCCCCTCGTTCACGAGCGCCGCGGCGATCTGCCCGCGCCCGTCGATGGTGTGGCCGGCGATCTGGGTGAGGGTGACGCCCTCGGCCGAGTCGAGCAGGGCGCCCGCGCCCGTCGCGTTGAGCCGGACGACGCCGGCGCCGGTCAGGAGGCCGTTGCTGTCCATCCGCAGGATGGCCGAACTCCCGCCGCCGTCGGCGTTCACCAGGACCATCCCGTCGTTGGTGAGCCCCGCCCCGGTGACCGACACGACACCGGCCGACACGATGTCGAGCCGCCCGTCGAGCGAGACATCCTCGAGCGTGGTGGTGCCCGAGAACTCGCGGGTGATGGTGCCGCCGTTGAGCGAGCGGAGCGTGCCGCCGACGATCGTCTGGCTGTCGCCGGGGTCGAGGATCACGGCCCCGCCGTCGGCGACCAGCTCGCCCCCGGGCCCCTGGGTCAGGGTGAAGGACAGCAGCCTCAGGATGCCCCCGGCGCTGGCCTGCATGACAGCGTTGTTGGTCTTGTCGCGGGCGGCGAGCCGGATGTCCTTGCCCGCCGCGTCCGCGTGCACGAGCCCGTCGTTGACCATGGCGGCGTTGATCTGCCCGAAGCCGTCGATGGTGTGGCCGGCGCTCTGGGTGAGGGTGACGCCGTCGGCCGAGTCGAGCAGGGCTCCGGCGCCTGTCGCGTTGAGCCTGACGATGCCGGCGCCGGTGAGGACGCCGGTGTTGTCAAGCCGCAGGATGGCGGAGCTCCCGGCGCCGTTGGGGTTCAGCAGCACCAGCCCGTCGTTGGTGAGCCCCGCGCCGGTGACCGAGACGACGCCGGCCGAGATGATGTCGAGCTGGCCGTCGAGCGAGACATCCTCGAGCGTGGTCGTGCCCGAGAACTCGCGGGTGAAGACCCCGCCGTTCAGCGACTCGAGCGTGCCGCCGACGATCGTCTGGCTGTCGCCGGGGTCGAAGAGGATGGTCCCCCCATCGGCGCGGAGCACGCCGCCGGCGCCCTGGGTGAGTTCGAGGTCGAGGAGCCGGAGCACGCCCCCGTCGGTGGCGGCCATGAGGCTGTTGTTGGTCTTGGCGTTGTCTCGGAGGATGAGCTGCTGGCCCGGGGTCTGGGCGACCAGGAGCCCCTCGTTCACGAGCGCGGCCTGCACCTCGCCGTACCCGGCGATGGTGTGCGAGGGGCCGTTGGTCACGGTGACACCGGCGCCGGTCTCGAGCCGTGCGGCCGAGCCGGCGCGGCTGAGCAGGACCGTGCCCGAGCCGGTGATGGTCGAGCTGGCGCTGAAGAGGAGCTTGGCGGAGCTGCCGCCGCCGTTGGCGTTGAGGACGATCGTCCCGTCGTTGGCGAGGGCGGCGAGCTGGAGGGTTCGGGCGCTGTTGATGGCGACGGCGGCGCCCGGGTTGGCGAGGGTGAGGGCGTCGATGTTGGGGCTGATGGCGCCGACGGTGACGGTGTAGGCGCCGGCGAGCCCGATGGCGGCGCTCTCGCCGGGGGAGGCGGGGACATTCATGGGGTCCCAGCTGAGGGCGTCGTTCCAGGCGCCGCCGGCGGGGTTGTTCCACTGGGTTTGGGCGAGCCCGGCGCTGGCGGCCAGCAGCAGGGGGATCGACGCGACGACGGACTTTCGGGCATACATCATGGTTCTCTCTCTTTGCTCCGCGCGCCGGGCGCGCTCCGCGGCGCGGGGCTCTGCCCCGCGCGGACTGATCGCGCCGCCCGGCGCCCGGGCGTTGCGCAGCGATCTCCTCCCGGTGTCATGCGGGGAAGCGTGCCGGGGTGGCCGAAGAAAGTGCAAGAATTTTGGCGGGGCGGGCGGAGCCCGTGGGGTACGCTACCCGGCCCGGGATGGGCGACACCATGACAGACGCACCCAGCACATCCGAACACGCCCCGCCTGCTCGCGCCGCCTCGGGGCCTTCCCCGGACGACTGGATCCCGCGGGTGTACCACGAGCTGCGCCTGCTGGCGCGCCAGCAGATGCGGGGCGAGGCGCGGGTCACGCTGCAGACGACCGTGCTCGTGCACGAGGTGTACCTGCGGCTGTTCGGTGGTCGGGAGTTTGCGTGGGAGAACCGGGCGCACTTTTTCGGTGCGGCGGCGCGGGCGATGCGACAGATCCTGATCGACCACGCCCGGGCGCGCCGGGCGCTCCGGCGCGGCGGGGGGCTGAGGCGGGAGACGGTGATCGATGTCCAGGCGGGGACGACGGACACCGACCCCGAGACGATGCTCCTGCTGCATGAGAAGCTCGACCGGCTGGAGGCGCGGGACCCGCGGAAGGCGCAGATCATCATGCTGCGGTTCTTCGCGGGGCTGAGCATCAAGCAGACCGCGGAAGTGCTGGACCTGTCGCCCTCGACGGTGAAGGTCGAGTGGCAGTTCGCCCGCGCGTGGCTCTTCAGCGAGATGCAGCGGGAGGCCGGGGATGCCTGACGCGCGGTGGGAGACGATGCAGCGGCTGTTCACGGCGGCGCTCGAGCTGCCGGCGCCGGCCCGCGCCGCCTACCTGGAAGAGGCGTGCGCCGACGACCCCGCGCTCCGGACGCAGGTGGGGGCGCTGCTGGCGGCGCACGAGCGGTCGAACGCGTTCCTGGAGTACCCGTGGGCGTCGGAGGCGGAGACCACGCTGCCCGACGCGCCGGGGCCCGCGATGCCCGGGCCGATGCCCGTGGTGCCGGGGTTCCGGATCGTGCGGGAGCTGGGGCGCGGCGGGATGGGGATCGTGTACGAGGCCGAGCGCGCGCACCCCGGGCAGACGGTGGCGCTCAAGGTCCTCAAGCCGTCGTTCGCGCAGCCGAGCCTGCGCCGGCGGTTCGAGCACGAGATCCACCTGCTGGCGAGGCTCCGGCACCCGGGGATCGCGCAGATCTACGACGCGGGGGTCGTGCCCTCGCCGATGGGCCCGCTGCCCTACTTCGCGATGGAGCTGGTCGAGGGCCGGGCGCTGGACGCGGTGGCGCGGGACGGGTCGGTCACGCTGCGTGAGCGCCTGCGTCTGCTCGCGGAGATCGCCGACGCGGTCGAGCACGCGCACCAGAAGGCGATCCTCCACCGGGATCTCAAGCCGAACAACATCCTGGTGACGCGGGAGGGCCGCCCGAAGATCCTGGACTTCGGCGTCGCGCGGGCGCTCGACCCCGAGCTCCAGCTCACGACGATGCAGACCGAGCTCGGGCAGCTGATCGGGACGCTGCCCTATATGTCGCCCGAGCAGGCGTCGGGCGATCTTGACCAGCTCGACACGCGGAGCGATGTGTACTCGCTGGGAGTCGTGGCCTACGAGCTGCTGGCCGGGCGCCCGCCCTACGACCTGACCGAGAAGCTGCTGCCCGAGGCGGTGCGGATGATCCGGGAGGACGAGCCGGGGCGGCTGAGCACGATCGACCGCGCCTGCCGCGGGGATGTCGAGACGATCGTCGCCAAGGCGCTGGAGAAGCAGCGTGAGCGTCGCTACCAGTCGGTGGCGGAGTTCGCGGCGGACATCCGGCGGTTCCTGAGCGACGAGCCGATCGTGGCCCGGCCGCCGAGCCGGGTGTACCTGGCTCGGAAGTTCGCCCGGCGTCACCGCTCGCTGGTGGCGGGGGCGGCGGCGGCGCTGGGGGTGCTGGTGGCGGGGGCGGTGGTGTCGACGGCGCTGGCGCTGCGGCTGGCCGACAGCAATGCCGCGCTGGGCGACACGGTGGGCGAGCTCCGTGTCGCCAGCGCTGCGGCGCTGGCGCAGGCGGAGACGGCCCGCGCGGTGAACGAGTTCTACACCACGCACCTGCTGCTGGCGGCGGCGCCGGAGGCCTCGCTCGGGCGGGAGATCACGATCCGCGAGGCGCTGGACGACGCGTCCAGCCGCGTGGACGCGGAGCTGGCGGCGTACCCCGAGGCGGCGGGGAAGGTCCACGCGGCGCTGGCGAGCGTGTTCCGTCGGCTTGACATGCCCGAGCGGTCGCTGCACCACGGGGCCGCGGCGGTGGAGCGGTACCGTGGCGCGTTCGGGGATGGTCACCCCGAGGTCTACCACGCGATGGTGAGCTACGCCCAGCTGCTGCGCGACGGGGCGCGGTACGACGAGGCGGAGCCGCTGCGCGAGCGGGCGATCGCGGGGCTGCGGGAGACGGTCGGAGATGCGCACCCCTACACGCTGGCGGCGATGACGGGGAGGGCGTCGGTGCTGATCGAGAGCGGGGAGCCGGCGCTGGCGGTCCCGCTGCTGGAGGCGACGGTGGCGGGCTACCGCGCGATGGCCGCCGACCCGGCGCAGCGGGACCCGGAGAACCAGCTCAACGCCTGCGCGAGCCTCGCGTACGCGTACGACGAGGCCGGGCGTTCGGCGGAGGCCGAGGCCGCGCTGCGCCGGGGTATCGAGGAGGCCGGGGGCGAGCTGGACGCGGACCACCCGATCATGATGGGGGCGATGAACGGGCTCGGGGCGATCCTGCTCGCGCGCGGCGACTACGCCGGGGTGCTGCCGATCGTGGAGGCGGTGGCCGCCAGCGCGGCGCGGGTGCTCGGTCCCGAGCACATTAACACGCTGGTCGCCCGCCAGAACCTCGCGCGGACGCTCTCGGCGGTGGGCCGGTTCGGCGAGGCCGAGCCGATCTGGCTCGAGATCATCCCGGTGCTCGGGGGGAAGCTGCCCGACCCTCACCCGCTCGCGGCGAACATCATCCAGGCCTACGGCATCTCGCTCGTTGAACACGGGCGCCCCGGCGACGCGATCCCGCGTCTGGCCGAGGCGCACCGCCAGTTTGCCGGGACGATGGGCGAGGAATCCGGCGCGGCGCGGGCGACGGCCAAATGGCTGTCACGCGCCCACGAGCAGACGGGCGACGAGGCGGCGGCCGCGGCGTGGCGGGCGCGGGGCGGGGGGTAAGGGCGCGTCCGTGCGGTGACGCGATGCAGCTGGTCAGCAGCCTGCCGCCCAGAGGTTGAGATAGGCGAGGATGTCGAGGGTATCGACGGCGCCGTCGGCGTCGATATCGGCCCGGGGGTCGCCGGCGTTCCAGGCGGTGAGGAACGCGAGGAAGTCGAGGGTGTTGACCTGCCCGTCGAAGTTGAAGTCGGCGACGCAGGCGCAGATGTCGGGGACGCCGTCGCCGTCGTCGTCGGCGAGCTCGCCCCGGAGGATCTGGCCGTAGTCGACCAGGCCGTCGCCGTTGCAGTCGGCGTCCCACTCGACGATGTACCGCAGGCCGCCGGAGTCGGCCGGGCCGTCGGCCATGAGGAACTGGGCGTTGTGCCCGGGGCAGGTGGAGAACAGGAGGTACTCGGCGTCGCCCGGCGCATCGTCGGGCTGGGACCGGTTGGGGTCGCACACCCAGCTGTCCCAGTACTGACCCGAGAACGGCTCGTCGGTCACCCAGCGCCAGCGCTGATCGGGCTCGATGGCGGGCAACTCCTGGTAGCCGCCCAGGTACATCGTCTCGTCGGCGGCGAGGTCGTCGATGAGCGAGAGGTAGAACCCGGCCTCGGCGGCGTCGGTGACGGTGGCGAGGTGGCCGCCCACGGCCGCGGCGCGGTCGCGGGCCTCGAACCAGGAGGCCGCCCGGGCGTCGGGGTCGTAGTAGTACCAGTGCCCGTTGCCGCCGTCCTCGACGCGGAACTCGGTGCCGGGCCCGCGGAGCGTGCCCCAGAACTGGATCATCGCGCCGAGCACCTCGGGGCACAGCAGGTCCTCGGAGAAGTCATAACTGCGGCACTCCACGGCGGGGTCGTGCTCGCCGAAGGGCGGGACCAGGTCGTCGAGCTGGAACTCGCCCTGTTCGCCGGGGTTGTTGGGGTCGGCGCCGAGGTTGTTGGACGCGCCCCAGAGGTGGGGCTGGGCGCAGGTGGCCCAGCTGTTGCCGTCGTCGGTGAGGTAGGTGAACATGTACGAGCCCTTGCCCGACGGGGGCAGCTCCCACACATCGCCGAACGGGAGATCCAGGTTGGCGTAGTAGGCCGTGTCCTGGGGCAGCTCCTCAAAGTCGAACAACCACCCCCACCCACCGCTGTCCGGCTCGCACGCGTCGGTGTCGGAGTGCTCGACGAAGATCCCGATCACGCACTGCTCGCTCGTGCCTGAGCCGCGCGCCGTCCAGGCGAACTCGATGTCCGCGGCGTACGCGCCCGCGCTCGTGTCCGTCGCAGGATGCAGCGTCATGTCGTTCGAGACGAACTGATTGCAGAACCCGGTGCCGAAGTACCAACGCCCGGGCCCTAGCCCGCAGGTCGCGTCGTCCATGAACCGGTCGCCGTTGGAATCGCCGAAGCAGTCGAAGATGCGGCCGCCGTCGGCGCGGCTCTCGCCGGAGGGTGGGTCGAGCCACTCGCCCACACGGTGGACCTCGCCATCGACGAAAATCGCCCGAGCGATCCGGACCGGCTCGATCCGGGTCGGCTGGCCACCCGAGAGGAAGAGCGGCCCGCGTGTGGGGGCGGCAGTGGTGGGGGCGGTAGTGGGGGTGGAGGGGGTAGTCTGGGCGTGGGCGATGGCCGTCAGGCCCGCGCCGGTGAGCAGCGCGGCGATTGTGAGGCGAGCGGACAACATGGTGTATTCCCTCCTCGGGGGTGCGGTGAGACGCCGCCCATGCACAGCTTACACGCCGCGGCCGGCCCCACAAGGGGATTCTCGGCCTCACCGGTCGGTCAGTCCTTCAGCCCCTGGGTCGCCACCCCCTCGACGATGGACCGCTGGGCGAGCAGGAACACGACGAAGACCGGGAGCGTCGCGATGAGGCTGGCGGTCATGACGAGGTTCCAGGGGACGCCGCCGTGCTGGTTCTGGTACATCTGGAGGCCGAGGGCGACGGTGTACATGCGTTCGTGGTTGAGGAAGACGAGCGGGCCGGCGAAGTCGTTCCAGACGGCCATGAACTGGAAGAGGGCGACGACGGCGAGGGCGGGCTTGGAGAGCGGCATGATGACGAGCCAGAAGGTGCGCCAGTGGCCGCAGCCGTCGAGGCGGGCGGCCTCGTCGAGGTCTCGGGGGATGCCCATGAAGAACTGGCGGAGGAGGAAGATGCTGAAGGCGCCGCCGAACCAGGCGGGGACCCAGAGGGGCTTGAAGGAGCCGATCCAGCCGAGCTGTCGGAAGAGGAGGTACTGGGGGGCCATGATGACGGTGAAGGGCATCATCATGGTGGCGAGGACGACGATGAAGACGGCGGTGCGCCCGCGCCACCGGATGCGGGCCAGGCCGTAGGCGACGACGGCAGAGCTGAGGACCATGCCCAGGACGCTGAGGAGTGCGACCTTGAGGGAGTTCTGCATGTAGAGGGGGAAGTCGTGGGTGGGGCTGTCGAGCACGGCGCGGGTGTTGTCGGCGACGACGCCGGCGACGCCGGACCAGTAGGTCGGCGCGAGCGGCGAGACGGTGTCGCCCGCGTCGGTGGTGATGCGCGGGAGCAGGCCGACGGTGGGGTCGAGGGTCTGGTCGGCGGGGCGGAGGGCGGTGGCGAGCATCCAGAGCAGGGGCGTGGCGAAGGCGACCGCGAGCAGCGCGAGCGCGGCGTAGAGGGTGAGGCGGGCGAGAGGGTTAGAGCGGTTACGGGTTCGCATGGTCTGGTGTGCCACGGCCGCGTCGGCCGTGCGGGAGTCTCGGAGCGTGCGGCACGGCCGACACGGCCGTGGCACACGACGGTGGTCAGCTTCGGTAGTGGACGAATCTCCGGGCGCCGAGGACGACGATGAGGGCGAGGGCGAGGGTGATGAGGAGCTGGACCCACGCCAGAGCGCTGGCGTAGCCCATCTGGGCGTAGTCGAACGCGGTGCGGTAGACATACAGGGCGTAGACATTGGTCGCCTCGTTGGGGCCGCCCTTGGTCATGATGGCCGGGACCGCGAAGACCTGGAGCGACCAGATGATCGAGACGACGACATTGAAGAGGACCGCCGGCGAGATCATGGGGAGCGTGACATTGCAGAATCGCGTGGCGGGGCCCATGCCGTCGAGGTCGGCGGCCTCGTAGAGCGAGCGGGGGACATCTCGCATCGCGGCGCCGTAGATGACCACCGGCGAGCCGATGATCCAGAGGCTCATCGCGATGAGGGCGGGCATGGCGGTGGCGGGGTCGTTGAGCCAGTCCCGCCCGCGCACGCCCACGAGCGCGAGCAGCCGGTTCACCAGCCCGTGCTCGCCGGCGTAGAGCCACATCCACCCGATCGACGCGGCGACGATGGGGACCAGCGTGGGGAAGAAAACGACCGCGCGGACGAACGACGACCCGCGCACGCGGGCCTCGAGCAGCGCCGCGATACCGATCGCTAGCGGCGTGCCGACGAGCACCGAGCCGAGGGCGAAGGCCGCGGTGTTGGCGACGACCTTCCAGAACAGCCCGTCGCGGGCCATGTGCCGGTAGTTGTCCAGGCCGACAAACAGCGGCGGCTCGATGAGCGAGTACTCGGTGAAGCTGAAATAGAGGCTCATCGCGGCGGGGATGAGCAGGAACACCACCGTTCCCAGCAGGAACGGGCTGGTCCAGGCCAGGCCGGCCCAGAGGTCGCGCCGGGCGGTCATGCGCGGGACCTCCTGGCGCGGCGTGCGGCGTCGGTCGCGATCTGGTCGTTCACGCGGGATTGGAGGGCCGCGAGCTCCGTGGGGACATCCGCGCCGGACCAGATCGCGTCGAAGGCGCTGATGGACAGGTCGCTGAACTGCTTCCAGACGCGGGTCTGCGGCAGGACCTTCACATCGGGGCTCTTGGCGATGGCGTCGAACGCCCCGACGAACGGGTTGCCGTGCCCGACCGCGAAACCGGGGCTGGTCGTGCGCATGGGCGAGGGCTTGCAGTGCGCGCGGGCGAGGGCCTCCTGGACCCCGACCGACTGCATGTGCTTGAAGAAGGTCCAGGCTTCTTCGGGGTGCGGGCAGGCGCGGGGGATGGCCAGGACATCCGCCTCGAGCAGCCCGGGCAGGACGCCGGCGCCGGCGAGCTCGTCGGCCATGGGGAAGACCGCGGCTCCGTAGTCGAGCCCGGGGTTGAACGCGTTGATGAAGTTGGCCATCCAGGGGCCCTGCATGATCATCGACGCGCGCCCGCTGATGAAGGGGTCCTGGGCCGAGTGATTGCTGCGCCCGAACTGGGCCATGAAGGAACGCGTCTGCTCGGGCCCGAAGCGGCGGGCGGTGGCCTGGACCCACTCGTACGCGCGGATGCAGGCGTCGCCGGCGATGGTGCAGGTGTCGGCCTCGGCGTCGTAGACATCGGCGCCGAAGAAGATGGGCCAGATCGTGGGCCACCAGCCGGGCATGTTCTGGAGGAAGCCCGCGCGTTCGATCCGCCCGTCCTGTGCGAGCGCCGTGAGCGCCTCGCCGAGCTCGTCGAGGCGGTCCAGGGTGGTCGGCGGCTGGTCGGGATCGAGGCCCCGCTCGCGGAAGTGGGCCCGGTTCCAGTAGAGGCCGAGGGTGTAGCAGGTGTTGACGCCGACGCGCTGGCGCCCGCGGTAGGTGAGGAGGCGCCGGACGGCGGGGGCGTAGAGGTCGGGGTCCAGCGGCGGGAGGCCGTCGCGCAGGCCGTCGAACTCGTCCATGGCCATGATGGCGCCGGCCTCGGCGAACTGGGGGACATTGTAGGTGAAGAAGCCCACGAGATCGGGCGGGTCCCCGCCGCCGATGGCGACCATGGCCTTGCTGGTGATGTCGGCGACGGGGATGCGGTGGACCCAGATGCGGGACTGGGTCTGGTTGAAGCGGTCGACGACGGCCTGGATGGCCTCGCCCTCGCGGTTGGTCCACTTCTCCCAGTAGGTGATCTCGGTGCGCCCCCGGGGAACCCCGGCGTGGGAGCGCGGGCGGCTGGGGAGCAGGGCCCAACCGGCGGCGCCGGCGGCGAGGGCGCCGAGCGCGGTGCGCCGGGTGAGGTGGAGGGTGCTTTCAGCGCGGTCGGACATGGAGGGGATTTGAATATACTCTGAAGAAGGGACGAGGCACGCGGCAAGAGGCACCAGGCCTCGGAGGAGATCGCGATGACGATGGACCGCAGGCAGGCGTTGGGGGCGATGGCCGTCGGGGCCGGGGCGCTCGGGAGCGGCGTGAGGGCGGGGCCCCTCGGCCAGCCGCAGGAGATCCATGCCCACCGCGGGCCGGTCAGGCAGTCGATCTGCCGCTGGTGCTACGGCGGGATGGAGATGAAGGACCTGTGCCGCAACGCGGTGGAGCTGGGCTACCGGAGCATCGAGATCCTGTCCGAGCCGGACTGGGCGATCGTGAGGGAGCACGGGCTGGACTGCGCGGTCGCCAACGGGCCGGTGTCGATCGGCGGCGGGATCAACCAGCCGGAGAGCCACGACAAGTTCGTGGCCGACTGCGAGACGCTGCTGCCCAAGGTGCGCGACGCGGGCATCCCGAACATGATCATCTTCAGCGGCAACCGGCACGAGGGGCTGAGCGACGAGCAGGGCCGGGAGCACTGCGCCCGGGCGCTCGAGCGGGTCGTGCCGCTGGCGGAGAAGACCGGCGTCGTGATCATCATGGAGCTGCTCAACAGCAAGGTCGATCACGGCGGCTACATGTGCGACCGGACGCCGTGGGGCGTGGAGCTGGTCAAGACGATCGGCTCGGACAACTTCAAGCTCCTCTACGACATCTACCACATGCAGATCATGGAGGGGGATGTCATCCGCACGATCCGCGACAACCACCAGCACATCGCCCACTACCACACCGGCGGCGTGCCGGGGCGGCGGGAGATCGACGAGAGCCAGGAGCTGTACTACCCGGCGATCGTGAAGGCGATCGTCGAGACGGGGTACACGGGCTTCCTGGGCCAGGAGTTCATCCCGAGCCGCGATCCCGTGGAGAGCCTGAGGCAGGCGCACAAGATCTGCAATGTGTGACCGCTGAGCGTGTGTGACTGGTGACGGGGCGTCCGAGCGGGTGCCGGGGTCAGACCGGAACGCAGTGGAGCGATGGCCCGCGGCTGCGCAACGGCGGGGCCATCGCGAGGGGACGCGCTCAGACCCCACCACCCGTCGCCGGTCCGTCGGTGCCGCAGGAAGATGCTGGGCCCGACGCGCAGCGCACGAACTCGGCGACGGGCAAAGCGCACGCGGCGACGCCCCCGATGCGGACCTCGCGGGTCTCGCCGGGCAGCAGGGTGAAGCTGTTGTCGTCGGCGCGGGCGTGCTCGCCGAGAAGGTCGGCGCCGATGATGATGTCCTTGGCCAGGGCGCGGGCGCGGAGGCGCAGCATCAGGCCGTCGGCGCCCGGGCTCCACTCGCCGGTGAGCGGGTCGTCGGGCAGGTGCAGGCGGAGGTCCCGATCCCAGAACCAGCAGGCGCGGTGGGCGCCCCACTCGGCGACCAGACACTCGGTGGACAGGTCGTCCGGCGCGCCCACGAGGGCCGCGAGGTCGGAGAGTATGGCATTGGTGCGCGGCGCGGCCCCGAGCGGGAGCTCGCGCGCCGCGAGGACGCCGCCGCCGAAGGTCATGCGTCGGACGCGGCAGGGGGCCCCGGCGGTCTCGTCAGTGTCGTTGACCAGGACGATGCTGAGGGCTTCTGCCGGGGGGCCGGAAAGCCCCCGCCCCTGTTGTGTGGGAGAGTCGGCGCCGCGGCCGAGCGGCTGGATGGTCAGCAGGCGCTGCTCGAAGGCTCGGCGCACCGCGTACCACGCGGGCTTGGGCCGGCCGGCGCCGTCGATGATCGACCAGCTCTGGCAGGCCCAGCAGTCGTTGAGCTGCCAGAGGAGGGCGCCCATGCAGCGCGGTGCGTTGGCCCGCAGCCACTCGATGTGCGTCGTGAGGGCGCGGCACTGGAGGATCTGGGTCTGCCAGAGCCAGGCGCGGAGGTCCGTGGCCGGGTGGCGGAAGTGGTCGGGGAGGACGGGGTCGTAGGCGACCTTGGTGCCGCCGGTCTGGCGGAGGCGGTGCTCGAGGGCGGCGCGGGTGGTGTCGATCCAGGGCGGGGCCTCGCGCGGCCACGCGGCGGGCGCTGTGCTCGCGGGGGCGTCGGCGAGGGCCTCGCCAAAGACCTCTGCCTCGTGGAGGGTGCGTTCGCAGGCGGGGGCGATGCGCCCGAACTCGCTGACGAAGCGGGGGACGAGCTTGCGGACATCCTCGAAGTGGAGGTCCCAGGTGTGGCGGTCGCCGCGGTCGGGGTCGCGGACATCGGCGATCTGCTCCGGATCAACCCGGGCCGGGCCGTGCTCGCCCGCGAGCGGCCCTCCCGACCACGGGCTGTTGGGCCAGTAGGGGACGGTCGGATCGAACCTCGCGACGATGCGCGGCAGTTCGCGGCACCAGATCCCGAGCCCCCAGTCGGTATGGCGTGGGGTGCAGGACTTCCAACCCCAGTGCTGGTAGCCCTCCACGCACTCGTTGCCGCCGCACCAGAGCACGATGGAGGGGTGCTGGCGCAGGCGGACCATCTGCCAACCGGCCTCCATGGCGGCACCGTCCCAGGACGGGCGCAGCTCGTCGGGGTAGAGGGCGCAGGCGTAGGGGAAGTCCTGCCAGACCATGATGCCCAGCTCGTCGCAGGCTTCGTAGAAGGCGTCCTGCTCGTAGAGCCCGCCGCCCCAGACGCGGAGCATGTTCATGTTGGCGTCGGCCGCCTGGCGGACGCGCGCGCGGATGCGCTCGGGGGTTGCCTCGGTGGGGAAGAGCGCGTCGGGGATCCAGTTCGCGCCCCGGCAGAACACGGGGCGGCCGTTGACCCGGATGGTGAACGCCGAGCCGATGTCGTCCGCCGAGTTGTCCAGCATGAGGGTGCGGAACCAGACCGGCCAGCGGGACTCGAACTCATCGCCCGCGCGGCGCCGGATGCAGTGCAGCTCATAGATCGGTCGCTCCCCGTAGCCTCGGGGCCACCAGAGCTCGGGGTCCTCCACGATAAGCCGGTGCCGCTCGATCTTGGCCACACCCTCGACGACCTCGCCCGGCGGTTGGGTGGTGCCAGAGATCTCCTCGCCGTCGCGGATCAGACGGAGTTCAACCCCCTGTATGTCGGGCACATCGGCGGGACCTTCGGTCACGACCTCCACCACCCAGCGACCCGCGGGATCGCGCCTGACCACCGGCATGCCGCAGGCACCTCGGGCGCGAAGACCGATCTGCAGCGTGACCGACCCGGCGATGCCGCTGGTGGCCACGCGGGGTCCCCAGTCCCACCCGAAGTTGCACGCGGGCTTGCGGAGCATGTTGAACGGGGCCCAGCGGAGAAAGTCGCCGTTGTAGGGCAGGCGTGCGTGCTCGGCGTGTGCCCGCTCGACGAACGGCACAGGGGCGCGGAGTGTGACGGTCAGCAGGTTCTCGCCCTCGCGCACGGCTGGCAGCGCGTTGAACGCGTGCGGCATGTGAAAGTTCTCGGCCGAGCCGATCTGCTGGCCGTTGAGCTCGACTGTCGCGACGGTGTCGAGACACCCGAAGGACACACACCCCGGCGTCGGGGAGCCCGGTTCGACCACGAATCCCCGCTCGTACCGCCAGTCCGTCCGCCCGATCCACTCCTGCTCTCGCTCGGCGTAGCCGAGATTGGGGTGTCGGAGGACGCCGGCGCGGATGAGGTCGAGGTGCACGCAGCCGGGGACGCGGGCGGGGAACACCAGGCCCCGGATGTGGTCGGGGACGGCCGCGAGGTCTCCGACGGCGCGGACGGTCCACTGGTCGCCATCGAGGGGCTGGGTGTGCACGGAGAGATTGTGGCAGGTCCGGGGCGGGTGTGCGCGCGGGGGGCGAGGGTGGGGCGCGTTTGGGGCAAAGGTCTGGGGCACGAGTGCGGGGGCGGGCCCGTGCTAGAGCAGCGTGCCGCTGAGGATGGAGCTGGCGACGAGGAAGTAGATCACCAGCCCGGTGACATCCATGACGGTGGCGACCATGGGGGAGGAGATGGTGGCGGGGTCCAGGCCCAGCCGCTTGAGCAGCAGCGGGAAGATCGAGCCGAGGAGGACGCCCCAGCAGACGATGGCGAGGACCGCCAGGCCGACGGCCAGGCCGACCTCGCCGGGGTGGGTGGTGGAGGCGACATCCAAGCGGTTGAGGGTTTGGACGATGACCCACGCGAGGGACCCGAGCATGGAGCCGAGCAGCAGGCCGATGCCCAGCTCGCGCCGCGCGATGTGCCACCAATCGGCGGGCTCGACCTCGCCGAGGGCCAGCTCGCGGATGAGGAGCGAGGCGGCCTGGGTGCCGGTGTTGCCGCCGGAGGAGATGATCAGGGGGATGAAGGCGATGAGGACGGCGGCCTTGGAGAGCGCCTCGTTGAAATGGTGGATGACGCCGATGGTCAGAACCTGGAGGACCAGGAGGATGCACAACCACAGGCCGCGCTTGCGGACCATCTCGAGCAGGCCGGTCTGGAGGTAGGACTGGTCGAGTGCCTCCATGCCGCCGAGCTTCTGGATGTCCTCGGTGACCTCTTCCTCGGCGACATCGGCCACATCGTCGAAGGTGATGATGCCGACCAGGCCCCCGGCGGTATCGACGACGGGGAGAGCGGTTCGGTCGTAGCGTGCCATGACGCGGACGGCTTCTTCGCGGTCGTCGGTGGCGGCGAGGCTGACGACGCGTCCGTCGCAGAGGGACGCGATGGTCTCCTCGGCGCCGGCCAACAGCAGTCGCCGGATCGGCAGCTCGTCGAGAAGCTTGAGGCGGTCGCCGACGACGAAGATCCAGTTGATGGTCTCGGCGTCGTGGCCGTGCTTTCGGATGTGCTCGATGGCGTGCTGGACGGTCCAGGGCTTGCGGACGCGGACATAGTCGGGCGACATGAGGCGCCCGACGCTCTCCTCGGGGTAGTTGAGGATCTGCTGGGTGATCCGCCGGTTCTCGGGGCTGAGCTTGGCGATGAGGCGCGAGGAGGCCTCGGCGGGCAGCTCGTCGAGGAACGCCGCCCGGTCGTCGGCGTGCATCTCCTCCAGCAGCTTGAGCGACCGCTCGTCGCCCAGGTGCTCGACCAGCTCCTCCTGGAGATCCGACTCCAGGTAGCTGAACGCCTCCGCGGCCTCCTCCCGGTAGAGCAGCCGGAACACGATCGCCGCCTCGGTGGGGTCCAGCTCCTCGAGCAGCTCGGCCAGATCGGGCGGGTCGATCTCGCGCAGGGCGGTGCGCAGCTCCGCGAAGCGGCGCTCGGCGATCGCCTCGCGGATCTCGGGCTCGAGAAGCTGGACCGTGGAGCTGCGCATGAGGGGGGATGGTATCACCCCCGCCGGGGTCTCCCTGGGGCGCTCGGAGCCCCCGAACCGGGATGGCGTTACGGGCAGCCCGCGTTCCAGGTGTTGAGGTAGGCCACCATATCCCGCGTGTCGATCCAGCCGTCGGCGTTGGCGTCGGCCGCCGGGTTGCCCGTGGTCCAGAGGTCGAGGAACGCGGCGACATCCATCTCGTCGGCGTCTCCGTCGGCGTCGAAGTCGGCGGGGCAGGGCGGGCAGCCGTAGCGGGCGAAGCGGTGGGAGGGGACGCCGCCGACCGATTCGAACCCGCCAACGGCGTAGAAGGTCTGCTGACCGTCCTGCTCGGCGAACGCCAAGGTCCTCACATACTGATCGAACTCACCAGGCAGCGTGCGCCACTCGCCATGCTCGTAGATGTCGATGTTCTCCGGGTAGTCTCGGTCGAAGTTGTTGATCACGGTGACCAGCCCGCCGGGCGTCTCGAAGCTCCGCAGCTCCCACACATGGTGCGGCAGGTAGTCGAACTCCCGCCGCCAGACGCCGTCGTCGAGCACGGCGAACTGCGTGCTGGGCCACCAGCCCCCCTCCACCTGGAAGATCCCTTGCACCGCGATCGTCCGTCGGCCGGTGAACTCGACCTGTTCGAGGAAGGTCGCCTCACCGATCTGGCCCATGTCCGTGAGGGTGTTGCCGACCTGCTCCCAGCCGTCGGCCGTCCAGCGCACGACGGGTCCGATCGGGCCGTCGCCGAAGTCGAACCCTCTTGAGACGCAGGCGTACAGCCCCGGCCCGGAGCCGTCGTCCATGACCGTGATGTACTGGACATCCACGCCGGGCGGCATGGCCGGCTCCCAGCGGTCCCCGACGAACCGGAACAGGCCGCGGGAGGTGCCGTCGTCGAAGCGGGCGCTGCCGGCGGCGTAGAGGCGGGGCCCGGCGCCGTCGTCGAAGACCGCGAGGGCCGCGAGACCGTTGATCTGCCACAGAGGGTCCAGGGACTGCCAGGCGTGGCCATCCCACGCCGCGATGGTGAGCCCCTGGAACTCGTCGGTCCACCCCCACCCGCCCCCAACGATCAGGCGCGGCCCTTCGCCGAGGTCCGCGATGAGTATCGGCGGGTGGTAGGCGGTCGCCGCGCCGTCCCAATCGAGCCCGAGAGATCGCCACGCGGCGCCGTCCCATTCGGCCACAGCGCCGAGCCAGTGCCAGCTCCGGAAGAGCCCACCGAGCGCAAAGACGCGGTTGCCCAGCGCGGGGCCTCCTTCGTCTCCTACTGCCAGCAGCGCGTTCACTCCCGTCACCGTTCCCGGGTCGGCGTTGGCCAACGGGCGCCATCGCCGGCCGTCGAAGGCCGCGCCCCCCAGGCGGAACTGGTCGTCGACCATCGTGAACTGACCGAAGGCGTGGAGCAGCGGGCCGTCGCCCAAGTCGGCCACGCACGCGGCGTCGATACGGCCGTTGAACTCGCCCGGGAGCAGGGTCCAGTCGTGACCGTTCCAGGTCCACATCCGGATCGGCCCGGGTTCCGAGACAGGGCCGTGGATGAGCAGCACATCCTCGCCGGCGAGCGTCGCCCTGGCGAGGAACTGGGAGTACTCGGGCCCACCTTCCAAGGAGCCGGCCTGCCAAGCCCCGCCGTCAAAGAACCGCCACTCGGTGTAGCCGAGCAGCATCACGCCAGATCCGGCGCCCATGTTGTAGGGGACGGCCGCGAGTATCGGCATGTCCACCCCGCCCCCGAAGGGCTGCCACGCCTGCCCGTCCCAGGTGGCGGCACGCTCGATCGCTTGGCCGTCGATGTCGTCGAACCAGCCGAACACATGCAGTTGCTCGCCGTGCCCCAGGTCGGCCCAGACCATCGCGTTGACCGCCTGCCAGGGGGTGAAGGAGCCCAGCGTGTGCCACTGGCCGTCCCGGCGGAGCACGACGGTGGCGGCATCGTCGACGAGGCCCCCCGTGAGCACCGCGAGGCTGTCATGCCCATCGAGCGGGCCCGGAGCGATCAGCGACGCCTCGAACGGCGATCCGATGTTGACCCACTCGGCGCCATCCCATCGGGCGATGGGGCTCATGTCCTGCCCGCCGACGGTCATCTCGCCCCCCGCGGCGTAGACGACGGCGCGGGCGGCGTCGCCGGAGAACCGCGGTGTGTAATACTCCCCCGCCTCGAGCCCGCCGGGGCTGTATCCCCACGCCTGGCCGTCCCAGCAGGCAACGCCCTGTTCTTGGTCGTACCAGTAGTAGGAGTCGATCCGACCTCCACCGAAGATGGCGGGCCTGCCGTTCAGCTCGGTGACGGCGACCGAGGTGAGGGGAAACCGCACACCCGCGGCGGTGAATCTGTCGTCCCATCCCTCATCGCATTGAGCGCAGGCGCCGGTGGTGAGGAAAGCGAGGGCGACGGCGCGGGTGAGAAGGTGGCGCGGCATGTGGCTGCTCCGTGGGCGCGCGCTGGCGGGCGGGCCCGGATCGCGGGGTGCGGTGCGCGATGGGTGTCCCATGGGCGCAACATCGTCCGGGCCGGGCGCGGGGCATGAGGTTTTGGGGCGCGCCGGTCAGCCCCAGTTGGCCATCGACTCCCGCACCCGGGCCCGACGGAACCAGATGAGGAGAAACACCGGCCAGATCGCCGCGAAAACCCAGGTCACGACCACCATCACCGGGCCGACACCCTGCATCACCCCCGCAAAGCCCGCCGGCATCTGCTGCATCTGCGGGTCGTTCTGGGCGTTGGCGATGGTGGCGCTGAACACGAAGTAGCCGACCGCGGCCCCGTAGGTATTCGAGAGCAGGTCGAGCAGGGCGTAGACCGTGAGGAGACCGCCCGCCCTGGCCCTGCGCCGGACGAGCATGATGCCGCCGACGAGCAGGGTGATGGCGAGGGCAAACTCGGCGAGGATCTGCACGCCCTGGAAGACGGGGTAGGGCATGCTCGATTGGGCCTGGGTTTGGATCTCATCTTTGACTTCCTGGGGGAGGAAATTGATGAGAACGGTCATCATCAGCATGCCGAGCAGGCCGCAGAAGGCCTGGAGGGATGCCAGCGCGCCGAAGATGATCGAGAGGACGCCGATGACGGTGGGCCAGCCCTCGGGCGGGGTGATGGCGACGAAGTCGCCGGCGTGGGTGGGGGGTGTCGCGCCGGTGTGTGGCGCGTTGTGCGTGCCGTACGCGTCGGACGGGCCGTGGTTGAAGTCGCTCATGCCGCCTCCCGGGTTGGTGGGCGCAGTCTACCAGCGCCGTCGGGGCGTGGGGGCGTTCAAGCGTCCGGGACCGCGCGTTCAGGGGCGCAGCAGCCTGTGCGCGGTCGCGCGCGCCGGGGCGTCGATCGCCTCGGCCGCGGCGAGGGCGCGCTTCGCGAGCGCGGCGTGGCGGGCCAGCGCCGAACCGCGGACCGCCGCGGCGGCGTCGGCCAGGTCCGGCTCGGCGACCGCCACGGCCTCCAGCGCGTCGGCGAGGAGCAGCTGGTCGCGCCCCTCGCCCAGGAAGTCGGTCACCCGGTCGAAGCGGCGCGCGAGCTTGCCGAAGCGCGCGGGGGAGCGGGGCAGGAGCACCCGCAGCTGGTCGCGGATGTCCTTGCTGCGCTTGCGCAGCTCGTGCAGATGCTCCGGCGTCGGGTCGTCGGCCGCCCGCCGGGCGCACTTGTGCAGACGGCGCAGCGTGAGGGCGAACCCCTCGGCGATGCACCCGTCGAGCCCGTCGCCGGCGCGGGGCCAGGCGTCGATCGCGGTGTCGTAGCGGCCCAGCTCGAGCAGCGCGGACGCCCCAGCCATCGCGAGGGACTCGGTGGCATCGCGCGCATCCCCGACGAGGGCGGCGCGGACGAGCGGGGAGTGATCCGGGTCGGGGTCACCGGCGATCTCGAGCAGCCGGTCGAACGCGCCCGCGAGCACATGCGCGTCCCGGTGCGAGGAGAGAAGACCCGCCGCGCGGCGCAGCAACTCCTGCTGGTCGCGATAGGCCTCCTCCCCGATCACGCCCCGCATCAGCCGGAGCACGGCGCGGGACACCCGGATGTCCCGGCGGGCGTCGTGCACGCCCAGGACCGGGTCGTCGCCGAGGTGCGACAGGCTGTCGCGTGCGGCGGCGACGAGACCCCGCCCGGCACGCGCGAGCGAGCGGGCGAGAGGACGGTCGGGGTCGACGGCGAACGGCATGGTCTGGGCTCGTGCGCGCGTCCGGTGCGCGGGGTCGCGGTCAGCCGTTCCACTCCCGCAGGGCCGGGCCGGTGTAGCTGGCGATCGGCCGGATCAGGCGGTTGTTGGCGTGCTGCTCCATGATGTGCGCGGCCCAGCCGGTGATGCGGCTGGCGACGAAAATCGGCGTGTACTGCGGGACGGGGATGCCCATCGTGAAGTACGCCATGCCGCACGGGAAATCGACATTCGGCTTGATGTTCTTCTCGTCGTTCATAATCTGCTGCACCCGCTCGCCAAGCTCAAAGAGCCCGACGAACTCCGGCCCGCGCTGCTCGGCGACCCTCCGCCCGAGCCCGTGCAGGATCGGTGCGCGGTGGTCGCCGTTCTTGTAGACGCGGTGCCCGAAGCCCATGAGCTTGCGCTTGTCCGCGAAGGCCTTGTGCATCCACGCCTCGATCTTCGCCCTGTCGTTCACCGGCCCGATGTCGCGCCGGATCTCGCTGAGCATGTCCATCGCGGCCTCGTTGGCCCCGCCGTGCAGCGGGCCCTTCAAAGCCGCGATCGCGCCGGTCACCGCCCCGTGCATGTCGCTCAGCGTCGCGCTGATCACCCGGCTGGCGAAGGTGCTCGCGTTGTAGTCGTGCTCGGCGTAGAGAATCAGCGAGACATCCAACACCTTGGTGTACTCGGCGTTGGGCTTGGCCCCCGTCATCAGGTACAGCAGGTTCGCCGCGTGGCAGAGATTCGCGTCCCCGCCGGTGTTCGGCGCGATCAGGCCCTTCCCGTCGATGATCGTCTGCATGTGCCCGATGATCGTCGGGATCTTGGCCGTCAGGCGCTTGGCCTTGCGGAGGTTCGCCCCGGGCGAGTTGTCCTGGCTGTCCTTGTCGAGGTTGCCGAGAATCGACACGCCCGTCCGCAGCACATCCATCGGGACCGCCGTGCCCTCCTTGAGCATCGGGCCCGCGCCGTGCAGATAGTCGATGACCTGCGTCGGCAGCGCCCGGTTGGCGATCAGCTCGTCCTTGAAGAACCGCAGCTCCTTGGCGTCCGGCTTGTGGCCGACGAGCAGCAGGTGGGCCACCTCCTCGAAAGTCGCGTGGTCGGCAAGGTCGTGGATCTCGTAGCCGCGGTAGATGAGGGCGCCCTGCTCGACCGAACAGATCTGGGTGTCGCCCGCGATAATGCCCTCCAGGCCCTTCGTCGCTGCGGTCGTCATGCATGGTCCTCCTGCGTCGGATCGGGGTCCTCAAGCTCGAACAGAACTATAGGGAGCCTCCCACGGGCGGTCCGACCGGTCGCGCGCCGCCCGCGGGCGCAGCACCGGCAAAAAAGAAAGCCCGAGCCGTTAGGCCCGGGATTCCTGTCAGGACTCTACTCCTCTCCACTGCTCGGGTCAGCCTCAGCCCTGGCCGCCGGGGCGGACGCGCTGCGGCTCGGGAACGGGGGCCTCGCCCTGGCCAGGCCGGCCCGCCTCGCCCTCTTCCTCCTCGGGCTCGAACGCCGCGTGGCCTTCCTTCTGGACCTGGAGGAGGTTCTCAAGGCTCTTCTTCGCCTCCTCGCTGTCGCCGCGGATCAGCGCGTCCTCGAGCGCGAGGCTCTCGAACATCGCCTGGATCAGGTTGAGGCGCATATCCGACTCGTACTTGAGCTGGTCCTCGCCGTACTTCTCCTTCGCCTGCGGCGCCATCGGCACCTCGCCCACGCGCCCCTTCGCGGCGATCAGCCCCGCCTGCACCGCCTGGATCTGGCGCAGGTCGCCCATGCGGCTGGCGTCGTCGAACGCCGAGCGCCGGAGCTGGCGCAGCGCACGCCCCGCCATCTGCATGCCACCCTCAAAGCCGAGCACCTCCGCCCCGGGCCCGCCCGGCCCGCCCACCGCCGGCGCACCCGGCTGCCCAGGCTGCCCGGGCGTCGCGCCCGGGCGCTGCCCGCCCGGCCCGAACTGGCCGAAGCTCTCGGCCACCTTCCGCAGCTCCTCGCGGTCGATGAACCCGTCGCCGTTGGCGTCGTTGTTCTCGAACAGACGCTCGGCGAACCGGCCGGGGACCTCGTCCCGGGACAGCTTGCCGTCGCCGTTCGCATCGTTCTCCATCATGCGGTCGATGAACTGCTGAGGATCGGGCGGCCCGCCCTGCCGCCCGCCGCCGGCCCCGCCCCCGCCCGGCTGGGCGAGCGCGAGAGTCGTGGAACTGGCGAGCAGTGCGAGGCCGAGAGTCGTGCGGAGTTTCATGCGGTGGTCCTTGCGTGTATGTCGGTGGCGTCGGCGCGACGCCGGTAAGAGACGAACGAACGATGCACACCAGTATTGCACGATCCAGGCACGCGAGCATGCGTACGCCGTGCGAACGGGGCGCGGGCCGGACAGGCACGACACCAAGACTCTAGATCGACCCCGATAAATCGGATATGATGGGGTTCAATTCGGCGTGCCCTCCCAGCGAGGGTCGCGGGGTGGGTTCCGCCGCTCTGCGATCTTTCGCGAGGGAGAGTGAAAATGCACAAGACCCTGACCATCGCCGTCCTCGCCGCCGCCGCCACCCCCACCCCGGCTTCCATCATCCGCTATGACTTCACCGGGACGGTCACCGCCATCAGCCAGCCGGGCCCCTTCGGCGTGGTGGCCCAGCCCGGCAACCCCGTCACCGGCTGGTTCATCTACGACGACCAGACCCCCGACATAAGCGGCCAGCCCACCTTCGGCCACTACCCCCAGCTCATCCCCGTCGGCTTCGGCTTCGTCATCAACACCGTCCACACCGCGACCTGCGACAGCTACGACATCTTCATCACCGGCGACAACCCGCCGAACAACGCCTTCGACGAGATGGAGCCCTTCTCCTCCAACCAGATCCTGGTCGACGGCGTGCCCACCATGGCGGCCAACATGTACCTCCAGCTCCGCGACGACACCGGCACGGTCTTCCCCGCCGACGGGCTGCCCGACTGGAGGCTCACGCTCGCCGACTTCCCCGACAACGACAACCTCGCCCTGCCCAACGGCTACCTGCTCGACACGAGCACCGGGGCGATCGTGAACTTCTCGATCGATTCGCTCGTCGGCGTCCCCGCGCCGGGCACGCCGGCCGTTATCGGCGCGGGCCTGCTGATCGCAGCACGCCGTCGTCGGGACTGACCTGCCCCTCGGCGACGGTCGTGCGCGGGCCGGGGTCGCCAACACCCCGGCCCGCTTTGCATCGGGCCCGGGTCTCTCGGTATGCTCCCCACATGAAGATCGCCAGACCTTCCGTGTTGAGCCTGATCCTCTGCCTCTCCCCCGCCGCCCTCGCCGACGACGCGCCGATCGGGGCCCTGCTCGAACGGATGGAGGCCGCCGTTCTGGCCGGTGACTCCGCGGCCTACCTCGAGTGCGTGGACAGGTCGCACCCCGAGTGGGCCCGGGAGCAGATCAACTGGGCCGCCGACCTCGCCGGGCACACGCCCGAGGCGTTCGACATGGCCCTGACCGGCGAGCCGGCCGGGGAGGATGGGCCGGCGGGCAAGGTCGGAGGCCTCAAGATCCGTTGGACGCTGCCGGGCGGGCGCGAGCATTCGGTGGAGTTCGCCGCGAGGTTCACCCCGGGCGAAGGGGGTTGGCTGTTCGCCGGGGAAGCCTGGACCGAGCTGGCCTCGACCGACGGGCAGAACATCGTGCTCTACCTGGACGATGGGCTGGAGAACACCGCGCTGCAGGTGATCGAGGCGATGCCCGAGATCCGCGGCCATGTCGACGAGGGCTTCGGCGCCACCCTCGACCACCCGCAGGTCATCAAGCTCTACACCGACATGGGCCACCTGCAGGAGTCGATCTACCTCTCCTACACCGACCCCCTCGGCGGCTGGAACGAGCCCGGCGAGGCCATCAAGATCATGGCCAGCGAGCGGATGGGCGCCCGGCAGATGCGCACCCTCCTGGCCCACGAATACGGGCATGTGGCCACCTTTACCTACAGCCCCGACGCGAGCAACAACATCCCCTGGTGGGCCGCCGAGGGAGCAGCCGAGCTCGCCGCGGAGAAGTTCGCCGGCCGGCGCGGGCGCGAAGCCGTCAACGAGGTCGTCCGGGCCTGGGCCAACGCCGGGCGACTCGCCGACTGGGCGGACATGGCGGATTTCCGCGAGACCCCATCCAGCCTGCACGGCCATGTCTACACCCAGGGCCACCAGTTCCTGGGGTACCTGTCCGAGCGGTTCGGCCGGGAAAGCCGGAACCTCTGGCTGCGCCGCCTGGCCGAGGGCGCCGGGGTCGAGAAGGCGACCAGCGAGGCGTTCGGGCTCGCCTTCGACCAGCTCGACCGGGAGTGGCGGGCTTCGCTCGAGGCCGGCCCCGACGAGGCCGATGAGAACTGAATGCCCTTCTCGGACCTTCAGGCCGATCGTTCACCGCCCCCCGCAAGCTCGCGGAGCAGATCGGGCAGCCTGTCCGCGAACGCCCCGCGGCTGAGCACACGGTCGGCGCCCGCCAGCCGGGCGTTGGCCAGGGCGTCGGTGGCCACATGCGGCCCGAAGGCCAGGACCCGAAGGCCGCCCGCGGCGACCGCGCGGGCGATCAATTCAAGCCCTGTGGATCCCATTTCAAGATCGACCAGGAGGGCAACCGGTGAGGCGTCGGCGAGGCGGGATTCGAGCATCTCGACCGACCTCACAGGCCGGGAAGGGATGCCCAGGGCGTCGGCCGTCGCTTTCACCCGGGTCGCCCATAGCAAATCCGAGCAGGAGTAGAGTATCATCCCGTCCATTTTTGAAAATCCCCGCGTGCCTTGACGGAGAGAGCCGGGGACGAATCCCACACCTGTAAAGGGTCCCGCATGAGCACCACCGCCGTCTCCGCACAGAAACTGGCCGAACTTGACCCCGTGATCGAGGAGCTCGGCTTCCCGCGGGATCCGGACAACCTGTACCTCCAGACCGTGAGCACGATGCTCCAAGCCGCGGACATTATCGACCTCAAGCACCGGGTCAAGATTATCCTCGCGCAGCCGAAGAACGAGATCATGGTGCACTTCCCCGTCCGCATGGACGACGGGCACCACCGGCTCTTCAAGGGCTACCGGGTCCAGCACAACAACGCCCTCGGACCCTACAAGGGCGGGCTCCGGTTCCACCACAATGTCCACCTCGACGATGTCAAGAGCCTCGCGTTCCTGATGACGATGAAGTGCTCGCTGGTCCGCGTGCCCTTCGGCGGCGGCAAGGGCGGCGTCAAGGTCAACCCCCGCGAGCACTCGGTCACGGAGATGGAGCGCGTCACCCGCCGGTTCTGCTCGGCAATCATGAACAGCATCGGCCCCGAGTACGACATCCCCGCCCCGGATGTCGGCACCACCGCCCAGCACATGGCGTGGTTCGCCGACACCTACATGATGTCCAACGAGGGCAAGGACGCCAACACCGGCCTGCGCGTCGTGACCGGAAAGCCCGTGGAGTTCGGCGGCTCGCTCGGGCGTGAGAAGGCCACCGGCCAGGGCGTCGTCGACACCCTCGTCGAGCTGCTCCCCGAGGTCGGCCTCAAGGTCGCCGGCATGAAGGTCAGCGTCCTCGGCTTCGGCAATGTGGGCTCCTGGGCCGCCCGCATCCTGCAGGACATGGGCGCCAAGGTCATCGCCGTCGCCGATCACACCGGCGCCATCCGCAGCGACTCGGGCTTCGACTGCCACGCCCTCGCGGAGCACTGCCGCATCGAGGGCGGGGTCAAGGGCTTCCCCGGAGACACCATCACCACCGACGAGTTCTACCAGACGCCCGTCGATGTGATGGTCCCCGCCGCCCTCGAGCAGATGATCACCAGCCGCGAGGCTCAGATGATCAAGGCCAAGGTCATCGCCGAGGGCGCCAACGCTCCCACCACCCCCGCCGGCGACCGGATTCTCGCCGAGCGTGGCATCGAGGTGGTCCCCGCGATCCTCGCCAACGCCGGCGGCGTGACCGTCTCCTACTTCGAGTGGGTCCAGAACAAGACCAGCAGCTACTGGGACATCGAGCAGGTCGACCGGGAGCTCAACCGGCACATGGTCATGGCCGCCCGACGCACCGTCCTCGCCCGACAGAAGTACGGCGTCGACCTCCGCACCGCCGCCTACATCGCGGCCCTGGAGCACATCGGCAAGGCCTACTCCGTCCGAGGGATCTTCCCCTAAGCCCAGACACCGTACACCCGCCGCAAATCACCTAAGTACCCTCTGCCGCCCGGTTTACACCGGGCGGCTTTGCTTTGTGGTTCTCGGACCATCTCGGAGACCCGCCGGGGCCGATTGCCCTCCTTTCGCCCCAAGTCGCTGGCAGAGCCGGACTTCCGTGCCATCTTTGAGGTGAACCACGAACCCAGCGGAATCGCTGGGCTTCCAGGACAACTGCAAAGACCGGTGGGGAGGAGGCCTCGTCATGCGCAGAGCGGCAATGATCAGTTTGGTGGCGCTGTCCGGGATTGCCGGCGCGGCGTGGGCGGATGTGGTGCTCGTCGACGGCAAGTCCGCGATCTTCGACGCGGGGCGTGCGACGCCGACCCTCGACGGGCAGCTGCCCCCCATGCTCGAGATCCCCGACGGCGCGGTGTCCATGTACCTGCCCGAGGTCATGGGCCTCGTCCGGGCACACCCCGTCCTCCAGTGGGCGGGGCCCGAGGGCAACGCCGCCACGCTCAACGACACCGATATCAACTCGTTCAACAGCATCTCCGGGCTCGTCCACCCGCGGACCCTCGCCCTCCTCGGCGTGTTCCTCACCGACGCCGAGCCCGAGGGCCTGGCCCCCACGCGCCTCGACTACTACGCCATCGGCGACGCGTTCACCAGCTTCAGCCCCACCCTCGGCCAGTCGTTCTTCATCGGCGACGGCTGGGCCGACGGCGAGGTCATGCACGAGTTCATGATCCCCGCCGGCGCCACCCGCCTGTTCCTCGGCCTGGCCGACGCGGGCTACTTCACCGGCCAGCCCGGCGCCTACGCCGACAACGACGGCGGCTTCTCCGCGGATGTCCGCTTCAATGTGGTCCCCGCCCCGGGCGCCCTGGCCCTGCTCGGACTCGGGGGCCTCGTCGGCGCCCGGCGCCGGCGATAACGACCCCCCGACGCTCCAAGCCCCACCCCCCGGCCGTGTCACGCTCACCGAGCGTGGCGCGGCCGGTTCTTTTGCTGCAGGCCTCGGCGCCCGCCCGGTGCCCGGTCACCCCCGCCCGAGCATGTGCCACAGCAGCGCGTTCTGCACCCACATCCGGTTCTCGGCCTCGTCGAAGACGATCGACCGGTCCGAGTCGATCACCTCGTCGGTGACCTCCTGGCCCCGGTGCGCCGGCAGGCAGTGCATGAACAGAGGCCACTCTCCGCCCGGCCCGGTGATGCGGGACATCAGCTCCTCGTTGATCTGGTAGCGGTCGAACACGCCGTCGCGCAGCGCCGCCTGGTGGTCCTGGCCCATGCTCATCCAGCAGTCGGTGTACACCGCCTGGTGCCCCGCCGCGGCCTCGGGGCTGTGGCTCAGGGTGATCGTCGCGCCCGTCGCCCTGGCGTCGGCGAGGGCGTCGCGGACGATCTGAAACTGCGGCTCGAACCCCTTCGGCGTGATGGCGGTGAAGTCCACGCCCAGCTTGGCGCACAGCAGCATCAGCGAGTGGCACACATTGTTCCCGTCCCCGAGCCAGGCCATGCGGGCGCCCGCGAGCGTGCCGAGCTTCTCCCCGAGCGTGAACAGGTCGGCGAGCGCCTGGCAGGGGTGCTCCAGATCGCACAGCGCGTTCACGACCGGGACCCGGGCGTGCTGCGCCATCTCCCGCACCACGCGGTTCTCGAACACCCGCAGCACGATGCAGTCCACCCAGCGCTCCAGGTTCTTGGCGTAGTCCTTCACACTCTCCCGCTGCCCGATCCGCTGGGCGGCGTGGTCGTAGTACATCGCGTGGGCGCCCATCCGCGACGGCCCGACCTCGAAGGTCACCCGCGTGCGCAGCGAGGGCTTCTCAAACAGCATGATGATCGTCCGCCCCGCCAGCGAGCCGGCGTAGGGCGCAAAGTCCCGCTTCATCGCGCCGGCTGTCGCGAACACCGCGCGGACCTCGCCCGCCGTCAGGTCGCTGATCGACACCAGATCGCGTCCACGCAGCAGCGGGGCGGCGGGAATGGCGGGAAGGTCGGGGCTGGCGGGGCTGGCGGGGCTGTCGTGGGGCATGGTCACCTCGAGGGCGGCGTGGGGCAGGGGCATCGGGCGGGTTCCTCCGGCGGTTCTTGCGTCGGTGTGCGCGGGGAGCGGGTCGGCTAGCGGCCCGGCCCGACGGGCGTCGGGCGCGTCGGCAGCACGCGCGTGCCCACCGGCTCGCCCAGGGCCAGGCCCGCGAGCCGGTCGCACCGCGACCACGACGCGATGACGGCCGGCACGCCGCTCGCATCCGCTCCGGCCGCCGCGGCCCGGGCCTTGGGGATCATGCCCCCGGAGATCACCCCCGAGGCGATCAACCGCTCGATCTGCCCGGCGTCAGTCTCGCCCAGGAGCGAGCCCGAGCCGTCGAGGATGCCGGGGACATCGGTGAGGAGGACAAGCACCGACGCGCCGAGCACGCGCGCAACCCCCAGCGCCGCGTCGTCGGCGTTGACATTCAGCGCCGCACCGGCCCCGTCGAGGCCGATCGACGAGATCACGGGGACAAACCCGCCCCCGAGCAGCCGGCGCCACAGGGCGCCCTCGCCCGGCGCGGGGGCGTCCCCCGCCCCGACCCGCTCCGCCTCGACGCGCCCCACCCGCCCCAAATCCACGCCGCCCGGCTCGTGCTTCACGCACACGCACGCCCCACCGTCGGAGAGCCCAAGGCCCACCGCCCGGACGCCCCGCGCCGCCAGCAGCCCGACCAGCCGCGTGTTGACCCGGCCGCGGAGCACCCCGACGACCTCGCCGATGTGATCGTCCGGGGTGACGCGCAGGCCGGCCCTGCGTTCGCTGGCGAGCCCCAGCCGGGCAAGGTGCGCATCGACGGCGCCGCCCCCGCCGTGGACGATGACCAGGCCCCCCGGCGCGTCGGCGCCGAGCCGGGCGATGGCGTCCCACAGCTCACCCCGGGTGTCGGCCTCGTCGAGGGCGCGCCCGCCGAGCTTGATGACGATGGGGCCGGTCATGCGTACCCCCCGAACGGCGCGCCCGGGGCCGCGCCCCGCCCGCGCAGGCCCGCCGCCTCGTCCAGCCCGAACCGGACATTCATGCACTGCACCGCCTGGCCCGACGCCCCCTTGACCAGGTTGTCGATGGCGCTGACCACGATGAGGTGCCCCTCGGCCTCGCCGGCGCCCCCGGCCAGCGAGATGTCGCAGTAGTTGGTCCCCCGGACCCCGTTGACGCTCGGCCAGACGCCCGGGGGCAGCAGGCGCACGAAGGGCGACGGGCCGTACGCGTCGTCGAGGGCGGCCCGGGCCCGCTCGGCGTCCCACCCCCCGGCGAGCTCGATGTGCATCGTGCTGACGATGCCGCGCTCGTAGGGGCCCAGGTGCGGGGTGAACACGACCGGCCGATCGGCGTGCGTGGCGATCTCGGGCCCGTGCCGGTGCTCCCACACGCCGTACGGCTGGAGGCTGACCTCGCAGAACATGTTCCGCTCGCCGGGGGTGCGTCCGGCGCCGGAGACGCCGCTGACGCAGTCGGCGATGACGCGGGACCCCTCGCGGATCGCCCCCGCCTCGGACAGCGCCGCGACGGGGAGGATGACGCTGGTCGGGTAGCAGCCAGGGACGGCGATGAGGTCGGCGCCGGCGAGCTCGTCCCGGGCCCGCTCAACGAGCCCGTACACCGCGTGCTCGAGCAGCTCGGGGCGCGGGTGGGTGAAGCTGTAGTACCGCTCGTACTGGGTCGGGTCCGGCAGGCGGAACGCCGCGGAAAGATCGAGCACCACCGGGCCGCCCGCCCCCGCCCGGTCGCGCAGCTCGCCGGCGAGGTGGGCGCTGACCTCGTGGGGGGTGCAGAGGAACACCGCGTCGGGGCGCTGCGCGAGGATGTCGCCCGCCCCGCCGGGCAGGATCGCCATGTCGCACTCGCCCCGGAAGCGGGGGTGGATCTGGCTGAACACCCTGGGCGAGCCCTCCCGTACCCCGCCGAACATGCCGACGATCTCGGCCCCGGGATGACGGAGGAGGATCGCGCCGAGCTCGGCCCCGGTATACCCGCTCGCGCCGACAAGGGCGCAGCGGATCATCGCCCCGCCCCGGCCAGCTCGGCAAGGCCCAGCAGCTCGCGCGTCAGCTCCTTGGCCCGCTGCGCCGAGGCCACGGCGACAAAGATCGTGTCGTCCCCGGCGAGGCACCCGACCACCCCGACCAGCCCGGCCCGGTCCATCTCGAGCGCCACGATCTGGGCGTGGCCCGGGCCGGTCCGCAGCACGATCGTGTTGCACGCCGTCTGGATGTCCGTCACGAACGACGCCATCGTGCGTGCCAGCGGCGTCAGCGCACGGGCCGACTCGCTCCGCCCCGGCGTCGTACCGCTCGGCAGCTGATAGCCCCGGGGGGTCTTCGCCGCCCCCAGCTCGCGCAGGTCGCGGCTCAGGGTCGCCTGCGTCACCTCGATCCCCCGCCCCGCCAGCGACTGGCGCAGCTCCTCCTGGCTGTCCACCGGCTGGCGCTGGAGGATGTCGATGATCACCTGCTGGCGGCGTGCTCTCCCGGTCATGGTGCATGATTATACGAGGATTGCATAGTCAATCAAGCCCGGCCCGCGCGAGAACCCGCCCGCCCGCCGGGGCCGGTACCCTCCCGCCATGCCCGGACCTATCAACCTCGCCTGCACCGACCAGGGCTCCGGCCCGGTGGTGGTCCTCGTCCACGGCTTCCCGATCGAGGGCTCCATGTGGCGCGACGCCGCCGGCCTGCTCGGCGCCGCCCACCGGGTCCTCGCGCCGGACCAGCGCGGCTACGGGCGCTCGCCCGGCACCCCGGCCGCCACGATGGCGGACTACGCCGACGACCTGGCCCGCCTGCTCGACCGCCACGCCGTCGACCGCCCGGCGTTGCTGGCGGGGCTCTCGTTCGGCGGGTATGTCGTGATGGAGTTCATGCGCCGCCACCCCGACCGGCTCGAAGCCGTGGGGCTGGTCGACACGCGCGAGGTCGGCGACACGCCCGACGCCGCGGCCGGCCGGCGGGCCGGCGCCGACGCCCTCGACGCCGGGGGCCCCGTCTCCGCCGTCGTCGCGCCGATGCTGCCCAAGCTCTTCGCCCCCGGCGCCCCGCGCACCATGGTCGAGCACTGGTCGCGGGTGCTCTGCGCCCAGTCGCCCGGCGCGGTCGCCGCCACCCTCCGGGCCATGGCCGACCGGCCCGACTCCACCGAGACGCTGCGGGCCTTCCAGGGACGGGCGCTGGTCGTCGCGGGCGAGTACGACGCCATCACGCCCGTGGAGGTCCACGAGCGGATGGCCGCGCTGCTACCGAACGCCGAGCTGCGCATCATCCCCGGGGCCGGCCACATGGCCCCGACCGAGCAGCCCCGGGCGTTCGCGTCGATCGTGGAGGAGTTCCTTGCGCAGGACGCCCGGTCCTGAGGGCGGCGACCCCCCGCCGGCCCAGCCACTACACTACCCCCGGAGGGCCCATGTCCGAGGAAGTCTCCATCCAGGTCAACTTCTCGCGCCCCATGCCGCTGTTCCCGCTCGACCAAGCGACCCTCCTGCCCCAGCAGGTGCTCCCGCTCCACATCTTCGAGGAGCGCTACCTGCGGATGATCAACGACGCGCTGGACGGCGCCGGGCAGATCGCGATGGCGGTCTTCCGCGGCCAGCGCTGGAAGCAGGAGTACCACGGACGACCGCCGCTGCGCCCCGCGGTCTGCGTCGGGCAGGTCGTGCAGCACGAGCAGCTCCCCGACGGCCGGTACAATGTCCTGCTCCAGGGCATCTGCCGCGCCAAGATCGTCGAGGAGCTCGAGCCCGAGGAGGGCCTGCTCTACCGGCGCGCCCTGCTCCAGCCCGTCGGTGTGGGCGAGGTGGACGAGCAGGAGCTCGACGGCCTGCGCGACTGGCTCGACGAGGCGCTCACCGAGGGACCCCTCCGCCAGATGACCGCCGCCTCCTCCATCCTGGAGTATGTCCGGAACGCCGAGATCCCCACCAGCGCCCTCCTCGAGCTGGTCAGCTTCACCATGACCGGCGGCGGCGAGCTGCGCTACCGCCTGCTGGCCGAGGGCGATGTCACCCGCCGCGCGCGCCTCGTGCGGGACGAGCTCGAGCACATCGGGGTCCTCATCCGCCGGGCACAGGCCCAGCGCCCGGAGGACTGGCCCAAGGGGTGCAGCTGGAACTGATCGCCCGCGCCCGGCGCGAGCCCCCGGCGTCAGGCGTCGAACGCGCGCCCGATCGACTCCCGCAGGCTCTCGATCTGCGGGCCCGAATAGAACGGCCAGGGCCACGCCCGCTCGGCGATGATCTCGGCCTCCTCGGCCCGGGCGCCGAGGGCCTCAGCCCGCGCCCGCAACGCCTCCAGCGCCCCCGTGTTGCCCGACGCCCCACGCTCCCGCAGCCGCTGCATCCTGGCGAAGAGCTCGGCGCGCAGGCCGCTGCCGCGAGGAAGCGCGGCGATCTGGGCGGCCAGCTCGCGCTTCTCCCGCCCCAGGTCCGCGTCGCCGAGCAGGGCCGGGTCGTGGGCGGCGCGGTGGGCGAGGTCCCGGGCCGCGCCGATCTCGGCGGGGGTGGGAACCCCCTCGGCCAGGCCGCCAAAATCCAGGCGCAGCGTCGCGCTGGCGACCACGGCGGGGGCCAGGTCGGTCGCGCCCAGCCAGCCGGCGAGCCACCGCTCGGTCACCCGGTCGTAGCCCCCGTCGGCGTGGCTCGCCCCGCCGCCGGTGCCGTGGATGAACAGGTCACACGCCCAACGCCGGAGCAGCCCGGTCATCGGCAGCCCGCGGAGGACGAGCCTCTCGTCGGGCAGGTCGGGGAGGCGGTCGCTGCCGACGGTGCGCCACGGGCCGGGCTCCCCCGAGCGCTCCCACAGCGGCAGCTCGACGGCGCCGGGCGAGACCGCGAGCTCGCGCACGCCGGCATCGGGGTGCGCGCCGGCGGCCTCGTTGTAGAGCCGGGCGCACGCCCCGGCGTCCTCGCGCATCGCGCCGACGAGCCGGGCGAAAGCCGGCGCCGCGTGCAGGTCGCTGGCGAAGAACGAGCGGAGCGCCGCGCCGCTGCCCAGCGCCGATCCGCACGCGCCGTGGAGCTGGCGGGCGAGGGAGGGCTGGTCGGCGTGCGCATCGAGCAGCCCCACAAGGCGTGCGAGCGCGTCGTGGACCGAGGGGAGCGCCGCATCGGCCGGCGCCCTGAACCGGGCCGGGGGCAGCGAGGCCGGCGGCGTATCGTCCCGGCCCAAGCTGATCGCGCCGCGGGAGAGGTGTCCGCCGTCCCGCGCTGGGCCAGTTGGCCCGGCCGGGCCTGCCGCACGCGCCGGATATATCAGGCTCGCCCCCGCCCCCGGCGACTGATCGACCACGACCCACGCCCCCGCCCCGCCGACGCGCTCGGCCAGCGCGTGCACCGCGAACCACTTGGCCAGGATCCCCGGGTGCCAGAGCCCCGGCTGGTGCCCGGCCATAATCACCGGCCGATCGGTCGGCAGGCCGAGCGCCGCGCGCGTCGAGCGCGAGAGATCATCAGCCCGCCCCGCGCGCACCAGCCCCGGCCAATCGCGCGCCGACGGCTCGAAGACCAGCCCAGCATCGTCGTGCGTGCTTGCCATGTCCGCCATGTCCGCCATGTCCGCCAACTCTAGAACCCCGGGCACGGGCACCGGACATCGTGCCACGCCGACTCGGGCAGCCTGCAGGCGTGTCGGCGCAGCTCGCAGTGCATCGCGTGCTGGTAGTGCGCCAGGCGCAGGGCCGCGTCGTCCAGGTCGCCGCCGAAGCTGCGGTTGGGGTCGTTGTAGATCAGCTTCACCGGGATCTCGCGGATGCGGAACCGCATCGCGGCCGCCTGGACCCACAGCTGCATCGGGAACGCGTACCCGCTCTCGGTGAGATGGAGCCGGCGCATCGCCTCGACCCGGTGGGCCTTGAACCCGCAGAACGCGTCGGTCAGCAGCGTCCCCCCGGCCCCGACGAACACCGCGCCGAGCCGCTCGTTGATCTCCCGCGTGATCGCCGCGTTCACATTGCGCCGCTCGATCGGCGGCGCGTCGTCCTCCGGCTGGCGGACCAGGTACCGAGAGCCGCTGATGATGTCCCACCCGCCGCCGCCGGCCGCCTCCACGAACTCAGGGATCGCGTCCGGCTCGTGCTGCTCATCGCAGTCCATCGTGATGACCCAGTCGTACCCGCCCGCCGCCGCCGCGTGGAACGCCTCCCGGAGCGACGCCCCGTACCCGAGGTTCGGCTGGTTGCGGATCACCCGGACCGGCTTGCCCGCCAGCAGCTCCGGAGTCCGGTCCGTCGACCCGTCGTCGATCACGAGCACATCGTGCCCGTGGGCCAGCACTCGGTCGACGACGCGGCAGACATACCGCTCCTCGTTGTAGACGGGGATGGCGATCAAGGTGCGCATGGTGGGGGGTGCCCTCCTGGCCGGCCGGCCCTGCTCCCGCAAGATTAGGCCGCCCGGTCACCGAGAAACTGGCCGGCAAGGTGGGGTATTCCCGCCGGCCCCGGGCCGGCCCGGGTTACTTCACCCCCGCCAGCTTCCGCACCGTGAAGTCGAAGTTCTTGACCATGCTCGCGTGCACCCCGTAGACCACGCCGATGTACACGCCCGCCGCGATCGCGCCCCCGACGATCAGCGAGATCCGGGCCTGGGCCAGGCTCGTGCTCGAGATCGTCTCGGCCAGCGCCGAGTCGGGGTGGATGCACGCGAACACGAGCGTGGCCGGGCTGGCGGCCGTCAGCACGGCCCCGATGATCGCGAGCCCCTCGCCGGACTTCCAGGCGCACAGACCGATCACGCCGCTGATCACGCCGACCACGCCCACCGCACCGATCACGCTCGCGATCGTCCCCTTGCTCTTCAGCGACCACTGCAGGCCGATGATGACGCAGAACATGATGAACGGGATCGTGACCAAGGGCGCGAGCAACGCCGCCTCGGGCAGCAGCACCGGGATGCTCACCGTCGCGCCGCCGTTGACCGAGGCGCTGACCATCGCGCCGTCCTCCCGCCCCAGCCCGCCCGTGAGCACATACACCGCCGTCAACGCGAGCGTGCCCATCGGGACCGCCAGCATCGGCAGCAGGTACGCCACCAGCCCCCGCATCTTCCCCGTCAGGTACGAGCCGGGAGTGATCGGTGTCGTGAGCAGCAGGTCCAGCGTCCCATCCTCCCGCTCGCGGCTGACGGCCGTCGCCGACATGTTGATCGCGATCAACGCGATGATCACCAGCTCGCCCAGCACCGTGAACGCCAGCGACAGCTGGAAATCCGACGCGCCGAAGGTCCCGATGTGGTACGCGATCACCAGCGCCACGCCCAGCGCCGCCCCCATCGCCACGAACGACCAACGCGCGAGGATCCGACCGAAGGTGCTGTTCCGCGCCGCGGCCTCACGCCACGCGATCGGGTTGCTCCACACCGTCCGCGGCGGGCGGTGCTCGGCCCCCGCGGCCCCCAGCCCGAACATCTTGCGGTACCACGGCACACCCGCCTTCCGATTGCCCGCCAGCGACGCCAGCCCGCCCAGCCGGACCGTGATCGCGCTGAGCACCATCAGCACCAGACTCACCCCCACGCTCAGGTAGCACCACGCCGTCACCGGGTGCCGCAGCATCCACGGGCCGGCCTCGTCGGCGCGCGGGTAGTTGGAGGGCTCCAGCAACGCCCGGAGCGTCAGGAACGGGTTGATCACCGTCATCCAGGTGACGCCCGGGTACCCCGAACGCAAACGGATCATCGCGTCGATCGCCATCGTCACCGCCAGATAGCTCACCACCGACACATAGAAGGTGAACACCGCCCGACGACCCGCCATGCGGCTCACCGCCAGCGCGATCGCGATCGTCCCCACCAAAACCGCCGCGCACCCCGCGATCAGATAGCTCGCGAAGATCGACCCGCCAGGCACGCCGCCGAAGTACTGCACCAACGCGAACAACGGCAGACTCGCGAACAGCAGCGCCAGGATAAAGAACAGCCGGCCGAACAGGTTCCCCAGCACGATCTCCGCGGCCGTCAGCGGCGTGGTCAGCAGCACCTCCCAGGTCCGCGGGCTCGCCTCCTGGGCGATCGCCCCCGCCATGAACACCGGCGCGATCACGCAGATCAGACCCACCTGCAGGTACGCGATCGCGATGAAGCTCGACGCCCCCGCCTCGGCCAGGTCACGGTAGCTCAGCTCCGCGCTCCCGCCCGTCAGCAGCAGCCGCCACAGCAGCACGATGACCAGCACCGCCAGGTACGCGCTCCGGATGTACATGTGGCGCGTCCGCCGGGACCCGTTCTGCACAAGGCGCACCGCGATCGGGTTCGTGGGGGCAAGACGCAGAAACCATCGGAGGATCGCGGGCATGGCGGGGAGATAGTACTGGCTCGGGACCCTCGGCGTACGCCGGCCCATCACGCGGCCGATCACGCGGCCGCCACCCTTGTACCGGCGCGGCGCCCCCGGGGTTCAGCCCCTCTCACCCCCAATCCCGCCGTCACCCCCCCTGCGACTGGTACCGCCCGGCCATGGTCTCCAAGTCTCTCCCGTCCACCACCCCGTCGTAGTTGATATCCGCCCGCAGGCTGCCCGCACGGTACCAGTCCAGGTAGCTGACCAGCTCGCCCGTGTCGACACGCCCGCTGCCGTCCAGGTCGTAGTGGAGCAGGAACAGCCGCTGGGCGGTGGCCTGCCCGAGGGCCTGCCTCCGTGCCGCCCACTCCCCGTCGCTGAGCCGCCCATCACCGTCGGCATCGAACTCCGCGCCCGCGCGTTCGAGGGCGGCCTTGGCTCGTTCGGCCCCGACCAGCACGCTGGTGTCCTGGATGACAGTCTCCCAACGCTGCACCGCCGCCATGTACCGCTGGAGTTGGTCGTCGTCGGTGAAACGCCCCCCCTCCGCGCCGTACTCCCGCGGGTCGGGCTGAGCCGGCAGTTGGGGCGCGGCCCCCGCGTCCGGGCCGGCGAGCGCGTCGCCGAGGATGGCCTCGATCGTCGGGCGCGACAGGCTCTGGCGGAGCAAGTCGTCGCGCCGGGCCTCGGCGACACCGGCCCAGTACTGGCCCTGAGTTCCCTCGGCCGCGATCTTCGCGAACACCTCGGCCTGCTGCCCGGCGGTCTGTCCCGCCGGTGTCCCCAGCCAGTCGACCGATCCATCGAGATCGACCAGCGTGTGCGCGACCAGCTGGGCCCGCCCGCTGTCGCGTTCCTCGTCGCTGAGCAGGCCGTCCCCATCAATGTCCCACGCGTCAAGCCGGGCGCGGTCGGCCATCGCCCGCATGCCGACCTCGTTGAGCCGCAACTGCGACGCCGGCGCCTGCTCTTGCGCACTGAGCACTCCGTCGCCGTCGGTGTCCAGCAGGGCGACGATGTACGGGTGGGGGTTCTTCGGGAGCGAATACTCAGCGATGTACGCGCCGAACGCGAGAAGCTCCTCCTCCGATACGCTCCCATCGCCGTCGGCATCGATCGCCCGCAGTTGGATGTCATCCGCTCGGGTCTGCTCGATCAGATCCGCGACCGTCGGCTCGACCCCCTCGAGGCGGGCCTGATACTGCGCCAGGGTGTAGGCCTCGAGCTCGGCGTAGGGCCAGCCCGCAGGCCGGTTGGCCGTCACCCACGCCCTCGCCCGGTCCAACCGCTCGTCCCTGTCGGGCCGTCCGGCGGGCCCGGCCCTTGCGATCTCTCGCTGGAGCGCATCGAGCGCCTCGGACTCGGAGACCGGCGGCAACCCGCGTGGGGTCGCCAAGTCCTGCGTGGGCTCCCCCCGCCGCGCGAACCACAGCAGCCCCAGACTCAGGGCAACCACGACCGCAACCCCGACGCCGACTCGCCTCATGCCGTCCCTCCGGGGCCGCCCCCTGGGGGATCCTACCACAGGAGGCGCGTGCGCCCAACCCCGGCCTCACCCCCCCTGCGACTGATATCGCCCGGCCATCGCCTCCAGGTCGCGCCCGTCCAGCACCCCGTCGTAATTGACATCCGCCCGCATGCTCCCCGCCCGGTACCAGTCCAGGTAGCTGACCAGCTCGCCCGTGTCGACACGCCCGCTGCCGTCCAGGTCGTAGCTCTGCAGGAACAGCCGCTCGTCCCGCTCCGCTCTCAACTCACGCAGCCGGGCGTCCCACTCCGGGACGGTCAGGCGGCCGTCGCCGTCGAGGTCGCTCTCGGCCGCGGCGTGCTCGAACTTCAGCCGCAGCGCCAGCGCGTCCCGCAGGGTTGCCAGCTCCAGCAACTGGGCCCGGTGGGCCTCGGTCGCGGCCAGATACCGCTCCATCGACTCGCTGTCGAGGGAGCCGTCGCCGTCCCCATCGAACTCGCTCGCCTGCGGCTCCGGGGGCAGGCTCTGGGCGAGTCGGGACTGGAGCTCCCGCGGGTCCATCGTCTCGATCCGCATGCTCTGCAGCAGCGGCTGCGCGAGGGCCTGTGTCGACATCCGCTCCTGGCGCTGCAGCAGCCGGTCGAGATAGTCCTGGCCGAACTCCCCGACGATCGCCTCCCGGGCCGCCGCCTGCTCGGCGGGGTCGATCTGGCCGGGATCCTCCACCATCTCGATGCTCCCGTCGGGGAGGAGCTTCATCCGGTCGAAGGTGGCCGCGGCGCCCGCGTCCCGCTCCTGCGCGGAGAGCACCCCGTCGCGGTCCGCGTCCCACCGCTCGAGCTCCACCCGCTCGAGGATGCCGGCGAACGCCCCCTGCATCGCGGTGGCCGCGATACCCGCCTCTCGCTGCTCGCGCCCGCCGGGGCTTTCGTTCTCGGGGCCCGGCGACGGGTTGAGGAACGGATGGGTCAGCGGGTTGAACGACGCGAGCCCGCCATCGGCGAATGCCGTCAGCTCGTCATCGCTGACGCGCCCGTCGCCGTCGGCGTCCAACGCCCGGATCAGCTCGACCTCGATCTCCTGCTGCCCGAGCACCCAGCCCGCCGATCGCGCCTCGCCGTCCATCAGCGCCGCCATCATCGCGAGCATCCTGGACTCCAGATCGGCGTGGGGCCACCCCTCGGGCCGATTCGCCGCCACCCACGCCCGGGCGTCCGCGAGATGGTCCTCGCCTGAGGCCGCCCGCACGGGCGGCGCCCGCCGGATCTCCTCGCGGAGTTCCGCGAGCGCGGCGTCCGGCTCGGGCCGGCCGGCCCCGTCACCGGCGGGCGTCGTGCCGGCCGATCCCCCCGGGGTGCCTCCGCGAAGCACGAGAAACGCGATCGCTCCCGCGAGCAGGACCGTCCCGACCGCCGCCAATGCCACCCGCATACGAGGCACTCCCTTCCGTCGGGGCCCGTTGCGGGCGGGCCGAGTTTCCGACCGTTCGCGAACTCCACCCGGGCGCACCGGACGACCTCCCGGACACGGGCGCCGGGGCGTCGTCGGCGCTCACCCCCCCTGCGACTGGTACCGCCCGGCCATGGTCTCCAGGTCGCGCCCGTCGAGCTTGCCGTCGTAGTTGATATCCGCCCGCATGCTGCCCGTGCGGTACCACTCCAGGTACGACACCAGCTCCCCGGTCTCGACCCGCCCGCTGCCGTCCAGGTCGTAGCTGCGGTTGTACAGCCGCTGGTCGCGTTCGTTGAGCAGGCCGCCGATCCGCTGGTCCCACTCGTCGGGGCTCAGCCGCCCGTCGGCGTTGCTGTCGCTCTGGGACACCGAGTTCTCGAACTGGGCCTTCAGCCGGTAGGCGGTGATCTCCGAGCCCCAGCGCGCCACGGCCCCCTGGTAGTCCACCATCGCCTGCTGCTGGGCCGCCAGCTCGTCCTCGGCGAACTGCCCGTCCCCGTCGATGTCGAACGCCATCGCGTCCGGCGGCTGGGGCATGCCGGACATCATCTCCTTGATGTCGGGCGTCGGCAGGTTGTCGACCCGCATGGCCTCCATGAAGTCCATCGACGCCGCCTGCGAGATCAACATCTGACGCTGCGACTCGAGCATCTGGGCCGTCTGCTCCCCGACCTCCTCGTACAGCGCCTTCCGGGCCGAGGCCTGCTCCTCCGGGCTCAGCGACGGGTCGCCCAGCAGCGCGTTCGCCGCCTCGTCCCCCTCGGGGCCGGCCATGCTGGCGATCATGTCGCCGAAGGTGTCCTGGGCCTTGGCGATCGCCGCGGCCTCGCCGGCGACGCGCTCGTCGGCGCTCAGGGCGCCGTCGTTGTCGGCGTCCCACGCCTCGAGCTTGGCCCGGTCAAAGACGCCCGACAGCGCGCCCTCGCCCACCATCGTGCTCAGCTCCATCATCTCCTCGGGCTGCAGGTCGCCGTCGCCGTTGGTGTCGAGCTTGGCCTTGAGGTAGGGGTGCTCGAGCGGGTTGAACATCCCCGCGATGTTCTCGTCGATGAACGCCTGCACCTCGGCGTCCGAGACCTGCCCGTCGCCGTCGGCGTCGAGCGAGCGGATCATCTCGACCTCGATCTGCGACTGGTTCATCGTCCACTCCGGCGACTTCTTCTCGCCGTCGAACATCACATCCATGAGCGCGAGGATCTCCGCCTCGATCTCGTTGTAGGGCCGGTCCGCCGCCCGGTTCGCGGCCACCCACGCGCGGGCCTCCGCCAGCCGTTCCTCGTCGGACTTGGACTCGACCGGCCCGGCCTTGGCCAGCTCGGCCTTCAGCTCGGCCAGCGCCGCGTCGGTCATCGGCGCCGCGCCCGGGGCGTCCGCGCCCCCGCCCGACCCGCTGCCCCCGCCGGGCTGATCGACCGACACCCGCCCCCCGGCGGCGGTGGCGTCGCCCCCGCCCGCCGACCCGGCGCGGACCAGCAAGTACGCCGCCCCACCGAGCACCACGACACCGACACCGACCGCTATCACCCCACCTCGCATCAGACACGCTCCTTCCACCCTGAGACGCCCAGCATACCGCCGAGACCGAACCCGAACCCGGCGCGAACCCCGCGCCTCAGAGTATTGGGGACCCCGACCCGCCCGTTTCGCCCGCCGCACCCGGGGGCGCCCGCCGCTCAGCCGCCCGGGGCGCGGAAGTGCCCGATAAGCGTCTCCAGGTCCGACGCGTCCACCAGCCCGTCGAAGTTCGCGTCCGCCCGAACGCTCCCCGCCCGGAACCAGCCGAGGAAGCTCTCGACCTCGCCCAGCTCGATCCCCCCGCTCCCGTCGGCGTCGTACGACCGCAGCACCAGACGCCGGTCGCGCTCGGCCAGCCGCGTGGCGATCAGGTCGTGCCACTCGCCCTCGGTCATCCGCCCGTCGCCATCCGCATCCCCCGCCCCGGCGAGCCGCTCGAACTGGCGGGCGAGCCGCCGGGCGTTGTCCAGCGACTGCCACGCGTCGAAGGCCGCCTTCCACTCGGCCTCCGCGCCCCGCAGCGCGGCCTGCTCGGCGTCGCTCCACACATCGTCACCGTCGCTGTTGAAGAGCGCCCAGTCCGGCATCTCTGGGCCGGGCTCCGGACCGGTCGCCCGGTCAGGCTCGATCAGCTTCATCTGGGCGTCGAGGGCGGCGGAAAGGTGATAGTCCGCGGCCCGGTCGAGGCGATCGCGCGTCATCTCGGCGGCCTGGGGCCCGAACTCCGCCGCGAGCTGCGCGAGGGCCGCGTCCTGCGCGGCGGTCCCATCGGCGGGCGGGGCCTCGGTGTACTCGATGTGCCCGTCGGCGAAGACGACCTGATGCAAGCGGGCCTCCGCCGCGCCCGCGGTGCGCTCGGCCTCGCTCAGCACCCCGTCGCCGTCGGCGTCCCAGAGGTCCGTCTGCGCCCGTTCCAGCAGCCCCGCCTGCTCCGCCTGGACGGAGTAGAGCCCGTCGAGCAACGGTTCGTCGATCCGCCCGTCGCCGTCCCCGTCGAGCAGCGCAACCAGGTACGGGTGCGTGGTCGGGTCCAGAAACTCGCGGCTGAACCCGGCCAGCGCGCCGATCTCCTCCTCGCTCACGCGCCCGTCGAGGTCTGTGTCCATCGCCCGGACCCATTCGACCTCCTGCCGGGCCATCGCGAGCGCCCACGCGACCGAACGCGCCTCCGCCCGGGCCCGCGCCTCGTAGTCGGCCAGCACCCGCGCCTCGAGCTCCGCGTAGGGCCACCCGGCCGGCCGGTTCGCGAGCACCCACGCCAGCGCGTCGGAAACCCGGTCCGCGTCGGTCCGCCCCGCCGGACGCGCCGCCAGGTCCAGCTCGGCGCGGAGCTGTTCCAGCGCGGCGTCCGCCCGCGACGCGTCATCCGCCCCGCCCCGCCGGGCCTGCGTGACCGCCCACACCAGCACCACGCCCAGACCGACCACCGCCACCGCCGGCGCCAGCTTCTTCATCGACCCGCCCTCCCGGATGCCCCGAGAGTACCGGCCCCCGCGCCCGCGCACAACGCCCACCCAACAAAGAAACACCCGCGCCGTCCACCGGCGCGGGTGCTGTCAACCCAGTCTCTCAACCCGCACACCTCAAGCCTCAGGCCTCAAGCCTCAGGCCTCAGGCCTCAGGCCTCAGGCCTTCTCAAGTGCTCTGCGCCTGCGGCTCGCGCTCGGGCTTCCCGCCCGCCTGCCGGTCCACATGCTCGCCCCGGAAGCTGAGCTTGTCCTCCCCCTCGTTGTGCGTCACATGCACGACATTCATGCCGTGCAGGTCGCCGGAGAGCAGCATCTCGCTCAGCGGGTCCTCGATGAAGCTGCCCAGAGCCCGGCGCAGCGGGCGGGCGCCGTAGTCGGGGTTGTAGCCCTTGTCGATCAGGAAGGTCTTCGCCTTGTCGTCCAGGGCCAGCTCGATCGACTGCTCCTTGAGACGCTTGAAGACCTTGTTGACCTCGTAGTCCACGATGACCACCAGGTCGTCCCGGGTGAGCGGGTGGAACACGATGATGTCGTCGAGGCGGTTGATGAACTCGGGGCGGAAGAACCGCTCGATCTCCTTCATCAGCACGCTCTTGATGTTCTCGTAGTCGATGTCGGCCGACCGGCGCTGGAAGCCGAACCCGCCGCCGCCCTTGATCAGGTCCGCGCCGATGTTGCTGGTCATGATCAGCACGGTGTTGCGGAAGTCCACATGACGCCCGAACGAGTCGGTCAGGCGGCCCTCCTCCATGATCTGCAGCAGCATGTTGAAGACATCCGGGTGCGCCTTCTCAACCTCGTCGAGCAGCACGACCGAGTACGGCCGACGCCGGATCCGCTCGGTGAGCTGACCGCCCTCCTCGTACCCGACATACCCGGGGGGCGCGCCGACCAGCCGGCTCACATTGTGCTTCTCCATGTACTCGCTCATGTCCAGGTGGATCAGGGCCTCCTCGTCCCCGAACATGAACTCCGCCAGCGCCTTCGACAGCAGCGTCTTGCCAACGCCCGACGGGCCGACGAAGATGAACGAACCCATCGGACGCTTCGGGTCCTTCAGCCCAGCCCGCGCCCGGCGGATCGCCTTCGCCACCGCCTTGATCGCCTCCTGCTGGCTGATCACCTTCTTGTGAAGCTCGCCCTCCAGGTCCAGCAGACGCGCGGCCTCCTCCTTCTCCAGCCGGGTCAGCGGCACACCCGTCATCTTGCTCACCACCTCCGCAACCACATCCTCGTCCACCACGCCGTCGACCTCCATCGACTTGGCACGCCACTCCTTCTGGATGTCTTCCTTCTTCTTCTTCAGCTGCTCGGCCTTGTCGCGCAGCTCCGCCGCACGCTCGTAGTCCGCCGCCTTCACCGCCTCGTCCTTCTCCACGCTCAGACGCTCGATGTCCCCCTCGATCTCCGCGAGGTTCGGCGGCTTGGTCATGCTCTTGATCCGCACCCGGGCCCCGGCCTCGTCGATCACATCGATCGACTTGTCCGGCTGCACCCGACCCGTGATGTACCGGCCGCTCAGCTCCACCGCCGCACGGATCGCCTCGTCGGTGATCTGCGCCCGGTGGTGCTGTTCGTACTTCTCCCGAAGCCCCCGCAGGATCTGCACCGTCTGCTCGTTCGTCGGCGGGTCCACCGGGATCGACTGGAACCGACGCGCCAACGCAGCGTCCTTCTCGATGTACTTGCGGTACTCGTCGAAGGTCGTCGCCCCGATGCACTGGATCTCCCCGCGGGCCAACGCCGGCTTGAGCACATTCGACGCGTCGATCGCGCCCTCCGCCCCGCCCGCGCCCACCAGCGTGTGCAGCTCGTCGATGAACAGGATCACATTCTTCGCCTTCCGGACCTCGTTCATCACCGCCTTGATCCGCTCCTCGAACTGACCGCGGTACTTCGTCCCCGCGACCATCATCGCAAGGTCAAGCACCACCAGGCGACGCTCGTGCAGGATCTCCGGCACCTCGCCCGAGATGATCTGCTGCGCCAGACCCTCGACGATCGCCGTCTTCCCCACGCCCGCCTCGCCCAGAAGCACCGGGTTGTTCTTCGTCCGGCGGCACAGCACCTGCACCACCCGCTCGATCTCACGCTCGCGGCCGATCACCGGGTCAAGCTCGCCCTCCTTGGCCAGCTCCGTCAGGTCCCGACCGAAGCTGTCCAGCGCCGGCGTCTGGCTGCGACGCTTCCCGCCCCGACCCTCCGGCCCGGCGCCCTGCGCGCCGCCACCGCCGCCGCCCATCGCCTCCGTGCCCTCCGACTCCGCACCCGCTCCGAGCAGGTTCAGAACCTCCTCGCGGACCTCCTCGAGCTTCAGACCCAGGTTCATCAGCACCTGCGCCGCAACACCGTCGTGCTCACGCAGCAGACCAAGCAGAAGATGCTCGGTCCCCACATAATTGTGGTTCAGATTCCGGGCCTCCTCGATCGCGTACTCGATCACCTTCTTCGCCCGCGGGGTCTGCGGCAGCTTGCCCATCGTCACCATCTCGGGCCCCGCCTTCACCAGCTTCTCAACCTCAAGCCGGACCTTGCGGAGATCGACATCCAGATTCTTGAGCACATTCGCACCGACGCCCGAACCCTCCTTGACCAGCCCAAGAAGGATGTGCTCGGTCCCGATGTACTCGTGGTTGAACCGCTGCGCCTCCTGGTTGGCCAGGGCCATCACCTTGCGGGCACGGTCGGTAAAGCGCTCGAACATGGGCGACTCCTTGTGGGCCCCTACGGGTCCCGTCCTGCTCTGTACGGTTCAACTCCCGGCTCCGGACGACGCTCCCGCCCGATTCGCCGACGAACCGAAGTCCGAGCCGCCGCGCCCTCCGCGCAGTGCGACCCTCCAACTACATCGGCAGCGACCGGCGTGCCAGTTGCCCGATCTTGCCCGTTCCGCCCCAACAGGCCGGAAACGCAGCTCGGGCCGGTGAAAACCCCTATTTCGCCCAAGGCCAAGGCCTGCCAACCGCGCCCGCCGCGCCGGAATGGCAGCCGGCCCCAGGGCCTACTCCGGTGTCCACGCCAGCGCCGGGTCCGCAACCACCTTGATCGGGATGAACGCCTCCGCCTGCTGCTCGCCGACCCGATCCTTCACCACCACCTTCAACTGGTAGGAACCAACCGTAAGTGTCTGTGGGAGCGTGATTTCCGTCAACAGATAGAAGTCGCGCTGCTTGTTGCGGCTCGTCTCCACCACGACCTCCTCGGGCCGCTTCCACGCCAGGATCGCCTTCTCCCCCTCGTGGTACAGCTCGAGCGTCTGCGAGAGGTCGATCGACCACTCCTCCTCCACCTCCAGCCCCCCCAGGCTGTCGCGGTCCACCTGCCCGTGCTCGAACCGGTCAACCTCTACATATACCAGCGCCCGGATAGGCCGCCCGGCCAGGAAGCTCGTGGAGCTGAACGCCTCGTACTTCCCGAACCCACGCACCCGGGTGCACAGGATCGCCTTCGGGAGCTGAAGCCCGACCGTCGAGCTCAACTGCTCCCCGAACTCGCGGAGAATCGCCGCCCGCTCCCCGGCGTCCGACCCCTCCGGGCCGAGCAACGACCCAAGCAGCCCCGCGATCGCCAGCGCCGACTCCCGCTCCGCCGGGCTCAGCCGGTCCCCCGCCACCGTCCCCGCGCCGACCGCCGTCGACGGGTCCTTCCCCTGCGCCGCCGCCAGGGACACCATCGCCACCGCCATGCGGAAGGGCTCCGAGGTCTCCCCGAGCTCCCGGCCCAGGGCGTCATGGAGCTTCGCATAGAGGTCTTCCAGGTCCAGCGGGTCCGGTCCGGCGCCCGCCTCCCCGGCGGGCGCCTCGGTCACCAAGCCGCTCTCATCCCCAGGCACCAAGTCCTCCAGCGAGACGCTGGCCTCGGTCTCCGCGCTGATCTGCTCCGGGCCCGTCTCCGCCGGGATCGGCTCGGTCCCCAGCGCCGCCGCCAAGTCCGCGGCTTGGGCGTCGATGAGGCTCTGCAGGTCGGTCTCGGGCATCGCCCCCTCGTACCCGGGCTCCGGCTCGTCGGGGGTCTCAGCCCCGACCAGGATGTCCGCCGGGGCGGGATCCTCGCCCAGCAGGGTCTCCAGGCCCACGCTGAAGCCGGCCGGCTCCTCGGCCCGCGTGCGCTTGCCGCAGCCGGCGGGCAGGGCCAGCGCAGCGCCCAGCACGAGCAGGAAGGCGGTGGGGGGGTTCGGTCGGGTGTTGCTCACAGCAGCGCCTCCTGCGCCTCTGGTGCGCGTCAGCCCCGGTCGCTCCGCGCTCGGGGCGGTCTGAAACAGTTCTATCGGCCGAGTCACCGCGCCACGGCCGCAAAACGCAGCCCGAGCCGCTCCAGCACCCTCTGCGGCTCGCCCAGGCCCGATTTCAGCCCGCGGTCGGCCTCCACGCACGCCCGCAGCAGCGCCTGCGTCCGCCGCGGACGGAGGCTGGGGGCAAGCTGCATCAGGGGGTCACGCGACGCCCCCCAGAGCTTGAGCTTGCCGGCCGCGGCCTGGAGGTTGACCCGCTGCGCATTCGCCACCGCCATGCCGTGCAGCTTCTTGGCCAGGTCGGAATAGGCGAAGATGACCGGGATGTGCGCATCGCGGGGGGCGTTGTCGAGCACCAGGCGGAGATAGTGGAGTATCGCCGTCGGGTCGCCCGAGAGCAGGACCGACTGGATGGTCCAGGGGTCCTCCTGCCGGCTCACCCCCACCATCTCCGCGACCAGGTCGGTGGTGATCTTGTCCGCGTTGACCGCCAGCTTGCCCAGCTCGCTGTCGATCCGTCCGAGGTCGGGCCCGAGCCGATCGACCAGGAGCTGGGCCGCGGGCTTGTCGATCGTCACCCCGTGCCGCGACTTGCAGTTCCGCCCGATCCACACCATCGCGTCGCCCGAGCCCACACCCTCGCACTTGCACATGACCCCGACGCGGGCGATCGCCTTGTCAAGGTTCCCCGGGTTCCAGCGTTCGGCCCGCAGCACCAGCGTCGCGTCCTCGCACGGCTTCTCGGCGTAACGCTCCATCAGCGGGCGGGCGTCCTCCTTCACCAGCTGGTCCGAGTTGTCCACCACGATCATCTTGTGCTGCTGCATCAGCCCGAAGCTGCGGCACTCGTCCAGCACATCCGCCACCTGCGCCGACTGCCCGTCGAACCCGATCACATCGACCTCGCCGTGCGCCTCGGCCAGAGCCTTCCGGATCCGGGCCGTCGCGTCCAGCCGCAGAAACGCGTCCTTGCCGTGCAGCACGACCACCCGCCAGGCGGGGTCGGGGGTCAGATCGATCGGGCTGATGCCGGGGGCTTTGGGGGAGGCCTGCTTAGCCACGCTCACGCTCCTGTCGTGTCGGGAGTTCCTGCGCCCGGGCGGCGAGCATGTAGTAAAGCCGGTTCAGCTCGTTCTTGAAGCGGTACGAGCCGCGGTCGTTCTGCACGAGGACATCCAGCTCCCGCATCCGCCGGACGAAGTTGTCGAAGACCTTCTGCTCGGCGTCGTCGAGCTGGCTCAGCACCTCCTGGCGCGAGAAGCTCTCGCCGACGGTGAGGGACGCGACCCGGCCGAGGATCGAGCGGTACTTGCTCGACTGGATGGCGTCGAGCACCTCCGGCTTGATGTACTTGCGCCCGATCGCCTGGGCCGCGTCCACGACGCCCTCGGCAGCCTCGACGACGCCGACGCGGTCGCCCTCGGTCCGCTCGAAGGCGGCGTCCCCGATCTCCTGCAGGATCGCCGGGTACCCCCCGCTGAAGCGGAGGATCAGCCGCAGCGCCTCCTCGTCGACCTGCACATCCACCGACCGCAGCGCCCCGAGCAGATACTGGCGGGTGTCCTCGTCCGACAGCGGCTGCACCTCGACGATGCTGAACACGCGGTTGAGCGACGGGTTGTGGTCCACGAGCTGCTGGCGCCGCTCGGGCAGCGAGACAAGCACCAGGTGCAGCGGGAGCGGCTCGCCGCTGGTCGCCGCGCCGTCCACAAAGCTCTTGAGCCAGTCGGCGAACTCCCGCGTATCCGCCAGCCCGTTGATGTCGTCCAGGATCAGCAGCACCCCCTCGCGATCCCCCTGTAGCAGGCCGAGCAGCCCGCGGAGTTCCGTGCCGAGGTTCTGCCAGAGGTTCGTCAGCTCCTCCCGGCTCGCGTGGAACTCCACCCGCGTCCCGAACAGCCCCACGCTGCGCAGGTGCTTGCCCAGCGCCCCCGCCAGCTTGGCGTACCACGGCCGGTTCTGGCTCGACTCGGCCAGCCCCTTGAACACCCGCCGGGCCATCTCGTCCAGCGTCTTGGCCCCGCCCAGGTGCACATGGACCGTGAGCATCCGCAGATCGCGGTCGGCCACCTCCCGGACCAGCGACGCCAGCGAGCTCTTCCCTATCCCCCGCTCGCCCTCGATGTAGCTCCGCTCCACCCGCCCGCTATGCTGGGCACGGCGACAATCCCCCAGCAACGCCTCAACCTCCCGCTGTCGGCCTGCGAACAGGCTCGGGGGGAGGGGGTGTCCGGGTGTGAATGGGGAGTAATCCCGCGGCATCGTCATAGCATAGGGCCGGGTCCGAAACATGCTCGTCCTCACCGTCCTCCAGGGCCCCGACAAGGGGCGCAAGTACCAGCTCCCGCCCAACGAGCCCCAGCTCATCGGGCGATCCAGCGAGGCGCTCCCCTTCACCGACGACACCGTCAGCCGCCGGCACGCCGAGCTCACCCCCGACGCCGGCATCTGGTGGATCCGCGATCTCCAATCCCAGAACGGCACCTATGTCAACGGCGTCAAGATCGACGGGCGCCAGCGCCTCAAGCCCGGCGACCAGATCCGCACCGGCGCCACCCTCCTGGTCTTCGGGCAGGACGAGACCGTCGACGCCGACGCCATCCAGCTCCTCAAGCCCGCCGACCTCGACTTCTCCATCGAGCGGACGCTCCCCTCCAACGAGGACTCCATGATCCTCGCCGAGCCCGAGCCCGCCGCCGCCGCCGTCGACCACCTCCGCATCATCTACCAGCTCACCACCCTCACCACCCAGGTCATGGACCGCCAGCAGCTCCTCGAGTCCGTGCTCGACCTGGTCTTCAAGGAGTTCGAGCCCGAGCGCGGCTTCATCATGCTCGCCGGCGAGACCCCCGACGCCCCCATGAAGCCCGCCGTCGTCAAGCACAGAACCCTGCCCAAGGACAAGCAGGACGCCAAGATCGGCGTCTCCCGCACCATCATCCACCATGTCATCAAGCACTCCGAGGGCGTCCTCAGCTCCAACGCCATGACCGACAGACGCTTCGCCTCCGGCGACAGCGTCCAGCGCTATCACATCCGGAGCGCCATCTGCTCCCCCATCCGCTTCCAGGACCGAGTCTTCGGCGTCGTCTACATCGACTCCTCCATCGCCAACTACACCTTCACCGAGCAGCAGCTCGCCCTCATGAACGCCATCGGCCAGCACACCGGCCTCGCCCTCGCCAACGCCGACCACTACGGCCAGAAGCTCCACAACGAACGCCTCGCCGCCGCCGGAGAGACCGTCGCCAGCCTCTCCCACTCCATCAAGAACATCCTCCAGGGCCTCCGCGGCGGGGCCGATGTCGTCGAGATGGGCCTCCGCAAGGACGACCTCAACCTCGCTAAAAGCGGCTGGACCATCCTCAAACGAAACCTCGACCGCATCGTCGGCCTCACCATGAACATGCTCACCTTCAGCCGCCAGCACGGCGTCGAGCTCGCCCTCGAGCCCCTCGGCCTCCTCATCGACGACTGCGCCAGCCTCCTCGAATCCCGCTGCCAGCAGCGCGGCATCGCCCTCATCGTCGACCACGACCCCGAGATGCCCCCCGTCCCCATCGACGGCAACCTCATCCACCAGGCCCTCATGAACCTCCTCTCCAACGCCGTCGAGGCCGTCGAGCCGCAGAAGGGCGTCGTCACCGTCCGCACCATGTTCCGCATGACCGACCCCCTCCTCGGCCAGGGCCACAGCTTCGCCGAGGTCCACATCATCGACAACGGACCCGGCATCCCCGCCGACCGACAACGCTGGATCTTCGAGCCCTTCAACACCACCAAGGGCACCAAAGGCACCGGCCTGGGCCTCGCCGTCACCAAACGCATCGTCGACGAGCACCGAGGCCAGATCCTCATGGAAAGCGCCGAGGGCAGAGGCACCGTCTTCCGCATCATCCTCCCCGCCGACACCCCCGAGGGGATGGACCCGTCGGCCACGGCGCAGAGCGCCCAAGCGCCGCCGCAGCGCGAGGGTTGACGGGCGCCGCCGCAGGCAACGCACATTAGAGTCCTTTATAAGAGCGCGTGGACTGATAAAAAGTCCTGACCCTATTGACAGCACCGGGGGGGGGGGGGGGATATCTTGCATCAGCGGCGTCGCCGTGTGGGTTGGCATACATGTGCGGGGTCGCCTGGGGCCTGATCTTACGAGGCCGTGCCCGCTGCGCAGGATTTCGCGAGACAGTCATGAGCACGACCTTCCGAAACACCCTGGCGAAGGCATTCGCGACAGGAATTGCAGTCGGGCTCAGTTGCATAGCGCCCGCGGCGGCCAGGGCGCAGGTCAGCGCTGACGAGGTCGAGAGCGCAATCCTTGCCGCATGGACCGCCTCGACCACGCCGCCGGATTTGAAGGACCTCACAGTCCGGTGGAGACTCGAACTTCTGTTCGTCCCCGACCAGGGCGAACTCAATCAGTTGCGAGAGGCCGTCCGGGGACATCCTGACCACCCCCGGGTCGCCGAACTGGCAGGATACGAGGCGGCCTTGCGGGGCGAACCCATCAAGATGGGCCGACACCTCCTAATGCGATCGGCGGAAAGATGGCGATACGGAAGCGACCCGACCCAGACGGAGTACATTGATGTCATTGTCGATGGGCGCAACCGTTGGGAGCTGACGCGGTCGGTCCTCCGCATACTTCCTGGCGAGGGCAGCACGGACGATGGCAGAGATCCGACATTCGACTTGCACCTGTTCTGGCCGGAACTGGGGCGGCTGCTGAATGGCGGCTTTGCGCTCGGGGCACAGTCCGGCCTCGTGCCGCAAGGGGCGTCCGTGTCCGAATCTGGAGACTGGGAGTTCCTCGCATCGAAGGGCGAGCGACCTGAAGAGGCCTTCACCGCCCGCTTCACGGGGGCCTACGACGCGCCGACCCGTACCGTGTTGCCCGCCTCGATGGAGTATGTGGAGCTCGCGGCCAAGCCGGAGTCGGTGGGGAAACGCACCGTCTTCCGGGGCTGGCAGTGGCGCCCGCTTCTCGGAGCGTGGGCGTGCGACGAGGTGATCCAGTACCTGCCGGACGGCAAGATCGACCGGCGGCTGGTCTTCGAGAGCGTGGACCAGAATGTCACATTTGATGCGGCAGTTGCGATGCCAAAGGACGCGGGGGACGACCCACTCAGAGGCCCCGTTACCTTCTCGAGCATCATTGACTACCGCGCAAATGAGATCGCCGATGTGGCCACAGGGGAACGGGCACGGTTCGTGGTCCAAAGCGAGCGGCAGGCCGCGCGGAGCACGGTGCGGTGGATAGGTTGGACCGCGGCCGCTGCGATCATTGTCGTGCTCGGTGTGATACGACTGCAACGGCGCCTTCGGAGCTCCTGAGCCGCTGTGGCCTGGGCCGGAGCATCGCCGGCAGTTGCACCGCGCTCGTGAACGATGACTTCTCCAGCAGAAAGGCCCTGCCATGGATGCTCAGTCGAAACCTCGTGCTGCTCGTCACGACGGTTGCCTGCTGGGCGGTGCTGCGAGACAACGGGGGGCGAAGACCGGCGCCGGGTTCACGCTGATCGAGACGATACTGGTCATCCTGCTGATCATGGTGCTTGTGGCGATGCTGCTCCCATCGCTGGGACAGGCCCGATGGCGGGCACGGACGGCGATGTCCGCTTCCCAACTGCGGAGCCACGGGCAGGTCCTCGCGGCCTATGTCGGTGACTGGGACGACGCCTGGCCGTGGTTCGCCGACCCTCAGGCAACCTGGACAGTGGTTCGATGTCAAGAGCGCGGTACGAGCGTCAAGATCAAGTACTTCCAGTCGGCCAACAACTGGAACTACGCGCTCGCCGATCGGTACTACGACGGGCAGTTTGACCACGAGGCGTTCTACCCCCCCGGCATGCCGGACTCCGTCCAGACATACGGCCACCGTGGCGGACCGACCCCGTACTCGCTCGGATGCAGCTTCATCGCCGACCCGAAGTTCTGGCGTCCGGAGAGCCGCACCGGCCCGCGCCAATGGCGCCTCACAAGGGCCAGCGAACTGCTGTTCCCAACGGACAAGACGCTCCTGGCGTCCGACTGGCCCCTGCTGGCCGAACTGCCGAACCCGATCCCGCCCGTCACCGCCGCTCGGGCCGGCATGGAGATGTGCTTCGCGGACGGCTCGGCGGAGTCGCTGTCAACAACTTCGCTGCGAGCAGGATACGAAGGCAGCGACGGAGTGTTCGATGGCTCGTGGCACATTACGGATTTCCCGTACGCTGTCCACACCCTCGAAGGCGTCAAGGGTCGGGATCGCTAACGGGCGTCGGCCGAGGTGGGCGGATGCGTGGCTCCGCTTCCGCGCCGTCGAACCCGCCCAGGGTGCAGGTCTCTACCGTCGTATCATGGAGTGACTTCGTCCCGGGCGCCGTCGGGCGCTGAGCCTCGTACGGGGCATCCACCGCCTCCGAATCCCCGTGCCAAGGCCTCTTGTGAGCAGACCTGCCCGCCTGTAGACTATCGCCGAGGGAGGTGTGCCATGCGCCCGACGCGTCCGAGGGCCTTCACCCTCATCGAGCTCCTCGTCGTCATCGCCATCATCGCGATGCTCATCTCCATGCTCCTCCCCGCACTCGGCAAGGCCCGCGCCGCCGGACGCGCCGTCGCCTGCGCCTCCGGACTCCGCCAGATCGACACCGCCACCGAGCTCTACACCGGCGCCTTCGACGGCCTCTACCCACCCCGCTCCAGCCCCCGCTGGGTCTCCCTCCTCGCCACCCACGCCGAGGTCGGCTCGGTCTACCTCTGCCCCGAGGACCGCGACGCCGCCGGCGGCACGCCCGACAACCTCCCCGAAGACCGCGCCCCCCGCAGCTACCTCTTCAACGGCTTTAACGACTACTTCGTCGACCGCAACGCCGGCCAGGGCGGCGTCGAGCAGTCCAACGACAAGTCCATGCCCACCTGGGGCGTCGACTTCCCCTCCGACACCTGCCTCTGGGGCGAGAAGCGCTCCGAGAGCACCCACTACTACCTCGATCTCCTCGAAGGCCTCGGCAACGACTTCACCGAGCTCGAGCCCAGCCGCCACGGCCTCAACACCTCCAACGCCGGCATGGCCGACGGCAGCGCCCGCTCCATCAAGCACCCCGCCGCCCTCACGCCAGTCAACCTCTGGGGCGTCACCAAGTGGGGACGAGAGTCGGTGTACTGATGAGCTTCGCCTCGTCCTACATCATGCGCGAGCACTACCGCACCGGCCGACGCTGGCTCGAAGCGCACTGGCGCACAACCGCCCTCGCCGCCGCCGGCGTGCTCGTCGCCATCTTCTGGCTCGCCCGCGTCGCCCGCCCCTTCGACTCGCGCGACATGGTCATCCTCTACCGCCCCAGCCCCGACGGCTCGTCCATCGTCTTCAACCTCGGCGACGAGTACAAGCTCCGCACCGTCCGCCTCATCGCCCTCGACGAAACCGGCAAAGAGACCACCCTCTGGCGATTCGAGGTCCCCGGCGACGCCCCCAAGCTCAGCACCTTCGCACTCCCCCCGCAGGGCCGCCAGACCGCCGACGACCCCCCGCCACCCATCGAGCCCGGCAAGCCCTACCGACTCCGAGTCTCCGCCTCCGGCGCGAGCGGCGTGACCGACTTCTCGATCAAACCCAACCCCCGACGCCAAGCCGGCTAAGCGGCCCGCGCCTCCGCGCATCCGGAATCCCGCCAGTTCCAATCGCGCCACCACGCCAGCGATGGGCGGCGATCTGCCCCCTCTCCCGCCTACCTCACTCCGGCCCCCTCTCCCGCCCCCGGCGGGAGAGGGCTGGGGAGAGGGCTCTTTCTTCTCTTTCTTCTCCTCATGCTTTCTTCCTTTCTGCCCCACAGGCTCCTCTGCGAAACTCTGCGACCTCAGCATGAGAACTGCCTTCCCCGTCTTCCTCTGTGTCCCTCTGTGTCCCTCTGTGGCCTCTGTGGTGAATCCACCTTCCTCCCGCCCCGCCCGCGGCGAACACTCCCCCATGCCCCGCGCCATCCTCCATGTCGACATGGACGCCTTCTTCGCCTCCGTCGAGCAGCTCGACAACCCCGACCTCCGTGGCAAGCCCGTCCTCTTCGGCGGCGCGGACCCGGCAATGCCGGCGAGGTGACCTGCTAACGCGTTCCCCGTGGGCCTCGCTCCCGTGCCGAGCAAGGTGCCAGAAAAAAAGGGAACAGAGGCCCGGGAGACTCTTGACATAGGTTAGGGGGGGGTACATTCCAACAGGATCTACTCGGCGCTGCTTGGGGAGACCGAGAGTGGGAACAGAATCAGCAACAGTTCGGCGTCGGCGAGTCAGAAGCGCAGGAGATGCGCCGGTGGGGTTCAGCTGGCTGTTCCTTACGGAACTGTGGACGGTGCTACTGGCCGGCGTGTTCTACTTCGCAGCACTCCACAAATTGTGGAGCCCCGCCGGGACTCAGCGGGCAATTGGTTGGTACGCGACCAGGTTGGGGATGGACGACACGCCCGCGGAGTCTGTCGCGGCTATCGGCTTTCCGGCACTGGTGATCCTCGAAGTATCTCTCGCGACAGTGCTCTTGATCGGGCGGGTGCCCCGCGTGGCAATGGCCGCGTCTGTTCTGGTCTTTGGGGGCTTCACGGCTTGGCTGGCGCACGCCCGATTGCTGGGCATGCAAACGGGCTGCGGGTGCGGCCTGCCGCCGCTGTTCGGCGAGGGTGTCGGCGGCGCGGTTCTCCGCAACGCTGTGTTGATGTGTCTGACAGTGCTTGCGTTCGCGGGTCGACGGCCCGCGGCAAACACCAGAGTCAATCAGAAGCAATGTGGAGAGCGGAAGCGGTGAAGTACTGAACCCTCTCTCAACAAAGGAGCGAAGCGTGTCTGACCGATTTCGAGTGTGGGCTCGTGCGAAGTCTGGGGTCTTGGCGGCAGTTGGCGTGGGTGGTCTGTTGGGGGTGGCCTCAGGCGCTCTGGCGCAGAGTGTGTTTCCGATCAAGATCTGTGAGTTCTGTTACGACTACTCGGACACTGTGACCATCTGTGACCATGTGTTCTGCTGGTCCAACGCCGGGTGTACCGGTCAGGTGTGCCAAGCGAACGATGGACTTACCGTTCGAGCATGCTGCAATTCCTGTCCGGATGACGATTGGCAGGACACTTGTGATGGTGACCCGCAGTAAGGAGAGGGGAGCCAGACGCACATGGCGATTGACAGCCGACGCGTACGCGTTATCCTCGCCCTCGCGCTGGCGGCTGCTGGCGTCGGAATGACGATCATGGTCGTTGCCCGTCAGCGGTCGGGTGGCTCCAGCCGAACTGCTGGGCTCCTGGCGGACCAGGAAGGGGTCCAAAGACTGGCCGAAATTGACTCTTACCAAGCCGTAGAGTCCCCAACGCCCGATGGCACGGAACAAACTCGAGAGCAGCTGAGAGCGGATCTGGAGGCGCGGCTCAGAACGATCACAGTCCCCGGTGCCGCTCATGGACTACCCGGGAGTCTCGCGGGGTTGGCTGCCAAACGCCTCGCGCTACACGCGTTTCCATCGTGGGAGGCATATCGGGCGCAGGTGTCCCCCTTGGCGGCGAGGCCTGACGCAACGAACGCGGCCATGTTTGAGAAGGAGATCTGGACGAAGCTGGCGGCCGTATTTGCGAAGGCAGAATTCGCCTTCGACAAGATCGAAATCCGTCGAAGCACCGGTGACGAGTCTGCCATGCTCGGGGCGCTGTCGATACAGGGCGGTCGATTCACCACAACCCGTGATGGGGGGTTCTACTCCGACAAGGCTGACGCTCCCGTCGAAGTGATTCACATTGTCGTCCCCATCCGTCTCAATGGGTGGCAGCAGGCGGACGGCCCGCTGGAGTTGCAGCTGATCGAAAGCTACCGCCAGCGAGCATCCGACGGGGCCTGGGTTCCGTACCGAGCGGGGGTCTACGACCCCGCTGGCAAGGCCCGGTCGTTGCCCGTGCCCTGGCTTTGAGGAGGCGTCGGTCCATGGTGTTTCGCGGATCGATCGGGAGAGCTCTTGCGCGGAGACGCCGGGCGTTCTCGCTGATTGAGGTGCTGGTGAGCATCGGGGTAGTCGGCGTGCTCATGGCGTTGCTTCTGGTATCACTCGGCAAAGCTCGCCAGGGCGCATCGAGCACCGTGATGCTCTCGAACGGGCGAAGCGCTGCCATTGCGTTCGATGCGTACAACACCTCGTATCGAGAGGCGTTTCCCTGGTCCGCGGTTTGGCAGCCCCTGCGGGTGTCTCCAGAGCGGGGCGGCCCGTTCGTGAGCTCTGACGACCCGTGGATTCTCACGACCCTGTGGCCCGCACTCATGCACGAGTCCGCACCATGGCCCGAGAACTACGAGTCCTGGATTGATCCCACCAAGGCCGGTCGCGGGCGCCTCCCATGGCTCCAGGAGTCAGGCGGATGGTTGCCACCTTCGTTCCGTTACAGCCGGTCGTTTCTCGCGAGGCCCGAAGCGTGGTCGGGCGATTGGGCTGGCGACGAGGAGCGGCTCTTGGCCCCGACACGAAGCTACGAGGTGCTTTTCCCAAGTTCGAAGGCTCTGCTCTTCGACGGCGAGCGGTCGTATCTGCGCAGAGCTCCGGTCCCGGGAGATGCCCGGGTTGTGGTCACCACCGATGCCTCCGTTTCGCTCCACACGGACGCGGAAGTCCTTCCTCCCGTTCAAAACGCCGTCAACGCGGCATTGCCCGCACCCTTGCACGACACAAAGGACGGCGTGCGCGGTCGCGACTTCTAGCGACGGCGCTGCGACGGGGTCCAGCTCTCTGGGTGCGACGCCCGCACTCCAAGACTTGCTGGCGAATAATTCCCCCGTGCCCCGCGCCATCCTCCATGTCGACATGGACGCCTTCTTCGCCTCCGTCGAGCAGCTCGACAACCCCGACCTCCGTGGCAAGCCCGTCCTCGTCGGCGGCACCAGCAAACGAGGCGTCATCTCCGCCGCCAGCTACGAGGCCCGCGCCTTCGGCTGCCGCAGCGCCATGCCCACCGCCGTCGCCAAGCGACTCTGCCCCCACGCCATCGTCGTCAAGACCCGCGGCCGCCGCTACCGCGAGCTCTCCGACCAGGTCTTCGCCATCTTCGACGACTTCACCCCACTCGTCCAACCCCTCTCGATCGACGAGGCCTTCCTCGATGTCACCGGCTCTGAGCGCCTCCTCGGCCCCGCCCTCGGCATCGCCACCACCATCCGCGCCCGCATCAAGGCCGAGACCGGACTCACCGCCTCCGTCGGCCTCGCCCCCAACAAGTTCCTCGCCAAGCTCGCCAGCGATCTCAAGAAGCCCGACGCCCTCGTCGTCATCGACCCCGACCGCATCCAGGAGACCCTCGACCCCCTCCCCGTCACCGTCATCTTCGGCATCGGCAAGGCCGCGGCTCAGCGCCTCGAGCGCCTCGGCGTCCGCACCATCGCCCAACTCCGCCAGCTCGAGCCCCGCACGCTGAAGGCGACCTTCGGCTCCTGGGGCGAGCGCGTCGGCCAGCTCGCCCGCGGCGAGGACGACCGCCCCGTCGTCCCCGACCACGCCGCCAAGAGCGTCGGCCACGAGACCACCTTCGGCGAGAACCTCACCACCCCCGACGAGGTCCGCGCCGTCCTGCTCCAACTCACCGAGGACACCGCCTGGCGACTCCGAAAGAAAGACCGCCGCGCCCGCACCATCACCTGCAAGATCCGCTTCGGCGACTTCGAGACCATCACCCGCGCAACCACCCTCGACACCGCCACCAACACCACCGCCGAGCTCTGGGCCGCCGCCGCCGAGGTCTTCGACGCCTGGGCCGCCAAGAGCTTCCAGCCCGTCCGCCTCATCGGCATCCAGGCCAGCGCCCTCACGGAAACCGCCGAGACCCAGCCCGGCCTCTTCCCCGACCCCGCCCACGAACGCCAGCAGGCCCTCGACAAAGCCAGCGACGCCGTCGCCGCCAAGTTCGGCAAGGGCTCGATCCGCCGGGCCCGGACCCTGCCAGATGATCCGGACCGGGGGTAGCCGGCCAGCCGCCCATCACCCGACCTGCAAGTTCTTCCCCAGAAAGCCGAACAACAGGCCGAGAGTTAGCGAACACTAACTGTGGAGCCTGCCATGTATAACGGGGCAATCGGCTGGATCGGCATCACGCTCGGCTTCGTCTGGGGGGCGGCCCTCGGCCTGGGCTTCCTCAACCCCGACCACCTCGGCGGGTACGCCTCGCCCCGCCGCCGCCTGCTCCGCCTGGGCCATATTGCCATGATCGCCCTCGGGGTGCTCAATGTGGTCTTCTGGACGGGGGCGCCCCGCCTGGCCCTCGGCTCCTGGGAGGCGACCACCGCCTCCGCCGGCCTGGCCGCGGGTGCCCTGCTCATGCCCGCCTTCTGCGCCCTCGCCGCCTGGCGCCCCGCGTTCGCACGCCTGTTCCCGCTGCCGGTGATGTGCCTGGTCACCGCCGGCATCGCGATCTCGATTGCGGCGGTCCGCGCGGCCATGGCCGCGCAAGGAGGGATGCCATGAGGGTCGGGTTCATCGCCATGAGCGGCGTGCGCGCCGAGAACCCCAAGCTCGTCGAGGCCGGCCTCACCATGCCCGGCGTCGTAGAACGCGGACGCGTCGTCGCCTCGCTCCCAAGCCTCTCCCTCCTCACCCTCGCGGCCCTCACGCCACCCGCCGTGGAGGTCGAGTACCACGAGGTCCGCGATCTCCGCGAGAACCCCACGCTGCCGACCGACTGCGACCTGATCGCGATCTCCTCCCTCTCGGCCCAGATCCTCGACGCCTACGCCCTGGCACGGCGATTCAAGGCCGCGGGCGCCACGGTCGTCATGGGCGGCCTGCATGTCACCGCCCTGCCCGAAGAGGCCCTCGAGCACTGCGACGCCGTGGTCATCGGCGAGGGCGAGCCCCTCTGGCCCCGACTCGTCCAAGACTTCCGCGCCGGACGCCTGCGCCGGCGCTACAAGGCGCTGCCCGGCGAAGACTTCGACCTCGCCGACGCCCCCATCCCCCGCTTCGACCTGCTCGATATCGACAAGTACAACCGCCTGACCGTGCAGACCAGCCGCGGCTGCCCGCACAAGTGCGAGTTCTGCGCCAGCTCGGTCCTGCTCACCAACCGCTACAAGCTCAAGCCGGTGGACAACATCATCGCAGAGATCCACGCCATCCGACGCGTGTGGAAGCGCCCGTTCATCGAGCTCGCCGACGACAACAGCTTCGTCCACCGCGCCCACGCCCGGCAACTGCTCGAAGCCCTGACCCACGAGCGCATCAACTGGTTCACCGAAACCGATATCTCCATCGCCAACGACCCCAACCTCCTGACCCTCATGCGCGAAGCCGGGTGCCGGCAGGTGCTCATCGGCCTGGAGAGCCCGCGCGCCGAAGGGCTCCGCGGCATCGAGACCCGCGCCGACTGGAAGCTCCGCCAGCTCGACCGCTACGAGCACGCCGTCCGCACCATCCAGTCCCACGGCATCACCGTCAACGGCTGCTTCATCCTCGGCCTCGACGGCGACGACGAATCGGTCTTCGACGCGGTGTACGACTTCGTCACCCGCACCAACCTCTACGATGTCCAGATCACCGTCCAGACCCCCTTCCCCGGCACGCCGCTCTACGACCGACTCCTCGCCGAGGGACGCATCCTCCGCCCCGGCGCCTGGAGCGCCTGCACCCTCCTCGATGTCAACTTCGTGCCCCGCCACATGACGCCGGACCGGCTGCAGTGGGGGCTGGTCGAGCTGGCCCGCCGGCTCTACGACCCCGGCTTCGTCCGCGAACGCCACGACGCCTTCTTCCGCGAGATGCACCGGCGCCACATCTCCCCCCCGATGCCGCACCCCGTCGCCTCATAGCCCCGGCTACGCTCCGCCCCATGGAGTACGCCCTGGTCGCCACCGTCGCGCTCCTCGCCGCCGGGCTCACCCTCTTCTCCGGCTTCGGCCTCGGCACGCTCCTCCTCCCCGCCTTCGCCGCCTTCTTCCCCACCGAGGTCGCCGTCGGCGCCACCGCCGTCGTCCACCTCGCCAACAGCTGCTTCAAGCTCGCCCTGCTCGGACGCGCCGCGGTCCCCCGCGTGCTCCTCCGCTTCGGCCTCCCCGCCGTCGCGGCGGCGGTCCTCGGCGCGTTGCTCCTCGAACGCCTCGCCGCCGCCCACACAGAACTCGCCTCCTACGACCTCGCCGGCCGAGTGTGCCGCATCACCCCCATCGGCCTGGTCGTCGGCGTGATGATCGTCTGCTTCGCGGCCCTCGAATGGCTCCCGGGCCTCAAACGCCTCGAGATCCCACCCAAATACCTCCCCCTCGGCGGCGTCCTCTCCGGCTTCTTCGGCGGGCTCTCCGGACACCAAGGCGCCCTCCGCTCCGCCTTCCTCATCCGCTCCGGCCTCGACCGCGACCAGTTCGTCGCCACCGCCGCCGTCTGCTCCGCGATGGTCGACCTCACCCGCCTCGCCGTCTACGCCGCCGCCGCGGCACTCGCCGCCGAACGCCCCGGCCCCGACGGGGACAGCCCCGTGCCGCTCGTCGCCGTCGGGTGCGTCGCCGCCTTCGTCGGCTCGTTCGTCGGCTCGCGCCTCGTGAAGAAGATGACGCTCGCCTGGCTCCAGGCCTTCGTCGCGGCGGCCCTGGCGCTCTTCGGGCTCGCCATGGCCGCGGGAGTACTCTGACAACCACGCCCCGCCCCCGGAGAGGAGACCACCATGCCCATCCAACGCACCCAGTCCGGCTCACCCTGGGAATCCCGCTACGGCTACTGCCGCGCCCTCCGCGCCGGCCCCTTGATCTTCCTCACCGGCACCGCCCCCATCGGACCCGACGGCAACACCTTCGCCCCCGGCGACGCCCACGCCCAGACCGCCCGCTGCTTCCAGATCATCGAGGCCGCCCTCCACGCCCTCGGCGCCGACAAGACCGCCATCGTCCGCAGCAGGATGTATGTCACCGACATCTCGCGGGCCGACGACTTCGGACGCGCCCACCACGACTTCTTCGCCGGCCATCGCCCGTGCCTGACCATGGTCGAGGTCGCGGCACTCATCGACCCGGCCATGCTGGTCGAGATCGAGTGCGACGCACTGGTAGAAACTACCTAACCGCGCAGCTCGGGTGGCAGATTCCCCGCAGTTTGGGGCGATTCCTGGGTGCTGACGCCTATACTCCGCCCCACCCAATCTGGGTGGCTGGCGGGCACGGCCCGCGTTGTTGATCAAGACCCAACCTGGGAGGTGCGTCAATGGGGTTCGTGAAGGAATTCCGAGAGTTCGCGCTCAAGGGCAATGTCATGGACATGGCCGTGGGCATCATCATCGGTGCCGCGTTCGGCTCCATCGTCAAGACGATGGTGGACAAAGTCCTCATGCCCCCGCTCGGGCTGCTCATGGGCGGGATGGATTTCGCGGACAAGAAGCTCATTCTCAAGGATGCGGTCGCGGCGGTCGGCGATACCGCGGCCGTCGCGGAGGTCGCCATCGGCTACGGCGAGTTCATCAACGCCGTGATCAACTTCACGATCGTCGCGTTCGCGCTGTTCATGGTGATCAAGGCCATGAACACCGCCAAGAAGCGCTTCGAGAAGGAGCAAGAGGCCGCCCCGCCCCCCGCCCCGGCCGCCGATGTCGTGCTCCTGGCCGAGATCCGCGACCTGCTCAAGGCCAAGTCCTGACCGTCGTCCGCCTCCCCCGCGGGATTCCCGCCACCGGCACCTCTCCCGGCCCACGGAATCGGGCCGGTAACGGGGCTAGTATTCGGTCCTTCCCTCCCACGAGGAGGCCTGGAACAGGGGAGGTTGCCGTGCGTTCTGCCCGGGAAATGGGGAGGGAGCCCCCCGGTTATCTGTCAACACCTGCGGGGCGTCCCGCAGGGGTTTGCTCGGCGTCCCCGGGCATGAAGTCATTCCTCTTTTTCGTCGTATCGAATCTGGAGATCACCCATGAAAGTCCGTAACTGGATGAAGCAGTCCGTCGGGGCCCTCGCCCTGGCGACCGTGTTCGTCGCCGGCGCCTGCAGCTCTGACGGCGTCCGCAATGCCGATGAGCTGTACCAGACCGGGACCTGGCGCTATGGCAGCGACAAGCCCCAGCGCGCCGCCGCGGCCCCCGCTCCCAAGCCCGCCGACCCCGCCCCCGCCAAGACCGAGGCGGCCCCCAAGCCCGCTCCGGCCCGCGCCAGCGGCCCGTGCTCGCCCCAGGTCGGCCCCGACCAGACCGTCACCAGCCAGGCCTTCCCCACCGGCGAGCTCTCCTCCAGCGCACTCGTCGTCTACACCATCATGCCCAAGGAAGTCCGCCGCAACCAGCCCTACGAGTACCAGCTCCAGGTCTGCAACCTCACCAGCGGCGAGCTCCAGAATGTCGTCGTCCTCCACGAGAACCAGAACAACCTCGAGATCGTCAGCTCCGACCCCGCCGCCAGCCGCGGCGCCGACGGGACCCCCCAGTGGATCCTCGGCTCCATCGGGCCCAACGAGAGCGAGATCATCACCGTCACCGGCAAGGCCGGAGCCACCGGCGTCAGCTCCAACTGCGTCAGCGTGGTCTACAACAACTTCCTCTGCGCCGAGACCAAGGTCGTCGAGCCCGCCCTCGCCCTCAAGAAGACCGCTACCCCCGAGGTCCTGATCTGTGACCCGATCACCCTCACCTATGTCGTCACCAACACCGGCACCGGCGCCTGCGACACCGTCGTCGTCAAGGACACCCTCCCCACCGGCCTGACCACCGCCGACGGCAAGAACATGGTCTCCTTCAACGCCGGCACACTCGCCGCCGGGCAGAGCAAGGAGTTCTCCGTCCAGGCCAAGGCCGCCAAGACCGGCAGCTTCTCCTCGCCCGCCACCGCCACCAGCGGCTGCGGCACCGACGCGAACGCCGCCGCCGTCTCCACCATCGTCCGCCAGCCCAAGCTCGCCATCAAGGCCGACTGCCGCGAGTATGTCTTCCTCGGCCGCGATGTCACCTTCGCGTGGACCCTCACCAACTCCGGTGACGCCGCCTGCGACAACACCACCATCTCCGCACCCGTCCCCGCCGGCTCGACCTTCGTCAGCGCCACCGGCGGCGGCGTCCTCCAGGGCAACACCGTCGTCTGGAACGCCGGCACCGTCACCGCCTCCGGCGGCAAGCGCGACATCAGCATGACCGTCAAGCCCAGCGGCATCGGAACCCTCCGCGCCGCAGCAACCGCCGAGTGCGAGTGCGCCGAGCAGGTCGCCGACGGCTGCGAGACCGAGGTCCGCGGCATCCCCGCCATCCTCCTCGAGGTCGTTGACAACCCCGACCCCATCGCCGTCGGTGATTCCGTCACCTACACCATCACCGTCACCAACCAGGGCTCCGCCAACGGCACCGGCATCAAGGTCGTCTGCACACTCCCCGAGCAGGAGGAGTTCGTCAACGCCACCGGCGATACTACCGCCACCCGCAGCGGCCAGACCGTCACCTTCGCCCCGCTCCCCAACCTGGCCCCGGGCGCCAAGGCCACCTTCCGCATCACCGTCAAGGCCACCGCCGCCGGCGATGTCCGCTTCAGCACCAGCATGACCTCCGACCAGTTCCAGCGCCCGGTCGAGGAGACCGAGTCCACCAACCTCTACCAGTAATCCTGGAACAGGCTACAAACCCTCAGCGGGCAACCCGCTGAACCTCGATCACACGCGGCGGGCCCGGAGCGTTCCGGGCCCGCCGTCTTTTTTCACCCGCCCGCCCAACTGCCGCCCCCGACCGAGACGGGTAAAGTCTCCCATTACGGACAACCGCACCCGAATCCCGGAGCCCCCCATGGCCGCCGCGTACAAGACCTCCGACTTCCTCTCCGCCAAACTCGCCAAGTGGGCCTGCGCCCTCAAGTACGAACACCTCAGCCCCCAGGCCATCCACGCCGCCAAGCTCTTCTGGTACGACTCCGTCGGCTGCGCCCTCGGCGGCAGCCAACAAGAAGACGCCAAAATCCTCCTCGCCCACTACATGGAAATGGCCGGCGTCTCCACCCTCAAGCCCCAAGCCTCAAGCCTCAAGCCTTCCACCCTCTTCGTCTCCGGCTTCAAGACCAACCCCGTCGACGCCGGCTTCCTCAACGCCCACATGATCCGCGCCATGGACTACAACGACATCTACTGGAAGGCCGACCCAGCCCACCCCTCCGACATCATCGCCGCCCCACTCGCCCTCTGCGAATACAAAGGCCTCTCCGGCCGCGACCTCATCCTCGCCACCGTCATCGCCTACGAGATGGAGCAGCGCCTCGTCGAGTTCGGCCTCCCCGGCATCCGCGAATACGGCTGGCACCACGCCACGCTCACCGCCTTCGCCGCCCCCATCGCCTGCGCCCGCGTCCTCGGCCTCACCCCCGACCAGATGGTCCAGGCCATCGGCATCTCCGCCGCCCGCACCTTCAGCCCCGGCGCCGTCACCGCCGGCAAGCTCACAAACATGAAGAACACCGTCGACCCCTGGGCCGCTCGCATGGGCGCCGAGTCCGCACTCCTCGCCGCCCGAGGCTTCTCCGGCCCCGAGCACATGCTCGACGGCAAAGAAGGCCTCTACCACATCTTCAGCCATGTCCACTACAAGGGCGAGCCCGCCCGCTTCGACACCGACATCATGCTCGACAAACTCCCCACCAAGCCCGCCGACCACTACCGCATCCTCGACTGCGGCATGAAGTCCTTCCCCATCGAGGCCCTCTCCCACGCCCCCCTCACCGCCATGCTCAAGTGCGTCAAGGAAAACGCCATCAAGCCCGCCGAGGTCGCCGAGATCAAGGTCGAGGTCATCGCCCGCGCCGCCGACATCCTCGGCGACCCCCACAAGTACCGCCCCGACTCGAAGGAAACCGCCGACCACTCCCTCCCCTACTGCATGGCCGTCGGCCTCATCGACGGCATGGTCACCCCCCTCCAGTTCAAAGAAGAACGCGTCCTCGACAAGTCCCTCATCCCCGTCATGGACAAGGTCAAGGTCGTCGCCAACGACGAGTTCGAAGCCCTCTTCCCCAAGTTCCAACCCAGCCAGGTCACCATCACGACCACCAGCGGCAAGTCCTTCACCAAGCGCGTCGATGTCCCCAAGGGCGACCCCCGCGACCCCATGACCCCCGAAGAAATCGGCATCAAGTTCACCGCCCTCGGCAAAGCCGTCATCGGCGAAGCCAAGTGCAAACAAGCCGGCAACTGGATCATGACCCTCGACAAACACGACTCCGTCTCCGGCCTCTTCGACCTCACCACCGCCTGATTCCCCCGAGCCCGGAGGGCTCATCGTGAGTAGCCGGGGGTGGAGCCGAGCAGCGGCGACACCCCCGGATAGCCGCCCCCCACGCGCGGCCCCGGACCCGGCAGGGGCCCTCCCGCCTCTACGAGCCCCGAGCGCCAGCTCGGGACCCCCGCCCCCGCTCCTCCCACGGTGGCACGGCTGTCCCAGCCGTGCGTCAATCGCCTTGTGGTGCAGGCTTCCAGCCCGCACGCGCTCCACACTTGTGGTGCAGGCTTCCAGCCTGCACGCGCTCCTCAGCCCCGAACGGGGCGCCGGAATGGAGCCACGGGCGCAGCGCAGCCCGCCGAAGGCGGTCGAAGCGGAACCCGTGGAACCGGTGAGCAGACGCCCCAGAGCCCCCACGGCCCGAACCAAGCAATCAACCCCACCCACCCCGCGGCACCACCCCCAAACCCCGCACGCATCCCCCCGCCCGTGCCACCAGTCACCGGAGGCTCTGCGGAGGCGACCGGTGCCGCCGCGCCCGAACTCCCCCACCCCCCCAAGCCCGAAGCCCTCATCTCCAAGAGCCAAGGGTGGAGCCGCCCCGTGGCGACACCCCCGGACACTCCCCCCGCCCCTCCCGGACCCCGCAGGGGTCCTCCTGCCTCAACGAGCCCCGAGCGCAAGCTCGGGGATCCACGCCCCCACGCCAACGGCGTTCCGCAGCCGCAGCCCGGGGCAACGCGCAGCGCCGTCCTGGAAAGAGCCATATACTGTTTGGCATGCCTTCGCACCTTGGGACGGTTGACTTGACGCAGGACCACATCGAGCGGCAATCTCGATGCAGTCCGGAGCGGGCACTCGAAGAGCTGATCTGGAACGCGCTTGATGCGGGCGGCGCAAGCGTTGAAGTGCGCTTCGAAGTCGACAACATGACCTCCGTTTCCGCCGTGGAGGTGCGGGATCATGGGGTGGGCATTCCGTTTAGCCAGAAGGACAGGGCCTTCGGCTCGATTGGGGAATCAGTCAAGCTGAATCAGAGAACGACTCCCGAGGGGCGTGCTCTGCACGGCTCTGAGGGCCGGGGTCGATTCAAGGCCCTGGTGCTCGGGACCGTCGCAACTTGGGAGACGACGTACAAGGAGCACGAGGCATTCAAGAAATACTCAATCACTGTCAAACGAAGCAACCAAAGAGTATACAGCTACACCGATCCGGTACCCGCTCCGGGTCCGTCGGGAACACGTGTTCGTGTCGAAGGAATCGACAGTGGCACTCAGTCTTTGCTGGCAGATGCGACATTTGACGGTATCGTCGTGCGATTTGCCATGTACCTCAAGCGGTATCCAGATGTTAAGTTACGTTTTGATAACAGGTCCGTCGATCCCACCAAGATCATCCAGCACAGCGAAACCGTCGCACTGACCGACCCAGCAACCGGCGCTGAAATTGGCCAATTGGAGATCGTCGAATGGACATTCGATCCTGATGGGAAGAAGCTCTTTATTTGCGATCCGGATGGGTTCGCTTGGCATGAGATGACTACGGGCGTGCACCTGCCGGGATTAAGGGTCAGCGCCTACCTGCGCTGGCCAGAGGCCCGAGAAGTATATCAAAGCAATCGCATGGCCCTCGGAGAGATGGATCCGGCGATCGCAACCGTGGTCGATGCTGCAAAGGAAGCGCTACGGCAGTTCAGGAAGCGGCGACTGGCGGAGCAGGCACAGACAGTTGTTGAACAATGGAAACGAGACAAAGTCTATCCCTTTCCCGATGCCGAGCCAACGACCACGATCGAACGTGCCGAGCGGCAGGTCTTCGACATTGTGGCAACACGCGTGCACGAATTCCACGAGCCATTGCGAACAGCAGAGTCTAGTAGCAAGCGTCTGACGCTGGAGCTCGTGCGACAGGCATTAGAAACGAATCCATCAAGTCTGAAGTCCATCTTCGACAAGGCCATCCGGTTGCCCAAGGAGAAGCAGGATGAGTTGGCCGAGTTGCTCGAGCTAACCAGCTTTGAAGGGATCATCGACGCTGCGCGGACTGTAACGGAACGCATGGATGTGATTTGCGGGTTTGAGTCTCTACTCTTTGATCCGGATTGGAAGCGCAGACTCAGAGAACGGACTCAGCTACATCGCTTGTTGGTGCATGAGCTTTGGCTCTTTGGCGAGGAGTATACTCTTGACAATGACGATGAGCCTTGGAAAGCCTACCTTCAAAAGCACATCTCTAAACTCGGGCGTGATGAACCATCGCCTGATGTTGATCCTGCGCATATTAATGAATTGGGTAAGATCCCGGATCTCCTTCTCTCTCGTCGCTTCCTTCGTCACCCAAGGCGGTTTGAGAATCTTGTCATCGAGCTCAAGAGACCGACCATTCGGATCGGATCGAAAGAGATTGTGCAGATCGAGGAATACGCCGGCCTGATCATCAGCGAGGACGCGTTTAACAAGACTGATTACGCGTGGACGTTCGTCTTGATTGGCAACGGATTGGACCGCTATGCAGAAGCGCGAGCTAGCCAAGTCCATTTGCCGCCGGGCTGCATCTCGCAAAGCGGCAATGTGGCCATTTGGGTGCGGCGATGGAGCGACATATTCGCCGAGGCTAGGATGCGGTACGAGTTCTTTCGTGAGCGGCTCGAGGTGGAGGCGTCTGCGGCGAGAGGTCTAAGGTATCTGAACGAAAACTACGCTCATCTGCTCTCCGGTAGGGGAATGACCAAGAAGGCAGAGATTGAGGCGGGCCTATTGACGCCGAGCACCCGGTCAGGTTTCGCGCCACCCCCATCCCCGAATACATATGCAGCCGATCATCCGGCAGACTCTTGAACCCATACTTCTCGTAAAACCCCCGCACCCCCTCATCCTTCGCCTCCACCTCCACCACCGCCGAAGCCACATTCTCCGACATCTCCACCGCGACCCGCAGCGCCTCCAGCAGCAGCGCCCCGCCCAGCCCCAACCCATCACGGTTCGTCCGTCAAAAAGTTCGGCAATTGTGCGGCACAGCCGTTGACATGCGGTAAAAGTTCGGTATTCTAGAGGCAGAATACCGTTCAAGAACCGCCCATGTTCACTCCCCAACCCAACCCCGTTCCACCCCCCACCCTCCCGCCCCACCCCCCGGCGGCCGCGGCCGCCGCTTCCAGTTCATCCTTCATCCTTCCGCCTTCCTCCTTCCCCTCCCCCCCTCCCCCCGCGTCCGCCGACGCCCCGCCGGCCTCCCCTCCGATTTGCTGCTTTGCTGCTTTGCCATTTGCTGCTTTGTCCGCTTCGGACCACTCCCTCCTCACCGCCCTCTTCACCCCCTCCACCGACCTCCTCTCCACCGCCGCCGCCCACAACCTCTCCCTCCTCGACCTCGCCCACTGGCTCGCCCAGCCCCACATCCAGGCCCAGGTCGACGCCATCCACTCCCTCCGGGCCCTCCAGCACCACATCTGGGCCGACCAGCTCCGCCACGAGGCCGCCGAGGCCCTCCGCGGCCCCATGAAAGAAGCCGCCGACCCCGCCGAACGCCGCCGCTGCGCCACCACCCTCCTTCGCGCCATCTCCCTCCCCCCCGTCCCCCGCGCGCCCCGCCGTGTGCCACTGGCGGCTCGCCCGCCAGTGCTCGGCGCACCCGCGCTCCCCGCCCACCCCGACTTGTCCATCCCCCACAGCCCCGCGGCGGATCTCGCCGAGTCTCCGAGACCGGAGCGCGGCCCGGGGGTCGCAGAGCCTGAAGCGCAAGCGAGCGCCACTCCCCCCCTCGGTGCCTCGATGCCTGAGTGCCTTGATGCCTTCCCCTCCGTCACATCCTCCTACCACCAAACCCTCGCCTCCCTCCGCGCCCTCGGCTACGACATCCCCACCGACGCCGAACTCGACGCCGAGATCGATGCCGATGCGGACGACGACTTCGAAGACGACCTCGACGGCGACGACCTCGACGCCCTGGAGGACGCCGAGCTCGACAACTACGCCGCCAATCTCACCGACGCCGAGGCCATCGCCCTCGCCGAGCACCTCGTCGAGCAGCACCTCGCCAACCGGCCAACCAACCCCCACCCCAACCCCAACCCCAACCCCCAACCCAACCCCCAACTCAACCCTCACCCCAGCCATCTCGATACAAGCTGAACCCCGGCCTCGGGCGAGCGCCCGCCCACCCCAGCACCACTCGTCGCGGCTGCCCACCGGGGCTGCGCCCGGGGACCGACCGCGAACCGCGCCCACGGAAATTCCTCCTCCGCGCACGGAGATCTCTGTGCAACGCGGCCCGATCCTGCCAGAGGCAGTGATGGGTGGCCGCGGCGAGCACGGGTGTGCCGTCGAACGACGCGGCCCGATGCGAGCAGGAGGTGTGGACATGTTTCGAGGCAAGCACAGCAGGAGCGCCGGGCGCAGGGCCGCGGCGTTGCTGGTGGTGGGCCTGGCGGCGGCGTGCCAGGCGCGGGTGATCTATGTGGATCAGTCCGTGGCGCTCCCGGGCGACGGTTCGACCTGGGCGGCGGCGTTTGCCGACCTGCAGGACGCTATCGCCGTCGCCGCGCCCGGCGACGAGATCTGGGTGGTCCAGGGCGTCTACACCCCCGGCCCGAGCCGCCGGGACTTCTTCGCGATCAAGGAGTCGGTGGCGATCTACGGCGGGTTCCTCGGGACCGAGACCCGCGTGTGGGAGCGCGACATCGTCAACCGCACGATCCTCAGCGGCGACATCGACGGCGACGGGACGCCCGCCGGCAACTCGTACTCGGTGCTGGCGGGCAAGAACATCCGCGGCGCGAAGGTCTCCTCGTGCTGGATCGAGGGCGGCAACGCCGACGGGAGCGACCCCGCCGCGCTCGAATACCGGCGCGGCGGCGCCATCTTCCTCGAGAACTCCAGCGCCGCGATCGAGCAGTGCAGGATCCGCAACAACATGGCCCTCGCGGGCGGCGCCGTGTTCATCGAGCCCGGCCCCGACGATACCGAGGTCTCCTTCTGGCGGTGCTTCTTCAACGGAAATCTCGCGTTCGGGGACCCGATGTTCGGCGACGGCGCCGGCGGCGGGATCGGCGTGGAGAACCTCCAGTACACCATGCCCCAGGTCACGGTGGACCGCTGCCACTTCACCTCGAACGACGCGGCGGCCGGCGGTGGAGCGATCAACTTCAACGGCGACGACGCCGACCTTGAGGGCCGACTGGTGGTCTCGAACTCGGTGTTCAGCACCAACTCCGCCGCGTCCGGCGGCGGCATCTACGCGGGCTGCTGCTGCGATGTGCATGTGCTCGGCTCGTCGTTCTGGAACAACAGCGCCGCGGGCTCCGGCGGCGGCGTGATGCTGAAGGGCCGCCTGTACAACAACATCTTCTGGCGGAACCTGGGCTTCGCGGGGTCGATGGACCGAGCCGCCCAGGTGGACGGCGACCCGCTGAGCCTGGTCGCGATCCACAACGACATCATGGCGTATGACGGCGCGTTCGACGGCTACGGCAACATCGACGCCGACCCGCTGTTCACCAACCCCCCCGGGCACGACGGCTTCGCGGGCACGCTCGACGACAGCCTCGCCATCCTGCCGCGCTCGGCGTGCGTGCAGGCGGGCGACAACGCGTTCGTCTTCGGAACCCTGGACTTCCCCGGCAAACGGCGCGTGAGCCCGAACCGGCGCGGCGCCCCGGCCATCATCGACATGGGCGCCTACGAGATCTAGCCGCGCCCGAAGGCGGCCCACGACGGCATCCTCATCCTGCCGTGATACCCCGACCGTTCCCCACTCGTGAGGCCGCCGGCGTCCCGCTTCATCCGCGGGGCGTCGGCGGCCGCCATTCATCACGGGTCCACCATGAGCGTGACGCGCAGCTCGTCGATCCGCTCCTGCACCCGGAGCACCCGCTCGTGCCCCGGGCCGAGGAGCGGCAGGAGCACCGCCAGGGCGTCCGAGTAGTCCTGCGCCGCCCGCTCGACGAGCCCCTGGCAGGCGCGCGCGTCGGCGCGGAACTGCAGGAGCACGCCGTGCATGAGCGTCCCCTGCTCGCCGGCGTCCATGGTCTCGCCCAGGGCCGCGTCGAGCAGGCCGGCGGCTTCCTCGCATCGCTCCATCCGGATCCAGACCATGGCGACATTGGAGGCCGCCATCGTGCGGGCGGAGTGGCCGGGCTCGAGCAGCGTCCTCTGGCGGTCGAACACATCGGCGAAGAGCGCCTCGGCGTCCTCGAGCCGGCCGAGCTTCGCCAGGCAGTGCCCGAGCCTGTTGGCGGCGCTCAGCCTTGCCGAGTGGTCGGGGTCGAGGGCGTCGCGCCGCCCGTCGTAGACGCGCTGGTGGAGCGGGAGCGCCTCCTCGGCGCGCCCCGCCTTGTCCATGGCCTGGGCGAGGTTGCCCAGGGCGGTGAGCGTCCGCTGGTCCGACGGCCCGTAGGCGGTCTCGCGTGCCGCGGCCGATCGGTGCAGGCAGGCGATCGCCCCGTCGTAGTCCCCGAGGTTGATGAGGACGGCGCCGAGGTTGTTGAGGGGGATGGCGAGTTCCTGTTCCCCGGCCCCCAGTTCCTGCTCGCGGATCCTGATGACCGCTCGCAGCAGGGCCGCGGCCTCGGCGTAGCGGTTGACGCTCTGGTAGGTCGTGGCGAGGTTGCTCATCGCGCGGACGGTGTGCTCGTGGGAGGGTCCGTGGAGGGCCCTGTAGCCCTCGAGCGTCTGCTCGAGCGGCTCGATCGCCTCCAGCGGTCGTCCGAGGGAGCGGAGGTTGAGTGCCGCGTCGTTGAGGCTCTGCAGCGTCGCTTCGTGCAGTTCGCCGCGGATCTCGCGCCGTATGTCGAGGGCCGCGAGGCATTGCTCGAGCGATCCCTGGTAGTCGCTCAGCCCCCTGAGGGCGTCGGCGATGGCCATGTGGACTCTGGCCCTGACCAGGGGGTCGTCGGGGAAGCGGGCCGGCAGCGCGGCGGCGGTCCTTCGGAGGGCCTCGCGCACGGTGATGTCGGGGTCGGGGCGGGACATGGGGTCCGCGGCCCCGATGACATCGTTGAGCAGCATGTCGGAGAACGCGGTCGCGACGGCGGCTTCCTCCATGGCGTGTTCGCGGGCGTCCTGCTCGCGGACCGCGAAGGCCGCGACCCCGGCCGAGCCCAGCAGGAGGAAGGCGATCGCGGCCGCGGACGCCGCGGCGAGCCCCGGGCTGCGCCGCACGAGGGCTCTGGCGCGGTAGAGGGCGCTGGGCGGGCGTGCGACAACGGGCTGTCGGGCGAGGTACCTGCGCAGGTCGGCGCCCAGGGCGTCGGCGGTCTGGTAGCGTTTGGCGGGCTCGCGGGCGAGGCACTTGGACACGATCCAGTCGAGCTCGCGCCGGAGCTCCCGCTCCAGGGCGGCCGGCTCGCTCGCGCGGGCCGCGGCGATGGAGTCGGCGCGTGCCTGGTCTCGTTCGCGGAGCAGGCGGAGCGCGGCGGAGGGGCGCGCGGGTTCGGCGCCGAGGATGGCGGCCCGCTGCGCGGCGACGCTCGGGCCGGAGAACGGGCGGGTGGCGCTGACCAGCTCCTGCAGTACCACGCCGAGGGCGTAGACATCGGCGCGGGTGTCGATCCCGGGGGGCGTCGTCTCGAGCTGCTCGGGGCTGAGGTAGTCGAGCGTGCCGACGATCTGGCCGGTGCGTGTGGGGCCGGGCTGCTCGGCGTCGGCCGCCACGAGGAGCTTGGCGATGCCGAAGTCGATGAGCTTGACCCTGGCGACGCCGTCCTCCTCGGCCACCAGGATGTTGCCCGGCTTGAGGTCGCGGTGCACGACGAGTTTGGTGTGCGCGTGCTGGAGGGCGTCGGCCACATCGGCGATGAGGGCGACGCGCTGGCGGACCGTCAGGCGCTTGCCGTCGCAGTAGGCGGTGATCGGGGGCCCGTCGATCAGCTCCATCACCACGAAGGGCATGCCGTCGCCGGTGCTGCCCGCGTCGTAGACCTGCGCGATGCCGGGGTGGCGCATCATGGCCAGCGTGCGGCGTTCGGACTCGAACCTGGCCAGGGCTTCCGGTCCGCCCGGGCCCGAGCGCAGGACTTTGACGGCGACCGTGCGCCTGAGCGGCGTCCGCTGCTCGGCCCGGTAGACGACGCCGAACCCGCCCGCGCCCAGCACACCACGGATCTGGTAGCTCGGTGTCAGATCGGTGGGTGCGTCGGTCGCGCCGGGCTGGCCCGCACCGGCAGCGCGGCCCGGGAGATCGATGTGGCCGGAGAGGAACCCCTCCGGCAGCGAGTCGGCCAGACGCAGCAGTTCGAGCACCTCCCGCTCGACCTCCGGGCGCCCGCCGGAGCCCCGCCGCACACGGTCCGCACGCTCGGCGAGCGGCAGGCCCGCCGCCTCCGAGGAGAGCCGATCGATCAGTTCCAGGTCGTCGCGATTCAGCATGCCGCCACCCCCCGATGGAAAGCCGCTACTCCCCGAGCCGCCGGGCCAGCCAGGCCCGAGCGAGGCGCCAGTCCGTTGTGACCGTCGAGGTGGCGCAGCCCAGCAGCGCGGCGGTTTCCTCGATCGTCCGTCCGGCGTAGTACCGGTGCATCACGACACCGAACCACCGCTCGTTGTAGCTCTCCAGGTGGTCGAGGGCCTCGTCCAGCGCCAGGGCGTCGATCGGGTCGGCGGAGGAGGCCGGGGGGTCGGGCTCTTCCAGGAGCGGCGCGGGGGCCCGGCCACCCCCGCGTTTGAGCGCTTGCTTGGCCCGCCAGTGCTCGCGGACGATCCGCCTGGTCGCGAACGCGACGCTCTGGAAGAAGGTCGCCCGGCTCTCCGGGAGCGAGAGCGGCGGGGGAGGGAAGCGGCGGCAGAGTTCGACGAAGATCTCCGACGCGACGGCGGTCGGCTGGAGCGTGTCGCCGCGGCGGCCGACATAGGGGGTTCCGGCCGAGATCTGCTTGATCTCGACATAGAGGAGTTCGAGCAGTTCCTGGCGTTGGGCATCGCCGCCCTGGCGCGCCGCGACGATGAGGGATGTCAGATCCCTTGCGTCACCGAGCTCTCCACCCTGTGGCTCCGTCGCGTCCATCCGGGGATGGTACCGGTGTTCGCGGCCGGGAGAACGACGGCGCCGGGTGCTTGAAGATCGCGCTCAGGTTCGGGCGGTGGTCGCGGTGAGACGACCGTTCGCCGCGCAGGGCTCGCGGGCGGCCCTCGACCCGGGGCTGGCGTTGTACGGGCGGGACGGGTTGGCTCGGAGTCATCGGGGGAAGGGATTTGGCTTCGGGTTTGCGGGGATCGGTCCGGGGCTCGCGGTCGTGTTCCGCGGGTGGGGTTGGGCCGCGTCGCGGCGTCCGGGGACTTATCCGTCGGCCCACCAGGACAGGTAGGCGATGAAATCCTGCGTATCGATCACTCCGTCGCCGTTGACATCCGCGCGCGGGTCGCGGTGGCTCCAGAGGCCGAGGAAGGCGATGAAGTCCTGGGTGTCGGTCGTGCCGTCGAGGTTCAGGTCGGCGAGGTCTGTAAAGAGCACGCGGACGCCGGCGCCGTCTGTGATGACGGCGATTCGATCGCCGTCCTGCGGCGGATCGGGGAGCAGGATGGTGGTGAACGCTCCGGAGAGTCCGCCCGCCGCCTCCAGCACATCAAACACGCGGCCTTCGTCGGGTCTGGTGGCCGGGTGGCGGACCGAGAAGGCGCCCGAGATGTTCGCTGCTCCTGACACCACGAGCCGGCCCCAGACATATCGCGAGTCGTAGTCGAGCCAGCTCTCGAGGGCGCCCTCGGGCGTCTGCTCGTACCGCCCGTCGAGATTCAGAACGCTGCCGGGGCCCAGCACCAGGCGGCCGGCGTTGATCAGGGCGCCCGACAGCGGGCTGAGATCGAAATCGCGGCCTCCCGCGAGTTCCAAGAGGCCTTGCAACTCCTGAAGATCGCTGGCCAGCGGCGGGAAGGCGCCGCCGTTGCCGTCGAGCACCACGGCCGCACTTGGGCCGATTCGGACGATCGAGGCTCCGGGGATCTCGAGTCTCGAATCCTCCTCGATGGCCCATGTCCCCTCGAGCAGCTCCCGGTTGCCGTACGACCCCGCGGCTGTGACGATGGCGGTCCCGCCGTTCGCGGCGCGCACTTCACCGCGATTGATGAACTTCGACGGCAGGACGAGGACTGAACCTCCGGAGAGCGACGAGGTCAGCGTGCCCTCGAGCACGAGCGTCTCTCCCGCCGCGGACGCGATACCCGCCCCGGACTGGTGACCGCCCGTGACATGCGTGGTCGGGCCGAGCGTGATGACGGCATTGGCTCCCCCCGCGGTGTAGATCACCGGGGGCGCCCCGCCCGTGAGGAATCGGATCTCGTCGATGTCGAGTCGCTGGGTGCCCTCGAGGAACACCCTTGCGCCGTCGCCGATGCGGAACAGGCCCGCGAGCGTCAGCCCGCCGGTGATCGTGATTCGGGCGTAGGGGATCGTCGCGGCGTTGATCGAGCCGACGATGCCGATCGGCCCCTGGAGCTTTCCGGCGCCGGGCCCAATCAGCAGCGTGCCGATGGGGCTCATGGACACCTCGCCGCCGATGATGGTGCCCCCGTCGAGTGTCCACGATCCGAGTGTCTGTGGGAGGGCGAGCGTCTGGTCGGTGTTGGTGAGGGCCCCGGTGATGGCGATGGTCCCGCCGTTGCGTGCGAAGCCGTCGAGGCCGAGGTCGGATGTGGAGAAAGTGCCGGCGAGGTTCAGGCGTCCGCCGTTGACCGCCACTTGGCCCAGGTTGGTCCACGATCCGCTGACGGTGAGGGTCCCGTCGGAGCTGCACGCCACGAGGCCGCGGTTCTCGAATCGGGTCGCCCGGATCTCGATCCCGTGTCCCGGGACATCCGACCTGATCTCGCCGAGGTTGATGAGCGTCTGCCCGGTGCCGGTCGAGAGGATCCGCCCCTCGTCGGCGTGCCCGCCGCGGATGAGCAGGCCGGCGCCCAGGGTGATGACGGCGTCCTGCCCCCAGAGGCGGATCTCATGGTCCTGTCCCAATCCGGAGAGCTCGATGACTCCCGAGGAGAGTGTCTGGTCTCCATCGAGGCCCAGGTCGCCGTTGGCGCCGAGTCGGATGGTTCCAACAAGCAGGAGCCCTCCCTCGATGTTGAGGGTTGCTTCGGTGAGGTCCTCGACGAGGATGTTTCCGTGGAGCTCGATCGGGCCTGTCAGGCGGCTGGGGGAGCCGGCCGAGACTCGGAGTGTTCCCGCGACATTGACCACGCCTCCGATGATTTCGCCCCCGGTCAGCACCCAGGCGGCGTCTGGGAGGTTGAGTGTTGCGTCGGTGTTGTCGATGACGCCGAGCAGCCGCACGAGGCCCCCGCCGAACTCCCAGCCCGCGAGGTGCACATCGTCGGTCGTTGCTTCGGCGTCGATCTGGAGGGTCCCGCTGAGCATGCTGATCTGGCCGGGGTTCGACCACCGGTCGCAGAGGAGCTCCACCGTGCCCCGCACTTGGAGGAGTCCCTCGTTCCGGAACTCCTCGAGATCGATCTCGAGGGAGGCGTTCTCGTCCGCCAATGTGATGAGTGCGCGGCTGTGGAGCGGTCCGTCGTTGCCCGTCGCGCGGAGGATCCGCCCGGTCGCCCCCGGTGCGACGACGAGGGAGAGAGCCGGGCCGAGGGTGGCCGTCTTGTCCTCAACGCCGGTCAGCCGGATGTCGCCGGAGTCCACGATCGTGATGACGCCCCCGTCGAGGGTGAGTTCGTGGTCGAGCTCGAGATCGGCGCTTCCGTACAGCAGGATCTCGCCATCGAGGGTGAGCCCCCCGGTCACGCGCAGCGTGAAGCCTCCGGTGGAGAGCGGCAGCGTGCCGGTGAGCTTCAGCGGGCCTTCGAGCCGGCCGTCCCACATCTCCGGCGCGTAGCCGCTTTCGATGATCACCTCGCCGCCGCGGAAGCCCCCGAACTCCCAGACCTGCCAGACCCCGGTGTTCTCGCCGAGGACGAAGACATCTCCGGTATTGTCGATGGTGCCGATCAGGTCGACGCTCGTTTCGAGGATCGTGAACCCCTCCCACCCCAGGTCTGCGGTCGCGACGGTGCCGCCGAGCTCGAGATGGGAGTTGACGAGGACGAACTGGCCGGCGTTTCTCCAGACCGTGCTTTCTGTGCCGAGGGTGACGAGCTTCGCGCCCGTGGCGAGGACGACACCCTCGTTGGACCAGTAGGTCCCGCCGATCCCCAGCTGTGTATCCGAGCCGGCGCGGATGACGCCCTCGTTCGTGAGGTGGTCCGCGCCCATGGAGAGGGTTGCGAACTGCCCGTCCATCGCGATCAGCCCTTGCAGGGTGAGGCTGGCGGTGCCGTTGTAGACGGCTGAGATGGAGGCCTTGGCCCGCGCCCCGATTGTGATCACGGTGTCCGGTCCGAGGATGGCGGCGCCCCGGGTACTGATCGCGACCCCGGTGGCGAGTGGCAGCACCTCGACCCCGCGGATCCCTGCCCAGCCCCCGTCCAACAGGTGCAGGCCGCTGTCTTTGCCCAGGCGGATCACGCCGTTGACCGTCGCCTCCCCATAGATGCCGAGATCGGCCTCGCCGGAGGTGGTCGTGGCCAGGATGTCGCCGTTGAAGGTCAGCGGGCCTTGCAGATCGAGGTCCCGCACGAGGAACTCTGAGCCCGGCGGCACGACCACGGTGCCGCCGGTGATCGACCCCCACCCGGCGGTCAGTCCCAGAAGGCTGCCGGTGAGAGAGAGCACCGTGCCCGCGTTGTCCAGGTCGCCGAACAGGGTGACGGTTCCGCCCTGGCGTGAGAAGACGCCTGCGCCGATGTCGGCCGATCGGAACGCTCCGTAGAGCTGTACCACGGCGTTGGAGGCGTCGATGACTCCGGTGTTGGACCACGCGGCGCCGTCCCGTCCGATGCGCAGCGTCGATCCGGAGGCGGTGACGGTGCCGGTATTCGTTGTTGCCTCGGCGGACAGTTCCAGTGTGGTCCCGGCGGCCGCGAGGACGGTCCCGTGGTTGATGAATGAGCCTGCTTCGATCTCGAGGGTTCCACCGGTGACCGAGATCGTCCCTCGGTTGATGAGCACGCCGTCGTCGGGTTGTACTGCGCCGCCGCCGACCACCTCTACCCGCACCGCGGGCCCGAACTCCAGCTGGCCGTAGGCGTAGATCTCGGAACTCTGGAGCCGGATCGTCCCTTCGGAGAACTGTTGACTGCCCTCGAAGCGCAGATCCGCACCGGACTGCGTGTAGATGGTGCCGAACAGGGTGAGTCCATTGGCGACACTGAGCACGGTTCCCGAGGTGCTCGTCATATCGATGTCGCCGGTCAGCACCATGCCGCCGCCGATGACCGAGTAGACTCGGGACGCTCTGAGTGTTCCGCCCGTCACATCCCAATGTCCTCCGAGGAGCTTGCCGCCGTCAAGGGTTACGGGGGCGTCGACATCTGCGGAGTCCAGGATGGAGAGGCTTCCTCCCTGGAATGAGATTGTTTCGGTGGTCTGCAGCGATCGGATGATCCGATCGCCGTTGAGCGAGGTGAACGCGATGTTGGGATCCGCGGCGACGCTTATGACGGCGTCGTCCACCAGACCCGGTGGGGCGCCGGTATCCCAGTTGGACCCGTCGTGCCAGGAGACACCGTCGCCGGCGCCGGTCCAGCTCACGACGCTGAGCGCCAGGCGCGGCTCCAGTTGCTCCAGCTGACTTGCGCGGGTGTTCAGACCGTCTCGGCCCTGCGCTCTCATGATCGTCCTCCGTGAGCCCCGCGGGCGGGTCGGAGGACCAGCCTATCCGCCGCACGCGGCGCGGGCAATCGTTTCGATTGGGGGGGACGGTCCGAGAAGCCCGAGCGGGAGCTGGGCGCGGTGTTGGGGGCGTTGTGAGAGCCTGTCCGGCGGGGGTGGTGGGCTTCAGGGGTCGGGGGCTTCGCGGTCCGGGGTGGGCGCGGGGTGTTGCTGGCGCACCTGCGGCCGCGACGGCTTTCCGTCAGCCGTCGGCGGCCGGTGCAGGTGCGCCCCGGGGCGCGGATTGGGGCAGGCGCACCCGGGGCTCCCCCTCTCCTCAACTCCCAGCCGGCTGCTCGGAAGGCGTTGCAGACCCGCGGCATCCGACGGCTGTTCGGCGCGGGCGTGTTCGGGACCAAACCGGCGCGGGCCCAGCGGGACCGTCCGGGCACGGGGCAGGCCGCTCGGGGCGGGGTCAACGACTCCCCTCGGACCCCGCCCCGGGAACGGCCGGCCTGTCCTCCCCTCCCAGATCCGGCTCGGCAGCTGCGTTCGGCCTCCGTGCTGCGCGGCGGGGGGTGGCTCCCGCGCGGTCTATGCGTCGAGCGCCCCGCGGATATCGTCGATCAGCGATTGGGTGGCGGACTTGACGGCGGGGCTGATCGTCGCGTTCGGGAGGTTGATATGGGTCTCCAGGTCGTTGAGCAGCTCCTCGAATTCCTGCTGCGCTGTGATTCCGGTGAGCGGGGGCAGGCCGTTGGTCTCGAACGCCGTCCTGACGGTGTCGACGGCGGTCTGGCCCCCGTCGCCCCAGTCCAGGGTGCCGCAGTCTCCTCCGAACTGCTGGTACAACTCGCACAGCAGCGACCGGAAGAGGATGATCCAATCATCAGCCGGTGCCTTCGAGAGGCGATTTCCCATCGGTCCAGCCTCCATGCCCGGCGAAGGGGCGCGGTTTCTCTCGCACCCTCCGCTACACTGGTCGCCTCAGCACACGATGTGTGAGGCATGTTCTCAGTATTTCCCTTTCGGGTGTTTCGATGCTGCACTCCCGACAAGCTATTGCGGACTTTGTTCTCCGGCAGGAGCCGCGGATCCGGGAGCTGGCCCGTCGGAAGCTCTCGGCGCAGGTGCGGTCGGCGTTCGGGAGCGACGATGTGTTCTCGACGATCGTGCGTCGGCTGGACGCGCTGGCGGCGGCGGGCCAGGTGCGGGCCGAGTCGGAGGCGCAGCTGTGGGCGTTGATCCGGGGGATTGTCGAGAATGTGGTGCTGCAGCGCCTTCGTCTGATCGAGTCCACCTCGTGCCGCTCCGGGGAGGACGCGGAGTTCTGGTCGATGGTGAGCGCCGACCTGCGGCGTACCTCGGACGACACGGGGGCGTTCGTGCTGATCTTTCGGATGCTTGCGACGCTGACCGACAACGAGGAGCGTCAGATTTTCACGCTCCGTCTGCGTGGGGTGTCGCACAAGGTGATTGGGCAGCAGGTCGGGTGCTCGGCGGAGGCGGCCCGGCAGCGTTGGAGCACGATCATGGAATCGCTGCGTCGGCGGGACTGGGAGACCCAGGATGAGCGGAGCTAGCGGCCCGCGCCCGGTCGAGGATGTGTATTCGAGCATCCTCGTCGATATCGCGGCGTCGGCTCGGGTTGCGCCGAGGATCGTGCCGGAGGACTTCGGGCCCGACGGGCGGTACCGGCTCGACGAGCTTGTGGGGATCGGGCGGGACTCGCATGTGTACCGTGCGGTGGACCGGCACCTGTCGCGTCCGGATGTGCCGGCGGTGGTGGCCATCAAGATCCGGGCCTCGGGGGCCGAGGCGCGGACCGAGGCTCTCGTCGGGCGGAGCGTGGTCCACGACCATGTGGTCCGCGTCATCGACCACGGGCGGGACGGCGACGGCGCGGCGTATGTGGTGCAGGAGTACATCGACGGCGGCGACCTGACGGAGCTGTCCCTGCCGCTGGATCCTCGGGAGAGCGCCCGCCTGATGGTGGCGATCGCCCGGGGCCTTCAGGCGCTGCACTCGGCGGGCAATATCCACGGCGACCTCAAGCCTTCGAACATCCTTCGGACCGGCTCGGGCGTGCCGAAGATCACCGACTTTGACCTGGCGGTCGCCGGCGACCTCGACCCGGGTCCGCGCGGTGGCAACCTGGCGTTCATGGCGCCGGAGCGTGTGCTGGACGCGCAGACGCTGCCGTCGCCGCTGGCGGACATCTATGCGTTGGGGGGGCTGCTGCACTTCTTCCTGACGGGTCGCCCGGCGCTGGGGGAGACGGGCGAGCAGATCCTCGGGGCGCACCGGGCGGGGCGTGTTCCGGATCTTGAGGGTGTTGACCGCGACCTGCGGGCGATCTGCCTCCGGGCCCTCGCGCCCGACGCCGCGGACCGCTACCGGTCGGCCGAGGCGTTCGCCGACGATCTGTCGTCGTGGCTCGGCCATCGCCCCCTGGGTTGGACGCGTTGCTCGCCGTCGCGTCGGACGGCGCTGCTGGTCCGGCGGCACCCGGTGGGGTTTGTCGTGGGGGCGCTGGCGTTGTTGTCGCTGGGGGCGACGGCGGCGCTGGCGTTCTCGCTCGCGACTCGGGAGATCGAGGCCGAGCGGCGCGCGGTGGCGATGACCCGCGCGGATATTGATCGGCTCAACGCCCGGTCGCGTAGCGCGATCGAGCGGTTCATCCGTTCGGGCGCGGCGTCGGGCGGGGCCGAGTCGGGGCCGTCGATCTTCGTGGGGTTGGTTTGGGTGGACTGGCTGGCGGACACTCCGATCCTGGGCGACGCGGGGCCGACGCTCGCGCGCGACGAGCGCATCCGGAGCTTGACCAGGCTGCGGGAGCACTACGCTGGGGCGGGGCAGACGGGGTCGCTGGGTGATTCCATCGCGGCTTACTCGCTGGCGTATTCCTATCTTGAGATGGCCGACACCGAGCGTGCCCGCGGGGAGTTGGACGCCGTGGCCTCGGGAGCGCTGGGTCTGCTGGGGCCGGACGACGACATGCGCCGGGCGGTCGACGGGCTGGAGGCGGTCTGGGCGTATCAGGAGGCGCGGGGGTCCGACGGCGCCGACGCCGCGGGCATGGTCGCCGAGCTGCGCCGGATCCAGACCGACCTGCGTCGCCTGGACGGCAAGCACTCGGTCGGGCGGTTGATCGATCGGACGCTCTCGCCCGCGGAGCGGCCAGGCCGCTGACTGACCATCCAGGCCGCCGGCGAGCGGGCGGGGGCTGTGTTGTACGATGGGTGCATGACACACCCAGGCCGCAGGCTCGTCATCGCGGGGGGGAGCGGGTTTCTGGGCCGCTCGCTGGCGGCCTGGATGGCCGGTCGCGGCTGGGAGGTCACGGTGCTGTCGCGGCACCCTCCCCGCGAGCCCGGGCCGTGGTCGCACGAGGTGTGGAGCGCGGGCGTGGCGGGGGCGTGGGTGGAGCGGCTGGACGGCGCCGCCGCCGTGGTCAACCTCGCGGGCCGGACGGTCGATTGCGTCAAGACGCCCGACCATCAGGACGAGATCGTGCGTTCGCGGGTGGAGTCGACGCTGGCGCTCGGGCGGGCGATGAGGGCGATCAAGAGCCCGCCGCGGGTCTGGGTGCAGATGTCCACGGCCCACATCTACGGCGACCCGCCGGAGGCGCGGATCACGGAGGGTTCGGCGTTCGGCGTCGGGCTGGCGCCGACGGTCGGTCGGGCGTGGGAGGAGGCCTTCGCGCAGTCGGTGCTCCCGGCCCAGCGCGCGGTGGTTCTCCGCACGAGCTTCGTGCTGGGGCGCGGGGGAGGGGCGCTGCGGCGTCTGGCCTTGCTCGCCCGCCTGGGGCTCGGCGGGCGTGTGGGGCACGGGCGTCAGGGGATGAGCTGGATCCACGGGCGCGACATGGACCGCATCTTTGAGCGCGCGATCACGGACGACGGCATGCGCGGCGCCTACATCGCGAGCGCCCCCAACCCCGTGAGCCAGGCCGAGTTCATGCGCCGGCTGCGGCGTGCGCTCCGCGTGCCGATCGGCCTGCCCGCCCCCGGTCCGCTCGTCCGCCTCGGGGCCCCGCTGGTGATGCGGACCGACCCCGATCTGGCGCTGTACGGGCGGTACTGCCTGCCCGAGCGCCTGCTGGGCGAGGGGTTCGGGTTCGAGTTCGCGGAGCTGGGGCCGGCGCTGGCCGATGTGTGCGCGTGACCGGCGGGGCGGTTTTCGGGCTTTGGGGGCGGCGTTTCTGGGCACGCGCCAGGCCGCCGATCGAACCCCGAGGCCCGCCGCGCCGGCCGCCCCTATGCTCCCGGCCATGTCGCTCCTGCCCTATCGGATCGCCTGCCTCTGCGACCTGCGCGACGAGCGGGGGCGGGTGCTGCTGCTGCACAGGCTGAAGGCCCCGAACAAGGACCTGTACTCGCCGATCGGCGGCAAGCTGGATATGGAATCGGGGGAGTCGCCGGCGCAGTGCGCGCAGCGGGAGATCCGGGAGGAGGCGGGGATCGAGGTGCCGATCGATCGGCTGCACCTGGTCGGCATGATCTCCGAGGCGGGGTACGAGGGGTCGGGGCACTGGCTGCTGTTCTATTACCGCGTGCTGGGTCCGGTGGAGGTGGAGGCGGGGCAGATGAACGAGGGGCGTTTGGAGTGGCACGAGCCGGGGGCGATCGACGGGCTGAACCTGCCCGAGTCGGACCGGAAGGTGATCTGGCCGCTGGTGCGCCGTGCCGAGGCGCGGCGGGAGGGGGCGCTGCCCGGGTTCTTCGCGGTGCATATCGACTGCACGGGGCCCGAGATGGCGTGGACGGTCGAGCAGGAAGAACCGGCGCGGGGCGGGTGAGGGGCGGGCCGGTGAGGCGAATCGCGGGGTGAATCGCCTTGGGGGCGCTTCCGTATACTTGGGGTATGGGTTCACATGCCGGGTTCAGGGCGGTGGGGGGGCGTTCCGGGCCGGGTGTCTGGAGGGTGTTGGCGCGTTTGGTGGTGGCGGTGGTCGCGCTGGGCGGGGGCGTGTTCGCGCCCGCGCAGACCGGGGGGGCTGGGCAGCCGGGCGGGGAGCCGGCCGGTCAGGTGGGGGGGCAGGCGGGCGGTCAGGCGGGCGCGCCGACCGGGGCTGTCCCCAGCCACCGTCAGGCGGACAATGTGGCGATCATCACGATCGAGGGGGAGATCAACAAGATCACCTCGTACAGCTTCCAGCGTCGCCTGGCGATGGCGGAGGCTGGCGGGGCGGACGCGATCGTGGTCGACCTCGACACGCCCGGCGGCGAGGTGGGGGCGGTGCTGGAGATCTGCGACGCGATCCGCAACAGCCCCATCAGCAACAGCGTCGCGTGGGTGAACCCGCAGGCGTACTCGGGCGGGGCGATCATCGCGCTGGCGTGCAAGGAGATCGTCACCACCCGGTCGGTCCATATGGGCGACGCGCTGCCGATCCGGCCGGACCTCATCGCCCGGTTCATGTCGATGGAGCAGGCCGAGCGGCAGAAGGTGACGGCGCCGCTGATCGCGGAGGTCGTCGGCTCGGCGCGGCTGCGGGGGTGGGACGAGTTCGTCGTCCAGGGCTTCGTCGCGCTGGGGGTCGAGCTCTGGTGGGTGACGGACACGCAGACGGGCAGGGGGATGGCGGTCAACGAGGCCGAGTACCGGATGCTGTTTGACGGGGAGCCGGCGCGGACGGGGGCGATGCTCGCGGCCACGCCGCTGTCGGGGGGCGGGGCCGCGGGTGCGGGGGACGCGGTGGACGCGGCGCCGGACCCGGCGGCGGGGCCCGACGACGCGGGCGGCTACCGCCCGGCCGGGCCGGCGCTCGACGCCCTGGAGGTCGATTCCACGCAGATCGGGCGGCTGTCGCAGCGCCCGGTCCTCACCGGCGCCGACAGGGGCCGGTACAGGCTTGTTGGGTACCTGACCTCCGGCGAGGGGCCGATCACCCTGAACGCCGACGAGTTGGCGCTGCTGGGGTTCGCGGCGAATGTGGACGCGGTCGGGGCCATCGCGCCGATCCTCAGCGACGCGGACCTGCAGGCGTTCATGGGGGCCAAGAACCTGCGGCGCATCGCGCCGAGCTGGTCGGAGACCTTTGTCGCGCTCTCCACCTCGATGGTCGTCCGCGGGCTGCTCATCACGGTCTTTCTGGTGATGCTGTTCCTCGAGATGTCCCACCCGGGCGTGGGCGTGCCCGGGGCGATCGCGCTGGTCGCGCTGGTCGGGCTGCTGGCGCCGCCGGCCCTGATCGGGATGGCGAGCTGGTGGGAGATCGGGGCGATCGTGCTGGGCATCGTGCTCCTGCTGACGGAGGTGTTCATCCTCCCGGGCTTCGGCATCCCCGGGGTCGTGGGGCTGCTGCTGCTCTTCGGCGGCTTGCTTGGGACCTTTGTCGGGGAGACGGGGGGGTTGTTCCCCGACAGCCCGACCGAGCAGGACAACCTGCTGTTCGGCCTCCTGACGATGGTGCTGAGCCTGGTTACGACGGTCGTCGTGATGTACTACCTCGGCAAGCACTTCGGCTCGCTGCCGATCCTCGGGCGGCTTATCCTGAGTGACGACAACGACGGGGCGGACGGGCTGCTCGCCTCGATCCCCGTGGGGGACAGCCACCTCCCGGCGGTGGGGGAGGTCGGCCGGGCGATCACCCCGCTGCGTCCCTCGGGGCGCGGGCAGTTCGGGGACCGCGTGGTCGATATCGTCTGCGACCTCGGGTATGTTGATGCGGGCTCCACGGTCCGCGTCGTCGCGGCCGACAGGTTCCGCGTGGTGGTCGAGGCGGTCGGCTCGGCCTGAGCGATCGGGAAGGGAAGGGTCTTTGGACGGGAACACGGTGCTGCTTGTCGGGCTTGGTCTCTTGGCGGCGTCGCTGCTGCTGGTGATCGCGGAGGTGTTCCTGCCGTCGGCGGGCCTGCTCTCGATCGGGGCGGGGGCCGCGGCGATCGCGGGGATCATCGTGCTTTTCCGGCACCCCGACGGCCCGACCTGGGGCTTCATCGGCGTCGGGCTGGTGCTTGTCGGTGCGCCGGCGACGATCAGCATGGCGCTGAAGGTGTGGCCGAGCACGCCGATCGGCCGGAAGATGCTGCTTGGCGAGATGACCGAGGAGCAGCTCGAGGCGAAGCGTCAGGCGGAGATCGACGCGCGCGAGCGGCGCCGGGCGCTGGTGGGGGCCGAGGGCGAGGTGGTGACGCCGCTGCGCCCGGTGGGGGTCGTGCGGATCGCCGACCAGCGGTACGACGCGCTGGCGGAGACGGGGATCATCGAGACCGGGCAGCGGGTGCGGGTGACGGCGGTGCAGGACCATCAGATCAAGGTGCGGGCGGTGTGATGCCGGCGGGGATTGACCGGCGGCGGCGCGGGGCGTGGGGTGCGGCGTTTGGGGCGGGTGAGCAGGCCCGGGCGTATACTGGGCGGGTGGGTTGATGTGGGTGGGTTGAATACCGGGTGCACCAAGGAGCGGACATGGAACGCCGATCGCTACAACTCGCCGGACGCCTCGCGGCGTTGGCGATTCTCGTCTCCCCGGCCGTTGCTCTCGCCCAGCGCGGCGGCACCGGCGCCGGCGGCACCGGCGGCGGCGGGCTGCCGAAGGAGGCCGTCATCGCGATCCTGGTGGTCGTCGGGCTGGCGGTCGTCATCGGGCTGTTTCTCATCGGCCAGTTCATCAACCTGTACATCCAGGCGCTGCTGTCCAAGGCCCCGGTGGGGATCTTCGAGCTGATCGGGATGCGGCTGCGGAAGGTCGATATCCGGACGATCGTGTACAGCCGCATCCGGGCGGTGAAGTCGGGGATGCAGATCTCGACCAACCAGCTGGAGACGCACTACCTCGCGGGCGGTCGGGTTCCCAATGTGGTCTCGGCGCTGATCGCGGCGCAGAAGGCGCGGATCGACCTGGACTTTGATACCTCCTGCGCCATCGACCTGGCCGGGCGCGACATCCTCGACGCGGTGAACACGAGCGTGAACCCGAAGGTGATCGACTGCCCGAACCCGGCGGGCGGGCGCCCGACGATCGACGCGGTGGCGAAGGACGGCATCCAGCTCAAGGCCCGGACGCGGGTGACGGTGCGGACCAACCTCGCGAGGCTGGTCGGCGGGGCGACCGAGGAGACGGTCGTCGCGCGTGTGGGCGAGGGCATCGTGTCGGCGATCGGCTCGGCGGACAGCCACAAGCAGGTGCTGGAGAATCCGGACCGGATCTCCAAGGCGGTGATGGCCCGCGGGCTGGACGCGGGGACGGCGTTCGAGATCCTGTCGATCGACATCGCGGATATCGATGTGGGGGAGAACATCGGGGCCAAGCTGCAGGCCGACCAGGCGGAGGCCGACAAGCGGCGGTTCCAGGCGGAGGCCGAGAAGCGCCGCGCGATGGCGGTCGCGCAGGAGCAGGAGTTCAAGGCGGAGATCCAGAAGAACCAGGCGCTGGTGGTGCTGGCCCAGGCCGATGTGCCCCGGGCGATCGCCGACGCGTTCCGCGCGGGCCGCCTGGGCGTGATGGACTACTACCGGCTGCAGAACATCCAGGCGGACACGGGGATGCGCAGCGCCATCGCCGGCGACGGGTCGGACAAGGGCCGGCCCCCGGCCTAGCGCGTCGCACCGGGCGTCCCGCGGGCGCCGGACGGGTCGTCGGGGCGGTCTGCGAGCGCGGGGACGGATCGCGCACACGGGAGTGGATCATGGCCGAGCTCGAATCTAGCACCCGCATCGACGCCCCGCCCGCGAGGGTCTGGGAGTTGATGACCGATCTGGCCGGGGCGGCCGGGCGCATCGGGGCGATCAAGTCGATCGAGGTGCTCACGGACCAGCCGTTCGGCGTGGGCACGCGCTGGCGCGAGACGCGGGTCATGTTCGGCAAGGAGGCGACCGAGGAGATGACGGTCACCGCGCTCACGCCGGGCGAGAGCTACACGACCGAGGCGGAGAGCTGCGGGTGCCACTACACCTGCGTGGTGCGGGTCGCGCCCGAGGGCGACGGCTCGGTGCTCTCGATGTCGATGCACGCCCGTGGCGTCACGCTGTTCGGGCGGGTGATGGGCGCGATCATGACGCCGCTGATGAAGGGGATGGCGTGCAAGGCGTTCGCCAAGGACCTGCAGGACATCAAGGCGGCGGCCGAGCGGGGCTGATCGCGGGTGGGGCTGATCGCTGGTGCTATTTGTCGCCGGGGTCTTGGACGGGCGGCGGCCCGGCGGCCTCGCCGAGGACGCGGGCGATGGTCTGGCCGGCCTCGTCGTAGCGGGCGAGGGCGTAGTCGCGGGCGGCTCGCCGGGCCTTGTCGCGAGTGTTCAGGTCGGCCCCGGCGTTGAGCAGGGCGAAGACGGCCTCGACATGGCCGGCGCCGGCGGCGGCCATGAGGGCGGTTCGTCCGTTGTCGTCGGTGCCGTTGGGGTCGGCGCCGGCCCCGAGCATGGCGGAGAGGGCCGCGAGGTCGCCGCGGTCGGCGGCCTCGACCAGGGTGGCGGGTGGGGTGGCGGGCGGGGCGTTCGGCTCCGTGGTCGGGCCGGGGTCCTGCGTGGCGTCGGTGGCCGGGGCGTGCGTCGTGTCGGTGGTCTGGTCGATGACGGTCACGGCGTCGTCGGGGTCCGGGGTGGCGGGGGCGGGGCGGCTGGTGTCGCCGGTCGGCGGGGGTTCGGCCGGGCCGGTCGGTTGGGCGGGGGGTTTGCGGCTGAAGACGGCGTAACCGATCACGGCCGCGGCGACGAGGATCGCGGCGGCGACCAGCACTGAGTTTGAGCGTTGCGCCATGGGTTTGCCCTCCGTGCTTGAGGTTGTGGGCATGGTACCGCGCGGGTGGGGGCGCTGGGTTCAGGGCTCGGAGGGCCGGGCTGCCCAATGCCGTGAACTCTCAGCGTGCTCGGAGAGATTGCGGCGCCGGGATGGTCGAGCGTTGAAGAAGGAGGAGGGGAAGAGCCCTCTCGCCAGCCCTCTCCCGCGGGGCCCTTCTCAGGGGTAGGCGGAGAGGGGGCCGGATGGCGACGCTTGATGAGCACGGGGTTGATGTCTGAAGTTCAGGGCGTTGCGTGCCACCGGGATTCACGGCTCGGAGAGCCGTGCCACCTGGGGCGCGGGTCAGAGCTTTGCGGCGACGGCCTGGGCCATCTGGGTGGTGGTGGCGGCGCCGGGGGCGCCGGCCTTGACGCCGGCCATGTCGTAGGTTCGGACCTTGCCCTCGGCGATGACGGCGACGACGGCGGCCTCGAGTCGTTCGGCCTTGTCGGCCTCGCCCATCCAGTCGAGCATCATCTTGGCGGTGAGGATCATGGCGATGGGGTTGACGACATCCTTGCCGGCGTACTTGGGGGCGGAGCCGTGGGTGGGCTCGAAGACGGCGTACTTGTCGCCGATGTTGGCCGCAGGGGCGAAGCCGAGCCCGCCGACGAGGCCGGCGCAGAGGTCGCTGACGATATCGCCGAACATGTTCTCGGCGACGAGGACATCGTAATCGTGGGGGTTCTTGAGCATCCACATGCATATGGCGTCGATGTTGGCCTCGCCGGCCTGAATGGCGGGGTAGTGCTTGGCGACCTCGCGGAAGGTGCGGGTCATGAGGCCGCCGGTCTCGCGGAGGACATTGGGCTTCTCGACGAGGGTGACGCTCTTCCGGCCGAACTTTCTGGCGAACTCGAAGGCCTGTCGGCAGATGCTCTCGCAGCCCTGTCGGCTCATGATGCGTGTGGAGAGGGCGACATTCTCGAGGCCCTTCTTGAACCACTTCTTCATGCGGTCGGGGTGTCCGACCTGGGGGTCGGCCATGGCGGTGGCGACCTTGTCGGGGAGCGGGAACCACTCGATGCCGCCGTACATGCCCTCGGTGTTCTCGCGGAAGACGACGAGGTCGATGTCGTCGCCGAGCCGGTTGAGCGGGTTGCCCTTGTAGGCCTTGCAGGGGCGGAGGTTGGTGTGCAGGTCGAAGAGCTGGCGGAGCTTGACGATGGGGGAGAAGTAGCTGAGTCCCTTGTTGCGGAGGGAGGGGTCGAGCTCCTTGGCGGCCTCTCCGGTGGGCTTGCTGGTGATCGCCCCGAAGAGGGCGCAGTCGGTGCTGTTGAGGATGTTGATGGTTCGGTCGGGGAGCGGGTTTCCCTCGCGGCACCAGAAGTCCCAGCCGATGTCGGCGGGGGTGTACTGTGCGTCGAGGCCGAGGCGGTCGAGCACGATCCTGGTCGCGTCCATCACATCGTTGCCGACGCCGTCGCCGGGCATCCAGGCGATCTTGTACTTGGCCATGGCTGGAGAACTCCTTGGTGCCGTCGCGGGGTCCCCGACCCGGGGTCTCTGCGCGGGCGAGACTGCCCGGCCGGGCACTGCCCCGGCGGGGGCGATCAGGATGGTAGCCCGTCGCCCGGGCGCCGGGGACGCGCGGGGGTGTGGCGCGGGGGTCGCTCCGGGCCCCTCGCGGCGGGGCGGCTGTGCCGCTAGACTGCCGTCCCATGGCACTCGAACAGCTGACCGATGAACAGATCCGGACATTGACGCGCGAGGAGAAGGACCGCTGGTGGCTGGAGCGGGTGTACCGCGGGGCCATGGCGCAGCTGACGATCCGCTCGGCGATCATGGGGTTCCTGCTGGGCGGGGTGCTGTCGGCGACGAACCTGTACATCGGGGCGAAGACGGGGTGGTCGCTGGGCGTGGGGATCACATCGGTGATCCTGGCGTTCGCGTTCTTCCGGGTGGTGCAACGGATCGGCCTTGCGCGGGAGTTCACGATCCTTGAGAACAACTGCGTGCAGTCGGTCGCGACGAGCGCTGGGTACATGACTTCTCCGCTGATCTCGTCGCTGGTTGCGTACATGCTGGTGACGGGCGTGCTGCTGCCGTGGTGGCAGATGATGGCGTGGAACATCGCGGTCTCCATCTTGGGGGTGCTCTTCGCGTTCCCGATGAAGCGTCGGTTCATCAACGACGAGCAGCACCCCTTCCCGGAGGGGAAGGCGTGCGGGGTAGTGCTTGATGCGCTCCACACCGCGGACGCGGCGGTTGGGGTGATCAAGGCGCGGGTCCTGCTGTTCACGGCGCTTGGTGCGGCGTTCATCAAGTTTCTGCAGGCGCACGCGATCCAGGAGTGGATCCAGCACAGGCTGCTCAAGCTCGAGAGCGAGTTGCTCCTGATCCCGGAGAAGCTGGGCGACTTGATCGCGTGGGGCTTCGTCAAGCTCGGGCTGAAGGCGCCGGCGCTCGGGGGGGTCGACATCCGGCAGCTGACAATCAACCCGACGCTCGAGTTGGCGTTGATCGGGGCCGGCGGGCTGATGGGGATCCGGGCGGGGGTGTCGCTGCTGATCGGGGGCCTGCTGAACTACGCGGTCCTCGCGCCGATCATGATCAATCAGGGCATCATCCTCCCGGCGGCGGGGAGCCTGGCGGACGGCGACGCGGTGTTCGGATTCCGTCCGATCACGACATGGGCCCTGTGGCCCGGCGTGGCGTGCATGGTGCTGGCGTCGTTCACAGCGCTCTTCGCCAAGCCGCAGGCGTTCGTGAAGGCGTTCTCGGCGCTGACCGGGAAGAAGCAGGCGGGGACGGATGTGCTGCGGGGTATCGAGCTGCCGCTGTGGGTTTCTTTCCTCGGCGTGCCGATCATGGGTGTGGTCGCGGCGTTCATGGCCAAGGAGTTCTTCGGGGTGGACCCGTGGCTGTGCCTGCTCGGGCTGCCGCTGGCGTTCGTGCTGGCGCTCGTGGCCGCGAGCTCGACGGCGCTGACGGGGACGACCCCGGTGGGGGCGACGAGCAAGGTGACGCAGCTGTTCTACGGTGTGGTGGCGCCGGGGAACACGACGACGAACCTGGCGACGGCGAGCCTGACGGCGGAGGTCGTGTCGAACGCGTCGAACCTGCTGATGGACATCAAGCCCGGGTACATGCTGGGGGCCAAGCCGCGTCAGCAGGCGATCGCGCATGTGATCGGGATCCTGGCGGGCTCGCTCGCGAGCGTGCCCTTGTTCTTCCTGCTGTTCACGCAGGGGGTGGACAGGACGAGCGCCGAGACGGTGCGCGACACGATCCCGGCGCTCCAGACGACGGAGTTCCCGATGCCGTCGGCGACGGTGTGGAAGGCGGTGGCCGAGGCGCTGACGCAGGGGCTGGGCGGGCTGCACCCGACGGTCGTGTACGCGGTGGTCGTCGGCTCGCTCGTTGGCCTCGCGTTGGAGCTTGGACGGATCGTGACCAAGGGGAGGTTCCCGCTCTCGCCGATCGCGCTGGGGCTGGCCTTCGTGATCAACTTCGAGTCGATCTTTGCGATGAGCCTGGGGGCGATTATCTTCTGGTTCCTGGGCGTGGGGCGGTCGTCGAAGAAGGGCCCGGAGATGCCCAAGACGCTTTGGGTGGACAACCACGAGCCGATCTGCGCGGGTGTGATCGCGGGGGCGGCGCTCATGGGCATCGCGGACGCGGTGGTGCAGACATTCGTGCTGTGAGCCCGTGTTTCACCACGGAGGCACTGAGCATCACGGGGTCGAGGCGTGAGAATCGGTGCGGGAAGCGGGGTGTGGTCGTGCTCACGACCACGATGTCCTCCTCCGTTCACTTCCATGTCCACCGCGGTGATACTGCTTAGACTCAGGGCAACTCGGCGGCTCCGGTGCTCGATGCCGGAGCGGGTCCGGCGCCCGCGAGCGGCGCCGGCCTGCCCGCCATGGCGACCACGACGCCCGCGAAGATCAGGATCATCGCGGCATAGTCGTTGATCCTGGGCTTCTCCTTGAGCACGAGCATGGTGAAGCCCAGGAACACGGCGAGGGTGATCGCCTCCTGGATGATCTTGAGCTGCGGGGCCGAGAGCGGGCCGCCGTGGGAGATGTGGCCGATACGGTTGGCGGGCACCTGGAGGGCGTACTCGGGGAGGGCGATGCACCAGGAGAGGAGGATGGCGACGGGGAGCGTCCAGGCGGCCTTCTTGAGGTGGCCGTACCAGGCGTAGGTCATGAAGATGTTGGAGCAGATGAGCAGGCCGACGGTGGCGAGGATGCGGAGCATGTGGGATTCCTGAAGGGCGATTTACCGCTGAGGACGCTGAGTTCCGCTGAGCCAAACCGTATTCACCACGGAGGATGCGGGGTGGGACGCAACGCCGTGAACTCCTTGCGTGCTTGGCGTGTTTGTGGCGCCGGGATGGTCGGGCGTTGAAGAAGACGGAGGGGAAGAGCCCTCTCCCCAACCCTCTCCCGCCGGGGGCGGGAGAGGGGGCCGGAAGGGGCGCCGGGTGCGCCGGCACCGGTCAGCTCCGCAAAGCCTCCGCTGACCGGTGGCACGCAACGCGGTGAACTTCCGGCGTGCTCGGTGGCGAGATCTCTTCCGTTCATGCTCAGCGGGACTCAGCGTCCTCAGCGGTGAGCTGGCTCAGCGGAGGGATGCTTGGGCGATGGCCTCCGCGCCGCCGGCGATGACGAGTTCCTGGGCGACGGTGGACAGCGGGTCGAAGGGGAAGGTGCGGTCGTCGCAGGCGATGGTCGAGGTCGCGAAGTCGATGGTGATTCCGGGGCCGGGGATGGTGGGGGAGTTCTTGCCGAGCGAGGCGGCGAGGTGGTCGACCAGGGCCGGGCAGTCCAGGCACAGGAAGCCGTTGTTGAACGCGTTGCGTTTGTAGGTCTCGCTGAAGCTCGCGGCGAGGACGCAGGGGATGCCGCGGAACTTGAGGGCGGTGGCGGCCTGCTCGCGGCTGGAGCCGGTGCCGAAGTTGCGGCCGCCGATGACGATGTCGCCGGGCTGGAAGACGCGGTCGAAGTCGGGGTCGTAGTTCTCGAAGATGACCTTGGCCATCTGGTCTGGGGTCATGTCGTCCTTGTAGGTCCACTTGCCGGCGTAGATGCCGTCGGTGTTCATGTTGTCGGCGGGCAGGTAAAGGGCGCGCCCGACGAGGCGGGCGGGGAAGCCGGCGAGGATATCGGCGGGCTGGCCCGCGGCGCTCGCGCCGGCGGGCGCGACCCGGGCGGCGCCGACGGGCCTGGCGTCCTTGACCTCGAAGGGGGCGGCGATGCGTCCGGCGACGGCGCTGGCGGCGACGACGGCGGGCGAGCCGAGGTAGACCTCCGCGTCGCGCGAGCCCATGCGTCCCTTGAAGTTTCGGTTGGTGGCGCTGATGGCGACCTCGCCGTCCTGCACGAGGCCGGCGCCCATGCCGATACACGGGCCGCAGCCGGGGGGCAGGGGCCGGGCGCCCGCGTCGAGCAGGGCCCGCCAGTGGCCGGCGTGCTCGGCCTGTGCCTGGATGTCGGCGCTGGCGGCGGCGACATAGAACTCGACGCCGGCGGCGACCTTCTTGCCCTTGACGACGGCCGCGGCCTCGGCGATGTCGGCGAGGCGGGCGTTGACGCAGCTCACGAGGTAGGCCTTGTGGATCGCCACGGCGCGGCGCTGCATCTCGGCGACGGAGGTCATCGTCTTGACATGGTTGGGTCCGGAGACATGGGGGGTGATGGTGGAGAGGTCGAGGGTGAGCTCGATGGCGTAGGGGGCGTCGGGGTCGGCCTGGAGTCGCCCGGCGTACCAGCGGCTGACCTCGTCGCGGGTGAAGGCGCCCTTGGAGCCGGGGTGGCGTGTGCCGGGCCGGGCGGCGGAGGTGAGGTAGTCGGCGCGGGCGAGGAGGGAGTCGCGGAGGACCTCATCGAAGGGGAAGACGCCGGCGAGGGCGCCCCACTCGGTGGTCATGTTGGCGATGGAGAGGCGGTGGTCCATGGAGAGGCCGGCGACGCCCCCGCCGGCGAACTCGACGGCGTGGTTGAGGACCTCGTCCTTGTTGAACAGGCCGCAGAGGGCGATGATGACATCCTTGCCGACGACGCCGGGCTTGAGGCTGCCGGTGAGTGTGCAGCGGGCGACGGGCGGCACCTGCCACCAGGTCTGTCCGGTGGCCCAGAGGCAGGCGGCGTCGGTGCGGACGACTGGTGTGCCGAGGGCGGAGACGGCGCCGTACATGTTGGAGTGTGAGTCGGAGCCGACGATCATGGCTCCGGGGACGGCGTAGCCCTGCTCGACCATGATCTGGTGGGAGATGCCGGTGCCGGCGGGGTAGAAGTCGATCGTGTGCTCGAGGGCGAACTTCTCGATCTTGGCGTACTTGGCGAGGTTCTCGGGGGAGTGGTTCTGGATGTCGTGGTCGATGGCGAAGACGGGCTGGGAGGGGTCGTGGATGCGGGGCTTGAGGCCTGAGGCTTGAGGCTTGAGGTTGGAGGGGCCGGGGGCCCCTTGCGCGGAGGGTGCGGGGAAGATGGAGTGGAACTTGGGGATGACGGCGCCGGTGTTGTCGTGGGTCATCACATGCTTGGGTCGGATGCGGATGATCTGGCCCTGGCGTGCGGGTTGTCCGGGCTTGAGTCCGACGGCGTAGCGGGTGGCGATCTTCTCGACGAGTGTGAGTGGTGTGGCCATGCGGGAGGGTATCGGGGCCGATCGGGCCGGTCGCTACCGCCAGGTGACCAGGGGTCGCTCGAGGATGACGCGGTCCTGCACGGCGCCGGCGCGTCCCTGCTCGATCTCGATCGAGAGCGCGGTCTGGCCGCCGAGGGGGACGCGGAGCGCGGCCTCGGGTCGGTCGGCGCTGAGCCGCTCGCGTTGGACCTCGCGTCCGTCGCCGGTGCGGACGACTACCTCGCAGTCGCCCCAGGCCCACATGGCGGGCGGGAGGGCCGCGGTGGCGGCGAAGCGGGCGGCGGGCCGGGGGAGGACCCAGTCGACGCGGACGGGGCCCTGGAGCACGAGGCTGTGGACGCCGAGTGTGGGGTCGGTGAGGGTGTGCGGGGGGGTGGGGGTCGCACCGCCGGGGGCGGTGACCGAGTCGGGGGGGAGGGAGGCGAGGCCGATGTAGTCGCCCGGGGCGAGGTCGACGGCGCGGAGTTCGGAGGTGCGGATGCCCAGGCCGCCGACGAGCGACTCGCCGTTGACCTCGGCGCTGCAGTGCCCGGTGGCGGTGATGGCGAGGCTGGTGACGGCGATGATGGAACCGCGCTGGGTGCGGACGATGGCGCCGGCGGGGTCGGTGGCGGGGTTGGCGAGGAGGAGTCCGGCGACGCGTTCGATGGGTGATTCGGGGTCGCCGTCGGGCGTCTCGATGCGCACGGTGGGGCCGATGGAGGCGACGAAGCCGTCGAGGATGTCGCCGTTGGTGAGGATGAGCCGGTCTTCGACGGCGCTCCAGGAGGCGCGGGCGTCGCCGATGGGGGCGTTGATCGCGGCGGCCCGGAGGGCGTCGAGCGAGGCGTCGAGGACGAGGGAGTCTTCGACGAGCCAGGTGAGGGACTCGCCTCGGGGGCTGACGAGGGTGCCGACCCAGCGCTGCCCGTCGGCGAGTTCGAGTTCGCCGACGAAGGGGGCGGCGTCGGGGGCGGTGAGGGCCCGGGGCTCGCCGAAGACTTCGAGCTGGCGGGTGATCCAGGGCAGCTCGCGCGCGGGTCGTTCGGCGGGCGGGCGGGCGTTGACCAGGGCGAGCAGGTCGGCGACGGCGGCCCTGCCTGAGCGTCCGGCCTCGTCGACGAAGAGCAGGGCGCCGCCTTCGAGCTGGGTGATCTCGACGCGTCGCTCGGTGAGGTCGCGGCCGATGAGGAGCCACTCGCCCTGCGCGAGCGCGGGGGCGCCGGCGGCGAGGGCGAGGAGGGCGGGGATGCGGCGGGCGGCGGTCACGGCGGGGGGTTCATTTCTGGAAGATGGGCAGGTAGCGTTTGGGCATCTGGAGGATGATGAGGCTCATGGCGGTGCCGTAGGCGTCGCCGACGGAGGGGTCGGACCAGGAGCCGTCGGCGGCCTGGGATTTGAGGAGTTCGGCGCGGATGGCGGGCCACCACTGTGCCCAGTAATCGCCTCCGGCGAGGTACATGGTCTGGACGGCGTAGTAGTGGCCGTAGTAGTAGTGGGCGCCGTTGGCTTCCTCGCCGGGCTTGGCGGCGGCGAGGAGGTATCCGAGTCCGTCGTCGATGGCGTCGTCCTCGTAGATGCCGGCGTAGTAGAGGCTGGCGACGCCGGCGGCGGAGCGGGGCCAGGCGGAGGCGCCGCTCTCGAGCTGGTACTTGAAGCCGCCGTCTGGGTTCTGGCACTGTCGGACATAGGTGACGGCGCGGTCGATGACGGTCTTGTCGATCTCGAGCCCGGCGTTCCGGGCGGCGCGGAGGCCCATGATCTGGCAGATGGTGACGGAGACATCGGCGTCGTAGGGGACGGGGTTGTACCGCCACCCGCCCTGGTCGTTCTGGGTGCGCTCGATGAGTCGGCAGGCGCGGGAGAGGGCCTCGTAGACGCGGTCGGCCTGCTCGGTGTCCCCGCCGCCGGGGGTCATGCCGTAGACCTCGCCGAGGAACAGCGTGGCGAACCCGTGGCCGTACATGGGGCCGTTGGCGGCGTCGGAGGCGATGAGCCCGTTCTCGGCGGCGTTGTTGAGGATGTACTCGAGGGCGCGCTCGACATTGGGGGCGTACTCGCCCCGTCCGGGGACATTGCCGTCGGCCATGAAGGCGATGCCGGCGAGGGCGGTGATGGCGACATTCTTGGCGTACCGCCCGCCGCCGAAGGAGCCGTCCTCGTTCTGCGCGCCGGCGAGGTACGCCAGGCCTCGTTTGACGGCGTCGTCGAGCTCGGGGGTGATCTCGTCGGCGAGGGCGTTGTTCTGGGCGGACTGGGCGCCGTCGGGGCGGGCGTCCTGGGCGAGGGCGGGGGTCGCCAAGCCGAAGAGCACGGCCGACACGGCCGTGGCACACAGAGGCAGACCAGCAGGCACGGCGGGGTTTCTCATTCCTTGGGCTCCTCGGCGAGCTTGCGGTAGTAGGCCTCGGTGAGCTTGCGGTAGGTGGCGCTGAAGCGGTCGCTTGAGCCCTGCAGGAGCGCGTCGCGGAGGCGCGCGGGCAGGGCGCCCCAGGCGGCGAGGTCGGCGGCCTGCTCGGGGCCGAGCGGGCCGGTCTGGAGGCCGGGGGCCATGGTCTCGCCCTGGTTGTCCTGGCTGCCGGTCTGCTGCGAGCTGTCCTGGCGGGGTTGTTGTTGCTGCTGCTGTTGCTGGCTGCTCGAGCTGGAGGAGCTGCTGTTCTGCTGGCTGCGCTGCTGGGCGTCGGCGATGAGCTTGTCGAGCCGGCGGAGGGCATCCTCCTGCATGCGCTGGGTGTCGATCCCGGTGTCACGGGCGGCGCCGAGGCGCTGGGCGGAGCGGTCCATCAGGTCCGCCGCGGCGCGGAACTCGTCGACGATTTCCTGGCCGGAGAGCAGGCGGTCGAGCTCCTCCTGGCGGTGGTCGGGCAGCTCGGCGGCGTCGTTGGGGTCGGAGGCTTCGCCCTCGGTGCCGAGCAGTTCGTCGAGGGTGGGGAGCGCGTCCTCTTTGGTGGGCTGGGCGTCCTGTGCCCATGCGGCGGGGGCCGGGGTGAGCAAGAACGCGCACGCTACCAGCCGTGCGGCGGCCCATGCCCGGGCGGCGGCCCTTGGGCGCACGCGGTTCATTGCCCACCTCCCGCGCCGTCGGGCGCCTGCTGGGTGAGCTTGTCGATGAGGGCGTCGGCGCGCAGGGCGAGTTCGTCTTGCAGGTCGGCGAGATCGGCGACCTCGGCCTCGGCGGGGCGCTGGGCGGACTCGTCGAGGTTTCGGGTCCACTCCATGGCCTCGGCCTGCATGGCGCGGAGGAGCTTGAGCTCGGCGAGGTCGGGGATCATGGGTTGGTCGCCGCCGCCCGAGCCGCCCCCGCCCCCGGCGCCGGACTGGCCCTCGCCGAAGCGCTGGTCCTGGTTCTGCTCTCCCATGGACTCGACGAGCGAGCGGAGGAGGCGGACGATGGTGGCCTGGTGGCGGGCGGTGTCGGCGTCGGCGCGGCCGTCGAGGAGCACGGCGGCGGCGGCCTGGGAGGCGCGGTCGAGGCGTCGGTGTGCGAGGTCGAAGACAGCGGCGTCGGCGAGTTCGGCGGTGGACCGTCGGAGCTCGGCGAGGGACTCGGTGAACCCCTGCTGGCGCTGGCCCAGGGCGCGGACCTGGGCGCGGGTGCGCCGGTCGGCCTCGGCGTCGACCCAGGGCAGCGTCTCGTCGGCGATGGCGGCCTGCTGCTCGAGCAGCTCGCGGTAGGCCCCGCGAAGCTCGGCGCGCTTGCGGGCGCTCTCGCGCCCGCCGGCCTCCTCGTCGAGGCGTTCGGCCTCGTCGCGGGCCTCGCGCAGCAGGCCGAGGCTCTCGTCCTCGGCCTCGGCGGCGCTGTCGGCGCTGGCGTCGCGGAGCGAGCCGACGGCTCGCTCCTGGGCGTCGGCGGCCTGGCCCACCGGCGCGGCGACGGACGCGAGGTCGCGCTGGGCGCCGATCTCGTCGAGCAGGCCGAGCGTGTTGGTGGCGAGCGCGACCATCGGTTCGGCGAGCGGGACCAGCTCCTCCTCCACGCGGGCGCGGGCCAGCGAATCGATCTGGCGCTCCTGGTCCTCGATCAGGGCTTCCAGCGAGTCGAGCACGCTGGCCAGCACGCGGCGCAGGGCCTGGTCGCGGGTGGCCTCGGCCGAGTCGATGTCCTCAAGCATCTGCTCGAGGGCGTCGACGGCGGCCTGCTGGCCCTGGGCGGCGGCGCGGGTCTGGTTCTGGCGGACCTGTGCCGCGGCCTGCTGCATCTGCTCGTCGAGGCGCTCCTGGCGTCCGCGCCGGGCGGCCTGGCTCATGGCCTGGGCCTGGGCCGAGTCGACGCGCTCGAGCGACTCGGCGCGGTCGGTGAGGCTGTCCAGGGCCTGCTGGGCGCGCTCGGCGGCCTCGCGTTGGCGGGCGGCGATGCGCTCCAGCTCGGTCCGGTCCTCGGGCGCGAGCTGCTCGGGGGACTGGCCCATGGTGCGTTCGCCTAGCGCGGCGGTCTCGGCGGCGAGAGCCTTCTGGTCCTGGAGCAGGCTCTCGATCGTGCGCCGGGCGACCCAGTTGTCCTGGCCCTGGTCGAGCATGGAGATGAGGCTCTCGAGCTCCTCGCGGACGCGCTGCTGATCCTCGGCGATGCGGGGGTCGGGCTCGCGCCCGGGTTCGGCGGCGTCGGCGGCGTCGCCGGCGGCGGACGCGCTGGCCTTGGTGGCCTCGCGGAGCGAGGTCTCGGCGTCGGCGAGCATGCCGGTCAGGGTCTCGTCGTCGAGGGCGTTGCGGTCGGCGCGGCGGCCGAGGCGTTCGAGCGCGCCGCGCTGCGCGTCGAGCCGCTCGGTGACGGCCCCCTGACGGTCGGCGATGGCGCTGAGCTCGTCGTCGGTGAGGCTGAGCGCGGGGTCGGTCAGCCGGCCCTGGAGGTCGGCCTGCTCGCGGTCGATCTCGATGGCGGCCCTGCGCACGCCGGCGAGCTCGCCCCGGATCTGGTTGATGAAGGCGGTCTCGTCGATGATGCGGAGCCGGCGGACCTGGGAGCGGGCGGCGCGGTCGTCGCCGTGGCCGGCGGCCTCGGCGAAGACATCGCGCCCGAGGGCGGAGATCCAGACCTCGTCGCCCGGGCGGACGCCCATGGTGGCCAGGTCGATGGCGCCGGCGAGGGTCAGCTCCGGGGGCATGGCGCCGGCGGGGGCGTCGACGCGTCCGATCTCGACGGGGTCGGCGGGCTCGGGCGCGCCGCCCTCGGAGCCGGCGGGGGGGCGGGCGGTCTGGTGCTCGAGGGCGAGCCAGCGCATCCCGAAGTCGTCGCGCCCCTCGGCCCGGAGGTCCACCACGGCGGTGGCGAGCACCGACTCGTCGTGGGCGGGCTCGACGACGGACACGCCGGCGGGGCTGTCGAGGACGACATCGAGCACGACGGCGACGGGGGCGACGCCTTCGAGGCCGTCGTCGTCGACGAGGGTGATGTCGATGCGCGTCCGCTCGGTGGCGGTGGTCTCGAAAATGAGGGTGCGGGGCCCGTCGTCGGACCAGCCGGCGTCGTCGCCGAGGCGGTGGGCCGGCTTGCTGAGGGCGACGGCGATGCGGACGGCGGAGCCGGCGAGGATCGGCTGGACCGGGGCGACGCCGGAGGGGTCGGGGGTGACGGGCATGGCGGCGGCGTGGAGGAACGAGCCGCGGAGCTCGCGGGCGTAGGCGGGCGGCTCGACGGTGACGGCGATCTCGGTGACGGCGGGCCGGGCGGCGAGGGCGATCCGGCGCGGCTCGGTGCGGTTGTCCTCGGTCTCGAACCAGTACTCGATCTCGGCGGTCTGGCCCTCGCGGATCTCGGCGGTCGGCTCGATCAGGCGTTCGAAGAGCTCGCCGGTGCTGACTGTGTCGCCCGCGCCCGCTTGGGCCGGGCGGCGCTGCGAGGTGAGCATGACCCGCTCGGTCGGGCCGGCCTCGTCGGCGACGATCACGCGGTAGGCGGCGGCGACATCGGTCCTGCCCATGGGCAGGTGGGTGCGGGTGAGGACGGCGCGCAGGGGCATGGCCTCGCCGACGGGCTGGACGGCGACCTCGGTCGCGTCGAGGACGGCGGTTCGGGTGGGCCAGCGGGCATCGCCGAGGGGCCAGAGCGCGCGGGCGACGCCGGTGAGGGCCAGATCGGGGCGGGCCCCGGCCGAACCGGCCGCGAGCAGCGCGACGATCGCGAGCAGGCCGGCGGCGCGGGCCACCCCCCGGCGCTGGACGAAGCGGCGGGCGGCGAGCTCGACCGCGGCCTGATCGGCCTCGGCCGCGGTCGCGCGGGCCAGGGCGGCGGCGAGGGGGTTGTCGTCGGCGGATCGGACACCCGCGAACTGGACGCCGGACGCCAGGCGGTCGCCGGTCCCCGCGGCCCGCTCGATTCGCATCGCGACCTCGGCCGGGCCGGGCCGGAAGCGCACCGCCGGCAGCAGCATTCGGCGCCAGAGTTCGGCGAGGCCCCAGAGGCAGAGGGCCAGGTTCACGGCCCGCGCGGCGCGGGGGAGGCGGAAGACATAGTCGAGGGCCACGACCAGCAGGAGGACCGCGAGCACCAGGGCGGCGGCCCGGAGCCAGGCGGCGCCGAGGACGGCCGACCGTGCCCGGCGCCGGACGCTCTCGACCAGGGCGACGGCGGGTCCGGGTGTGGGGCTGGGGTTGGCCTGGCGGTCGGGCACCGGCTGCGTACCTCCCTGTGCGCGGACGGGCGCGCAATGATGTCCCCGTCTGTACAAGCTATACCGAGATTTCGAGCGGATGCTTCGCGCGGGTTCGGACTTTGTGCCCGATCCGAGCAGAATCCGAGCGCCGGGGGCCCGGGGGCCCCGCACAACCCCCCGGAATTCTCAGCCGGCGTGGGCCGTTGAGGGAGGCATGATGACACGAACGCTCCGACCGATCGCGATTGTTCTCCTGGCCGGCGGGGCCCTGCTGGCGGGGTGCTCGGGCCCCGACGGGGGGGTGCAGGGCGCGTCGCCGGGGGGCGGCGCGCCGGTGGCGCTGCCCGCGAGCGTGGCCGACGCCTGGTCGGGGAGGGTGGTGGTGGTGGACTTCTGGGCGACCTGGTGCGGGCCGTGCCGGGCGAGCTCGCCCAATGTGCAGATCCTCCACGACACCTTCGCGGGCGACGAGGGGGTGCTCGTGGTCGCGGTGCACGCCGACGACAATGTGGAGGACCCGGCGGCGTACCTCGCGGAGCACGGCTACACCTACGCGCTGGTGGCGCGGGGCGAGGAGGTCGCCGACGCATTCGGCGTGCACGCGCTGCCGACCTTCGTCGTGCTGGACGCGGAGGGGCGGGAGGCGTACCGCTCGGTGGGGATGATGAACGAGCGGACGCGCCGGGCGATCGAGGCGCGGGTGCGCGAGCTGCGGGGCTAGTGCTTGGGCGCCGCGGGGATGGTGTTGACGAAGTTCAGGGCCAGCATCGAGAGCGCGCATCCCAGAACATAGAGCGAGGGGTCGACGATGCCCAGGAGCACCAGGGGGACGAGCCCGAGCAGCCCGGCCGCGACGAGGGCCATGATGAGGCGCGGCGTGCCGGGCCTGGCGAGCCCGACGGCGGCGACCGGCGCGGCGTAGCAGAGGGCCAGCAGCCCGACGGTGAACCCCAGCGGGCTGGCGGTGGTCCAGTAGAGCGCCCAGCCCGCGCCCGAGACGGCCAGGACCGCGCCGAAGCCCAGCGCGGCGTAGCGGTCGTCGCGGTCGAGGGCGTGGCGCCCGAGCGGGTGGACCAGCAGCATGAGGTTGAAGACCGGGCGCGCGAACCAGGTGAGCAGCACGAACGCGAGGTAGGCGACGACCAGCGGCATGAGCACGGGCTTGAGCGACGGGTTGTTGGCCATGGCGGTGCGGACAAACCGGAAGCCAAACCACGCGCCGATGATGACTGCCCACTGCAGGGCGGCGCCCTTGGTGGCCATCCAGAGCATGTAGTGGAGATAAACGCGGTAGATCGGGTTGGTCGCCTTGATCGCCTCGAGGATGCCCTGCTTGGCCCAGTCCATCTGGGGGTCCAGGCGCAGGGCCTCGCGGAAGTGGGTCTTGGCCTGCTTGATCTGGCTCCGGTGCAGGCAGGTCCAGCCCGCGTTGGCGTGGGCGACGGCGCTGTCGGGCTCGCGCCCAAGCAGGCCGCGGTTGGCGTCGGCGGCCTCGGCGCCGCGTCCGAGGCCGCGCAGCGCGATCACCCGCATGTGCGAGCAGCCGGCGTGCTCGGCGTCGAGGCTCAGGCCGCGTTCGGCGGCGTCGAGCGATTCTCGCCAGCGCTTGGTGCTCCCGTGGACGCTCGAGAGCAGGCGCCAGTGGTCGGCGTCGGCGGGGTCGAGTCGGAGCGCCTCCTCGGCGTGGCGCATCGCGTCCTTGGGCATGTCGCGGTCGAGGAAGACATTGCCCAGGACGAAATGGAAGAATGGCTCGCCGGGGTCGAGCGCGATGGCGCGCTGGGCCAGTTCGGTGGCGGGGGCGTACTCATCGGCCTGGAGGTGGCACCAGGCGAGGAGCGCGCAGGCCTCGGCGTCGTCTGGGTCCTGCCCGAGCGCTTCGCGGAGCGGGCCGCGCGCCAGATCGTGCCGGCCCTGGCCGAGGAGCATCCTTGCGTGCTTGATGTGGTGGTCGTCCCCGTTCATCGCTGCTTGAGAAACTCCAGGACATCGTCGTAGAGCCCCGCCTGGTTGGCGTAGAGGGCGTGGTTCTTGGCGGTGGCGAACCACTCCCGCGTGGAGGGCTTGACCCCCTTGACGGCCCGGAGCAGGTCCTTGGTGGTGATCGGCTCGGCCGTGCCGCGTTTGATGGCCTCGCGGAGTTTGTCCTCGATTGTGAGGTCGACGAGGTTCTTGAGGTCGGCGCCGCTGAAGCCGTCGGCTTTCTTGGCGATGGCGTCGGCGTCGACCCCGTCGGTCGGCTTGCCCTTGAGCATGATGCGGACGATCGCGGCGCGGGCCGGCTCGTCGGGCGGCGGGACGAAGATGATCCGGTCGAAGCGCCCCGGCCTGCGGAAGGCCGAGTCCACATGCCACGGGGCGTTCGTGGCGGCGAGGACGAGCACGCCGTCGTTGCGGGAGTCGATGCCGTCCAGCTCGTTCAAGAACTGGTTGACCAGGTGGCGGGCGCTGCTGTGTCGCAGGTCGCCCCGGCTGGCGCCCAGGGCGTCGACCTCATCGAAGAAGAGGACGCATGGCTTGTGGGCGCGGGCCTGCTCGAAGAGCTCGTGGAGGTTCCGTTCGCTCTCGCCCATCCACATGTTGAGCACATCGGAGATACCGACGGAGAGGAAGCGGGCCTTGACCTGCCCGGCGGTGGCGCGGGCGAGGTGCGTCTTGCCGCAGCCGGGCGGGCCGTAGAGCAGGATCCCGCCGCCGATCGCCTTGCCGTAGGCCTGGTAGAGCTCGGGGTGCTCGAGCGGGTGGATGATCTTCATCCGGATCTCGTCTTTGACCCGCTCCATGCCGCCGACATCGGCGAAGTCGGTGGTCGGTCGCTCGATGGGCGTGTGGGCCGATCCCCGGGCCTCGTCGGGCTCGCCCCGCCAGGGCTCGTGCTCTTCCTCTTTGGCGGCGGGGCGGGAGGGTGCGGGCGTGACGCCCAGTTCCTCGGCGAGCGTGCTGTCGGCGGCGCTCGGGTCGTCCTCGACGCCCCGGCGGTACTGGGCGCCGGCGCGCTCGGGGTCGCCGTCGCGGAGCAGGGCCCTGGCATAGAGCACGCGGGCGCGCCCGGTCGGGGCGTGCTTGACCATCTCCTCGAGCACCACGATCGCGTGCGAGGCGCGGTCCTGGGCGAGGTACGCCCGCGCCAGGCCGAGCTTGGCGTCGGTGTCGCCGGGGGATTGGGCGATCACACGGCGGAACTCGGCCTCGGCCTCGCCGGCGTGGCCGAAGGCCAGCAGCGTCTCGGCGAGGTGACGGCGCAGGCGCGCGTTGTCGGGCGTGAGCTTGAGCGCCTCACGCAGTGCCTTGATCGTGTCGTCCCCGCCGATGGTCATGCGTGCCGATCTCCGTCCCAGAGGGGTCGGGCCATGATAGCGGCCCGGGTCCGGCGCGCGTCGGCGGCGCCCGCCCGCGGAGCCCCGCCGGGTCGCGCCCGGCCTAGGGGAGGGCGGGGGGCATCCCGACCGGGATCGTCGGGTCGCCGAAGACCATGAACTTCATGCCCTGGAAGAAGATGCTCGCGGGGTACCAGCTCTCGGTCGGCTCGATCTTCTCCAGGTTCTCGCGCTCGTGGTAGTACGAGACCGCGTGCGTCCAGCAGTCGCCGAGGCGCGGGTTGGGGATGGTCGCGGCGCCCTCGACAAAGCCCGCCATGAGGGTCAGGGCGCAGGGCTGGCTGCCGGTGTTGCAGCCGATGTACGCGACGGCGCCGCCCGCGCCCCCGACGACCATCTGCTCGCCCAGGCCGGTCAGGTTGAACTCCCCGCGCGCGTAGCAGGCCGGGGCCGGCGGCGGGGCGTCGAACACCTCGCCGTTGTTGGTGCCGGTGTGGCGCACGCCGGCGCCGTCCTCGTAGGGCTCGTAGGGCGGCAGGGTCGCGAACCGGGCCGTTGAGCAGCCGGCCGACATGACGACCGCGAGCTGCTCGCCGTTGGTCATCTCGGGCAGGTTGCCCGTGCCGATGCACTCGTGCCAGGTGGTGTCGCTGCCGTGGCCGGCGTGGAGCAGCAGGCCCACGCCGCCGTTCAGCAGGCCGACGACCTGCTCGGCGCTGGGCTCGAGCGCCTGGTAGGCCTCGCCGTCGTAGTAGCGTTTCTCGATGTCGAAGCGCGTGCCGAGCAGGGTGTACAGCTCCTCGAACTGCGGCCGGGCGTCGACCCAGCCGCCGACCATGACGAGGCCCGCCCGCGCCGGCCAGGGGCGCCCGGAGAAGCAGAGGTAGGGGGCGATCCTGCTGGCTTTCTCCGCCTCGAGCTGGTAGCGCATGGTCTTGGCGGCGACGAGGGCGGCCTGCTCGGGCGCGCTCACGGGCCAGCGGCCGACGGCCAGCTCGGGCCGGTAGTCGACCTGGTCGTAGTTGATCGGGTCGGCCTTGTTGTGCTCGCCGCGGACCTCGCCGAAGTAGGCGGCGTGGAAGCCCTCGGTCTGGGCGTTCCAGGTCTCGAACGAGCCGTCGGGCTTGGCGACATCGGCGTAGTAGAGGTCGCTGGGGTAGAAGGCGTAGTGGAACGCGGGCTCGGTGTCGCGGTCGAGGGCCATGTACCGCACGGGTAACACATCGGCGTCGCCGACCAGCAGCACATAGCGCACGCCGTCGCTCTTACGCCGGTCGTACAGGTACCGCTTCAGGCGCTCGGCGTCGTCGACACCTTCGGTGTGGGCGAGGGCGTCTTCGAGGGTGACGAGCGAGGTGGGCAGACGCTCGGCCTTGAACGCGACGAAGTCGCCGAGTGAGTCGGCCAGCGCGGCCGGGGCGACGATCAGCAGCCCGTCCTCGGCCGCCGACGCCCCCGCCGCGAACGCAGACACCAGAAACGAGAGCACCCATCGCATCACCGCACCTCCCGGCCAAGCCCGCGGCCCCTCGGCAGAGTACCGCAAACCACCCCGGCGGAGGGGTGTGGGGTGTGGGGTGTGGGGTGTGGGGTTTCGGATTTGGGATCTCAGATCTGAGATTTCAGATTGCAGACTTGTGGTTTGAGATCTGAGCTGCCCGTGCCCAGCAACGCACGCCGCCGCTCCTCCGCCCTCCCAGTACACTCTCCCCATGACGGACCGCCCCCTCCACATCGTGACCGGCGCCCTCGGCTACACCGGTCGGTCGGTGACCGAGCAGCTCCTCGCCCGCGCCGTCCGCGTCCGCACCCTCACCAACTCCCCCAACCGCCCCAACCCCTTCGGGGACAAGCTCGAGATCCTGCCCCTGGCGTTCGGCGACCCCGACGCCCTCGCCCGCTCGCTCGAGGGGGCCGAGGTCCTCTACAACACCTACTGGGTCCGGTTCAACCACGCCCTGTTCACCTTCGACCGGGCGGTCGCAAGCACCAAGATCCTCTTCGACGCCGCCGCCCGGGCGGGCGTCGGACGGATCGTCCATGTCTCCATCCTCCACGCCCGGAGCGCCGACGACCTGGGCTACTACAAGGGCAAGCACGAGCTGGAAGTTGCGCTCGAGACCTGCGGCGTGGGGCACGCGATCGTCCGGCCGGGCGTGCTCTTCGGGCGGGGCGACATTCTGGTCAACAACATCGCGTGGGTGCTCCGCCACCTGCCGCTCTTCGGCACCTTCGGCGACGGGGGCTACAGGCTCCGCCCGCTGCATGTGGACGACATGGCCGCCCTCATGATCGACCACGCCCACCGCACGGGCAACACGCATGCGGACGCGGTCGGGCCGGAGGGGTTCGAGTACCGCGAGCTCGTGCGCACGATCGCGGGCATCCTCGGGGTGCGCCGGGCTGTCGTGCCGGTGCCGGCCGGGCTGGGCTACTGGGTCGGCAAGCTCGTCAACCCCATCGTCAAGGATGTGGTCATCACCCGCGAGGAGATCGAGGGCCTGATGCGGGGCCTGCTGGACTCCGACGCGCCGGGCGCGGGGAACACCAAGCTCACCGACTGGGCGGCCGAGCACCGGGAGCAGCTCGGGCGCCGGTACGCGAGCGAGGTGGGGCGGCGGGTGAAGCGGGACGAGGGGTATGACGCTATCTGAGCGCCGTCGATATTAGCGGAGTCGAGCATCGGTAAATCCTGAGCAGGAATTGCGCTGTGTGCTAACCGCCGGCGTGCGGGGTCGGTGACCCTGCGCGCATGGGGGGTTGTGGCCGACGCGAATCTAGCTTACTGTGAGCCCGGGTGGCGACAGCAATGACCAGAGGGGAGGTTCTTGTGACTCTATGGACTCGCGTTCTTACCAGCGTCGGCCTCGTCGCGTGTTTGAGCGGTTGCGGGGCGGTGCTCACCCGCGTCGATGCGGGCAACACGGACTACCGGATTGCTCCGATCAGCCGAGCCGGCGGCTACGCGGGGGGGTTGCCGCAGACCGAGTTGTGCGCGATGTCGATTGCTGATCAGTCGCTGCGTCCGCCCGCGTTCACGGATCCGGGGGCGAGGATTCTCATCACGCCACCACCCGAGGGGCCCCCGCAGCCGCAGATCGGACGGCCGAGCGTGGACCGGTGGCGAGAGGAGTCGGATGTGTATGAGCTGCTCGGCTCGCTCAATAGCGGTGGCGTGCTTCGGACGCCGCAGGGGCGTGCGGTCATGGAGCTTGCGGCCCTGCGGCCTCCGTACGCTTCGCGGGACGAACTGAGGTGGGCGGGCTCTATCATCTCCCCGCCGAGTGACTCGACGCCGGGTGACTCGACGCCGGGTGATGAGGGGGGGATAGTTGCGTCGACCCTCCGTGTTTCTCTCAAGCAGGCGTATGTCAACAATTTCTCGGAGGGGTACTTCGACAAGCGGGGTGAGGTGGCGGTTCTGGCGACGGTGCGTGAGGGCGGGGGCGGCTGGGTCGGCTCCGCGCCGAAGACCGGCCGGATCGTGTACTTCGGCGAGGGGGTTCGCGAGCAGACCTTCCTGAACTTCCGGGATCAGCCGGTCTACGGGCCGATCACCTACCGGGGCGGTGATGTCCACGCGAGGATAAGCCTCATCGAGGTGGACTTCGGCGACAACGAGCGGAATCGCCAGATGCTCCGCACCGCCGCCCAGCTGGGGCAGGCCGTGTACCCGCCCGCGTCACCGGTGCTTGCTGCGCTCGAGAAGCTCGGGGGCTCGCTTCTCGAGGCCAACGGCGACGACATCGATCTCGACTATGTGCTGCGTCTCTCGTCCACGGCGTGGGCGGCGCCGGCCGACAGTGCTGGCTCTGAGTATCGTGTGCCGCGCGAGCATATCGACGCATGGCTCGCGGAGGGCTATTACATCTTCGTCCGCACCGATACCCATGAGCGCCGCCTGACGGAGGCCGATTGGGCCTCGCTGCGGCTCGACCCGAGCACCGGCGTGCTCTATCGCATGACGGGGCAGTTCGAATCGATCCGGCTGGGCGAGCCCGGCGGACTGATTGACGCCGGTGAGCCGGCAGTCAACGACCCGACGCGCCCCATCGATGCGGATGACCCGGCCGAGCATGAGCCCCGCTACTACAGAATGCCGCTCGTGACCGAGTTCACAGACGCCTCCTATCTGGTGCTCGCGGTCCAGGCGGGCTTCGACGCGACGGAGCAGGATCTCAAGCAGCAGGTCGCACAACTCGACCAACTCGTCGAGTCAGGGCTGGGCGGCGGCGGCGGGGCGGCGACTGAGCAGATCGAGAACAGCATCAACTCCATCCGGCAAATGCTGTCCGAGTAGCCGCCGCGGGCCTGCTTTGCGTGCTGCGCGGCGGGGACCGGCGTGATCGGCGCCCGCACAGTCCGGCGGCGAGTCGTGCGCCCTATCGCTCTGCATCCGGCGAGCAGCGGGCGGTTCGACGCCCACGAGCTCCTCGGGGCCCCGTCAACGAAGCTCGCCGGGCGGGCCGTCGCGCACCGCGAACGGCTCGGCCGACGCTACGCCAGCGAGGTCGGGCGGTGGGTGAAGCGGGACGAGGCGTACGAGGCGATCGGAGTAGGTCCTATAAGTCCAACACGCCCTCTGCCCACGGCCGCGCCCGGCCTCCGGGCTTGACATCACCGGGTCATCTGGTAACCTATGCGTTACCAATGGCCACGAGCCCTGCCATCCCCCCCGACCCCCACACCGACGCCGTGTTCGCGGCGTTGGCCAGCTTCACGCGGCGGCGGATCCTCGATCTCCTCACCGCCCATCCCGGCCTCACCGTCAAGGCCCTGGCCAGCCACTTTCCCGTCAGCCGCATCGCTGTGATGAAGCACCTCGCGGCCCTCGAGGCGGCGGGCCTGGTGCTGAGCCAGAAGCGTGGGCGCGAGCGTCACCTTTACTTCAACCCCGTGCCGATCCAGCAGATCTACGACCGCTGGACGGACCAGTACAGCTCGTTCTGGGCCTCGCGGATGACGGACATCCGGGCCCGTGTCGAAGCCGCACAGGCAACCCAGGAGATCAGGCGTGCCTAACCCCGTCACCGTCACCAAGCAGGGCGAGACCCGCGCGATGTTCCGCGTACACATCAACGGGACGATCGACGCGGTGTGGCGCGAGATCACCCGCACGGACGCGCCCATCCCCGCGTTCTTCAACAGCCGCATGCATGTTGGGACGCTCGCCGCGGGCTCCAAGCTCGCCATGCGCACGCCCGACGGCAGGTACACCGGCGTGGTCGGGAGGATCCTCGAGTTCGACCCGCCGCGCCGGTTCGCCCACACCTTCAGGTTCACGAACCTCGACGACCCCGAGTGCAAGGTCATCTACGACCTGGAGGAGTCCGACGGGGGCGTGCGGTTCACCCTGACTATCGAGGACCTCCCCGCGGGCACGAAGACCGCCAAGCAGATGGTCCAGGGCGGGACGATGATCTGCGCCACGCTCAAGAGCGTGATCGAGACCGGGGGGCCGACATTCGGCACGCGCATGCTGTTTGTTCTGTTCAAGCTCATGGGCCCCATGACGCCCAAGAAGTGCCGGTCGGAGCACTGGCCCGTGAACTGAGATCACGCCCACACCCCACACGCCACACACCTCACGCCCGCGACCCGGCCCCCGGCGCGCCCCGTCGGGCGCGGGGCAACGGACGACGATGCCCGCAATGAGGCATCCAGGTTTCGGCCCGGTTCCGGCCCGGTCGCGGCCCCGGCGCGTGCCCGCGGACACGCGCCGACTACCATGCGTCCCGCGGGGCGGTCCCCCCGCGCCCGGTGCCCACCCGCATGTCCCGCGAACAGCCGATCCCCGCCGAGTTCCTGGCCCAGTACGACGCCGAGCGTGCCGCGATACTGCGCCGTCGCGCGGTCTGGTACAGCATCACCATCCTCGCGCTGGTCGCCTTCAGCGTGAGCGTGACCGTCTACGAGATCGCGGCCGGGATCGCCTTCACCGGGGGCGACTCGGCGAGCAGCGCCGACATCCTGACGGACTCGCTGTACACGCTCATTTTCGGGGGGGCGTTGGTCTACTTCGCCCGGCGCGTCCGCCCGCGCGCCGAGGTCGTCCGGGCGTTCCAGTGGGTTGTCGCCGTCGCGGGCATCACGGCCATCGCCGTCACGCCGCTGGTGATGAACACCAGCTGGGTCCCCGGCGCGACGCTCGACCACACGCCCGAGACCGACTTTGCGCAGGCGCTGGCCTCGCTGATGACGGTCTTCCTGCTCCACTTCCTCGCGTCGGTGTTCGTCGCCCTCTCGGCGCGGGAGGGGCTGGCGCCGCTGGTCCCGGTCCTCGCGGCGTTCGCGGGCTGGGTGGTGTTCGTCTCGGTGGGCTCGGCCGCCCAGCGGGTGGGGCTCATCCTCATCTCGCCGCTCGCGGGCCTGCCGGGCCTGGCGTTGAGCTGGTGGCGCTACCGCAGCTTCGCCGAGCGGTTCAACGCCCGGGCAATCCAGCGGCGGTACACCGAGGTCACGCGGGAGCTGACCGACGCCCGGCGCGTGCACGAGGCGCTCTTCCCCCCGCCGCTGAGCAGGGGGCCGGTCCGCGTCCGCTACCACTACGAGCCCATGCGCGAGATCGGGGGCGACTTTCTCTTCGTCCGCCCGCTCAGCTTCCCGCCGTCGGCCCCCGCGGGGCCGGTGCTGGCGGTGCTGATCGATGTCACGGGGCACGGCATCGCCGCGGCCCTGGCGGTGAACCGGTTGCACGACGAGCTGGGGCGTCTGTGCGTCGGGCGGATCGCCGGGCCGCGGGAGGTGATCCTGGCGCTCAACTCGTTCATCGCCGGCTCGCTGGCGCCGACGGGCATGTTCGCCACCGCGATCGCGATCATGGTCGAGCCCGGGTCGCGGGCGTGCGTGCGCTGGGCCGGCGCCGGCCATCCGCCCGCGTTCCTCCGCACCCCCGACGGACGCGTCCAGCACCTCGCCTCCACCGCCCCCATGCTCGGAGTCCTCGACGCCGACCTCTTCGAGTGCGACGAGGGCCGCGCCGACATGCCCCCCGGCGCCACGGTCATCGCCTACACCGACGGCGTCAACGAGGCCAAGGGCTCGGGCGGCGCGATGCTCGGGCTGGCGGCCATCGAGGCCCTCATCGCCCGCGGCCCCGGCGCGGGCGCCACTCCCGCCGCGGGCGCCGCCCCCGCCGAACCCGCGACCCTCGCCGACGCCCTCGCGGCGGCCGTCAGGTCGCACCGGGCCGACCAGCCCACCGACGACACGCTGATTGTGGAGCTGACGCCGCGGGCGGAAGCAACAGAGCCCGAAGCGCAAGCGAGGGGCCTGTGACCGGGCCCCGGTCGTGTGCCGTGATTTGGGAACTGGAATCTGAGATTGGGCTGGGCAATCGGCTCATTGATGGCGAGGCCGAGTCCGACCCCGTGGTCGCCGTCGACTCTCGGGAACGGCTCGGCGGCATGCCCCGCTCGTACCACCGCGCCGCCTGACCCCGGCGAGGTCCAGACAACCCAGCATGCCTCAACACCGGCGAAGCCTGCTGCGCATGTCGGCCGGGGAAACCGTGCCCGCTCTCGACCCATGCCCTTCGCGGAGCACATCCTGCGCGACTCAGGCCTCGGCCGAGCGGTGGAACACTACGCGACGCAACTCTACGGCTCATCCGACACACGGGATTACCTGGTCGACATTGTTTGCAATAAACCTGTTTCCAAACACGCGCTCAACATACTCACAACACGAGCCGTACTCAGTTTGCGCACATATATCGACAACCAAGTCCGCCGTCAAATGCACCTGTGCTAACCAGCCATCCCCGAGTGACACGCCACGGGGCGATACCACACTAATCGGGCACAATGTCACCAACACATCTGGATACGGAATAGACATGTCTACCCGCTTTCCCCGCAGGACGCCACGACACACGATCACGCCCGCGGTATCATCCATCTCAAGTATGCAGTTTGTTGTTACCTGACGCCTTAGATACACGAACAAAGGCAACAACGGAAGCCCAGCACACATTCCTCCGATTAGTAAGACGACAATCTTGGCCCCCGGCTGGTATGTCAACAGGTAAGTCCCCGATGCCCCAGTCACCAGCAGCATTGCCACGACGCCAGTGAGTATGATGGTCATTTGCCGCCGTCGCCAGACATGACGGACCGACACATCTTCGTTCTGAGCCTTGGCCGAACAAAACGGGACTCGAGAGTCCAGCCGGTGTGGTTTCACTCCGCTCCTCCAGTTCCGGCGGGGTGGCACCGAACTCGTGCCACCGACCTCTGCTTTGAGAGGTCGGTGCTGCTCTTCCTGATCTGCCGCACGCTCACTTGAACCCCTCCCATCCCGGCCACATGGCGGGGTCTCCCGGCGGCGGATCGCACGGGAGCTCCCCGTCCCGACGCCCCATCCGCCAGCGCACGCTCGACCACCGCCAGTCCTCCGGCCTCTCGACCAGCCCCCGCTCCACCGGGTTCCGATGAATATATCGCACCCTGACTGCTTTGGGGGCGCCGAAAGTCATGCTCGTCGCGCACATTGCGGTCGAACCCGCCGCCCGTCTGCCAGAACCGGAGGCGGCCGTCGGGCGTGCGGATCCGTTCGAGGATCGGCGCCTCGAGCGCTTGCCACCGGGCGATGATCCTCTTGGCCACGGAGGTCTTGAGCGACCGGAGCGCTTCGTCCAGGCGGGCGTCGGGCGCGGCCTCACCAGAACATGGACATACTCGGCCATCAGCACCCGGGCCACGCGGTTGCGCAGGCGCGTGGCCTTCGCTCGAAGCTCGCTCAGACCACGGCACCCGGGGGACCACTCCGGCGTGCTCGGGCCCGTTGCTCGCCGAGCGCTCCCGACGGCCGACCCGCGGCTGCCCATCGGTTAGACTGCCCGCGCAGGCGCGGAGACCCCCATGGCCACCACCGACATCCCGTCCATCCTCCTGGCCCACAACCGCTGGGCGAACCGGCAGATGCTCGACGCGTGCGCGGGGCTCACCGGCGAGCAGCTCCACAGGCCCTTCGAGATGGGGCCCGGCTCGCTCCACAACACGCTGGCCCACATCGCCGGCTCCATCCGCGGCTGGGCCACCATGCTCGCCGGGGCCGCGCCCAGGCCCCGCATCGAGAAGGGCGGCCCGTACACGCTCGACCAGCTCCGCACGCTCTTCGACGAGGCGACGCGGGAGCTCGAGGACGCCCTCGGCGCGCACCCGCTCGAGGGCATCGCCACCACCGAGCGCGACGGCAAGCACTACGCCTTCGCCCGCGCGGGCGTGCTCACCCATGTCACCACCCACGCGATGCACCACCGCGCCCAGTGCCTGAACATGCTCCGCCATCTCGGCGTAGACCCGCTGCCGCACAGCAGCGTGGTCGAGTGGATGCGGATGGTCGATGTCTGAACACCCCAGCCCCAACCCGGAGCCTGATCCCGCCTCGTCGGTTCGTGGCTCCGCCGCCCCGCCGCTGCGATTCGCGTACCGCCTCGCCCGCATCTTCCTCATTGTCGCGTTGATCCTGATGGTGGTCCGGCTCAGCGGCTGCGCCGAGTCGCTGGCCTACTTCCCCAGCCGCGAGGCGTTCGAGAACCCGCCGGGCGTGGAGGATGTCTCCTTCGAGAGCGCGGACGGCACGCGTCTGCACGGCTGGTTCATGGCGGGCGCGGGCGCCGACGCGGAGCACCCCGGGCCGGCCATCCTGCATGTCCACGGCAACGCGGGCAATGTCTCCAGCCACGAGTCGTTCAGCAGCTTCTTCCCGGGGCGCGGGTTCAGCGTGTTCCTGTTCGACTACCGCGGGTACGGGCGCTCCGACGACGAGGGCCCGCTGCGGCGCGCCGACCTGCTGCGCGACACCCAGGCGGCGCTCGCGGTGCTCGAGGCCCGGCCCGAGGTGGATCCCGACCGCATCGGCGTCTACGGCGTCAGCTTGGGCGGGGCCTTCGCGCTGCACGCCGCGGCGGGCGACCCATCCGTGCGGGCGGTCGCCACCGTCTCGGCCTTCTCCACCTGGCCCGGGGCGGCGAACGACCTGGCCCCGGTGCTCGGGGCGATCCTGATGCGCCCCGGCCTGGACCCCGAGGACGGTGCCGCGGCACTGGGCGGGCGCCCCTACCTCATCCTCCACGGCCTGGCCGACGAGATCGTGAACTCCCGCCACGCGGAACGGCTCGCCAAGGCCGCCCGTGGCGCCGGGGTCGATGTCACGGTCTGGACCGACCCCACGGGCGACCACAACACCATGGTCCAGACCAACGCGGCGGCCCGCGAGCAGCTCATCGGGTTCTTCACCGAGCATCTGGCCCCGAATTGAGACGCGCTGCCCGGGTGTGCCACGGCCGTGCCGGCCGTGCGGGAGCACCCAGCTCGCTCGCACGGCCGACATGCCCAGGGCACACGGGCGACCCCAACCACGCGTTCGCTCCCCCCACATCCCCGCCGCGTATAGTCCCCTTTCGCTCGGGGCGCGGCCGCGAGTGCCTAGTGCCGGATGCCTAGTGCCTGGCGACCGCTGAGAAGCACCCGCAACACCTGATCCGGGTCATACCGGCGGAGGGATCGCGATGTCCACCCACAACCCGTACAAGGTCTACGAACTCGCCGCCAACCCCGACGCGACGCGCCCCACCGAGCGCTTCGCCGTCCCGACCCGCGGCGGCGGCAACCCCGGGTCCGCGGGGGTCACCACCCCCGGCTGCTTTGCCAACGCCCCCGACATCGGCGGTCCGCTCGCCTACAGCTCACCGGACACCCCAGGCATGCCCGGCCCCAGCCCCTACACGGCGTGGGATTTCCTCCCCGACGGCTGGACGCTTGAAGCGGCCCCCGACCACACCACCGGCTGCGCCGGCCACAACCACCCCGAGATCGGCCGGTACATTCGCGCGGTCCCGCCTTCTCCCCTCAAGCCTCACGCCTCAAGCCTCAAGCCGGTTACGCAGCTTGAGCACGCCCGCCTGGGCATCATCACGCCCCAGATGCGCCGAGTGGCCGAGCGCGAGGGCCACCTGACGCCCGAGCAGGTCCGCGACGAGTTGGCCGCCGGACGCCTCGTCATCCCGGCGAATAAGAACCACCTCGCCGGCGCCCTCGACCCCATGGCGATCGGGCGCGCGACCCGCACCAAGATCAACGCCAACATGGGCGCCTCCCCAGTGTCGTCGGGCACCGACGAAGAGCTCGAGAAGCTCCAGTGGGCGGTGCGCTGGGGCGCCGACACCGTGATGGACCTGTCGACGGGGGGGGATATTGACGGGTGCCGGGGGGCGTTCTGTCTGCACGCCACGGTGCCGATCGGGGTGGTGCCGATCTACTCGATGATCATCGGGAAGAAGATCGAGGATCTGACGGAGGAGATGATCCTGGAGTCGGTGCGGCACCAGGCCGAGCAGGGGGTGGACTACATGACGATCCACGCCGGGGTGCGGCGGGCGCACCTGGCGTATGTGAAGGACCGGCTGATCGGGATGGTGTCGCGGGGCGGGTCGCTGCTGGCCAAGTGGATGCTGGTGCACGACGCGGAGAACCCGATGTACACGCTGTGGGAGGACCTGTGCGACATCCTTCGGGAGCATGATGTCACCTTTTCGATCGGGGACGGTCTGCGGCCGGGGGGCTTGGCCGACGCGACGGATGATGCGCAGTTGGCGGAGCTGGAGACTCTGGGGGAGCTGACCGAGCGGGCGTGGCGGAAGGGTGTGCAGGTGATGATCGAGGGGCCGGGGCATGTGCCGCTGGACCAGATCGAGTACAACGCCAAGCTGGAGCGTCGGCTGTGCCACGGGGCGCCGTTCTATGTGCTGGGGCCGCTGGTGACGGATGTGTTCCCGGGGTACGACCACATCACGAGCTGCATCGGGGCGACGCTGATCGCGTACCACGGGGCGAGCATGCTGTGCTATGTGACGCCCAAGGAGCACCTGGGCTTGCCCAAGCGTGGGGATGTGAAGGAGGGGTGCATCGCGTACAAGATCGCGGCGCATGCCGCGGATGTGGCGCTGGGGATCCCGCACAGCCGGGACTGGGACGATGACCTCACCCGTGCGCGCGCAGCGCTCAACTGGGAGAAGCACTTCGAGCTGGCCTTCGACACCGACACCGCCCGCGCCTACCACGACGAGGACCTGGATGTTGATACCGACTTCTGCGCGATGTGCGGGCACGACTGGTGCAGCGTGCGGATCAGCAAGGAGATCCAGGAGTTCGCCAGCGGCAAGGCGGACGGCTTCGAGCGCATCGGCAAGGACGGCAAGCTCGGCGGCGTGCTCAAGAGCGCGGCGTTGACGGTCGAGCAGAAGGAGATCCTCGAGAAGCGGGGGTATCTGACGCCGGAGGAGATCCACAGCCTGGCGAGCAAGACCAAGAAGGTGATGCTGAAGGTTGACGGGGAAGAAGGCACCGAGGCATCGGGGCATCAAGGCACCGAGGCTGGGGCCAAGCCCTCGTGCCACTCGGACTTCGTGGATGACGACACCGCCAGGCACCTGCAGGAAGAGGCGCTGTCGACCTGAGGGGTCGCCGGTATACTCCCGGCCATGGGCCACGAGTACCAGGACAGGGTGAGTCTCGAGATCGCCCGCAGGGTTGCGGCGGGGCTGCCCGACCACCCCGAGTGGTTGGAGTTGGCCCGGACTAATCTCGATAACTGGACCGCCCGCAACCACGACGCCCCGCGCTTGCTCCGCAACTACGAGGAGTGGCGGCAGGTGCTGGCGCTGCCGGGCCCGCGGATCTGTGAACTCCTCACCGCGCAGACCGATCACAGCCGCCGGCTGCGTCACAACTCGCCTTTCGTGGGCGTCCTTTCGCCGGCCGAAGTCCTGGCGATCAAGCAGCAGGTGCGCGATGAATCGTCAGCAGCTTGAGAATGTCGGTGCTGCCGCGACGATCGCCATTCACCCATTCACGGATACACCATGCACGATACCCCAGCTCCCCTCCACCCCGAAGCCCGCGCCTTCGTCGCGCTCGGGTTTGATGCCGCCTGGACCGAGGGCCTCTGGGCCGCGGCCTGGTCCAAGAGCCTCGACGGCCTCACGGCCGAGCAGGCGGCGTGGTCGCCCGGGACCGGGCGGCACTCGATCTGGCAGCAGGTGCTGCACATGGTGTACTGGCGGGAGCGGGTGCTGCGGCGGATCGAGACGGGGCAGACCGGTGCAGACCCGGACCTCGCACGGCTGAACTGGCCGGAGATCGCCGATATCTCGGAGTCGGCGTGGGCCACCGCCCGCGGCCGGTTCGAGTCGACCCAGCGCCGGGTCGCGGAGGGTCTCAAGAATCCCGACCCCAGGTTCGATGTGCTGACAAACTTCCTGCCGCACGACTGCTACCACTTCGGGATGATCAACGCGATCCGGGCGACGCTGGGGTTGGCGGCGATTGAGTAACGCGATGGGGCCGATCACGATCGAGGCGTTCGAGCGGTGCGAGATCGCCCGGGAGGCGTGGACGCATCGCGCGCACCTGACGGTGGCGTACCTGTACCTGCGCGAGCACGGGCTGGAGGGCGCAACCGACCGCATGCGCCGCGGCATCCGGGCCCTCAACGCCGCGCTCAAAGTCCCCGAGGCGATCGACAGCGGCTACCACGAGACCCTCACCGTCGCGTGGCTCCGGATCCTCGACGCGATGATGCAGACCCACGGGCCGGGCGCCGGGCCGGACGAGTTTCTCGACGCCCAGCCGTACCTGCTGAACCGGTTGCTGCTGCGCCTGTACTACTCGCGGGGGCGGATCATGAGCGAGCGGGCGAAGCGGGAGTTTGTGGAGCCGGATCTTGGGGTGCTGCCCCGGGTGCCTGGGGGAGGGTGATGGGGGGACCACCCAGCATGTGCGGCGGTCGGGGCGGGGACGACGGACTACATGCCAAGCTCGCGCGCGGCTGGGCTGGCTTGCGGTCGGCATCGGGGTAGTCTGCGACACGGGCAAGGCGACGCGGACGGTTCGTGCCGGTCGGAGGGCGCGGGGTGGTGTCGCCTTGCCCATGCCACCCTGTCTTGGGGCTTTCAGAGCTCGTCGCGCGTCGCACCCGTCGGTTCCGCAGGGCCTTCACTGCGCGGCGGTGTCCGCGAGGTTGCGCGCGCCGGTGGACATCGGTGCGAGATAATCGTTGTGGTCAGTGGGTGCGGGGGGCGCGGAACCGCACGAGGTACAGGGCCGTGGCGACCGCGATCCAGGCGGCGCCGATGAGGGCGGCCTTGCGGGTGGTGGGGTCCATGAACGATCCGGCGACGACGCCCAGCTCGCCGACCACGAAGAGCAGGGGCGCGAGGGGGTAGCCGAGGGAGCGGAGGGGGTTGTCGCGTTTGCCGGCCTTGGCGCCGAGCACGAGGAGGGCTGCGCCGGTGAGGCCGAAGAAGACGCTGTCGACGGCGACCACGCCGGTGACGAGGAAGTCGACGGCGTCGAAGCTGAAGGCGGCGACGGCGAGGAGGGCCAGGGCGAAAGCGCCGAGCAGGAAGATCGCGGCGGTGGGGGTGCCGAAGCGGGCGTGGAGGCGGGCGAAGGGGCGGAAGAAGCGGCCGTCGGACGCCATGCCGAAGACCAAGCGGGGGCCGGAGAGGAACTGGGCGTTGAGGACGCCGAAGGCGCTGATGGCGACGGCGCCGGCGATGATGCGGGCGCCGGCGTCGTGGAGCGCGACGCTGGCGGCGTCGGCGGCGAGGGTTTTGGTCTCGGCCATGCCGATGGGGCCGAGGAGCTTGAGGTAGGCCCAATTGGCGAGGAGGTAGACGGCGACGACGAGGGCCACGCCGCCGAGGATGGCGCGGGGGAGGTTGCGGCGCGGGTCGCGGACCTCGCCGGAGATCCAGAGGGCGTGCTGCCAGCCGCCGTAGGCGAAGAAGCAGGGGACGAGGGCGGCGAAAAGCCCGGGCAAGGCCCGGAGTGTCTCGCTGGAGGGGGCCTCGGGGGGTGGTGTGCCCATGGGGACGGGAGTATCGGGGGCGTTGCCCATGAGGACGCCGATGGCGGTGATGGCGAGGAGTGTGGCGAGCTTGGAGAGGACGGTGAGGTTCTGGATGCGGGAGCCCCAGCGGACGCCGACGGTGTTGGCAGCGGCGAGGGAGAGGATGAGCAGGGCGCTGAGGGCGGTGAGCGCCCAGCCCTGCAGCGCTTCGCCGGAGACGGCGCGGGTGAGGTTCTGGGCGCAGATGGTGGCGATGATGGCGATCGAGCCGGGCTGGATGATGGTGGAGTTGCAGAAGACGAAGACGAAGGCGGGGAGGGGGCTGTAGGCGTCGCGGAGGATCTGGTACTGGGCGCCGGAGTCGTGGTAGCGTCGGCCAAGTGCGGCGAAGGCGAGGGCGCCGCAGAGGGCGATGAGGCCGGCGACGGCCCAGGCGAGGAGGATGAACTCGCTGGTGTGTGCGAGGCGGGCGACCTGGGAGGGGTTGAAGAAGATGCCCACCCCGATGATGGCGCCGACGACGATGCAGGTGGCATCGAAGAGGCCGAGGACTCGGGCGGGTTGGCCGGGGGTGGGGCCGGGGGTGGGGTCTGGGGTGAGGCCGGGGGGTGGGGGGGCTTGCTCGATGGTTGCCATCGGGGCAGAGACTAGCAGCAGCGGGGCGGGGGGCGTGGCGTTTGGGTCCGGGTTGGTGGTGGGGGGTGTGTGGGGTGTGGGGGGGCGGGCCGGTAGATGGCCTGCCGCGGGGGGCGCCGGGAAGTTGTGAGAGGATTCGGGGGCGTGCTGGTATTATGGATACGGCAGTCCAGAACCTCGCCCGGCGGGGTGGGTCAACGCACCAGAGTTGGAGGGAGATCATGTCGAGTCGGACACTGAGCGGCGTCGTTGTGGCGGTGGCGTGCGCGGCGGGCTACGGGCAGATCTACCCGACGACGCCGGACTGGGTCTCGACCGAGTCGCGCTACGGGACGGGGGCGGCGCTGGTGGATCTGGACCTCGACGGGTGGGTCGATCTCGTGGTCGCCAATGGCAACGACATGCGACAGGAGCGGCTGGAGGTTTATTACAACAACGGCGACGGGACCTTCCCGACGGTCCACGACTGGCAGTCGAACGACATCGCGTACAACGGGCATCTGGATGTGGCGGATGTGAACGGCGATGGGTACCCGGATGTCGCGGTGGCGGTGCTGGGCAACGGGTCGCAGCACGGGCCGGCGGCGAAGCTGTACCTGAACAACGCCGGGACGCTGTCGGCGAGCCCGAGCTGGATCTCCAGCGAGGTGATGCCGGCGTTCGGGTGCTCGTTCGGGGACATGAACGGCGACGGGAAGCCGGACCTGGCGGTGGCGACGGGCTGGGCGTACGGCACGCCGCACCTGTACAAGAACCTGGTGTATGTGAACACCGGGTCGGGGCTGCCGGCGAGCGCGACCTGGCAGTCGGCGGACTCGTGGGACACGCAGGGGGCGATCTGGGTGGACGCGGACGACGACGGGTGGCTGGATCTGGCGCTGGCGGCGTCGGCGACCTACTCGCGGGTGTACCGCAACCTCGGGGGCGTGCTGGAGACGACGGCGAGCTGGACCAACGAGAGCACGGCGCAGGACGCGATCATGCTCGCGGCGGGCGATGTGACCGGCGACGGGCGGACCGACCTGTTCATCACGGACAACACGCAGCTGGGCGGGTCGGGCCGGTTCCGGCAGTACAACGGGCTGCCGGGCGGCGGGTTCGGCCCGACCTACAGCTGGAGCTTCAACGAGGGGTACGGGTCGGCGGTCGCGCTGGCGGATGTGGACGCCGACGGGGATCTGGACCTGGCGACCGGCGGGTGGTGGGACTCCACGCGGCTGTTCCTGAACACCGGCACGGGCTTCGGGGCGTCCGACAGCTGGCGCGCCACGGCCACGAGCGTGGTGGAGAAGATCGTGTTCGCCGATGTGAACAACGACGGGCTGCGGACGGTGACGGAGACCTTCGCCGACCCGACGCGGAGCATGTACTCCCTCGGGCATCAGCCGGTGCAGCGGGTGGTGCGCGTGGAGCGGGACGGCGTGGTGCTGGGCCCGGGCGAGTACGCGTTCAGCTATCAGGACGGGTGGATCTCGGTGGGGGCGGCGCCGGTGTCGGCTCTGGTGGTGTCGTACGCGTACACGCAGCGCCCGGACATGGCGGTGTCGAACTGGGACGCCAACATCGGCGACAAGCTGTACCTGAACCGGCTGGGGCCGATCTGTCTGGCGGATTTCAACGACGACGGGGCGGTGAACACGCTGGATGTGCTCGCGTTCCTGAACGCGTGGAACGCGGGTGATGCGGGCGCGGATTGCAACGGCGACGGGGCCATCAACACGATCGATGTCCTGTGCTTCCTGAACCTGTGGAACGCGGGGTGTTGAGCGGGCCCGCGGGTCCGTCTTGAGGAGAAACGCCATGTCACGCCGGTGGTTCACCGCGCTCGCGGTCTCGGCCGCGGGGATGGTTGTCGGTACGGTCCTGCTGGCCGGCCCGCCGGACCCGCCCGACGGCCCGGTGGGGCCGACCTACAAGACGCTCGCGGAGGTCGAGCCGCGGACGGCGATCAACGAGACGAACACGCCGGGCGACGAGGCTTGCCTGTTCCGGATCACGCGGCCTGGGTCGTACTACCTGACGGGTGATGTGACGGGGGTGGCGGGCAGGCACGGGATCGTGATCGAGTCGGGGGTCGTGACGGTCGATCTGATGGGCTTTGCGCTGATGGGGCTGGAGGAGTCGGGGGCGGGGATCATCGCGACCGACCCCCACGGGGAGATCTGTGTGCGCAACGGGGAGGTGACGATGTGGGGGGGCGGGGGGATCCAGCTCGGCGCGGGGGGTCGGGGGTTTGTCGTCGAGGGGGTCCGCGCGTCGTCCAACGGGGCGGAGGGGATCCGTGTGGGGGCGGGGGCGGTGGTGCGCGGGTGCAGCGCGATCTACAACCTCGGCACGGGGATCGGCGTGGCGGAGATCGGCGTGATCGAGTCGTGCGCGGCGAAGAACAACGGGGGCGGCGGGGTGGAGACATCGACGGGGTGCACGATCCGGGGCTGCGCGAGCGCCGAGAATGCCGGGGCCGGGTTCATCGTCGAATCGGGCGGCACGATCTCGGACTGCTCGGCGACGCAGAACGAGTTCGTGGGCATCATGGCGGGCGCGGGCGCGACGGTCACCCGCTGCTCGGCGGCGTTCAACGACGGCGACGGGGTGTGGGTCGGCGGCAACAGCATGATCCTGGAGAACACCTGCACCGGCAACGGCAGGGGCGGGGACGGCGCCGGCATCCACGCGCTCGGCGCCTGCGGGAGGATCGAAGGGAACATCGTCAGCAACAACCCGCGGGGGATCGATGTGGACGCGGGGCGGAACATGGTGGTGCGCAACTACGCGACGCAGAACGGGGTGAACTACGACATCGTCGGCGGGAACATCGTCGGGACGATCGTGACGAGCGAGTCGGCGATGAACTCGGCGACGAACGCGAATATGAATGTCTCGTTCTGAGCCTCTGCGCGACGCGGGGCCCGGCGGGTTCGGGGGCGCGGGGGCCTGGTCATGCGGGGCGGGTGACGGGCTCCGACGGGCGTTCGGGGTGGCGGCCGGTGGCGAGCTGCCAGAGGGCGATGGGGGCGGCGAGGAACAGGAGGGGGTAGGTGATGCCGATGAGCACGCAGCAGAAGAGGCGGTAGGCGACAGAGAAGTGGCGCCCGAACCAGAACCGGCGCCAGAGTGCGCCGATGCACTCGGCGAAGAAGGGGATCTGCTCGAAGGGCATGTAGGTGGTGAACTGGCCGGAGGAGTGGGCGCAGGTGGGGCAGATGTGGGCGAGGGGGGAGACGGGGTTCAGGCAGTGCAGGCAGAGCGGGACCGCGTCCTCGTGGTCGGGCGCGGGGTGTCCGGGGGCGTCGGCCATGGGGGCATGGTACCGGAGGTGGGCGGCTGCTCCAAGGGGAGATGGTGGTGCTGGGTAGCCGCGTATTGGAGGGGGTGGAGCGAGGCGGCTTGGAGTTGGGGAGGGGGCCCAAAGTGCCCCGCCCCGTAGAGGGGGGAAGGGGCCCAGAGCGCCCCGCCCCGGAGATCAGCCGAGCAGCTCGCACCGGGCGGATTCGAACGGCTCGAGCTGGGCCTCGTAGTGCTTCCAGCGCTCGACGGCGCGGGTGTGCATGGGCTCGCGGACCTGCTCCATGCTGAGGGTGCGGGCGGCGCGGTCGGTCTGGAAGAAGCGGGTGCAGGCGTCGTGCCAGGGGAGGTTGCAGGAGGCGAGCAGGGCGCGGCTCGAGGCCTCGGCGCCGGCGACGAAGTCCTCGTAGCGGATCTCGTCGAGGCGGAGCGCGAGGGTGTCGGCGAGGGCGAGCCAGTGGTCCATGAGGCGGCGGCACTGGGCCCAGGCGTGGGCGAGGTCGGGGAGCGTGCGCGTGTAGGGGTGGCTGAGGGGGGAGAGGTTCTGCATGAGGCAGGAGAGGGCGACGGCGCGGGGGTCGCGGTCGCAGTGGATGACGCGGGCGCCGGGGAAGAGCAGCGCGATCAGCCCGATGTGGCGGTGGTTGGCGAGGTTCTTGTCGACGAGGAGCGTGGCCTTGCGGTCGATGCGGGAGAGCGTGTTGAGGGCGGCGCGGGCGACGCGGGTGAGGGCGTCGGCGCCGACGCCCTCGAGGCAGTCCGGGCAGGGGGCGGGGCTGGCGAGGGTCGCGGGGAGGGCATCGGCGAGGTCGGGCAGCCAGGTCGATTCGCCGAGGCCGACGGCGTCGGGGTGGGCGTCGAGGATGCGCTCGAGGAGCGTCGAGCCGGTGCGGGGCATGCCGACGATGAAGCAGAGCCGCTCGCCCTGGGCGCGGTCGGCGCGGGCGGCGGTGGCAAGGCGCTCGCGGCTGAAGAAGCGGATGATCGACTCGGTGCGGGCCTCGGCGCCGGCCCGGTCGTAGGGGGCGGGGATGCAGGCCTTGGCGGCGAGCCAGGCGTCGAAGGCTTCGGCGTGGCGCCCGAGGGCGTGGTGGGCGGCGCCGAGGGCGTAGAGCAGGTGGAGGCGGTCGCCGGGGGAGAGGCCGGCGCGGGCGAGGGCGGCGGTGAGGCGGTCGGCGAGCGCGGGGGCGGTATCGGCGTTGCAGGTGAGGCCGGCGTGGAGGGCGAGGAGTGTGGCGGGGGCGTCGGGCGTGGCGGCGTGCCGCTCGAGGAGGGCGAGGGCGTCGTCCTTGCGCTTGGCCTGGAGGAGAGCCTTGGCCTTGGTGTGGAGCGCGACGCGGTCGGCGGGGCGGAGGGCGAGGGCCCTGTCGCAGAGGGTGATCGCGTCGCCGGGGCGGTCCTGGGCGAGGCGGGCTTTGGCGAGCATGGTGTGGGCGTCGGGGTCGCGGGGGCGCTGGGTGAGCTCGCGGGCGAGGAAGGCGGCCGCGTCGTCGGGGTTGTTGCGCCGGAGGGCGGCCAGGCCGAGGAGGCGGAGGGCGTCGGGGTGGTCTCGGCGGAGCGTGAGGGCGGCGCGGCAGGCCTGCTCGCACTCGTCGAGGGCGTTGCGCGCGAAGGCGGCCTGGGCTTGGTGGATGAGTGCCTCGGGGGTGGGCATGGGGGGAGTGTAGGAAAAGCTCAAAGCTCAAAGCTCAAAGCTCAAAGCGCAGAGCTCAAAGCGCAGAGCTCAAAGCGCAGAGCGCAGAGCTCGAAGCGCGAAGCTCAGGGCCCGGATTCCTGGTTTCAGATTCCAGATTTCAGATTTCAGATTCCAGATCTCGACCCTCGCACCCCACGCCCCACGCCCCACACCCCACACCCCACACCCCACACCTCACACCCCACACCTCACACCCCACATCCCACATCCCACACCATCCGTCGCCCGGGCGCACGCGGCCGGAGCGGGGGGTATTCTCTCGGGCATGACACAGGCATGGGTTCAGGCGAGGTCGTTTATGCATGGGGCGGTGGAGTTGGTGCCGCTGACGGTGGGGCACAGCGCGAGCCTTGCGCGGGCGGCGGGGGGTCGGGAGACTTTCCGGTACTTCTCGCGCGGGCCGGAGACGATCGACGAGGCGGGGATGCGGGCGTTCATCGCGCGCCTGCTGGAGCCGGCGGACATCGTGCCCTTCTGCGTGATGGAGCCGGGGACGGGCGAGCCGATCGGGATCACGACCTATCTGGACATCCGGCCGGCGCACAAGGGGCTGGAGATCGGGTGGACCTGGTACGGCCCGGCGGCGCGGGGGACCAAGGTGAACCCGGCGTGCAAATACCTCCTGCTGCGCCACGCGTTCGAGGAGCTGGGGGCGATCCGCGTGTGCCTGAAGACCGACGAGCGGAACGCGCGGAGCCGGGCGGCGATCCTGAAGCTGGGGGCGAGTTTCGAGGGGATCCTCCGCGAGAACATCATCATGCAGGACGGGTTCCGGCGGAGCACGGCGATGTACTCGATCCTCGCGGCCGAGTGGCCGGGGGTGAAGGGGGGGCTCGAGGCCCGGTTACGATGACGGCATGAGCGCAGGGGATCCACGCACAAAGTTGGCGCCCATCTGCCCGCGCTGCGGGTACGACCAGTCGGGGATCGTGGCGACCTGGGAGGACCGGTGCCCGGTGCGGGGCCGGTGCAGCGAGTGCGGGCTGGAGTTCTGGTGGTGGCAGGCGATGGCCGAGCGGGTGCTGGGCCCGGCGTGGTCGGTCGAGCACGGGGAGCGGCTGAGCCCGCGCCGGTGGGCCAGAGCGTACTGGGCGGGGTTGTGGCAATGGGGGTTGTGGGAGAGGTTCGATCTGGTCGCACGGACCCGCGCGCGGCGGCTGGCGGCATTCGCGGTTGCGACGCTGCTTCTCAACCATCTCCTGCTGGTGGTGTTGGTCGGGGCGGCGCGGACGGCGGCGATGTCGTACATGCTGGCCAGATTCACGCCGCAGATCGGGGTTGGCGGCTGGCTGGCCCCGTACGCGCAGTGGATCGAGATCCCGCTGACGCGGACAGCCTCGCTGTCGGCGGAGCTCTGGCCGGTCTCGTTCCTGGTGGCGATGTCGTGGCTCGCGCCCACGCTGCTGATGTTCGTGTTCACGCAGACCATGTCACGGGTCGGGGTCCGGCGGGTACACATATGGCGCGGGGCGGCGTACATGCTCCCGGCGACGGGGCCGGGGATCGTGCTGTGCGGGGCGGCGACGGCGGGCGTGATGCTCGGGCAGGAGGTGCTCCCGGCGGTGGCCGAGATCGTCTGGGGGGTGCTGATGATCGGAACGCTGCTCGGCTGGATTGTCGGGCAGGCGCTGCGCTGGCGTTCGTTCGTGAAGCACCACCTGGGCCTGCCGCACGCGGGGTGGATCGCGCTCTCGATGGTGATCGTGACGGGCCTGGCGTTCGTGTCGCTGGGTCTGACGATCAGCCTGATGGGCTACTGACCCGGTTGCGCGGGGCTACTGCCCGTCGGCGCCGGGGGCGGGCGGGGCGTCTTCGGCCGGGGGCGGCGGGAGGCCCTCGGGCCCGTCGGCGCGGGTGTAGGTGGCGACCTTGTGGCAGCCCGGGGCGCACGAGCCGCCGGTGTCGGTGGGCTTGAAGTTGATGGGGAGCATCCACTGGCCGTAGGGGGAGGTCTCGCGCACCATCGCCTTGTGGTTGCTGGCGTGGGTGTTGTGGCAGGCGCGGCAGGTGCGTCCCTGCTCGCCCTTGACATGGAGGGCGTGGAGGTTCCGCTCGCCGTCGCGGAAGCGCGTGGCCTCCCAGGTGTGGTCTTCGAGGAGGAGGTCCTGGTCGTGGCAGGAGAGGCAGAGCGCGTAGGCGTTCTCGCTGAATGCCTCGTAGAAGGCGCTGGTGTAGTTGGCGATGAGCAGGCGCGAGTGGTCGCTGCCGTGGACCTCGTGACAGGCGGCGCACTGGCCGTCGATGACCGGGCCGTGCGCGATGGGCAGGTGCTGGGCGAGGTCGCTGGCGACCGGGACGGGGTGCGGCGAGGCGGGGGCCGCCGGTGTCGCGCCGGGGTTGCTGGCCAGCGGGGGCGGCGGGCTGGTCGGGTCGCGCAAGGGCTGGGCGGGATCGGCCGGGGTGGGATCCGCCTGGGCCGGACCGCTATGGCAGGCCATGCACGCGGCGACGGGGTCATCGTACTGGAGGGCTTCTGAGGAGGAGGCGTGAGGGGTGTGGCAGTTGAGGCACGCGCGGTCGTCGAGCACGGCCGAGTGGGGGAAGGCGGCGTGCTGGGCGCGGGCGAGCTGCTCCTCGTGGCAGCCCGTGCAGAGGGCGACGGTGTCGTTCTTGATGAGGCCGGCGTGGTCCGAGCCGTGGGAGTCGTGGCACTCGAGGCAGTCGGCGCGGGCCGGCTCGTGGACGGTGAGTGCCGCGGCCATGTGCTCGCCGAGCTGCTCGTGGCACGAGAGGCAGAGGGAGCGACGCTCCTGGACGAGCAGGCCGGGGTGGTCGGCGGTGTGGGGGGCGTGGCAGGCGGTGCAGTCGCCGACCTTGGCGGGCTCGTGGAGCCACTGGCCGTGCATGGCCTCGGTGTGGCAGGAGAGGCAGAGCTCGCCGGTGGTGTCGAACTTGATCATCTGGCGCGAGGCCGAGCCGTGGGGGTCGTGGCAGGCGAGGCAGTCGCCGTCGGCGAGCGGCTGGTGGACGACCGGGCCCTCGGTGCCGGTCTTGTCGATGTGGCAGAAGTCGCACAGGTCGCGGCCCTGGCGCCGGAGCACGAAGGAGTGCTGGGCGACATCGACATCGTCGTGGCAGGTGCGGCAATCGGCGACGGCCGTGGGGCCGTGGAGGAAATCGTGCTGCATCGTGGCGGCGTGGCAGCCGTTGATGGTGCAGTTGGGCGTGCGGATATTGGGGCGGATGGTGGGGTCGAGGTCCTGGGCGAGGGCGCCCGTCGCGGCGCAGGAGACGGCGAGGGCCAGGAAGGGGGTGGCCCTGCGGCGGCTCACGACCCACCCCCGAGGGCGGCCTTGGCGGCGGCGATCTTCTCGCGGGCCTGGCCGAGGAGCTGCTGCGTGTAGTCGGGGTTGTGCACGCCCCAGCTGCCGTCGAGCTCGACGAGCTGGATGAGCCCGCCGGCCTCGTCGAGGGCCTCGCGCCCCGGGCCGGGGGGGACCTGGCTGTCGAGGGCGTCGAACTCGGCCTTGGCCTTGTCGTAGAGCCCGCGGGTGGCGGTCTGCCACAGGGGGATCATGCGGTCGCCGAGGCCCGGGGCGTGGCAGGCGTCGCAGCCGCTGGCCGCGGCCCGTCGGACCATCGCGCCGCTGTGCGGGTTGCTGTCGACCGGGGTCTGGGAGACATGGCACCCCGCGCAGTCGACATGGGCCATGAACATGGGGCTGACGGCGGTGGTGGCCTGCTCGGCGCCTGCGGCGAGGTATGACCGCTGCTGGATGTTGTGCTGGTCGATGTGGCAGCCCGTGCAGTCGAGGGCCTGGAGCCGCTCCTCCATGGCCTCGGGCCCGTGCCGGGGCTCGCCGTGGCAGCTGAAGCACTCGATCTTGTGCTTGCCCTCCTGGTGGATGCGGTGGAGCTCCTCGGCGGGCTTGGCGTGGTCGACGCCGAAGGTGTGGCACGAGAGGCAGGCGGTGTCGTCGATGGGGTTTGGGTTGGTGGTGACGCCGCGGTGGCAGGACTCGCAGCTGGCGCCCCAGTCGAGGAAGTCGGCGTGGTTGACCATGAGCCCGCGGTACTCGAACTCCTCGGCGGGGGGCTCGTGGCAGGCCTGGCAGTTGGCGGGGGGGACGCCCTCGGCGGTGGTGGGGTGTCCCTCGGGGAACAGCTCGGGGTCGGCGTCGGCGCCGGGGGCCGCCTCATCGGGCTGGCGGACGGTCATGCGGATGAGCCGGATGCCGGGGCCGGCGTCCGCGGGCGGCTCGGTGTGCTGGGCCTGGAGGACGGTGTCGTCGGCGCTCTCGATGAGGTGGCAGGTGATGCAGATGCCGGTGTTGACCTCGAAGTGGGTGCTGCCGCGGATGTGCGAGTGGCAGGTCGTGCACTGCATCTTGATGCCGAAGTACTCGTGGTCGAGGTGCAGCTCGTGGCTGAACTTGAAGGAGTCGGTATCGGTATTGGTCTCGATGATGTGCTCTTTGGTGTGGCAGCCGGCGCGGGTGCAGGCCATCTCGCTGACCGAGGCGGAGGGCTTGGGGCTGGTGCGGTTGAGGATGTCGTCGACGACCTGTCCGGCGCCGTTGAGCTTGGCGGCGATGAAGTTGTCGACGCCGGGGTCGATGTGGCACTCGACGCAGTGGACCTCGGTGTGGGTGTCGTTCTTCCAGCTCGTGTAGAAGGGCTCCATGATGTGGCAGCTGTTGCAGAACCAGCTCTGGGAGCTGATCTCCACGGACACGACCATGAAGACGACGAACAGGACCGAGCCGATCGCCAGCCGCTTGACGGTGAAGAGCTTCTTGCGGGGCTTGGGGGTGGCGGCGTCGGCTTGAGACTTCCGGCCCATGGGTCGGCCCTTCCTTCCCGGCGTGTCGCCGGCCGATGGGGGATCGCGGGGTCGGGTGATTATCCACCCAAGAGGTCAGGAATACCAGCGGCGGGTCTGCCACGCATGAGAGAGACCCATCCAGCTTCGCGCCGGGCTCCTGATTTCGAGAAAATCTCGCAGGCTTGATTTCCATTCTTGAGAAACAAGTGCTACAAGTCCTATTATAGTGCTTGCCTGGATTGCCGGCCCCGCGGCACAGGCGTTGCATCAAGTTGCGTGCCAGCAAGTGATTGAGACCGGCCCGATGACGGATTGGGCTCGAGCAAATCCACCCGGTGCCACCCCTGGGGTCCCGGCCAGACCGAACGAAGGAGTGATCCATGTCCGCGACTCTGCTTTCCGCCCTGGCCGCCGCGAGTCTGAGCCTGGGCATGCACGCCGGCCTGAGCCCCGAGGTCTCGTCGTGGGACGCGTCCCAGCCGGCGGTGGAGCAGCCGGAGGGCCCGCAGCCGGCGGCGTCGTATGACCCCGCGGAGGATGTGAAGACGATCGACGGGGTGATGAAGGCGTTGTACGCGTGCACGGCGGGCCCCCCCGGGCAGGCGCGGGACTGGGACCGGCTGCGGAACCTCTGCCACCAGGACATGCGCTTCCTGGCGGTGCGCAGCGACGGCGCGGACGGGGCCGTGGTGTTCACGCTCACGGTCGAGGACTACATCATGCACAACAAGACCTACTTCGAGAAGGGCGGGTTCTTCGAGTCGGAGCTCGCGCGGCGGACGGAGAGCTTCGGGAACATCACGCATGTGTGGAGCACCTTCGAGTCGCGTCTGGGCTCGGCGGGGGCGGACCCGTACACGCGCGGCATCTACAGCGTGCAGCTGCTCAAGGACGGCGGGCGGTGGTGGGTGCTCAGCTGCAGCTGGGACATGGAGCGCCCGGACAACCCGCTCCCCGAGAAGTATCTGGAAACCCCCGTCGGGGGCGAGTGATCGCCGGAGCATCGCGTGAGCAGCGAGGAGGCCAGGACGCACGCCGGGAAGTCGATCCTCATCGCGGAGGACGAGGCGCTGCTGCGCGAATCGCTCGCCGAGCTGCTGGGCGCGGAGGGCTACCGGGTCTCGCAGGCGGCGAACGGGCGTGAGGCGTTCGGGCTGGCGCTCGAGACGCCGTTCGATCTGGTGATCACCGACATCCGGATGCCCGAGATGGACGGGATGACGCTCCTGGGCAAGCTCCAGGAGCTCGCGCACCAGACGCCGGTGATCGTGATCACGGCGTACGGGACGGTGGAGAGCGCCGTGCTGGCGATGCGTTCGGGCGCGGCCGATTACCTGCTCAAGCCGATGCAGTTCGACGAGGTGCTGATGCGGGTGCGTCGGGCGATGGACTTCGGCGAGATCCGGCGCGACCGGCGCCGGATGACCGAGCAGCTCGCGGCGGGCAGCGCGTTCCAGAACCTGATCGGCGAGTCGCCGGCGATGCTGCGTCTGTTCGAGCTGGCCCGCAAGCTCTCGGCGGTGCGGTCGAGCGTGCTGATCGTCGGGGAGAGCGGGACGGGCAAGGAGCTGTTCGCGCGGGCGATCCACTTCAACGGGCCGGGCCGGGACAAGCCGTTCGTCGCGGTCAACTGCGGGGCGATCCCCGACTCGCTGATCGAGAGCGAGCTGTTCGGCCACAAGCGGGGGGCGTTCACGGGCGCGGTGGCGGACCGGATCGGCTATTTCGAGGCCGCGCACGGGGGAACGCTGTTCCTCGACGAGATGTCGACCCTGCCGCTGGCGGTGCAGAGCTCGCTGCTGCGCGTGCTGGAGGAGCGGGTGGTGACGCCGGTGGGGGACACGCGGGCCAAGCCGGTGGATGTGCGGATCGTGGCGGCGTCGAACCAGAACCTGGCCGATCTGGTCGGGCGAGGCGGGTTCCGCGAGGACCTGCTGTACCGGCTGGATGTCGTGCGCCTGGAGCTGCCCCCGCTGCGCGAGCGCCCGGAGGATATCCCGCGCCTCGCCTACCACTTCCTGGCGAAGTACACGCGGGAGATGAGCAAGCGCGTGACGGGCATCAGCAACACGGCCATGCGGGCGCTGCTCGGGCACGAGTGGCGGGGCAATGTCCGCGAGCTGGAGAATGTGATCGAGCGGGCGGTGATCTTCGCCGAGGGGCGTGAGATCGAGCCCGAGGACCTGCCCTTCGTGCCCCGGGCCGGGCCGGTGGCCGAGGGCGAGGACCTCAAGGACGCCGTCCGCTCGTTCGAGCGCCAGCACATCCTCGCGAGCCTGAAGCGCCACGACTGGGACAAGAACGAGACGGCCCGGCAGCTCGGTATCGGGCTCTCGAGCCTGTACCGGAAGCTCGACGAGCTCAAGATCCCGAAGGAAACACCCGAGCCGGAGACCACCGGGAGGTAACGACGAACCAACAGCGCATCCGGGGTGGGGCGCCGCCGGCCCCAGGCGAAGACGGAACCGCCTGAGGCACCGGCCGCGGAGTCCCGAGCATGCTGCGACGAAAGCTCCTTGCCAGGATCGGTCTCTTGATCAGCGCCTTTGTGTGCGGCGCGGTCGTTGCCGTGGTGCTGCTCCAGCGGGTGGTGCATGAGATCGACCGGGTGAACGAGGACACGGCCCGGCTGACCGACGGCGTCAACGAGCTGGCGGCGTCGATCACGGCGCTGGAGGCCCAGCGCCTCACCGGAAGCGCCGCGGTCGAGCCGACGGCCGAGCTGTTCGCGGCGTCGGCGGTGGACGGGGCGATGGACAAGCTGGCGTCGCACCCGGTGACCCAGGGCCCGAACGGCGAGGCAGCGGAGGTGTTTATCCGCATTTCGTCCGTGCTGCCGGCGTTCACCCGGGGCCAGCACGCGGCGAGCGACGCGGAGGCGCTCGCCTCCTCGATCGCGCTGCGGGGGGAGGTGCGGACGCTCGGGCAGATCACCTCCCGCTACGCGGCGGCGGAGCGGGAGGCGCTGGGCCGGCACTTCCGCATGCTGGTGCTCGGCCTTACACTGGCGGCCATCGTGATGGTGAACGCCTCGGTCATCGTGCTGCTGCACACCGCGTACATGATCCTGCGTCCGGTGGACCAGCTGGTGGCGGCCAGCCGCGAGCTGGCCCTCGAGCGGTTCGATCACCGGGTGCAGATCGACCAGGAGGACGAGTTCGGTGAACTGGCGCACGCGTACAACCAGCTGGCCGAGCAGCTCGAGGCCAACGAGCAGCGGAAGATGGAGACGCTGCGCCAGGTCGCGGTCGCGTTGAACCACGACCTGAACAACACGCTGGCGGCGATCGAGCTGGAACTGCGGCTCGCGGACCTGCAGACGGGCGGCGACCCCAAGCTGGCCGAGCGGTTCACCCGGATGCACAAGAGCGTGGCCCGCGTCGCCAAGGCGGTGAGGTCGCTCGCGGAGGTGCGCCGGATCGTGCTGACCGAGTACATGCCGGGGCAGCTGATGCTCGATCTGGAGCGTTCGGTGAGCGACGGGGACGCGCCGGCGGCGACCGATGTCCCGTCGGCGGCGCAGGAGGCCCCGCACCCGTGAGCGCCGGCCTCTCTCCACCGCCGGGCGCGTCATGCCCCCCCACGCGACGGCGGCCCGGGGAGGTCGCGCGGCTGTCGGTGCTCCGGACCGAGCTGCGCTGGCTCATGCGCCTGCGCTGGGGCGCGGGGGCGCTCTTTGTGCTGGGCTCGCCCCTGGGCCTGCTGCTTGCCGACGCGCCCGCGCCGCCGGTGTGGATCGGCGTCATCGGGCTGGTCATCCTCGCCCACAACGGGCTGGCCACGATCATCGAGCGGTGGACGCCCGAGCTCCGCCAGCGGCTGGTGGCGCTGGAGCGGTTCGCGGGCCTGCAGGTGGCGGCGGACCTGGTGTGCCTGGCGGGGCTCATCGCGGTCACCGGCGGGCTGCTCAGCCCGGTCCTGGGGTTCGTCGTCTTTCACATGGTCTTCGCGGCGCTGCTGCTGGCGAGGGCGTGGGCGTACGGCGCGGCGGCGGCGGCGGTGGGGCTCCTCGCCTGCGGGCTGCTCGTGACGGGGCGGTGGCCCGCCGATCCGCCCGGGGCGATGCTGTTCGTGGGGTGGGCGGCGACGCTGGTGGGCACGGTCTTCGTGAGCGAGCGGATCGCCTCGACGCTGCACCGGCGGGAGCGGGCCCGGATCCGCAAGAACCGGCGACTCCGCGAGCTGGCGACGATGCTGCGCACGCAGCAGGGGGCGATGGTCCAGCACGAGAAGATGGCCGCGATGGGGCGTCTGGCCGCGGGCGTGGCCCACGAGATCAACAACCCGCTGGCGAGCATGGACGGGGCGCTGCAGCTGATGGAGCGCAACCCCGAGGCGCCACCCCGCCCGTCGACGGTCCGCGCGCTGCGGGACCAGGTCCGCCGGATCCAGGAGACGGTGCGCGAGCTGACGGCGTTCGCGCACCCGGACCGGAGCCTGGGCGAGCCCGTGCCGCTGAACTCGGTGGTGAGCGGGGCGCTGCGGATGCTGGAGTTCGACCACCGGGTGCGCCGCTGCCGCGTCGAGACCGACCTTGGCGCGTCGTCGGGGCTTGGGTGTGTGGCGCCGCGGTCCTTGCAGCAGGTCATCATGAACCTGGTCCTCAACGCGCTGGACGCGGTCGCCGACCGGCTCGAGCCCGTGGTCGCCGTCCGGTCGAGCCGGCACGAAGGGCGGTGCATGATCGAGGTCGCCGACAACGGCGTGGGGATCCCCGCCGAGAAGCTCGCGGAGATCTTCGAGCCGTTCTACACCACCAAGCCGGTGGGCTCGGGGACCGGGCTGGGGCTGTCGATCAGCCAGAGCCTGATCCGGGAGCTTGGGGGGGAGATCCGGGTGTCCAGCCAGCCGGGTGTCGGGACGACCTTCACGGTCGTGGTCCCGGCGCACGCGGGCCCCGAATCAGGTGCGGGGGCGGATAGCTGCGGGACCTGACAAACCAGGGGTATGCACTTGGATGGATGCTCGCGGGGCCCCGGCAGAGGAAAAGACAGCTAGATAGCGATATTCTCATCCGAATACCCTCAGGTGCGCCATTCCATGACCAGGCACCACGAGCACCCCGATCCGGAACGCCCGGCCAGCCGGCCTGCCTGGCTTGTCGGGCCCGCGTTCGGCCTGCTGGCGGTCTGGTTCGTCTGGTTCGCGCCGGCGCCGCAGATCCCGGCGTCGGGCAGCGTGCAGATCGGTAAGGCGGCCCTTGGGCCGACAGCGCGGGCGACCGTCAAGGCTGACCCGCCGATCACGCGGGTCGGGGCGTACGAGTACCGGTGCAGCGACTGTCACCGGCTGTTCCAGAACGAGGCGGAGAAGACGGTCGGGCGTGTGCAGCACACCGAGATCGTGCTGGACCACGGGCTGAACGACCGGTGCCTGTACTGCCACAGCCAGGCGGACCGGGACCGGCTCGTCGCGCGGGACGGGGCCGGGCTCTCGTACGCGCAGATCCCCGAGCTCTGCGCGCGGTGCCACGGCACGACCTACCGCGACTGGCAGCGTGGGACGCACGGCAAGACGCTCGGCTCGTGGCGGAGCGCGAGCCCGGAGCGGCGGCGCCTGACCTGCTCGGAGTGTCACGACCCGCACGCGCCGGCGTTCGCGCCCGAGGCGCCGCTCCCGGGACCGCACACGGCGCGCATGGGTGAACCGCCCGCCGGCCATCGGCCCGAGGGTGGGGGCCCGCCGTCGGCGCCGTTCGTGGGCGCCGGGGGAGCGCGGGGATCGGGAGAGGGGGGGGCGGGCCGATGACGATCCGCATCTGGGAGGGCAAGTCCGCCGGGGCGCCCGGCCCCTGTGGGGCGGAGCCGGGGTTCACGCGCCGGGGCTTCCTCCGCGGGGCGACCGGCGCGGTCGGGGGGATGGCGGCGCTGGCGGCGGCGCTGAGCCCGCTGCGGGACCTGCCCGACGACGCGTTCCCCTCGCTCGAGGAGTTCCTCCAGAAGCACTACAAGGAGATGACCCCCGCCGAGCTCGCGGACGCGATGGAGCGCGTCCGGGCCGAGGTCGAGGGGCGGTACGGCGTGGTCCCGACGGTCAGGGACTACCCGCCGATCGAGGGCGTGCGGTTCGCGTTCGCGCTGAACCTCTCGCGGTGCATCGGCTGCCGCAAGTGCGTGCACGCGTGCGTGGAGGAGAACAACCTGAGCCGTTCGCCCGAGGTGCAGTACATCCGTGTGCTGGAGATGCCGCGGGGCACGATGGACCTCGCGCGGGGCGATCACCACTACGATCGGGCGGAGGTGCCGGACGGGGGCCACTACTACCTGCCGGTGCAGTGCCACCAGTGCGCCAACCCGCCGTGCGTGAAGGTGTGCCCCGTCGGGGCGACCTGGCAGGAGTCCGACGGGATCGTGGTGATCGACTACGACTGGTGCATCGGGTGCCGGTACTGCGAGGCGGCGTGCCCGTACTGGGCGCGTCGGTTCAACTTCGCGGAGCCGACGATCCCGGATGGCGGGCTGAACCCGGACATGGGGTATCTCTCGAACCGTCCGCGCCGGCGGGGCGTGGTGGAGAAGTGCCACTTCTGCCTGCACCGGACGCGCCGGGGGGAGATGCCCGCGTGCCTGGAGGTCTGCCCGGTGGGGGCGCGGAAGTTCGGGGATGTCCTGGACCCCCAGAGCGAGGTCTCGCAGATCCTCAGGACCAAGCGGGTGCTCGTCCTCAAGGAGGAGGTCGGCACCCTCCCGCGGTTCTTCTACTACTTCGACGAGCGGTACCCGCGTGACGCGGGGTCGCCGGGCCCCGGCGAGGGCGGGGAGGCCGGCCCGTGAGGGACTACCTGACCTTCCTGTCACGGTGCGTGGCCCTGAGCTTCGTGGGCGGGCGCGTCTACTACGCGTGGATGTTCCTGCTGACCGTGCTCGCGCTGGTCGGGCTCAACGCCTACGCCAGGCAGCTCGCGCACGGGCTGGCGGTCACCGGCATGACCGACCAGGTCTCCTGGGGGCTCTACATCGGCAACTTCATCTACCTCGACGGGCTGGCGGCGGCCGTGGTGCTGCTGGTCATCCCCGCGTACATCTACCGGAACCGGGCGCTGCGCGATGTCGTGATCTTCGGCCAGCTGTTCGCGGTCGCCGCGGTGATCATGTGCATGCTGTTCGTCGCGGTGGATCTGGGCCGGCCCGACCGGTTCCTGCACCTGTTCGCCCGGCCCAACTTCCCGGACTCGATGCTGACCTGGGATGTGATCGCGCTGGGCGGCTACCTGCTGCTGAATATCCACCTGACCGGGTACCTGGTCTTCTGCCAGTACCGGAAGCGCGAGCCCGACCTCCGCCGCTTCGTGATCCCGTTCGTCCTTGTCGTGATCGTGTGGGCGATCACGATCCAGGCGGTCGCGGCGTTCCTGCTGTCGGGCCTGGGCGGGCGCCCGTTCTGGAACTCGGCGGTGGTGGCGCCGCGGTTCCTGGCCTCGGCGTTCGCGGCGGGGCCGGCGTTCATGATCCTGACGCTCGAGTGCATCGCCAGGGGCACGGGCTATAGGGTGCCGCGCGAGGGGCTGATGACGCTCCGGGGCATCATGACCGTGGCGCTGGCGCTGCACATGTTCCTGCTGGGCAGCGAGCTGTTCACGGCGTTCTACACCGGCTCGGCGCACGCGGGCTCGGCGCGGTACCTGTTCCTGGGGCTGGACGGGCACACCGGGCTTGTCCCGTGGATCTGGACGGCGATCGCGCTGAATCTCTGCGCGCTGGGCGTCCTCTTCACGCCGGCGAGCCAGAACCTCGCGATGCTCTCCGGCGCGTGCGTGATGCTGATCGTCGGGGTGTGGATCGAGAAGGGGATGGGTCTGATCGTGCCGGCGTTCGTCCCCACGCCGCTGGGGGAGATCGTGGAGTACGCCCCGACGCTCGACGAGGTGCTGGTGACCCTGGGCGTGTGGGGCCTGGGGCTGCTGCTCTACACGATTCTCGTCCGCGTCACGGTCCCGGTGCTGACCGGCCGGCTCACGATCGACACGCCCGGGCGCGGCGCTCGCCGTGCCGCGGGGGCGCCCGCCCCGCGCCGGCCCGGGGCAAGCCAGTCCGCAGAAGAGGAGATCCGCCCATGAGTGCGACCGTGTTCGCGATAGCCGCCGCCGTGGCGCTGGGCCAGGTGTTCGGGCCCAAGCAGCTGAGCGTGGAGTCGGCCAAGTGCGCCGCCTGCCACCAGCAGGACAACGCGGGGCTGGTGCAGCAGTGGGGGGCTAGCCGGCACTTCGGCGCGAATATCGGGTGCTACGAGTGCCACGGGGCGGACCCTGCCGACGCCGACGCGTTCGAGCACTACGACCAGTCGATCTCCGTGCTGGTGACGCCGAAGGACTGCGGGCGGTGCCACGCGCAGGAGGCCGAGGAGTTCGCCGGGAGCCATCACGCCGCGGGGGGCCGGATCCTGGGCTCGCTGGACAATGTCCTGGCGGATGTGGTGGAGGGGAACAGGGCGATGGAGACCCCCGGGCACCCCGAGGGCGTGGCCGCCAGCGCGGTCAACGGGTGCTGGCAGTGCCACGGCGTGGAGGTGCGGGTGATCGGCGATGGCGAACTCGACCCGGCGACCTACCCGAACTCGGGCATCGGGCGGATCAACCCCGACGGCTCGGAGGGGGCGTGCAACGCCTGCCACCTGCGCCACGAGTTCAGCGTCGCGCAGGCGCGCCACCCCGACACCTGCGGCAAGTGCCACCTGGGGCCCGACCACCCGCAGAAGGAGATCTACGAGGAGTCCAAGCACGGCATCGCGTTCTTCGGCCACCTTGACGAGATGAACCTCGGCAGCCCCAAGTGGGTCGTGGGCGAGGACTACTGGGCGGCGCCGACCTGCGCGACCTGCCATGTGTCGGCGACGCGGACCCAGCCCATCACGCACGATATCGGGATGCGGATCAGCTGGAACAACCGCCCCGAGGTGTCCACGCGCCCCGAGCTGGCGGACGCGAAGATGGGGCTGCCCGGGAAGAATGTCCCCTGGCAGGTGCGGCGCGGCAACATGCAGGATGTCTGCACCAACTGCCACGCCGAGCAGTGGGTCGAGAACTTCTACGAGCAGTACGACGCGCTGATCGAGCTGTACAACGAGAAGTTCGCCAAGCCCTCGCAGGCGCTCTACGCCCTCAGCCTCCCGCTCAAGGAGGTCGCGGCCCCGTTCACCACGGAGGCCGACTGGTCGTACTGGGAGCTGTGGCACCACGAGGGCCGGCGCGCCCGCCACGGCGCGGCGATGATGGCGCCGGACTACACGCACTGGCACGGCACCTACGATGTCGCCAAGAACTTCTACATGCAATTCGTCCCGGCCCTCCGCGGGATGATCCGCGACGGTGAGAGCTCTGGAGACCCCGCACGGGTCGAGGCGGCCGCGGCCCTGCGGGCCAAGCTCGACGGGGTGCTCAGCTCCGACGACCACAAGTGGTTCCTCGGCAAGACCGACCCGGCGGAGTTGGAGCGCCGGCGCAAAGCCCAGGAGGAGTTCAAGGCCCGGTACGACGGCGACTGACGGGGCCCCGCGCCGCACCGTGTCATACCCTGTCATGCCGTGCCCGCGGCACCTTCTGCGCGCCCGTTCAGCCGGCCTCGATCAGCACGCCCTCGCCGGTCAGGCCCGGCCCGAAGCTCAGGGCGCCGATGAGGCCCGTCGTGCCGCGCCGGAGCAGCGCGTCGAGCACCCACAGCACGGTGCCCGAGGACATGTTCCCGTGCCGGTCGAGGACGCCGCGCGAGGCGTCCAGCGACTGGTCGGGCAGCCCCAGCCCGCGCTCGACCGCGGTCAGGATGTCCCGCCCGCCGGGGTGGACGGCCCAGGCGGCGACATCGGCGCGGGAGAGGCCGAGGGCGCCGAGCCACTGGTCGGTCCAGGGGCCGACCGCCCGACGCAGCACGCCGGGCACCCGGGGGGAGAGGCGCATCTCGAAGCCGTGCTCGCCGATCGTCCAGGACATCAGGTCGCGCGTGCCGGGGAACACGCGGCTGCCGAACGCCCGGAGGCGCGGGGCGTCCGGGCGGCCGCCGGCGCCGCCGACGACCGCGCACGCGGCACCGTCGGCGAAGATGGCGTTGGCGACCTGCTGGTCCCACGGCGCCTGGGCCTGAAAGTGCAGGCTGCAGACCTCGACGCAGACGACCATGGCCAGGGCGCCGGCGTGCGCCCGCACAAAGGCGTCGGCGAGCGCGAGCCCGTTGATGGCCCCGTGACAGCCCATGAAGCCGACATGGGTGCGCGAGATCTCCGGGCGAAGGCCGAGCAGGTCGATCAGCGCGTGGTCCAGGCCGGGAGATTCGGCGCCGGTGCAGGAAACGGTGATCAGGTGCGTGACCGCCTCGGCCGGGCGCGCCGCCGTCGCCAGCGCCGCCCTGCTCGCGTCCCCGGCCAGCGCCCCGGCGTGCCGGCGGTACCGGGCCAGACGGGCGGCGGTGGTCGGACCCCGCGGGGGGTCGGTGTGGAGCAGGTCGGCGCTCTCGCCCCCTTCGCCGAGGATGCTGCCCCGCTCGGAGACGCCGGCGTTCGCGTAGAGCTCGGCGAGGCGTTCCTGATCGGCGTGGGGGGAGATCTGTGCCGCGAGGCGCAGGCCGGCGGCGCGCGACAGGCGCGTCGCCGGCGAGGCGACCCCGATCGCGAGCAGGCGCGGGTCGGGGCTCACGCGCGGCCCCAGCACAGCCCCCGGCTGGCCCAGCCGGGCACCGCGCCCAGCGCGCCCAGCCGGAGCACGGCGTCCAGCACGCGGGGTCGTGCGGCGGCGGCGCAGACGGCGCGGCAGACGACCCGGCGCACGCCCAGCGTCCGCGAGCACTCACGCCCCCACGCCCCCGCCGCGTCGGCGCCCCGGACGATCGCCTCGGCGTAGGGCCCGATGCGGGCGGCGCACGCGATCGCCCAGCTCATCCCCTCGCCGGTCAGCGGCTGCACATACCCCGAGGCGTCGCCGACGAGAAGCACCCGCCCGCGCGACGCGGCGCGGCGCCGGGTCAGGTTGCCCACGCCGCGAAATCGCACGGCGCCCGCCGCGACCGGGCCCAGCCCGGACTCCGCCAGCAGGCTGTCGATCGCGCCGGCAGGCCCGTCCCGGCGCACGAGCCACGGCGTAACGGCGGCGGCGAGGGCCCAGCGTCCGCCGGGCAGCGGCGCAGCGCCGACATACCCGCCGCGCCCGCAGACCATGGTGATCGCGTCGGGCCCGGCGTGCGCCGGGGGGGCGTCGAGCGTCGCGCCAAGGCCGACTGGGCTGTCCTCCTTCACCGTCCATCGGAACTCGGGGCGCCCGGAGAGGGCGGCGCCCCCGAGACCGTCGGCGACGACGATGGCGCCGGGGCGCAGCGAGATCCGCTCGTCGCCGGCCCGCAGCTCGACCGTCTCAAGGTCGAGGAGCTTGGCCCCGACGCCGTCGAGGAACCGCACGCCGCGCTCGACGCAGGATTGCGCGAGGGCCGCGTCGAACCTGGCCCTCTCAACGGTGACATAGGGCCTGATGGGCAGCGAGAGGGACGAGCCCCGGGCGATCAGGCGGAGCGTGGCGACCGGGGCCGCGCCGGCGAGCCGGAGCGCGCCGCCGAGCCCCGCGTCGTCGAGGGCGGCGACGCCGGCGGGCGCGAGGCACCCGCCGCACACCTTCGGACGCGGGAAGGCCGCGCGATCGACCAACAGCGTCCGCAGGCCCCGCGCGGCGATCGACGCGGCGGCGACGCAACCGGCAGGCCCCGCGCCCACGACCAGCGCGTCCCAACCGCCCGGCTCGATGCTGCTCAGGGCCGATGCCACGCGAGGAGCATACGCCACGGCCAGCGCCGCCGGACCGTCGCGCCGTGCAGGCCGGCCCGCTCGGCCAGGGCGAGGGCCTCGCGCGGGGTGTACGCGCCGCGCACGGACTTCACCGCGTCGGCGTGCACCACGCCCGAGCCGGTGATCAGCCGCGACACCGACCACGCCGCCGCGAGGCCGGCGCCGCAGCGCCGCAGATCGTTTACGAGCAGCAGGCGGTCCGCGCCGGCTGCGGCGTTGCGCAGAAAGAGCACCGCGTCGTCCTCATTGAGGTGATGCAGGAACAGGCTGCACACGACGATGTCGAACCTGCGCGGGAAGGGGTCGCGCAGCGCGTCCTGACGCCAGATCTCGAGCTCGACCCCCGCGCGGGCGGCGTGGGCGCGCGCGTGCCCCACGGCCGTGTCGCTCGCGTCGCACGCGTGGAGGGCCAGCCTCACGCCGGCCCGCTCGGCACGCCGGGCGATCGCCAGCGGGACATCGCCGGCGCCGGTGGCGATATCCAGCACACTCAAGGGGCCGGCCCGAGCGGCCTCGGCGCGGATCGGGCCCCAGAGGATGCGGGGGCTGTCCGAGAGCCGGTTGATCCGGGAAAGCGCGCGGAGTGCCCGCGCGTGCTCGACGGGGTCGATCGCCGGGTCGTCCATCAGCTCGGGCGTGAGGGTGCGGCGCATCGGGCCCACGCGAGGCTACTTGAGCACCACCCACAGCGCGTGGAGCAGGCCGGGCAGCCAGAAGACCAAGCACAGCACGAGGTTCAGCAGCGTGCTCCCCAGCGAGTTGGACTTGAGCCACACCGCCAGAGGGGGCAGCAGGATGGCGATGATCACCAGGAGGAGCTTGTTGGTAGTGAGGTCGTCGGCCATGGCTTGGGCTCCGTGCGGCCCCGTGTCGGGCCGCGCCGGGGGAGCATACCGGGACGGGGGCCGGCGCGGCGGGGCGTCTCGCGGGCCCGGGCGGCCTCAGGGGTCGTGATCGACCCAGTCGTGGTCGTTCCAGTTGTCGACATCGAGGACCCACGCACCGTCATTGAACGCGGCGTGGCCGTCGAGGAAGAGCACATTCGCCCCGCCGAGGTGCCGGCGCGGGTCGACCCGTCGGCGGTTGTCGTTGCCGGTGATGTGGTTGAGCTGCCACACATCGTAGAATAGCGCGATCTGGAAGTCGGTCGCATTCGGGCGGTAGACCTGACGGTAGTACGAGTTGTTGGGGTCCTCGGTGTACTCCGTCAGATAGAGCGTCTTCCCCGGGAACGGCAGCGCGCTCACGCGGCACCAGCTCCGCGTGCCGCGGAAGCGCCCGTCCTTGCGGAACATCAGCCCGTTGTTGACATAGTGGATCTGGTGGAGGTCGTCCCTCGCGCGCGAGGGGTCGTGGAAGTACTCGGCGCCTCGGAACCAGTCTCCGACGGGCGTCTCGAGGGTCGCACTGGGGTCGAGCCAGGGGCGGGTCGCGCGGGGCCAGGTCATGACATTCCCCGAGCCCGCCTCCCGCACGATCCACCCGTCGTGGGCGTCGGCGTACATGGTCATGGCCGCGCCGATCTGGCGCTGGTTGCTCAGGCAGATCGTCTGGCGAGCGGCCTCCCTGGCCCGGCCCAGCGCCGGGAGCAGCAGGCCGATGAGCAGGGCAATGATCGCGATGACCACGAGCAGTTCGATGAGGGTGAAGGCCCGGCGCATGGGCACACCATACCGGCGGGCGGCCTCCGTGCCAAGGCTGGTGCGAAGTTGGGCGCGTCGGCCGGCGGGCCGGTCGCGTGGCTAGTCGGTCTCCAGCAGCACGAACTTGGTCTCGAACGCGCCCAGGCTGATCGGCCCATCGAGCGGGCCGACCGGCTCATTGAGGACATTCACTTCCCGAATCCGCGCGGGGCGCCCGCCGGGGCGCCACCCGTCGGTCGGGATGGTCGCCCCCTGTCCCTCGACCTCGCGCAGGTGGAGCACGACGCCACCCTCCACCGGGCGTGACGCGACCAGGATCACGCCGCAGGCCTCGAACGGCAGGACGCTCCGCGCCGCGGGTCGTTGCGCCCCGCCGACGGGCGCCAACATCCGCGCCAGCAGCGGCACGCGGGCGCCCCAGCCGAAGCGGGTCATCGCGCCGCGCGACCCGTCGCCGCCGGTGGTCAGGGTGTAGCGCCAGCGGAACTCGCCCTCCTGGCTGGCTTTGAAGTTCGTGGTCCAGTAGTTGTTCATCACCCAGCCGTAGATGTGGGGGCGCTCGATGCGGGTCTCGCGCATGAACTTGCCGAGGTTGATTTCGCCGAGCTGGACGAGCGGGATCTCGTCGCTGGAGAGCATGGCGGCGTGGCCCGGCCAGCGGACAGCCGCGAAGCTCTGCACGGTCTGCCAGTCGCTGGCGCCGCCCCGGACGATGTCGTGGTTGGGCCGGACGATGCCGCCGAGGGTCTCGTAGAGGATCTCGCCGTCGGGCGGGCCGAACGGGAAGGCGACATAGAGCCCCTCGGGCTCGAAGTTGGTGCGTTTCTGGATGGTGTAGGCGAGGTCGACGCGGGGCTCGGCGTGGAAGAGACGGACCTCCATGCGCACGCCGCCCGGGCCCTGGCAGAAGGGCAGCTCGCCGCGCACGCCGATCGTGTCCCAGACCGGGCCGGGGGTGATGTTCTCGATCAGGACCGAGCCGAGGGAGCGGCGGGTGAAGTCGTCGAGGGTGTACCCCTCGAGCTGCTCGCGGTTGCCCAGAGTCTCGTAGACGACCTGGCCGAAGCCCCACGGGGCGCCGGCGTCCACCAGTTCGCGCCCGGTCGGCTTCTCGATCAGGCTCGCGACGGCGCCGGAGTTGCTGTCGAGCTCGATGCGGTAGTGCTGGTTCTCGAGCACGCGCCCCGGCGTCGCGCCCGCCGGCGCGGCGATCCCGGGCTCCGGCCCGACCTCGACGCGGAAGGTGCGCCAGCCGTAGGCGGGGATGGTCGGGACCGAGATCGCCCAGTAGCTGCCCTCGGGGCGCGAGCGGAGGAGCTGCGTGGGGACCGCGCCGCCGTGCTCGTCCACGACGCGGAACACCCGGTCGATCGGGAAAAGCTCGTGGTCGACATAGATCTCGAGCAGGCCCGACCGCCCGAAGTTGAGCGTGTTGACGACCAGGAGCGTCGGTGTGTCGGAGGCGGGCACGAGCGCCGTCAGGCGGGCCATCGCGCCCTCGGCCAGCGTCGCGGACCGCTTGACCGCGTCCCAGGCGTAGGCGGACTTCTCGGCCCACTGGACCATCGAGTTCTCGTTGAGGGGCTCGCGGATGCTCTCGGCCGAGCCGAAGGTGTGCTCGGCGTAGAAGAGCAGGTCGTCGCGGATGTCCTCGATCTCGGCGCCGAGCGGGTCGGGGGTGGCGAGGCCGAGCAGCTTCTCCATCGCCAGGAGGCCCTCGACGGCGACGAGCTGGGACTGGGTCTCCCGGGCGGCCGCGGACTCGCGGGCGGCCGAGCCGAAGCCGTCGGTCCACCAGTCGGTCCAGGCCTGGCGGACGACGGGCAGCTCGTCGGCGTGCTCGGCCCTGACCCACTCGAGGTAGTCGCGGGCGATCGCGTTCCGCACGCGGGGCCACTCGTACTTCTCGTTCCATGCCTCCACGAACCGGCTGGCGCCGAGGGAGGGGGGCGAGTTGTCGGTGGGGTAGCCCGAGTGCTGGGCGGCGACGCGGTCGAAGGGGTAGCCGGCCTGCTCCATGTGCGCGAGGTAGCGGAGCAGCCCGTCCTCGCACGCCTCGACCGAGCCGGTGTGGATGCCCCAGAAGTTGCCGATCATGTAGTGGTCCGCGCGGAAGGCCAGCACGCGGTTGCCGGCGGGGGACTCCCACCAGAAGGGCGTGGCGATGTCGAAGGGCTCCAGCGCGCGGTGGGTGTGCTGGCCCATCGAGAGATACTCGATGCCGATGTCAGAGAAGTAGTCGGCCAGGCACCAGGCGGCGCCGTTGATGTCGTTCTGCATGGCGGTGGTGACGGTGAGCGAGTGCTCGCGCATGGTGCGGACGGGCCGGAGGAACCACGCGTAGCTGGGCTCGTCGATAACCTCGGACATGTTGAGGAACATGCCGGTGACCTCGATGCGCCCCTCGTCCACGCGCCGGCGGAGGCGGGCGATCTGCTCGGGCGTGCGGCTCTCCAGGTACTCGCGCACCGCCCACGACGCCTCGCAGGTCCAGCGGAAGCGGGCGGCGTCGGGCAGGCTGTCGGTCTGGTCGCAGAGGTCGAGGGCGGTATCGATGAAGCGGAGGTGCTCGGGCAGGATCTCGGTCTGGGGGCGGGTGTAACCGACATCCGTGTGGGTGTGCTGGACGAGGTCGATGGTCCAGTGGCGGACGGGGTCGACGCGCTGGGTGAGGCGGTACGCCTCGCGCCCGCCGATATCGAGGGCGATCTGGGCGTCGGTGGGGCGGGTGACCTCCGGGTGTCGGAGGTCGAAGCGGTTGCCGCCCAGCTCGAGCCGGCGGGGCTCCCCGACGCCGAAGCTCGTGCGCACGACCGCGTCGGTCGGTTCGCCGAGGTAGGTGACCCACATCTCGATCGGCTGGTAGTTGCCGGCGGGGTCGCGCACCACGCCCGCACGGGACGAGGCGCGGACGCCCTCGCGGACCTCGCTCATGAAGGTGATGTACCACGCGCGGCTGCCGGCGCTCTCGCCGGCGACGGCCAGGCGCAGCGGCTCGGCGGGGCGGAGGCGTGCGGCGGGGACGCGCAGCACCGCGTAGCCCATCAGGTCGCCGAACCTGTCGATCATCGTCGCGCGGAAGCGCAGGCTCACCCCGCCGACGCCCTCGATGGTCCAGTCGCGGACCTCGCCCGTCGGCGGGTTCCCGAACGCCAGACACCGCTCCCCGTTCAGGCGCAGCTCAAACCGCCGCTGCTCCGGGCTGACCTGCAGCCCGAAGAGCCACACGAACTCGGCGTACTCGCCCGCGAAATCGGCCGGGACCGGCGAGGTCTCCCACTCGATCGGCCGATCCGCGTGGAGCGAACGCACCAGCAGCCCGTGCGTCACCCCCGGGTCGGGGGCGTGGTAGGGGAGCGTCTCGCCCGAGACCCGCCGGGCATAGCCGGGGAGGGTCTGGGAGGTCGCTTGCGCTGCTGCGCTGGGCGACAGAGCCAGGGCGAAGACCAACCCCAGGACGATGCGCGTTGTCCGGATCATGCGGGGCCCCTTCCTGTGGACCATCCGGCAGTCTATCGGGGTGCGCGCGGGGCGTGTCCGTGGGCGCCGGCGCGGTTCGTGTCGCGTTGGGCAAGAAAACGCCCCCCGCGGGGCGGGGGGCGTCCGGGTGCCTTCATCCGGTCGGGCGTCGCGGTGTTTACACCAGGCCCTGGGCGACCATGGCGTCGGCGATCTTGACGAAGCCGGCGATGTTGGCGCCCTTGACATAGTTCACGGTGTCCTTGTCCGCGCCGTACTTCACGCAGGCGGTGTGGATGCTCTCCATGATCCCGGCGAGCTTGGCGTCGACCTCCTTGCGGGTCCAGCTCAGGCGCAGGGAGTTCTGCGACATCTCCAGCCCGGAAACCGCCACGCCGCCGGCGTTCGCGGCCTTGCCCGGGGCGAACATGACGCCGGCCTTCTGGAGCGCCTCGGTGGCCTCCTCGGTGGTGGGCATGTTCGCGCCCTCGGCGACGGCGATCACGCCGCCGGCGATCAGGCCCTTGGCGTCGTTGAGGTCCAGCTCGTTCTGCGTGGCGCAGGGCAGCGCGACATCGGCCTCGACCTTCCACGGGCGTCCGGGGTTGAACTCGGCTTTGGTGTAGCGGCCGGCGTACTCCTTGATGCGCCCGCGCTTGACCTCCTTGAGGTCCTTGACGAACGCGAGCTTCTCGGCGTTCATGCCGTCCGGGTCGTAGATGAACCCGGACGAGTCGGAGAGGGTGACGACCTTGGCGCCGAGCTCGATGAGCTTCTCCGACGCGTAGATCGCCACATTGCCCGAGCCGGAGACCGCGACGGACTTGCCCTTGAAGCTGTCGCCGCGCCGGTTGAGCATGTGCTGGGTGAAGTAGACGCAGCCGTAGCCGGTGGCCTCGGGGCGGATGAGGCTGCCGCCCCACCCGATGCCCTTGCCGGTCAGCACGCCGGTGAACTCGTTGGCGAGCTTGCGGTACTGGCCGAAGAGGTAGCCGATCTCACGCCCGCCGACGCCGATGTCGCCCGCGGGGACATCGGTGTCCGGGCCGATGTGGCGCCAGAGCTCGCTCATGAAGGCCTGGCAGAAGCGCATGACCTCGCGGTCGCTCTTGCCCTTGGGGTCAAAGTCCGACCCGCCCTTGCCGCCGCCCATGGGCAGCGTGGTCAGGCTGTTCTTGAAGACCTGCTCGAACCCGAGGAACTTGAGCAGGCCCGGGTAGACCGTCGGGTGGAAACGCAGGCCGCCCTTGTACGGCCCGATAGAGCTGTTGAACTCGACGCGGTAGCCGCGGTTGACGCGCACCTTGCCCTGATCGTCCTCCCAGGTGACGCGGAAGCTGAGCATGCGGTCGGGCTCGGTCATGCGCTCCAGGAGGTTGGCCTGCTGGTACGCCGGCGTGTCGAGGTACACCGGCATCACGCTCCCAACCACCTCACGGACCGCCTGCAGGAACTCCGGCTCATGGGGGTGCTTGGCGGTCAGCCCCTCCATGAACTTCGAAACCTCGGTCTCGACCGCGGGCCTTGTGGTTGACACGGTGGCCATCACAAATCTCCTTCGAAGGGGGATGGAAAAGAACCGAAAATGCTATGCCGAGGTCCGTTGAATAACCCACACAAAGAGGAGTTCTTTGGGTGGATTTTCTCGTTATTTGGACCTTGTTCAGACCCCTGCCAGAATCCTATCGGCGGGGTCCGCCGCGCGCGGGGACCGGCGGCCGACGCCGGGCCCGCCCACGCCCGCCCACGAGCCGTCCATCCCCACCATCCGCCCGCCCGGGGAGGCGGCGCCCGCACGCCGAGTCGTCCCGATCGGCGCTACGCCCTGGGAACGATGTCGGTCTGCAGCACCGGGTCCGCGGCCGGCACATAGGTCGTCGGCAGACCCAACTCCGCCCGCACCAGATTGCACCCCTGGGCGATCGCGGTGGTCTTGAAAAACGCGATGTCCCGGTTGCAACCCTGCCGACCGAACCCGCAGTCGGTCGAGACGATCAGGCTCTCGGCCGGGATGTACTGCAGTGCCCTGCGGATGTCCGCGGCGACATCCTCGGCCCGGTCGGCCTGGAGCGTCCGGTGGCTGCACGCCCCGATGCAGACCTTCTTGGGCAGCTTGCCCTTGTAGCGCCCGAAGAGCTCGATATCCCGGAAGTCGCGGTCCTTGGTCTCGATGGTCCACACATCCCCGCGGCAGTGCTCCATGTACAGCTCGAAGCTCGCCGCGTAGCTCGTGTCCTCGATCACCCGCTGCATGTTGGGGTTGCCCCAGCAGGTGTGGATCCAGATCTCGCAGTCGTCGAGCCCCTGGACCTCGCGGTTGTAGCACTCCAGCAGGAACCGCACCATGTCGTGGTCGGCGCCGTAGGTGTTGGCCATGAAGTGCAGGCACGGCTCCTCGATCTGGATGCACCGGCAGCCCGCGTCGCGCAGGGCGAGCAACTCGGTGTTCATCGCGACGGCCATGTCCCAGTAGACCTCGCGCTGGTCCTTGTACTTGGCCGTGTGGATGTCCAGGAACAGCCCCATCACCTGCGAGCAGCAGGTGCCGAACTTCAGGGGCTTGCGGCTCTTGGCCTGGGCCATGCGCCAGAGCTTGTCGTACCCCAGCGGCCGGTGCTCGATCTTGTCGGTCACGAACGGCCAGCGCCACCCCGTGTAGATCTCGTTGAGCAGCGTCCCCGGCGGGTAGCGGAGCCAGGGCGAGCGGGTCTGCTCGCTCTGCAGGTGGTCGCCCTCGAGCCCCGTCCAGCGCTGCAGCGGATAGTGGTGCCACGACCGCCCGGCCATGTCCTCGTCGAGGTGGAAGTCGCCATGGGTGAGGATGTCCAGCCCCGCCCGCTCCTGGTCGCCCACGACGACGGCCAGCGCGTCCTGAAGCTTCTCGCGGAAGCGGATGTCCAGCATGCAGGTGTCCAGCGGGCGCCCCCACATGCAGGTGTCGAACCAGCGCGGGCGGGGCCAGGAGCCGGTGACGGTGCAGGGGAGAACCTGGTCGGCGGTGGCGGTGAACATGGCGGGGCCTTTCTGTGCGCGCGGGGGGTCGCGTCGAGGGCCCCCAATCTACCGCGCCCCGCCCGCAGCCGCCTCCCAGCTCAGGACATCCCCCTCCGGCAGGTCCCGCAGCCCCAGCACCCGCAGCATGTAGAGGATCTGGGCCCGGTGGTGCATCGAGTGGGTGAGCACATGGGCGAGGGTGCCGCCGTAGGTCCGCGCGACGGGCGGGCCGTCGTGCGGCGGGACCCATGTTTCGTCCCACGCCCCCCGAGCCGCAATCGCCCGAGCCGTCGCCGCCAGATGCGCCGCCGCGCCGTCGAGCCGGGCGGTCAGCTCGTCGACGGAGTCCCCCCCGCGATCACCCATGGGCAGCCCGGCCATCTCGTTGCCCCAGGCCTGCATGTTCCAGATGAGGTGGTCGAAGGTCCGGCGCACGGTCCGATGCCCGATGTCGATGTCCCGGTCGAGCTCCGCGTCGGTCAACTCCCGAGCCCGCTCCAGCAGCAGGCGGGTCGTCCACGCGTCGTGTCTGAGGAGGCGGTCAAGGAGGTCCATGCTCGCTCCCCTCCCGGATGGATGCATCGCGACACAGCTCTCGTATCACGCCCTCCAACTCCTCGGGTGTTCCCGGCTCCTTGTCCTGGTCGTCCGCATGGACCATGAACAGGCCGGTCCGTGGACCTAACTTGGTACCCTCATCCAGCAGAGTCTCGACCGCGGCCAGTTGTTCGGGCCAGGCGACATACCGGCGCTCGCCCCACCGGAATCGAACGAGGCGTCCACCCAGTCGTTCCAGAATCGGATCGGACTGAGCATCCGCCCTGATGGTGACGAAGTGCTCCGACACGCGTTCAACCTCACCGAGGTAATGCAGCGAGCGAGGCTGCAGGCACGACCACCCACCCTCCAGAGCGCCCTCAGTCGGGGACAGCAGTACGAACATGCCGACGGTGTCCATCCCCGAGGTGTACTCGCCCGCCCAAGTGTGATCGCCGAATCCGGCGATTTCGGCCCTTGCCCGCTGCGCCCGGTCGAGAGTCGCGTCAGTCGGATCCGCGACAATCGATCGCGACGGCTCGCACCCGGCCAGCACGACTAGCGTTGCCGCGAGGCCCAGCACCGCACCCAGGCTGTCTCGGCCGCAGATCCGGCCTCCTCGCGTGGCCACATCGTCCTCCTAGTACCCCACCGCCTGCCCATCACACCGCAAGTCCGACCCCGCCACATACCCATGCTCCAACCGGCAGATCACCTGCCCCCGCCCCTGCCCCGCATTCCTTCGCTCCGGCACCGTCAGATCGTGCCCTAGGTCGCGCAGCTTCTCGTAGACCGCCGCGTCGAACCCTGGCTCGACCGTCAGCTTCACTCCCTCACTCACCTGCCAGCGCGGCGCGTCCAGGGCGCTCTGCGGGTTCTGCCGGTGATCCGCCATCCGCATCAGCACCTGCGCGTGCCCCTGCGGCTGCATGAACCCGCCCATCACCCCGAACGCCATCACGGGCTCGTCGTTCCCGTCCGCCCCCGCCCGCGTCACGAACCCCGGGATGATCGTGTGATACGGCCGCTTGCCCGGCCCCACCTCGTTCGGATGCCCCTCCTCCAGCGAGAAGCAGCACCCCCGGTTGTGCATGCTGATCCCCGTCCCCGGGATCACGATCCCCGACCCGAAGCCCGTGTAGTTGCTCTGGATCATGCTGACCATGTTCCCCGCCGCGTCCGCCGCCGTCAGCAGCACCGTGCCGCCGAGCTTCGGCTGCCCTTGCTTGAAGTCCTGCGCCCGCGAGGGATCGATCATCCCCGCCCGCTCGCGCAGGTACCCCTCATCCAGCAGCGCCTCGACGGTCACATCCATGAACGCCGGGTCCGCGATGTACCGGTGCGCATCGGCGAACGCCAGCTTCATCGCCTCGATCGCCAGGTGCAGGCTCTCCGGGCTGTCGGGGTGCATGCCCGGCATGTCGAAGTGCCTGAGGATCCCCAGCGCGATCAGCGCCGTCAGCCCCTGGCCGTTCGGCGGGATCTCGTGCAGGCGCCAGCCGTGGTAGTCGAGGCTTATGGGGCGCACCCAGTCGGCCTTGTGGGCCGCGAGATCGGCGCCCCGCAGGTCGCCCCCCTGCGCGATCGCGCTCTGCTCGATCCTCTCGGCGAGCGGGCCCCGGTAGAACGCCTCGCCATCCGTCGCCGCGATCCGCTCCAGCGTGTCCCCGTGGTCGGGCAGTCGCACGAAGTCCCCCGCGTCGGGGTCCTTGCCTCCGGGCGCGAAGGTGTCGTGCCAGGCCTTGAACAGCTCGCCCCGGTACTGCCTGCCGCCCGACCAGTAGCGCCCGATCTCCGGCGAGACCACCCAGCCCTCGCGTGCGTACCGGATCGCCGGCTCGGCGATCGTGGTCAGCGCCAGCGAGCCGAACTCCTTCACCAGCGCCACCCACCCGCTCACCGCCCCGGGCGTCGTGATCCCGTCCCATCCGTAGGGGGGGATGGACTCCATGCCGGCGTAGCGCTCGCGACGGAGCGCCGCGGGCGCGCGGCCCGAGGCGTTGAGCCCGTGCAGGCCGCCGCCGGTCCAGACCAGGGCGAAGTTGTCCGAGCCGATCCCGTTACTGGTGGGCTCGAGCACGGTCAGGCACATGGCCGTGGCGACGGCGGCGTCGACCGCGTTGCCGCCCCGGCGCAGCATCTCGAGGCCCGCCTGGGCGGCGAGGGGGTGGCTGGTGGCGACGATGTTGCGGGCGAATACCGGAGCCCGCTGTGAGGAGTATGGGTACGAGTAGTCGAAGTCCATGGGCGCAGTGTACAGGCTGCCTTCCCCCCTCCCGCCCGGCCAATCGCCCCGGACCCCACCAATTGGCTGGGTCGGCCCGTCTCCCGTCCCCTGTACAACACCCCTGAGGAGAACGCACCGCACACACAGGGAGAAGCCATGAGAAGCGCATTCGTGCTCGCTGTCAGCCTCGCAGCCTTCGCCGCCCACGCCGATGTCACCTGGGACGAGTTCGCCGACGGCGACCTCTCGACCGACCCCAACGCCCCGACCCAGCTCACCTTCGGGCTCGGCGGCAATGTGATCATCGGCTCGGTCCAGTCCCCCGACGACGGGCGCGATTACATCACCTTCACCATCCCGCAGGGCATGGCGCTGGCGTCGCTCTACCAGCACCAGTGGCAGGACCTCGACACCGGCGGCCCGGGCGACACGGGCTTCCACGCCCTCAACGAGGGGTCCACCAGCTTCATCCCCGGCGAGGACACGATCGCCTTCTTCCTGGGCGCCGCGCACATGATCCAGGTCCCCCACGAGACCGATCTCCTCCCCGAACTCGCCAGAACCGACTTCGGCAATATGGGGTTCTCGATCCCTCTGGGCCCGGGCGCCTACAGCTACCTGGTCCAGCAGACCGGGGTGGAGAACACCGGCTACGCCCTCGAGTTCGTTGTCACCCCCGCCCCGGGCGCCGCGGCCCTGTTCGGGCTGGCCGCGATCGGCGCGGCCCGGCGCCGGCGCTGAGCGAGATTCGCCTGCCGATCGAACGCCCGGTCGCTATCGGTGCGCGCCAAACTCCCGCCAGCGCGGGTCGGCCGGGCGGAGGCCGTCGTCGAGCTCGGGATCGGCGACGAACTGATCGGGATCGACGCTCCCCTGGAGGGAAGCTCGCAGCCCCGCGCCGTCGAGGCCCGGGGCCCACCAGAGGTTCGGACCCCAGTCCCACGAGCCAGGCTCGGTCGCGTCGCCGACATTCACGGGAGTGCGGAGCGAGGCCGCGACGATAAGGCAGCCCGTCACGGTCGCCCCCCGGGCGGGGGCGAAGCGTGGGTCGCGCGTCTCCTGGAGCAGGCGGAAGGGCCAGCGCTCGGGGCCGACGATCGTGCAGTCGGCGATCTCCCCGCCCCGGGCGCCCACGATGGCCACGGCACACTCGCCCCCAACAAACACGCAGTCGCGCACGACGACATCCTCGGCCTCCCACCGCGTGGCGGGCTCGGCGTCCTCAAGCACCGGCGGGCGGAAGAACTCCAGCCCCGTCGAGCCGCCGAGGTTCACGGCGCGCATCCCCGCGTCCTCGAAGCGGCAGCCGCGCACATTGACGGCGCGGCTGCCCCCCTTGATCTGCACGCCCGAGGACTGCGAGTACCCCTCCATGCCGCGGAAGGTGCACCGATCGACCCGCACCTCATGGCAGCCCACCATGTCCACCGCGCTGCCGCCCCAGCCCTCGACGACGCACTCCTCCAAACGCACGCCCCGCAGCCCGGAGAGCTTGATGCCGTCGAAGTTGCCGACCGGCCCGGTGCGCCGGACGGTGACGCGCCGAAGCACCAGGTGCGCCTCCCACGGCTCGCCGATCGTGCCCGAGCCGTCTTGGTCGTCGATGTTGATCCCGTTCTGGACCGCGCCCTCGACCGTCACATCCTCGATCACCACCCACAACGGGCGCTGGAGATGCAGACCGAAGTTCCCAGCACCGATCGTCGCCGGGGTGTCGGGGCGCTCGGACCGGATGACGATCGGGGCCCCCGGCGAGCCGGCCACGCCCGCCACCGACGCCGGACGGTGCACCCCGGGAAGCAGCACGATCTCATCCCCCGGGGCCGCCCGGGCCAGCACCCCCGCCCAGTCCTCGCCCGGAGCCACCCGGTGCTCCTCCGCACCGGCGGAGACCGACGGGGCGCAGAGGGCCAGCAGCACGGCGGCGATCGGGACAGGTCTGCGCATGGGCCGAGTCTACCGGGGCCCCGGCGCCCCCGGGCCCGGCGCGAAACGCTTGGACGCCGGGCGGGGGCGAGGTATGCTCCGGACCTCACCCCGGGGGGCCGCGGCTCGGGGGGGCGGGCGGACAGGCCGCGGGCTTCGAAAGGGGTACGGACATGGGAACCCGGGTCGTCGGCAGCCTTATCGCGGTGTGCCTGCTCATCGGCGGCTTCATGTACGCGAACATGCAGAAGGGCGACGAGCGCGTCCAGCTCCACGGGGAGATGCTCGAGCAGCTGGAGACACTGCCGGACTACTCGACCCACGGGTCGCTCTACAACGGCTGGCTCGACGAGCACCACGACGCGTGCTTCGACGGGAACTACACCGTCGAGCACCGGGGCGGGCGGTACGGGCGGACCGCCTCGAGCTTCGACAGCAACGCCTACCTCGACGACCTGTTCAACTCCATGGCCGGGTCCGCAGCCGCGGCCGGCTACGAGGAGCAGGCGGCCCGCCTGCGCGACCTGCGCGAAGGCCTGTACCTGATCGAGTACGACAAGTGACGGCCCCCGTCAGAGCACGCGCGACATGAAGACGCTGTTGGGGTCCTCGCGGTAGCGGCCGAAGGGTCCGCAGGGCACGAACCCGAAGCGTGTGTAGAGCGTGCGGGCGGGGGCGAAGGCCTCCTGCGAGCCGGTCTCCAGGCTCAGGCGGGAGTACCCGCGGGCCCGGGCCTCGTCGAGGATGCAGCGAAGGAGCGTGCTGGCGACGCCGCGGCGCAGGTGGGCCTTGGCGGTGCGCATGGACTTGATCTCGCCGTGCGTCGGGTCAAGCTCGAGCAGCGCCCCGCACCCGATGACCTCCGACTCGGGGTCCTCCGACGCGGCGAGGGACCAGAAGGTGATGCCGGGCGCGCACAACGCGCTCACATCCAGCGCGTGCATGCTCTCGGGCGGGGAGAGGCCCGCCAACTCCGCGAGATGCCCGCGGAGCAGGGCGGCGACGGCCGGCCGGGTTGGGTCATCGCGTCGGGGGTGCATGGCGGGGGGGAGTGTACCGGCGTCGCGCCCCGCGGGTCCTGGGTGCGGGAACGGGCGGCGGTCGGGCGGGCGCGCAACTCCGGTGCAAGACGCCGGGGCCCGCCTGGGGCATGATCTCCCTCGGAGCCCAGGAGGAACACCCATGCGTACGCCCATGCCCATCGTTCTCGCCTCGCTCGCCCTCACCCCGGCTCTCGCGCTCGCGGGCGAGCCGGTCTTCGGCCAGCCGACCACCACCGACGACTCCAAGGTCGGCCTGGGCTGGTACAGCAACGCCGAAGCGCGGGTGCTCAAGAACTACAAGCACGCCGACGACTTCGTGCTGACGGCCCCGGCGGAGATCGGGCGCGTGGTCTGGTGGGGGCAGAGCTCGCTGCACAGCCACGACGATCTGACCAACTTCGACTCGTTCGAAATCGAGATCTACGAGGCGATACTCGTCGGCGGGGACTGGATGCCCGGCGCGGTCATCGCCGAACGGACGCTCGATCTGGGCGCGACGAACCCGGCGCCCACGGGGCGGCTCACCCCGGCCGGGGCCATCGAGTACCGGCACGACGCGATGCTGGGCACGCCGATCGAGCTGGCGGCGGACACCCGCTACTTCATCGCCATCGCCGCCGGGCTGATCGCCACCGGCCGCGCCTCCGACGCGTGGCAATGGCAGGACGCGGACCTCCACGACGGCTGGTCGGCCACCTACTCCTGGGCCGCCGGCACATGGACCGGCTACCAGGATTCCGACAGCGCGTTCGAGCTGTACGCGGTGCCCGCCCCGGCGACCGCGGCGCCGCTCTGCGGCGCGGCCGTCGCCCTGGCGGGGCGGCGCCGGCGCTGACTCACCGCCCCGGCGCCGTGGTGAGCCGCTCGCGGAACGCGCCGGGAGCCCGCCCGGTGTGCGAGCGGAACGACCGGGTGAAGTGGGCCTGGTCGCTGAAGCCCTGGTGGTAGGCGATGCGTGAGAGCGCCGGCCGCTCGGGCGCCGCGAGCATGCGCCCGGCCCGGTTCAGGCGCACCCGACGGCCGAACTCGCCCACCGTCACGCCGTACTCGCGCCGGAACTCCCGGGCCAGGTGCGCCGGGTGGCGATCGACCCGAGCGGCGACGGCGCCCAGGCTGGTGGCCAGCCCGGGCTCCTCGATGAGGATGTCGCGCACCGTCCGCAACCACCCGCCCCGGTCCTGCGCCCGCACGCTCCCGGCGACCGCGTCGAGCAGGCGCATGGCGAGCGATTCGAGCACCAGCGGGTCCGCATCGGGCCGCAGCAGCTCCTCAAGCAGCGAGGTCGCGGGCCCCAGCGCGGCCGAGCCGTCCAGCTCCCGCACCAGCGTGTCCGCGTCTATCCCCCCCAGCGCCGGCAGGTCCGGCGGCAGGACGACATGCAGCGTGCGGATGCCGCGGGCGCCGGAGGTGAACCTGTGCCGGATGCCGGCGGCGAAGTACTCGACCGCGCCCCCGACCGAGACGATCTCCCGGCCGTTGTAGGTTCCCACCCCGGCGCCGGCCAGGACGAAGTCGATGGACGCGAGGTCGTGCTCGTGCCATGGCTGTGTGAACGCCGGGCTATAGGACTTGAGCGAGATGCGGAAGGGCCCGACCTCGCGCAACGCGTGGAGGCGGACATGCGTGTCGGGATCGGCGGCGTGTTCGGGCAGCACGGAGGGTGATACGCCCGGGGAAGTCGGCAGTTGCGGACCTGCCCCGGAAACGCCCCGCCCGGATCAGGAAATCCGTTCGAGCCGGGCGTACTCCAAGACCAGCGTCTTGACCCCCACATCGCGGAACCTGATCTTCGCCCTGACGCTCGCCCCGCCGTCGAGGCCGAGGATCTCGCCGACGCCGAACTGCGGGTGGCGGACCTTGCTGCCGACCGGCAGCTCGCGCTTGGCCTGGGCGAGCAGCCCGCCGCCCGACCCCCCGGCGCTGCCGGCCCCGCCGGCCCCCCCGAGCCCCGAGCCCCGCGACGGCGCCCGCGTGTACCCGCCGCCCCCCCCGCCGAAGTCGTCGTCGGCGTCGCCCCACGCGTCGGACTGGTCGCTCAGGGTCGCGTGCTCGCGGGGCAGCTCCTCGAGGAACCGGCTGGGGATCGTCCGCTCGCTCATGCCGCGGATCGTGCGGTACTTGGCGCTGGTGAGCTGCACATGGCGCATCGCCCGGGTGATCCCCACGAAGCAGAGCCGCCGCTCCTCCTCGAGGTCGTCCTCCGAGGCGTGCGCGCGGGAGTGGGGGAGCAGGCCCTCCTCCAGCCCGATCATCGCGACCACCGGGAACTCGAGCCCCTTCGCGGCGTGGAGCGTCATCAGCGTCACCGAGCCCGACGCCGGGTCCACCGCGTCGGCGTCGGCGACCAGCGAGACCTTCTCCAGGTACGCACGCAGCATCGCCAGCAGCGGGGGCACGGGAATCTCGCCAAGCTCCCCGCCGGGGGCGGCCCCGGCCCCGAACGCGAACGGGTCCGCGGCCGGGTCGTACTCGGCCTCGAACTGCGCCGCCGAGCTGACCAGCTCGCTGAGGTTGTCCAGCCGCTCGGCGTCGCTCTCGCTCTTGGTGGTCTCGGCCTGGGTCTTGTACATCTTCTCCAGCCCGCTCTCGCGGATCACCCGCTCGACCAGGCCCGAGAGCGAGCCGGTCATCTCCTGCCCCATGAACGACCCGTGCCCGCTCCAGGTGTTGACCTGCTCGACGAACGCCTGCACGGCGTTGACGGCGCGGGGGCTGAGCCCCGGCACCTGCTCGGCGCGGGTGAGCCCCTCCCACAGCGAGACGCCCGCCTGCTCGACCGCCTCGCGCACGCGGGCGAGGCTGGTCGCGCCGATGCTCCGCGCGGGCACATTGACGACCCGCTCGAGGCTGACATCGTCCGCGGGGTTGGCGACCACGCGCAGGTAGGCCAGCGCGTGCTTGATCTCCTCCCGGTCGAAGAACGCCGTGCCCCGGGCGATGACATACGGGACGCCCGCCTCGCGCAGCGCGTCCTCCATCACGCGGCTGAGCGCGTTGGTGCGGTAGAACACGGCCATCTCGCGCCACGCGCACCCCTCGCCCTCCTCGTTCTGGGCGTGCCGCCGCAGCCAGTCCGCGACGAGCTGGGCCTCGTGGCGCTCGTCGCGGCAGAGCACCGCCGTCACCCGCTCGCCGCCCTCGCGGCTGGTGAACAGGTCCTTGTGCTTGCGCTTCTTGTTGTGCCGGATGAGCGCGTCGGCGGCGGCGAGGATGGGGGCCGTCGATCGGAAGTTCTCGCCGAGCGCGATGACCGCCGCCTTCGGATACCGCTCCTCAAACTCGAGGATATTTGTAATATCCGCGCCGCGCCAAGAATAGATAGCTTGGTCAGGGTCGCCCACGACGCACACATTCGGCCCACCGCTCCCCTCCGCGCCCTCCCCCGCCAGCATCGACGCGATCACGAACTGGGCGTGGTTGGTGTCCTGGTACTCGTCGATCAGCAGGTACTGCCAGCGCCGCTGGCATTCCTCCCGCACCGCCCGGCACTCCTTGAGCATCCGCGCCGTCAGCAGCAGCAGGTCGTCGAAGTCCACCGCGTTCGCCGCCCGCAGACGCTTCTGATACCCCGCGTACAGCTTCGCCAAGTTCTTGCTGTAGAAGTCCCCCGCCCGGGCGCCGTACGCCTCGGCGTCCAGGAGCTGGTTCTTCGCACTCGAGATCGCCCCCAGCACACTCCGCGGCGGCCAGTTGGTCGTCGAGAGCCCCAGCGACAGCACCGCCGCCTTCGCCGCCGCGAGCTGGTCGGGGCTCGTATAGATCGTAAAGTCGCCCCTGATCCCCAGGTCCACCCCCTCGCTCGCGCTCAGCTCCGCGTACCGGCGCAGCAGCCGCGCGCACAACGCGTGGAAGGTGGCGACGGTCAGCCCGCGCGTCCGACGGCTGTCCTCGCCGTCGGGGTTGAGCAGGGCGTGGACCCGCTCGCGCATCTCCCCGGCCGCCTTGTTGGTGAAAGTCAGCGCGAGGATCGACCACGCCGGCACGCCGCAGGACACCAGATAGGCGATCCGCCTGGTGATGACCCGGGTCTTCCCCGAGCCCGCCGCCGCGAGCACCAGCAGCGGCCCCTCCGTGTGGGTCACCGCCTCCTTCTGGGGCGTGGTCAGATCGGCGAGGAGGTGTTCCATATCCGTCATGGCGATCGGTCAAGCGGCGGCCGGGTCCGTCCGGCCGCGGGGGGTGTGCCCCCGGGCGACTAGCCTACGCATCCGCCCGGGGGGCGGGGTCTGCGGCCCCCACACGCCGCCCGAGCCAGGGGAAAGGTCCAAGAACCCCCCAAGGCGGGCCAATGGTCAAAGATGCCGCTCCGCGTGCCTGGGGGGCCGGTAGAATCGAACCGCCCTGTGCCGGGCGTGGTATGGCCAACTAAAGGACGACGCTTCTCCCCCATGCACGACACCCCCCGCGAGCAGGACGCACGCCAGGCCACCCCGACCGGGGCGGGCGATACCCGCCCGGTGCCGCCCGACGAGACCTCGACCGTCCGCGACGCCGAGCACGCCATCCAGCAGGCCCTGCCCGAGGGGACCAATGTGGACACGCTGGTCGGCCGCCTCGTCATCGAGCAGGGCCTCGCGACCGAGGAGGAGGTCACCCAGGCCCTCGACCGCGTCAAGCTCCTCCGCGAGCAGCAGCAGAGCCACCTCTCCCTGGCCGAGGTCCTCGTCGACGCCGACTATGTGACCAAGCGGCAGATCGCCCGGCTCCGCCAGATCATCGAGGCCGAGCGCACCGGGCAGAAGATCCCCGGCTACAAGATCATCGGCAAGCTCGGCGCCGGCGCCATGGCCACCGTCTACAAGGCCAAGCAGCTCAGCCTCGACCGCATGGTCGCGATCAAGGTCCTCCCGCCCAAGTTCGCGGGCAACCCGCAGTTCATCGAGCGGTTCTACGCCGAGGGACGGGCCGCGGCCCAGCTCAACCACCCCAACATCGTCCAGGCCTTCGATGTCGGACGCGCCGGCGATCTCTACTACTTCATCATGGAGTATGTCGACGGTCGAACCGTCTACGACGACATCGTCAAGCACAAGCGGTTCAGCGAGGCCGAGGCCCTGGACATCATCATCCAGATCGCCGAGGCACTCGAGCACGCCCACACCAAGGGCCTCATCCACCGCGATGTCAAGCCCAAGAATGTCATGATGACCCGCGAGGGCGTCGCCAAGCTCGCCGACATGGGCCTCGCCCGCGCCATCACCGACAAGGAGGCCGCCGAGGCCGAAGCCGGCAAGGCCTTCGGCACACCCTACTACATCTCCCCCGAGCAGATCCGGGGCGAGAAGGACATCGGCCCCCCCGCCGACATCTACTCCCTCGGCGCCACGCTCTACCACATGGTCACCGGCACCGTCCCCTTCGACGGCAAGAACCCCTCGGCCGTCATGCACAAGCACCTCAAGGCCGAGCTGGTCGCCCCCGACCATGTCAACCCCAAGCTGGGCGCGGGAATCTCCGAGGTCATCGAGATGATGATGGCCAAGCACCCGGCGCGCCGGTACCGCCACTGCGCGGACCTCCTCCTGGACCTCCGGCAGGTCCGCAAGGGCGAGCCCCCGACCATCGCCCATAAAGATGTGCTCCCCTCGGACACCCTGGCCACCCTCGCCGCCGCCGAGGCACAGGCCACCGCCACCAGCGAGATCCCCGTGGACGCCTCCTCCGCCGCGGGCCCGGTCATCCGGCCCTGGCTCTTCGTGACGCTCTGCATCGTGGCGGCCATCAGCATCATCTTCAACATCATCCAGGCCATCAACTAGCTCCCGACCAGAACCCGGCCCCGTCGTGCATTTCCCGCTTGCTTTGGCGGGTCGGGGCGATTAGCCTTCCCGTACAGCGGGCGGCGTCGTGCCCCCGCGTCCGTGCGATCCCCAGGGAGTTGGGCCAGTGCCAAGTCTGCAGGTGTGCGACACCACTCGCGACGCGACGCGCCCGACCCCGGGCCCGAACGCGTCGGCATGACCCCCCGGGCCCCAGCACATCCCCTTCCCACGCGTCCCGTGCCCTCCGTCGGGCAGGTTCGCCGCCGTTGTCCACGACCCGCGCAGAGGAGTACCCGCCATCGCTAGAGGCAGACAGTTTTTCCGAGACGCCGGCCCGGTCCGCCGCACCCGCGTGAACTTCCTGATCAGGATCACCCCGATCCGCGTCATCGGCCCGGAGAACGAGCAGATCGGCGTCATCGAGACGCAGGAGGCCCTGCGCATGGCGCAGGAGCAAGGGCTCGACCTCGTCGAGATCGTGCCCGACTCGCGCCCGCCGGTCTGCAAGATCATGGACTACGGCAAGTACAAGTACGACCTCGCGCAGAAGGAACGCAAGAACCGGGCCAAGAGCAAGCAGACCGAGCTCAAGGAGATCCGGCTCGGGCGATCGGTCAAGATCGACCCGCACGATGTCCAGATCCGCGTCGACCAGTCACGCCGGTTCCTCCTCGCCGGGCACAAGGTCCAGATCACCCAGCGCTTCCGCGGCCGGGAGATGATGCACAAGGAACTCGGCCTCGAGCGGCTCCAGAAAATCGTCGAGGACCTCTCCGACATCGCCAAGATCGAGCTGGCCCCCCGCTGGGCCGGCCGCTCCGCCAGCCTGCTGCTCGCGCCCGACAAGGTCAAGGTCGACAGCTACAAGCGCGAGCAGGAGAAGGAGCGCGCCCGCAAGCTCGCCGAAGGCCAGGCCGTCGAGGAGGAGCTGAGCCTCGAAGAACTCGAGGCCCAGGTCGAGGCCCAGAACCTCGAGGCCGGCGACGACGATGACGACGACGGCCCCGACGACGCCCAGACCGACCCCAAAGCCGACAGGAAGTCCAGGTCAAAGGGCCCCAAGGACGACCGCGCCCGCAACCCCGTCGACGACGAGCTGCGCGAGCTGCTCGGCGAGGCCTGATCGGGCCGGCCCGAGCCGGCGGCGTGACCGCCGCCGCGGACGAACGCGGACAATCCCAGACGCAACAGGGGTCGGGCCCAGCCCGACCCCGCGTTGTTTCACGCCCCGACCCGCGTCCGCCCACGCGTGCCCGAGCCTCCTCGGCCCCCGCGGCGACCAAGCCCTCCCGGCGCCAAACCCGCCCCGGTCTACCATCCGCCATGAGCTTCAACCGCACCGCCGTCCGGCTGCTCAACGAGACCGCCCAGATGCTCGAACTCCTGGGCGAGAACCCCTTCAAGGTCAACGCCCATGCGCGCGCCGCCAGGGCCATCGAGGGCGAGTCACGCGACCTCTCCAAGCTCGACCGCGCCGCGCTCATCGCCATCGAGGGCGTCGGCGCCAAGATCGCCGACAAGCTGCTCGAGCTGGCCCAGACCGGCAAGATCGGCGAGCACCAGGACCTCGCCGGGCAAGTGCCGCCGGGCCTGATGCGCCTCCTCGACATCCAGGGCCTCGGGCCCAAGACCGTGCGCATGCTCTGGCAGGAACGCGCCGTCACCGACCTCGCCGGACTCAAGCGGATCATCGACGACGGCTCCATCCTCGAGCTGCCCCGCATGGGCAAGAAGGCGGTCGAGAAGATCGCCCGGGCCATCGCCTACGCCGAGCAGGACACCGGGCGGCTGCACCTCGGCGTCGCCATGCCCGTCGCCGCCGCGATCGTCGCACACATGGAGAAGGTCACAGGCGTCAAACGCGTCGCGTACGCCGGCTCGCTGCGCCGCGGCAAGGAGACCATCGGCGATATCGACATCCTCGTCAGCTCGACCGAGCCCGCCCGAGCCACCGAGGCGTTCTGCTCCATGCCGGGCGTCGTCGCCGTGATCGCGTCGGGTGAGACCAAGTCGAGCGTCCGGTTCGGGCTCGAGATCAACCTGGGACGCTGGAAGTTCGAGGGCGCAGAGGGCGACGCCGAGGACCGACCCAGCGTGCAGGCCGACCTCCGCGTGGTGCCCGACGAGTCCTGGGGCGCCGCCCTCATGTACTTCTCCGGCTCCAAAGAGCACAATGTGCGCCTCCGAGAGCGGGCCCTCAAGCAGGGGCTGACCCTCAACGAGTACGGCCTGTTCCCCGAGGACAAGAACGCCGAGGGCTCGCCCCAGTCGCGGGGCGTCGCCCCGGTCGCCGGCGCCACCGAGGAGGAGATCTACGCCAAGCTCGGCCTGCCCTTCGTCCCGCCCGAGATCCGCGAGGACCGGGGCGAGCTGACCCCGGACCACACCCCGACCCTCATCGCACTCCCCGACATCCGCGCCGAGCTGCACGCACACACCACCGAATCCGACGGCTCGCTCCCGCTGCAAGACCTGGTGTCCCACGCCAAGGCCCGCGGCTTCCACTCCATCGCCGTCACCGACCACTCACGAAGCTCCGCCGTCGCCAACGGCCTCGATGTCAAGCGGCTCGGGCAGCAGCGAAAGGCCATCGAACGCCTCCGCGACAACCCGACACCCCAGACCCAGGGCGTCGCCATCCTCCACGGCTCGGAGGTCGACATCCTCGCCGGCGGCGACCTGGACTTCGACAACGACACGCTGGCGTGGCTCGATGTCGTCGTCGCCAGCCCCCACGCCTCCCTCAGCCAGGACCCGAGGACCGCCACCGACCGCCTCCTCCGCGCCATCGAGAACCCCCATGTGAACATCCTCGGCCACCCCACCGGCCGCCTCATCAACAAGCGCCCGGGGCTCGACCCGGCCATGGACGAGCTCCTCGCCGCCGCGCGGGAGCACGATGTCGCCCTCGAGATCAACGCCCACTGGCTCCGCCTCGACCTCCGCGACACCCATGTCCGCGCCGCGGTCGAGGCCGGCTGCCTCATCGCCATCGACTGCGATGTCCACCAGGCCGAAGACTTCGACAACCTCCTCTACGGCATCCTCACCGGCCGACGCGGCTGGCTGCCCCCCGCGCAGTGCGTCAACACCTGGACCGCCAAGAAGCTGCACACCTGGCTGGCCAAGAAGCACGGCGGGGGCCGCGGATGAACGCCGATGAACGCGGATTGAAACACAAGGAGCTGACCGAGAAGGTCATCGGCGCCTTCTACGAGGTCTACAACGAGCTCGGACCCGGCTTCCTGGAGTCCGTCTACGAGAGGAGCATGGTCATCGCCCTCCGCGCCGCCGGGCTCCAAGTTGCTCAACAGGTTCCGGTCCCGGTCTACTTCCGCGGCGAGCTCGTCGGCGAGTTCAGCGCCGACCTGCTCGTCGAGCAGTCGGTCATCGTGGAACTGAAGGCCGCCCGGGCGGTCGACCCCATCTTCGAAGCCCAGACGCTGAACTACCTGCGAGCAACCCCGATAGAGGTCGGCCTCCTCCTGAACTTCGGGCCCAAACCCTACTTCCGCAGATTCGCCTACGACAACGCGAGGAAGACACGCACAGACCCAGGCCCGTCCTGACCTGGCCCCTGCCATTCCATGCATCTGCCTTCATCCGCGCCTATCCGCGTCCATCCGCGGCCACCTCAGCTCCCCCACCAAGGCCAAGTGATCCCCAGCACCCCGTTCGCCAACGCCACCCCCAGCACCGTCAGGATGACCCGGTCGTTCAGCACACGCCCCGTCTTCCGCGTCCTCGCCGCGATGATCCCCGCCAGCACACCCGTCTGCGCCGCCAGCAGCGGGTAGTACACCCCCAGGTTGTCCAGCAGCGTGAACTGCCGCTGCTCCAGCAGCCCCGCCCGGTCGATCGACTCGAACGCCGCCGCGCACACCAGCCCGCCCATGTTGAACGGCACCGCCATCAGCGGCCCGAAGACCAGCCCCGGGAAGTCCAGCCCTTCGATCACCCACACCGCCTGCACGATCCCGACCGGCGCCGCCGCCAGCGCCAGCATCCCCACCCCGCGCGCAAAGCACGCCGCACGCCCCCGACGCCCCGGCACGAACGCCAACGCGCAAAGCACCAAGCCCACCGCCGTCATCGTCACAGTTGCTGTCGGCATCCGATCCACTCCGGCGCACGGCCCGCCCGTCCAGACTCGCCCCACACCCATAGCCTACCATCCGCCGCTGCGGTCACAGCCCTGACAGCCAGACTCCCCAGGAGCCCGGCCCACCCGCCGGGGGCTTGTCATGTTCGCGAGAATCTCCGAGGGCTTCGGCAAGGCCTTCCGCAACCTCACCGGCAAGGGCCAGATCACCGAGAAGAACATCGCCGACGCCATGGAGGAGGTCCGCACCGCCCTCCTCGAGGCCGATGTCCACCACAAGGTCGTCGACGAGTTCTGCGCCCAGGTCAAGGCCGACGCCCTCGGCACCGAGGTCATAAAGAGCCTCCAGCCCGGCGAGCAGATGATCGGCATCGTCCACCGACGGCTCGTCGAGTTGCTGGGTGGCCCGGCTCTCCGAGCCGGAGATCCCGGTGGCCAAGCCTTCCGCGCCGGGGAGGCCGGACCAGCAGCAGGGCTCGAAGCTCTCACGGCTCGGAGTGCCGTGCCACCTTCAGGCCCCGAGATCATGAAGATCTCCCCCGGGCCCACCATCGTCATGATGTGCGGTCTGCAGGGCTCGGGCAAGACCACCACCTGCGGCAAGCTCGCCGCCTACCTGAAGAGGCGCGGACGCTCCGTCATGGTCGCCGCCGCCGACCTCCAGCGGCCCGCCGCCGTCGAGCAGCTCCAGATCGTCGCCAGGCGCGTCAACGACGAGGCCCCCGGCGGCGCCCAGGTCCACTTCTACGGCGAGCCCGAGCGGTGCGCCGAGTACGGCAAGGCCGTCGGCGTCGCCGTCCAGGTCTGCCGCAACGCCCTCGCCGAGGCCCGCAAAAAGGGCGTCGATGTCCTCATCCTCGACACCGCCGGGCGCCTCCACATCAACGACGAGCTCATGGGCGAGCTCCAGCAGATCAACCGCGCCCTCTCCCCCCAGCACATCTTCCTCGTCGCCGACGCCATGACCGGCCAGGACGCCGTCAACAGCGCCAAGACCTTCCACGAAAAGCTCGAGGTCGACGGGCTCATCCTCACCAAGTTCGACTCCGACACCCGCGGCGGCGCGGCCCTCAGCGTCAAGAAGGTCACCGGCGCCCCCATCAAGTTCATCGGCACCGGCGAGAAGTGGGACGCCCTCGAGGAGTTCCACGCCGAGCGCATGGCCGGCCGCGTCCTCGGCATGGGCGATGTCGTCAGCCTCGCCGAGAAGGCCGCCGCCGAGGTCTCCGAGAAGGAGGCCCAGGAGCTCGAGGCCAAGATGGCCAAGGGCGAGATGACGATGGACGACTTCGTCAAGCAGCTGCGGACCCTCCGGCGCATGGGCCCGCTCAAGCAGATCATGGGCATGCTCCCCGGCGTCGGCGCCATGCTCGGCGACGCCCACATCGACGAGAAGCAGCTCGACCGCGTCGAGGCCATGATCGGCTCGATGACCCGCCAAGAGCGTCGGACCCCCAGCCTCATCAACATCAGCCGGCGCAAACGCATCGCCAAAGGCGCCGGCGTCAAGATCGACGAGGTCGGCCAGCTCGTCAAGCAGTTCGAGGCCATCAACAAGCTCACCAAAACCATGGCCAACATGAGCGCCAAGCAGAAGGTCGCCGCCGTCAAAGAGATGGGCGGCGGCATGAGCGACCTCGTCCCCGGCATGACCGGCATGCCCGGCTTCCACGCCAAGAAACCCACCAAAGGCGCCGACACCGGGCGCGGCTTCAAGAGCCGCAAGAAGCGCCGCTAGGTTGTGGTGCAGGCTTCCAGCCTGCACTACCGCAGCCCGGAGGGCTGATCTTGAGCAGCCGGGCGTCGAGGCCCGGCCGGCGACCGACACGCCCCTCCCCGTGACGCGAAGGCCTGTTGTCCGTTAGTCATCGTGACGGAGCCAGACCGCCGACCCGTTCACTGCCGCCCGCCAGCGTGATTGACCGCGTCACCGCGAACGAGATTCCAAGGCTGACTCCAAGTGAGCGAGCTTCAGGAACACGAACAGCCCACAGATGGCCGACGGGAGATTGCCCACGAGGATTGTGTACATCTCCGCGATCGACAGCATCCGAGCCCAATGCCCGGTCCGAGGATGAGCTGCCGGGCCGGCGAGTTTCGACACAAACACGAACTCGCAGATCGCAAGAGCGACGAGTGGGATGCTAAGCAGCGCGAACGCAATGCCAAGCACGAATGGCTGGAGAACCGGGAACACGCAGGTGAAAAAGGCCCCGGATGCCAGACACGAACCGGCCGCCACCAGATTGAAGCAGGCAGAGATCACGACCGGGGTGCTCACATCGGCAACTCGGTTTCTCGGACTCTTCGCCGGGTTCATGTTGCTGTTCGCCGTGTGTTGAGCGTACGGCGTGGGTGGCACTGTCACACCCGATGCCCCAAGGGGCATAGCGCCGGTTACTCCACCTCAACGATCAAAAACTGCTTCACCCCCCGAGGCGCCCGCACACTGATCGTCTCCCCCACGCTCGCCTTCATCAGCGCCTCACCCATCGGGCTCGTCGTCGTCACCTCGACATAGTCCAGCGACAGATCCCCCGTCGCCTCGCCCACCAGCTTGTACAGGTCCTCATCCCCGGTGTCCATCTCGCGCAGTTTCACCGTCGACCCCAGGAACACCACCCCGTCGGCCATGTTCGCGTCGTCCACCACATGCGCGTCCTCCAGACGCTTCTCCAGACGCTTGATCTCCGCCTCCTCGTACCCCTGCTGCTCACGAGCCGCGTGGTACTCGGCGTTCTCCTTCAGATCACCCAGCGCCCGCGCCTCGGCGATCCGCTCCGTCAACCGCGGCCGGTTCGCACGCAGCTCCCCCAGCTTGGCCTCGATCCGGGTCTTCTCTTCGGCGGTCATCAGTTCCATGTCGGCCTTCCTCGTCCAGATATCAACAGCGAACGCCCCGCCGCGAGCGGCGTGGCGTCAGGTCTCTAGTCTACTCACTCCCCCAGCGTCCGGCGCATCGCCGCCACGATCGGCACACAGCACCACCCGCACGCCCCCAGGGCTCCCACGAGCCCGATCGCCCGCCAGTGGCCGCCCGCCACCGCCGCCGCCGCCCCCGTCCACGAGCGGTCGCGGCACAGCTCAAACCCGCTCGTCAGCGGGCTCGTCATCCACCACCAATCAAAGGTGTTGTCCGCGTGCACCAGACCCCCCGCCGGGCCCAGCGCCACCAGCGGCCCCAGCCCCGCGATCGCCACGAACACCACCATCCACCACCCGCGACGACGCCCCGTCAGCATCATCGCCAGCGTCAGCAACGACCCAAGCAGCACCGCCCACGCCGTGATCGACGCCGCCAACGCCGCCACCACACCGATCGGCCAGGCCGCCATCGCGACCTGCGGCCAGATGATCGCCTGCGCCGGCACCAGCAGCACCACCATGTCCTGCCCGACCGCCCTTGCGATCCGGCGCGTGTACAGGCTCGGCAGCATCTGGCTCAGCCGCGTCATCGGCCACAGCAGCGCCACCCCCACGCTGATCGCCGCCAGCACCGACCGCGCCGCCGGACGCAGCGCCATCGCGTCGTGCGCGCCCGGCGCACCGACCGCCCAGAACGCCGCCACCGTCGCCGCGAGCAGGTACAGCGTCCAGAAAAACGCGAACACCCGCGGCTCGCCGCGCCGGTGCGACCAGTCCCGCCCCGCCGGCGCGGGCCTGCCGAAAATGTCCAGGTCGGCGCCCGCCGCCCCCGGCGCCGCGCCATCACCCGCGAGCTGTTCGGCCAATCCAGCCATCACCGCACTTGTACGCCCTGGAGCCCCGCGGGTTTCGCCCGATCCCGATCCGTCGCGCTCCGACCCCTCCGGGATGTTGGGGGTCGGGTCGGGGTTGGGCTCGGGCGGCTCGTTCACGGCTGGCGGGTGCGGTCGAGAATCAGGTGCTCGCCCGACACATCCATCATCTGCTGCCCCCCGTCGATCCGGTGCTGGTACCCCGGGTTCGAGTGCGCCGCCCGGAGCCTCGCGAGCTTCTCCTCGCTCGACTTCTCCCCCGGGATGAACTCCCCGTACCGCCCGCCCCACACCACCCGCGTGTCCCGGTCGGTCACGATCGCCAGCTCGCCCCCCGTGTAGTAGTCCGTCACATCGATCCCCGCCACCTGATCGGCGAACGGCTCCCGCAGCAGCGGCGCGAGCAGCTCCAGCGCCGCCGAGACATCCTCACCGGGCCAGGGGTTCAGCACATCCAGCACGCCGCCCCGCAGCGGCACGCCCGCCCCCACCCCCAGGATCGCCCGCATGCCCGACGACCCCGCCGGATAGTCAATCGGGAACGGCCGGCCCTTCCAGTCCAGCGCATAGTCCCGCACCCCGCTGCGGAGCACGCACGCCGGCTCGCGCCACACGCCGCGGATGCCGATCGACGCGTCGCCCGTCCGACGCACCCCCGGGGGGCCGTCGAACCACCCGCTGGCCGTCAGCATCTCGCCGACGGCCGCCAGCGCCCGCGCGTCCAGCGCCCGCCCGACTAGCTGCGCGTCCACCATCGCCGTGATCTGCTCCCGCAGCGCCTCCCCCATCCAGGTCGATTCGGCCCCCGGCAGCGAGGGCCACTCGATCTCCACGCTCGTCGGCTGGGCCGCGAGAATCGAATCCGCCCGCGCGTGCACCACCGCCACGCCCCACCCGGCCGCCCCCACACCCGCCAGCGACAGCACCAGCCCCGCCGCCGCCCGGAAGCTGAAACTCTCCATCCACCCCGAACGCACCCGCAGAGCCCTGTTCTTCTTCGCCTTCCTGGCCATGACGCAGTCTCCATCCCTCGAATCACACCAACGCGACCCCAAGCGCCGGGGCACTCCCTGCCCCCTTCAACCCCACCACACCCACTCACCCCCACCCTCACCCCCTCACCCCCTCACCCCCTCACCCCCTCACCCAATCATCCCCTCATCGCCATCCGCACCAGGTGCGCACACAACGCCCCCATATCCCGCCCCGCCGCACCGGCCGCCATCGGCAGCAACGAGTGCGAGGTGAACCCCGGCATCGTATTGACCTCCAGCAGCCACGGCTCCCCCGCCCCGTCCAGCAGGAAATCCACGCGGCACAGATGCCGCACGCCAAGCCCCCGCGCCATCCGCACCGCCGCCTCGCGGCACCGCCCCGCCACACCCGCCGGCAGCGCCGGCTCCACCACATACCGCGTGTCGTCCCGGTCGTACTTCGCCGCGTAGTCGTACACCCCCGCCGCCGGCACGATCTCGATCAGCGGCTGGGCGACAAACCCCGCCTCCTCCTCCAGCACGCCAACCGTCAGCTCGCGCCCCTTCACCATCGGCTCCACCATGTACGCCCGCCCCGGGCGCTCCGCCATATCCCGCGACACCGCCGCCTGCGCCCGCGACCACGCCCCCGCGTCCGGGCACATGTGCAGCCCCACGCTCGACCCGTCGTGCACCGGCTTGACCACCACCGGCAGCGGGATCGGGCACGCCGCGTCGCCGATATTCATCACCTGCGCCGGCTTGGTCGCGATCCCCAGCGTCGCCGCCAGCAGCTTGGTCGCCATCTTGTCCATCGCCGCCCGCGCCGCCGCCCCGCGGCAGCCCACGAACGGCCGCCCCAACACCGCCAGCAGGTCCTGCAGCGGCCCCCCCTCCCCGTAGCTCCCGTGCAGCACCGGGAACACCACCTCCCCCGGCAGCACCCGCAGCTCGTCCAGCGTGGGCCGGTCGATCACCACATGGTGAACCTGCGCCCCCGCGCCCCGCAGCGCGTCCGACACACCCGCCGCGCTCAGCAAGCTCACCGGGTGCTCATCGTCCGGCCCGCCCGCAAGCACCAGCACACTCGGCAGCGATCCACTCACACGCCGTCCCTCCGCCACACCACGACCTCGCGCTCCAGCACGATCCCGAACCGGTCGAGCACGCGCCGCTCGACCTCCTCCATCAGCTCGATCACCTCCGAAGCCAACGCGTCACTCCGCACCGGGAAGAAGTTCGCGTGCCGCTCGCTCACCGTCGCGCCCCCGACCGTCAGCCCCTTGCACCCCGCCCGATCGATCACCATCCCCGCGCTCACACGCTGGCCCGCCTCGCCGATCCCCGCCACCGCCCGCTCCAGCGTCGGGTTCTTGAAGCAGCACCCCGCGCTCTTCTCCCCCATCGGCTGCGTCGACTTCTTGTACGACATGACCTCCTTCAGCCGGTCGCGCAGCGTCTCGGGGTACCCGCGACGAAGCTCCAACTCGCACCCCGTCACCAGGAGGTCGCCGAGCCCGCTGCACCGGTACCCGAACGCGATCTCGCCCCGCTCCAGCGTCACCCGCTCGCCCCCGCGTGTCACCCCGAACACCCGACCCACCACATCCGCGATCTGCCCGAACGATCCCCCCGCGTTCATCACCAACGCCCCGCCCACCGACGCCGGGATCCCCCCAAGCCCCTCCAGACCGCCAAGCCCCTGACGCACCGTCTCCACCACCAGCCGCGGCAGGTTCACCCCGGCCCCCGCCCGCACCACCACCACCTCGCCGTGCGGCTTGCCACCGCCCGCCGGAGGGACATCCACCGCCGAAAACTCCCCCTGCCCGAGACTCACCACAAGCCCGCTCACCCCGGCGTCGTGCACCAGCAGGTTCGCCCCGTCACCCAGCACGCGGCAGGCCGGGTCCAGGTCCAGGCACGCCAGCAGCTCCTCCTCGCTCCGCGGCGAGGCCAACGCGTCCGCGCCGCCGCCAACCCCGAACCAGGTCGGGATCGGCGCGTCACGCTGCATGGGGATCTCGGTCACAGTCGTTACTGCCAGGCTCTTTCATCCACCACGGAGTTCACGGAGAGCACGAAGGAAGTCGGATCGGCCGCGGACGCACGCGGACAAGCCCGGAGAGAGGCAGAGACACCCAGGTTGCCGCGCTCCGCACAGCCACGGTCTTCAATCCGCGAGCATCTGCGTTCATCCGCGCCGAACTCCCTCCCTGTCCTCCTCAGCGATACTCACCGTCCTCGGCGGCCTACTTCTTCCCGATCCCCATGTACTCATGCCCCACCTGCCACACCGGCCCCGCCCCCATCACCACCAAGAGGTCGTTCGGCTGGCACAGGTTCTCCAGCTGCTCCACGATCGCGTCGAACGGGTACAGGTGCATCGCCCGCACCCCGCGCTTCCGAAGACGGTCCACCAAATCCGCCGCCGAGACCTTCGTCTTCTCGATCTCGCTGTCCCGGACGAAGTAGATATGAGGCACGATCACGATGTCCGCCTGGCTGAACGCCTGCGCAAACTCCTCCAGCAGGAACCGCGTCCGCGAGTGCTGGTGCGGCTGGAACACGCACACCAGGCGCCCGCCCCGCTCCTGGGGCCGCTCGAAGTCCCGCAAGGCCCGCAGCGTCGCGTCGACCTCCGTCGGGTGGTGCCCGTAGTCGTCGTACACCCGCACCGCGCCCCCCGGCACCGGCCGGTCGCCAAGAAGCTGCGTCCGCCGGTCCACCCCGCGGAACGCCCCCAGGCTCTTGGCCACCCGCGCCGGGTCCGCGCCCAGCCGCGTCGCCAGCACGCACGCCGTCGCCGCGTTCATCGCGTTGTGAACCCCGGGGATCCGCATCGTCCACCGCGCCGCAAGCTCGCGACGGTGCGTGAGCGCCACCTCCCGTGACCGCGAGTCCACCCACACCACCCAGTCCGCCGCCGGGCTGAACCCGATCGTCTCCACCTGGCACGCCAGCCCCGCCGTGATCTGACGCCGGTGCGCCCCCTCGTCGGCGATCAGCAGATACCCACCCTCCGACGCCGCCGGGATCAGCCTCGCGAACTCCGCGAAGCTCTCCACCACCGCGTCAAGCGACCCATAGATGTCCAGATGGTCCGCCTCCACCGAGGTGATCGCCGCGATCGTCGGGCGGTGGTGGTGGAAAGACCGGTTGAACTCGCACGACTCGGCCACCAGCAGCCCCGGACGACCCGCCCGCGGGCCCAGCGGGATCGTGTCCGACCCCAGCCGGAACCCCGCACGAGGCCCGCCCAGACCCCCGGGCTCCGCCACCCCAGGCGAGGCCAGGCAGCCCAGCGGCAACTGCGAGCATGTCGCCCCCACGATCACCGTCGGGTCCAGACCCGCGTCCGTCAACGCCGCCCCCAGCATCGCGGTAATCGAGCTCTTCCCGTGCGTCCCCGCCACGCACACCCCCGTCCGACCCAGCATGCACCGTCCCAACGCCTCGGCATAGCTCAGCGCCGGCACCCCCCGCGTCGTCGCCGACAGCATCTCCGCGTGGTCCGGCCGGATCGCCGCCGACGCGACCACCAGGTCGCACGCCTCCGGCAGGCGGCCCGCCGCCTGATCGAACGACACGGGAATCCCCGAGGCCTCCAGACGCTCCGTCACCGGCGAGGCCGCCGAATCGCTCCCCGAAACCGCCGCGCCCCGGGCACGCAGCATCTGGGCCAGGCCCGACATCCCGCACCCGCCGATCCCGATCATCCACACATGCCGGCCCGTAACCGCGAACGGCTCGCCCGGGCGGGGCGTCGGCTCGGTCTGGGGGCGAGTTGTGGGCGCAACAGGGCTGGCGGCGTGCTTTGGCGCGTCGGGCATGTTCCACCATATCGGCCCGCCCGCGCGCCGGGCGTGAGCCGGCCGCCGCCGCCCGACAGATCACGAACCTTCCCCGGCCCCCCCGGCCTGTCCCCCAGCCGCCCAAGCCCGCCCAAGCCCCTCCGCGGCCGACCCAACGAGCGGACCGCCGGGGGTCCCCCGCAGCCCCGTCGGCCCCGCGCCGTCAGGCCGCCAGAGCGCCCGATTGCCCGGGGTCAAGCAGGAGCCGCTCCATCTCGGGGCCCGGCACCGGGCGCGAGAACAGGAACCCCTGGGCAAAGTCGCACCCCAGCTCCCGGACGATCTGGAGCTGCTCGGGGGTCTCGATGCCCTCGCACACCACCCGCTTCTCCAGCACATGGGCCAGGCGCACAATCGTCTCCACCACCGCCCGGTAGGGCCCCTCGCTCTGCAGCAGCTCGACGAACGACCGGTCGATCTTCAGCCCGTCCACGCTGAAGTTGTGCAGGCAGCTCAGCGACGAGTACCCCGTCCCGAAGTCGTCCATCAGCACCCGGACCCCCGTGTCGCGGATCGCGTCCAGCACGCCCGCCGCCCGGCGCGAGTCGGTCATGATGATGCTCTCGGTGATCTCGATGTTCAGCCGCCGCGCGTCCAGCCCCGACGCCCCGAGCGCCCCGCGCACATCCGCCACCAGATCCGCGTCGAGGATCTGACGACGCGACACATTCACCCCCACGCAGATCTGACGCTCCGGCGCCAGGCGCCGGTTCCACGCCGCCACCTGCCGGCACGCCTCGTTGAGCACCCACCGCCCCAGCTCGCCGATGATCCCCATCTCCTCGGCCACCGTGACGAACACCCCGGGCGACACCAGACTCCCGTCGGGGTGCTGCCAACGCACCAGCGCCTCGGCGCTCGCCATCCGCCCCGTCGACAGCTCGATCACCGGCTGGTAGTACACCACGAACTCGCCCCGCGCCACCGCCGCACGCAGCTGGTTCTCCAGGCTCAGCCGCGTCACCGCCGCCGCGTGCATCCGCTCGTCGAACATCGCGCACCGCGACTTGCCCGAGTGCTTCGCGAAGTACATCGCCGTGTCCGACTCGCGCAGCAGGTCCGCCGCCGAGCTCGTCGCGCCGTGCCGGTACACCGCGATCCCCACGCTCGCCCCCACCTCCACCGAGTGCCGGTCGATCACCATCGGCTCCGCGATCTCCGCCCGCAGCCGCTCCGCCACCCGCAACGCGTCGCTCGAATCGGCGATCTCCTCCAGCAGCACCACGAACTCGTCCCCGCCCAGCCGCGCCGTAAACCCGCTCCCCGGCCGGACCACCGTGTCCAGCGAGCGCAGCCCCCGCTGCAGACGCGTCGCCACCAGCGTCAGCAGACGGTCGCCCGCCGCGTGCCCGAGGCTGTCGTTGATAATCTTGAAATTGTCCAGGTCCAGAAACAACAGCGCGAAAGTCGTCCCCGGGTGCCGCGCCACCCAGGGCAGCCGGCGCTCGATCCGCTCCAGCAGCTTCGCCCGGTTCGGAAGGCTCGTCAGCGCGTCGTGCGTCGCCTCATGACGCAGCCGCTCCTCCACCTCCGCGCGACGGTACATCTCCCGCTCCAGCCGCGCCGTCTCCCGAGCCAACGCCTCGCTCCGCGCCAGAAGCTCGTCGTACAGCGTCTGCATCTCCGCCGTCGAGATCCCAAGCGCCCGTTCCATCCGCGCCACCGCCCGGTCGTGCTCCAGATACGCCCGGTTCACCGCCCCCAGGAACCCGCCCCAAGACTCCGCCGACTCCGGCGCCTGGCCCTGCGCCAGCCCGTGACGACGAAGCTGCCGGTCGAGATTGCGGTGCGGGTCGATCATGCAACACGCCTCAGGCCGCCGCCTCCCAGATCGCCGTCAGCGTCATCGTCTGGTTGTGCAGACGGCACACCGACTGACCCGCCGGAGAAAGCTCACCGTGCGAGTAGAACCCCGTCATCACCGAACCCGGCGGCAGCCGCTCCAGCACCGCCTCCAGCTCCTCCTCCGTCCGCTCCCCCAGCACCTGACGACGACCCGCGCAGCTCACCGCGAGCGCCAGCACAGGGTCGCGACCCGGCCGCGCCGACTCCGCCGAACGCGCCGCCCCCTCCAGCAACTGCTCGCTCACCGCGAGCATGAACTGCGCCTTCGCCCCCTCCGGAACATCACCCGCAAAGTGCAGCGAACCCCGCTCCTCGTCGATCCCCAGGATCGTCCGAACCACCATGTCCGACCCCACCTCGACCGCCAGCGGGTACAGCAACGCCGACGCCGGCAGCTGCTCGGCCTCCGCCCCCAGGTACCGCTTATACAGCGGCAACGCCGGCTCCCCGTCCAGCTCGAAAAGCACATTCCCCTCCGAACGCGTCACCCGACGCGTCGGCCCGAAACCACGCCAACCGCCCTCGCTCCCGTGCGTCACCCGCACACGAGCCCCGTACAGCCCCAACGCCACAACCTGCTCGCCCCGCGGCACCCCGTTGTGCACCGTCCAGGTCCGCTCAAACCGAACCCCGTCGCCCGCCAAACCACCCGTCACCACAACACCCGCCGGCAGCGCCTCCTGAAGACCACCCGCCAGCTCGCTCCCGTTCACCGAGAGCCCCGGCGCCAGAACGAACACCGCCGCAAGCCCCTCCCCCGCCAGCGACTCGGCCAGCACCCGCCCCGCGCAACGCGAAGCCCCCGTGCTCGACAGCGGCGCCGACGCCGACGCCACACGCGACGCCTCGAACCGCGTCGCCAGGCAGGTCATCCCCACATCCCCGAGCTGGTCGTTCAAAATATGCCCCGAGGTCGAGCACCCGATCACATGGCTCGTCGGGTACCGCGACACCAACTCCGCGACCGGGCCCGGATCGTCGATCAACGCCGAATCGCCGAACACGAACACCGCCGTCGACGCCGAGTCGGCGATCGGCTGCTCCGCCTGACTCCAACCCCCATCGGGAGAGAACGTCGCAGTCGCGATGCGCATGGGCCTACCTCCCGGTGCGGCATGAGCCCCCGGCCGGGGGACTCGCCATACCGTGGGTTTCGGCCACTTCCCCCCGCTGGTCCAGCCCAACAACGCCCTCCGACCCCGGACGCGCCTCGCGCACCAAAGTCGAGGGCTTTCCCTAGCACGCCCGCGACCGCCCCTACCGCGCCACGCCGCCAACAACCCGCCCGGGTGCCAGCGCGGGGTAGTCCGTATACCCCGCCGGCCCGTCCCCATAGAACAGCTCCGCCCGAGGCTCATTGAGCCCGGCCCCGGCCCGCAGCCGCTCCGGAAGGTCAGGATTCGCCAGAAACGCCTTCCCGAACGCCACCGCGTCCGCCTCGCCCGCCGCCAGCGCCGCCTCCGCGCTCTCACGCGTGAAGCTCTCGTTCGCGATGAACGCGCCGCCGAACTGCTGCTTCAGCCGCGGCCCGATCCGACCCTCGCCCAGGTGCTCGCGGGCGCACACGAACGCGATCCCGCGCCGACCAAGCTCCCCGGCCACATACCCGAAGGTCGACGCCGGGTCCGAATCGCCCATGCCGTGCGCATCGCCCCGCGGCGCCAGATGCATCCCCACACGCCCGGCGCCCCACACCCCGATGCACGCGTCCGCCACCTCCAGCATCAGCCGCGCCCGATGCTCGACAGGACCGCCGTACTCGTCCGCCCGCCGGTTCGTCGAATCCTGCAGGAACTGGTCCAGCAGATACCCGTTCGCCCCGTGGATCTCCACACCGTCAAACCCCGCACGCATCGCGTTCACCGCGCCGCGACGGTACGCCGCCACGATCCCCGGGATCTCCGTGATCTCCAACGCCCGCGGCGTCGTGAACTCCCGCTTCGGCCGCACCAGGCTCACATGCCCCGACGCCGCGATCGCGCTCGGCGCAACAGGCCGCTCCCCCCGCAGGTACACCGGGTCAGAGATCCGACCCACATGCCACAGCTGGCACAGGATCCGCCCGCCCCGCTCCCCAACCGCCCGCGTTGTCAGCTTCCAACCTTCAACCTGCTCGTCCGACCAGATCCCCGGCGTGTCCGGGTACCCCACCCCCATCGGATCGACCGCCGTCGCCTCCGAGATGATCAGCCCCGCTGACGCCCGCTGCGCGTAGTACTCGGCCATCAACGCGTTGGGCACCCGCCCCGGTGCGCGGCAACGAGTCAGCGGCGACATCACGACGCGGTTGGGAAGCCTGAACTCGCCGAAACGGACCGGGTCAAACAGGGTGGGCATGGCGCACCTCCGGGCGATCCTACGGCATCGGAATCCGCCCGCCTACCCGCCCCCCGCCAGCGTCTCCTCCGCCTCCCGAAGCAGGGGCAGCAGCTCCGACCGGTCCCGCTCCGACGCCTCCGCGACCAGACGCCTCCCCCCGTCCATCGCCCTCGCCGCCTCCTCAACCCGCCCCAGCCGCTGGTACGCCATCGCCAGAAACAACAGGTCAAACGGCGTCGTCCGCCCGCCCCCGCCCGCCTGCAACCCGGTGCAACGCTCCAGCGTCGCCGCCGACTCCGCAAACCGACCCGACCGGTACTGCGCCACCCCGAGCGTGTTCAGATAGCTCGGGTACTCCGGCATCACGCCCACCGCCGCCTCCGCCATCACCAGCCCCCGCTGGTAGTTCACCCCCGCCTGGCCCGGGTACTGCACATACCCCCACGCCTTGGAGTTCAGCCAGTTGGACTGGTCGCCGCGAGCCGTCGCCATCGAGACCGCAAGCTCCCGCAGATCCTCCGGGATGGTCTCGTCCGCGCGGAGGCGAGCCACCGCGTCGGAAACCACCCACTCGTCCTCCCGCGCCCCGTCCACCCAACGCCGCGAAAGCGCCACACGCCGACGCTCCGCCCGGACCCCCGCGTCGCCCGCCGGGTCGAAGATCGTCAGGCCGTTCCCCGGCCCCGCGCACAGCACAGAGTCCCCCGACGGCCCGAAGCACGACCGCATCAGCGAATCCACGCCGCAGTCCAGCACCAGCAACGCCTCGGCGTCCGTCCCGCCCAGCAGGTGCGCGTGCCCGTCGCCCCCCGCCGCCACCAGACGCGAGCCGTCCGGGTGGAACTGCAGCGAGGCCACCGGCGTGCCGATCGTGCCCCGCACCGGCGCGCCTTCCGCCGAACCGAGATCCCGGATGTGCACCGACCCGTCCGTGCCGCCGCTGGCGAGCCGCGCGCCGTCGGGCGAGAACGCCAGGCTCAGCACCGGCGACCCGTGACCGGCCGACACCGCCTCCGGCCCCGCACCGGGCGTCCGCCACAGCCACACCGACCCGTCCTCCGCCCCCAGCGCCACCTCGCCGCCCGGCCCGACCTCCAGCGACCGCGCCCGCAGACCGGCCGAGCCCCCCCGCGCCAGCCGCCGGACCGGCCCGCCGCCCACGCTGTCGATCTCCTCCACATCCTCCCCGGCGCGGACCACCAGCAGCGAACCCCCGTCGGGCATCCACGCCAGCAGATCGACCGGCTCGGGCCGATCCCCCTGCAGCTGGCGCCCCTCGCCGGTCGCGCAGTCGAAAACCCACACCCCGGGCGTGCGCAGCGCCGCCCCGACCGCCCGGCCACCCGGGTCGAACGCCACCGCCCCGCCCTGCTCACGGGGGTGCGACACCACCCGCAGCCACCGCTCCGCGCCGCGCTGCGCATCCCACAGCTTCACGCTCCCCCAGCCCACCGTCGCCATCAACGACCCGCGCCGGTCGAACGCCACCGCGTTCACATTGTCGTTCGACCGCGCCACCCGAAAGGGAACCGGCCCATCCGCCGCGTCCCACAGCTTCAGCTCCCCGCCCGAATCCAGCGACGCCAGGCGCCCGCCGTCCTCGGACGCGACGAGGAACTCCACAGGAGCATCGTGCGCACTGAGAACCCCCGTCGTCACGCCGTCATCCAGCCGGACAAACGAGATCCAGCCCGCGTCCTCCCCGAGCGCCGCTACCCCCGCCGCGGGAAGCAGACACCACGCCGCCGCCCCCCCCGTCGTCCCGCGGAGCTGCATCACCCGCCCCCCGGTCCCGGCATCGAGGACATCGATCGCGGGGCCCCACTGCAAGTAAACCCGCGCGTCCGCCGCGCCGACCGCCAGCACATCCGCCCGCGGCCACACCCGCCGATCGCCCGTCTCAAGATCGATCTCCAGCACCCGGGGCTCGTCGAGCACGAACAGGCTCCGCCCGTCGGGCCCGAACGCCAGCGGCGCCGGCGGCGAGAGCCCCACCCGCACCGTCGCAACCCGCGCACCCGTGCCCGCGTCCAACAGCGCCACCGACTGCAGGTCCGCGTCGCACAACGCAAGCAACCCCCCGTCGCCGCTGAACACGCTCGCCCGCGACGGCGCGAACCCGCCCGCCCGCCACGCCACGGCCCAACCCCCCAGATCAACCGCCACCGCCTCGCCCGCGCCGCTCACGCCGACCGCCAGCGCCGCCGCTGGGGAGAGCGCGCCCGAGACCACGCCCGCCGGCAGCAGGCCCGCGTGCTCCTCGCCGGAACCGTCCATCCGCCACGCCCGCACCGTCCCCGACGGGTCGATCGTGACCGCGTCCCCGGTCCCCTGCGCAAACCCCAGCAGCAGCGAACCGGGGCCGAGCCGCGCCGTCGCGGCGCTCCGGTCGTGCAGCGCCCGCAGGTACCGCCACTCCCAACCGCGAAGCTCCGCCGGCGCCTCGTCAAGGCGCGAACGGAGCGCCGAACGCTGGTGCTTGTCCAACGCCGCCGACGCCGCCGCGATGCTCGCCCGGTACGCCAGCCGCCGCGACGCCGCCGCGTTCGCGTCCGCCTCGTGACGCAAGCGAGTCTCCCGAACCGCAAGCGACGCCACCACCACCACCGCCACCGCAAGCACCGCGAACGCCGCCGCCACGCCGCTCACCAACGCACGGTTCCGACGCGCAAACTTCCGGAGCTGGTACAGCGTCGTCGGCGGCCGCGCAGAGATCGGCTCGTTCCGGAGATACCGGCGGATATCCGCCCCAAGATCCGCCGCCGACTGGTACCGACGCGAACGCTCCTTCTGCAGCGCCTTGCCCACGATCGTCGAGACATCGCCCGCCAGCGACCCGTCCAGCCCCGCCAGCGTCCGCGGCTCCTCCTCCCGGATGATCCGCGCCACCTCCGGCAGGGGCCGGTCCCCCAGCTCGTACGGCAGCCGGTGCGCCAGCAACTCATACAGCAGCACACCCAGCGAGTAGACATCCGAACGCGTGTCCAGGTCCGCCGCGTTTCCCGACACCTGCTCGGGGCTCATGTACGGCACCGTGCCCAGAAGCTGACCCACATTCGTGTGCACCGTCACGCAACGCATGTCCGAGTCGGTCATCCGCGCGATCCCGAAGTCGAGGATCTTCGGCTGCGCCGTCGCCGGACCGCCGGAGGATGGCTCGCCCACCTCCTCCACCAGGATGTTCGCGGGCTTCAAGTCCCGGTGGATCACCCCCTTGATGTGCGCGTGCTGGATCGCGTCGCACACCTTCGCCATCAGCTCCAGGCGGGCACGGGCCGAGAGCCCCGCACGGTCCGCGTACGCCGTCAGCGACATGCCCCGCACGAACTCCATCGCGAAGTAGGGCTGACGCCCGTACGGCGTGTCCTCGAACCCCGCCTCGTAGATCTGACCGATCCCCGGGTGCTTGAGCTGCCCCAGCACATGCGCCTCGTGCTCGAACCGGCGCAGAAGCTGGCCCGACGCGAACGCCGGGTACACCACCTTGAGCGCCACCCGACGACGCGGGTTCTCCTGCTCCGCCTCGTACACCGCCCCCATCCCCCCCTCGCCCACCAGACGGATCACCCGGTAACGCCCGAACCGCTCCGGCACCCGCAGACCCATCCGCGCCGCCAGCGCCTGCGAGGTCGTAAACGGCGTCCCCTCCAGGAATGTCGCGCTCCCCCCGTCGAACGCCAGAAGCGACTCCACCTCGGCCAGCAGCGACGCATCCCCCCCGCACGCGCCGGCCAAGAACGCGCCCCGCTCCTCGCGGGGCAGCTCCGTCGCGCGCTCGAACAGCTCCCGCACGCGTCCCGCGTCAGCCATCGCCCATGCCCTCAAGCTCACGCCGCAGCCACGCCTTGATGTACCGCCAGTCCCGCTCGACCGTCCGCTCCGACACCCCCAGCGCCGCCGCCGTCTCCCCCTGCGTCAGCCCGGCGAAGTACCGCAGCATCACGATCTCCCCCAGCCGCGCATCCTCGGCCTCCAGCTTCCGGAGCGCCTCATCCAACGCCAGCACCCGCTCCGGCGCCTCATCCAGCACAATGTCCGCCTCGTCCAGGTCCACCCGACGAAGCCCGCCCCCGTGCTTCACGCTCGCCTTCCGCCGCGCCTGATCCACCAGGATGTCCCGCATCGCCCGCGCCGCGGCCCCAAAGAAATGGTGCCGCCCGCTCCAGCCAGGGTCGCCGCTCCCCACCAGCTTCAGATACGCCTCGTGGATCAACGCCGTCGTCTGCAGCGTGTTCCCCGGAGGCGTACGACGCATCCGCGCCTGCGCCAGCCGGTGCAGCTCCTGATACACCAGCGGCAACAGCGCCGCCGCGGCCTCGGCGTCGCCGGCCGCCGCCGCCTGCAACACCAGCGTCACGCCGGCGTCCGGGTTGGGACCTCCCTGATTCAGCATCCGACGCTCACCATCCGAGCTTCGCCTTCCCAAGCCGCGATTCCGCACCCGATGGGCCGCAGTGTACCCGGGAACCCCCCGGGCCGATCCGGGCCCCACTCGCACATTTTTCATCCACCCCTGTCGGGTCCTTCCACCCAATCTCGGACTGCTCCCGGGCAGGGCAACAGCGCCCCGCCGCAACACGCACCAACGCCCGAGAACAGGAGATCCAGATCATGAACCGTGACACCCGCCGCACCCGTTTCGCCCATCGCACCATCGTCTCGCTCGCCGCCGCCGCCGGGACCTTCCTCGGCGCCTCCCTCGCCACCGCCCAGACCGTCTGGCCGACCACCTTCACCTACCAGGGCCAGGTCTCCCACAACGGGGAGCTGGTCAACGGCCAGGTCGAGGTCCAGATCCAGCTCTGGGATGCCGCCACCGGCGGCAACAAGATCGGCGCCAAGCAGAATACAACCGTCACCTGCGCCGACGGGCTCTTCACCGTCGAATTCGACCCCTCCGACGAAGGCGCCTTCGCCACCGACAAGACCCGCTGGGTCGAGATCACCCTCCGCTACCCCGACGGCGGCACCGGCCTCGAGACCCTCCCCCGCCAGAAGATCACCGGCGCTCCCCACTCGCTCTCCACCCGCGGCATCGTCGTCGACAAGGCCGGCAGCGCCACCTTCCTCAAGCACATCACCCTCGGTGGCGACCTCTTCGCCGCCGGCTGGGTCCGCTGCAAGGCCCTCCAGATCACCGGCGGCAGCGACATCGCCGAGCCCTACTCCGTCGCCCCCGCCGGCGAGATCATCGCCGCCCCGGGCATGGTCGTCGCCATCGACCCCGACAACCTCGGCGCCCTCCGCGTCGCCTCCGGACCCTACGACCGCACCGTCGCCGGCATCATCAGCGGCGCCAACGGCATCAACCCCGGCCTCACCCTCACCCAGTCCGGCACCGTCGCCGACGGCGACATGCCCGTCGCCACCGTCGGGCGCGTCTGGTGCTGGTGCGACGCCGACGCCTCCGGGCCCATCCAGCCCGGCGACCTGCTCACCTCCTCCCCCACCCCGGGCCACGCCATGCGCGTCACCGACCACGCCCGCTCCCAGGGCGCCGTGATCGGCAAGGCCATGTCCAACCTCGAGGGCGGCCGGGGCATGGTCCTCGTGCTCGTCGGGCTCCAATAAGCACCCGCCCCACGGCCCGCCCCACCCCCGCCACACACGACCCCCACCACAAGGAAGCAGCCATGAAACACCACAACATGCGCGCCGCGGGCATGATCGGCATGATCGGTGCAATCAGCGCGATCGCCGGCTCCGCCGCGGCCCAGATCAATGTCAGCAAGACCGGCGTCTTCGACCCCGACGGCACCCTCTCCAACCCCTTCAGCGTCGTCCACGCGGCCCTGTGCGCCGCCCCCAACAACGCCGACCTTCGGATCAACGGCGGCATCTACCGCGAGACCGGCGCCTTCACCCAGCCGGCCTCCCTCACCGGCGCCAACGGCGAGGTCGTCATCGGCCAGCTCGGCGCCCAGCGCACCACCCTCAGCGTCCTCACCTACAACACCCACCTGTTCGGCGATCAGCTCCTCGGCGCCGAGACCTACATGGACGCCGAGCGCACCGGCTACATCGGCGAGGTCCTCGCCACCGAGCAGGCCGATATCGTCGGCCTCCAGGAGTGCTGGGACTCGGAGCTCTGGATCCCGCTCCTGATCAGGCTCTCGTTCGAGGGCTACACCGGCTTCTACGGCGACCAGCGCGACGACGACCTGGATGTCCTGCACTCGGGCCTGGCGATCCACGCCAAGGGGGTGCTGCAGCACACGCAGCAGGGGTTCTTCGGGTCCGAGCGCGGGGAGGACGCCTTCGCCTCCAAGGGGTTCCTGAGCGCGACCATCGAGAAGGACGGCTTCCGGATCGCCGTCTTCAACACGCACACCCAGGCCGGCGACGGGGAGGCCAACGAGGAGGTCCGGTTCGAGCAGATGCTCCAGCTGGGCTTCACCGTGCAGGGCTGGCGGTTCGCGAATCCGTCCGATGTCGTGATCGTCATGGGCGACTTCAATGTGCCCGGCGAGACCGGGGAGTACAGCGCCTTCATGGCCGGGGCGATGGCCGTCTCCGGCACCCGCGAGGGCGGCCCCAACTTCCACTGCTCGGCCGACAGCTTCGCCTGCACCTCGTGCGCCGAGAACGAGCTCAAGCAGTACTTCGGCGGCTCGGGCAGCAAACGCCTCGATTACATCCTGTACGCCCCGAGCTTCGACGGCTCGGTCGATATCGTGCCGGTCGCGTTGGAGCGGCGCGAGTACCAGGTGCCCGCGGGCGAGCCGGACCTGTGCGACAACGGCTGGTGCATCCGCGACCTGTCCGACCACTACGGGCTGCTCATGCAGTTCGAGCTGAACCGCAACTGAGACCAACCACCGGCGGGCGGCCGGGCCATCGGGCGCGGCGGCCGCGGGGAACGAAAGGAGCATTTCCCATGCTGCACACGACACGGATCATGTTCGCCGGGTGCGCGGTCGCGCTCGGCGCGGCGGCGGCGAGCGGGCAGAGCCTCGCCATCGGCTGGTGGACGATCGACGGGGGTGGGGGGGTCGGGTCGGGCCCCACCCTCTCGCTCGCCGGGACGATCGGCCAGCCGGACGCGGGCCTGCTCGCCGGGCAGACCCTGACCCTCCGCGGCGGGTTCTGGATGGAGCCGGCCCCGGCGCCTTGCCCGGCCGATTTCAACGCGGACGGGCTGGTGGACACGCGGGACTTCCTGGCGTTCCTGAACGCCTGGGCCGCGGGGGATGGGCGGGCCGACGCCAACGGCGACGGCGTGATCGACAGCCGCGATGTGATCGCGTACCTGAACCTGTGGGCGGCGGGCTGCGCCTGACGGCGGGCTCCGCGGACCACCGATGACGCCCCGACCGCCCCGCGCGGGCCGGGGCGTCGTCGCGTTTGGGGGCTATTCCTTCTCGTCCTCGCCGCCGTCCTCGCTGTCCAGGTCGTCTTCATCGTCATCGTCGTACACGCCGTCGTCGTCGTCATCGAAGAACTGGACACCGACCAGGTCGGCCTTCTTGGCGAGCGCGACGCGCTCGACCCGGGCGTAGACGGACTTGAGCAGGGCCTCGTCGTTGCGGCCCGGGAACTGGACGAAAACGGCAGTGGCGTCGCCCTCTTCGGCGATCTCGGTGTCGTCGAAGCCCGCGGCGGCGAATGCCGCGGCGAGGGCCTTGGCGCCGGCGCGGTGCTCGGGTTCGACCAGGAAGACGAACGGCAGGTCTTCGCCGGGCGCCAGGCCGCTGTCGGTGAAGGCGCGGAGACGCGAGCGGGCGGCATCCAGGTCGAGCCACTCCATCAGCTCGTCCATGTCGATGGGGTCGCAGACGCCGACACCCTCGTAGACGAGCGACTCGTCGGCGGCGAGCGCGGCGAACCTGGCCGCGAGGGTCTTGACCTCGTCGGGCAGGAGGGACGCGACGATGATGACCGCGAGCAGCGGCGGGCCCATGAAGACCCGGTCGCCGTCGTAGGTCTCGACCTCTTCCTGGAGGTGGACATCGAACTCATCGGAGAGCGCTTCGCCGATGCGGGAGAGCTTCTCGAGGTCCTCGTCGCGGAAGGTGAAGCTCCACTCCTTCTCGTTCTCGAGGCGGTGCTCGAGGTTGTTGACCATGTGGTCGAAGAGGGCGTCGATATCGAAGTGGAGGTCGGGCTCCCTCGGCTGGCCGGGCTGGTTGGGCTTGCTGGGCTGGTTCGGCATGGGGATCCCCCGTTGGGTGTGTGGGCGCAGGGTATCCGTGGCGGGGGAGGGGCGGGGCGGTGGGCCCGAGGGGCGAGAGAGGCGCGCTCGGCGGGGGGCAGGCGATCAGCGGCGGCCGGGGCGTGGGGGGCGGGGTGGCCCGCGTCGTCGTCGTCGGGGGCGTGGTCATCGGGGGCGTAGGTGTCAGGCTCGTGGCGGTTGGGGGCGGTGTTGTCGGGGGCGTAGTCGTCCGGGGCGGGGCCGTTGGGCGGGTAGGTCTGGGACGGGTAGGTGTCGGGCGGGCCGCTGTCGGGCGGGTAGTCCTCGGGCGGGTCGGCGTAGGGCGGGTAGTCGTCGGTGTCCGGGTCGTCGTCGCCGGGGCCGGGGCCGGCGGCGCCGTTCATGCGGCAGAGCTGGGCCGCGGCTTTGCGGACGGTGTCGGCGTGGGTGGGGGTCGCCGGGGATTCGGTGCGGGCGATGCGGGCGAGGGTCTCGACCGCCGCGGGATAGGAGGCGGCGAGGGCGAGGGCGGCCTGGAACCGGGCGATCTCGCGGAGGTCCTCGGCGAGGGCCCGGGCGGTGTCGGCACGGATCCAGGCCGCGAGGTCCTGGGCGGTCATGCCCAGCCGGTTGCAGACCTCGATGGGCCCGGCGGCGGGGTCGAGGAGTTCTGTGAGGATGACGTTTGGGTCCATGGGCGGAGTGTGGCGGAGGAGGGGGCGGGAGGCAAGAGGGAATCGGGGTATGTCCGCGATATGGCGCACAAACGGGGGTATTGGGGGTGGGTTTGTGGGGTGGGGGCGGGGCGGGTGGAGGCGACAGAAACACGGCACCCGGCGCGGGGAAAGCCGCGGGCGTTGATAGCGGTGCGCCGGCGGCGGGCCGGAGCTGCGGACAAGTGCCGAGCCGGGGCCGGGAGGTCTCTGGGTGTCGCCTTGGGGGGGCGGGCGAGCCACCCGTCGCTGAGGCGGGAGACGCCAGTGTCACCCGCCAATGGTGGGGGATGCCGGCGCCACGCGCCGAAGTCGCTGGCGCGAGTCGGTGTCACCCGACCAGCGGTCAGTGTCACCTTCGCCGGTAATCAGCTTGGGGACTCACCGCGATCGGATGACAGGCCATCGCAGCTGCTTTCCCCCAAATCGAGCATCTCCCGGCGACCCGCGCCCGAATCCTCGTCGGCCACGTTCCCACCCGCGGTCCGCGTCCGCCTCCGTGGGTACTCTGACCACAGTCTTCGATACTCCGATTCCTCTTCGAGTGTGAATCTGAGCGGCTCATTCGAATTGCCGATTGTTACTCCCGGGAGCAGTAGTACGCCGCCTGCCAGACTTGGTACACCTTGTACGGCTGCCCATGATGCGGCGAGTGTCACATGCACCCTGCGTCCTTGATAGCCTGTCAGCGAGACTGATGTGCGACCGTACTGGTCCATCGTGATGGCATCGTCATAGTACAATATCGGAGTGAGTCCGGCACTCTCAGAGCTCATAATAGTGCGTTCAAGATGCAATACCATATCGAGGAACTCTGACGGCGACGGAAAGTCGCGCCGGTTGTGCTCACACCTATTGCGAATTTCAGCCACTTTGCCACGACGCAACCCGGCAGTAGCTTCACCGAGTAGCGACAGAAGCGAATCACATTGTGTTCGCTCGATGTCGAGGACTAGCACAGTGTGTGGAAACGAAAAGTCCAATCCAGCCCGGACGGACCAGTGCGGTAGGGCATCTTCTTTTCGAAGGAAGGTCGTCTTGTCGTCCTTCAGAATCTCCTCGCAGACATCCTTCAGAATTCCAAAACCCTCCGATAAGGGAAACAGGGTGTGCTTCCCGTCGCGGTCATACACCACTGGTCCAGACGGGGTCTCTAGTCGGTGCGATAATTTCTCTGCTACCACCTGACGGCCCGCCTCGATCGAGTACCGAAAGGCCGTGGAGCCAAAGTGATCCGACAGCAAGACCCACGCGGCAAATGACAGTGTCGCATCAAGTACGGACTCGAGTGATACGAACAGGTTTGCCGCGCTACTTCGCAGCGTCTCGATATCGTCGATGCCGAGTTGCTGCCCCCCTAGCGAGTCGGATTGTCGCTTGAGAGTCTCCAACAACTCCCAGAATCTAGAGAGCAACGGCGGGAACCTGGGGAGATCGATGCCTAGTTTCCATAGCAGCCGATCCAGCAGCAGGGACTCGTCGCCGTTGCAGGACGGTGCCTTCAAATGCTCGCAGCTCAGAAGCTGCAAGGTGCTGTTCAGAATCGCACGACTACGAAATAGCAGCCCTTGCACCGCATCGCGCGGTTCAACACGGGATAGGTAGGTCTCTAGCTGGCGCTCCAAGAACTCGCCGCCCTCATTCCGCAAGACCCACTCCAAGTCCTCCTCGGATGCCGCAGCGCCATACACGCCCACAATGAGATACCGAAGACGGGACAGATCGGAACGGTGGGAGTGCTGGCGACTCCGAAAGCCCAATGAACTGCACTCGCAACTGCACTCCCAGAAGTTGCCTGGCAGGGTGTTGGCGGTTGTCCGAACCTCTGTGGGAGGGATCTTGATGGCAGTCGATAGAATAGCGATGTCTAGGAGCTCCACCAGCTGGTGGTCGCTTAGCAACAGCAATACCTGAAGCATTTGAGCGACGTCGAGACGCTCAGGCAGGACATCGTTTGGATGGGAGAATAAGGTGCGATACCGCTCGTCACCGGGAAGGAGGCTGCGGACTTCGAGCTCCGGATGCTTGAGCCCAAGAGTGAGGAGTGTCCGTAGTTCGGTCTTGGAAAGCGCGTCACCCAAGAGGAATGGCAGATCCTCCATCGAAGGATCGTCATAGTACCCCGGCGTGCCCGCGAGCCTGTCTAGAAGTGGACCCCATTCAGATCGCTGCCCCTGCGTATCACGAAAGTGGCGCACGAGGAACTCGAACGCATTCTCGTAGGGCGACTGGTGCCGATTTAGGGTCACGGTGTGGAGAGCAGTACACCCAGAGTCGGAGCAATGCCAAAGCGGCAGATGTCGAGTCGGAGGAAGACATCTGGCTGACCTCGATTCCAGCAGTCCGAAAGGCCCGGTCACAAGATGTCCAGCCTGACACACACCAATAGGCGTGTCCGCTAGCAGAGCATCTGAATCCGCAGGCTCCAAGTGGTCCGTGTTGGCTGGAAACAAATCAAAGAACCGGTCGTACAGTAGCCGCCCATAGGCCCAGGGCAGTTGCAAGGCTCGGTCGCGGATTAGGTCTGCAAGGGCGCGTCGGACCGCCACAGTGTCAACGTGTTCCACATCCACCAGCAGGTCTTGGTGCGCGAAGTATCGCAGGAGCAAGACATGAATCTCGCTGGGAGTTAGGCTTGGCTCCGACTCATGAACGGCTCGCGCAGCGTTTGCGCCAGCTGGCGTGAGGGGGATCGCCTTGTCGAGTTCTTGTGGGAGAGCAAACGACGGGCTGTACAAAGCTGTACGCAGCAAGTGGTAGTATGGCGCAAGATGTCTAATGTGATCGCGGATGGGCTGAACATCGTAGCGATCGTCAATGTCGGAGGAGTTGCACCACATGAAGTGACCTCGGTATACCTAGTTGGGCAGCCTGGAGTATAGCCGGGGGCACAGGGGAGCGAGGCCCAAGCTCAGCAAGCTCGGTCAGCGAGGCGAATTCAGTCATGTCGCCGTAACGCAGCGCCCGTTCAAGATGCCGCTCTCGATGGCTTTACATTACCCCGTGTGTTTCACGATCGCCTCGCCAAACTCCGAGCAGTTCAGCAGGGTCGCGCCCTCCATCATCTGCTCGGAGCGTAGGGTACCGTCTCGGAGGCGGACGTGCGGGGTGGGTCGGGGTTGGTCGAGCCAGTACGGCCCGGCGGGTAGTCCCGGGCGGGGCGCTGGGCTGTGGCTGGTGCACGCCGGGGGCGTGGGGGAGCGGGCGCGGCGACTTGGGTTGGGGGGCTGGCTGGGTTGGGGCCGTCCGGCGGGTTCCGTCGCCCCGTTGGGGCTCTGGGGCGCAGGGGGGTCCACCCCGGGCCGCGCCCGGGGCAACGATCCGTCGCCCCGTCCGGGGCGAGAGGAGCCGTGGGCCCGGTCGGGGCGGGAGTGCAGGCTGGAAGCCTGCACCACAACGGGGGGCGGGGCCGCGGGCTCGGGATGGGGGGCGAGGTGAAGGGAGTGCGGCGGATTCCGTCGCCCCGTCCGGGGCGGGAGGGACCGTCGCCCCGTCCGTGGCGGGAGTGCAGGCTGGAAGCCTACACCACAATTGGGGTGCGGGGCCGGGTCGCGAGGGGATGCGGGGCTGTTTGGCCCCGTTGGGGCGTTGTGGGACTGGGGGTGGCGGCTGTCCCAGGGCGGTG
>JADZER010000038.1 GCA_020850415.1 Phycisphaerales bacterium
CGGTGGCTAGGCCCCTGGCACGCCGCGTGGCCCGCCTGGAGCGGGCGTGCCCCCGCCCCTGCCCCGCGTGCGGCTGGGGCGGCCCCGGGGCCCTCTACGAGGTCGTGGTGCCCGTGGCGGGCCGGGTGACCGACCGGGTGGAACCCCCCGGGAACCGCGTCTGCGGGGCCTGCGGGCGGCCTACGGGGTGCTGGTCCGGTTCCCCGACGCCCGGGCCGGGGCCTGAGCAGGCCCGGTCGCGTGGGGTTGCGGGACTGTACCGAACGGAATCCCGCGAGCACATCGCCGAGGAGTATGTCGCTGCTGCGGCCTCTCTCCTCCTGCGCCCACCTTCTGCCAAAAAGATTTCACCACCACTGACAATTAGGTCCGCCGCACACGCGGTGGTGGGCAGTGGGGTTGTGTGGTGCCACCGCATTCGGCTGTTCGGAGCGGGGCGAAGGCAGCTTCAGAGACGCCGCGGGAGCGTGGAGGATGTGATGCCAGCGCGGAATCGACCCGTCGGTGTTTGGTGATGGATGTGTGGCGTGCGCTGCGGGGCAGCCTGGTCGGTGGCTGCAGGTCAGGCACGGTCGCCCTGGCGGGGCCACTGGTCGCGTGCAGCCTGAAGCGGAGCGTGAGCCTGATGCAGAAGGATCCGAGCCTCGGACCGTCCGCAGATTCCGGGGCGGGCGGGCCGAGGACTCCCGACACGAGCACGAAGACGCGGAACCAAATGGGACATGGCGAGGCCGAGCCGAAGCGCAGAGACTCTACACATAGTTCGCATACTTTGTCCGTGTTGCGATGAACCCCAAGCCCTTCAACATGGCATACACCCAACATGCTCCGGCATGGTGCGAATGCCTGTGCTGACCTGTGGGTGCCGCAGAGCGTCCGGTCGGAACATGCGTAGCTGTCACAGGTAGTCCTAGAGCACTTTACAAGGAGTCACTCATGGCGCAGCAGGCACAGACGATCCGTTCGTACATCCACTTGGCCGCGATCCTGATCGGGATCGCCGCCGCTCCTTCCGCTTCCTGGGGGCAGGTGCTCTATGAAGACTTGAAGCTCCAACCCAGTGACGGACAGGCCGGCGACCTCTTCGGGTTCTCCATCGCCATGAACGATCAACTGATCGTCGTCGGCGCACTCTGGGACGACGCCAAGGGTCCGAGGTCCGGATCGGTCTATCTCTTCGATGCCGCTACCGGAGCGCAGATCACCAAGCTCGTGGCGGAAGATGGATCCGAAGGCGACTACTTTGGTCACTCGGTGGCGATCGAGAACGGCATGATCGTCGTCGGTGCACCGCTGGATGATGACCGAGGCCTCGATTCTGGCTCCGTGTACCTGTTTGATGCCCTCACTGGCAACCAGATCGGCGAAAAGCTTTACGCCGATGACGGCGCAGCGGGAGATCAGTTTGGCGTCGCCGTTGACGTCGACGATGGCGTCGTCGTCGTCTCTGCGCACCTCGACGATGTCAACGGTCAGTACTCCGGCTCCGCGTACCTATTCGACGCGGATACCCAGCGGCAACTTCACAAACTCCTCCCGCACACCGGGGGAGCGGAAGCCCACTTCGGCCGCTCCCTCGCCATCGACAGCGGCCTTGTCGCTGTCGGTGCTTATGGTGAGAACTCCTGGGCCGGCGCTGTGTACCTCTTCGAGGTGTCGACCGGCCTGCAACGCTTCAGGCTGCTCCCCACTGATCCCAACTCACTGGACTACTTCGGGTATTCGGTGGACATCGCCAGCGGCTGCGTCGTGGTCGGAGCGTTCGGGAACGATGATGACGGCAGCCAGTCCGGGGCTGCTTATGTGTTCGATGCGCTGACCGGTGTGCAAGGCGCCAAGCTCCTCCCCGACTTTGGCGAGGACGGTGACATCTTTGGTCATGCCGTCGCGATTGACCACGGCGTTGCGGTCATTGGGTCACGAAACGACGACGACAATGGCAGTGACTCTGGTGCCGCGTACCTCTTCAAAGCGTCCACGGGCGAACAGGTCGTCAAACTGCTCGCGAGCGATGGTGCACCGGGGGATTGGTTCGGTCAGCCAGTGGCAATAGACGAGAGTCGCGTTGCTGTTGGCGCGTACCATAACGAGGATTCTGGCGCGGTGTATCTTTTCCCGGATGGTTGTCGCGCGGATCTGACTGGCGATGGCACCGTCGACACGCTAGATTTCCTGTTGTTTCTTGGGGCGTTCACCTCAGGAGATCTCATCGCTGATTGGAATCGGGATGGTCGGGTCGACACGCTTGACTTCCTCGCGTACTTGACCGAGTGGGCGACGGGGTGCTGATGGGCAGGAGGAATCACTGAGTGGTGTGGGCGGGGGCGATCGTCGCCCTCCGCCCGTTCGACTGCGAGAGGCGGCAGCCAGGCACCATGTCCTGCGACCAAGAGGCATGTCTTGCATGCGGAAGCGGGGAGCATGTCGCGGAGACAATAGCATACAAGCGGTCGCGGTAGGGGTGGCGTCAGTCGCGCGATGTATCGCATCCAGCCGCTCCTTAGCTGGTTGGCCCTGACCAGGACGATGAAAACGTCTTCTGCGTCGCCTTGATCGGTACCGTACCGTGCCGTGCCTTGCCGGGTACTATCAGTTCGGTGATGCGAGGTTGCGCAGTGTGGTTGTCTCAGCGCCATCTGCGCCAGCGGCGACACGCGGGCGGACTGGATCGAGGACGGCACGATCAACACGCTCGACTTCCTGGCATTCCTCGGCGAATGGGCCTCGGACTGCCCGTAAGCCCGGCCGCTCTTTTCACTCGCGCACTCTCGCCCGCGCCGCTGGTGCGGGCGTTTCTCAGTTGCGAAGGGGGCGGTGCCGACGGGCCAGCGAGCCGATCCCGCTGTTCGGCGGCGGGCCGGGGCTCGGCGGAAGGAGCCGGGGAAGTCGCGGGGATAGTATCGGTGTGTCCGGCACCGCCGGCCTGTCGTGGCGGCGACGCGGGCGGTCGTCGGATGGGACCGTCGGGTAATGGTCTGCCGGGCGGGGTACAGGTGTCGGCGACCCCGGGGGCATTGATGCGATGAATCCCGAGCCGGAAGAACTCGCAACCGACGCGGAGACGCTGGGCGGGTTTGGCCCGGATGTGCTTCATCGCGCCCGCGAGTTCGTGCGCGAGCAGGGGGTCGCGGCGGATGTCCCGGACCTGACCGGCGAGACGATCGGCCGCTACCGGGTGGTTCGGCCGCTGGGGGCGGGGGGGTTCGGCGCGGTATACGAGGCCGAGCAGTTGCGGCCGGTGCGTCGGCGCGTGGCGATCAAGCTGGCGGGCGCCGGATCGATGAACGCCTCGGCCGCCCAGCGGCTGATGGACGAGCAGCAGACGCTCGCGGCAATCCAGGACCCCTCGATCGTCGCGTTGTTGGACACCGGGACCATTCCGCCCGAGGTCGTCGGCGGGGCAGAACGGCCGTACTTCGTGATGCAGTTGGTCGAGGGGCTGCCGATCACGCGGTTCGCCGACGAGCGGGGCTTGGGATTGCGGGAACGGCTCGAGCTGCTGGCGGAGGCGGCGCGGGGGGTCGCCGCGGCGCACCGGCACGGCGTGATCCACCGCGATCTCAAGCCGGCGCACATGCTGGTGGAGGAGTCCGGGCAGGTGCGGCTGATCGACTTCGGCGTGGCTCGGGCCGAGCACCCCGACCGGATGAGCCAGACGCTGACGGGTCAGCTGATCGGGACGCCGCGGTACATGAGCCCCGAGCAGCGGGCGGGGCGCGTGGGCGAGATCGATACGCGGAGCGATGTGTACGCGCTGGGCATGGTGCTGGCCGAGCTGGTGGTCGGGGAGCGGATCGCCGATCTCGATCCCGTGACGGTGTCGCGGACGCCGACCAGCGAGCTGCTCGGCGATACGCGACACGCCTGGCGCCGCCGATGCAGGCGGGATGTGGACTGGATCGTCGCCAAGGCCCTGGCCGATCGCCCGGAGGACCGGTACGGGTCGGTCGAGGAGCTGCGGGCGGACCTGCGGCGGGCGTGCGTGGGCGAGCCGGTGCTGGCGAGGCCGCGGTCTGTGTGGCTGCCGGTGGTGAGCTTCGGTCGGCGCAAGCCGGCCGCGGCGGCGACAATCGTCGTACTGCTCCTGGTCATGCCGGTCGGTTCGGCGGTCGTCGCGAGGCTTGCGATCCGGAACGCGGACCTTGCCCGCGATGCGAGCCGGGAGGCCGAGTCGGCGAAGTCGGAGGCCCGCGCCGCCCGCCTCGCCGGAGCCCAGGCGGCGCTCGGCGCGGGGGCTATCAAGAGTGCGCGATTGCAGTTGAATCTCATCCCGGCGGAACTGCACGATTGGGCCTACCGCCACCTCACCCGTTCGGCGATGCCGCAGGGGCGGGAGCTCTTGGGGGTCGAAGTGCGATCCGGGCGCGCCCCGGGGATGTTCCAAGCGCTGGCCTTGTCCCCGGAGGAGCATGGTCTGTTCGTCGGCGATGCCGCCGGCGATTTGTGGGTCATCGACCCCGGAGATGGGGCGGTGTCGGCCCGGGGGCGGATCGCCGATCAGGTTTTCTGCGCGGCGTACGCGCCAGATCGGGACGGGTTGCTCGTCGTGGGCTGCGCCGATCGGACCGTCGCGATCTACTGCGAAGGGTCATTCGACCGGCCCCTCGCCACGATCCCGGTCCCAGGTCCGCCCATCACCCTGGCGTTCGATGCATCGGGCCGCAGGCTTGCCGCGGGGATGGTGGAGACCAACCAGATCGCCATCATCAGCATGTCCGACTTCCTGGTGGAAGCGATCTTGCCGTCGGGATCGGTCGGGTGCCACGCGGCCGCGTTCATGCCGGGGGCTGACCTGCTCTTCCTGGGGACACCGGACGGGTTCATCGAGTCCTGGGATGTTACCAGCAAGCTCCGTACAGCACGAGTGCTCGCCGACGGAAGCCGCATCCAGCATGTTGAGTTCAGCGCTGACGGAAGTCGCTTGGCAGCGACCGGGCTTTCTGGCCGGCTCGCGCTGTTCCAGGTCAGTGCGGAGGGGGAGCTCGTGCAGATCGGACAGGCCCAGCAGCCGATCGGGATCACCGCGTGCGCCTTCACCTCGGCGGGCGATGAGCTGTACACCGGCGGGGCCGATGGCGCGGTTCGCCGGTGGGGCCTCCCGGAGCTGCTCCCGGACGGGGTCTGGTTCCAGCACGACAGCGAGATCTACGGCCTCGCCATCTCGGATGAGACCGGCGAGATCTACTCCTGCTCGATCGGCGGGACAGTGCTTGCGCTGGACCCTGCGGAACAGCCGCCGGCCACCGAGCGTCGGGTGATCCTTGATGCCGACACACTCTGGGACGCCGGGGTCCGATACGCCCTAGTGAAGACCGGCCTTGGAATGCGAGTGATCGACGCGGTGAGGGGGGACTCGTGGGCGGTGTCCCATCCGCTCATGGAGCAGCTCAGCGCCTACTACATCTCCCCCAATGGTGAGGCGGTCTTGTTCGATCAGATGACCGGGGACAACATCATCTTCCGCCCCGGCGGCGAACCCGTCCGACTCCCCGCGGACCCCTCACGGGCGTCTCAGACCAACCCGATGGTCATCTCCCCGGATGACCGTCAGGTCCTGGCGATCGTGGACGGGATGGCAACGCTCCTCGAACCTTCGGGAACCCTGGCGTGGGTGGATGTCGCGGTTGGCCGGCAGCGCGGTCGAACGGCTACAACCCTGGGCTCCTTACGGGTCGCCGAGGCGATTGGTCTCGAGGACGGCGGCGCGTTCCTCACCGGGCCCGACGGCGCTCGCCTCGTTGGACCGGACGGGTCCATCCGGGGACTCGAATGGCCCTCCGGGAGCAGGTGCTTCGGTGCCTCGGCCCAGGGCCCATACCTGATCGTTTCCAGCATCGAACCCTCGACGGTCCTGGCCTACGAGCTGGCAACCGGTCGCGTCCACGCTCGATTCGCCCTGCCGCAAGATAGCAATGCACGGGTCGCCATCACCCCGGACGGGCGCACCATCGCCACGACCCGGCACGGCGGCACGGTTGACCTGTACGAGGCCGCGACGGGCCGGCTGCTCTTGACGCTCCCGGGCAGCGATCCGCCGGTCCGGCTGCGGTTCGACTCTGACGGGACGCTCAGGTTCGGCTCGCAGCGGGGCGCCCTGCGCCTCTGGCGAGCCGCGGCGGAGCAAGCGGCCGACGTTGCCGAAGCCGCAGGCCGAGCAGCGGATCCCAGACCCGGCACCTCGCCGGGCTAGGACCCCAACGCCCGCTCGATCCGATCGCACCCACGCTTCCACGCCCGGTCCACCTCGGTCGGGTTCATGCCGGTCATCTCGATGATCTCCGCCCGCCGGAACCGACCCCAGGCCCGCATTGCCAGCACCTCCGCGGCCTTGGGGTCATCCAAGATCATGGCGTCCATCTCTCTCTGGAGCCGCTCCAGGAGCTCAAGCCCGGCCGCCGGGTTCGCGTTCCGAGCTGGCTCCGGCCGGTCGGGGTGATCAAGGGAAACCCCTCGCCCGGCCCGCCCTCCCCGCTTGGCGGCCAGACGCCGACGCTGGTAGTCCACGATCACCTGGCTGATGAGCGTGGCCGCGATGGCGAAGAACTCCTGCCGCGACCGCGCGGCGGCCCGCTCCTTCATGAGACGGAGCATGGCCTCGTGGAGCAGATCGCCGGGCATGAGCGTGAGCCGATCCAAACGGCCGCCGAACTGGCGGAGCATGGAGGCGAGGGTGAGGCGTTCCAGGTCGCCGTAGACGACATGGATGGCCAGGTGGAAGGCCTGGTCGTCTCCGGCGGCAGCGGCTTGGAGGAGGGGGGTGAGGTCGGACATGGGCGAACTGCAAAGAAAGCGATAGATGCCGATGTGGGTGACAAACCGCCCCCCACATCGCGTGCTGGATCTCCGGGGGGAGGGGCATCCCTCTGCTGAGCGTAGGCCAACACCACCGCATTCCCCTTTGGAGTCCCGCCATGAGAGCCATCGTCGTCGGTACGGTTTCGTCGCTTCTGCTTTCGTGCAGCGCCTTGGGTCAAACCAATGTCGGGGGCCCAATCCTGAGCGACACGACCTGGGGCCCATCGGGTAGCCCGTACATCGTGCAGAACTCGATCATCGTCGGCGCGGGCGCGACGCTCACCGTCGAGCCTGGCACAGAGGTCCGTGTCAACAACGGTCTCTCGATCGCCGTCGGATCCCAGGCGTTCGGTCCCGGGGCTCTCGTTGTCAACGGGACCGAGGCGGCTCCGGCGCTCTTCACCAGCAACCAGGGCAGCGGCAGGGGCGACTGGAACGACATCTACTTCACGAGCCACGCGGTCGACACGCAATGGGACGAGAACGGTGAGTACATATCAGGTTCCAGGCTGCGCCATTGCATCATCTCGTACGCCGGCGGGACCGCCGACAGTTCTAGCGGGGCTGTCTCCAATGAGGAGAACTCGCTGGAGCTGGAAGGCGTGCGTATCCGGGAGAGCGCTCGTGACGGCCTGTATTCTACCTTCGGTAGCGGCAGCACCGCCAGGATCAGACTTCGAGGCTGTGAAGTCTCCGACTGTACAAAAACGGGCGTGAGCGTGGTTCGAGGAGCCTCACACCTCGTGTCGGATGGGACCGTCCAGCGCTGCGGGAGCTCTGGAGTTAGTATCTCCAGCGCTCCGGACTGCATTGTGGTTCGGACGACGGCTAGTGAGTGCGGAGGAACTGGCATCATCTTGCAGAGTACGCAAAGGGTCGTCGTCGAAGACTGCCAAGCACGAGACAACGGTGGCGACGGCCTGTACATCAACAGCGCGGGCGAAAGCGTTGTCACTTCTTTCGGGACTTCTGGCAATGGCAGTGAGGGTGCAACATTCGCGGGCTGCAGTTCGCTGGATGTCGCGGGGTTGGAGTCTGCCGACAATACCCAATACGGTGTTCGCTTTGACTCCTGCTCCGGCCTCGCTGCCTCCGCGATCGACTGTCACGGCAACAACGGCGGCGCCAATGTGAACGGCGGCACGGGCGTGGTCGCGGATAGTCGGTTCAGCGACAACTACCGCACCGGGAACGGCGGCGGTGTGCTGATGACGGGGTCGGCCCAACTGCTCAGATGCGAGATTCAAGGCAATACGGCGTCCGGCGTCGGTGGTGGAATCTACATCGACAGCAGCAATCAGCGGGTCCAGGAATGCGTGATTGAGAGCAATGCCGCGACCTCCGGTGGTGGAGCCTATGTCAATCGTGCTGGTGCGTCCTTTGCTGGAGACGAGGACGAAGGGACCTTCAACGCTTTCTGGGCCAACACGGCGACGAGCGGCAATGGGGCGGACATCTACAACAATGTGACCTTCAATTCCAACGGCAGCGGCGACATCGATGCGTCCTATGTGTGTTGGGGAACCGAGGACTTCAACGATATCAGTGCTCGCATCCACGATTTCTTCGATGATTCCAACAAAGGTGTGGTCGCGATCTTCCCGCCGGCCCCGTGCAGTCGCTGCCCGGCAGACATCACTGGCGATGGCGTGGTCAACACTCAAGATTTTGTCGCGTTCCTCAATGCTTGGGCGGGCGGCAACTCAGTAGCCGACTGGAACGGCGACGGGACAATTAACACGCAGGACTTCGTGGCCTACCTCAACGACTGGGCAGCGGGCTGCTGAGCGACACGACTAGCCTCGTGGACTGATGCCTCAATCCACGGCGAGGAGAACAGCGTCATGAACCGTACCGTGCCGGTGTGTGCCGCGGTCCTCCTGAGCGCGGCCCAGTCGGGGCATGCACAGGACTGGACCGAGGAGTCAAAGCTCATCGCCTCCGAGGGTTCCGGGAATGACCGGTTCGGCACGAGCGTCGCTGTTAGTGGAGGCACCGCCCTTGTGGGCTGCCCCGGCGACGACGACCGCGGCTCCTGGTCAGGCTCGGTCTGTGTCTTCGGCCGTGTGAACGGTGAGTGGGTTCAAACGGCCAAGCTGCTGGCGGCGGACGGGGAGACCAATGACCAGTTTGGGTCGGCGGTCGCCATACAGGGGAACCTCGCCCTGGTGGGGGCTCCTCACGAGAGTGAGCGCGGGTTCTGGGCTGGCGCGGTCTATGTGTTCGAGTCCCAAGGCGGACAGTGGACACAAACGGCGAAGCTCACGGCTTCGGATGCCTATTCCGCCGACTACTTCGGCAGTGCGATTGCGCTTCAGGAGGATCTGGCCGTGATCGGCGCGTGGGGCGAGAGCGATACCGCCGGAGCAGCGTATGTCCTGGAGCGGCAGAACGAGGTCTGGCATGAACAGCAGAAGCTCGTCGCCGATGCTCGCAACACGAACGACATCTTCGGCTCCGCCGTGACGGTGTCGAACGGGCGTATCGGCATCGGAGCGCAAGGCGATGATGACCGTGCAGGAAACGCCGGGGCCGCGTTTGTCTTCGAGCGGGTTGGTTCGGAGTGGGTACAGACCGCGAAGCTCACGGCGTCCGACGGCATCGCGAACGACGGGTTCGGCACCGCGATCTCCGCGTCGGGCGACTCACTCCTCGTGGGCGCCCCAGGTGCTGATCCTCAAGGGTCCGGCTCCGGTGCCGGGTATGTGTTTCGATGGGTCAGCGGCCAGTGGGCTCTCGACGGCAAGCTCGTTGGGTCCGGCGGGCACGCGGACGACCAGCTCGGCGTCGCCGTCAGTCTGGAGGGAGATCAGGCGCTCCTCGCGGCATGGGGCGATGATGAGTCCGGTTTCAACGCCGGTGCGGTCCTCGGCTTTACCCGCGTTGGCGGGAGTTGGGGCGAGACCTCCAAACTGATGGCCGGGGATGCTGGCAGCCGAGACCAGTTCGGTGCGGCAGTCGCACGAGATGGGGAGGCGATACTCATCGGGGCGTACCTCGATGATGACAACGGTGTGGACTCCGGGTCTGCGTATGTGTTTCGAGGGCCGTCCTCCTGCCCCGCCGATTTCAACCGCGACGGCGCCGTGAACACGCAAGATGTACTCGCATTCCTCCAGGCCTGGGCGAACGGCCTCGCGGATGCCGACTTCAACGGCGACGGCTCCGTGAACACCCAGGATGTGATCGCGTTCCTCGGTGCTTGGGTCGCGGGTTGTTGAGACCTGGAGCGGTAGGCGGGCGACGGCCACGCTTCCAGCGCCGTGCCCCACCAAGCCCCCGGGTCGCTGGAGCGGCAGTCACGCTTTGGTGGCAACCCGCAACTGTTTGTCGGAAAGGCGTTTACGGCCTTGAGCCCTGCCCCCCTCCCGAGGTACTGGTGCCCAAGCGCCCGCGCGAGCGGGCCTGAGCACCACCCGGGAGAGCCGCCATGCCCCGTAGAACCGCCCGAGGGGAACCACCCATTTTCACCAACGCCGGTCGGCGCTTCCCGCCGGAGGTCCTGACCGACGCGGAAGTCCGCGCCCTCCTGGCCGCCTGCGGCGACGGCACCCCGACCCACGCCCGCAACCGCGCCCTGATCGCCGTGCTCTACCGGGGCGGGCTCCGGGTCTCCGAGGCCCTCGCCCTCTACCCCAAGGACCTGGACCCCGCCACGGGGGCGGTGCGGGTTCTGTGGGCCAAGGGCGGCCGGGCCCGGACGATCGGCCTGGACCCCGGGGCCTTCCGGCTGGTGGGGGAGTGGCTGCGGCTCCGGGCCGGTACGGGCCTCGACGCCCGCTACCCCCTGTTCTGCACCCCCCGGGGCAGGGCGGTGTCGTCCTCGTACATCCGCCGCCTCCTCAACCGCCTGGGCGAGCAGGCGGGGATTCAGAAGCGGGTCCACCCCCACGGGCTGCGCCACACCCACGCCGCCCAGCTCCGAGCCGAGGGGGTGGACATCGGGATCATCTCGAAGCAGCTCGGGCACCGGTCGATCGCCACGACGGCCCGGTACCTGGACCACATCGCTCCCTGGGCGGTGGTGGAGGCGATCAGGGGGAGGGAGTGGTGAAAGGCGATGTTGCGTGCGAGCGGCGGCTTGGCGGCGCGGTGAACGGTCGGCTATGTCAATGCTGACGCGGGCAACACTGGCGAGCCTCATGCGACTAGTCCGCGCCGCCGAGCCGGCGCTCGCGCCTGCTGCAACTCGCCCCGCGCTGACACCAGAGGGGCTGCGCTAGCACCCGGCCGCCCAGTCGTTCAGGAACGCGAGGAAGTCCAGGGTGTTGACCGTGCCGTCGTGGTTGTAGTCGGCGATCCCATCGCCCGATGCGTAGTGGAGCAGAAACTGCAGGACATCGCGGGTGTCGATCACCCCGTCGGCATTCATGTCGGCCGTACACACGACTGAGACGATTGCCGAATCGCTCTCAGCCGCTCCACACGGATTGGTGACGGCGAGGGTGTAGTCTCCCGCATCGGAAAGCCGAACATCGACGGTGGTCAGCGTTGGCGTTCCGGCCCCGGAAACACGACCTCCGTCGGACAGGGGAATACCGTCGTGGAACCACCGGAAGGACCTTGGCTCACTCCCGTCTGCGCCTGCGGAGAGGACGAGCGTGGCACCAGCGTCCACAGTCTGCGAGTCGGGATCATCGGTGATCGTTGGAGCTTCGAGCGCACGGCACTCCCAGGTGTCGCGCAACTCACCGGGACCGAATCCCCCTTGGACGACAACCCGCGAGCGCGAGGAGTCGAAGCACATACCGTGCCCATAGCGTGCGCTTGGCCCCGCAACTGGTTCCTGGCTCCAAGTCGTGCCATCGAATGTCCAGGTGTCTGCCGCAGGACCTCCACTGACATACCCGCCGTAGAGCACCACTACCTCGCGCGTGGGCTCGTACACCATCTGGTGCATATAGCGCGGACCAGGTCCTCCACCTGATACCTCTGTCCACTCGGCTCCGTCCCAGGTCCAAGTGTCCCCGAGGCCTCCGAACTCCCCCGCACCGCCAAAGAGGACAATGACACCCCGCGCGTGGTCGAATGCGGTGGAGTGATGCCCCCTCGGACTCGGACCCTCTGAGGCGACCTGAGTCCAACTCGCACCGTCCCACGCCCAGGTGGTCCCGACATATGACGAACCGACGGAGCCGCCGAACAGGATCGTCTCTTCCCGCACGGCGTCATAGGTGGTGGTGTGGGCGTACCGGGGACCGGGCCCGGTGGTTGAGACACGAGACCAGTCCCGTTGCGTGCGGAGCCATGTATCTCCAAAGACGAGTGCGCCGTTCGTGCCACCGAAGAGCAGAATACCCCCGGTGGCCGCGTCGTGGTCCATGCCGCACCACATGCGCGGCTCAGGGATACCCGCCGACACCAATTCCCAAGAGCCACCGTCGAACTCCCATGTCTCTCCACCAGCGTCAAAGCCCCCGAATAGCACCGACACCCCGAGGGTGGGGTCGAACGCCATGCTGTGGATGGATCGTGTTGGTCCCCCCGCTTCTGTCCGCTCCGCCCACTCAAAGCACTCCTGGGCCCATGCCTCGTTCACCGTTCCCGCGAATGCCAGCAGCGACATCCCGAGAGCAACGAGCGTCTTTCTTGCGGTATGCCTCACCATTGCGCCTCCCTCCCGGGCCTCGCGCCGACCCGCAACCGATAGGTTACCTCGGCGGCAGACCCACCGCAAGGCTGTTCCCATGTCGACACGCTCGCTGGCATCCACGCCACCCCGCTGCGGACGGAGGGCGCGGACAGCGGGCTCATCTCGAAGCAGCTTCTGTACCGATCGATTGCCAGGACGGCCCGCTATCGGGATCACATCGCCCCTCGGCGGTTGTGGAGGCGATGAGGGGGATGGAGTGGTGGGCGGAGCCACCTACTCTGCCTTCAGGCTGGCCAAGCAACCGAGATGGGGCTCTGCCCTGAGGACCATCGACAACCACTGCTCCGCTCTGCTCGCGGCCACATACAGGCGGTTCCGCCGATCGGGGGGCATCCGTGCCGCGGGGCCGGAGAAGCGGTCATAGAGATCCGCCAAGATCACCACAGGGAACTCAAGTCCCTTCGTCTGAGTCACCGGCAGGATGTGAACGCAATCGGTCTTCTCAAGGTGCCGCTGGCCATCCCGAGTCCCCGTCAGGTGCACATCCACCATGTCTCCCTCGAGCTCCGCTTCCAAGCGCCGTTGGAGTCGGCGAAGGCGGTCTTTCTTGACGGGGCCATCGAACACGAGGGCGACGGTGGCGTCTGGGATGGCCCGCCGTGCCTCCCGAATCTCTGCGGCGATCACCTCGGCCAAACGGGCGGCCCGCGGCTCTACCACCACTCGCGGTGCCGGCCCACCTCGCAGCGCGTTGGCTCGCCAGCGAGGCGTCTCGCCGTACAGCTCCTGGTAGAGCCCACGGACGAACGACCCCAGCTGCCGACTCTGCCGGTAGTTGATGTCAAACTCGCGACGCTCCGGCTTGAGCACATCGAGCACGCCCCAGTCCCGCAGCCCTCCGCCCTCGTGCAGTACTTGGCGCAGATCGCCGACCACCGTCATGGTCCCGCCTTCATCGAGCAGCCACGGCAGCGTGGCCGCGTGGGCGTGGGTCAGGTCCTGCGCCTCATCGACCACGAGGTGCCTGAAGGTCGGCTCAGCAGCGCCCATCCTGAAGCCCCGCCCTTCCGAGGTGGTGAACACCTTGAGCGCCAGCCAGCCGCTGATCGCCAGGTCCGCCTCGTCGAAGCTCGCCGGTGAGCCCGTCGCCATCTCCTCCCACTGGTCGAGTGCCGCTTCGACTGCCTCCGTACCGAGTTCGGCGGCCCACTCCCGCTCAAGCCGCTCGAACTCCGGGGTGAGAAGCATCTGCGCCGTCCACCCGGCTCGGTCGGCGAACGCCCTGGCCAGCCGCCTCACCACGCCGGCGAGTTCACCCAAGCCGGTGTCTGCACCCAGGTCGCCCGATTCCCGCTCCTCACGGCGGTCCTTCTCACGCTGCAGCCAGCCCGCGAGGTCGTTGCTCAGGCTGACACCGCGAACGGGCTGGAGTGAGAACTCATGGGCGGCGAGGCGCCTGATCCACCGATCCACCGTGAGGGCCAGGGATTCGGTCTCGGGTCCCCCCGCCTCAACCATCCTCTGCACCCACACCTCCCGCTGTCGCTCCCAGAGCGTCTCGGCATGAAGCCGGAATCCCGCCCACGCGGCCTCAAGAGCCCCGGGGCCGCCCTTGAGTCGCCGAAGCGCCCGGTTCCCCGCTCGCTGCTTGCCCGAGAGCGTCCCCGCATCGCGGCAGAGCTTGCGGTAGACATCCGCGAAGGTGGTACACCGCACCCGGTTGAGCCCGAGTGAGTCCCGCAACCGCTTGAGATACTGCACCATCTGCTCCGTGACCACCAGAATGCGGCAATCGCTCTCGGAGTAGAAAGGGGCATCCCGCTCCCGGTCCAGCTCAAACTGCTCCCACTGTCCGTCGAGCAGGCACGGCACGCGCATCAGCGCCAGGCTGGTCTTGCCGCTGCCGGGCGGTCCCTCGATGAGGACATTGGCGTTCAGCGGCAGGTGCATCGCGAAACGCTGCTGCGCGTCGGCTTCCGCGATGATCTCGTGCAGGCCGAAGTTGCGATCCACTTCGAAGGCGCGCCCAGCGGGCGCCGGGACATCAACTCGGCCGCCTGCTTCGGTCGGCTCGCCGGCGGGGATTCCGCTGAGCAGCGACTCCAGGGTCTGCTCGTCCGCGAACTCCACGGATTCTTGGTCGTTCTCGAACCGGATAGTCTGGGCCGTGGGCAGGATCGCGCCGTAGCCGCACCTGGTCTTGACCTCGAAGATCGTGGTCTGGCGCGGGCTCCTGCGAAACTCGACGGTCTTGCCGATGTCGGAGCCCATGAGACCGGAGGTGATGGGGCTGGTCCAGCTCAGCAGCTCCCAGGACTCATCATCAGCGCCGACCCCGCCAGTCTCTCGGGCTTTGGAGATCAGGAAGGCGATCGGCTGGCCCTCCGAGTGGCGGTCTGTAACCGCCGCCTCCACCGAGCAGAAGAACGCCTCCCGCCCGACACGCTCCAAGGCGGCCTTCTGCACTTTCGTGAACTGCTGCCGCTCCCGCAGATTAGGGTCGCCGGTGATGTCCTCGTGGAAGACGGCGACCGGAATGCGCCGGCCCCGATCGCGCGCTTCGACGAGCAACTCCCTGGCTCGCGCCTTGTCCGCCTCCAGACGAGCCCCAGCTTCGACAACCGTCCGCTCCAAGGCCATCACATCCTCCAGGTGTAGACAAGGACATCGATGAGTGCGACCCTACCGTCCCAAAGCTCACGCGACTCCTCGCTCCGGGGTGGCCCGCTGGCATACCAAGGCGTACTCCAGAACTGTCCAAGCGCTGCTTCGTAGCCGTGCCATGTGTGCAGACTGGTCATCGACACCCTGAGCAGTTGCGCAAGTTCGCGCTCCGATGCCCCGTTCAGCGAGAAGAAGCGGTCGGGACGGGCAAGGGTGAGCAGCCTGGTAACCACGGCCATCCGAAGCCGCTCCCGGCGGGTTATTGACTGGAAGAGTCGCTCTCCGGCTTGCAGGACCTCTCGGTCAGTCTTGGCCGCACGAACCTCCGGGAGCAGCCGGTCGATATCGCGACGAAGCGCCGCATTGGTGGCAAGTTCCTTGCGAGCCTGGCCATTCGCAGTGAGGCGTCCGAAGAAGCCGCAGTCCGCAATTGGTGGGCTTGTCTTTCCTCCCAGCAGTTGCAGGAACGCTGGAGTCCCTGCATCGGGCAGCGGCTTCCGTAGGATGGGTCGGGTGACTCTCAGGGTCTCTGTGTAGGACAGATTCTCTGGGTCCTCGGGGAAGAGCGCGTCTTCGTCGAATCTCGTGCGGGCCGCATGGCGGAGCATGCGCTCGTAGTCAGGCCACGCGGCAGTGAGTAGCTCCGGAAGCGCCACGCCACCGCCTCCTCGGACCCTGGGCGCGTGCTCGAGGTCCTCAGCTCGTCGCAACTGCCCGAATCGTCCGGACTTCGGGTCCGTCCAAACGCTTCGATACCATGCCAGCCAGCGCGAGGTTACAGGGTCCGCTCCGCTTCGCCACTGATCCATCGATGCTTGCCAAGCGCTCGCGGCGTCAGAATCCAGTCGGAGATGGACCGCTGCCTCGCGGTTCGACATGAACGCGCCCTGTGTCAGGTTCACGCTTCCGACGATCGCGTTGCTACCGTCCCGCCCCAGAAACAGGTAGACCTTGGGGTGAAACAACTGCTGTGAGTCCGGAGCCACCCAAGTGCGGTTGCCCAGCCGCATGAGCGACTCCAGGGCGTCGGGGTGCGTCATGTCAAACGCACGCCCCACAAGTGCGTGAACGGGCAAGCCGGCCCGCTCCAACTCGTTGAGTGCCCAGCCGGGACGAGCCCAAGCGACTGCGATCTCGACCGCGGTCGCCTGCTCCAAGCAGTCTCGGAAGCACCGCTGGATTGCCACCGGGGTGTCCAGGAGGTGCGATCCTGACTGGCCGGTTGCGCGGGCCGCGATCTGAGCTCGGTTCTTGCTCACAACTCCCCCTCCGCGTGTCACTCGGTCACAAAAGCCCCCGGCCAGCCGCCGTGTTCTTCGATCACCTCGTCGATCTCGCCCATAAGGCGGATGGTCTCGTTGAGGGCGATGACGATGCGGTGGTAGTGGGCGATGTCCTCGTCGGTCAGCACGCGGCCGGGGTGGGGGTTCTTGCCGCCGGCGACGCCCTTGCGGTCGCTGAGCCACTTGTGGCAGACCTGGTAGCCGCCGATGTGGAAGTTCCAGACGGCCTCGGGCACGCCGTCGAAGTAGGCGGTGTCGTTGATGTAGACGCGGCCGAGGCCGTCGCCCATGGGGCTCTCGGCCATGGCCTTGCCCCCCTCGCCGACCTTGCGGACCTCGCGGTCGCCGTGGGGGGCGTCGTGGAAGGTGGTAATGGGCGTGGCGAGGGGGTTGGGGGTGGTGGCGCCGGGCTGGTTCCAGGAGGCATGGGGGTAGTCGTCTTCGAGGAGGTGGAGAGCGACCAGATCAGCCCCCGATGACACGAGTCGCCCCGCAAGCACTCGATCGGTGGTCAGGAGCAAATGGGGGTAGTCAATCCGGAGTTGTCCGCGATACCGCTCCCTGTATGTCGCTGAGAACACCTCTGCATAGATGTAGTGGAGCAACCAGTCTGGAGGTGGTGCGTCACCGCAGAGGGCGGTTGCCCGAGCCATGAATGGACCACTGAAATTGGGCATTGCTTCTGGTGCCAGTTCGCGCAGCTCGGATCCTTCGAAGCGAAACAGCGGAAAGACAGCCGATTGAGTTGTGCGCTCTCCGCATTTCGCCTCGCAAATGGTGCGTGTCACGAAAAAGTGGTCCATGCGATCCGACTTGTTGCTGCGTGCGGAGATCAGGCCGATGTTCGCGCCCCTGACCAGATGGCGCATTACGGTGTCCCGTCGTCGCGTCACCACCTGATCGTGGTAGACGACGAAGCGGAGATCAAATGGCCGGTAAAGAAGCGGAACGACTGATGCCAGCGGCACGCCGTGTTGGGTGGCTAGCGTGACAGCATCCGCCATATTGAATGCGATGCACTCGGAATCCTGGCCGGTCACAATGCCCACCGAGTTCACCGGCATCGCGGCGTCGAGGTTCCAGCCAGACCAGTACTCGGCAGCTGCAGCCTCATTCTGCGGGATGAAAAGATAAAACGGCGACGCGGGCTGCAGTTGGCTCGATGCTGGCACCTGTCCCAACAAGACCCGCCCCTTCTCATTGCGACTCCCTAGGAACTCCGCATGTCGGACTTGAGGATGCACCCCTGATTCCGAGGCCAGTCGCGACATGATCGAGATGGCGACGCCCTGTTGAATATCGAAGACATTCTCGTCACCAGTGGCGGCCGCCGCTTCGTCGTTCCTGTTCGAATTACCACGGAGATCCAAAAAGAGCAGTTGCGAGAAAGTATTGAGAAGCGACTGGCGCATTCCTCGGAAGGTGGGATTGCCCAGAAACCCGTGGTTGGTGATGAAACCCATTGTGCCGACGGAGGTGGAGTCGAGGTGCGTCTGCGCCAGACGGACGAACTTCACATAGTCATCCTGGAGCCACTTTGGGTTGCGTTCCCCAAGCGGGGCGCCATCCGCCATAAAGTAGGGCTGAATGAGTTGGCCTATGTGAGTCGGTGTGCCATCGTCGGCAGTGCTTTTGTTGGACGAATGACCGGCATAGGGCGGGTTGCCAATCACGACCGATGCGCGGAGTGTTCGTTTAACCGCGTTCGCGGCCCTCGCCTCGTGCGCCAGAAAGGGCGCAACGAACTCGAGCATCTCGCCCAGATCAGTCGGCGGCTCGAGCGAGTTCGTCAAGAACACTCGCAGCCTCTGCTCGGACTGGAAGCGGTACCCCGTGTCCGCGAGCTTGAGCCCGATCTTCATGTGGGCGATGGCGTAGGGGGCCATCATCAGCTCGAAGCCGTAGAGGCGGGGGAGCAGGTGGTCGGGGACATACTCGTTCCAGAGGCGGTCGATTTGGGCCTTTGTCTTGCCCTCCTCCTCCCAGTGCCCGGTCATGCGGCGGTGGATGAGGTCGATGACCTCGACGAGGAAGGTGCCGGTGCCGGTGGCGGGGTCCAGGATCTGGACGAAGGGGTCGGAGGGTTTGACGGTGTCGGGGATGGTGAAGGGGCGGGGGTCGGAGGCAGAGGAGGGAGAAGAGGTAGGAGAAGGAGCCCTCTCCCCTGCCCTCTCCCGCCGGGGGCGGGAGAGGGAGGCAGAGGCCTCGGCGTCGGCTTCGCCGACAGGGCCCGACTCGCTTGGGGTGGGGGAGGAGTTGAAGCGTTCGGCCATCTCGCCCCAGGTGGTGGTGTCGGCGAGGCCGAGGGGGAGGCCGAACTCCGTGCGAAGGATCTCGTCCACGGAGCGGACGATGAAGGAGACGACGGGGCGGGGGGTGTAGAAGACGCCGCGGGAGACCTTCTGCTTCTTGTCGTAGACCTCCATGAAGTACTCGTAGAAGTGGATGACGGGGTCCTCGCCCGGGCGCTCGCGCCCGAAGTCGGCAATGACGGCCGCGATGTTGGCTTCGCGGAGGAGGTCCACGACCTCGTTGACGCCGAGCTCGTCGAAGTCGATGCCGACGGCGCCGGGGGTCTGCTTGTGGCGGCCGCCGATGCGGAGGAACTCCTCCATGAGCTCGCGGAGGAAGGGGTTGGTGTTGGGGATCATGAGGGCCGCGTCGTCGGCGACGAGGCCGGCGGGGCGGGACATGCGTGCCGAGAGCAGGCCGTAGGCGATGGTCTGGGCGTACATGTCGGCGAAGCCGGAGTGGTCGAGGTCGTGGATGAGGGAGTCCTGGAAGGCTTGGTGGAGCTTGCGGAGGGGGCCCTTGGGGGATTCGAGGGCGATGGCGGCGAGGACGCGGGCGCGGATCTTCCTGGCGAGCTCGGCGAGGGCCGCGGCGAGGGCCTTGGAGGTGGTGATGACCTCGCGGTTGCGGAGGGTGAAGGCGGAGCGCCACTGGATGCGCCACTCGTCGGGGGTGGCGTCGTCGGGCCAGAGGAGGTGGTCGCGGAGTTGGCGTTCGACCCATCCGAGCTTGCGGTCGGTGTCGTCCGCGTCCCAGCCCAGGACACGGAGGGTGGGGAGGCCGTTCTGGGCGTCGTCGGCGAAGTGGGCGAAGTCGAGGCGGCGGGTCTGGTCCTCGCCGAAGGCGGAAATGAAGAGGAGGTCGTCCTGGTTCCAGGTCTTGTGCTCGGTGGGGTTGTTCGACTCGCGCTTCTTGGATACCAGCTTGCCGAGGATGCGGCGCATGGCGACCACGGGGAGCTTCTTACGGTCGAACTCGACGAAGAAGATGCCGAAGGGCTGCTTGTTCGAGAGCGGGCGAAGCTGCTTGATCGACTTGATCTTGGCGGCGGTGTTGGGATCGAGTCCGAGATCCTCCTCGGCCGAGTAGTTGAAGAACGCCAGATCCTCCACCTCGTCCCAGTCCATGTCGGGGATGGGCCAGTCCAGTTCCTCCTCGAGGTAGTGGAGCAGTTGGTCAAAGGTGCGGATGTCTTCAAGCGTCGGCATTGAATCCCCTAGTTGAGCTCCATCCAGGCGATGAGGCGGGGCTTGAGACCTGCCGGGAGATTCACGGCCTTCTCGTAGGTGCGGTGAATGTGCTTCTCGACGAGCTTGCGTGCCTCGATGAGATCGGATTGCTCCTGGCGGCAGACGCGGGGCGTGTCGGGCGTGCTGCGGATGTGGGCGGCGATCTGCGCATCACCCTCGAGGATCTCGCCGGTGCCGAGCGTCAGGAGATACCAGCGGGCCTCGCCGGCCTGCTCGGTCCAGGCTTCGGCGATGGGGGCCTCCTCGGGGGCGTCGCTGACCCGCCCGGGGAGGGCGTAGCAGCAGAACAGGGCGGCGCCCTGCAGCTTGGTCTCGGGGTCGGCCTCACGCCCGGAGAAGATGCGCCCGGGGAGGGCGTCGAGCCGCTGGTCGAGGTCGGGGTGGTCGGTGAGGAGCTTCTCGTACTCCAGGCGGAGTGCCTCGCGGGCTGTGGCGGTGCCCTCGTACTTGGCGTTGAGATCGCGGAGGGCGTCGAAGTCGTCCCGGTCGGTGAGGAGCTTGCGGCCCTCGATGCCGAAGACCTTGCTGATGCGGAGGGTCTTGCGGCTGACCCTCTCGTAGAGGCGGAGGAGGACATCGAGGTCGTCGGGGGGGAGGAAGTTCCAGTAGACGATGCGGCCGCGCTCGCCCTTGAGCTCGGGGTGGTCGGCGAGGAGCTGGTGCTCGACCTTGGGGTTGAGGCGGCGATCGACACGCCCGATCCGCTGCATGAGGCGGACGGGGTTCCAGTGGAGGTCGTAGTTGATCAGCCGCGTGGCGTCTTGGAGGTTGAGGCCCTCGGAGAGGACATCGGTGGAGATGAGGACGCGGACCGCGTCCTGGTGGGTGGCGGCGAGCTTGGGGGAGGTCGTGCCGTTGTAGTACGGGGCGAAGCGGCGGATGACATCGAGGCGGCCATCGGGGGAGGTCTTGCCGTCGATGACCTCGAGGCCGTCGATGCCGGCGGCGCTGAGCTGCTCGCCCAGGTAGCTCGCGGTGTCGGCGAACTCGGAGAAGATCAGGACCTTCTTGCCCTTGAGTTCCTTGTCGGATTTGAGGAGCCTGACGAGCTTCTGGAGCTTGTCGTCGTGGGCGGGGGTGAACTTCTGGAGCTGTTCGAGGAAGCCGCAGAGCTCGGTGAGGTCGTCGATGGTGTCGTCGAGCATCGCGTCGATGTCGTACTCCGTGCGGGAGAGCACGACGACCTCTTGAAGGAGCTCGGGCGGGACGACATCCTCCTCGGGCTCGTCATCACCGAAGAGTTGCCGCTGGTGGCGGTCGGCGAAGTCCTGGTGCTCGCTCACGCGGCCGAGGAGCTTCTCGTATTTGTGCTTCCACTTGGCGAGGCGGTCCCGCTCGTGGGGTGAGGTCGCGTGCAACTGCATCCAGGCGAGGAGCTTGAGGAGCAGGCGCTCGCAGGACGATTCAAAGGCCCTGGCGGAGCTTTCAAACCGCTTGAGGAAGTTGGTCCGGACCAGACCGATGACCTGCAACTGACGGTTGGCCTCGATCTTGGCCTCTTTGGACTCGTCCTCCTCGATCGCGTAGGCGGCGGGGTTGTAGATGGCGAGGCGGAAGAGCGGGGCCTTCTTGGAGAAGGCCTTCTCGATCGCGTCGAGGAGTGCTCCGTAGACCTTGCGGACATTGTAATCGGCGACGATCGGGTCCTCGCGGGTGGGGAACACCGCCGACTTGCCGTGCTGGACCTGCTGGCTCTCGCGGACATACGCGCGGCTCCGCTGGACGACGAGTTCGCGGAACAGGCGGTCCTGCTCCAGGACCTCCTCGGCCTCTGCCGCGTCGATGAAGGCGGCGCCGTCGGTCGTACCGTGCTGCTCATGGGCTCGCTTGTCGATCGCCTTCTCAAGCTTGTTGAAGTGGCCCCGGAGGGAGTTGATGCCGATGGAGGCGAACCGGTCATCCTTGCGGCGAGAGAAAAGCTCGATCATGTGGCGTAGGTCGTTGATGTGGTTGTTCACGGGAGTTGCCGTCAGGAGGAAGATCTCCTTGCCGCCGATGACGGGCTCGAGCATGTGGAACAGCCGCCGGTAGCGGGAGGGCTTCCTGCCGTCACGGGCGACCAGCTTGCCCGAGCCGGGCTCGACATCGACCTGGACCCCGGGGTTGCGGAAGTGGTGGGCCTCGTCGATGACGACCGCATCGACCTTGCTCCGGATGGTCTCCATGACCCGGGGCCAGTTCCGGTCTCCGGAGGGCTCGCGAGTGATGTCGGTGTGGTTGATGATCTCGAGGTTATTGAAGGACGGGTCGAGCAGGTCGGGGCAGAACTGCTGGATCGCGGCCTCCCAAACGGCATTGCGGCCCGACTTGGGGACGATCAGGGCCACCCGCTTACGGTCCCTCACCACCAGACGCTCGAGCAGCATCATGCCGATGAAGGTCTTGCCCAGACCGACGCCGTCGCAGAGGAAGGCCCCGCCCCAGTTCTCCGCGATCTGGACGAGGTTGCGATAGCCGTCCTGCTGGTAGCGGTCGAGGACCTTGAACACCTGGGAACCGCCCTGTTCCGGGGGGCGGGTTTCCCAGTCCTTTTCGGAGGACGGGGCGTCGCGGAACAGGTGGTGGAGGCTCTGGGCGTAGACCTCGAAGGGGGAGAACTCCCGGGTGTGGCGTTCGAGAACCCGGAGGATCTCGGCAGTCACATCCTCCGCGTCGGCCCAATGCCGCTCGTACCACTCCTGGAGGAGGGCGACCTCGGCGCCGCCGAAGCGGGTGTTCAGCTCGACATTCTGCGTGAGGCCTGGGCTGGTGAGATTGGACGAGCCGACGAGGGCGAAGGAGCCCACGACCTCGCTGCGGGCGTGGGTGATGTACGCCTTAGCGTGGAAGCGGTCCTTGCGGTAGACGCGGCACTCGATCTGGCCGGAGCGAATCCCCTCGACGATCCGGGGGACGCCGGTCAGGAAGTCATTGCGTTGCTTCTCCGCTTCGAGGCTCCGATCGAGGGTGTCCTTTGCGGCCTCCAGCCCCGCCTCGAAGGCACGCTTCGTGCGGAGAGAGACCTCGTCACCCATGAGGAGTCGGACTCGGTCGATCTGGCTCCAGGGGTCGCCAATCGCCAACAGGCCGCCGATCTCGAAGTACCCCGTGGCGACATCGAGCTGCCGGGCGAGCGGTGCCCATTCGCGGAGGTAGCGGGCGACTTTCCAGTCGGCATCGCTGTTGTCCACGATGAACAGTTCACCGCCGCGTTCTCTCAACACCTGAAGTCCTCCGGCCGGGTTTGCGCTTCCCTTCTCCTGCCCGAACGGACAGTGTACACGAGTCCTTCAGGATACGGAGGCAAGTCCGCCAGCGCGGTGTACACCGCGCTCCGCCGCGAAATCCCCCCCAAGATCCGCAACGCCGCGCAACGCTTGCAATCCGCAACCCCGCCTGGTATCGTGGTTTAGAGATCCGGGCTGGGGCCTAGGGCCGTTCGGGACGAGAAGGTCGGAGGTTCAAATCCTCTCACCCCGATTCACGCCTATAGCCCCGCAGGTCTCGGACTTGCGGGGTTCTCGTTTTTGCGGGGTTGCACACTCGCTCTTTGCGATCGCTCGCGGCGTCGCGGCCGCCCCGCTTGGCGATGACGAGCCCGGGGTCTCCATCGGGTAGCATTCACCACATGAGCGCCCGCGACCCCCACGACACGATCGGCTCGATCCTGGACATCCACACGATGATTCACGGGTTTCTCATCGAGGCCGTCGAAGATGTCCCGGATTCCCGTATGACCGAGCAGCCGGGCGCCATCGTCAACCACCCGGCGTGGACGCTGTCGCACCTCAACGCGTACGCGGGGGTATTGCTGTCGATGCTCGACGACCCGAGCGTGCCGACGGCCGACGCCGAGATGGAGCGGTTCGGGTATGGCACCACGCCCGTGCCCGACCGCGCCGCCTACGCGACGACGCGCGAACTCCTCGCCGTGTTCAGAGATCGGAACGCGCGAGTGGCCGCGGTCGTCGCCGAGAGGCACGCGGACTACTTCCCGAGGCCTTCGCCGGAGAAGTTCCGCCCATATTCGCCGACCATCGGGCACATCGCCATCACGCTGCTCGTGGCGCACCCGCCGCATCACCTGGGCCAACTGAGGCAATGGCGCCGCGCGGCCGGAATCGCGGAAGAGGCGTGACGACAGGTATCGGTGTACTGTCACACCGATTCACCGACAAGGCCCTGCAGCTCAGGGGTTTGTGGGCTCCGGCCCTTGGGCGTGGAACCGTTAGAACGCGTGCATGCGCCACGCTTGGGCGGGCCTCCTGGTCGTCGCGGGCATCGCCGCGTGGTCGGTGCGACGGTCGGTCCCCGACGGCGTGACCATGCCGGAATAGGGGTTACCGATCGGGCGTTAGACTCAAGCCTGGAAGGGCGGGCCGTGTGGGACCGGCCTGACACCGATGCTCTTTCCCCCCCCCGGCGTCGTTGCGTGGGGGAGTCGAGGCGAGATAGGCCTGAGGAGGTGGGCCATTGCTCAATCGTCCGCCGCACCGTGCGTTGCGTCCGCTTCACGCGTCCCTTGCCCTCGCATTGATGAGTGTGCAGGCCGCGTGTGCCCGGCAAGACGGGGGTGTTCCCCCGGGGGAGGAGCTCCCGCCCGCGCTGGCGGACGCCGCGCCATCGCCGATGGCGCCTTTCGAACGCATGATCGGCGGTGAGTGGAAGTTGACCGTCGCCAGCGGCACGAGCAGCTTCCGCACCTGGTTCTGGGGCCCGGGCCGGCACTCCATGCGAGTCATGACCGACGGCCTGGACGCGGCCGGCAACCCTTGGCGCGACCTCGATGTCTTCTACTGGCATCCCGGGCTCGGTCAGGTCCGCGAGTTCGGCGTGAGCCCATTCGCACGGGGCATCACAGATGGCGAGATCGTCTTTGAGGGCGAGACGGCGCAGTCCGATTTCGATCTCTACCAGACGGGCGGGCGCCGCAGACTTCGCCTGGCGTGGAGTTTCGACGGCCCCGACCACTACCGCGCGACCATGCTGGAGGCGAGCCCGCCCGAGAATCACAGCCTGACATTCATGGCGGCGTGGGATTTTTCCCGCACGGAGGCTCCCACCCCGGGGCGCCCGTTCGCGGTCGAGGGAGCGACCGAGCCATCGGAACTCCTGCAGCCGCTCAAGGCTCTGCTCGGCGTGTGGGGGGACACGGCTGATGGGGCGGGCGCCCTCCGCACCCACTCGACTTTCGAGTGGATCCCGCTCGCCGATGCGATCTATGCGAGGGTGGAGGCGCCGGGCGACGACGGTGAGGGCGTGCACCTTCTGGACGCTTACCTCTACCACCACACCGGAACCGGCGCGCTGCGCTGCCTCGCGCTGTCGGACCAGGGCGTGGTCTACGAGGGCGACCTGACCGTGCTTGAGGGGGGCGCCCTGCGGATCGACCTCGATGGCTACGGGGGCGGTCGGACCGTCCATCTCGCCGTGCGCCTCGAGTTCGAGCAGGACGGGACCCTCCGCCATCGAGTGTGGTCCATCGAGGGCGCCGAACGCACGCTGGTGCTCGACTTGCATCACGCAAGGCGACATCCGGAGCCCGCGGGCTGAGCGGGTCAGGGCGACGGGCGGACTCCGGAGGGAGGCGGCGCCTCACTCCGCCATCGCGAGCTGAAGCTGCTCGCTGTCGATATTGACCGGTGTCATCCTCCCATGCATCGACCTCCCGATCCTGATCGGGTCGGGGCCGGCGATCCTGCCGACCGGTAGCTTGGGTCCGGTCTGCCACGACACGCTGAAGCGGCCGCTTCTCCAGCCGCTGGCCACGGGCGCGCCGCCCGTGGCGGCGGGCTCGTCCCGGCGCTCGTCGACCTGCTCCCGCGTGCCGCGGAGCACCGCGATGGAGATCACCGGGCAGAACGAGAACTGCGGCCCGCCGCAGAACGCCGAGCACGCGCGATCGACGGGCGCTTCTGGCGTCGCCCGTCGGGTCAGGCACTTTGGAGCCGTCAAGCTCGTGATGAGGTGTTGACTAGCGCACTCGCGCCACGCGTAAGACTCTGCCACGAGCGGTCACGCTTCGTTCCGCCCAGTCATCCGCCGTTGTCGGGCTCCTTCGGCATCGGGAAGCGCTCCTGGAACCACGCTTCCCAGAGCGGGGTTTGCTGAGCGACGGTTGTGCCCGCCCGATCGCCATAGAGGTAGAAGCCCAGCGCAATCATGCTCGGGCCGCCGCAGTTGAAGGCCCCGAGAGCGGCGAGGCCGGGCCCCGGTTGGTCGAGTCGCAGCAGGGCGTCGTACGGATTCTGCGTGAAGTACTCCACCACGCCGCCGCAGGGCGGGACACCCGCGGGGGCAGTCCAGCGCTGGCCAACGCTCAGGCCTTTCAGACCCATTGCCGCGGTGAGGGACTCCCAAGCCTCCGCCTCCGTGCCCGCGAAGGGGACCATCCACTTCATCTGCACAGAGCTCAGGCCGCGGAAGTGCGTGAGGTAGATCCGCAGGGCGCGCAGGAAGCCGGGCCACCCGTGCTCGGCGCCTTCCAGCTGGCTGTCCCAATCGTCCGTGCTGGCGAAAAGGCTCTGGACGATGCGGACGATGCAAGCGCCTCCCCCGCGCGCTTCGATGCTCCACTCGTTCGCGAGGGGCGGCGAGCCCGGGACCCACCCCGCGGACTGGGTAGCCCACTTCCGCGGCGGGTCCCAGGCCGTCACGGCGGAAGCGGACTCCATGCCCGGGCCGAAGTTCAGGGTCACCCCTACCGGCTTCCCGTCGCGCACCTCGAACGCCGCAGGCACGAACCAGGACGAGATCCCCGGCCCGGTGGCGATGGCTTGCCAGACTTCCTCCGGCGTCCCGGGGACTTCGACTTCGACCTGCACCGAACGGCGTCCGGAGGCTTCCTTCTTGACACTCATGACTGCTCCTTGGGATCGGATTCCTGCGGCAGAGGGTGCGCCACGACGATCAGGCGATGCGCCCGGCCGCCGGGGGCGGATTTGTCGTGGTACTTCGAAACGAGCTTCGCGATGGCCTCGGTGAGTTCGCTGCTGAACGCCGCCCGATCCGTCGCCGACCTGAAGCGGACCTCGGTATCCACCGACAGCGTCGCCAGGCGCTTACCCGCGACCTTCGCGCGACGAACGAGGTCGGCGACCTCGCGGACGACGCGGGCGCCCAGGGCGATCAGGTAGCTCGCGGAGAGCCGATCGGCTTCCCGGTTTGGGTCGACGGCGACCGGGCCCAGGGCGCTGGGCGAGACGATGTAGGACGCGGCCGTCGCGACCAGCAGCCGTTCGGTCAGGCCGCCCCATTTGCGTTCCTCGGCCAGCCGCACCAGCCCGTGCTGCTCCAGCGCGTGCAGGTGGTAGTTGACTTTCTGGCGGGCCACACCGATCCGCGTGGCCAGGGTCGCCGCCGAGGCTGGCGCTGCCAGCTCAGAGAGGAGCCGGCTCCGCATCGGCTCCATGGCCACCGACGCGGCCGCCGGGTCCTCGATGACTTGAATGCCGAGCATGGTGGGAAGGTACTCTTGACAGAATTAATTGTCAATAGGGAATCCCGGCTATTTGCTTCCGGATCCAGCAGGGTCGTTCCCCTGCCCGACGGGCGGCTTCTGGGACCGGCAAGCGGTGCGGGCTCGGCGCTCTGGGCGGGACACGACCGCGCCGGGTCGATCCGACCCGCCCGGATTGCGTGCGGGGGCGACAACTGGTTGGCACTTCTGGGCGTCCCCCGCGAGGGTCGGGGGAGCTCGCTCGACCAGGCCGCCGCCCGCGGCCGAAGGAGGCATCATGCGGAACGCTGGGCTCTTCATGGGACGGTCGGCGGTGGGGGTGCTCGCGGTGGCGACGCTGATCTCGTTCGTCGGCGCGGCGCACGCGGCGGCGCCGGGCATACAGCACACGGTCGGTGGCCTCAAGCCCGCCGAGGTCGGGCGGGCCCTGGCCGGTGAGTGGGAGGGGCAGATCCAGGTCCGTTCCGTCGAGGGCAAGCTCTCGACCGCTCCCGCCAGCATGTCGGCCCGCCTGAGCGCCGACAAGCAGTCCGTCGAGCTCTACTACGAGGGGTTCGCGTTCGGCCAGCCCGTCGAGGGGGCGATGGTCTTCCACTTCGACTCCGCCAACACCGAGGCCAGCCTCCGCGACGACGCGGTCAACCTCCAGGCCACATGCCGCCCCCAGCCCGGCGACGACGCGAGCGAGGACGCCTACCAGATGAGCTGCGAGCGCGAGTCGCCCGGCGAATTCCGCGTCGTGTTCTCCAGGCTCGACCAGCGGGCGTGGAACATCGCCTACCAGTCGCGGGAGGGCCAGGGCGAGTGGGAGGAGATGCTCTCGCTCCAACTGGACCGCCTCGGCTCCGGTCAGCGATCCGCCGCCGCGGACGGGTTCGATCGCTCACCCCTGCTCGGCGCGCTCCGTACGGACTCTGCCGTCGCCTCGGTTGAAACCGAGGAGTGATCCCGCCGCCCAACCCGCACGCCCAACCCGGCAGGCACGGCCGCGCACTCCCGCCGCCGTGCCTGTTCTTCTCTCCCGCCCTGGCTCAGCCCTCGGGCTCAGTCATGCTGAACGGATTGAGCAGCCGGTCCAGCTCCGCCGCCGGCAGGATCTTCTGCTCCAGCGCGAGCTGCCGGACGGTCTTGCCCGCCTTGAACGCCTCCTTGGCGATCGCCGCGGCCTTGTCGTAGCCGATCACCGGCGCCAGGCTGGTGCACATCGCCAGGCTCCCCTCGATCAGCGACGCGCACCGCGCCTCGTCGGGCTCGAGCCCGGCCAGCAGGTTGTCGGTGAACATCTCGCACGCCCCCGCCAGCAGCTTCACGCTGTCGAGGACATTGGCCGCCATCACCGGCATCGCCACCGCGAGGTCGAGCAAGCCGCCGATCCCGCCCAGCCCCGCGACGGTCGTCGCCGCGTCATTGCCGATCACCTGGCAGCACACCATCATCATCGCCTCGCAGATCACCGGGTTGACCTTGCCCGGCATGATCGACGAGCCCGGCTGGACCGCCGGGAGCTTGAGCTCCCCGATCCCGCAGCGCGGCCCGCACCCCATGAGCCGGATGTCGCTGGAGATCTTCGAGCAGCTCACCGCCACCGTCTTGAGCACGCCCGACGCCTCGACGATGCAGTCGCGCGAGTGCTGGGCCTCGAAGTGGTTCTCCGCCTCACGGAAGGGCACGCCCGTCGCGGCCGCGAGCTTCCTGGCCACCCGCCCGCCGAACTCCTTGTGCGTGTTGATGCCGGTGCCGACCGCCGTCCCGCCGAGGGCCAGCTCGCCCAGTGTCTCGATCGCCTGCCCGATCCGCCGCTCGGCGTTGCGCATCTGCCTGGCGTAGCCGCTGAACTCCTGCCCCAGCCGGATGGGCGTGGCGTCCTGCACATGGGTGCGCCCGATTTTCACGATCCTGTCCCACGCCTTGGCCTTGGCCTCCAGGTCGGCCGCCATCCGGCGCACCGCCGGCAGCAGGCGCTCCTTCATCGCCACCGCGATCGCGACATTCATGGCGGTCGGGAATGTGTCGTTGGACGACTGCCCCATGTTCACATGGTCGTTGGGGTGCACCCCGCCGGCCGCGAGATACGCCGCATCTTTGGTCGACCCGATCGCCGCCCCGCGCGCCAGGCACACAAGGTTGGCGATCACCTCGTTGGCGTTCATATTCGTGCTGGTGCCCGAGCCGGTCTGGTAGATATCCACCGGGAAGTGGCGGGCGATTCCGCCCCGCTTGCCCAGCCCCTCGCGGATCTCCCCGCACGCCGCCACGATCGCCGTCACCCGCCCCGCGTCGAGCTTGCCCAGGTCCAGGTTCACCTCCGCCGACGCCGCCTTGAGCATCGCGAACGCCGTGATCACCTCGCTGGGCACCGGCCGCCCGGACACGGGAAAGTTCAGCACCGCCCGCTGGGTCGAGGCCCCATACAGGACATCGGCGGGGACTTCCATAGCGCCCATGGAGTCCTTCTCGGTGCGCGTCGCGGCGGTGGTGGCGGACATGCTTCCCTCCAGGTCGGAACAGGTGCTGCGGGGAGGCCGAATCGTCTCCCGACGGGCCATATCGCATCGTAGGGGGCGGTTTCCTCGCCGGCGGCGTATCGGGCGCGAATCCGACGCCCGCCCGCGCCGGTACACTCCTTGGGAACCGGGCGGGCCCCGACTGGTCTGATGGGACAGCCGGCGCCCCCTCGACCCGGAGCGCCCCGCAGGGGCGGGCCGCAAGCGCCCGCCGCGCCGACGCTCTCCCTCCCACGCACAGGAGTGCCCCATGCTGCTCAATGCAACCCTCCGCCGAGCCCTGCTCGCGATCTTCGTCGCGGGCGCTGTCGCCGGCCTCTCGACTCCCGCGGCGGCCCAGTCCCGGCGCCGGCCCCCACCGCAGAGCCCGCCCACCCAGCCGCAGACTCAGCCGCCGACGCAGCCGCCCACCCAGCCCCAGACCCAACCGCCGGCCCAGCCCGGCCAGCAGGTCGTCCCCGGTCAATCGCCGGCGCCCGGCCAGCCCGGCGCCCCGGCCACCGATCCCTGGGCCGACCTGAAACCCAGCCCCTACATCGAACGCCTCGCCCGGCCCAAACGCTGGACCGTCACGGTCGTCACCCGCATCGGGGGTCACCAGGAATTGATCCCAGAGAACGGCGGAAAGCGGCTTGAGTACGACACATGGGAGTTCGACGCCGCCACCGTCGTCTACCCGATCCTCGGCGAGACCGGTTCAAGCGTGCTCGAGGTCCACGGCCCAGCGGACAACGAAGTCCCCGCCGTCTCCGGCAAGGTCGAGCTCGATGATCGCCAGATCAGCGATGAGATGACCATCCTCAGGCAGGGCTTCGGCGGCGGCCCGCTCCCATGTGGAACCTGGCGGGGCCAGTGGCAGGTCCCCGCCATGACCGACGGCAACTACCGGGCGCGCGAACTCGACTTCGAGGTCTCCATCTCGCAGGCCTGCTACGAGACCAAGCTCGATGAACGCGGCGCCTCGCAGATCGAGTGGCCCAAGGGAGATTGGCCCCCCGAGGCCGCGTCCACCTTCCAGCCGCAGATGTTCGTCGACTTCGACGCGCAGGGGCTTGGCTACGACATGGGCGCGGTCACCGCGCTGCTCGACACCTGGGCCGAGGGGCGCCCCGTTGACGATATGCGCAAGCAGTCCAAGCCCATGATGCTCGCCAAGTGGCTCGCGGGAAAGACCGTCGAGCATGTCCAAATCAACGGCGAGGGCCTCACCTTCGATGAGACCGGTCTCTGGGAGGGCTTCGATACCCCCGGCGCCGCCGCGGCCGCGCTCGAGGGCCGGGGCACGGAGCTCGACCTGCCCTGTCTGCTGGTGGCGCTCTACCGCGCGGTCGGCCTGCCCGCCCGTCTGGTCATCGGCTACGACAAGCAAGGCGACGGCGAGAGCGTGTACCTCGTCGGCAAGAAGGGCTCCGGCACCATCCGAGTCTGGGTCGAGTTCGCCCTCTACGACGAGGCCAAGAGGACCTTCGGCTGGGTCCCTGTCGACATCGCCGAGCTCCGCCGCTCGCAGAGCCGCATGCCCCCGGACTATCTCAACCGACCGCTCCGCTTCTTCGGCACCCACCCCGACCTCGACGAGGTCGTCCCGCTGGCATTCCAGTTCCACCCCCCGACCACGGTCCGCTCCTACGGCGCCCCCGCGCTCTGGGGCTGGTTCGTAACCCCGACGCCCCCGGCCAGAGCGACGCAACAGGTCACCTTCAACATGACCTCAACCCCCCGCGGCGGGCCGAACGAGAGCCACCTGCCCGCCAAGATGCTCGAGAAGAAGTAGGCCGCGTCAATCGAACCGGTCCAGCCAGCGAGGCTGGGGCAGGAAGGTGTACTCCTCCGTCGTCTGCACCTCGCCCTCGGGCACCGCGCACCGCAGCGCCACATGCCCGTCGAGGAACGCGGCGCTCGCCTCCACCCGCTTCTGGTCGTACCAGAAGCTCTCCCGGTCCCCACCGTCGTCGTAGTTGTAGATCGGGTGGTCCGCCAGCACCCAGGTCCTGGTCGTGTCCTGCACCGGCGGCATGCGCCCGCCCCCGCCCGGCACCAGCGTCGGGTAGTCGTCCCCGTACGGGTTGGCGTCCAGCGCGTGATCGTTCAGCGTGAAGCTGGACCCGAGCAGGTCGTAGAACGAGTCGGTGCTCTCGTACCCCGGGAAGGGGATGATCCGCGCCCCGGCGTCCAGCGGCGACTCGAACGGCTCGAGCTCCACATTCGTGTCCGCGTCGTCCGGCGGGATATCCGCCGTGATCACATACCGGTTCAGCGGACGCCGCTCCGCCCCGACCTCGTCGATCTCCAGAAACGGCAGCTGCCCCTTCTTGCCCCCGAAGAGCGCCCCGATCACCGCCGGCGCCCCGTCAAAGCCCGGCACCATGTACTGCGGCAGCCGGTTGTCGAAGTCGCCGATGTACATCTGCACGCCGATCCCGAGCTGCTGCAAGCGCGAGCCGCACACCACCGTCTTCGCCTGCGTCCTCGCCGAGCCCAGCGCGGGAAGCAGGATGCCGATCAAGAGAGCGATGATCGCGATGACCACCAGCAACTCGTTCAGCGTGAACGCGGCCCGGGGCCTCGGCATGCGCGCATCCTCCATCCTCGTCGCGATCCGACCGGCCGGTCGGGCGCCCACGCTCAATGCGGCTCCGGACCGGGCCCGATATGCACCACAAAGTCCGCCCGACCCGTGTCCTCGCCGTCGAGGGCCGGCGCGTCAGACTCCACCATGCTGATCGTGCACACCCGCACCCCGGGCCGACGGCGCTCGATGAATTGCACCGTCCCGCCGTCGAAGTCCGAGTGGAACCGCCCGACCACCAGCGCCACCGGGCGGTGCCCCGCCCCCAGAGCCCGCACCACCGAGTCGGCCATCGTCGAGTCCCAGAGCTGCTGCGACCGGTAGATCTTCTCGAGCATCTCCGGCGGCATCGCCCCGCCCTCGCCGCTCTCCCCGTGGCCCGAGCCGCCCATCAGCTCGAAGAAATCGTCCCGGTACTTGCCCTCGACGAGCGCGTCCGGCACGACGAACAGCCGGCGCTGCTCCTCCCCGAGCGCCTCGAGCGTCTCGTACCCCGCGGCGCTGGTCTTGCGGACATACCGGCGCGGCGCGTTGGCCGCGTAGACCGGCCGCCCCGCCGCCTTGGCCGCCCCGACCATCCGCGCGTGCCCCGCCGGGTAGTTCCCCTCGCTGCGCCCCGCCGCCTCGCGGAACGCATCCTCGTCCGTGATGCCGCTCAGGTAGTCGTCCAGCGCCACCTGCTGATCACGCTCGAAGAACTCCAGCAGCAGCGCCGAGCCCGGCTCGGCCGCCAGCAGGTCGTCCCACAGGCTGGCCGCGGCCGCCAGGCCCAGCGGGTGGCCGTGGGTCTCGCCGATCACCACCACATCCGCCTGGCGGGCCGTCTCGAGCAGCACCCCCCACGCGACGCGCTCCCCCTGGGGCCCGAAAACAGTCACCGCCTCGCGGGGCTGCTCGGGCACGATCTCCGCCGCCCGGCGCTTGGACGCCATGTTGCACCCCGTCAGCCCCGGCAGCACCACCGCCAACCCCAGCACCACGCTCACGAACTGCTTGATCATGCCCAAGCATGACGCCCCCGACCCCCCCCGTCAACCCGGGCCCCGCCCGCGATGCCGCGATCGCCCCCCCGCCCGCAGCCAAGCGGACCAGGGGACGGGCGGGGGCCGCCCGCCCCCTCCGTCAACCCCCGCCCGGCCAGGCGTGGCCTCCCGCTCCGTACACTCTCCCCCATGCTGGTCCGCCCCGCCACCCCCGCCGACCTCCCCGCCGTCCTCGCGATCGTGAACCGCGAGATCCGCGAGGGCGTCGCCCACTTCGGCCTGCGCGAGCACACCCTCACCGAGCTCGAGCCGTGGCTCGCCAATCACCCCCGACTGCCGTTCCTCGTCGCGCCCGGGCCCGCTGGCGGGGTCCTCGGCTACGCCCGCGCCGGGCGCTGGAAAGACCGCGAGGCCTACGACTGGGCGACCGAAGTGGGGGTGTATGTGCGTCCGGACGCCCAGGGGCGCGGAGTCGGCAAGGCGCTCTACCAGGTGCTCATCCCCTCGCTGGTCGCGCTCGGCTACCGGTCCATCATCGCCGGCATCGCCCTGCCCAACCCCGCCAGCGTTCGGCTGCACGAGGCCTTCGGCATGCGGCACCTCGGCGACTTCCACAAGGTCGGCTACAAGCACGGGCAGTGGATCGATGTGGGCTACTGGGAGCTGACCGTCGGCGAGGGTCCCCCGGCCGCGATCTCCCTCCCCAGCTCCTCGTGAACGGGACGCCACCGCCGGCGGGAGCTCGACCGCACCCCGACCCCCGACGGCCACCACACCTCACCCCAGAGCGCTAGGTTCGCCAGGGGCCAGGCCAGGCGCCAGTGGGTCCCCGGGTCGGCCGCGACAGCGCCGCGGGCCGCGGGCGTCAGCAGCTCCGCCAGCAGCGCCGAATTGCCGATCGCCGCCCCCATCCCCGCCAGCCACCGCTGGAAGGGCAGCGGGAAGCTCGCCTTGGCGCGCCGCACGACGCCCGCCGGCAGCACGCCCCCGAACGCCTCGCGCAGCGCGATCTTCGTCCGGTCCGGCGCGACGAATCTGTCGGCCATCGGCAGCGACTCGGCCAACGCCGCGACCTCGCCGTCCGCGAACGGCGTCCGGCCCTCCACCGACGCGAGCATGGTCGCGGTATCCAGCCGGCCCAGCAGCCCGGTGAGATTGACGCGGCGCTGGAACCGCAGATGGTCCGCCAGCGGCTCATCGCCGCGGGCCGCCGCCTCAAACTCCCCGGCGTACCAGCCCATCAGCCACGCGTCGCCCTCGAGATCCGCCCACGCCGTGGGCTGGAGCATCGCCGCCTTGGTCTCGGCCGTACACCACGCCCCCAGCCTCAGGTGCAGCAGCCCCGGGTCGGCGTTGCCCGCCGCGATGTGCTCGGCCGCCGGGCGCAGCGTGTGGTCATAGCCCCCGAATAGCTCGTCGGCCCCCTCGCCGGAGAGCGCGACCACGCACCCGTCGGCCCGCAGCCGGCGCGCGACCTCGTTGATCGCCACCTCGTTCGGGGTCGACAGCGGCGTGCCCTGCGCCGCCACCATCTCCCGCCACCTCGACACGAACATCGCTTCGTCCACCGGCGCCTCGGTGTGCGTCGTCCCCAGCCCCGCCGCCACCTCCCGCGCGAACGCGAAATCGTCCCCCGGTGGCACGGCTCTCCGAGCCGTAGGTTCAGTCTCCCCATCCGGACAGCCCGAGCAGTAGGTCCGCAGCGTTTCATGATGCCGGCACGCCACGGTCGTGATGATCGCGCTGTCCAGCCCCCCGCTCAGCAGGCAGCAGGTCGGCACATCCGACCGAAGGTGCGCCCCGACGGAGCCCTCGACCACCCCGCGCACCACGCCAAGCCGCTCCGCGCGCGAGGCCGGCAGGTCCACCCGCCCGATCCCCAGCTCCCGGCTGGTCACCGTCAGCCGCTCGCCCCGGCAGTCCACCTCGACCACCCGCCCCGGCGGCAGCGCGTGCACCCCGGCGAACATCGTCCGCTCCCCCAGGACAGTCCGGATCGTCGTCAGATACCCGCTGACCCCCACCAGGTCAGGCTCCGGGCGCACCGCGGGGTGCTCCACGATCGGCCGGGGTTCGCTCGCGAAGATCAGGAGATCCATCCCCCCCTCGCGCCCGACCCACCAATACAGCGGCTTGATCCCCAGCGGGTCCCTGGCCAGCAGCAGCCGCCTCTCCTGCCGGTCGTACAGCCCGAACGCGTACATCCCCCGCAACGCCGGGACACCCCCCGCGCCCCGCGTCGCCAGCCAATAGAGCAGCGTCTCCGCGTCGCACGAGGTGCGGAAGCAGACCCCCTCGCGCCGCAGTTCCTCCCGCAGCTGCGGGTCGTTGTAGAGCTCCCCGTTGTAGACCAGCACGAACCGCCCGCCGTCGAAGTCCGCGCCCGTGCGCATGGGCTGGGCCGCCTGGGCCGAGAGATCGACTACCGCCAGTCGCCGGTGGGCCAGCAAGGCCGTTCCCGGCCCGTGCTCCTCGCCCGGCCCGCCCCCCCGCCACAGCCCGGCGCCGTCCGGGCCCCGGTGACGCATCAGGTCGCGCAGGCGGCAGGCCTCCCGGTCGCTGATCGAGAGCGGGGCGGTCGAGACGATGCCGAGGATACCGCACATGACAGCCTGTATCGGGCGGCAGGGCCCGCCCCCGCGAATCGCTCAGCCCCGCGCCGCAAACTCCTGCGCCGCGAGGATCATGTCAGCGTAGCTGCAACTCAACGCCTCGCCGAGGGCCGGCCCGAAGGTCGCCCGCAGGTGCTCCACCATCGTGTGGCATTTCGCCACCGGGAACCCCGGCGACACCAGCGCCTCGAACTCCAGAAACCTCCCCAGACCCTCCACCTCATCCAGGTGAATCCGCACATTCTCGTAGAGGTACAGATCCCGCGTCTTGCGCACAACGACCGACTCGGGCAGCGGCGCAACCCCGAACCGCTCCCGCGCCTGCGACTCTGAGTAGATGGTGAAGCAGCTCAGGCGCGGTCGGGCCTGGTCCTTGCGGTCGTAGAAGATCCACTCCGTCGGCTCCCCCACGCACTCCCGGCGCTTGAGCCGGCCCGACGGCACGCGGAAGTAGGTATCCACCTGCTCCAGCGTGATGATGTGCGCCGCCCCGAGAGCCCGGCACGCCGCCCGCGCCATCGCCGGGTCCCGCAGCTCCGCCTTGTACTCGACATTGTGCATGGCATCCCTTGCCTTGCCCGGGGCTCCGACCACGCGGGCGCCCGCTCCGGCACCGCGCCGAGCCGGTCAGAACCAGGGTATCCGATCACCCCGGCCTGTGCTCCGCCGGCAGGGCCGCGATCAGTCTGGCCTCGTCCCACACCTCGACCCCCAGCTCCGCGGCCTTCGCCAGCTTCGACCCCGCCTTCTCCCCGGCGATCACCAGGTCGGTGTTCTTGGAGACCGACCCCGACACCTTCGCCCCCAGCGACTCGAGGACCTCCGCCAGCGCCGTCCGCTCGAAGTGCTCCAGCGTCCCGGTCAGGACGATCTTCTTGCCCGCGAACGGGGAGTCGATCGTCGCCCCGACCTCCCGATAGTCCGGGTTCGGCATCGCCAGCCCCGCCCCGGCGAGCAGCCCGAAGGTGTGCCGTCCCGCCTCGCTTTGCAGGTATTCGTGCAGCGTGTGCGCGCGCACCGGGCCGAACCCCTCGATGGCCGTCAGATCCTCCTCGCTCGCCGCGAGCAGGTCGTCGAGCGTGCGGAACCGCCTGGCCAGCAGCTTGGCGTTCGAGCTCCCGATGTGCCGGATGCCCAGGGACCCCAGCACCCTCGCCAGCGGCCGGGCCTTCGACGCCTCGATCCCGCGCAGCAGGTTCTCGACCGAGGTCTCCCCCATCCGCTCCAGCCCGAGCAGCGCATCCCGATGCCGGGCAAGGGCGTAGACATCCGCGAACGCGTCGAGCGGGATGCCCCCGGCGCGGATCAGGTCGATCGTTTTCTCCCCCAGCCCGTCGATATCCATCTGCTTGCGCCCGGCGAACCAGATGAGTTTCTCCCGCATCTGGGCCGGGCACTCGGGGTTCACGCACCGCCGGGTGGTCTCCTGCTCGGGGTCGCCGCCCTGGGCCGGGTCGCCCTCCGGCGGGTCGATCTCCACCGGCCCGGCGCAGATCGGGCACTCCGCCGGCGGCACGATCGCTTCCGCCCCCTTCGGGCGCTTCGCCGCTACCACCCCGACCACATAGGGGATGATCTCCCCGGCCTTCTCCACCTCAATGGTGTCCCCGATCCGGATGTCCTTCTTGCGGATCTGCCCGTAGTTGTGCAGCGTCGCGTGCGAGACCTTCGTCCCCGCGAGGATCACCGGCTCCATCACCGCCCGCGGCGTGATCTTGCCCGTCTTGCCCACCTGGTGCTGCACCTCGCGCAGCACAGTCGTCTTCCGCTCGGCCGGGTACTTGTACGCGATCGCCCATCGGGGGCTCTTGCTCCGCACTCCGAGCTGGTTCTGCAGCGCCCAGTCATCCACCCGCACCACCACGCCGTCGGTCGCGTATGGGCGGGCGTGGCGGGCGCTGGCGAAGCCCTCGATCGCGCGCACGATCTCGTCGATGTCCGGCGAGTGGGCCAGCGCCGGGCTGACCGGGACCCCGAGCCCCTTGAGGGCCTTCAGAAACGCCGAGTGCGACCCGGCGAACCCCGCGGCGTGCGCGCCGGAGACCTCACCCCGCCCGTGGGCGACGAAGCCGAGCCTGCGCTGGGCGACCACTCTCGGGTCGAGCTGCTTGAGCGTCCCGGCCGTGGCGTTGCGGGGGTTCATGAACGCCTCAAGCTCCGCCTCGTCCCGCTCGGCGTTGATCCGCTCGAACTCGGCCAGCGGCATGAAGATCTCGCCGCGGACCTCGAGGACCTCGGGCGTCGGCCCGCCCTTGCTGTCCAGGGTGAGCGGGACGGCCCTGATGGCGCGCACATTGGCGGAGATGTCGTCGCCGGCCGCGCCGTCGCCGCGGGTCAGGGCCTGGACGAGCTTTCCGCCCTCGTAGCGCAGGCTCACCGCCACTCCGTCAATCTTGGCGTCGGCCAGCAGCACCGGCCCGGCGCCGCCAGACTCCTGCGCCTCAAACAGCGACCCATCTCCCCCGACCGCCTTGACCAGCCTCGCGTGCCAGGCCCGCAGGTCGGGCTCGTCGAAGGTGTTGTCGATCGAGAGCATCGGGACCGTGTGGGCCCGGGTCTCGAACCCCTCGATCGGCTCGCCCCCGACCCGCTGGGTCGGGCTGTTGGGGTCGGCAAGCTCGGGGTGCGCCGCCTCGAGATCCGCCAGCTCGGCCAGCAGCCGGTCGAACTCCGCGTCCGGCATGATCGGGTCGGCGTCGGTGTAGTACGCGCGGTTCGCGCGATGCAGCAGCTCCCGCAGATCGTGGATGCGGGCGGCCGGGTCTGACGGCGACGAGCGGTTCGAGGGGCTCACGGGCGGATGCTACCCGAGGGCCAAACCGTGCGCCAACTCCATCCCCGGACGACGGTTCTCCCGTAGACACCCCACCCCGCTATGCTGGGGGCGATGACCGCGACGCTGATCGACGGCAAGGCCCTGGCCGCGGCCCACCGCGAGCGGATCGCCCTGCGCCTCGCCGAGGCCAAGCGGCTCGGCCGGACCGCCCGGCTCGACGCGGTCCTGGTCGAGTCCGGCGACAACGGCGCCCGGGTCTACGCCGAGAACCAGAAACGCACCTGCGAGTCCCTCGGGATCGAGTACCGCCTGCACATCCTCCCCGCCGGGTCGGGTTTCGACGAGATCGCCGGTCGGGTCCTGCTCCTCAACCTCGACGAGGCCGTCTCCGCGGTCATGCTCCACCTCCCCCTGCCCGACGGCATCGATCCCTACCGCATCCAGCGGCTGATCGACCCAGAGAAGGATGTCGAGGGCGTCAACCCCGCCAACATCGGCAACATCGTCTACGGCCACTCCAGCCTCGCCCCCTGCACCGCCCTTGCAACCATCAGGATGATCGAGTCCACCGGCATCGATCTCCGCGGCAAGCGGGCGGTGGTGGTGGGGGCCAGCAATGTCGTCGGCAAGCCCATCGCCGTCCTGCTCATGCGCCAGGAGGCGACGGTGGTCTCCTGCAACAAGTTCACCGAGGGCCTCGCCGGCACCTGCCTGCGGGCCGATGTCCTCGTCGCCGCGGCGGGCGTGCCGGGGCTGATCACCGGCGCGATGGTTAAGCCCGGGGCGGTCGTCATCGATGTCGGCGTCAACCGGGTCACGGGCCCCGACGGCGCGACGCGCACGGTGGGGGATGTCAGCTTCGATGAAGTACGGGAAGTGGCAGGGTGGATCAGCCCGGTGCCCGGCGGGGTCGGCCCCATGACGGTCGCGATGCTGCTCGCCAATGTCGCGGAGGCGGTGCTCGGGGGCGATCGGGTCGCGTAGGATGGCACGCGTTGACTCCCGGGGCCTTGGTCCCTTGGATTTGATGGAATGATTCGGGTCCCCGGGCGTCGGACCATTCGCCCAGCACCCCTGACGGCGGAGTGACTATGGACTTTGCGACCCTTGGCCTGAGCTTCCCCTCCGGGCCGGAGATGTGGATCATCCTGGCGATCGGCCTGCTGCTGTTCGGCAAGCGGTTACCCGAGGTGGGCCGGAGCCTGGGCAAGGGCATCGTCGAGTTCAAGAAGGGCCTGAAGGACATCGGCGACGATGTGAAGACCGCCGAGAAGGCCGGGGAGACCCCCAAGACCATCGCCGACCAGCCCAAGCAGCAGATCGCCGGCGATGACCGGCGGGTCTCGCAGGTCGAGGTTCCGGAGCAGTCGTCCCCGACGGTCGAGCCGCACACCAACGGGTGATCGGGGCCCGGCCCCCCGGTGCCCGCATCCCCGGCGTCGGATTCCACTACGATACACGCATGAGCACATTCTCCAAGCCGTTGGCCGCCCTGGCCTGCGCCGCGGGCGTCGCCTGCGCGCAGGGCACGCTGCCCGAGATCACCGTCACCACCGACAACACCCGGATCGACAAGTCCTGCCGCGTGCGCATCCCCGAGGGGACCGTCATCGCCGACGCCGACGGGAACGGCGTGATCCACATCGTCGCCGATGGGATCACGGTCGAGTTCCTCGGCGACCACGGGGCCGAGCTGGTGGGAGCCGCGGAGGGCACGCCGTGGGAGGAACTCACGGGCGTGGGGGTTCGGATCGACGGGCGCACCGGCGTGACGCTGCGCAACGCGCACACGCACAACTTCAAGGTGGGCATCTGGGCCAGCGACGCCGACGGGCTGATGATCGAGGGCGCGGATGTCGCCGACGGGTTCGCGATGCGCCTCAAGTCTGACCCCCAGGCCGAGGACGGGTCGGACTGGCTCTGGCCCCACGACAACGACAACCACGAGTGGATGGATCGCTACGGCGCGGGCATCTATGTCGAGAGGTCGAGCGGCGTGACCATCAGGGACTGCTACGCCCGGCGCCGTCAGAACGGCATCGTCATCGACCGCGTCACCGACTCGAAGGTGTTCGACAACGACTGCTCGTTCCTCTCCGGCTGGGGCCTGGCCATGTGGAGGTCGAGCAAGAACATCGTCAGCCGCAACGCGCTTGACTTCTGCGTCCGCGGCTACTCGCACGGCGTCTACAACCGCGGCCAGGACTCGGCCGGCATCCTCTTCTTCGAGCAGTGCTCCGACAACCTCATCGCGGAGAACTCCGCCACCCACGGCGGCGACTCGTTCTTCGGCTTCGGCGGCAAGGAGGCCCTCGGCCAGGCCGAGGGGCCCGAGGGCTTCAGCGTCAAGCGGGCCGGATGCAACGACAACCTCATCATCAACAACGACTTCTCCTACGCCCCCGCCCACGGCATCGAGCTCACCTTCAGTTTCGGGAACAGGCTCGTCGGCAACCGCCTGGTCGAGAACGCCATCTGCGGCGTGTGGGGCGGGTACTCCCAGGACACGCTCATCGCTGGCAACCTCTTCGAGTCCAACGGGCAGATGGCCTACGGCCTCGAGCGGGGCGGCGTGAATATCGAGCACGGCGCGGGCAACATCATCCGCGACAATGTCTTCCGGGGCGACAAGTGCGCCGTCCACCTCTGGTGGGACAACGACGAGGGGCTCCTCAAGACCGATTGGGCCAAGGCAAACCACCGCGGCGTGGTCGACAACGAGATCGTCCGCAACCGCTTCGAGGGCACACCCATCGCCATCCAGCTCCGCGACACCGGCGTCAACAGCGTCGGGGGCAACGAGTTCGAGGGTGTCGGCGAGGAGATCGACCGCTCCGGGGGCGAGGAGCCCGTCGAGGTCATGGTCACCATGGAGCTCTTCCAGCCGCCCGAGTACGAGGCGGTCGGGGAGACGCGGCCGGTCGGCGCCCGCTCCGAGCTCGCCGGGCGCCAGAACATCATCATGGGCGAGTACTTCCCGTGGGACCACGAGGGCCCGCTCGCCCGGCGCGCCAAGGGCGATGCGGGGACCCACAGGTACGAGGTCCTCGGCGAGGTCGAGGACTTCTACTTCGTCCTCAACGGCGCCACGGCCCAGGCCGTCCTCCGTGAGCCCGGCGAGGACGACGACGGCAAGCCCACCCCGCTCCGCGTCGATGTGCACGGCCCGGCCGGCGTCCACCCGTATGTGCTCAAGCTCCGCGGCAAGGACTTCGAGACCGAGTACGCCGACACGCTCGTCGTCGCCAAGTGGAAGGCCACCTTCTTCCCCTGGACCGTCGATCCGCGCGAGAACCTCGCCGGCTGGCGGGCCCAGGCCAAGACCGCCGAGGCCCGCAGCGCGGAGCTCGACGCCCTCCACCTCCCCTACGGGATGGGAGGCCCGCGAGACCAGGACCTCCCGGACGCCGTCACCAAGGCCGGGCCCGGGCCCGACCGCTTCGGCATGATCGCCACGAGCAAGCTCACCCTCCCCGCCGGGCGGTGGCGGGTCTCTACCCTTTCCGACGACGGCGTCCGCGTGATGATCGACGGGAAGCCCGTGATCGAGAACTGGACCTGGCACGCCCCGGCCCGCGACACGGCCGAGTTCGACCAGGCGACGACCAAGCTCGTCGAGATCACCGTCGAGCACTTTGAGATCGATGGCTTCGCCACCCTCGAGCTGCAGTTCGAGCCGGTGGAGACGGAGTGAGCCCCGCTCCCCACCGGCCCCTCGGGGCCGGAGGGGGTTGTCGGCCCGGGACGGGGTGCTACGATGCTCGTCCCACTGGCGAGGTAGCTCAGCTGGTTTAGAGCGCTGGATTCATAACCCGGAGGTCGTGGGTTCGAGTCCCACCCTCGCCACTTCTCGGAGAACGCGGAGCCCCCCGGGCCCCGCGTTCATCGTTTTGGGCCCCGGAGGGGCGCCACGGTTCGCCTTGGCGCCAGACCATCCCCCGGGGCCCGCCGTTCTCGGCGCGGCCCGCGACGGTCCGAGAATCCCCTGTGGTCCTCGTCCCGGGGAAGTCCTCCAGCCCGCGCCGGGACCCGGATCAAGCCGCCATCCCTTCGTGCCGATGCGCTCCGGCAGCTTCCGGAGGTGCTTGTGCAGAACGGACAGGACCATCTTGTGGTACGGCGCCATACCCGGCTGGAGTGCAGCCTGCCCGGGCAGCTGCGCGTGGGCGACGCCCACAGCGCCCAGATCGTGTTCTCCCGGGCGGTCGTGGACGGCGACGGCGCGGTGCCGGTGTGCGTCGTGGACTGCAGCGAGGGCGGCGTGGGGCTTAACACGGCGGTCTACCTGCCCAAGGGGGCGGACCTCCGGCTGCTCATATCGCTCCCGGGCCCCCACGGGGCCATCGAGCACGAGCTGCATCTCAGGGTCCGGCGGAGCAGCATGGTCTCCCGTGCGCCGTCGTACTACCTGGGCACGAGCGTCATCGACCGCCCGGGGACGGGCGCGTCGCTTGGCGAGCTGCTCCGCTGGGCGGCGTCGCACGGCGCCAAGGAGGGGGCGGCATGAGCGAGCGGGCTGACTATGTGGTCGCGCTCCTGCTCGAGGAGGGTCTGGTCACCCAGGATCAGCACGACGCCTGCCTGGCCTACGCCCAGGAGCACGGCGTGCAGCTCACCGAGGCGATGGTGATCCAGAGCGTCGTCACGAGGCGCCAGCTGGCGATCACCCTCGCCGAGATCTCCGAGTGCCCCTACGCGGACCTCGACGCGTTCGAGGTCAATATCCAGAATACCCGCCTCTTGCCCCACGCCGCGGCGCAGCGGCTCCGGGCGTTCCCGCTCTTCTCGCTCGGCGGCGCGGTCGTGGTCGGGATGTTCGACCCGCTCGATCTTGCCGCGGTGGACCAGCTCAGGCGTCTGCTCAAGTCGGAGATCGAGCCGGTGCTCTGCGAGCAGCAAGCGCTGACCGATCTGATCGCCCGGGCGTACTCGCTGTCTGGCGGCTCGATCGCGACCGGGGAGGCCGAGGACGGGGCGCGGAGCCTCGTGACCGGCGACGAGCCGATGGTCGCGGCGGTGAACCAGATCCTCGCCCAGGCGATGCGCGAGGGCGCGTCGGATGTCCACATCGGGCCCGACGAGCACGAGCTGCACCTGCGATTCCGGATCGACGGCAGCCTGCAGAAGCGCCACGGGCCCCCCAAGTCGGGGCACTCGGGGCTCGTCCAGCGGCTCAAGGTCATGGGCTCGCTCGACCTCACCCAGACCCGGCGCCCGCAGGACGGCAAGTTCCGATTCGAGCACGCCGGCAGGACCGTGGATGTGCGCATGAGCATCATCCCGACGATCTACGGCGAGAATGTGGTGCTGCGCCTGCTGACCTCGGGCGCCAACATCGCCGGGTTCGCGGAGCTCGGCGTGTCGGGCGACATCGCCGACGCCGTGGGGGCGGTGCTCGACAAGCCCCACGGGATGTTCCTCGTCACCGGGCCGACCGGCTCGGGCAAGACCACGACGCTCTACACCGCCATCAAGCGTCTGAACACCCCGGACCGGAATGTGATGACGATCGAGGACCCGGTCGAGATCCGGCTCCCCATGGTCCGCCAGCTCCAGGTGAACCCCGAGATCGGCATGACCTTCGCGGGCGCTCTGAGGTCGATCCTGCGGCAGGACCCCGATGTGGTGCTCGTCGGCGAGATCCGCGACGAGGAGACCGCCCGGATCGCCTGCCAGGCGGCGCTGACCGGCCACCTGGTGCTCTCCACGCTGCACACCAACGACGCCCCGGGGGCCGTCGGGCGCCTGCGCGATATGGGCTGCCCGCCCTTCGCGATCAACGCGGCGCTGGTGGGGGCGATGGCCCAGCGGCTCGCCCGGCGCACCTGTCAGCACTGCGCTGCGCCCGAGATTCCCGACGGCCTGCTCCTGCGCCGGTTCGGCGTCGGGGACGGCGTCGGCGGGTTTCTGCGGGGCGCGGGGTGCGCCAAGTGCATGAGCAGCGGGTACAAGGGGCGCCTGGCCATCACCGAGATGTTCCTGATGAACCGCGAGATGCAGGAGATCGTCGAGAGCGGCGGGGCCGCCGCGACCTTCCGCGACGCCGCCATACGGTCCGGCATGCGCCCCCTGTGGCGCGACGGCCTCCAGAAGGCGGTCATGGGCTTCACCACGCTCGAGGAGGTCTCGCGCGTCGCGGCCGTCTCGGCCGAGGAGCTCTCGGCCCCCGCGCGGACCCTGGAGCGTGCCGCATGAGCGTCCTGGCCTTCGACTACAGGGCGATGGACCGTGCCGGGCGTGAGGCCCGGGGCACGGTGACGGCGGCCGACCACGACCAGGCGTTTCGTCTGGTGGTGGAGTCCGGCCTGACGCCGCTCTCAATCAAGGCCGCGAGGCCCGACCGGCGCAGCAGCCGGGGCCGGGTCCGTCTGCGGGAGATCTCGCAGTTCACCTACCAGCTCCAGGTGCTGCTTGAGGCCCGCATCCCGATCGGCGACGGCATCGCCGGGCTGGCCAAACAGGAGAGCAACGAGCGGTTCCGCAGGGTGCTCCTGGATATCGCCACGCAGGTCGAGGCGGGGCACACGATCGCCAGCGCGATGGAGCGTCACCGGAAGGTCTTCGGGGATGTCTATGTCGAGACCGTCGCCGCCGCCGAGCAGAGCGGCACGATCATCAAGACGCTCGACCACCTTTGCGAGGCGCTGGATCGGATGGAAGCCGCCCGGCGCCAGGTCGTCGGCGCCCTGCTCTACCCGGCGTGCGTCATGGTCACGCTGTTCCTGGCGAGCTCGTTCCTGATCACCTACACCATCCCCAAGTTCGCGACGATGTTCGGCGCGCGGGGCATCCAGCTCCCGCTGCTCACCCGAGCGCTCGCGGGCCTGGGCAACAGCGCCCAGGCGTACTGGTGGGCCTACCTCGCGGTCATCCTCGGCACGATCATCGCGGCCCGCGCCCTGGTGTCCAGACGCCCGCTCGTCGTCGAGCAGCTGCTGCACAGGATCCCCGCGGTGGGGGCGGTCATGACCGGGCTGGCCATGGCCAGGTTCACCAGGGTGCTCTCGGTGAGCCTCTCGGCCGGGCTGGGGCTGCTCGACGCCCTGGAGATGAGCAAGCGGGCCGCGGCACGGGAGATGCTCAGCCGGGATGTCGACCACCTGGGCAGCCAGGTCCGCGTCGGGCGTCGCCTTGCTGACGGGCTGGCCGAGGCCGGGTACATCCCGTCATTCGCGCGGCGCATGCTCACGGCGGGCGAGCAGTCCGGAGAGCTGGTCCGGATGTGCTCGGTGGTGGCCCGGCACTACGAGCGGGAGACCGAGCACCGGGTCAAGGCGCTGACGACGGTGCTGGAACCTGTGCTGGTTGTGACGATTGCCGGTGTCGTGCTTGTTGTGGCCCTGGCCATATTCCTCCCCATGTGGAATATGGTGCAACTCATGAGTTAGTCGGTCGACATGTCGGATGTACATCCGGGGGGTTGTACGCGTCTGTTCTCAGGAGAAAAGCACATGCGTCTTCGTACAGGCAATTCCCAGTTCCGTAGGGGGTTCACGCTCATCGAGCTGGTCGCGGTGATCATCGTCCTCGCCATTCTCGCCGGCGTGGCGGTGCCCAAGTACTTCGACTACTCGACCAAGGCCAAGGAGTCCGCCGCCAAGGCGACCCTGGGGGCCACGAGGTCGGCGATAGCCAACTTCTACGCCAGCGCCGCACTGAACGACGGGACCGGCGCCTACCCGACGCTCACCGAGCTCGAGGCCGCCGGCTCGGTGATCGAGCAGGAAGTTCCGGAGAACCCCTACAACGGCTCGACCGATGTGCAGGCGGCGACCTGGGACGCCACTAACCCGCCCGTCTCGGGCACCGCGGGCTGGAACTACGACGCCGCCACCGGCCGGTTCTGGGCCAACTCCGATTCCTCGGGGGTGGACGAGAACGAGTGGTAGATCTCGGGGCCCCGCTCTGAGAGCCATCGCCCGGAGGTGAGGATGGCGACCCGCGCGTTCACACTCATCGAGCTCGTCGCCGTGATCATGATCACGGCGATTCTCGCTGGGGTGGCGATCCCCGCCGTCTGGGGCGTTGCCGATGCCCGCAGCACCGGCGCCGCCAGGGCGATTGCCCAGCAGCTTTCCTTCGCCCGCGAGCGCGCGCTCAACACGGGCAACCGGGTCTGGGTCGTGTTCCACACGGGCACCGACCGCTACGAGCTTCTCGCCGAGCCCGACGGCGGGGCCGGCTACGCCGACGCGGTCGCGCTCCCCGACCCCACCACCGGCAGGGGCATGGGCCTGACGCTCAATCAGGGCGAGTTCGCCGGCGTCGGCATCGCCTCCGCGGCCTTCGACGGTTCGGCGGTTGTCGGGTTCGACTGGCTCGGCAGCCCGCTGGATGCCTCGGGCGGGGCGCTCTCCGCGGACGGCGTCGTCACCCTGGATTCCGGCGTCACCATCGGCGTCGCCGCCATGACCGGAGACATCCGCATCGGGCCCTGAGCCGGCGCGGGAGAAAGGAGCGGGGGTGCGACGCCGCGGGTTCTCACTCATCGACGCCATCGCCGCGATCGTCATGCTCAGCGTGGCGGCGCCGGCGATGCTCGCGGCCCTGGCCTCGGCCCACCGCGACCGCGTGTCGCCCGCCCAGGCCTCCCAGGCCCGGTGGCTCGCGGTCGAGAAGCTCGAGGACATCCTCGCCGACCGTTCGAGCCCCACCCGCGGCTGGGACTTCGTCGCCGGGGCGAACTACGCCGACGAGTCCTCCATCACCGGGTTCCCCGGCTTCACTCGTGAGGTGGATATCGCCGAGACCGGGGCCGACCTGCAGACCGCCGGTGAGGGGTACAAGACCGTCACGGTGACCGTCCTCTGGACGCACCTCGACGGCCAGCAGCACCAGGTCGAGCTCGCGACCGTCGTGACGGAGTTGCCCGGCTGATGCGCCGCACCGCCCGATCATCCCGTGGCTTCACGCTCGTCGAGGCCGTCGCGACGATGGTGATCCTCGCGACGATCTCCGGCGTGGTGTCGGGCATCGTCTGGGCCGGCGTGCGGGCGTTCGACGAGGGGGCCGAATCGGCCCGCCTGCACAACGAGGCGTCCATCGCGATGGAGCGCATGGTCCGCGACCTCCGGGCCGTCCCCCTCGCCGACGACGGGGACCCCGACATCAGCGCCATCACCGCGGACTCCATCACCTGGGACGGCGCGACCCGCTCGCTCGCGCTCGACGGCGACGACCTCGTGCTCACCATCGACGGCGAGTCGGGCGTGCTGCTCCGCGATGTCACCGGCTTCACCATCGGAGCCTTCGACGCCTCCAACAGCCCGATGGCTGACACCCTCTCGGGCGACGGCGCCGGCCCGGTCAGGCGGATCTCGCTCGAGGTGACCGCCGCCCGCGGCCGGGCGAGCGCCACCGTCCGCACGAAGATCTTCCTGCGGTGCATGATGCTGGAGGTGGCCGAGTGACCCCCCGCGCCCCACACGGACGGCGAAGGCGAGGCGCAATCGGCGTCGCGATGGTCGGCGCGCTCATTGTCGTTGAGCTCGTCATCGTGGTCGCCGTCGTCGGGGGCGGGCTCCACCAGGATCTCACCCTGCAGCGGATCGATACCAACCGCGCGTTCTACGCCGCCGAGGGCGGCGTCAACATGGCGCTCCGCGAGGCGTGGACAGGGGCCGACGAGGACGGCGACGGGACCGTCGGCGCAATCTCGGACAACGCCGACCCCGACGACGACCCGGCCATCGGCGCCGCGGCGGTGTCGGTGTCGGCGACGGAGACGGACGGGGTGACCACGCTCACCGGCGTGGGCCGGTCCGAGCGGGCCCGCCGGCGCATCGAGATGCATGTCCAGGCCGAGTGATCGAATGGGCCCAAAGCGCGGGTCGGGTCGAAGTTGCGCCATCCCCCTGCCGAAGAACCCCCAGAGGTCCCTATCGAGAGAGGGGTTCCATGCGCGGACGCACAAGACAGGTCATTGTCGAGGTCTCACCCACCCGGCACGAGCTCGCGGTGTTCGAGCAGGGCCGCCTTATCGGGCACCGGGCCGCCCGCCCCGCCGAGGAGCTGGGCCTGAGCGACTGGCCCGCCATCCTCCGCTCTCTCGGGGCTGAGCTGGAGAACTGGGTCCCCGACCTGGGCGTCCGGGGGGAGCCCGTGATCGTGGTGTACACCGGGCCCGACACGGCGGCGTCGATCTTCGATGCCCCCGCCTCCGCGGGTGAGCAGCGGGCGCGCCTCGCGGCCAAGCTCGCGATGGCGGGCACGATCTCGTTCCCGCTCGAGCAGAACGCGCACGCCGAGATATGCATCTTCCGCGACGGGTCGGCGCGAGAGGGTGAGCAGCCCAAGCTCCGCACGCTCGCCCTCGCCGACACCGAGGCGACCATCCTCTCGCTCGCCATGACCCTCGAGCGCAGCGGGCTGACGCCGACCGGCTTCGTGCCGGCGCCCGGCGCTTCGCTGGCCGCGGCGGTGCATGCGCTCCGGTGCAGCGCCGCCGCCGGATCCCCGGGCGTGGTGCTGTGGATCGGCGAGCACTCCAGCGTGATCGCCGGGGGCGAGGGTGACCGGCTGAGCTTCGCGCGGCTGATCCCCGTCGGCACCGAGACGATGGTGGAGGCGCTCTCCGCCCCCGTCCACGCCGGGCGGTCCGACAACACCATCGCCCTCGACCGCTTCAGCGCCCGCGAGCTGCTCTTCGCCTCCGGGATCCCGACGGTTGACGGCTGGAGCGACCGCACCACGACGATTGACCCCAGCGCCGTGCTCCCGCTCCTGCAGCCGGTGCTCCAGCGGCTCGTGGTCGAGACCAAGCAGTCCATCCGGTTCGGCTTCGCGCCCGAGCAGCGCCCCCGTGTGCTGCTCCGCGTCGCCGGGCCCGGGGCGAGCATCTCCGGGCTGGGCACGACCTGCGCCGGCGGTGTCGGCGTCCGGTTCGTGCAAGGGGCCGCGCCGTGCGCCTCCCCGCAGGACGCCACGCTGGGAGATCTGGCGTCGGTCGTGGCGCTGGGCTGGAAGGCCCCCTCGCTCACCACCCGCGACGCCGCGACCAAGCGCAGCCTCGCCGCGACCCGCCACGCGATTGTCGTCGGCGCCTCGCTCGGCCTGCTGGCCATCGGCGCCCACGGCGTGGAGAGCTGGCAGCGCCTCCAGGACGCCCGCGCCACGCTGACGCTGCTCGCGGGCGGCTCGGAGACCGCGTCGAGCGCCGTGCGCGCCGTGCAGAGCTCGGTGGCCGCGGGCATGGGCCTGGCCCGCGCCGAGGCCACCCGAAAGCAGCTGTTCGGCGCCGAGACCCCCCACGCCGACATCCTCCGCGCCCTGGCCGCCCTCACGCCCGAGGGCGTCGAGATCACCGAGATCACGCTGTCGGACGACGGTGAGGCCTCCCGCGCCTCGCTCCGCGGCGTCGCGCACGCGGGGGAGGATATGTCCGACTCGGACCGCTTCAGCGCCTACTCGGCCGGCCTCGCGGCGTGCCCGCTGGTCCTCGGCACGACGCTCGGCGAGACGCGCCGCACCATGAACAGCGACCACCCGTCGTTGAGTTTCAACCTCTCGCTCCAGCTCGTCGCCCTGCCCACCGGCGCAAGAACCGCCGCGGTGGACGGCCAGGAGGGAACGCAGCCGTGACCCACGAACAAGCCCGCAAGCTGATCGCCCAGCTCGCCATCGCCGCGGCGGTCTGCGCCGGCGTGCACGCGATCGGCGCCGGCCCGCTCCGCACCAGGGCGCTGGCGGCCGAGGCCGAGCTCGCCTCGTTCATCGACCAGCACGACATGAACGCCGCGGTGCTCGCGGATCTACCCCGCGTCGTCGAGACCCGCCAACTGACTGATGCGGGCGTCCGGCGCTTCGCCTCTCGGAACCAGCCGGCCCTCGACGAGTCGGCGATGTTCACCCAGGTGCTCGATCTCGCGGCCCAGTCGGGCGTGTCGGTCGAGCAGGTCATCCCCGCCGGCGAGGGCCAGCGCGATGTGACCCTCCCTGCCGGCGCCAAGCCCCGCCCCGGCGACCGGCGCACCCGCTACACGCTTGTCGGCGGCGGGTCGTACGGCGCGACGACAGACTTCCTCGAACGCCTCCAGGGCGACTGGGCCTACTGCGCCGTCCGCCAGTGCCGCATCACGCCCGACTACCAGGCGGGCTCGGGGGGCGCGGTGCGGTTCAGCCTGCTGCTCGAGCTGTTCAGCTTCGACGCCGCGCCGATCTCCCTCACCCCAGGCACGGAGGGCGCGCCATGACGCTCCAACGCCCAGACGCCGCACGGCTGCTGCCGGTTGCGGGCATCCTCGCGCCGGTGTGCGCGGTGCTCGCCGCGAGGGTGTTCTTCACCGTCGGGCCCGCGGAAGCCCCGGGCGCGGTGCCCGCCGGGCAGGCGCTGCCGTCGCTGACGACGGCAGCGGCGCCGGGCCGGACCCGGCTGACGGACGCCCAAGCGGCCGCGCTGGCCTACCTCGGTTCGCTCACTCGCGGGGAGGAGATCGACTCACCGATGGCACGCCCCAGCGCGCCGACCGCCGGGCCGATCACCGCAGATCCCGATCTGCCCGCCGTGCCCTCGTACGACCCGACCCAGGACCTCGCGCTCTCCTCGGTCATGGGCACGGGGCCGCGGGGCATCGCGTCGATCAGCGGGCGCATCTACCGGCTGGGCGAGGAGATCATCGCCGGGTGGACCCTCACAGCGGTGGATGTCCGCAACCGCACCGCCACGCTCACCAACACCGACGGCCGGGTCTGCGTGCTCCGGCACCTGCAGGACAACTAGCGGCGGCGGTGGCCCGGACGCTGGGGCTTGGCGGGTGGGCGCCGCCGGGCCAGTGAATCCGCGAGGTCGCGCGGCCCGTACCCTACACCATGCCCGGCGCCCTGCCCGCCATACTCCTCACGGTCCTGGCACTGCTCGGCGGTCCGGCCCCCGGGCCCTTCGATCTCCGCGCCGGCCCGGCCGACCGGGTGGTGCTGAGCTGGAGCGCCGCACCCCCCGGGGCCGTGCTCGAGTCCCCCATGGCCAACCGCCTGCTCGGCGTCGCGGCGGTGCTGGGAGCGGCCGAACTCCGCCAGCTCGCGGTCCTCTCTCGGCGCGCCACCGAGGTGGGCTGGCCCGCGGAGACCGAGGTCCTCGGGCACGCCCATGTCTCCCGCGCCGAGCAGCACGCCAGCTACCGCGTGGGCGTGACCCCCGACGGCCTCGCGCTGTTCGCGACGGTGCCCGACGGCCCCGTGTTCGCCCTCGACGCCGACGGCTGCGGTGCGATCCTCGCGCCGCTGCTCGGGTACGACGGGGGTTTCGGGGCCGAGGCCGGGGCGGCGGTGGGGGAGGTGACGCAGTTCCCCGGCGACCCCCGCGTGTCCCGGATCGTGCTCGACGAGGCGACGGTGCGCGACCGCCTCAACGCCGGGCGCCCGACCGAGCTCCCGCCGACGGACCGCTACCTCCCCGACGAGCAGCTGTTCATCCGTCTCCCCGCCGGGTACACGGCGCGCCGCCCGGCCGGGCTGATCGTGTGGATCGACCCCACCGAGAGCGGCCGGCCGCCCGAGGCCTTCACCCCGGGCGCGGACGCGATGAACCTGGTCATGATCGGCGCCGCAGACGCGGGCAACCCGCGCCTGGCGACCGACCGCTACCAGCTCGCCCTCGACGCCGTGGCCTCCGCGTCCCGCCGGTTCCACATCGACCCCGCGCGGGTATATGTCACCGGCGTCTCCGGCGGGGGTCGGATCAGCTCCGGGCTCGTCGCGTGCTTCCCCGACATCTTCACCGGGGCGGTGCCCATCGTCGGTCTCAACTGCTACGCCCATGTCCCGCTCGGCGACGGCCGATTCGTGCCCCTGGGGTTCCGCAAGCCCGACGCCAAGCGGTGGAAGCTGCTCCGGGAGCACCGGATCGCGGCGGTCTCTGGCCCGCTGGATTTCAACTACCGCGAGATGACCAACGCCGTGCGTATCTACCAGCGTGACGGCCTGCCCGCCCGCCTCTTCGAGTATGAGGACATGGCCCACACGCTGCCCACGCCCGAGCGGTTTACCGAGGCGCTCGGCTGGGTCGACGAGCCGGTCGCCCTGGCGGGCGCCGCCGCCGGCGCGGAGGCCGGGGAGCAGCTCGATGCCTACCTCGCCCGCTTCGGCGGGCTGCCGGCGACGACCGATGTGCAGCGCCGGCTGCTCGAACGCATCACGACCACGGCGCCGTGGTCCGACGCGGCGTGGCGGGCGTGCGAGCTGCTCGGGGTTGTTCCGCAAGAGACGGAGGCCGCGCCTACCGGCACGCCTTGAACACCCCGATCGCCCGCGCCCGGCTCGCCTTCAGATCGACGATCGCCTCGGGATAGCCGAACCGCGACCGCGCGAGCGGTGGGGGGTCGTGGACCGCGCCGTCCTCAACCCCCGACAGCTCGGGCACCCACCGCCGGATGTACGCCCCACCGGGGTCGAACTTCACCGACTGGCTGACGGGGTTGAAGACCCGGAAGTAGGGCGCCGCGTCGGTGCCGGTCGAGGCCGCCCACTGCCACCCGCCGTTGTTGCTGGCGAGGTCGCCGTCGACCAGGCTCTGCATGAAGTGCCGCTCGCCCAGCCGCCAGTCGAGCAGCAGGTTCTTGGTCAGGAACATCGCGACGATCATGCGGCAGCGGTTGTGCATCCAGCCGGTCTGGGCGAGCTGGCGCATCGCCGCGTCAACGATCGGGACGCCGGTCCGGCCCTCGCGCCACGCCCCGAACGCCGCGTCGTCCTCCCGCCAGGGCAGGCGGTCGTACTGGCGCTGGAAATTCCGCCCCATGCAGAGGCGGGGGAACGCGACGATCAAGTGCCGGAAGAACTCGCGCCAGATGAGCTCGCTGATCCATATGCCCGCGCCGGAGTCGGCGGGGATCTGGCCGAGCGTGCCCGCCCCCGCCTGCCGCATCGCCCGGCGCACGCAGTCCCGCACCGAGACCGTCCCGCACGCCAGGTATGCCGAGAGCATGCTCGTCCCTTCGAGGCCCGGGGCGTCGCGCCGCTCGCGGTAGTCAGCCAGCCCGCCCGAGGCGAAGGCCTCCAGCCGGTCGGTCGCGTCCCGCGCTCCGGCCGGCCACCGTCCGAGACCGGGCCACGCGCCGAAGCCGCCGACCGCCGTCGGGATCTCGTCGCTCGCGAAGAGCATCTCCGGCTGCCGCTTCGGCGCCGCGGGCTTGCCGAGCCCACCCTCCTGATCAAGCACGCCGATCAGCTTCTTCTTGAACGGCGTGAACACCGTGTACCACCGGCCCTCGTCGGTCATGACTGACCCCGGGGCCAGGATCGTCTGGTCGTCGAACTCGCGGGCGCCGATCCCCGCCTCGCTCAGGCGCATGCGCACGCCGGCGTCCCGCCGGACCTCGTTGACCTCCAGCTCGCGGTTCCAATACACCGCATCGCAGCCCAGATCTGTGGCGAGGCGGGCGAGGGCCTCGGGCACATCCCCGAACCGTGCCACGCACACGAACCGCAGCGGGATGCCGAGCCGCTCGAGTTCTCCCGCGAGGGCGCCCACCTGCTTGAGCACAAACCCTGCCTTGGGGTCCCCCCAGTCGTGCACCCGCCACTGGGCCGGGCAGGCCACGAACACGCCGACGACCCCCCGGTCGGCCTCCCGCGTCGCCGCCGCCAGGGCCGGGTTGTCCCCGGTCCGCAGGTCGTTCCTGAACCAGACCATCGCCCGCATGGGTCCTCCTCGCCGAACCCGGCCATCCACCGTATCCTGCCTTCGAGGAACCCGCGTGACGGATGTGCTGATCCAACCCGGCATCGAGAAGTTCGAGGCCTTCTTCGCCAGGCGAGGGTGGGCGCCGTTCCCGTTCCAGCGCGAGGCGTGGGACGCCTATCTCGCGGGCCGGAGCGGGCTGATCACCGTCCCCACCGGCGCCGGCAAGACCTACGCCGCCTACGGCGGGCCGCTGGCCGAGTTGGCCTCTACCTTGCCCCCTCACACGCCCCCGTCGGGGGAGGGCCAGGGCGGGGCCTCCACCGCACCACGCCGGCGCACGCCCAAGTCCCGCCCCCGCACCCTCCGTGTCCTTTACATAACCCCACTCCGGGCCGTCTCCCGAGACATCGAACTGGCCCTCAAGCTCCCGGTCCTGGAGCTGGGCCTCCCCATCGAGGTCGAGAGCCGCACGGGCGACACATCCTCCGCCGTGCGCACCCGCCAGCGCACCAGCCTCCCCGAGGTCCTCATCACCACCCCCGAGTCGCTCAGCCTGCTGCTGAGCCACGCCGACGCCCCGGCCCGGTTCGGCCAGGTCCGGGCCATCATCATCGACGAGTGGCACGAGCTGCTCACCTCCAAGCGGGGCACGCAGGTGGAGCTGGCCCTGGCACGCATCCGCGGATGGTCGCCCGCCGTGCGCACATGGGCGCTCTCCGCCACCATCGGCAATATCGCCGACGCGGCCCGGGCGGCGGTGGGGGCGCTGGACGACCCGGTGATCATCTCCGGCGACATGGCCCGCCCTGTCGAGATCGAGACCGTGCTCCCGAGCGAGCCCCGGCAGCTGCCGTGGGCGGGTCACCTGGGCATGCGGATGCTGCCCCGCGTGCTCGAATCGCTGGACCCCGAGCGCTCCACGCTGATCTTCGTCAATACACGGTCCCAGGCGGAACTCTGGCACGGGGCGATCTTGATCACCCGCCCCGAGTGGGCCCCGGTCGTCGCGCTCCACCACGGCTCGAGCGATCGCGCCGAGCGCGAGCGCGTCGAGGCCGGGCTCAAGAACGGCTCGCTGCGTCTGGTCGTCGCGACCAGCTCGCTCGATCTCGGGGTGGACTTCTCGCCCGTCGAGCGCGTGTACCAGATCGGCTCGCCCAAGGGCATCGCGCGGCTGCTCCAGCGGGCGGGCCGGTCCGGCCACCGACCCGGGGAGCCCTGCCGCATCGTCTGCGTGCCCACGCACGCGATGGAGCTGGTCGAGATCGCCGCGGTGCGCGACGCGGTCGCGCGGGGGTCGATCGAGCCCCGGGCGGTCCAGCCCCGCCCGCTGGATGTCCTCGCCCAGCACATGGTCACCTGCGCCCTCGGCGGCGGGTTCAGGCCGGACGCGTTCTTCGCCGAGGTGCGCACCACCGCGGGCTACGCCGACCTTACCCGGGAGGACTTCGACTGGACGCTCGACCTGGTCACCCGGGGCGGGTCCACGCTCGCCGCCTACCCGGAGTTCCACAAGGTCGCCCTCGGCCCCGACGGGGTCGCCCGCGTCGAGTCCAAGCGCATCGGCCAGCTCCACCGGCTCAACATCGGGACGATCACCAGCGAGGCGACCGTGCCCGTCCGGTATGTCGGCGGGCGATCGCTGGGGTCGATCGAGGAGAACTTTGTCGCCTGGCTCCGCCCGGGCCAGAAGTTCATGTTCGCGGGCAAGGTGGTCGAGTTCGTGCGCCTGCACGACCTGATCGCCTATGTGCGCCCGGGCAAGGGGAAGACCAACTTCACGCCCCACTGGGCCGGGACGCGCCTGCCGATCTCCGAGTCGCTGGGGCGGGGCGTGCGCGAGATGCTCGAGCGGGCCCACGCCGCCAACCACCGTGACGAGCACGCAGAGACCTCCGTCGAGCTGGGGGCGGTGGCCCGCCTGGTGCGCGCGCAGGCGGCCCTCTCGGCGGTGCCCGCCAGCGACCAGGTGCTCGTCGAGATGCTGGAAACCAGGGAGGGCAGCCACCTCTTCGTCTTCCCCTTCGACGGGCGCCTGGTCCACGCCGGGATCGCGTCGATCGTCGCCCTGCGCCTGGGCAAGCGCGAGCCCACCACCTTCACCGTCACCGCCAACGACTACGGCTTCGAGCTGCTCGCCGAGTCCGGGTATCCCTTCGCCGGGCTGTTCGGCCCGGGGTTGTTCAGCACCGACAACCTCGCCGAGGACGCCGAGCAGAGCGTGAACCTCTCCGAGCTGGCCAAGAGCCAGTTCCGCGAGGTCGCCCGCGTGTCGGGGCTGGTGTTCCAGAGCTACCCGGGGGCTCCGAAGTCCGCCCGCCAGCTCGGGGCGAGCAGCTCGCTGATCTTCGATGTCTTCGAGCAGTTCGACCCGGGCAACCTGCTGCTGTTCCAGGCGCGCCGGGAGGTCCTCGAACGCCAGTTCGAGCGTACCCGGATGGCCCGGACGCTCTCGCGCCTGGGCGCGGCCGGGCTGGTGATCTCGCGCCCCGAGCGGCCCACGCCGCTCGCCTTCCCGCTGATCGCCGACCGGTTCGGCACGACGCTCAGCCACGGCAGCCTCGCCGAGCGGATCGACAAGATGCAGCAGCTCTGGGACCGGGAGGGCGCCGATGCGTGAGACCGCGGTCATCCGGGTCGGCGGCGAGCCGGTCGAGCTGCTGCCGGAACGGGCGGTCTGGTGGCCCGGCGAGCGCACGCTCGTGGTGGCGGACCTGCACCTGGGTAAGGAGCACGCCTTCGCGGCCTCGGGCATCGGCCTGCCCCCGACTATCCTCGACGAGACGCTCGACCGCCTAGCCCGGTGCATCGGGCTCACCGGCGCCGAGCGCGTGGTGATCGCGGGGGACCTGCTCCACGCGAAGATCGGCACGACCGAGCGGGTGATCGAACGCGTGGGCGCGTGGCGACGAACGGTGGCGGCGGCCATGCTGCTGGTGTCCGGCAACCACGACCGTGCCGCCGACGAAGTGGCCGGGGCGTGGGGGATCGAGCAGCGCGGGCCGGACCTCCGCCTCGGGCCGTTCCGGTTCGTGCACGAGCCCGACGGGGGCGTGCCCGACGCGTTCACCTGGGCGGGGCATCTGCACCCCGCGGTGCGCCTGGCCGCGGGGAGGGACTCGGTGCGGCTCCCCTGCTTCTGCGTCGGCGAGCGGGTCGGCGTCCTGCCGGCGTTCACTCGTTTCAGCGGCCGGACGACCCCGGCCCTGGCCCTCGCCGACCAGGCCTGGGCGATCGCCGACGACCGGGTGATCCTCGCCCCGACGCGAGTGGCTTCCGGCGGATAGGCTCCGCCCATGACCAGTGCGCCGCGCGCTCCCCGCGTCTCGTCGAGCCTCCGACCGTTCGGCACCAGCATCTTCGCAGAGATCACCGCGCTGGCGGTCCGGCACAGCTCGATCAACCTCTCGCAGGGCTTCCCCGACTTTGACGCGCCCGAGTTCCTCAAGCGGGCCCTGGCCGACGCCGTGGCCGGTGGGCACAACCAGTACGCCCGCACGCAGGGGGTCCCGAAGCTCAACGAGGCGATCGCCGGCTGGTGGCGCCGGGCCGGCGGGCGGGAGCTCGACCCGCACGCGGAGATCACCGTCACCAGCGGCTGCACCGAGGCGCTCGCGGCGTGCTGCCTGGGGCTGCTCGAGCGGGGCGACGAGGCGGTCGTCTTCGAGCCGTACTACGACGCGTACCCGCCGGACCTGGCGATGGCGGGGGCGACGATGCGGGCCGTGACGCTCCGACCCTCCGATCGCGGCGTCTTCGGGTTCGACGCCGCCGAGCTCCGCGGCGCGTTCGGGGCTCGGACCCGGGCGGTCATCCTCAACACGCCGCACAACCCCACGGGCAAGGTCTTCACCCGCGAGGAGCTGGGCCAGATCGCGGCGCTCTGCATCGAGCACGACGCGATCGTCATCGCCGACGAGGTGTACGAGCGGCTGACCTTCGACCCCGCCCGGGGGCATGTCTCCATCGCGTCCCTGCCCGGGATGGCCGAGCGGACGGTGACGCTCTCGAGCCTGGGCAAGACCTTCAGCGCCACGGGACTGAAGATCGGGTGGGCGGTCGCGCCGCCGCACCTGACGGCGGGCGTCCGCGCGGCCCACCAGTTCCTGACCTACGCGACCAACACCCCGACCCAGCACGGGGCCGCGCTCGCGCTCTCCGGCGACCAGGGGGAGGCGTATGTCCGCGAGCTTCTGGCCACCTACGCCGCCCGGCGCCGGTTTCTCTGCGATGCGCTCGCCGATCTGGGCTTCGGCGTGGTCGAGCCGGAGGGCACCTACTTCATCATGGCCGACCACACCGCGCTGAGCGAACGCCTCGGCCTGCTCGGCGACCACGGCGCCCCCGACGACTTCGCCTTCTGCCGCTGGCTCATCGAGCACGCGGGCGTCGCGACGATCCCACCCAGCGTCTTCTACGACGACAAGGCGGAGGGGCGCAAGCTCCTGCGGTTCGCGTTCTGCAAGCGACAGGAAACGCTGGACGAGGCCGTGGGCAGGATGAGGCAGGCGCTGGCGTGAGTGGGTCTGACGGCGGCGCGATCCGGCCGGGTCGGCCGGTCCAGGTCAGAACAGCAGCCCGCCGCCTCCCGCGCCCGCGGCGGAGGCCGCCGCCCCGATGCCCAGAACCACGAAGAGCAGCACATAGAACAGGACGCCCAGGACCAGCAGCACCGACGAGATGATGCCGCAGATCATCCCCGCCATGGTGAGCCCCTTGCCCTCGGGGTCGATCAGGCCGAGCTTCATTTTCTTGAGATCGCCCTGGCCCATGAGCCACGCGGCGATACCCAGCGGCGCGCAGATGACGAGGCTCAGCACGCCGAGCACAAGGATGAGCACGCCGCGGTGCGGGGCGCCGATGCCGACGGTCGGGCCGGGAAAGGTGGGGGGGATCTGGGACACGGGATCGTCCTTGTTGCACGGGTGTGTTCGGTGCGTCGGGAATCGCGGGGCCCGGGATACACTGGCGAGATGGCACGCACGCCACGCGAAACGCTGTTGGGCGGGATCGTACCAGAAATCCTCAGGGCGGCCGACCCCGCCGGTCTGGTCTCGGGGGTGCTGGGGGGCGGGGCGCCGATCGGGCGCTGCCGGGCCGTGGCCGTGGGGAAGGCTGCCGCGCCGATGATCGGGGCGGCCGCGGGGGCGTTGGGCGAGCAACTCGAGGGAGCGGTTGTCGTGGCCCCGCCGGGGGGGGGCCATGGGCCCGCGCGTGCGGGACTGGGGCGGCCGGGGGTCGAGTGGCTCGGGGCCGACCACCCCACGCCCACGCCCAGGAATCTGGCCGCCGCGGGGCGGGTGCGGGAGCTTGTCGCGGGCATGGGCCCGGGCCAGACGCTGCTGGTGCTGCTCTCCGGCGGGGCGTCGGCGATGCTCTGCCTGCCGCGGGAGCCGCTGACGCTGGGCGACCTGGCGTCGGTCACGGACGCCCTGCTGCGGGCGGGGGCGCCGATCGGGGAGCTCAACGCGGTGCGCAAGCACTGCGAGGTGCTCAAGGGTGGCGGGCTGGCGGCGGTGCGGGGGGCGGGCGGCGAGGGGCGGATCGTGTCGCTGATCCTGTCCGATGTCCTCGGCGACAGGCTGGATGTCATCGGGTCGGGCCCGACCGCGCCGGACCCGACCACCTTCGCCGACGCTCTGGGCGTGCTTGAGCGGCGGGGGGCGCTCGACGCCTCACCGGCGGCGACGGACCTGCTCCGCCGGGGCGCGGCGGGGGCTGAGCCCGAGACCGTCAAGCCCGGTGCGCCGGTCTGGGCAAGGGTAGAGAACCGGGTGATCGGGAGCAACCGGCTCGCCCTCGACGCGGCGGCGGCGGCGTGCGACGCGGCGGGCTACGCGGTGCTGGCACGGCGCGAGGGCGTCGAGGGCGAGGCGGCGGTGATCGGCCGGGAGCTGGCGGCGGAGGCCAGGCGCCTCGCCGCCGAGACCGGCCGGCGCGGGGCGATCGTCTGGGGCGGGGAGACGACGGTGACCGTCGGCGATGCGCCGGGCCTCGGCGGGCGGAACCAGGAGCTGGCGCTGGCCTGCGCGATCGAGCTCGACGGCGTCGACGGGGTCACCGTGCTGAGTTTCGCCACCGACGGGCGCGACGGCCCGACCGACGCGGCGGGCGGGGTGGTCGACGGCTCGACCGCCGGGGCGATCCGCGGCGCGGGTATCGAGCCGCGTGACGCCCTCGCCCGCCACGACAGCTACCACGCCCTGAACCGCGCGGGGGCGCTGGTCCGCACCGGCCCGACCGGCACCAACATCAACGATCTGATGGTGGCGCTGGTCGGGTGACGCCGTCGGGCGATCGGTTCCGGCGCCTCCCGGCGGCCTGGTCGCGCCGCGGGCGGTCGCGGGACATGCTGTCCTCGGGCGTCTCGGGGCGCTCGGGGGCCTCGCCCATCTCGACGAGCCGCATCTGGAACTCGTAGTTGTACCGGCGGTAGTGGTCGTTGTAGATGCCGTGGCCGAAGCGCGGGTAGAACATCATCCCGAAGTCCTTGTCCGCGTTCTGGAGCGCCTGGACGAGCTTCACGGAGTTCTGGGGGTGGACATTGTCGTCCATCCAGCCGTGGATGAGCAGCAGGTCGCCGTGCAGGTTCTTGGCGCCGGCGACGACCGAGGTCGCGGTCTCGTAGTTGTCGGGGTTCTCCTGCGGCGTGAGCATGTAGCGTTCGGTGTAGATGCTGTCGTAGTCGGCCCAGCTCGTGACCGACCCGCCGGCGATGCCCGCCGCGAAGTGGTCCGAGTGGGTCATGGCGTAGGCGGTCATGAAGCCGCCGTAGCTGAACCCGGACATGCCGATGCGCGAGCCGTCGATGAACGGCTTGCTCTTCAGCCAGACCATCATGTCGTCGATGTCCTCCATCTCGGGGACGCCGAGGCGCTGGTAGGCGGTCCAGGCGCTCCTCGCACCCTTGCCGCTGGCGGAGTAGGGGTCGCCCTTGAAGACGATGAAGCCGGCGGCGGCGAGCATGTGGTCGCCCACCCGCCCGCCGGACCATGCGTCGCGCATGGTGGGGGCGTGCGGGCCGGCGTAGGTGGAGTACCAGACGGGGTACTTCCTGGCCGGGTCAAAGTCGGGCGGGTAGACGATCATCGCCTCGAGCGTGACGGGCTCGGCGTCGGTCGAGCGCGAGGCGGGGATGCTGAAGAGCTCGACCTTCCCCAGCTCCCAGTCGTCGAGCTCGAAGATGGGGTTGGTGTCGAGCGTGCGCACGAACGCGCCGGCCGCGTCGCGGAGCACGGTCCGGTCGGGCTGGTCGATGCTCGACCAGGAGTCGACGATGTACGAGCCGCCCGGGCTGATGCTGACGCCGTGGCTGCCGCGCTCGGAGGTGATCTGCCGCAGATTTGTGCCGTCGAGGTTGACCGCGTACAGCGTCCCGCCGATCGGCGAGTCGGCGGTGCAGTTGAAGTAGACCTCGCCCTTCTCCTGGTCCAGCCGCTCGACGCCGCGGAACTCCCACGGGCCGTCGGTGACCTGGTTGACGAGCTTGGCGTCCGTGTCGTAGCGGTAGAGGTGCTGCCAGCCGGAGCGTTCGCTGGAGAGCAGGAAGCCCCCGTCGTCGAGGACGCGGAAGAAGGCGGGGGCCTCGATCCAGGCCTCGGTCTGGTCGCGGAGCAGTCGCGTGGGCTTGCCGCCGCGCGGGCCGGCGGTGCAGAGGTCCAGCCAGGTCTGCGTGCGGTTCTGGATGGTGAAGTAGACCCTCGAGGCGTCCGGCCACCAGCCGAGGCTGGAGACGACGAACCCGCCGGCGGTGTACCCCGAGAGGTCGATGAAGGCCGGCTCGCCGCCCGCGGCACGGACAATGCCGAGGCGCACATCGGGGTTCGGCCGCCCGGGCTTGGGGTACTCGGTGACGCGGACCTCCTGCGGCTCGACGGCGTCGTCGACGAGAGTGAAGGTGTCGACATCGGTCGAGTCGGTCTCGTAGTAGGCGAGGGCCGAGCTGTCCGGCGCCCACCAGTAGCTCCGCCAGTTGCGGTTGTAGATCTCCTCGAAGTAGATCCACGCGTTCTTGCCGTTGCGCACCTTGTCCGAGCCGGTGGTGGTGAGCTGGCGTTCGATGCCGGTGGCGACCTCGACGGTGTAGAGGTCGTGCTCGCGGACGAAGGCGGCGTAGCGCCCGTCGGGGCTGAGGCTGGCGAGCTCTTCGGGCGCGGGGCTGGCGGTCAGGCGCCGGGCGAACGAGCCGTCGAGGGCGATGGCGTAGAGGTCGCCGGCGTGCTCGAAGATCGCCCGCCCGCCGGCGGTGTCGGTGAAGCCACGCCGCTCGCCGATGCGTTGGGCGGTCTCGTCGTCCACGGACTCGAGGGTCTGGATCGCGCCGATGACCGGCGCGTTGTCCGGGTCGGTGACCTTCTCGACATACCGGCCGGTGGCGGCCTCGACCAGCCACTGGCCGTCGTCGCGCCGAACGGTGTAGTGGGCGTCGTCGCGCCAGCTCACGCCGCGCATGGGCGAGCCGTTGAGATTGGGTCGCCCCTCGCGGGCCTCGTAGAGCGCCTCGTAGGTGATCCGCTTCTTCGGAGCGCGGTCCTCGGGCAGTGCGGACAGGGTCGCCGTCAGCAGCGGCGTCGCGCCAGGCACGCGCAGCACCGGGTACTCGCCGCCCTCGACCGCCGCGTCCTCGAACCGGCCCCAGGTGAGCATGCTGTCCTCGGCTGCCGGCTCGAGCAGGGCCACGACGAGGTTGCCCAGGTCCTGGTCGACCTTGACCACGAACGCCCCGGGGGCGAGCGTGCGCGGCTCCGCGATCGTCGAGGTGGTCACCCGCACCATCCGGCCCCCCTCGAACGCCTGATCGCGGGCCTTCACGGTCTCGAACCGGTACGCCTCCGCGTCGAGGAGCACATCCTCGCGGAGCACCTCGACCGCGATCCCATGGCGCTGGAGCGACTCGGCGATATCGGCCCGGGTGCTCGGCACCACATAGGCCCACGGCCGGTCGATGCTCTCGGACGCCACCCAGCCGTCGATCACCTCGAGCTCGTAGTCCTTGGGCTCGTCCGTCGCGTGCGGGCGGCCGTCCTGTTCGACCTCGACGAACCCCTTCGCGATGAACTTGCCCGGCAGCGGCTCGGGCTTGGTGCGGACCGGGGTCGGCTCCTCACGCGAGGAGCCCTCCGCCGCCCGCGTGTCGGCCCCGTCCAGCAGCGACCGCACCTCGTCCTTGTGGGCGGCGACATCCTCCAGCACCGCGCGGGAGAAGTCGAGCGTCGCGGTCACCCGCTGCTCGAAGGTCGCGTAGCTGTACGCCTCGCTGAGGATTGAGATGCGGTTCCGCATGCCGAAGTAGTTGGTGGTGTAGCGCGGCGCCGCGGGGAAGGTCGACCACTGCGTGTTGCCCTCTTCGAAGTTGCCGTAGGTAAAGGTGTCGTGACCCTTGGTCGCCAGGAGCGTCTCGGTCACGCGGGGCAGCATGGTGTCGCGCACATACTCCAGCAGCGGCACATCGCCCCCGGGGTGCTTAGGCCCCGCGTAGGTCAGCACATACCGGTGGTGCGAGCCGTTGGTAGTGTGGGTGTCGATGAAGACATCCGGGTCCCAACGGCGGAAGAACCGCAGCAGCGCCCGCGTCTCGGGGGCGTCGGCCTTCATCAGGTCGCGGTTGAGGTCGAGCCCCGCTGCGTTGTGCCGGACGCCCATCTCCTCGGGGCCGACCTGGCCGGGCCGGTTGTCCGGGCCCATCTGCTCGTTGCCGTCGGCGTTGTAGATCGGCGCCAGGCAGATCACGAAGTCCTTGAGGAGCGGGTGGTCCGGGGTGGTCGCCAGCTCGCGGGCGAGCATCTGCAGCGCCTCCTTGCCGCAGACCTCGCCGCCGTGGATGTTGCCGATGGCCAGGGCGATCAGCTTGCCCGATCCGCGGGCCTCCTCGGCCGTCGCGACCGGCGGGTCGGCGATGATCAGGAGGGGCAGGTCGCGCCCCTCGGCGCTCGAGCCCAGCGAGTCGAGCGTCACCAGGTCCGACTGCTCGGCGAGTTGCCGGCAGAACTCCATCACCTCGGCGTGGGTCGAGGTCTTCGTGTACCCCGACCGCTCGGCGGCGGTCTGGAGGTCCTGGGCGTCCGCCGCCGGCGGCGCCAGCAGCGCGCCGGCCAGGAGCAGCGGGGAGATCAGACGGGCGAGTGGGGCCAGACATTTCATGGGGTCACGCTCCGGGTCGGGGATCGCCTACAGCGTAGTGGACCGGCCCCCCGCCCGCACCCTGCGGCCGGGCGGGCCGGGTGCTAGTCTGACGGACCGGAACCACACCCCAGCCCGCCCCAGCACAGCCAAGGAGCCCGCCATGGCACGCCCCGTCACCCTCTTCACCGGCCAGTGGGCCGACCTCTCCCTGGACACCATGGCCGAGAAGGCCGCCTCCTTCGGCTACGACGGCCTGGAGCTGGCCTGCTGGGGCGACCACTTCGACCCCCGAAAGGCGGCCGCGGACAAAGCCTACTGCAAGGGACGCCACGCCCTGCTCGCCGAGCACGGCCTGAAGTGCTGGGCCGTCTCCAACCACCTCGTCGGCCAGGCGGTCTGCGACCCGATCGACAGCCGCCACAAGGCCATCCTCCCCGCCCATGTCTGGGGCGACGGCGAGCCCGAGGGTGTCCGCACGCGAGCGGCGGAGGAGATGAAGATCACCGCCCGGGCCGCCGCGAACCTCGGCGTCGGCGTGGTCAACGGCTTCACCGGCTCGTCGATCTGGCACAAGCTCTACTTCTTCCCGCCGACCGGCGAGGCCGATGTCAAGGCGGGCTTCGACGACTTCGCCGAGCGGTGGGGGCCCATTCTCGATGTGTTCCAGGAGTGCGCCGTGAAGTTCGCCCTGGAGGTCCACCCCTCCGAGATCGCCTACGACATCTACACCGCCGACCGGGCCCTCGAGGCCATCGGGCGCCACCCGGCCTTCGGATTCAACTTCGACCCCAGCCACCTGATCTGGCAGGGCATGGACCCCGCCAAGTTCATCGACCGGTTCCCCGACCGCATCTTCCATGTCCACATGAAGGACGCCGCGACGACCCTCGACGGCGTCAGCGGCATCCTTGCCAGCCATATCGGCTTCGGCGACAGCCGGCGCGGGTGGGACTTCCGCTCCGTCGGGCGGGGCGATGTCAACTTCGAGGAGATCATCCGCGCCCTGAATCGCTGCGGCTACACCGGCCCTCTCAGCGTCGAGTGGGAGGACTGCGGCATGGACCGCGAGCACGGCGCCGAAGAGAGCTGCGAGTTCGTCCGGAGCGTCGACTTCAAGCCGTCGGGCCGGGCGTTCGACGCGGCGTTTGAGGACTAAGATCTCGGGATGGTCCGGCGGCCTTCGCCGGGCGAAGCGCCCTGAGAGGACCCAGCATGGAACATTTCCCGCGAATCACGATGGAGCCGGGGAAGATGGGCGGACAACCCTGCATCCGCCGGCTGCGTGTAACTGTTGCCTCGGTCCTCCGTATGGTCGCGTCCGGCATGTCCGTCGAGGAGCTGCTGGTCGAGCACCCCGACCTCGAACGCGAGGATGTCGCTGAGTGTCTCCGATTCGCCGCTCTGCTCGCGGAGGAGCGACTGCTCCCCGCGAAGACGTTTGGAGCCTGAGACCGGAGGCCTCGCTTGAAGTTCCTGCTCGACCAGGGCATCTCCCCGCAAGTCGCTTTATCGCTGGCCGCGGCTGGCCACGACGCGGTCCATGTCCGCGAGCTCGGCATGTCGCGAGCCGGCGATGCGGAGATACTCGCCCGCGCCCACGACGACGGCCGTGTGATCATCACAGAGGACACCGACTTCGGCACCCTGCTCGTGCTGAACGCCCGGTCGAGCCCCTCTGTTGTGCTGTTCCGCGACCGCTCAGGCAAGGCCGCTGTCAGGACCCGGCTGCTCCTGGACGCAATCCCGCTGGTCCAGGGCGACCTCATCGCCGGAGCCGTCGTCGTCATCGATGATACCTCGGTCAGAGTCCGTCGGCTCGAAGCAACCGGAGAGTCCCCATGAGCGACAGAGTACGCCTCGGCATGATCGGCGGCGGCCAGGGCGCCTTCATCGGCGCGGTCCATCGCGCCGCCGCACGACTCGACGACAACTACCACCTCATCGCCGGGGCCCTGTCCTCGACGCCCGAGAAGTCCATCGCCAGCGCCAAGGAACTCGGTCTCGCCGCCGACCGCTCCTACCCCACCTGGCAGGCCATGCTCAAGGCCGAGCTGGCCCGGCCCGCCGCCGAGCGCATCGAGGCCGTGAGCATCGTCACCCCCAACCACGCCCACTTCGAGCCCGCCAAGGCCTTCGCCGAGGCCGGCATCGCGGTGATCCTCGACAAGCCGATGGTCCACAGCGTCGAGCAGGCGACGCAGCTCCAGCAGGTCGTCCGCGAGAGGGATGTCGTCTTCGCCGTCACCTACAACTACTCCGGGTACCCCCTCGTCAAGCAGGCCCGCGAGATGGTCCGCGCCGGCGAGCTGGGCGAGATCCGCAAGGTCGTCGTCGAGTACAACCAGGGCTGGCTCGCCACCAAGCTCGAAGAGTCCGGCCAGAAGCAGGCCGACTGGCGCACCGACCCCGCCCGCTCCGGCGTCGGCGGCTGCATCGGCGACATCGGCTCCCACTGCGAGAACCTCGCCAGCTACATCACCGGCCTCGAGATCGACAGCCTCTGCGCCGACCTCACCACCTTCGTCCCGGGGCGCAAGCTCGACGACGACGCCAATGTCCTCCTCCGCTTCAAGCCCGCCAAGGGGGGCGTCGCCGCGAAGGGCATCCTCTTCGCCTCCCAGATCTGTGTCGGCGGCGAGAACGACCTGCGCATCCGGGTGTGGGGCACAAAGGGCGCCATCGCCTGGCGCCAGGAAGACCCCAACGCCCTCCTCGTCCACCGCCCCGGCGCCCCCGATCAGGTCTACCGGCGCGGGAACGACTACCTCGCCAGCACCGCCAAGGGCGCCGCCCGCCTGCCCTCGGGCCACCCCGAGGCCTTCTTCGAGGCCTTCGCCACCGTCTACACCAACGCCGCCAAGGCCATCCGCGCCGGAGCGGGCGCCAAAGGCCCCGACCAGTTCGACTTCCCCGGCGTCGACGACGGCGCCCGCGGCGTCCGCTTCATCCACCGCACCGTCGAGAGCAGTACCAGCTCCCAGAAGTGGCTTGCGTTCTGATCTTGCGCGTGCCACTGGTCAGCGGAGGCTCTGCGGAGCTGACCAGTGCGGGACCGGCAGTTGGCTCCGGGCCCCGGGCGGGCGCTCAGCCGAGACCCCGATAGGTGGCATCCGCTGTCACCCGACGAGATCGACCGCCCCAACCTCCGGCGCCATCCCGCTCGCCGCCGCCTCGGCGTAGAGCCGCTCGAGCGACCGACGACCCACATCCCCCATGTCGGCGGTGAGGTCGTTGACATACATCCCCAGATACCGCTCGACGAGCGCGTCGTCGGCCCACTCCGGCCGATCGCCCACGCGGTCACTCAGGTACCGGCGGCACTCGGCCGGGTGCGCCCGGGCGTAGCGCACCGACTCGGCCAGCAACCCCGCCACCGTCTCGATGGTCCCCTCGCCGTGCCGGGCGTCCAGCCCTCGCGAGACGACATTCAGGCCCAGCGGCAGGGGCAGCCCGGTCTTCTGTTTCCACCACGCCCCGAGGTCGAGCACCTCCCGCAGCCCCATCGACTGGTAGGTGAGCTGCGCCTCGTGGATCAGCAGCCCCGCCCCAGCCTCCCCGCGCGCCACCGCGCCGGCGACATCCTGGAACGGCACGACCCCGTACTCGAACGGCTGGCCGAGCACGATGGAGAGCACCAGGAACGCCGTCGTCCGGTCGCCCGGCACCGCGAACCGCGGCTTCTTGCCCCGCAGACACCCGTCGCACATGATCGACGAGCCTTGCTTCACGACCACCTTCGGCCCGTACCCGTCCCCGAACGAGCCGCCGCAGGAGGTGATGCGGTAGCGCTCGGCGACGAAGGGGTAGGTGTACGCGCTGATCGCCGTGACATCGAGGTCGCCCCGCTCCTCGGCCCGCTGGTTCAGGGCCTGGATGTCCGCCCCCAGGGTCCGAAACACAAACCCCCTGGTGTCAATCGCCGGCTCGCCCAGGGCGCCCGGCAGCGGGGACCCGTCGGGCCCGGACATCCCCGTCAGCGGCCACCACATCACCAGGTCGTCGGCGTCCGGGGAGTGGGCGAGGGTGATCGTCGGCATGCTCAGGTCTCGTTGAAGATGTGCATCTGCCCCGCCTCGGCGATCACGCCTGTCTCCGGCTTGCCCGGGTCGAGCCGGTACTCGCCGCTCCAGCACGCGTGGCAGTAGTGCTCGGGGTCATGGATCATGCACGCGAGCATCCCCTCACGGGAGAGGTAGTGCAGGCTGTCGACGCCGAGGAAGTCGCGGATCTGCTCCACCGTCCGGCCGTTGGCGATGAGCTGGTCCTTGCTCGCGAAGTCCACGCCGAAGTAGCACGGGTGCCGGATGGGGGGGCACGAGATCCGGAGGTGGATCTCCAGCGCCCCGGCCTCGCGGATCTGGCTCATCTTCTCGCGGGTGGTCGTGCCGCGGACGACCGAGTCGTCGACGACAATCACCCGCTGGCCCGCGACGATCTCGTCCACGACATTGAGCTTGAGGCGCACGGCGGCGCGGCGTTCTTCCTGCGTCGGTTTGATGAAGGTCCGGCCCACATAGCGGTTGGGGACGATGCCCTCCCGGTAGGGCAGGCCGCTGGCCCGCGCGTAGCCGTTCGCGGCCGACCGGCCCGAGTCGGGCATGGGCATAACCAGGTCGGCGTCGACCGGCGCCTCGCGGGCCAGCCGCTCGCCGAGCGCCTCGCGGACCTGCTGGACATTCTGCCCGAAGACCGAGCTCGCGGGGCTCGCGAAGTACACATGCTCGAACGCGCAGTGGGCCGGTTGGACCCGCCGGTCGGCGAACCGCCGGGAGTGGATCCCCGAGTTGTCGATCGTCACCACCTCGCCCGGCTCGACCTCGCGCAGGAAGGTCGCCCCGACCACATGCAGCGCGACCGTCTCGCTCGCCACCACATAGCTGAGCCCCTCGGCGTGCCGGATGCTCCCGAGCACCAGCGGGCGCCAGCCCCACGGGTCGCGGGCCGCCTCGATCCGGTCGGGGAACAGGAACACCAGGCTGAACGCCCCCTGGAGCCGGCGCAGCGTCGCCAGCAGCGGGTCGGCCTGGCCCTGCTGGTCGGGCGAGGCCAGCAGGTGCACGATCACCTCGGTGTCGCTGGTGGTGTGGAAGATGTGCCCAGCATGCTCGAACCGCGCACGCAGGGCCTCGGCGTTGATCAGGTTGCCGTTGTGCGCCAGCGCCACCTGCCCGCCCACGAACGACTGGAGCAGCGGCTGGGCGTTGCACGCCTTGGAGCCCCCGGCCGTCGAGTAGCGGTTGTGACCGATCGCCCCGGCCCCAGCCGCGGTTTCCAGCCTCCGGAGGTTGTCGGTGTGAAAGACATCCGCCACCAGCCCCATCCCGACATGGGCGCCGATGGTGCAGCCGTCGGTGACCGCGATCCCGGCCGACTCCTGCCCCCTGTGCTGCTGGGCGTACAGGCCCAGATAGGTCGAGTGGACGGACTTGGGGTGCCTCCAGATCCCGAAGACCGCGCACTTCTCCTTGGGGCCCGCCTCGGGCTGTCCACCCCGGGACGGGCAGCCGGCCTCGGCAACTGGAAGGTGTATGTCAGGGCGCATCTGGGTTCTTTCAGGGTGGGGTGCCTGGGTAGTCTAGCCGGCCCAGCCCGGTCCGCGCTGGTCATCCCCGCTTGACCGGGGCGTTCGTCGGCCCTTCAATCCCGCCCCCGGGAATGCCCGGACCACACGCCGACCCGCAGCCGCGGGCACCGGCCGGTCGCCACAACCCCGGGGCCGTGTTTGTGTTTGTCGTGGCATCGGCCGCCCGGCTCACCCCGAGCCCGGACGGCCCCAGAACGGATGGAGCAAGTATGGCCCGTTACACCGGCCCCAAGGTCAAGCTGTCCCGTCGTGTCGGCGTGCCGATCGCGGACACCCCCAAGCACACCTCCAAGCGAGCGCTCAACCCCAACGGCGTCCACGGCTACCGTGGCCGGCGTCTGCGCGCCTACGGCATCCGCCTCAACGAGAAGCAGAAGCTGCGTTTCCACTACGGCATGCTCGAGAAGCAGTTCCGTCTGACGGTGGACGAGGCCTCGCGCCGTCCCGGCAACACCGGCGAGGTCCTGCAGCAGCTCCTCGAGCAGCGGCTGGACAATGTCATCCGGCGCGCGGGCCTGGCCCGCACGATCTGGGCCGCCCGCCAGATGGTGGCCCACGGCCATGTGCTGGTCAACGGGCGCAAGACCGACCGCCCCAGCTACCAGGTGGACATCGGCGACAAGATCACGCTCAAGACCCGGGCCCAGAAGCTCGCCCGCGAGAACATGGAGTCGCTCGCCGGCCACGAGGTGCCCGGCTGGCTCGACTTCAACCCCGCCGAGCTGACCGTCAAGGTCATCGCGACCCCGACCTCGGACCAGACGCCGTTCGATGTCAACGCGAACATGATCGTCGAGTTCTACCGCTAGTCCCCGGCCCCCAGGTCTGGCCTCGGCCCCGGTCCGGCCCCGTGCGCGGCCCGGGGCCCCGCGCACGGAGTGAGCCATGCTGAAGGTGCTGCGCAAGTACAACAAGGTGATCCTCGTCGTCGGCGGGACGCTCCTGATGGTCTCGTTCCTGGTCCCCCAGGCGATCCAGCAGATGGGCCAGGCCCAGATGGGCAAGTCCGTCGGCTCGATGGACGGCCACAAGGTCACCCTCGCGCAGTACGACCGCGCCGTCCGCGAGGTCAGGGCGCTGGGGGACTTTTTCGCCGCCGGAGGCCGGCGGTTCCCGATCGCGCTCCAGGAGGGCAAGGAGGCCGAGCACTGGCTCCTCCTCTCCACCGAGGCCGAGCACGCGGGGCTCGTCGGCGGCGCCGACGAGGGCGCCTCGCTGATCCCCGTCCTCGCCAACGACATCATCGTCGGCGAGTACCAGCGACAGTACCGCCAGTTCGCCGACGCCATGATCCAGAGCAACCCCGAGCAGTTCGACCAGATGGTCAGCGGCCTCCAGGACATGCTCGCCCGCGCCCGCGCCGTCGCGGCCGGCAGCGCACGGCTCGCCCCCGACGAGTTCGACGAGGGCCTCGCCCGCGTCCGCGGCGTCGTCAGGCTCATGAACCTCTACCACGGCGCCGAGCGGCTCAGCGACAAGCAGACCCTCGTGCTCGCCGACAAGATCGCCAACTCCGTGGTGGTGGACTCGGCGTTCCTCAACGCCCGCCAGATCGCCGACGACGCGATGACGCCCACGCCCGAGCAGCTCCAGGCCCACTTCGAGCAGTACCGGGAGCTCAAGCCCGGCGAGGGCGAGTTCGGCATCGGCTACCGCCTCCCGCCCCGGCTCAAGATCGAGTGGATCACGCTCAACCGGCAGGCCATGTCCGGCGCCGTCGCCGTCTCGCTCATCGACTCCAACAAGCACTGGCAGCAGAACCGCGACCGCTTCCCCGGCCTCTTCGAGGCCGAGCGGGGGAAGGTCGAGACCGAGCTGCGCAACGCCGAGGTCGAGAAGGTCATGGCGACCGCCGAGTCGGTCGTCCGCTCGGCGATCCTCACCGCCCTGCGCCCCCTGCCCAAGGAGAGCGAGTACTACACCCTCCCCGACGACTGGGCCGCGAGGAAGCCCGACTTCCTCGCGCTCGCCCAGGAGGTCGTCGCCGCCGTCAAAGAGCGGCACGGTATCGATATCCCGCTCCCGGCCGTCTCTGTCCACGACGGCTCCTGGCTCGACGGCGGCATGCTCCAGCAGCTCCCCGGGATCGGCTCGGGAACGGTCACCTTCGAGCGCCAGTCCATCACCTTCGCGCAGACCGCCATGGCGGTCCGCGAGCTCGCCGGGGACAACATCCTGGGCGTCCAGGTCGGCGTGCCCGCCGCCGATCTCCCCGCGGCCGGGCCCGGCGGGTCCAAGTTCTTCTTCACCGTTCTGGATGTCGCCGCCGAGGCCGTGCCCCAGTCCATCAACGAGCTGCTCGACCCCGGCGTGGTCGCGAACAACTGGCGGGCCGTCCAGACCTATCAGTCCCTCACCGCGGCTCCGGACCAGATCCTCGCCCGCGTGGTCGGCGAAGGGCTCGAGCCCTACGCCAAGAGCTTCGGCCTCCGGGCGCCACCACAGGTCCCCGAGGGCGCCACCCCGCCGCCGCCGACCGACAAGGTGACCGTCGAGAAGGGCGGGCGCGTGACCGAGGCGAACACGAGCATCCGCGGCCTCGAGGAGTCGCCGGAAGTCATCACCGCCGTCCGCGCCCGCGGGCAGCTGCTCGACCCCCGCAAGCCCGTCGACGAGACGCCGCTGGCCGAGCGCGTCGTGCTCGTGCCCGTGCCCTCGCGTCTGGGCGTGCTCGTCGCCCAGATCACCGGCGTCGAGCCGCTGACCCGAGAGACCCTGCCCGTCTGGGCCGACTACGCCAGGCGCCAGCACCAGATCGACATGTTCCAGGGCATCGGCATCCCCTACCCCTACCGGTACCAGGTGCTGGAGCGCCGGCACGCCTTCAGCCTCAAGTCCGAGGCCGAGGACGCGCCCGAGGCAGAGGACGCCCCGCCGGCGACCGAGGAGACCGGCGCCGACCCGCAGGCCCCCGCCGAGCCGGCCCCGGCCGGGGGCTGAGCCCGCTCACACCCGCTTGGTGGCCCAACCGCCCTGCAGGAACCTCGCGGTGAAAATCACGCACCGCAGCAGCACCTCGGCCGTCAGCCCGATCCAGAGCCCCGCCAGGCTCGGCTCCAGCGGGAGCGGGTGACGCAGCACCGAGCCGTTGGGCAGCGGGATGTCCACACCCGAGAGCAGGTACGCCAGCGGCAGGCGGAGCAGGTAGGTCGTACCCCAGGTGATCGCGAACACCGCCCTGGTGTCGCCGACCCCCCGCAGTGCCCCCCGCGTGATGATCGAGATCGCGAAGGGGATCTGGACGAACCCGGTGATCCGGAGCAGCGCCGGCACGGTGTGCAGGTGCTCGGGCTGCGAGCTGAGCAGGGCGACCAGCTGGCGCGGGATCAGGATGAACGCGACGCCGAGCACCCCCATGATCACCGCGCCGGCCAGCACGCAACGCACGACCGCCACCCGGGCCATCCGGGCGCTCCCGGCGCCCAGGTACTGACCGGCGAGCGTTGCCGCCGCCAGGCTGATCGCGAACCCCGGCAGGAAGCTGAACGACTCGATCCGGATCGCAAGCATGTGCGACCCGGTCATGCCGTCCGCGTCGCTCAGGTTCACCACGAACCCGAAGACCATGAAGTTCCCCACCCACATGCCGAAGGTCTCGAAGAAGTTGGGAAGACCGATGCGGGCGAGGCGGAGGAGGGTGTGCCAGTGGGGGCGCAGGCGCCGCCGGAGCAGGCGGACACCCCCGACGCCCCGCCCCAGCATGGCGATGACTATCGCGCAGCCGATGGCGTTGGAGATCACCGTCCCGATGGCGATCCCGCCGATCCCCAGGTGGACCGGGCTGGGGTTGGCGAGCACCACACGCGTCGTGGCGACGCCCCCCTCGTGAACCACCCGGCCCAGGTCCTCGCCGCAGAGCAGCCAGCTGGTGATGACATTGACCACATTGACGACGACCATGGCCCAGAGCGGTCGCATCGAGTCGCCCGCGCCGCGCAGGGCCGCGATGCCCGTCGCCAGGACCGCCATGAACGGAGTCCCGGCCGCGACGATCTGGAGGTAGGTCGCGAACGCCTGGGCCCCCCGGTCGCTCTTGGTGAGGACGCCCCCCAGCGCCGGCCCTGCCAGCGCCACCACCACCGCGACGACCGAGCCGAGCCCGGCCGAGAGCAGCAGAGACTGCCCGACGGCCGCGTTGGCGACCGCGAGGCGCCCCCGCCCGACGCTGCGGCTGATCAGCGCCGTCGTCCCGACGCCGATCGCCATGACGATCAGGCCGGTGAACCAGAGGATGTACGCGGCGCTGCCGACCGCGTCGGTCTCGGCCACGCCGAGCTGGGCGGAGAGGACGGTGTCGGTCAGCCCGACGAGCGAGTTCAGGAACGACTCGATCAGGATGGGCCAGCACAGCACCCAGATCGCCGCGCCCATGGAAAGCCCGGCGAGCTGCCCGCTCCGCAGGCGTCCGTCGGCGGTCAGCCCCGGTGTCTTCTCGTGCAGGTCGGGCGCGGAGACACCCACCATCCCCCGCCAGTCCCCCAGCGCGAGCAGCCTGCGTCGGATTCTCGCCTTGAACTCATCCACGCCGGCCCGATGTTAGCCCGTGCAAAGCTCCAGCAGCGCCGCCAGAAGCTCGGGCACGCCCCGGGCGTGGGTCGCCACGGTCTCGACGATCGGCCGGCGTCCGGCGATATCGCGGAGGTCGCGGACCAGCTCGTGCTCCCCGGGGTGGTCGGCCTTGTTGCACACGAAGATGTCGGCGATCTCCAGGATGCCGGCCTTGTCCATCTGCACCGCGTCGCCCATGCCGGGGGTGAGCACCACCGCCGTCTTGTCGACATGACGCCGGATCTTGGTCTCGTTCTGACCGGCCCCGACGGTCTCGACGAACACGGTCTCGAACCGGCCGCCGTCGGGGAACCGGGCCCCGCCGATCAGCCCGATGATCTCGTCGAGCGAGGTGTAGTCCTCGCCGCTGATCGCCAGCGAGCGGTAGAAGACCGAGTCGCCGAGCCGGTTGAAATCTACCCGCAGCCGGTCGCCGAGCAGGGCGCCGCTGGTGATCGGGCTCATCGGGTCGAACGCCACCACCGCGCACCGGCCGAGGCCTGCGTCCTTCTCCGCCCGCAGGGTGAGCTCGCTCACGAGCTGCGCCACGAGCGTCGACTTGCCCGCGCCCGGCGAGCCGGTGATGCCGATCACCCGGGTCGGCTTGCGACGCGGCGCCCCGGCCCGCACACCCCGCCCGAGGTGCGCCAGCGAGATATCCCGCCCGAGCTGGGCGATCGGGTGATCGCTCGGAGGCTTCTCCGTGTACGCCCGGACCGACCCGACCACCGCCGCCGCGATGTCCTCCAGGCCCGTCCCCGTGGTGAAGCACTCGGCGATCCCCGCCTCGCGCAGCTTGGGCAAGTCCTCCTGCGGCAGGATGCCCCCCATGTACACCGGGATGTCCGGCCGGCCCAGCTCCCCCAACGCGCCCACCAGCATGGGCCCGAGCTTGAGGTGCGAGTTGCTCATCATGCTCGCGGCGATGACATCGCAGTCCTCGTCGCGCGCCGAGATCGCCAGGCTCCTGGGCGTCTGCCAGAGCCCCGAGTAGATCACATGGATCCCCGAGTCCCGCAACGCCCGGGCGATGACCTTCACCCCGCGGTCGTGCCCGTCGAGCCCCATCTTCCCGAGCAGCACGCGGGGCCGGTGGTCGAGACCCTCGCAGCGGTCCTTCTTGGCGAACTCGGTCGTGGGGACATTGAGCGTTTCTTTCATAGCAGCACCTTCAGCCGCCGCTCCCGGCGGGAGCACGAGCATAGGCCCGCCGCCCCAAAACAGACTGAAACGCTCCCCCTCTCCCGCCCCCGGCGGGAGAGGGTTGGGGAGAGGGCTCTCCGTCCAACTCTTCTCTAACGCTCAAGATGCTCGGGTGATCGATCGGCTCGCAATACCGCCGCCGACCCGCTCACACATTGAAGTACTTGGCCTCTGGGTGGTGCACGATGAACGCGCTGGTCGACTGCTCCGGGTCGATCTGCCAGTTCTCCGTCAGGTGGCAGCCGATCCGCTCCGGCCCGAGCAGGGCCCAGATCTTCTCCTGATCGCTCATGTCCGGGCACGCGGGGTACCCCGGGCTGTACCGGCTGCCCCGGTAGTGCTGCGTGAACAGCTCGCGGATGCGCGGCGAGTCCTCGCCCGCGATGCCGAGCTCCTGCCGGATCCGCTTGTGCCACAGCTCCGCCAGCGCCTCGGCCGTCTCCACGCCCATGCCGTGGGTATACAGGTACTCGGCGTAGTCGTTGGCCTCGAAGAGCTTCTTGGCCGCCGCGCTCACCGCCGGGCCCATCGTCACGCAGTGCAGCGCGAGCACATCGGCCCGCCCCGAGCCCACCGGCCGGAAGAAGTCGCTGATGCAGAGGCGGCGTTTGCCCTGCTGGCGGGGGAAGGCAAACCGGAGCAGCTCGGTCAGGGACGCGGGATCCAGGCCGGGCCCGCCGGCGCCCGAGAGCCCCTCGGGCGAATAGACAACCAGGTCGTCGCCGTCGCTGGCGCAGGGCCAGTAGCCGTAGACCACGCGGGGCTGCAGGACCCCGCCGTCCCGCAGGTCCCGCTTGAGCCGCTCGAACACAGGCTCGATCGTCTCGGCCAGCTTGCGCTCGTACGCCTCGTCGCTGAGCGCCCCCTTCTTGAACTGCCACTGCCCCCGGAAGAGCGCCACGGTGTTGATAAACGGGTAGATCTCGTCCAGATCCACATGCTCGACCACGCGGCTGCCCCAGAAGGGAGCCGTGGGCACGGGCACATCCAGCGCCACATCGCTCCGTCCCACGCCGGTCACCGTCGCCGTGGCGGTGGGGGAGTCCGAGCCCGAGCCGGCCGCGGCTGCCTTCTTCTCCGCGCTCGCCGCGATCACCCGCTCGGCGCTCTCACGCTTGGCCAGCCGCGCGGTGATCTCCCCGTCGATCTCCGCGAGCTGCCCGGTCGCCAGCTTGTCCATGAAGCGGAGACCCTCGAAGGCGTCCTTGCCGTAGTAGGCCCTGCCGCCGTAGACGCCGCGGAGGTGGTCCTCGGCGTAGTGACGGGAGAGGGCGGCGCCGCCGAGGATCACCGGCACCCCGTGCCCCGCGTCGCGCAGCTCGCGCAGGTTCTCCTCCATCACATGCACGCTCTTGACCAAGAGCCCCGACAGCCCGATCGCGTCGGCCTTGGTCTCCCGCCACTTCTCCAGGATCGCGTGCAGCGGCTGCTTGATCCCCAGGTTGTAGACCGTGTACCCGTTGTTGCTCAGGATGATGTCGACCAGATTCTTCCCGATGTCGTGCACATCCCCCTTCACCGTCGCCAGCACGATCGAGCCGCGCGGCTTGCCCCCCGCCTTGTCCATGTGCGGCTCAAGATACGCCACCGCCGCCTTCATCACCTCCGCCGACTGCAGAACGAACGGCAGCTGCATCTGCCCAGACCCGAACAGCTCGCCGACCGTCTTCATCCCCGCCAGCAGGTGGTCGTTGATGATCGCCAGCGGCGGGTACTTCCCCATCGCCTCGTCGAGCGTCCCGGTCAGCCCGCCCTTCTCGCCGTCGACGATGTGGGCCTGGAGCTTCTCCTCCAGCGTCAGGTTCTTCTGCTCGACCGCGGCCGCGCCCCCGGCCTGCACATCTCTGAACAGCTCGATGAACGCCTGCAACGGGTCATGCCCCTCACGCCGCCGGTCGTACAGCAGCTCCATCGCCGCGGCACGCTGCGCCTCCGGAATGCGGTTGAGCGGCAGGATCTTCGATGCGTGCACGATCGCGCTGGTCATGCCGGCCTCGACCAGCTCGTGCAGGAAGACCGAGTTGAGCGCCACCCGGGCGGCCGGGTTCAGGCCGAACGACACATTCGACACGCCGCAGGTGAGCTGGCAGTGGGGGAGCGCCTGAGCGATCCGGCGCGTGCCCTCGATCGTCTCCAGGCCGCTCCGCCGGTCGGCCTCCATCCCCGTCGACACCGGCAGCACGAGCGGGTCAAAGAACAGGTCCCCCGCGTTCAGCCCGTGCAGCCCCGTCGCCCGGTCGAACGCCCGCTGCGCGATCGCCAGCTTGCGGTCCGCGGTGCGGGCCATGGCGTTCTCTTTGTCCTCGTCGATCGAGCCGATGACCAGCGCCGCCCCGTAGGTCTTCGCCAGCCGGCAGATCTCGTCGAACTTCTCCTCCCCGTCCTCGAAGTTCGCCGAGTTGATGATGCACTTGCCCGGGGCGTGCTTGAGACCCGCCTCGATCGTCGCGATCTGGGTCGAGTCGATCATCAGCGGGGCGTCGGCCTGACGCACCACCCGCGAGACGATCTCGGCCGCGTCGCGGGCGTTGTCGCGCCCGGCATAATCCACATTCAGGTCCAGCACATGGCTGCCCTCGCGCATCTGCGACCGGGCCAGACCGATGATCCCGTCCCAGTCCTCGGCCTCGAGCAGCCGCTTGAACGCCCGGCTCCCCGACGCGTTCATCCGCTCGCCGATGATCAGGAACGAGGTGTCCTGCCGGAACTCCGTCGGGCTGTACAGGCTCGTGCACGACGCCCGCCCGGGCTCGATATCGCGGGGCGTGCGCTCGCGCCCATCCCCCAGCGCCCTCGCCAGCCGGCCGATGTGCTCCGGCGTCGTGCCGCAGCACCCGCCCACGATCGACACCCCGTACTCGCGCACAAACTTCACCTGCGTCTCGGCGAACGCCTCAGGACCCAGCGGGAAGCAGGTCTTCCCCTCGTGCAACACCGGCAGCCCGGCGTTGGGCACCACCGACACATGCCGGTCCCAATGTCGGCAGAGGTGCTGGACATGCTCGGCCATCTCCACCGGCCCGGTCGCGCAGTTCAGACCCAGCGAGGCGATCGGATAGCCCCGCAGGGCCACCGCCGCGGCCTCGATGGAGGTCCCCAGGAGCATCGCGCCGGTCGTCTCGATCGTCACCGACACCATAATCGGCACATCCTCAGGACCCTTGCCCGAGTCCTCAAGTGCGCCCATGCACGCATTGATCGCGCACTTGACCTGCAGCAAGTCCTGGCAGGTCTCGATCAGCAGCGCGTCCACGCCCCCGGCGATCAGGCCCCTGGCTTGCTCCCGATAGCTGGCCAACATCTCCTCCCAGGAGATCTGTCCCAGGGTCAGCAGCTTGGTCCCCGGCCCCATCGACCCTAGCACGAACCTGGGGCGCCCCGCGCTCGCGAACCGGTCCGCCGCCGCCCGGGCGACCTCCCCCGCCAGCCGGTTCAGCTCAAAGGTCTCCCCGGCACGCCCGAACTCGGCCAGCACATGCCGGGCCCCGCCGAAGCTGTCGGTCTCCACCGCGTCCGCCCCCGCCGCCAGGAACGACTCGTGGACGCCCTGGATGACCTCCGGGCGGCTCTTGAGCAGCACCTCCGGGCAGTTCTCGCAGCCCAGGTAGTCCCGCTCCACATCGAGGTCCATGCCGTGGATCGCCGTCCCCATCGCCCCGTCGAGGATGAGCACCTTGCGGGCGAGATGGTCGAGCAGGCGGGTGGGCATCGTCCGGGCTCCCGTGGTTGGGGGGTGCTGACTGGTCGGTCATTATACCCGTTCATCCGGATGAAGCGATGAAGCACCCGCGAGCCGGAGCAAGCGGTCCGAAAACGCAAACGACCGGACGCAGGGGCCCGGTCGAGGGTGGTCAATTGCGCGGGCGGTCTCCCTACTTCTTGCCCTTGAAGTAGTTGCCCTGGAACTTCCGCTGGAACTTCTCGACCCGGCCCGCGGCGTCCACAAACGCCTGCTTGCCGGTGAAGAAGGGGTGCGAGCCGGACCAGACCTCGACATGCAGCTCCGGGGAGGTCGAGCCGACCTCCATGACCACCTCGCCGTTGTGGAAGACCTTGCAGTTGTAGAACTTGGGGTGGGTCTTGTCCTTCATCGCTCGGCTCCTGCGTTCCTGGGGCCCGGTCCGGAACTCTCGGGCGGAAAGTCTAGCCCCAAGATCGGCTGATGCAAGCCCCCCGCCTTGACGATCATCCAGACCGTGCTAGCCTTGTTGACCCATCCGGCGGGCCGGATGGGTTCGGGAGTTGTTTACCCGAGAACTCATTCCCCGATAGCTCAATGGTAGAGCGAGCGGCTGTTAACCGCTAGGTTCCTGGTTCGAGCCCAGGTCGGGGAGCTTGTGAAGCCCGCCGCGCATCCGCGGCGGTGCTTTCGTTTTGGCGCTGTGCGCACCCGCGTGGAGCGCCGGCGGGTCGTGGCGGCGGGGGGGCGTCGGGGTGGACCGGATTGTCCCGCGGAGGGCTTGGGTATAGACTCCCGTCCGGTTTGCGAGCAGCCGTAGCTCAGTTGGCTAGAGCGCCTGACTGTGGATCAGGAGGTCAAGGGTTCGAGTCCCTTCGGCTGTATTTCGGGATCTACGACAGACTCGCCCGCTCCCCCGGAGACCCGCCATGACGGCGCCCGTGCCACGGTGTTTCCGTGGGTTCAGAGATGTCTTTGCCGGCGACCTGCTCCTCAAGCAGCGGATGATCGAGACCGTCCGGGCGGTCTACGAGCGGTACGGCTTCCTGCCGCTGGAGACGCCGGCCGTCGAGTTCGTGGATGTGCTCGGCAAGTTCCTCCCCGAGGCCGGGACGCCGGACGGGGGCATTTTCTCGTTCCGCAACCCCGACCTCTCTCCCACGGCGCCGGACGGCGACCCCGACCGGTGGCTGGCGCTGCGGTACGACCTGACCGCCCCGCTCGCGCGTGTCGTCGCGCAGTACGCCGATCTCCAGCGACCCTTCCGGCGCTACCAGATCGGGTCGGTCTGGCGCTACGAGAAGCCCGGCCCGGGCCGGTTCCGCGAGTTCACGCAGTTCGACTTCGACTCGGTCGGCGTCCCCGGCTCTGCCGCCGACGCGGAGGCCTGCTGCATCATCTGCGATGTGCTCGAGGCGCTCGGCTTCGGCGCCGGCGACTACATCATCAATGTCAACGACCGCAAGATCCTGCAGGGCGTGCTCGAGGTGAGCGGCCTGGCGGAGACCGACATCGGGGCGGAGGGCTCGCAGGCCTCGACCGTCCTGCGGGCGATCGACAAGTTCGATCGGCTGGGACGCGCCGGCGTGGTCCAGCTGCTCGGCAGGGGCAGGAAGGACGAGACGGGCGACTTCACCGAGGGCGCGCACCTCGAACCCAGCCAGATCGAGAAACTCGAGGCCTACCTCGACGCGAAGGTCGCCTCGCGCTCGGCGGTGTGCGACCGGCTCGCCGGCCTCGTCGGCTCCTCGCCCATCGGCGCCGAGGGCGTCCAGGAACTCCGCGACATCGATCGGTACCTCACCGCGCTGGGCTATGGCAGCGACCGCGTCGCGTTCGACCCCATTGTCGTCCGGGGGCTCGCCTATTACACCGGGCCGGTCTTCGAGGGCGTCCTGACCAAGTCGATCGTCGACGAGTCCGGCCAGGCCCGGCAGTTCGGCAGCGTTTACGGCGGCGGGCGGTACGACACCCTGGTGGAGCGGTTCACCGGCGAGCGGGTCCCCGCGACGGGCGCCTCGGTGGGCGTCGACCGGCTGCTCGAGGCGATGAAGCTGCTCGACGGCGCCCGGCGCACCGCCACCGCCCAGGTGCTGGTCACCACGATGGACAAGGAGCGCACGGCGGACTACCTCGCCCTGGCCCAGCAGCTGCGCCGGGCGGGGTTCGCCACAGAGGTCTACCTCGGCAAGGGCGCGATCGGCAAGCAGCTCAAGTACGCCGACAAGCTGGGCTACCGCTTCGCGGTCATCGTCGGGGGCGACGAGTTCGCCCAGGGTGTCGCCCAGGTCAAGGATCTCCAGCTCGGCAAGCAGATGGCCGACTCGGTCGGATCGCGGGAGGAGTGGCGCAAGGGGCAGCCGGCCCAGGTGACGATCCCGCTCGGCGGGCTGATCGACCACCTCCGCGGCTCCCTGGCGTAGCCGGCGCCCGCGCCGCCGCGGGTCCGGGAGAGACGATATGGCGACCAGCGAACCAGTCCTTGTCTCGGGGCACGGGCTCTCCATCGAGGAGGTTGTCCAGGTCGCGCGAGAGTTCCGGCCCGTCGCGCTCGAGCCGGGCGCGCGCCGGCGCGTCGAGCTCGCCCGCGAGGTCGTGGACCACCTCGTCGAACGCGGGGTCAAGGTCTACGGCATCACCACCGGCTTCGCCTCGCTCCGCAGCGTCACCATCAGCCAGCCCGAAGAACTCTCGCGACGCCTGATCGTGAGCCACGCCACCGCCGTTGGGAGACCGTTCGATGAGGATGTCGTGCGGGCCGCGATGCTGCTCCGGGCCCACACCCTCGCCAGGGGCTGCTCGGGCGTCCGCCCCCAGGTCGTCGACATGCTCCTGGGGTTCCTGAACGCCCGCATCTACCCCTTCGTCCCCTGTCAGGGCTCGTGCGGCAGCTCGGGCGACCTCGCCTCGCTCTCGCACATGGCTTTGACGATGATCGCCGTCGACCAGCTCACGCCGGGCCGGACGGGCGTCGACGGCCAGGGCGAGCCGGGCGGGCTGCTCTCCCTGGGCGGGCCGGGGCGCACCGAGCCCGTGCGAGACTCCCGCGAGAGCGACTTCGCCCCCGCGCAGCGCATCGCCCACGAGGTCCGGGCCCGGCTGCCCGACCACCTCCGTGCGATCTGGCCGCTCCGGCTGACCGCCAAGGAGGGTCTCGCGCTCAACAACGGGGCGGTGTTCTGCACCGCCATGCTCGCGCTCGCGGTCGCCGACTCCGAGAGTCTCATCGGCGCCTCCGAGAGGATCACCGCCCTCGGGTTCGAGGCGATGCAAGCGGTCCCCGACTGCCTCGACCCGGGGATCACCGCCCTGCGCCCCCACCCCGGGCATGTCGCGTCCGCGGCCCGGATCCGCGAGGCCCTCGAGGGATCCGACCTGGTGCCGACGAGCGGCTCGCTCGGACTGAACATGGCGAGGCTCAACCGGGTCTCCCTCGGGCTCAAGGACCTCGAGGAGGCCTGCAACGCCGGGCGCCCGGAGCGCGGGGCGCACAAAGCCCCGGCCGACGCCGAGCGGGGCGCCCCGAGCGAGGCGGCTCTGGTCGCCCGTGCGGCCGCGGACCTCCGCGAGATCACGCGCCGGGTGTACCCCGACCTCTGGCAATCGCTCGCCCGCCACCGGGCCGACGCCGCGAAGGACCCGGCCAGCTACCCCAAGCAACAGGAACTCACCGCGTGCAACCGGGCCCTTGCCGGCTGCCTGCGGGCGTGGGCGGAGCGTCTGGACGCGCTCCCCCCGGGGCTGACCGGCGGGCCCTGGTTTGAGCGGTTGCGGGGCCTCTACGCCGAGCTCCGCGCCGTAGTGCCCGAGAGCCCCGAGACGCAGGACAACTACAGCTTCCGCGCCGCGCCGACCGTGCTGGGCGCAGCCAGAGACACCGCCGCCCACGCCAGGAGGATCGCCGAGGTCGACATCAACTCGGCCACCGACAACCCGCTCATCGTGCTCGACGAGATCCTCGCCGCCGCGGGGCTCCACGACCACGACCCGGACGCCCGACCCAGGCTCCGGGAGTGGCTCGCCGGCGGCGGGTGGCGCGTCGCGGCCGGCGCGGTCCGCTCCGCAGCCAACTTCCACGGCCAGCCGATCGGCACCGCCGCCGATCAGCTCAAGATCGCGATGGCCGAGGTCGGCAACATCGCCGAGAGGCGCATCGCCTGCCTCACCGATAAGGCCCACTCCAAGGGGCTCCCGCCCTACCTCGTCTGGCGGCCGGGCCTGAACTCGGGGTTCATGATCCCCCAGTACTCCGCGGCCTCGCTCGTGGCGGAGAACCGGGCGATCGGGTTCCCCGCCTCGATGGACTCCGTGCCGACGGGCGAGGGCTCGGAGGATCACAACGCCATGGCCACGACGGCGTGCCGGTACTGCCGCGAGGTCATCGAGAATGTGGTGCAGATCCTCGCGATCGAGGCCCTGTGCGCGTACCAGGGGGTGCAGTTCCGCAAGCCGGCAACACTCGGCCGGCTGACGGGCGCACTCGAGTCGTTCCTCGCCGGCAAGCTCGGCGGGAGCATCTATCCCGACACCGAAAGCTGCAGGGCGGCCCTCAAGGGGTGGGGGCTGCCGGCCGAAGCGGCGGGCGGTGTCCGTCCCTGCTACCTCGACGATCAATCGCACCGGGAGGGGATCGCCCTGGTCGCCGGCCTCCTGCGGCGCGGGCGGTTCGTCACCGACTGAACCGGGCTTTGGCGGGGCGCCGCGGGCGTCGGCGGGCCATGCGTGGTTGTCCCCAGGGGCTTCCGCGGCGATCTCGCGCCGCTCGGCGCCACCGCTGCCGATAACGCGGCGCCGGGGCCGCCCCGCACGACCAGACTCATCTCCCGGTCCGCAATACCCGGGGCGATCCGCGAGGTCCGTGAAGGCGTTCGCCCCGCGGTCCGATCTGGAGTCGTCGGAGCCCCTCCATGCCCCAGCCCCCGAAGCACCGCAGTGAGGTCGAGATGGATCAGCCCCGCATCCTCGCGATCGACGACGATCACAACCAGCTCGCATCGCTCGAGCGCATATTCCGCCGGTCAGGCTTTGAGATCTTCAAGTCGTCCAACGGCCGGGACGGCCTGCGCAAGGCGCTGCGACTCGTGCCCGACCTCATCCTGCTGGATGTGACGATGCCCCGGATGAGCGGGCACGAGTTCCTCCGGCGGTTCCGACGCCTCGAGCGTCGGTTCGGGACCAGCGCCGCCCAGAACCTCCCGGAGACTCCGGTGATCTTCCTGACGGCCCGGGCCCGGCTGCATCAGCGGATCGACGGGCTGGACGCCGGGGCGGCGGACTACATCACCAAGCCGTTCGATGCCGACGAGCTGCGCGCAAGGGTGCGCCGCGCGCTGCGGGACGCCCGCCGACTCCGCGGCCTTTCCCCCGGTGAGGCCGCTTGAAACGGAGCATGATGCCATGAAGGGTCTGGTCTTCACCGAGTTTCTGGAGCTTGTCGAGGAGCGGTTCGGCGTCGAGGTGGCCGATCAGATCATCACCACCTCCAGGTTGCCCAACGACGGGGCCTATACCGCCATCGGCACCTACGACCACGGCGAGCTCGTCAGGCTCGTTCTCGCGCTCAGCCGCGCGAGCGGCACGGATGTTCCCACACTCGTCGCCACCTTCGGCGAGCACCTCTTCGAGCGGCTCATCGCCTCCCACCCCGCGCTGATGGAGGAGGTCCGCGACGCGTTCTCCCTCTTCGAACGCCTGCACGGCGTGATCCACGCCGAGGTGCTCAAGCTCTACCCCGCCGCGGAGCTGCCCGAGTTCGAGTGCACGCGCCTCACCGACGACCGCCTGGTCCTCGAGTACCACTCGCCGCGCGGCTTCGCGGACCTCGCCGAGGGCCTCATCCGGGGCTGCGCGGCCCACTTCGGCGAGCCCATCGCCGTGGAACGCGAGGACCTCTCCGACGGGCGGGGCACCAATGTCCGGTTCGCGATCAGGAGGGCCGCGGCGTGAACCACGATCCCGAACTGCTGCAGCGCCGTTTCGACCGCGAACGCCGGGCCCGCAAGGAGGCCGAGTCACTCCTCGAGGAGCGGAGCCGCTCGCTCTACCAGGCGAACGCCTCGCTCCAGGAGGCTATGAACACGCTGCAATCCTGCCAGGTGCAGCTCGTCCAGAGCGAGAAGATGGCCTCCGTCGGCCAGCTCGCCGCGGGCGTGGCGCACGAGATCAACAACCCCATCGGCTTCATCTCCAGCAACCTGAACACCCTGCGCGAGTACCTCACGGATCTGGCGGCGGTGATGAAGGAGGCCAAGGCCCTCAGCCGGTCGGTGCTCGCGGGGGCCATCGACCTGCACGACCGTGCCCAGGCCTTCGGCCGGGCCTGCGAGCAGGTCGACCTGGAGTACATCCTCGGCGACCTCGAAGCGGTCGTCGCCGAGTCGATCCACGGCACCGACCGCGTCCGCAAGATCGTCGCCGACCTCCGCGACTTCTCGCACATCGACACGCCGAACCTCACCCACACGAACCTCAACGAGCTGATCGACCAGACCCTGACCGTCGCGGCCCACGAGCTCAAGTACAAGGCGGAGGTCGTCCGTCAGCTCGGCGACATGCCCGACATCCTCTGCTACGGCGGCAAGCTCAGCCAAGTGATCCTCAACCTGCTGGTCAACGCCGCCCACGCCATCGGGGAGCGCGGGCGCATCACCGTCCGCTCCGGCGCCGACGACGCCTCGGTCTGGTTCGAGATCGAGGACGACGGCTGCGGCATCCCCGAAGAGAACCAGCGGCGCATCTTCGACCCGTTCTTCACCACCAAGCCCGTGGGCACCGGCACGGGCCTGGGCCTGCACCTGAGCGCGAGGATCGTCGAGGCCCACGCCGGGAGGATCGCCGTCCGGAGCAAGCCGGGCCAGGGCGCGACATTCCGCGTCGAGCTGCCGATCGCGGGCCCGACGGCCGATCAGGAGGAGCGCACCGGTGCACGAGCCGCCTGAGGTCCCCAGCACGCCGCAGCCGGCCCGTGCCCGACACCGCGTCCTGCTTGTGGACGACGAGGTCTCGGTCCTCCGATCGCTCTCGCGCCTGCTGCGCCGTGAGCCTTACGAGGTGCTGACCGTCGCAACGCCGGACGAGGCGATCCAGATCATGGAACGGCAGCCCGCGCACCTCGTCATCTCCGACCAGCGGATGCCCCAGATGATGGGCACCACACTGCTCGCCATCGTCCGCCAGCGGTGGCCGGACACCGTGCGAATCGTGCTCAGCGGCTACTCCGAGATCAACGCCATTCTCGAGGCCGTCAACGAGGGCGCGATCTACAAGTTCCTTACCAAGCCCTGGAACGACGAGGAGCTGCGCCTGCACATCCGCCGCGCCCTCGACCTCCACGACCTGCTCTCCGAGAAACGCGAACTCATCGCCGAGCTCGAGCGCCGGAACGCCGAGATCACCCGGCTCAACGCCCAGCTCCGGCAGTACGCCGCCGACGCCGCCCAGGGCCTCGACCGGTGCCTCAACATCCTCGAGACCGTGGATGTGGGGATCGTCACGATCGACGACGGCGGGATGATCGTGGGCGCCAACGGCCGCGCGTTCGAGCTGCTGCACAGCGACAGCCCAGACATCGTCATAGGCTCCGACGCCCGCCGGACCCTCCCGGCGGAGGTCGTCGTCGCCGCCGCGCGCGACGGCCACGCCGGGAACCTCAAGGCGGTCCACCGCCTCACCATCGACGGGCGGACCTACCAGTGGCGCAGCCAGCCGTTCTCCGGCAGCGCCCCCTGCCGCGGCGTCGTGATCGCATTCTGGGAGGAGGCCGCATGACCACGGACCCCGATGCCAACGGGCCCGCGACGACCCCGCCGCCCGCGGTCGAGATCCTGCTCGTCGACGACGAGCAGCCGATCCTGAACGCCCTGCAGCGGGCGCTGCGGGCGTGGGGGTACACGATCCACACGGCGACCTCCGGCGAGGCCGCGCTGCGGATCCTCGACGAGCGCGAGATCGCCGTCCTGATCTGCGACCAGCGGATGCCCGGCATGCCCGGGGACGAGGTCCTCGCCCGCGCCTTCGCCGCAAGCCCCGATACCTACCGCATCACGCTCACCGGCTACACCGACCTGGAGGCCGCCAAGCGGTCCATCAACGCCGGACGCGTCAACCTGTTCCTCACCAAGCCCTGGGACGACGCCCACCTGGTCTCGGCCGTCCACGACGGCACGACACTTTTCCACACCATCCGTGAGAACCGGCATCTCCACCAGCTGACGCGTGAGCAGAACGCCAAGCTCGAGGCGTGGAACCAGCAGCTCGAGGCCACCGTCGCCGACCGCACCGAGCAGCTCCGGGCGCAGAACCGGCAGCTGCAGGACCTCCAAGTCGCCCTCCGAGACTCCCTGCACGACACCGTCGCCGTGCTGGCCGGCGTCCTCGAGGCCATCGACCCCGCCCTCGGCGTCCACTCCCGGCGCGTCGCCAAGCTCGCCGCGAGCATCGCGGCGGAGCTCGACCTCGCCGAGCACGCCCGCCGGGACACCGAGTTCGCCGCCTATCTCCACGACATCGGGATGATCGCCCGGCTCCACCAGCGCGACCCCAAGGGCGCCCCGCGACCCCCCTCCACCAAGGACCGCGCAACCGTCGCCGAGAGCGGGTGGGCGCTGCTCATGCGCGTCCGAGGCTTCGAGGCCATCGCCGAGGCCGTCCGCTCCCAGGAGGAACGCTTCGACGGGCACGGCGAGCCCGACAAGCTCGCGGCCGACGCGATCCCCATCGCGGCCCGGATCATCGCCGCATGCAACGCCTACGACAAGGCGCTCCACTCCTCAGCACGGCCGACCGAACTCACCACCTCAGCCGCACGCGACGCGGTCGTCCGCGCCAAGGGCAAGGCCCTGGACCCGCAGGTCGTCGAGGCCCTGCTCGCCTGCCTCGAGAGCGTCCCGGGCACGGGCATCGGCGGGCACGAGGTCGAGGTCTCCCCAAAGCAGCTGCGCGTCGGCATGGTCATTACCCGGGATGTCGTCAGCGCACGCGGCCTGCTGCTCCTCAAAGCGCACTCCGAGGTCACCGCCGACCTCATCCACCGGCTCCAGCGGCTCGGGGAGGATCAGATGCTCGGCGCGGGCGTCTTCGTCCGCAGCGCCGATGTGCCCCGAGACGAGAGCGACGCCGCCGCGAGGCGGTCGGCATGACGCCCGAGCCGACACCCCCCGCCCCCCCGACCGAGCCGGCCCTTCAGCCCGTGCGGGTGCTCATCGTCGACGACGATGCCGGCGTGCTGCACGCCATCCGGCGCGTCCTCCGGGGCGAGGGATACCAGTTCCTGACCGCCGCCGACGGCAGGCAAGCCGTCGCGATCATGGCCGAGCAGGACATCGCCGCGATCATCTGCGACCAGCGCATGCCCGGCATGACCGGCTCCGATGTGCTCGCCGAGGCCCGCCGCCTCAGGCCCGACGCCTCCAGACTCACCATCACGGCCTACACCGAGCTCCCCGCGGTCGTCGCAGCCATCAACGAGGGCGGCGTCCACCACTTCCTCCTCAAGCCCTGGGACGAGGAGCACCTGCGTGTCACCGTCCGCAACGCCGTCGGCAAGCACCGCATGATCCGCGAGGTGCGGGACCTCCACGAGCTCACCAGGCGCCAGCGCGACCAGCTCGGGGCATGGACCCAGTCGCTCGAGGCGAAGGTCGTCGAGCGGACCGCGGCCCTGCGGACCGCCTACGAAGAGACGGTCGACGCCCTCATGATCGCCCTCGACACCCGGGAGCACGCCACCGCCGGCCACTCGCGCCGCGTCACCGCCTACGCCCTCTACCTCGCCCTCGGGGCGGGCGTGGACCCCGACGCGCTCGAGGACCTCTACCGCGGCGCCATGCTCCACGACATCGGCAAGATCGGCATCCCCGACGCCATCCTGCTCAAGCCCGGCAAGCTCGACCCCGACGAGCGCCGGCAGATCGAGCAGCATGTCCTCATCGGCGCTCAGATCCTCGACGGCATCTCCTACCTCCGCTCCGCCACCGACATCCCCAAGTACCACCACGAGCGCTTCGACGGCAAGGGCTACTGCGAGGGCCTCGCCGGCGAGGCGATCCCGCTCCAGGCCAGGCTCTTCGCCATCATCGATGTCTACGACGCCCTCCGCTCCGAGCGCCCCTACAAGCCGCCCATGCCGCACGCCGACGCGAGCGCCATCATCGCCAAGGACGCCGGGACCCACTTCGATCCCCACCTCGTCGAGCAGTTCCTCGCGATCGAGGAGCAGACCTGGGCCCGGCTCGCCGCCGCCTCCCTCAACGCCAACCGCTTCGACGACATGCTCCGCGCCGTCTGCCTCATCGCCGCCCAGTACGCCCGGCGCGAGGCGGCCTGAGACGCGGACCCCCCGACCCGGTGATTCCTCGGTGCGGCCGCCGCTGGACGGTCGGATCGCCCTCTGATACCGTGCGCCTCGCCAACCGCACCAGAGGATCCGCCATGCCACCCCGACCCAACCGCCTCGCCGCCGCGATGCTCTCCCTGCTCGCGTTCGCGCCCGTCGCCGCCGCCCAGGACGCCCCGCCCCCGGGCTTCCAGCGCCTCGCCAACGACTCCGACCTCACCGGCTGGTGGGGCTTCGAGACCGAGGACCCCCGCGCCATCTACGCCCTTACCCCGGACGCCCTCGCCAAGCGCAAAGCAGACAGCCTCGCCGACATCAACGCCCACTGGACAAACGACCGCGGCGTCCTGACCAACGACGGCCACGGCCTCTACCTCACCACCGACAAGCTCTACTCCGACTTCGAGCTCCGCCTCGAGTACAAGACCGTCGCCGGGGCCGACAGCGGTCTGTACCTCCGCGGCGTCCCCCAGGTCCAGATCTGGGACTCCACGGAGGCCGGCGGCAAGTGGGGGATCGGCGCCGACAAGGGCTCGGGGGGCCTCTGGAATAACTCCGACGGCGCCCCCGGCAAGGACCCCATCGTCCTCGCCGACCACCCCTTCGGCGAGTGGAACAGCCTGCGCGTCCTCATGGTCGGCGAACGCGTCAGCGTCTGGCTCAACGACCACCTGGTCGTCTGCCACGCCCGCATGGAGAACTACTTCGACCGAGCCCTGCCCATCCCGCGCGAGGGACCCATCCAGCTCCAGACCCACGGCGGCGAGATCAGCTGGCGCAACATCTTCATCCGCGAGATCGCTCCCGACGAGGCCAACACCATCCTCGCCTCCCACGCCCAGACCGCGTTCGAGACCGCCTTCGACGGACAGTCCTTCGCCGGCTGGGCCGGGCCCACCGACAGCTACGAGATCATCGACGGCGCGCTCCGCTGCAAGCCCCACAGCGGCGGCACCATCTACACCGAGGCCGAGTACGCCGACTTCGCCGTCCGCTTCGAGTTCAAGCTCCCCCCCGGCGGCAACAACGGCCTGGCCATCCGCTACCCCGGCGAGGGCGACACCGCCTATGTCGGCATGTGCGAGCTCCAGGTCCTCGACAACACCGACCCACGCTACGCGGGCCTCGACCCCCGTCAGTTCCACGGCTCGGCCTACGCCCAGGCCGCCGCACACCAGGGCTACCTCCGCCGGCCCGGCGAATGGAACTTCCAGCAGGTCACCGTCGTCGGCTCCAGGATCACCGTCGAACTCAACGGCACCCGCATCCTCGACGCCGACCTCGCCTCGATCACCGAGTTCATGTACGAGGCCGACAAGTTCCCCGGGCGCACCCGGACCCGCGGCCACTTCGGCTTCGCCGGCCACAGCGACCCCGTCGAGTTCCGCAACATCTCGATCCAACGCCTCAACGACTGACCCCCGCCCGATCTTCCCCGCCTCAAGCCTCAGACCCCACCTCTCAGGCTACCTCCCGCACTCATCGCACAGCCCGAACAGCACGATCTCGTGCGACTCCACGCGGAACCCCTTGGGCGCGATCCCCTCCACCCCTCGCACGCACCCGGGGATATCGAACACCCGGTCGCACCCGCGGCACACAAAGTGATGATGGTGCAGGCTCGCCGCCCGCGCCGATTCGAACCGCGTCGGCTGCCCCGCGATCTCCACCCGCGCAATCGAGCCCGCCTCCTCCAGCCGCTTGAGCGACCGGTACACCGTCGCGAGGCTCAGCGACTCGCTCTGCCGCCGGGCCCGCGCGAGCACCTCCACCGGGCTCAAAGGCCGGCGCGACGCGCCGATCACCCGCTCGATCGCCTCCTGCTGCTTGGTCCGACGCTCGGTGGGCATGGAAGCACCCCTCCCCGGCCCACGCCCCGACCGACCCTACGCCGCGCCCGACGAGGAGAACAGGAACCCGACGATCGTCGCCGTGATCGCGACCATCGCCGCCATCAGCGCCTCGCCCGCCACCACGCCCGACGCCACGGGGATCGTGAACTTCTCCGCCGACTGCTTGTGCGACAGCGACCACAGCCACGCGATCACCGCGCCGATCGCGAACCCAAGCGCGTTGTACCACGGGACAACCCACGCCAGCCCCAGGCCCATCGCCGAGGGCACCCAGTGCCGGGCCTTCCGCGGCAGCGCGGCCTGGATCAGCGGCAGCGCGATGCCGATCACCCCGCCGACCAGGATCGCCATCTGCGCCGACTTCGGGATCGAGTGCAGCCCCTGCGTCAGGGCCCTCGCGACCGCCTCCCACATCAGCGCCGCCGGCGGGTTGAACGACTGGAACCGCTCCAGGCTCGGAACCATCAGGTACCACGCCGGCACGATGATCAGCGTGCCGAAGAAGATCCCGAAAAACTGGGCCAGGAACTGCTTCCGGGGGTTGGCCCCCAGCAGGTACCCGCTCTTGAGGTCGGTCAAGAGATCCGCCGACGCGCCGCCCGCCGCCGCCGTCGTGCCCGCCGCCATCAGGTTCGGCACGATCATCTTCGGCGCCAGCACCGCGTACACCAGCTGCGTCACCTTGCCCATCGCGCCGATCGGCGTCGTGTCCGTCTCGCCCGTCGCCCGGCAGCACACCAGCGCGATCGGGTAGGTCATGATCACCGAGATCAGCCCCAGCCACCACGACATCTGGAACGCCAGCACCGACAGGATCACGATCCCGATCGTGATCGGGATCATCCCGATCACGAACCAGGAGTTGGGCACCTCGATCGCCTTCATCTCGTCCAGGTCGGCCTGCGAAGGGCCGGTCCCCGGCGCCGACGCCCCGCCCTTGAACGCCCGCACGATCGTCTTCCAACCCATCGCCACCGCCGTCAGGCTCGAGAACACCATGATCGAGGTGCCGCCCCACAGCGCCCAGTTGATCGGGTAGAACCCGAAGGTGTTGCCCGTGGTGCCGATCGCCGCAAGGTCGCCGCCGTTCCGGAGGTACGGCCCGAGCTCCTTGACCGACGGCACATACAGATCGTTGATCCCGTAGGGGTCCTCCGCCGGCGCCGCCAGGATCGCCTGCACATACTCCGGGTGCGCCCGCAGGGTCTGCAGGTCCGCGTCCAGGATCGCCGGCGAAACCACGAAGAACAGCAACACCGACCCCGCAAGCATCGACAGCGACACCCGCAGGCCGACGATCATCCCCGCCGCCACCAGCAGAAGGCTCGGCTCAAAGCCCCAGGTCCGCACCGAGATGTTCTGCAACTTGCCGCTCAGCCACTCCGAGGGGGCCGGCAGCAGCTCGGGCATCCGGAACGGGAACGCCGACAGCCTCTCCAGCGTCTCGTCCTTGACCTTGCCGAACTCGTGCAACGCCTCCACCACCGCCGGGTAGGTGCGGTACAGCGCCAGGAACATGCCCAGGAACAGCGCCGCGATCAGCGCGTTGGCCTTCTGCGCCGCCTCCCTCCCCTGCGAGTACAGAGACCGCAGCGTCGTCGCCGCCGCGATGCCCGACGGGAACTTCAGCTGCTCGTGGTTGATCATCTGCCGCTTCATCGGCACCGCGATGAAGACGCCCAGCGCCGCCGTCAGCAGCACGAACGGCGCCACCCAGTACCACGCGAAGTGCTCACGCTGGATCAGCAGCAACGCCCCGAACGCCGTCCCGATCGTCCCGCCCGTCGAGTACCCCGCCGCCGACGCCGTCGACTGCATGCAGTTGTTCTCGAGGATCGTCATCTTGCTCAGACGACCGCCCGAGACCGCCCGTGCCCCGTTCCAGATCACATACGACAGGATGCACGCCGTGATCGCAACCCCGAACGCCCACCCCAGCTTGATGGTCGTGTACAGGTTCGAGATGGACATCGCCATCCCGATCGCCGCACCCATCAGCACCGCCCGCAGCGTCAGCTGCGGCACGCGGTCCCCCCGGTAGATGTGCGTGTACCAGAAGTGGTCCTTCTCTTCCGGCGTGGCGTCCTCGGACAGCTTCTCCGTCAGCTCCTCGAAAGTGGGCGCGACCTGGTAGGTCTCGAGGTCGAACTCCGCCCCGAGCGGCTCGCTCTGCGGGAACTTCGGCTGGCGCTGCTCCGTCGAATCGTTCATCGCGTTGTCTCCGGCCAGAGAACCCTCGAGCCCCCGAGCCGGAGGCCGCGCCAACATCCTACACGGGCTGCGCCTCCTTCACCAGATCCTCATGGATCGCCGTGGCCGCCCGCTTGCCCGCCCCGGCCGCCAGGATCACCGTCGCCGCCCCCGTCACCGCGTCGCCCCCGGCGTACACGCGCCGGCGCGAGGTCTCCCCGGTGCCCTCGTCCACCATCAGGCCGCCCCACTTGGTCGTTCTGATGTCCTTGTTGGCCCGGGTCAGCAGCGGGTTGGGGGTTGTGCCGATCGCCAGCACCACGGTATCCACGGGGATGACGAACTCCGACCCCTTGATCGGGACCGGGCGCGCCCGGCCCGAGTCGTCCGGCGCCCCCAGCTCCATCTTCATGCACTTCAGCCCCGTCACCCACCCCTTGTCGTCCCCCATCACCTCGACGGGGTTGTTCAGCCAAAGGAACTTCACGCCCTCCTCGATCGCGTGGTGGTACTCCTCCACGCGGGCGGACATCTCCTTCTCGCTCCGCCGGTACACCACCATCGCCTCCTCGGCCCCCATCCGCAGCGACGACCGGACGCAGTCCATCGCCGTGTTGCCCGAGCCGATCACCGCCACACGCTTGCCGACCTCGACGGGGGTGTCCACATGCGGGAACGAGGACGCCTGCATCAGGTTGATCCGCGTCAGGAACTCGTTGGCCGAGTACACCCCGTTGAGCCCCTCGCCCGGGATATTCATGAACTTGGGCAGCCCCGCGCCCGTCCCGATGAACACCGCCGAGTAGCCCATCTCGTCGAAGAGCTGGTCGAGCGTCAGCGTCTTCCCGATGATCACATTGTTCACGAACTCCACGCCCAGCCGGCGCAGCCCGTCCAGCTCGGCGTCCAGGATCCGGTTCGGCAGGCGGAACTCGGGGATGCCGTACCGGAGCACGCCCCCCGGCGCGTGCAGCGCCTCGAACACCGTGACCGGGTGCCCCAGCCTCGCCAGCTCGCCGGCGCACACCAGCCCCGACGGCCCCGACCCCACGATCGCGACCTTCTCGGCCCGCCACGGCTTCTTGGCCTGCCCGTTGGTCGTCAGCGGCTGGCCCTGGGCCCAGTCCGACACGAACCGCTCGAGGTGGCCGATCGCCACCGGCCGGTACCGGGCGCCCATGTGGCAGTTCTTCTCGCACTGCATCTCCTGCGGGCACACCCGCCCGCAGATGCTCGAGAGCGGGTTCGCGTCGCGCAGAATCTGCGCCGCCCCCGCAAGATCCCGGGCCGCGACCCGATGGATGAACTTGTCGATCGGCACCCGCACCGGGCACCCCTCGACGCACACCGGGTCCTGGCACCGCAGGCACCGCTCGGCCTCGAACAGCGCGTGCTCGTACCGGTAGCCCTCGTTCACCTCCGAGAAGTCACGCGCCCGCTGCTTGGCGTTGCGCTCGGGCATGGCGGTCTTGTCGATACGCTTGACAGGCATTACTCGCCTCCCTCGTGCGCACGCTGGCAGGTCACCGCCAGCTTCTCTTCCTTGACATACATCTTCCGCCGGCGGACCGCCTCCGCGAAATCCACCTGGTGGCCGTCGAACATCGGGCCGTCCACGCACGCGAACCGCTGCTCGCCGCCCACCGTGATCCGGCACCCGCCGCACATCCCCGTGCCGTCCACCATCACCGGGTCCATCGACACGAAGGTCGGGATGTCGAACGGCCTCGTGACCTCCGCCACCGCCTGCATCATGCCCATCGGGCCGATGGCCACGACGCGGTCCGGCCGGCCCGGCCCCTGGCCCTCGATGAGCTGACCGAGCCGCTCGGTCACAAACCCCTTGAACCCCTTGGACCCGTCGTCGGTGCACACCTCGACATTCGTGCACGCCCGGCGCAGCTCGTCCTCGAGGATCAGCAGGTCCTTCGTGCGGGCGCCCATGATCAGCGTGGTCTTGTCCCCACGCGCCGTCGCCTCACGCATGATGCAGGTCAGCGCCGCGGCCCCGTAGCCGCCGCCCACGCCCACCGTGTGACCACCCGCCGGGATGTGGGCCGGCTCGCCCAGCGGCCCCAGCATGTCGAGGATCTCCCCGCCCTCCTCGATCTGCGACAGCATGTGCGTGGTCGCCCCGACCTCCTGCACCACGATCGTCACCGTGCCGGCCTTGGCGTCGTAGTCGGCGATCGTCAGCGGGATCCGCTCGCCCCCCTCACGCACCCGCACGATCACGAACTGACCGGGCTTGGCCGAGTGCGCGATCAGCGGCGCCGCAATCACATACTTCCGAGTCACCGGCGTGATCTGTTGTTTGGAGATGACTTTCGGCATGGCTCACAGCTCCGGGTGTTCGTGCATCGCCTTCAGACGCCGCCAGCGGCGGTCGATCTCGGCCTCCAAGGACTCCAGGTCCGCGGCATTCTCGGGACGCAGCATGTGGCGCGTCTTGCCCATGTTCTTCAGCCAGTCCCGCGCCGGGCGCCGACGCCCCAGCGCGTCCGGGTCGTAGGTGATCGTCGTGTGCCCGTGCTCCACCTCGTACAGCGGGAAGAAGCACGAGTCGATCGCCTCCTGCAGCACCTCGATCGAGTCGTCGTCCCCCATCTTCCAGTTCAGCGGGCACGAGCTCAGCACCTTCCCGTAGGTCAGCCCCTCGCGCTTCGCGTACCACTGCGCCTTGGCGACCTTCCGCATGAAGTCCTCGGGGTAGCCCTCCGCCGCCGTGAACACATACGGGATGTGCGTCGCCGCGAAGATCTGCGCGCTGTCCTTGTGGTGGAACCGCTTCCCGCCCCCCCGGCTCCCGACCTCGCTGGTGCTGGTCCGGTGCCCCCGGGGCGTCGCGTACGACTGCTGCGCGCCGGTGTTCATGTACCCCTGGTTGTCGTACTCCAGGATCATCATGTGGTGGTTCCGGTGCGCTGTCCCCAGCGCCGGGCCCATCCCGATGTCCATCCCGCCGTCGCCCGAGACCATCACGAAGGTGAGCTCCTTCGCGTCCTTCAGCTCCTTGCGCTTGATCAGCTCGTGGTACATCTCCACCAGACCCGACAGCGTCGCCGCCCCGTTCTGGAACAGGTTGTGGATGTAGGTCGCCCGGTGCGCCGTCTTGGGGTACCCCGTCGTCACCACCATCGCGCACCCGGTCTGGAACAGCACCACCACATCCCCCTCCAGCGCGTGGAACATCTGGTGCAGGATCGGGAAGATCCCGCACCCGGGGCACGCCCCGTGCCCGGGCGCGATCCGGTTGGGTTTGGCCACCATCGCCCAGAACGGCTCCAGCTCCACATCCAGCAGGCCCGTCCGCTCGTTCACCTTCACATGCACCATGCCGCGCTGCAGCTCCGCGGTCTCGAGCACCGGCAGCCCGATCGGCGGCTTCTGCCCCGGGTCCCCGGCGAACGCCCCGTGGAAGTCGAACCGCTTGGCCACCTTCCGGCTCTTGGCGGCCTCCAGCGCCAGGTCGAAGAAGCACTCCGCGTCCGTGTCATCGAAGTCCTTCCCGCCCAGCCCGTAGATGCGCGTGATCACCAGCGTCCGGTTCTCGGGGTCCACCTGCAGCGCCGCCCGCACCTCGAGCGACAGGTTGCCGCCCTCGGCGCCCGGCGAGTCGCCCCGGTCGCCCACGAGCACCGCCCTGACATTCTTAAGCGCCCGCCGGAACTCCTCGTGCGGGAACGGCCGGAGCACATTGGGGCTCACCACGCCGACCTTCTTGCCCAGGGCGCGGTACCGGTCCACGACCTCCTTGGCCGTCTCCGCCGCGGAGTTCATCAGAACGACCGCCGCCTCGGCGTCTTCCATCCGGTACTCGTCCATCACCGGGTAGTGCCGCCCGGTCATCCCGCCCAGCTCGGCGAACACCTGCGGGATCACCCGCCGCGCCGCCTCCTGCGCCAGGTGCAGCTGCACCTTGTTGTTGATCAGGTCCGGGTCGTTCATGTACGGCCCGAAGGTCACCGGGCGGGAGGGGTCCAGCGCCGTGTAGGGCGACTCGCACGGGCCCAGCCACGCCTTCACCGGCTCCAGATCGTCGAAAACCTCCAGCCGCCGCTTCTGGTGGCTCGTGACAAACCCGTCGTACGCCACGATCACCGGCAGCCGCACATCCGGGTGCTCCCCGATCTTCACCGCCGCGAAGTTCATGTCGTACACCGCCTGCGGGTCCCGCGCCATCAGCACGATCCACCCCGCGTTGAGCGCGTAGTAGATGTCCGAGTGATCGCACCGGATGTCCAGCGGACCCGAGACCGTCCGCGTCGAGACCTCCAGCACCATCGGCGACCGCGTGCCCGACTGCACCGGCAGCTGCTCGAGCGCGAACAGCAGACCCTGCGAGCTCGTCGCGTTCAGCACCCGACCACCGCCCAGCGACGCCCCGTAGCAGATCCCCGCCGCCCCGTGCTCGCCGTCCCCGGGGATCATGCAGATCTCGTGCTCCCCGTCCGCCGCCATCTGCGACAGGTTCTCCGCCACCTCCGTCGACGGCGTGATCGGGAAGTACCCCATCACATGGAACCCCACATCGCGCGCCGCCGCCGCCGCGGCCTCGTTGCCGCTCTTCAGGTCGGTCTTCTGCCGGACGGTCCCCCCGCCGGCCCGCGTCATCGTCCCGTTGGTCGTGGTCTGGATAGTCGTAGACACGGGGCGCCTCCGTTACTTGGTGTTCAACCCGCCGCCGATGCGATCGAAAATCGGGACCCGCAGCCGCGCGGCCATCCCCGGCCGCTCCTCCTCACGGGTGAGCGCGCCGGTCGGGCAGGTCTCCACACAACGCTGACATCCCTTGCAGTAGTTGTAGTCGATCCCCCGCATCCGAGTCACCTCGGGCACCGGCCCGTCACCGACAACCCCCCACACGATGCAGTAGTCCGGGCACACGATGTCGCACAGACCGCAGTGCACGCACTTCTCGGCGCCGAACACCGGCATGTACCCCGTCCGAGAGGTCGTCAGGTTGTTCGTGATCGTGTTCCCGGGAAGCGGGATCACCCCGCCGATCGGCGCCGTCGCGTACCCCCACACCGGGCCAGGACGCATCGTCGGAAGATCGCCCTCACCGCACGCCAAGCCCTGGATCAGCTCGCCCTCGGCCATCCCACGCTCGAACGCCCGCGTGTTGTGCGGCACCGCGCTCGCGTGCTTCTTCTCGAAGGTCGCCGTCAGCTCCGCCAGCACCGCCCTCGCGTCCAACGCGTCCAACGCCCCGCACAGCGCCCCCAGGAGCACCGCGTTCGGACGCGACTTCTCCTCGTTGGCGATCGTCTGCGCATCGACCCGGATCACGCGGCAGGTCCGCGCCACCCGCTTGAGCGCCTCCGGACGCTCCCCCGCCGGCGCCGTGTAGATCAGCGTCCCGCCCGCCTTCAGGCCCGCCACCGTCACCGGGTTCGACAGCAGGGCCGTATGGAACACCACGATGCAGTCCGGCGCGTCGATCGGCGCGCTCGAACGGATCGGTGTGTCATGGTCCGTCAGACGAACATACGACTTCACCGCCGAGCCCTTCTTCTCCGAGCCGTACGACGAGAAATGGGCCCCGTTCAGCCCCAGCCGAAGCACCGCCGCCGACGCCAGGATCTGCCCGGCCGCGTGGGCGCCGAGCCCCCCGATCGACTCGAACCTGATCCCCAGCATCCCGATCGCCGGGCCGTGGGCCGTCGCAGTGGTCATGGCTGATGCCTCCACAGAAGACCTCCTATCCGGCGGTCCCGGGCGCAACCACGACGGCTGTCCAGCAGGGGCAGACTCGCCGCCAAACCGGCCCGCCCGCCCCTCAACTCACGGCCGTCGAGATCCCTCGAAACCGTCGCGAGATACTAGGCAGACAACAGCAATCCAGGACAAAGATATGCGATTCTCGTTTATGAATTTTGCACCCGGCGGGTGGCCCACTCCGACGCCAAACCCGCACCGAGTTCCCCCGGCCCCACACCCGCCACCTCCGCCGCCAGCAGCACCGCCCCCAGCACCGCCGGCAGACTCGCCTCGACCACCACGCACCCGCCGACCAGCCCCTCCGGCGCCCGCTCCAGGAGCCCCTCAAGCCGCACGCGCAGCGGCCCGAGAACCACCTCCCCGGCCCGGAACACCCCCCCGAGACACGCCACCGAGAGCCCGCCCGCACCCCCCCCCAGCCCCCTCGCCACCGCCGCCACCATGTCCGCCAACTCTGCCGCCCCCGCTTCGACAATCGCCACCGCCACCGCATCCCCCTCGCGCGCCGCCTCCGTCACCACCGGGCCCAGATTCGCCACCCGCCCGCGATACCCCACGCCCTCCACCACCCGCAGCACCCCCCGCAGGTCACCAACTCCAAGCGTCCGCGGCACGCGCTCGCCGAGCACCGTCGCAGGACCCCGCCCGTCCCCCGCGCGGATCGCCGCCCGCACCGCCGCGAGCCCCAGGGCCGTTGCGCTGCCCCCGTCGTCCAGGCGCCCTCCCCATCCGCCCGCCCGCCACTCCCGCCCGTCCGCCGCCCGCCCGTAGCAGCACGAACCCGTCCCGGCGATCAGCACCATCCCCGGCCCGCCGCCGAACGCCCCGGCCTGCGCGATCCTGAGGTCGTGCTCGATCCTGACTGATCCCGCCGGGGCCAGCGACAGCGGGTCGAGCGCCGCCCGGACCGCCCCCCGCTCCCCGTCGGTCGCGACCCCCGCGATCCCCAGCGCCGCCGCCACGACAGGCCCACGGCGCAGCCCGCTCTCCCCGAACGCGCCCTCCACCGCCCCCGCCACCGCGTCGCGGGTCCCGGCCTCCCCACCGTCCCGCGGGTTCCCCCCGCCCGCCTCCCCGACCCCAAGCACCCTCCCCCCGAGGGTGGCCAACGCCGCCCGCGTCCGCGTCCCGCCGCAATCAACCCCGAGGACCAGACGATCATGCATGGGCGGAGTGTACCCGCCGCCGAAAAAAGCAAGACGCCCGCGGCCTCCCGCGGGCGTCTCGAATCACATCAAGCCGCCCTGCTCAGCAGCCGGCGTTGTACGAGTTCAGGAACGCCAGCACATCCTGCGTGTTGACCGTCCCGTCCCCGTTCCAGTCCGCCACATCGTCGCCCGCCGACCAGAGGTTCAGGAACATCAGGACATCCTGCGTGTTGACATTCCCGTCGCCGTTGAGGTCCACGCGGCAGCACTCGCTGACCGTGAAGCTCTGGACCCAGGTGTCCCACCCGCCGTTCTCGTAGTACTCGCCCACGAGCCAGAAGGTGCACCCGTCGGGATCCAGCGCCATGTCGAAGTAGTCGCCCCAGCGCCCGCTGGCGGCCTGGTTGCCGGTCTTGCCGAGCTGCAGAGCGCCCATCGTCCCCGCCGCGTCGCTGGCCGCGCGCCCGGTGAAGCGGACGCTCGCAAACTGCGAGCTCGACGAGTACGCCGTGACCAGACCGATGTCGCCGGCCTCGTTGCTGTACAGCGCGGGGAACCAGGTGTAGACGCCCGAGCCGCCGTTGATGTTGCCGGACTGCACCAGCGTCGGGTTCTGCCCGCTCTCGGGCCAGCCCCGCGTGTCGATCTCGTACCACCGCGACTGGGTGGTGTTCGCGCCGCTCGGCCTGACGCCGTGCCCGGTCACCAGGCGCTCGTTGCGCCACATCGCGTTGATCAGCCGCCCGTCGAGCACATCGAGCGAGCCGCCGTTGTTCGGCGCTTCGCTCCCGCCGGAGTACGACGGCACCGTCACCTCGCGCGTCACAAGCTGCGGCGCGGTCAGGGGGTTCCGGATCGCCGTCATCATGAGCGAGGTGTTGCTCCAGTGCTCGATGAAGTACGGCGCCGCGTTGCTCCCGAAGTGCTGCGAAGCCTGCACCGAACCCGAGTTCCCGTTGCGGATGTCCATCCACTGCGCCGTCCCGCCGTTGAGCACGCTCGACTTGTCGATCGAGCGGTACAGCACACCGCCGAACCCGCTGCTGAACCCGAACAGGTTGCCGTTCACATAGAACGCGTCGCCGTCGTAGCCCAGGCCGGGGTAGTCCACCCAGTACTTCTGCCCGCCGACCGTCACCACCGAGTTCGTGCGGTACTTGTACCACACCCCGTTCGGATCGCTGTCGTCAGACACCGCGAAGGTGATGTACGACTGCTGACCGCCCGAGTAGTACTCGAGCGCGAGCACGAAAAACCGGCCCGACCCGTGGTCGTAGAAGCACTTGGGATCGAAGGTGAACGCCCCACCGCCCACGCCCTCGAAGAACCCGGGGCTCCCCGAGCTGTCCAGACGCGAACGGAACTGCAGCGTCCCGTCCTTGGCGTACCACGCGATGTCCATGTTCACCGTCTCGACGATGTGGTTCGGGCCCACCGCCAGCGTCGGGTCCGGAGGAGACCACGGCGTCGCGTCGATCCCGGGGAACTGCGCCCGCGGCTCCGCCCGCACCTGGCTTGTCAGCTCACCCGCCACCAGACGGTTCGCCCGCCCCGGCTTGAGCTGCTTCTTGCCCTCCTTGTTCATCTGCTCCTCGAGCAGCTGCTCGATGTCCGTCGGCTCGCCCACGAAGTCCATCGCCTGGATCTGCTCCGGGAAGGCCCGCGTGTCGATGATCTCCGCCTCGGCGCTGCCGCGCACCCACGACCCCGGCAAGGTCAGGTCGATCAGCGCCATCCCCGCCGGCTGGTCCCCGCCCGACTCGGGCTGCCCGCCGCCGGGCATCCCGGCCGCCGGGGCCGGCTTCGCGCCGCCCACCCTCAAGGGCTGGTTCTGCGAGCAGCCCCACGCCGCGAGAATCGCGCCGGGAACCACAAGTGCAGCCGTCGCGCGTGTCGCGCTGACCATGAATCTCTTCCTCATCGTGTCTTCTCCCGTCTCTGAGCTCTGGGAGGCACGCCGACCCGGCGCACACCCCCTCGGATCTCCCCCGTCACATCGGCGTGATGATAAGCGGAATTCGGTCGGATCGCGCGGTCCGCGCGGTTCCGAGCCCGTCCCGCACACCCATGGAAAACAACAGCCGGGGCGCCGTCGAGGACGGCGCCCCGGCCCAAGCTCGGTTCAGTCGCCGGGGCATCAGCAGCCCTTGGCATAGTCGTTGAGATAGGCGATCACATCCCGGGTGTCGACCACCCCGTCGCCGTTCCAGTCCGAAGCGTCATCCTGGCCGGCCCAGCCGTTCAGGAAGGCGATGACATCCTGAGTGTTGACCACCCCGTTCTCGTCGTAGTCGCCGGGGCAGACCACCTTGAAGCTCTGGATCCAGGTCTGCCAGCCCATGCCGGTGTAGTGCTGACCGTTGAGCCAGAAGGTGGACTGGTCGTCGGGGTCGAGGGCCATGTCGAAGTAGTCCCCGTACCGGTAGTCCTGGGAAGTCGCCTTGGAGAGAACCGCCTCGCGGAGAGCGCCCATCGTCCCGGCCGGGTCCAGATCGAGGTGGCCCGTGTACTGCACGCTGGGCAGCGTCGAGGTGCTGGACATCGCCGTCACCATGCCGATGGCGCCGTGCGTGTTGAGCATGAGCGCCGGGAACCAGGTGTACACGCCCTCGCCCTCATCGAGCTCGCCCGACTGCGTCAGCGTGGGGAAGCCGCTGGTCGGCCAGTTGTGCGTGTCGAACTCGTACCAGCGGGAGATCGTGCGGGCGCCGCGCCCCACCCCGTGCCCGGTCACAAGCCTGCCGTTCCGCCAGACCGCGTTGATCATCCGGCCGTCGAGCGGGTCGTAGTAGCTGCCGTTCTTGTCGAGCACCACATACTGCGGGAACGAGAAGTCCGGGATCGGGACGGTCGTAGAGACCAGAAGCGGGGCGGTGAACGGCGTCTTGATCGCCTGCACCTTGATCAGCGCGCTGCTGTTGACAGAGACGAACATCGGCGCCGGCGTGGAGCCGAAGTGCTGCACCGCCTGGGCCGACGCCGTGCTCGGGTCGCGGAGGTCGGTGAACACCAGCGTGCCGCCGCTGAGCATCGTGCTCTTCTTGAAGCTCCGGTAGAGGGTGCCGGCGAACCCGGGCCCGCTCCCCGAGAGCAGGAACAGGTTCCCCGTGAAGTAAACGCCGTTGGCGTCGGACCCGAACCCCGGGTAGTCCACCCAGTACAACGCCTCGCCGACCTGCACGCGGCTGTCGGTGCGGTACATGTACCAGTCCCCGTCGGGGTCGCTGTCGTCCGAAACCGCGATCACGATCCACGACTCGTCGGTATAGATCTCCAACGCGGTCACGAAGTACCGCTGCGAGTACTGGTCGTAGAAGCACTTGGGGTCGAACATGAAGTCCTGCGAACCCACCGAGTCGAAGAAGCCAGGCCCGCCCTGCTGGGTCGTGTCGATCCGCATCTGGAACAGCTTCGCGCCGGTGTCCTTGTCGAACCACGCGATGGCGCTGTTGACCGTCTGCACGATGTGATCCGGGCCGACCGCGATGGTCGGGTCCGGCGGGACGAACGGCGTCTGGCCGATACCCGGGAACCTCGCCCCGCCGCCATCGACGCGAGGCACGCCGAGCAGGCCGCCCGTCGGAAGGTCGTTAGCCTCCCCCATCAGCGGCGCCGGCAGGTCGCCCTCCTCGATCGGGAGCAGCTCCTCGATGTTCCTGATCCCCTCCGGCCCGGGGCCCACATCCTGGATCTGCCGGGGGAAGTCCCGCGTGTTGACGACAACCGCCTCCGCCCCGCCGAACGCCCAGGCCCCCTCCTCGGTCAGATCGACCGCCGGGCCCAGGTTCGCCGCCCCGGCGGGGCTCGCCCACCCCGGCGGCGCCTTGGGCGCCGGCGCTCGGAACGAGGCGCCAGACTCAGAAACCGACGACGCGCACCCCGTGAACGCAACCAGCAGCCCCCCGAGCACCGTCACAACCGCCGCGCTCCGCACGCACCGCAACCGCATGATGACCCTCCGCCCACTTCTGGGATACTCAACAACCCGGACCTGCGACGCCCTGCAACCGATCCCCACGACGCACTGCGTCGTTTCGACATGAGCGTACCATGCCATTCGGCCGGATAAAGCAATTCACACGGTTTGACAGTTATCCCTGCGTGTATTTGTGTTATGTTTGGTAGCGAGGACCCTCATGGCAGCCACCCCCTCCACCATGCTCCCGCTCGGCACCCGGGCCCCCGATTTCACCCTCGCCGACGCCGTCTCCGGCCGGACCGTGGATCGCGGATCCTTCGCCGACCGCCCGCTCCTGGTCATGTTCCTCTGCAACCACTGCCCCTTCGTCAAGCACACCCGGGCCCAGCTCGCCGCGCTCGCACGCGAGTACCAGGCAAAGGGGGTCGCCGTCGTCGCCATCAGCAGCAACGACGCCCAGCAATACCCCGCCGACGGCCCCGACCTCATGCAGGCCGAGGCCCGTGAGGCCGGCTACACCTTCCCCTACCTGTTCGACGAATCCCAGCAGGTCGCCAAGGCCTACCACGCCGCCTGCACCCCCGACTTCTTCCTCTTCGACGCCCACCACAAGCTCGTCTACCGGGGCCAGCTCGACGACAGCCGACCCAAGAACGACAAGCCCGTCACGGGGCGCGACCTCCGCGCCGCCCTCGACGCCGTCCTCGCCGGCACCCCCGCCCCCGCCGAGCAACTGCCCAGCATCGGCTGCAACATCAAGTGGAAGCCCGGCAACGCCCCGGACTACGCCCGCTAGCCCGCCCCCGCCGTGCCCCGGGTCGCGCCACGGGAACCCCGCCCCCGCGCCGGCCCGGACCCGCGCCCTCCCCGCCCGCCCCGCCAATCCTCCGCCGTGATCGCCCACCGCTCGTGATCCGCCCAAACACCCGCGATCTGCAGGTACTTCGGGCTGTAGCCCTCCAGCCGAAACCCGCTCCGCGCCGCCACCTTCTTCGACGCCTCATTGTGCGGCTGGATATTCGCCTCCACCCGGTGAAGCCCCAACCGCCCGAACGCGTGCCGGAGCATCAGCCCAACCGCCTCGGTCATGTACCCGCGCCCCGTCGCGTGCGCACCGATCCAGTACCCCATGTACGCCGACTGCAACGGCCCGCGCGTGATCACCCCCAGCGACACCTGCCCGACAAGCTCGCGCGTCCCAACCACGAAGATCAGCATCCGCTCCTGCTCAGGACGCTTCCGGCTCTTGTACACCCACTCGAACTGGTCGTACCCGAACGCGTCGAACCCCGTCGGCGCCCGCGGCTCCCACGGCTCCAGGTGCGATCGGCTCGCCCGGCGCAGGGCCACAAACGCCTCGCAGTCCCGAGGCTGGGGGTAGCGAAGGTACACCACCCTCCCGACCTCCACCGCGTGCGCGGGCCGTGGCGGTGGGGGGGTCGGTGGGGGGGTCGTCATCGTCGCTCCGTGCCCGTGCGGGCTACCCGCCGTAGTACGACCCGTCCTCCCCGGACGAGCCGCCCCCATCATCACCCGCCGCCAGCCCCGCGGCAACCGTCCCCGCCCCCGCGACCACCAGCACGCCGCCAACCGCCGCCGCGAACCTCGCCGCCGTCCCCTTCACCAGCAGCCCCGCGCCGACCCCGAGCGGCGCCAGCGCGAGCACCGGCAGCACCCACACCGCCGGCACATCCGCGTACCCGAATGTGACTAGCACCACCGCCGCGAACGCCGCCAGCCACACCGTCCACCCGCCCGAAAGCTCCACGCCACCGCGCCGCGCGCCCAGCTTCGCGACCGCCGCGCCCCCCGCGAGCGCCCCCAACCCGCCGAGCAGGTTGGCCCCACCCGCGTACCCCGACAGAAACACCCCCGGCGCCGCCGCCCCCGCCACGCACGCCAACGCCACCGGCGCCGTCAGCCGTGCCAGCGCACGCTCAGCCCGATCCAACAGCCCGCCGGCGACCACCAGCCACACCCCCGTCGCCGGAACCAACACCCAGAACACCGGCCACGCCACATACCGCTCGCCCGCCAGCGGCGCCAGCACCGCCGCCGGGACCGCTGCGCCGAGCACCGCCCGCAGCACCACCGTCACCCGCGCCCGACCGACCGCCGCGTGCACCAGCCCGACCAGCCCCGCCGCGAGCGCCACCGCCAGGTACCGCATCGTCCCGTCCCTGTCCCACACCGGGTGGGCCTGGTGCAACGCGAAGTCGGCCGACCACCGCCCCGCCGCGAACGCGACCGGCGCCGCGCCCCGCGCCCAGGCCGGCGGGCGCGCGGGCGCCCCGCCCTCGCCACGCCCCCGCGCCGCGAGCAGCCCCGCCGCGAGGAGCACCCCCGCGCACAGGATCGCCGGCACGACAAGCAACAGGATCGCCGCGGTGGGCGTCATGCCTCTCCCGCTCAGCCCTTGACCGCTTCGACGCTCACGATCAGCGTGACCGAGTTGCCGAGACCGCCGTTGTCCGAGTTGTCCGGCGCGAGGTACTTGGTCATCCCGAAGTCCGACCGCTTCACCTCAAACCGCGCCTCGAACCCCGCGATCGCCGCACCCGTCGGGCCCGTCCCCGTGCCCAGCCACTCCAGCTCCGCCGTCACCGCGCGCGTCTCGCCCTGCAGCGTCAGATCGCCCGTCAGCCGGTACATGTCGCCCTCGACATGCTCCAGCCCGGCGCCCACGAACGAGATCGCCGGGAACTGACGCGAGTTGAAGAAGTCCGCGTTCCGCAGGTGGTCGTCGCGCTTCGAGTTGCCCGTATCCACGCTCTCGGTCTGTACCTCGAACGAGAACTCCCCGCCGGTCTTCGCGCTCGGATCGAACTGGAACGAACCCGAGAACTCGTTGAACCGCCCGTAGAAGTTGCTCACCCCCGAGTGCTTGATCCGGAACACCACCGACGAGTGCACCGGGTCGACCTTGTAGCTGTCGGCCGCGACCACGCCCGGCGCGGGAGCCGGCGCCGGGCCCGCCCCAAAGCCGGCCAGCAACCCGACCGATCCAACCACCAACAGCGCGGGCACGGCGATGCGAGCGATACGAAGCATGGCGTTCTCTCCCTGATTCCCTGGTTCGAGGCCGCGCCCGACGGGGCCCGGCCGCTGTGTCTGTTGCAACAACTATACCCACCCCGCCCCTATTCCCATGCTGGCGCGACCTACCCCAAACCCCCGCGCCCTTCCCCAGAACCCCCCGCCCTAACCCAAACCCCCAACACCGCACCCCGACGCAAGCCCAGCCAACGCCCCGCACGCCCGCTCCACATCCTCGCCCGTCGTGAACGGCCCCACGCTCAGGCGGCACGCCCCGCCCGTCGCCAGCGTCCCGACCGTCTCATGCGCCCCCGGCGCACAGTGCAGACCCGCCCGGCCCAGCACCCCCGCCCCCTCCTCCAACCCCGCCGCCAGCTCCCACGGCGCGATCGCCTCGTGCACCACCGCGAACACCCCGACCCGCCGCGCCGCGTCCCGCGTCCCCAGCAGCCGGAACCCCCGCGCCTCCCCAGGGAACGCCCGCAGAAACGCCCCGATCAGCCCCACCTCATGCCGCCGCACCGACGACACGCCCCGCTCGAGGACCCACTCCACCCCCGCGAGCAGCCCCGCCACCCCCAGCGTGTTGTGCGACCCCGCCTCGTACCGATCCGGCAGCTCCCCCGGCTGCACATCGCGCTCGCTCCGGCTCCCCGTCCCGCCCTGACGCACCGGCTCGACCAGCGCCTCCATCCCCGGGCGCAGGTACAGCCCGCCGGTCCCCTGAGGCCCCATCAGCCCCTTGTGCCCCGGGAACGCCAGCAGATCGATCCCCATCGCCCGCACATCAACCGGCACATGCCCCAGCGACTGCGCCGCGTCCACCAGCAGCGGCACGCCCGCCAGCCCGCACACCCGCCCGATCGCCCCCACATCCTGCAGGCTCCCCGTCACATTGCTCGCGTGCACCACCGACACCAGCCGAGTCTCCCGCCGGATCGCCCCCGCGATCGCCGCCGGCTCGACAAACCCCTCCGCGTCCGCCGGCACGCGTGTCACCTCGACGCCGTCCACGCGCAGGTCGCTGCACACGCGCAGCACCGAGTTGTGGTCCATCGCCGTCGTCACCAGGTGCACCCGCGCCCCCGGCTCCCGCCGCCTGACCCCCTTCACCAGCCCGTGGATCGCCAGGTTCAACGCGTCCGTGCAGTTGTGCGTGAACACCACATGCGACGCCGACTCCCCACCAAAGAGCTCGCACAGCCTCCCGCGGCAGCGGGCCAGGATCTCCGCCCCCCGCCGCGACTCGGCATAGCTCCCCCGCCCCGGCGACGCCCCGACCTCGGTCGCGTACTCCACCATCGCCCGCAGCACGCCCCCGGGCTTCGGGAAGCTCGTCGCCGCGTTGTCCAGATAGATCCTCGCCGGGCGGTCCATGATCCATGATACCTGCCGCGTACCGACCGAAATGCCGCCCGACATCCCGACCCGCCGGCCCGCCCAGCCCCGCCGCACCGGCCCGGTATCATCCGCCCCGATGATCCCGCTCGGGCCCGTCGCTGCCGGCAGACTCACCCGCTACGCCCCCTTCCTGGCGTGGGTCTGTTGGTTCGCCGTCGTCTGGCTCGTCGTCGTCATGGCCTTCGACCTTGCCGCCACCGTCGCCGACCACTGGCAGATCGCCGTCGCGATGGTCTTCGGCTCCTACATCGCCGGCTCCACGCCCATGGGCGGCGGGACCGTGGGCTTCCCCGTCCTCGTCCTGCTCTTCGACGGGCCCGCCTCACTCGGGCGCAGCTTCAGCTTCTGCATCCAGTCCGTCGGCATGTCCTCGGCCTCCATTTTCATCCTCTGCTCCGGGCGCCGCTTCCTCGCGCCCACGCTCCTCTGCGCCTGCGCCGCCGCCCCCCTCACACTCCCCCTCACCCTCTGGCTCCTCGTCCCCCTCATCAGCGACGCCGGCGTCAAGCTCGCCTTCGGCTGCATCTGGGGGGGCTTCGGCATCCTCACCCTCGTCAAGCTCCGCGAGACCCTCGCCTTCGACCGCACACTCCCCGCCGTATCCACCCGATTCCAGCTCGTCACCGGCCTCCTCGTCGGCCTGCTCGGCGGCGTCGCCGCAGGCCTCACCGGCGTCGGCGCCGACATGGTCCTCTACTCCACCGTCGTCCTCCTCTACCGGGCCGACATCCGCACCGCCATCGCCTCCAGCGTCATCATCATGGCCTACTGCTCCCTCCTCGGCGCCCTCTGCTCCGCCGGCATGGGCCGGCTCAACCCCGAGGTCCTGCACAACTGGCTCGCCGCCGCCCCCATCGTCCTGATCGGCGCCCCCCTCGGCTCGTTCATCATGAAGCTCATCCCCCGCGGCCCCACCCTCGTGCTCGTCGCGTGCCTCTGCCTGCTCCAACTCCTCTACATCCTCCGCTCCACCGCGAGCAACGCCTGGGCCCTCGCCGGCGCGCTCGGCGCCGTCCTCGCCATGAACGCCGCGTTCCACGCCCTCCATGTCGCCGGACGCCGCCTCGAAGCCAGAACCACCCGCGCGGCCGCACCAGACTGACCGCACGCCCAAAAAACAAACAAGCCCCCGCGAAGCGAGGGCTCGGAAGCGAGGCGGACGGGACTCGAACCCGCAACCACCGGATCGACAGTTCTGCCCCAGTCGTTACAGACGTGCTATCTAGTTACGTCCAGTGATGTTATATAGCCGGGCACCTTGGCTAGAACGCTCCCATAGCCCATACTTGACTGTGGTTGTGGTGTCTAGTGCTCCCTAGTGATGGGCAGCAATGAAGACGATATAGCCGGTATAGCCGGGGAGCGATCATGGGCCGTGAAACGAATCGACGGGTGAAGTTCGAGAAGGGGCTCCTCCTCTCTCTGGCGCAAGAGCGCCCGGAGAAGGGGGAGGTGGTGTGGTATGACACCGTGCAACCGGGGCTCGCGCTGCGCATCCCGGCCAAGGGTGAGCCCCGCTTCGCCTTCTACGGGTGGGTGAACGGTGGCCCCAAGCGGCGGAACTGGGAGCCGCTCCGGGCTGACAAGGGCGTGACTGTGCCCCAAGCCCGCGAGTGGGCGAAGGAAGCGTGGGTGGACTTGAAGGCGGGCCGGGAGCCCGGAGCGAAGGCGGACGCCCCGGAGCCCACCACGGAGCCCACGCTCCGCGTCATCTTCGCCCGGTACATCCGGGAGGTGCGGGCGACGAAGGCGACTTGGCGCGAGGACGTGCTCCGCTTCCGTAAGCACGTCAAGGCGGAGGCTCGCCTCCCAATCTCCGCCGTCAATGCGGAGTGGTTGAAGGCGACTCATCGCCGGGTGAGCGGGGCGGGCGTTCCGGGTGCTGCGGACAAGGTGGTATCGCTCTTGTCGGCGGTGCTCACGTTCCACCTCCCCAAAGGCACCCACAACCCGGCGGGCGAAGTCCGGCGGAACGGTGGCGATGCCCGCAACCGTCGCCTCTCGGATGAGGACTACCGCCGGATCGAAGACGCGCTCGCAACCATCGAAGCGGAGCCGATCACCGTCCCCGGTGGCGACGGCGCGGACCCGGCGAACTGGCCGGACTACCGCAAGCCGAAAGACCCCGCGAAGTTGGAGGCGCTCCGGGAGGAGTGGCGGACTCGGCTGGAAGCGCGCCGGGAGGAGGCCCGCGAGGTGCGGCGCACCGCGCTTGACATTATCCGTGTTGCGAAGGGGTCCGGGGCACGCGCCGCGAACGTCTGTGCTATGGAGTGGACGGAGTTGGACCTTGAAGCCGGGGTGTGGTGCATCCCCTCCGCCAAAGCGAAGGCGGGCGAGCCGATTGAGGCGGTGCTCATGCCGGAGGCGGTGGACGTGCTCAAGCGCCGCCGCGCCGCGATGCCGAAGGATTCGCGGTACGTCTTCCCCGCCGGGAACGCCAAGAGCAAGAGCGGTCACTTTGAGAACTACCACAACGCATGGAACCGGGTCAAGGAACTCGCGGGCATCGACAAGCACGCGGAGGGGACGTGGTTCCATGATCTACGCGGCAACTTTGCGAAGCGGATGAGCGCCGCCGGTGCCAATGCGTTCGTCATCCGCGATCAACTCGGGCACTCCAAGATTGAGACGACGCTCCGGTACGTCGGCGATGGCGACTTGAATGCGAAGCGGGACGCGGTGCGCCGTGCCTCCGAGCAACTCCGGGAAGCGATGAGCCGGGGTTCGGAGGGCGCGAAGTGAGAAAGCGCAAGATTCCCGACTATGGCGAGTTCGCGGGAGCCGGGTTCGCACCCATCGACGCGGAGGCGCTCGCGGGGCTGGAGCGGCTCCTCCACGAGTGGGACACCGCGCCCGATGGCGGACGGCGGGGCGCGGCGGAGGAAGCGCTCCGTGAGGCGCTCCTGTATCACTACGTCGTAAACGAGTTCACCACCACGGACGGGCGGCGCGTGAAGTTCCGCTCTAACGTGAGCATCCACGAGGGCGTGAGCACCGAGCGGCTCAACGCATTCCTTGTCGCCAACGGGGAGCGGGCGTATGGTCCGGCGGAGGAGTGGGCGAAGCGATTGCTCGCGGAGGGCCGAGCCCTTCCCGACGGCTTTGATGAGGTGTTCAAGGTGGGTTGGTTTATGACGGTCCAGTAACCGACCCGCACCTATGTCCTGACTTGACAAGTGCTTAGGAGCGTGCTATCCTGAAGGGACCATTCCCCCGCCGTTGGAGGGGGAGTACCGCGAACGGAAGTGGCCGCCCTCACGGGTGAGTGCCCTAAAGCCTGCGGGTGGTGCTAGGCGACGGTTTCAGTAACCGGCGCTGGGCACTCCGCGCCGTTCGCCACAATCAGGCATCCAATCCAAAGCGTCAGTGTCCAGCGCCCACAAAGGGCGTTTCGATGGGCGTTGACAAACTTCGCACGCGACCGAGCGGGAACACAAAGAACCCGCGCCAACCGGGAGTCTCCCGGAAGGCACCGCGTCCCCCGGTGAGTTGGGGCGACTCAGACGATTCGATCATCACGGAGGGCGAACTCTGCGCCCTCATGGGGTGGGGGCTCTCCACCGCGCGGCAGAAGCGCCGGGAGGAGACGGGTCCGCCGTCGCTCCGCGTGCCGGGCTCCCGGCTCGTGCGCTATCGCCTTGGCGACGTGAAGGGCTGGCTCTCCGCACTCAACGGAGCGGAGGGCGCGCGATGAGCCGTGCAACCCTCCTCACTCTGTACCGGGGCGAGTATCTCGCCAATGACCTTGCCCCCGTGGATGATTCCGCCGTGAGCGTCATCATGCGCGCCGCGATGCGCGCGGTGGAGTTCGGCTTCTCGTGCGATCCGTTCCTTGTCCGCATTCCGGCACTCGCGGGGCTCCGTGGTGAAGCCGGTTGGGGCGTGGCATGGTGGACGAACCCGGACTCGCCGAGCGAAATGCACTTGCTCTCTTCGGTGATGCTCCCGGCCATTCTCCGCCCGGTGAAGCAAGAGAACCCGATCCACCCTCTTGCCGCGCGCCCGCCGGAGCGGTTCGTCCAACTCGAAACGCGGCTCGTGGTCGATGCCGAACGGTACACGTTCTTTATCGACGGGTTCGGACAGGACTACGCGAGCGTTCTTGATATGTACGAGAACCCGCTCGGGTGCCCGCCCCAGTATTGGGCTCGCGCGCATTCGCTCCGGCTCCCGGAGAATCCGACCGAGCGCGAGTGTCTCATTCTCACCGGCAAGCCGAAGCCCCCGAAGGAGGAGCCGTTCTGATGAGCGCCCCCTCCACCCATCCCGGCTTCCCGGCTCCCGATGCGATGCCGAAGGATGCGCACGCCGCGCACCTCATGTATCGCGCCAACGGAATCGAGACGATCCCTCTTCAATCTCGGTCCAAAGAGCCGGTAGGTGCGAAGGAAGGGACGAAGCGCTCCGAGTTGCTCGCCCGATCCAAGGCGGAGCCCGCGATGATGTTCCCCGGTGGGGTGAACATCGCGGTATTGCTCGGCGCGTGCTCGGGGAATCTCGCGGACATTGACGGGGACGTGCCCGAAGCCCGGATGTTGCTCGCGCACTCGGCGACGTTCGCCAAGTGCCCGGTGTTCGGTCGGACGGGGCAACCGTATCCCGGTCACTACCTCTGCCGGTATCGGGGTGAAGGGAAGACGCGGCAGTTCGGGCTTACCGAGAAGGAAGCGGCGGAAGCCGGGTTCGGTGACAAGGCGATGATCGTTGAGTTTCGCGGGGACGGCGGGTACACGCTCGTGCCTCCCGGCGAACACTCCAACGGGGACCGCGTGGTGTTCTCTCGCGGCGGTGAACTCCCCGAGTTCGAGTACGAAGACGTGCTCATGGTGCTCGGGCGCATCGCCTTCCTTGCGGTGGTGCTCCGCCGGTATCCGCGCACCGATGGCAACCGTGACAACATCTGCATGGCGCTGACCGGCACGCTCATCGACGGGGGCTTGACCGACGAAGAGACGGACTACGCCGTATCGCTCGTTGCGAAGTTGGCCGGGGATGAGGAGCACGAGAAGCGGGGCACGAAGTCCGCCGCAACGCGGGCAAAACGCGACGCGGGCGAAGCCTACTCGGGTTTGCCGAAGTTGCTGGAACTTCTCGGCATCGAATCCTTTGAGAAAAAGGCCCGGAAGTGGTTGAGCATCGCGGCACCGATCCCCGGAGCGATGAAGGCTGTTCCTCCCGGTGCAATCTTCTACGCCCCCGGTCGTCTCGCGGACATCATCGTTGAGACGGAGCGGGCGCTCGTGGCGGCAGAGGAGCCGATCTACCGGCGCGGTCCCCACCTCTCCCGAGTTGCTCGGCTCGAATCTGAGGGCAACACAAGCGGCGTGCGCCGGGACGCGGGTTCGTGCGTGCTCCTCCCGGTGAATGCGCTCTATATGACCGAGCGGCTCGCCCGCGTCGCCCAGGTCGTGACCAAAGACCGCAAGGGGCGCATCATCCCCACGGACCCGAAGCCCTACTTCTCCTCTCACGTCATCGCTCGCGCGGGAGATTGGACGTTCCGCCCTCTGCGCGGCATCGTCAACCATCCGACCCTCCGCCCGGACTTGTCGCTCCTCAACACTCCGGGGTATGACGACGCATCGGGCATCATCTTCGATCCGTGCGGCGTGGAGTTCCCGCCCATCGCGGACGCCCCCACTCGGGACGATGCTCTCGCGGCTATCGCGCTGTTCGATCCTCTCCTCATCGGCTTCCCGTTCGAGGGCGTGGACGATCGCGCCGTAGCGCTCTCGGCGATTCTCACCGGATTGATCCGCCGCGCGTTCCCGTCCGCTCCGATCCACGGATTCGACGCGACCACGGCGGGCACGGGAAAGACTCTTCTCGCCGAGACGTGCGGCGTCATCATCGTGGGGCGCAAGCCTCCGTCAATGACGATGGGGCGCACGGCGGAGGAGTTCGAGAAGCGGCTCGCCTCATCGGGGCTCGCCGGGGACGAAGTGCTCCTCATCGACAATGCCGACCTTCCCTTGGAGGGCGACTTCCTCTGTTCGTTCGTGAGTCAGGAGTTCGTACAGACGCGGATTCTGGGTTCGCACCAGACGAAGACACTCCCGGCGGGTGGGCTCGTGCTCGTGACCGGCAACAACATCGTCTATTCGGGCGACGTGTCGCGCCGCGCGGTGACGTGCCGCATGGATGCCAAGGTGGAGCGTCCCGACCTTCGGCAGTTCAACTTTGATCCGCGAGAACTGGCGCGGGAGGGGCGCGGGGTGCTCGTGGCGGCGGGCTTGACGGTCATTCGAGCATACGTCTCGGCGGGGCGTCCGCACCCTCTGCCCAAGATTGGATCGTTCGAGGATTGGAACGTCGTCCGTGAGGCTATCGCATGGCTCGGCTACGGAGACTGCGCCGGAACGCGGGCTCGCATCTTTGAGCACGATCCGAAGCGGAACGAACTGGCCGAACTCCTCTCCGGGTGGCACTCGGCGGCGGGGGAGGATTCGATCACCCTTGCCGACATTCGCTCGCGTGCGGAGTCACCCGACACGGTGTTGGAGTATCAGCCTCTCCTCCAAGCCCTCATCGACCTAAGCGGGCGTCCGATGTTCAACTCCCGATCCATCGGGAAGCGGCTCCTCACGATGCGCAACCGGATCGTCGGCGGGCTCATGCTCCGCAAGGCGGGCGAGCGTGGAGGCTCTACATGCTGGCAAGTGGTGAACGTCCGGCCACCGAAGGGTGAGCCGGAGGCACACGAGCACACGCCGGAGGCGACCGAACCCGCGCGAGGGTTTGAGGGTCAGGAAGGGTTTGCTACAGGTCCATCCACAGACGAACTTTTTTCTTCAACACACACAGAGAACGGCGGCGGGACGGCTGGCGGGAAACCTCACACAGCACCCAAACCCTCGGGTTCGGTGGGCTCCGCTACCTCGGAGAAGGGAGGCAAGCATGAGCGCCCCTTCTGACGCCCCAGGTTACGCCCATCTCGCCCCCGATAACCCTCGCGCGGGCGAGAGCACCGGATGGCCAATCCGCTCGTTCCGCCTTCGGAGTGGCGTTCTGACACAACCACGAGGGTTCCTATCGGACGGCATAGCCGGAGCCCGGCTATGCGCTCGGCTGTTCGGGTGCCATAACCACCCAACGTCCGGTAAGGGGGAGGGGGTGGTCCGAAAACTCGGAGATTCTCGGACTACCACCCCCCTCTGCCTCCATATCGGGCACAATCCCGCCTCACGTCGAAGTTTGGAGTATGTTAGCCTATGAAGCACCTCACCCCGGAACAGAAGAAGAAAGCCCGGCGGCGCGACCGCCTCCGCGCGAAGTACCGCATCACCCCCGAGCAGTACGAAGCGTGGGCGATCCTCCAAGATGGGCGTTGCGCAATCTGCCGCCAACTCCCTCCAGTGACCCCCCAACGAACGGTGCTCGTGGTGGATCACTGCCACACAACCGGGAAGCCGCGCGGGTTGCTCTGCTATCGGTGCAATGCCTCACTCGGCATGGTGGGCGAGAGCCTCAACGTGCTCCGCAACATGGTTCGCTACTTGGAGGTTCACGGAAAATGAGCACCGACCAAACCATCATCCCGAACCCCGAGCCGGACCCCATCCCGCCGCACGTCCGGCGGCGCTGGGACGTGTTCATCAAGGTGTTCCGCGACACCGGCTCCGTTGCCGCCGCGTGCGCCGCCGCGAGTCCGCACCTGGACAAGCCCAAAGACGCCGGACACGGCCCCGGATATCGCACGTTCCTTGATTGGATGCGGAAGTTCCCATCGCTCGCGGAGGAGTTCGAGCAAGCGAAGTTCCACGCGCTCGGGCTCGTGGAGAAGGCGATTGCGGAACGCTCCATGACCCCGGAGCGCGTGCCCGTCTTCTCTCGTGGCGTGCTCGTGGGCGAGCGGATCGTCTGGCGCGATGCAAACGCGCTCCTCCTCCGCCGGGCCGCTCGGCTTGATCCCAACGCATGGGCACCGAAGCAACAAAGCGACGTGCGCATTGAGCACACGAACGCGCCGGAGCCGTTCTCCGTCGCTCTCACGCCGGAGGACGTTCTCCTCCTCCCGCCCGAACGCCGGATGCTGTTCATCGAAATGTTGTCCGAGATTCGCAACCACAAGGAAAAGCAACGTGAACTCATCGACTCCGAACCCACAACCCGACCCGCTCTCCTCTCTGGCGGCGGGAATGAAGCAACACGCCAAGCAAGCGGAGGAGGAGACGACGCTCCGCGCCAAGATCGAAGCAAAGACGGCGACGCCGGAGGAGATTGACCGTTACGAAACCCGGCCCGTCATCCACTACCTCTACGGGGGCCAAGTGAAAGTCACCGCCGCGCCCCGGATGAGCGTGGAGCAATGGAAGCAGAAGGTAGCGCGGAGCAAGGCGCAGGGACACACCGGCCCGCTTCTCGCGGAAGACAAACCGACCGGCGACCCCTCCTGAGTCGCCAGAGTCCCCCGGCGTGCCCCAACGGGCGCGAGCGTCACCGGGGTTTCGATCCCGGCTTGTAGTCGGGAATCGCTCACCCGCGCCGGATCGGAAGTCCCGGCGCAGGGTTTCAAGTCCGGCATTCGTTGCGCCGGGCTACGCACCGTCCGCTTTGGAGTCTCTCACCATGACCGAACCTCCCATCGACACGAGTATCTCCCTCTCCGCCTTCCCCGACACAATCGAAGCGGTACGAAGCCGCTTCGTGGTCGGTACGAACGCGGCGGGTGAGGTGTACCACCCGGCATACGCGGCGGCGCATGGGGCCGTGTCCGCAACGTACCAACGCGCGCTCGCCATGAGTGCCGCCGAATCCGCCCTCCGCGAGCAACGCCACTCGGATATCGCCTCCCAACGTCGCCTCCGCGCGGGCGTGGAGCGTTCGTTGGGCGAGTCGCGCAAAGCGATCACCGGCGCAATGGAAAGCATCGGAGCCGCACGAGCGAAAGCCGTCTCCGGCATCGACGCGGCGCTCCAACTGGAGGAGCACCGGAACTCTCTCACCCACGCGCTCCGGGCAAGCCAACTGCAATCGGCTCTCCGCAACATGGGGCCGACGAAGGCGCTTGAGGCGCTCCGGCTTGCGATCCGCGATGGGCGAGTGGAGCCGGTGGCGAGCGCGCTCAGCATTGACGCCCTCGCGCTCGGGCTCACCCCGAATGACCTTGAAGGGGTTCGCATGGATGCCGAGCGGAAGTTCACGCCCGAACTCGTGGAGGAGCGGGACGCGCTGGATCAACTGCGAACCCTTGTCGCCCGAGCGGGGGACTCCGTGGAGGCGCGATTCTCCGGGCTTGTGGGACGTGGCGAGGATGGAAAGTTGGAAGCCGCGATCCGCGCGGTTGAGGAGGTGAAGTGATATGACGACTCCCGATCCCAACAACCCGCCCCCGACTCCTCCCACCGTGGAGGAACTCCAAGCCCAACTCACGGCGCTCCGCGAGTTCCGCGCTGGCGTCGCCAAGGGCTTCGGCTTGGACCCCGCCGCGAGCGAAGACTCCGCGATCCTCTCGCGGATCACGGACACCACGGCGGAAGTCTCCGCGCTCAAGAGCGCCGCCGAAGCCTCCAAGGTCGATGCCGCTCTCCGCGAAGCGTTCACAAAGAGCGGAGCATCCGGCCACTACGAAGACTTCCACAACCTCGCGGCGGCGCTGTTCCACGTTGATCCGAAGACGGGCAAGGTGGTTACGAAGCCGGACGCGACCACGCCCAACGTGGACCCGGATACATGGTGCGTGGTGGAACTCCGCCAGCGCCGGCCCGGATGGTGGCCGGTTTCGCAGGGTGCGAACGCGCGGGGGGCGGGGTACAACCCGAGCCGGGGCGCGGATGATTCGTGCTTCCGTCCGGGGCCGGGCTTCAACTTCACTCAGCAACTCGCCTTTGAGCACCGCTACGGCGCGGCGGCGGCGGACGCGGCGCGGCGGAAGTACGGAGGTGCGCGATGATTGCCACCACCGAGCGCGATCGTGTCCGCTCCGAAGTGTTCGACGCTTGCGCCGCGCACTACTGCCCGAAGCACGCCGCGTTCCTCGCGGGGACGTTGCTTGATCCGATCCCGGACGCGGCGGAGGAGGAGTTCCGCCGGATCGGAATGGCGGACTTCTACCTCCGGGGCGGGACGCTCCCCGTGGGCACCGTGCTCGGGCTACTCGCGGACCACTTGGAAAGCCTCTGGGGTGGTCCGAACCCCGTCTCCGTCACCCTCTGGGAGCGCGGCTACGCCCTCTACCGGGAGTGGTGGGACAAGCGGCTCGCGGAGCATGAGGCGATGCTCTGGCGGATTCGGCATGACGTGGAGTAGGGCTCGGACGCCCCTGGCCCGGTTGCGGTATCCTTACGGCAATGCCTGTCAGGGACGACAACCCGCATCTAGAGGACTCCGCCCCTCCCCTCACCCAGAAGGACCGGGGAGCCTACTACACGCCCGATGCGGTGGTCCGCTCCCTCGTCCGTTGGGCGGTTCGTCGCCCGGCGGATCGGATGCTCGATCCGTCATGCGGGGACGGACGGTTCCTCGTCGCACACCCGAACAGTGTGGGCGTGGAACAGAACCCGGAGGCTTGCGAGGTGGTCCACGAGCGATCACCGGGAAGCCTCATCCATCAAGGCGACTTTTTCTCATGGGCGAGTGAGACACGAGAGCGGTTCGATTGCGCCGCGGGGAACCCACCATTCATCCGCTACCAGAAGTTCACCGGCGCGGTTCGAGAAGCGGCCCTCCGGCTCTGCGCACGACACGGCGCGAACTTCTCCTCGCTCTCATCATCATGGGCACCGTTCCTCGTAGCGACCGCGACCCTCCTCCGCCCCGGCGGGCGAATGGCATTCGTACTTCCGGCGGAGGTAGGACACGCCCCGTATTCGCTCCCCGTTCTCGAATACATGCTCGGCAACTTCCGGCGCGTCCAAGTGGTGGCCGTGCGGGACAAACTGTTCCCCGACCTCTCCGAAGACTGTTGGCTCCTCTGCGCTGAAGGGTTCGGGGGACGAACCGACGAACTCCTCCTCACCGCAATGGATCGGTTCCGCTTCATGGCGCGGCCCCCGCGAGAGGGACTCCGAATCTCTCGTGACGAACTCGCGGCATGGTCGGGACGACTCCGACCGTTCCTCATCTCCGCCGAATCGCGCGAGGTGTACCTCCGGCACGTCAACGCGCCCGGCTCGCTCCGCTTCGGCAGCGTGGCGAGAGTGGGCATCGGATACGTCACCGGAGCGAATGACTTTTTCCACCTCCGCCCGTCGCGTGCGGAGAGTCTCCGTATCCCGCGCCGCTTGCTTCACCCGGCGGTACGGAACGGGCGATCCCTTGCGCCCGGAGACGTGACGGAGAAGCGGGTTCGGACGTGGATCGGGGCCGATGAGCCGGTGTATCTCCTCCGTATCCGGCGCGAAGACGAACTCACCCGCGAGGTGAAGAGATATCTCGACTCGGAGGAAGCACACGAAGCACGCGACACCTACAAGTGTCGGAACCGCGAACCGTGGTACGTCGTCCCCGACGTGAAGGTGCCGGACGGGTTCCTCTCCTACATGAGTGGCGAAGGGCCAACGCTCGTGCGAAACCCGGCGGGTTGCGTGTGTACGAACTCGGTTCACGCGGTCCACCTCACGGGCAGAATCGGAGCGAATGAACTCGCGCGGCGGTGGCGATCCCCTCTCACCGCGTTGAGTTGCGAACTCGAAGGGCACCCGCTTGGAGGCGGGATGCTGAAACTCGAACCGGGTGAGGCTTCGCGGGTTCTACTCACGGAACCGGATGCGATCACCCGAGAAGAGTCCGATGCAATCATGGACGGCATCGGGGAACTAAAGCACTGGAGGCACTATGCCGGAGCAAGGATGCTGTGAGTGGCTCACCCTGAGAGACGCACTCCGTGCGTTCGTCGTCAATGCCTCCGGGACTCAGGGACAAGGGCATATTCGACCGCTTCACTACTACGTCGCTTGCCGACTGGTGGTTGAGGGCGGATTCCACCCCGACGATATCACCCCGCGCCCTCCGTTCACCGTTGCGAAGCGCCGCGGGCGCATGATCCTGACCCACGACCCGGCATCGGCTGGCTCCGGTGAGCGCACGATCCTTGGAGGGTTGAAGACGAAGGACGTTGACGTAGTGGCAACGAAGCCGGGAATCGGACCCGTGCTCGCGGTGTCGATGAAGGGAACGCTCGGGGCGTTCCGCAACCTCACGAACCGAATGGAGGAGGCAATCGGCGATTGCACGAACCTCCATATCTCGTACCCGGCGCTGGTCTACGGGTTCCTTCAAGTCCTCCGCGCGACGCTCCCCGGCCCCGGAGTCGATCCGAACGACGTGGGGCTCCTCTCGACGGGGCTTCCCTCCGAACTCATCGCCCGGTATCACGACGTGCTCGCGCGACTTGACGGGCGGGAAGACCTCCGGGACGAAACCACGAAGTACGAAGAAATCGGGTTCGCGCTGGTGGTTCCTGCGGGCGACGAACAAGGGCTCGTGGTGCCGACGTTCCCACCCCCGGAGTCTCGGCTCGCTCTGGCCACATTCTTCCCGCGCCTCTACCAGCAATACGACCTTCGGTTCGTCTATGCCGCGCCGCTCCTGAGAAGCACCACCATCCGGCATGTATGGGCGGAGGACTCTCCCGCGTTCACGGGACGGACGTTCGAGGAGTATCGCCCTCGCGTGGGCGAGGAGCCCGACACTACGGAGTAGAGGCATGGTCGATTGGGCAAACACTGTCATCGCGCTGGCGGGCGTCTTCCTCGCAATCATCGCGCTCCTCCAAACGCGACGCTCCAACAAGGCTTCGGCGGAGGCGAACGAACTCTCGGGGCAAGCCAATCGCTTTGCGGAGCGAGCCCTCCAACTCCAAGAGGAGGAGGGCAAAGTGCGGCTACTCGTGGAGCCCCGCATGATGTGCGTCATCGGTGATGGGGAGGATCAACGCCCCCGCCCGGTGGTGAAGGTGGTCAACCTCAGCGCCTTCCCCGTCACCATCGACGCGATTCACTGGAAGAACAACCGGGAGACGAAGGGGCACTTCTACTGGAAGAACCCCACCATCGCCAATCCGTTCGGCAAACTCCCCGCCCGGCTCCCGCCCCGTGAATCGTTGACCGCTCTGGGCAATCCCACGAGTTTCAAGAGCCTTGACGACCTCGCCTCAATCACCGCCGCCATCGCCTACACCGCGTGCGGGGAGAAGGTGGAGGGCATGACGGGGGATTGGAAGACGGAAGTTGCCCGGATGGTGGCGGAGGGGAACGCGGGAACTCGGGCCAAGGAATCTTGAAGGCACGTCCGATCATCCGCGATATAGCCGGGGCATAGCCAAATGAAAACGGCCCCGATAAAAGGGCCGTTTCAAGCGAGGCGGACGGGACTCGAACCCGCAACCACCGGATCGACAGTCCGGTACTCTAACCAATTGAGCTACCGCCCCGGTGCTCTTGTCGCCCGTCGTTTCTCAACGGCGGCGAGGGAAAAATACGCTGCAACTCCCGCGTGTCAAGGCCCGGCATGGCCGATTCTCGACCGGCACACCCCCGGGTGCACGCCCCGCGCGGCCCCGAACCGGCCCGGGAGGCCCGGCGACTACTGCTTCAGCGCGATCCGGTCGGGCTCCTGAAGCCCGATAGCGCTGCCGTCCTTGCCGACCTTCGCGCCCTGCATGTACACCATCGCGCACGCCGCCAGCAGCGCCACCACCGCCAGCGCCATCAGCCCCGTGTACACATCAGGCGTCGCGCCCCGGCGCATCCGGCCGCCCGGCATCTGCATCCCAAACTGGCTCATGATCCAGCCTCCGCTCTTCCGCCGGTTACCGGCCGAATCGACTCACCACAAGGTCCCCGGGCTGCACGCTCTGCCCGTCGTTGGTCAGCGACACCCGCGCCACCGACGACTGCAGGTCCGTCCGCACCACCACCAGCGTCGCCACGAAGTCCGTCCCGCGGCCGACATGCAGCTGCATGTTCTCCGCCACGCGGTCGTTGCTCCCCACATCGACCTCGATCAGCGCCTGCCCGCTCGCCGGGTCGGTCGACACCTGCGTCACCCGCCCGCGGATCACCGGCCCCGACGCCTCGTACGGCCCGCCGTCCTCGCCGGTCACCCCGCCCATCGCCAGCTCCGCCGCACGCTGCGCGCTCGCGAGCTGCTCCTGCAGCGCCCGAACGGTCGCGTTCAGCACATCATTCTGGCTCGAAAGGTCGTTGACCCGGTCCTCGTAGTTCAGCGCCATCCGCCGAAGCTGGAGCTCGCTCTCGCGAAGCGCCGCCAGCTCGCGACGGAAGCTGTCGATCACCTGGGCCTGCGCCTTGGTGGTCTCCAGCGAGTCGCCGATCTGGTTCTCCACCGAGTCCGCACGGTTCTTCTCCTGCTGCACCGAGGCAGACAGGCCCGAGTTGTCCGTCACCAGCCGGGCGTTCCGCGCCGCCAGGTCCGACACCAGGATCTGCAGGTCATGAATCTGCCGGGCGTCGACCGCCGCCTTGTCCGCCGCCGCGGCCGTCGCCGCCTGCTGCGCCGCCTGCGCAGCACCAGCCGCCTTCTGCGCGTCGTTGTACTTCGACACGATCGCGTCGGCGTTGACGCTGTAGGCCATCGTCAGCGCCGCGAGCACCAGGCTCAGCACCGCCGCGAACACGATGAACACCTTGGTCAGGATGTGCACGGTCGTCTCCTCGTCTTTCCGAGTTCGCCGGCCCGCCACGCGGGCGCCGGTGCGGCATGCTCGCCGCCTGCTGCCCGGCCCGGGCCCGACATCCTGTCGGAACCAACGCCGGGGTCGCCATCATAGGGTGTGTCCGCCGCCCGTGACAGCGGACCCGTGGGCCGCGATTGATACCGAACCCGCGACCGCCTGTCAACAACTGAACACCCTCAGGCCACCCTATCCGACATTCTCACCCGGATGGATCCCATCACACACCCCCGGATTCCGACCGGGGTTACCGCGCCCCCGTCGCCCGCAGCAGCGCCGACGCCGTCGCCACCCGGACCCGCTCGGTGGTTGCCCCAGAACCCCCCGACAGCCCCGCCTCCAACGCCGCCACCGCCCCCGCCGACCCGACCTGCCCCAGCGCCCACGCCGACTGGATCTGCGCCGGCTCCGGACCCGCCGCCAGCAGCCCGACCGCCTCGTCGATCGGCGCCGATGCCCCCATCGACCCCAACGCCCCGACCACCGCCAGACGAACCTCCACCGGCATCGACCGCCCCGACGGGTCCTGCATTGAAGCCAGATTCCGAAGCTGCCCCTCCGAAGCCCGGTCCTGCAGCCCCCCCAGCACCTGCGCCGCCAGCACCGTCGCGTCCAGCTCCTCGGCCGTCGCCGGGTACAGCGCCGCCCGGATCGTATGAATCTGCGACTCATCCCCCAGCTTCACCAGCGCCTCGGCGATCTGCACCCCCAGCACCTTCATCTCCGCCCCGTTCGCCCGCGTCACCTGCAGCTGCGCCGCCTCGCGCAGCATCGCCGAGGTCCCCTTCTCGCCCAGCTCCCCGAGCAGGTACGCCGCGTGCGCCCGCACCCGCGCCGACGGATCGCCCGTCACCATCGCCCCGAGCGCCGTCGGGTTCGCCCCGTCGCCGCAACGCCGGAGCGCGAACAGCGCCGCCGCCTTGACGAACGGCGATTCCTCCTTGGCCAGCGGGCGCACGGCCTCAATGAGCCCGCCCATCCTCGCCTTCCCTACCGCCATCGCCGCCACCGTCCGCACCCCCGCGTTCGGGTCGGCCAGAGCCGCGGGCAGGACCGTCTCCAGCCGCGCCGGCGCCGCGAGCAACCCCTCGATCGCGTTCGCCCGCACCTGCGGGTCCTCGGACTGCGTCAGCTCCAGCAGCACCGCGATCGCCGCCTCTCGGGCCCGGGACCGATCGACCGCGTTCAGCGAGCTCCCGGCCGGCATCTGGGCCGGCCGCGCGGCCCCGCCGCCCCCCGTGCAGCCGACCGTCAGCCCGACCATCCCCGCCGCCACCAGCACCACCGCCACGCGCACCGCCATACCCATTGATCGTCCTTTCCCGCGCCGAAACCGACGCCGCTCAAACCCCTGCAGGGTCCCCGCCCTCTTCGTCGGTCGGCCGGGCCCCGCGCCTTTGACGCCCGCGCCCCCCGACCGCCACCCCCGCCACGACTATGGCCCCGAGCCCCGCCAGGTTCGCCCACCCCACGACATCCCCGAGCCCGGCGTACACCGTCTCCCCCGTCGCCAGCGGCGCCTCGCCCCAGAGCACCCCGTCCACCCTGCTATCCCCCCCGCCGACCCCCCGCACGAGCACCCGCCCGTCCGGCCCGATCACCGCCGACACCCCCGTGTTCGCCGCCCGCACCACCGAGGTCCCCAGCTCCACCGCCCGCCACCGAACGATCTGCAGGTGCTGCTCCCTCGCCCCGTCAAAGCCCCCGAACCACCCCTCGTTGGTCAGCTGGATCAGCACATCCGCCTGCCGCTCGCCGCCCGAGTACGCCAGGCGCCGGCAAGTGCCGGACATGATCCCCTCAAAGCAGATCGGCGTCGCCACCCGCACCAGCCCCGACGCGGTCTGGACCACATGCGTGACCGGGCGCGAGCCCGCCGTCAGCTCGAACGCCATCCCCTCGGCCCCCACACCGATCCGCAGCATCTGCCGCTCCAGCCAGGGCCACGCCGAGATGTACGGCATGACCTCGCCGAACGGCGTCAGCTGCATCTTGTCGTACCGCTCGCCCACCACCCGCCCCCCGCTGAGCAGGTACGAGCTGTTGAACATCCCCTCGTCGTGGTACTCGATCCGCCCGGTCGTCGGGCTGATCGGCAGCGACAGCCCGTCGGTCCCCTCCGAGCCCACGAGGAACGGCGTCCCGAAGTGCTCCTGCATCGCAAAGAGCGAGTCCGCCGCCACGCTCTGGTACATCCACAGCCGCCCACGCGACTCCAGCGGCCCGGGCACCGCCTGCGCCGGGTCCACCCCGAGATCCCCCCGCGTGCAGATGTACCGCAGCACCGGCCACGCCGCGTCGCCCTCCGTGCTCCACCACGGCCCGACCACGCGCTCGGCCGCCCGCACCTCGTTGAGCGAGTCCGCGTCCAGCGCCCCGCCCGGGAACATGGTCTCGGGCCACACCACAAGCTCCGGCGCCGGCTCGGCCTCGCACGCCTCCCGCGACAGTTCCAGCATCCGGTCCAGGTCCCGCATCCGCTCGTTGGCCGGCCACCCCAGCTTCACGCTCTGGGCCACATTCGTCTGCACGACCGCCACCCGGAGCACGCCCTCGGTCGGGACCGGCGGGCGCGCCGACAGCACCGCCCACACCGCGCACACCCCCGCGAGCGCCGCCGCGCCCACCGCGCGCCACCTCCCCCGCGAGACGGCCACGCCGTACGCCAACATCCCGACCGCGACCGTCAGGAACGACACACCGAACGCCCCGATCACGCCCGCCGCCCGCGCGAGCCAGGCCGACCCGATCACCGGGTGCCCCGCCAGCAGCCACGGGTACCCCTCCCACAGCACGACCCCGCGCAGCATCTCGAGACCCGCCCACACCACCGGTCCGAGCAGCCACACCGGCGCCCGCAGCCGCTCGGACGCCCAGGACAACACCCACACGAACACCCCCGCGTACAGCGCCAGGTGCAGCACCATCAGCGGCGCCCCGACCGCCGACACGCCGAACACCCACTGCTGCTCCCACGCCCACGCCGGCGCCATCCCCAGCGTCGCAGCGACCAGCGCGCCCAACCGCCCGCCCCGCACCCGGCCCGCGCCCCACACCAGCGGCAGGGGCGCCACGAACGCCAGGAACCACACGCCAAACGGCGGGAACGCCAGCACCGTCAGCACGCCCGACAGCGCCCCGGCCGCGCAGACCGACGACCGCCTCGACCAGCCGAAGCGACGCGGTCCCTTCGCCACCACTTCCTCACCGGTCAATGCTGGCTCCCCACACAGGGCTGCTCTCGGAGGAGCTGTTCGCCGCGGTTGAACGCGGGTGCACGCGGAAGAAGACAACGCGAACAAGGGCTCCCGTCTTCATCGAGGTGCGGCCGTGTCCATCCGTGGCAACCCGCGTTCTGCCTTGATAATCGCCGATCCGCGTGCGTCCGCGCCCAACGCCCGCCTCACATCCCCGCGTAGTCGATCAGCCGCGCGATCTCGCTCCGAAGCTCCGCACGCTTCACCACACGGTCCACCAGCCCGCTCCTGAGCAGGAACTCCGACCGCTGGAAGCCCTCCGGCAGCTCCTGCCGGATCGTCTGCTGGATCACCCGCGGCCCGGCGAACCCGATCAACGCCTTGGGCTCGGCGATGATCACATCGCCCAGCATCGCGAAGCTCGCCGTCACGCCGCCCGTCGTCGGGTCGGTCAGCACGCTGATGAACAGGCCCCCCGCCCGGTCGTACCGCGCCAGCGCCGCGCTGGTCTTGGCCATCTGCATCAGGCTGAGCCCGGACTCCTGCATCCGCGCCCCGCCCGAGCAGCTCACCACCACCAGCGGCAGCCCGTGGCGCGTCGCGTGCTCGATCGACCGCGTCACCGTCTCCCCGACGACGCTCCCCATAGAGCCCATCATGAAGGTCAGGTCCAGGCAGCACAGCATCGACTGCCGGCCCTTGATGAACCCCATCCCCGCCTGCACCGCGTCGGTCTGACCGGTCTTGATCTGCTCGGCCAGCAGCCGGTCCTTGTACGCCCGCAGGTCCTTGAACTGCAGCGGATCCCCGGGGATCAGGTTCGTGAACAGCGGCGTGAACGAGCCGGTGTCAACGAGCTGCTTCACCCGCTCCACCGCCCCGATCCGGAAGTGGTGCTCGCACTCCGGGCACACATGGAGGTTGGCCTCCATCTGCCGCCGGTAGATCATCTGCCCACACCCGGGGCACCGGAGCCACAGCCCCTCGGGGATCACCGTCCGACGCTCCGTCCGATCATCGTTCCAGGTCCGTGTTGCGGTCCGAGTCATGGTCGCGTTGATCCCTTGTCAGCCGCCGGGCCACCACGGCCGCGGGGGAACGGACGATCCTCTCTCTACCCCGCGCAGCGGACCGCTCCCGGCCCGCCCCGCGTGCCGCCCCGGACCGATTCCCGGTCCACCAGCAGCCACGCCCCCATCTCCTCGCCGCCGACCCAAGACCACAGGGCCCCGTACCCCTCGCCGGTCAGCCAGCAGCGCACGATCCCAAAGACCATCGGACGGAGCACCAGGCACACACCGCAAGTTTCGTCGCCCCGGCACTTGGCCAGCAGCGCACGGACCTCGTCGGACACACGCTCCGCCGCCTCTGACAACGCCTCGCCCCCCGGCGGCACCACCGCCGTCGGGTCCTCCCGCCACTGCCGGTACGCCCGACCGCCGCGGTCCTCGGCCGTCGCCTCGTCCAGACCCTCCCAGAGCCCGACCCCGAGCTCGTGCAGGCCGGGAACCACCTTCACCCTTGCGTCCGCGGCCTCGCCAACCGCCTTCGCCGTGCCCTCGGCGGCCTCTTCCGGCCCGCTCCAGACCTGGCACACCGACCCGGGCTCGATCCCCGCCGCGAACGACGCGACCGCTTGGCGGCCGGCCTCCGACAGGGGCAGGTCCGCGCTCCCGCTCAGGCGGCCCGCGTCGTCCCAGACGCTCGCCCCGGCGCGAACCAGCAGCAGCTTGATGTGTGTCGATTTCGCCATGGGCGGGATGCCGAACTGCCCGACTCCGTCGATCCAGACCTCCCGGCCGGGGCTCCTCATGATCCCCGGGTTGGTGACAGGCAGTTTAGCACTCAGGCCAAACTCACGCCCCCAGAGCAATCCTGACCCGAACATTCACCGCTTATTCGGACTCAAGCTCCCCGAATTGCGCGGATCGCGCCGGGGCGATCCGGCTGGGCGAGTCCGAAGATCGCCGACCCGGCCACCAGCACATCGCACCCCGCCGCCCTCGCCGCGCCGGCGGTCTCCGGCCCGATACCCCCGTCCATCTCCAGGCGCTGGCCCGGCGACATGACCGCCCGGATCGCCCGGACCTTGTCGAGCACCTCCGGGATGAACGCCTGGCCCCCGAAGCCCGGGTTCACGCTCATCACGAGCACCAGGTCGAAGGCGTCCACCGCGGGCAGTACCGCCGACGCCGGCGTCGGCGGGTTGATCGTCACCCCCGCCGTCGCGCCCAGCGACCGCACCCGGCCCGCCAGCGCGACGCACGCGTCCAGCCCGATCGGCTCCACATGGAAGCTCACATGGTCGGCCCCGGCGTCGACAAACGGCCCGACGAACATCCCCGGATCCTCGACCATGAGGTGCACATCCAGGAACGCGCCGGGGAGCGCCCGGCGCAGACTCCGCACCAGCGCCGGCCCGAAGGTCAGGTTCGGGACAAAGTGCCCGTCCATCACATCGACATGCAGGATGTCCCCGCCCGCCTCCAGCGACCGCGACGCGTCCTCGCCCAGGCGCGCAAAGTCCGCGGAGAGGATCGAGGGCGCAACCAGCACATCACGCGACGGCCATTTCAGCATGCTCATGTGGCCCACTCTATCACCGAAAATCCGCGGTTTTTCGGACTTTCCTCGTCCGAGTGCTTGACACCGAGTCGCAACAATAGGAGACTGCAGAGTCCCGAATGCGGGACGCCCGAGCCGATCGGTGTGTGGCCCCGCCACCGTCCACCTCCTCCCAGTTGGAGACTTCCCATGAGACGCCTGAACCCCGCCACGGGCGCGGTGATGGCTGTCATCACCCTGTGTGGAACAACCGCGTCCGGCCAGACCTTCTCCATCGACGACAACCCCAGGCAGCCCCTCACCGGGTACCAGGGCTTCGGCTTCGGCGCCGAGGACCCGTTCGGTCTGAACCTGCCGCCGGTGGTCATGGGCAGATGCGGCCCATCCCCGACGCTCCTGCACCCCGTCACGGGACCGTTCCTCGACGGCATCCCGATGCGCCCGCTCGTGCCGGGCGGCCCGCCGATCGCCGATTGCGGCCCGCCCAACGGCGTGTATCTCGACGCCCTCAGCGCCGACCACAGCCTGATGTCCCCGAAGTGGGTCATGTTCCCGCGTCTTGAGTTCAGCGTCGACCGCTGGACCGACGGCCTCCCGGGCCTCCCGCTCAACACCGAGTGGATCTTCAACCAGCAGCCCGGGGACATGTACATGGCGATCCCCCGCCCGCACCCCGGGCTGTTCGTCGGCTCGCTGGTGGGGCGGCCCTTCGCGGGGTTCCTGCCGACGGCGTTCATGCCCGGCCCGCACGCCGTGTGGTACGACGAGTCGCACTTCGGGCTGACCGCCGGCCTGGGCGCGGGCGTGACGATCCCGCCGGGCGTCCCGGCGCCGCCCATCGTCGTCGGCTCGCACGACAACATCGACGCCTACAACGAGTGGCCGTTCCAGGTGCTCGACCGCAACGGCGACATGTTCAGCGATGTGAACTTCTTCTTCTCCATCGCCCCCGATGAGGCGGTCCTCGCCGGGGTCAGCGCCGCCGACCTGTTCGATGTCGCCGCCAACACCCCCGGCACCATCCCCGTGCCCTACGCGCCGTCCTTCAGCATGGGCTTGGACACCTTCGGCGGGCCGGGCAGCGATGATGTCGACGCGTTGATCGTCTGGGACAACGGCGTCCCGCTCGGCCCGGCCTGGGGCGGCCCCGGCGGCGAGCCGGCGCTCGACTACGCCCTCTTCAGCCTCGCCAACGGCTCGCGGTCCCTCTTCGTCCTTCAGGGCATGGGTGTCCCTGCCGACGGCGCGACCGTGTTCTTCACCGACTTCACCGGCGCGTTCGCGGTCTACAGCTGGGGCATGGACCTCGGGGTCCGGGACCTCCAGACCGGCGACCCGTTCGCCAACATCGACGCCCTCGAGGTGTTCGACTGCTACGCCGACTACAACCAGGACCTCCAGGTCAACACCCTCGATGTGCTCGGCTACCTCAACGACTGGGTGCCCAAGGCCCCGCGCGCCGACTGCAACCATGACGGCGTGGTCAACACGCTGGATGTGCTCTGCTTCCTGAATTTCTGGAACGCGGGGTGCCCCTTCTAGGTTGACCGCCGTCTGATCGCACCACCCTCGCCGCGGCAGATCAGGAGAGAGAGCACCGGAGGGAGAGGGAACGCGGGGAGAGGTGGGAGAGGAGCCCATCCGGACAGGGGTGGGCTCCGCGTTTTTTGGGAATGGGGGTGGTCGGCGTCACTACCATGCGGCTCGGAAAGGAGCCGCCCCCATGCCCGCCACCGCGCCCACGCTCGACCATCTCCGCGCCTCCCTTGACTCGATCGGCCAGGGCCATGTGCTGGCCTTCTGGAATGACCTGGGCGACGCCGAGCGGGGGGCGCTCCTGGCCCAGCTGGCGGGGCTGGACCTGGGCGGGGTTCCGGCCCTCGTCGCCGAGTATGTGACCGCCAGGCCAGACCCGCGTCTGCCGGCGGAGATCCGGCCGGCGCCCTACTACCCCAACGACCCGGCGGCGTCGTTCCGCCCCTGGGATCGGGGGCACTTCCGGGCGGTGGGGGAGCATCTGCTCCGTGGGGGGAAGGTCGCGTGCTTTACGGTCGCCGGGGGCCAGGGGACGCGGCTGGGCTACGACGGGCCGAAGGGTTGCTATCCGGCGGGGGCGGTGACGGGCAAGAGCCTCTTCCAGTTCTTCGCCGAGGCGATCCGGAAGACGGGGCAGAAGTACGGGGCCACGCCGGCGTGGTACATCATGACCAGCCCGCTGAACCACGGGCCGACGGTGGCGTTCTTCGAGGAGCACTCGTACTTCGGGCTCGGGCGCGACGGCGTCAGGTTCTTCCCGCAGGGGGTCATGCCGAGCTTCGACATGAAGACCGGGCGCATGCTGCTGGCGGGCCGGGGCGAGATTGCGACGAACCCGGACGGGCACGGCGGGTCGCTCACGGCGTTGAAGGTGTCTGGGGCGCTGGCGGACATGGCGGGGCGGGGGGTGGAGCACATCAGCTACTTCCAGGTGGACAATCCGATCGTGCGGGTGGCGGACCCGGTGTTCCTGGGGCTGCACGCGGCGGCGCCGGACTCCTCGGGCGAGATGTCGAGCAAGATGTTGGCCAAGGCGTACCCGGAGGAGAAGCTGGGGATGTTCTGCGTGGCCGATGGGAAGCTGCAGGTGATCGAGTACTCGGATCTGCCGATGGAGCGGCAGCGCGAGCGGCTGCCCGACGGGCGGCTGCGGTTCCTGGCGGGGAGCCCGGCGATCCATGCGATGAGCGTGGCGTTTGTGGAGAAGGTCACGGGGGATCCTCGGTTCGCGCTGCCGTATCACCGGGCGGAGAAGAAGGTGCCGTGCGTGGATCCGGAGACGGGCGCGGCGATCAAACCTGATGCTCCCAATGGGGTGAAGCTGGAGCGGTTCGTGTTCGATGCGATCCCGCTGGCGCAGCATTCGATCGTGTACGAGGCGGACCGGATCGAGGAGTTTGCGCCGATCAAGAACGCCGCGGGGGTGGACAGCCCGGAGAGCAGCAGGAAGATCCAGACCGAGCGGGCGGCGCGGTGGTTGGAGGCGTCGGGGGTCGCGGTGCCGCGGGGTGCGGGGGGGGAGGCGGGGTGCACGATTGAGCTGTCGCCCCTGACGGGGATCGGGCCGGAGGATCTCGTGGGGTGTGGTGTGACGATCGCTCGCGGGGCTTCTGTGGCTATCTGAGCGGGGGGCATGCCGCGGTCGGCACGGCCGGGACGGCCGTGGCACACGCGCGCGGAGCGCATGCCCCAATTTGCACGGCCGGGACGGGCGTGGCACACGCGCGATGAGGATCAGCTTGTGAGGTGGACGAGCACGCTGCGGTCGTGCGGGTGCTTGCGGTGTTCCCAGAGGTAGATGCCCTGCCATGTGCCGAGGGCGAGGCGGGCGTTCTCGATGGGGATCGAGATCGAGGTCTGGGTGAGGATGGCCTTGATGTGGCTGGGCATGTCGTCGGGGCCTTCGGCGGTGTGGGTGTAGAGGGGGTCGCCTTCGGGGACGAGGCGGTTGAGCCATTGCTCGAGGTCGTGGCGGGCGGAGGGGTCGGCGTTCTCCTGGATGGTGAGCGACGCTGAGGTGTGGCGGATGAAGAGGGTGCAGAGACCGTCAGGGGTACGGGTGTCGGCGACGATGCGGGCGACCTGGTCGGTGATGTCGTGGAGGCCCTGGCCGGGGGTACGGATGGTGAGGCGGGTGAGCATGGGGGATTGTTGGGGGGAAGACACGGAGAGACGGGGGGGAGAGACGAAGAGACGGAGAGACGAAGAGACGGAGTGGGGGCGGAGCGGGCAAGGGGCGGTGTGCCAGCGTTCGCGGTGGTGTTCGGGGGTTGGGGTTGACGCGGAAGAGAGGCATCAAGGCAACAAGGCATCGAGGCAGTGGGGGCTCGGGCTTCGCGGAGGGACTGGTAGGCAGCCTTGCGGCGGGACTCGCGGGAGGCGGGGGATTCGGCGGGCTCGGCGAGGGTCGCGAGGTGGGTGAGTGTCTGGCGGGCCTGGGTGATGGCCTCGGCGCGGATGGCCTTGTCGCGCTCGGGGGCGAGGCGGTGGATGATGCGGAGTCGGGTCTGGGTCCAGTCGGAGTCGAACCACTCTTCGAGTTGTTCGAGGGAGATCTCGGCGTATTCGCAGATCTCGATGAGGGTGAGGGTGCCGTCGAGGAACCAGCGGAAGAGGAGGGTGGGATGAA
>JADZER010000039.1 GCA_020850415.1 Phycisphaerales bacterium
CGTTCGCGGCGACGCTGGCCGCTGCTCCGGTCGGGGCTGCGCCCCTCCCTCCGCAACGGCCAGCGTCGGTCCCTATCCTTGAACCAAGACCCTCATAGACACTGGTACAGAGAATGGGGGCAGGCCATGTCCGCGGGTCGGCTGCTCCCCGAGAATGGTGCCCCTACCCGCGGCGCCTGTCACGGCCGGCCAGGTGCCCGGGCTCACCAGCATCCACAGCGTGGTGCACCGCGGGCCGCTGGTACCTGGTGGAGATCCTCCGCTCACCTTCGCCCGCCTGCACGCGGTGGCCTTCAACCTGGGGGACGCATCGGAGGGTTGAAGCCGGTGCGATCCCAATGCGCCCCGATCAGCTTCGAGCGACCTCATCCCGCCTCACGACAATTTGTATCTCGGGCGTCGGCAAGTGCCCTACCAGTGTGGTGAGCGGCTGCCGATGGCAAGCCTCGAACGCCTGGACTACGGGGCGAATGAACTCACGGTCAATCAGGGCGCCACCCGCGAACTTCAGCGATTCTCCTCGCACACACGCGATCCACGCTCGGCCGTCCACTTGTCCATGGGCAAAGGGCTCGCCTCGCTCCTGACCGCGGACGAACGCGTGCTCATCGGTGGCAACGAAGCCATACTCATCGAGCTTCTCCCATAGCGCCGGTAGGTTGGATCGAAACGAGACCGAGTCACATATTTCGAAGAGGACCACCCCTGCGGGGAGAAAGACGTCCGACCGATCGACCAGCCAAAGCTCCATCCCTGCGAGCAGCTTGTCTTCCGGTACATCGCCTAGAGACAGGAAGTGCTCGAGGTAGCGCCCCGCTTCTGCCTTGTACCGCGCCACAGCACGCAGGTGATCAGGGCCGTCGGGCTGGTCGTTTGGCGCTACGAGGTACTGAACGAGCTTGGAGCTGCCTTTGGTGGCATTCTGCACGATCTCGTGGAAGAGCGGCCCCTGCCGAGGGCTGGAGAGCCCGGGCTTGAACCTGATACCAAAGTCCAAGCGGGGGGTTAGTACCCGAGTGGTTTCGGAGTGTCGGAGGATCTGGGCGAGTATGTCGATCGGGATGGTGGCACCCAGGAGCGGCTCGGCGGAGTCGAGCACTCGCTGGGCTTCTTCGCCCACACGCTGTATGAGCCGGTAGCTCAGGCGGTTCGAGATTGCCTGCAGGGCCGAGGAATCGGTGCGTAGCGCCGCAGCAGACCGCTCCAGTAGGCACCGGTCTACCGACAAGTTGAGCGCCTCCGCCAGTGCAATAAGCCGGGCCGTGGGCATATTGGCCAAATCGCCATCTAGCGATCGGCGGAGAAGTCTCGGGTCGATCTCCAGGTCTTGCGCGATCCGTCGCACGAGGCTGTTGCCGCCTGCACTCTCGACATGCGCCTGTAGTTCCGCGAGTTTGAGAGCCCACCAGCCTAAAGTACGGTGTCTGGTAGCGTACATGCGCCCCGTCGAGGTATTTGGCAGTTTTGGCTCAATCCACGACATCTGTGGCCATCTATACGCGGATGGTCCCGACAAGTTGCCTCACATTTGCAAAAAAGCGGCGTTGTATGACCGTTTTGCACAGAAAAGATCTGATAACGGCAGATTTTGTACCGTCGCCGTGGGAACACCCTGAGCACCGAAGCGGATCGGGCTGAAAGCGCTCTCGTGGCGCCTCGGAGGATCAGGTATGTTCACCTTGACCCGGACGCAGCAGATCCAGATCGCCCTGTTCGATCGACTGAAACGCGACGGTCTCCTCGACGACTCAGACCTCTCGAACCTGGCCCACCAAAGCGCAAACGCCTGGCTGGCGAAGGAGCTTGGGCGCAATCCCGATCTTTGCGAGCACAGCGCAGTCTGGCGCGCAGTGCAGGTTTTTCGGGCCAGCACCGTGGACGGTGCCTGAGAACTCAGCCATTGCTAGGGGCGGGCTGGGCTCCACTCTCCTGGTCCAGTTCCCGCAGCCGAATCGTGAGTTCGCGCAGCTGCAACTGATCAAGCCCACGAATGGCGGTTCGATACGCGGCGGCCCACTTGTTCTCGTCAACCCCAGTCTCAGTGGAGCATCGACCGAGCTCGGCCAGCAGCGCCTTGATTCTCGAATCGACCTGGGTGTTCGCTTCTGGTGTCAACACCGGCCTGGGCAACGAATTGCACGCCTGCATGAACCGCTCGTACTCGCGCCAGGCTGGTTCGATATCCTGTTCAGCATCCATGGGCTCCTCCGTCGCTTGTATTGCGGGCCCAGAGTAAGGGAAATGTTCGGGCTTGTCAAGCATGGTGTGTCTCTTATCCGTGTACGGGCGTTCTTGCCTCGCGTATCCGCCTCAAGCGATGAAAATGCACCTGCGGACATCCCGCCAGAGGTTATCGACCCCATCCTGACTCCCGCCGTAGTCCAAAATTTCGCCCCTCCCGCGGGGGAGGGGCCGGGTGTCAGCACGACAGGTGCGTCGGCCGGGGTTTGGGGAAAGGGCTCTGGAGCAACCGGGGGTGCATCCGTTGAGTCCTTGCGTGTTTCTCGACGAAAACCAACCACCGGACGCACGATATGCACTCAAGTCGCTGTTGATCGCCGGGTCTATACCGACGCCCACTCCGTCCGACCGAACAGAGCGATTGGGCTTTGAGGGCCTGCGGCCGAGTTCGAATCCGGCTGGCCGCGGGAGCGGCCGCTCCTCCCCCGTCAGGCACGAGCAGCTCGGTCATGGGACCTTTCATCGCCACGCGGCGATCGCCTCAACAGTGCTCCATACGCGTTGACACGACGCCCAGGCGCTCGATCACGCGACGCACATCATCCACGGCCGACCCAACGGCGTGTTCCAGCGGCCCCCCGCTTGGGTTCCTGTATCTGATGGGAGGAACCCCTGTCAAGTCCGAGGGCAGCTTCAGGTCGAGGGAGTCGTCCGTGATCAGCAGCACCCGTTCCTTGCCCAACGCCCCGATGAAGAGCCCGATCTCAAACACGATGTTGTCGCGTGGGGCGTCGTGGTCCACTCCTCGCGAGGCGACCCGATCATCCGCGCCCAGCACCAGGAGCGCGAAATCGGCCCGGCGGCTCTCGGACACGAGATCGTCGATGGGCGTCCGAGACGGTCCGAAGATCCCGCCCTGCTCCCACAGATGCACCTCGTAATTGTCATACTTGAGCCCGCTTCGGATGGCGCGAGCTGCCGGGAGGCCCTCGACCGACGACCCCACGAAGAGCGCCGGGCGATTGTTGGGCGCCAGATGGAATCGATTCCGTTCTCGCAACCGCTCGCACGCGAGGAGGGCCATACGGGCCCACACCTCCGGGTGCTTCTCGCCGATCGCGAGCAGGAGCGCCCGCGGCACCCGGAGAGTGACAGTCTCACCCTTCGCGACAACGGTGGCCGACCTTGGGGAAGCCGGGTCCATCGCGGCCATCTCGCCCACCACCGTGCCCTTGCTCCTGGTCGCGACATGCTGCCCGGAGACCAGGACATCCACAGCGCCGGTCAGCAGACAGAACAGGACTTGGTCGCCGCCACCCTGTTCCATGAGGCGCTGGCCATCGGCAAACGGCACGAGTTCCCCGCCGGCGGCCAGCGATCCCGCGATCTCTTGGCAGTTACGGACGATCGGCTGGGCCAGGAGCACCTCGATGAGGGCGTTGCGACCCGCCGGCCCCGTGAAACGGTCTATCACCGGCCACTCCTTTGCTGCCGCGGTGCTCGTACCGGGGCTCTGCGTTTCTCCGCCTGGTACTCCTTGACCCCCGCGCGGCCGTGGCCCCAGGCGGACCACTCCGGAAGCCACTGGTCGAGGCCTTCGAGATGGGCCTGGTAGTGCCTGGACACCAGGGAGCTCACCCCCGACAGGAGCCAATCAACCCCCTCGTCCATGATCGAGCGCACGGGCTTGCCGCGGATGCCCATCGCTTCACGCCATTCCTCGGGCAGAACCCAGCACATGGGCGGGAGGTTGTGCCAGTCGGGCCCCGTCCGCATCCAGGGGGCGTGGCACCACGCGGTCGGCGGCGAACGCTTGAGATCTCGGAACAGCAGGGGGACCGCTATCTCGATCGGGACAATCACCGGACCGGCGTCCAGCTTGCCGACGAGCCGGAAGCACTTCTTCTCGGTCGAGAGTGCCGGAAGGGGTACGAGCCTCGAGGCGACCATGTTGGTGAACTTGAGGGATCGGCTCATGGGCAGTAGGGCCGGCTCGGGATCGGGAGTCTGCTTCCCCCGGCCCCGGTCACGACGATGTGCGCGACGGAGGCGGCCTTCCGTGTGCGAGCCCGAAGCAGCGCCTCCTTGGACGCCACCCGGTAGAGTGTCGAGTTCTCGTGCCGGACCGTGACACCGCGCTCGAACCGGTCCTTGTAGTTCTCGGCCAGGCGATCCCAGTCTGGTTCATACAGCACCACTTCTGAGCACTTCGGGTTGATGTCTCCGAACGCCTGGGCGCTCCTGCCAAACCCCTCCCCGGCGCCCACAAGGAACCGCCTGCTGCCCACCTCGATCCCGCCCAGGTACACATTGCCGCCGGAATTTCCGTGGACCCTCCCGCCGGCGATGCCGTGTGCCCAGCCCCGGAAGCCGCCGGCCGCGGTCGCGTCTTCGAGGTACTTCTCGAAGTCAAGCGACAGCTCCACGAGCCGCGTCGGGACCGCCTCCTGGTAGGCTGCGTTGGTCGGGAACACACAGGCCACCGTGAAGTTGTCGCCGGCCCACGGCAGCTGCACCAGCAACTCGGATGTCCCGCTGGCGGTGAACCCCGCGGCCGCGTCCATGATCGTGGCGAACTGGGCCGCGAGCTGGGCCAGGGCGTGTTGGTCGCCGAAGCACGATTCGACCCGGGAGGTGAACCCGTCCAGATCGGTGCGCAGCACCCAGCCGTAGTAGGTGTTGGGCCGGTCGACCTTGGGAGATGCCGGCGTCCCGCGCGGTCCGAGCGGTGCGGCGTCCGCCTGGACCATCTGCCGGCCCACGCGATAGTCAAGATCCATGCTCGCCCCGCGAACCTCTTCGCCGAGCGCTGCCGGGCCTGCCACCATGCCCGTGAGCCGGTCGAGGCTCTCGTGCATCCACCGTCCTGTTTCAGGGTGGCGGACGCCGATACAGAACCGCCGCAGCGCCCTGCGATCCTCGGGCAGCTCCAGCTGGGAATAGAGGTACTTCGCCGGGCGGTTGGCTGCGTCTCCCAGACAGACCCAGGAATCATCCCCATGCACCCCGCGCCCACGGACAACGAGGGTGTGGCCGGCGTCGAGCGTCAGGCGCCAGCCGTCCACCCGCATCCCGGGTTCGTTGAAGATCTCTCGGAATACCTGATGGAGATCCGCGGCGAAGCTCAGCCCTCGGCTGGTGCCGGGTTGGCCGATCGGCAAGCCCACATGGAGCATCGACCCCTGGACCTCAAGCAGGAAGCCGTCATAGGCCGCGGCCAGGCGGTGGGCTCCCATGGCGCCCCGCGCAACCGAGCGGAGGAACCCGCGCCCGTCCTCCGCGGTGCGCGCATTCTCGAACTGCGGCTTGAAATCCAGCTTGATGTAGATATGCTCCAATCCGAGCGGCAGGAAACGGAACGAGTCACTCGATCCGAAAGCCCGCCCGAGATCTCCGACATCGAGCGCCCGTTCCACCAGCAGCCTGTTTGCCATCCTTAGTCTCCGCGATTGATGTAATCGGGAGCGGCTGCAAGCACGGTGCCAGTGGCGTGCGCACCAAGCCAGTTGGTTCCGGGCTCGATCGAGCGGTCTCAATGATGGCGGGTGGCAGGCGGTGATCGTGGGCTGTCAGAATGGCAGTCGAAACCGTCAGGGCCCGGCTCGCTCCCCGAGGATCCACTCCGCCGCCCTCTGCCCAGCTCCGGCCGCATGGACCACCAGCTTCTTGTCGCTGGTGAGCTGCTTGCGCCATCCGTCGATGTAGGCCGCCGATTGATCGACGGTCTCGGGGCTGATCCCCGCGGCCGCGGCCAGGAACGCGGCCCCCATCTCGGCGACGAGCTCTTCTTTCGAGTAGTCCGGCGAACCGAACGCAGGCGGGCTGGATTCAAGCCCCCGGTCCAGCCGCGACGGGTGGCCCGTCGAGTGGGCCAGCTCGTGGAACAGGGTCAGGTAGTAGGACTCGGGGTCCACGAACCGCCCCGGCTCGGGGATCTTCACCATGTCGGCCCCGGGCCGGTAGAAGGCCCTCCCTCCCCCGTGCTCGATCCTCGGCCCGCCGGCGTAGCCGGCGACGATGCTCGCCGCCGCCCCGATCGGCTCGAACACGCCGGCCTGGCTCTCAGGTTCCGGTGCGCCCGGGGCCTCGATCTCCTCGCACTGCTCGGCGTTGAACACGGTGTAGCGGCGCAGCACCGGGATGGAGATATCCGCGCCGCTCTCGCGGTCCTGCGTGGCGTGCTGCTTCCAGAAGATGACCAGGGTGCCCTTCTCCCCCTTGCGGATGTGCCCGCCTTTCTGCCTGGCTTGGCGGAAGGTCAGCCAGTAGGGCGAGGCGTAGCCCTCGGCCCAGGCGGTCACGGCGAGCAGGAACACATTGATCCCGCGGTAGTGCCTGCCGGACTCGAGGTTGGTGGGCCACTCGCCGCTCCCCCCGCGCCCACGGATCGGCTGGCGCCAGGGGACAGTCCCCTGCTCCAGCAGTTCGATGATGCGGTCGGTGACCGCCTGGTAGATGTCTAGCGCCACCGGGCCCTACCCGGGTTGGTGGGCCGCTCGGGCTTGCCTGGCTTGCATGCGTCCTCCGGATGTTGCGATCGGCGGCGGCCAGCGTGCCACAGCCCGGGGATCTCGGTCAAGCCGCTCGGGTTGTGCGCCGAACGGTGGATGCCGCTCGCCAAGCGGTCCGGTGGGGCCGAACCACGCGGCGTGCGGGCCTCCGCGCCCCCGGCCCCAGGATGGTCCTCGCTGCCGGCCGCGGGTTCCGGGGCATGCGTTCGTGTTCAGGGGCCGGCTGTTCTCCTCGTGGTGTGTTGACCTTCCCGATGCATCCTGGCGATCGCCGCCCCCTGGTCAAGGGGCCGTGTTGTCGGCCCCTCCCTTCGGTCGGTTCCTCCGGCCCGCACCAACCCCTTGACCCGGCGGCTCGGCACGATCGCCTTCCGGCGTGCATCGGTCAACCAACCACGAAAGGAGAACCACCGATGAACACCAAGAACGCCAACCACCCCGTAGACACCCTCCGCGACGGCAGCCTGAAGGCCACGATCTGGAGGAACGAGGGCGAGAAGGGCCCCCACTACAGCGTCAGCATCACCCGGACCTGGCGGGACGAGCAGGGCGACTACCACGACAGCGACAGCTTCGCGGGCAGCGAGCTCCTGCGGATCGCCCGGCTGGCCAACATCGCCTACGACGAGATCGTCATCCACCGGGAGAACGACCGCAAGCAGCAGGCGTAACGACCAGGCCCGCCCCCGGGAGGGGGCGGGCTCTGTGTCTCCCAGTGGCTTGGTTGGTGCCGCGGCACCTTGTGGGCGTCGCGATCACGCCTCATGGCGACTCCACCGGGGTCATCGATCGAGCCAAGGCGTGCCGATTCACCTCGATGACGCTCAGGCCCATCCAGATCAAGCCGATTACTGCCACGAGGGCGACTACCGCCAACGCTGAGCCGCGAATGGTAATGCTGAAGCCCATGCTCCTGAGTTCAGCCCGGGTCGTCTCGCTCTGCTCGAGATTCGAGGGAGTGTGCACCATCACCGTCCCCCCTTGCTCGTGGTCGGTTGGGAGCGACGGCACCAGTCGCGGATGCGGTACAGCTTCCTGGAGAGCGCCGCGGCGTTCTTGTATCCCAGCACCCTCGCGATCTCCTTGATCGGCATCCTGCGAGCCAAGCTCCCCTCGCAAGCGTATTCCTGCCTCAGTGTCTGCCGGTCCTCGTGGGTCAGGAGCATTGGGAGGTACGCGAGCTTCACCGCGAGCACGGTGCGCGGACTCAGCCTGGGAGACCCCCGCAGGTAGTCCATGAGATTCGGAGCGTCTTCCCGGATCGGTCGGGTTCGACGGACCAGGTAGTAGCTGACGGCCGTCTTCTGGAGGTAGCGGACAGCTTTGTGGGCCGCGTCCGGGCGGATGCTGTCGAAGTTCTCCAAGAACCGATCGGCGAGGAGCTCGGTGTTCTCCGCGACGAAGGCGGTGAACTCCTCGGCCGTCCCCAGCGTCATCCCGCCCCGCTCTGCCATGCGCTTGCGGGCCAGCTGTGGGGTGATCCTCCTGAACGCGCTCTCGTCCCCGGCGGCCATGATGGCGAGCTGGAACGGCTTGAGTTCCGCCTCTCTGACCCAGGCGTCCTCGCTCAAGGACTTCACGGTGCGCCCCCTGTGCTTGGCCGACCAGCGGGCAAAGAACTCACCGAGCACCACCCGCGCGGCGTAGCGCACACGAAGTGCCCCCGGGAGCGTCCGGCCTCGGCGCTTGAGGTCGCGCATGGCCTCGGCGACTAGCTCCTCGGGCAGCGTGTTATTGCGCCTCAGCCAACCGACCGCCGCTCGCGTGAGTGGCGCCTCGTTGTAGAGCCTCCGGAACTCCTCCGGTCCTGTACTGGGTTGGTGTTCCTGCATCCCGCCGCCATCCTCTCTGCTTCAAGTGAAGGGTGCTCATGTACCAAATACACGAACATGTAGGAATCTCCCCACTTGATCTCCCGTTCAAATCGGCCAGGATGGCGGCGGGATGCGGTCCCGCCTTCCGGACAATGGTTCGGCGGGGAGTTCTGGCCCGTCCACTTGGTCTCCCGCGGCGTTGGGACCGCCCGGGGAATCGTCGCCGGGGGATCTCCTAGCTTGGCGGATCCAGCCGTCGGTATCTGTACCGCCGCCAGCCGCGGACATCGACGAGAATCGCCAGGGCGACTGCCCCGAGCAAGATCATGTAGGCGATGGTCACCGTCGGGCTCTGCCCGTCCTGGATTGCCGCCAGGTACCCGCAGGCGCCGAGAAGGACCATCGCCCAGAGCACGACGGCGAGCACGGTTTCCGTTGAGGTTCTTCCTCCTACTGCCCTGCCCCTGCTGGGGTGGGTGGACTGGAAGCACATCAGGGCCGATCCGGCTAGCCCGTTGACGGCGGACTCGAGCTCCTCGATGCGCCGGATCGCGTCCTCGAAGGACCTTGCGTGATTGATGGTGGTGCGCAGCAGCCAGATCAGGGAGACCGGGACGGCCGCCAGCAGCACATGCTGGGCCGGTCCGGAGAGCACTGGTATCGCACCGACTGACGCGAGGATCGTGGCGCCGGCCGCTGGCACGCGGCGGTCGAGGGCGGCCATGCGGAACTCGGCGAGCCCGTAGAGAGCGTTGTACTCGGCCAGGACGGCGTCGAGGCACGCGCGAGCGTCGAGCAGGCCAGACTTCCGGTCGGGTGCGTCGGTCATCCCACCTGCCTAGCACACCCGGACCGGGATCGTAAAGCGTTGACTACAGCTGAATGAGGGTGATCTCCGAGCCCGGGTCGAAGCCGCACGCCTGGCACCATTCGACGAACTCGACCGGGTCGATACGCCGATCCCCGTGCTCGACCTTGGCCACATACGAGTGCGGACGCCTGAGCTTCTCGGCCAACGCCCGCTGCGTCAGACCGGCCTCACTGCGCAGCGCCAACAGTCTTCGGCAGAGGCGCCGGTAGGCGGGTCTGTGCTGGGCACTTGTTCCCATACCGGGAGCAAGCTACGATGCCCTGGTGCCTGCTCCCGAGTTGGGAGCACGCACGGAGGGCCGTTTCCAATGCTGTCCCTTGCTCAGCCCGCTACGCCGTTTGCGATACCACACGCCCTGGCCGGCCGGTCCGTCCTCAAGTCCCTGCTGGACCTCGCGGCCGCGGTGATCGGGGGGCTGACCGAGGCCAGCCCCGCCCTCTCGGGCCGCCTGCGTGGCGCGGGCCCGGGCGTCTCGTTCACCGGGCAGATCGGGATCCTGGAGCGGGATCACCCGATCGAGCTGGTCTTCCCCTTCGAGGGCTGCGAGCTGGTCGGCGGGGCCGCGTGGCGGGGCTCGGACCTTCTTACCCCCCCACTGCCCTCCGGGATCGCCAAGCTGCACTGGCGGTCGGGCGCGGGTGGACTGCCGATGCACATCCACCCGACCTCCGACCGGTTCATCGTGGTGCTGGAGGGCCGCGGGTTCTTCCACTGCTCGCGGCAGCCGATCGACCAGTTCGATGGCGCGGGGGTCCGGACTATCGCGGCCAGGTCCGGGGATGTCTTCGCGTTCCGCCGGGGGGTGGTGCACACCTTCTCGACGACGGATCACGGCATGACCCTGATCTCGTGTCACCTGCCTTTCCTGGAGCTGGATGACCCGGCGCAGTACGCGCTGCCGTCGTTCCGGTGGACCGCCTGCGAGCAGATCAAGGAAGCACCCCCTCCCCCGATGGTGTGCGGGGGTTGGGAGCCCCTGGCGTAGCACCGTGATGCCAATACCGTGAACCGCGATCCGCAGCATCCACTTTGCGTGCGTGCGGTGGTATGCGCGCCCCCCTTGCAACCGGAGGTGGCCGTGGGTACCCTGCTGTTGAAGGATAGCCAGATGTGTTTTTCGTACCGAAAAACGATTGCCTTCGGCAACATCTGGCCAACGGTTTCGCCGTTGGATCACGACCGGATGGGAGACTTCGGCTCTCCCCTCCGGCCACCCCATCGACCAGGACTCGGGGGACTTCCCTCCCCCGCCTGGACCGAGCCCCTGGCCCAACGCAACCCCGTTGGATCGGGTGGGCGGGGAAAACGGGCGGCAGGGAAAGGGTGTGCGGCATGGGCAGGCCCCGCAAGCAGATCGAAGAGCGGCGTGAAGCCTCCATCCGGACCGACCTCACCCGCGCCGAGAAGGCGTATGTGAAGGAGCAGGCCTCGCGGGCCGGGCTGAGCGAGGCCGAGTACACCCGGCGCCGCGTGCTCGGTCACGCCGTGGTGTCGCCGGCCGGCCCACGCCGGGCGGACCCTGCGCTCATCTCCGAGCTGAACCGCATCGGCGTCAATGTGAACCAGCTGGCCCGGGCGGTGCATGTCGGCCGCGACTTCGTGCGCCACTGGCGGGAGATCGGCGTCGAGCTCCGGACGGTCTTGGACAAGCTCCTGCGGGCCGAGGAGGACTAGCTCGTGGTGCCCAAACTCCATGCCAAGGGTCGGAGTTTCCGCGGGGCGGCCGCGTACCTGCTCCATGACAAGAGCCGCGCCAGGACCTCGGACCGCGTGGCGTGGACCGAGACGCGGAACCTCGCTGTGGAGGACCCGCAGCTGGCCTGGAGGGTCATGGCCGCCACCGCCATGGACCAGGCCCGTCTCAAGAAGCAGGCCGGGGTCAAGAACACCGGCCGCAAATCGGACGACGCGGTGCTCCACATGACCCTCTCCTGGCACCCCGACGATGCGAAGGGCCTCTCGCGTGAGGAGATGATGCGGGCCGCCCTGGGCGCCCTCCGGGCGCTGAGGGCGGACGACCGCCAGGTGCTCTTCGTCAGCCACAACGACGAACCCCAGCCGCATGTGCACCTCCTCATCAACCGGGTCTCCCCCGAGGATGGGCGCATGCTCTCCTCGTCGAAAGAGAAGCTGGCCCTGTCCCGGTGGGCCGAGGCATACGAGAGGGATCGGGGGCAGATCCGCTGCGAGGAACGGGTGGTCAACAACGCGGCCCGCCAGCGGGGCGAGTTCACCCGCGGCGCGAAGGACCGGCCGCGGCACATCCAGGAGCTCGAGGCCGCCGCTCGCCACGCACCGGGAATCCAGACCGTGCGGGGCGAGCAGCGGCGGTTGGACGCCGCCATGGCGCACCAGACCAGAGAGTCCGCCCGCCGGTACGCCTCGGCGCTGCGGGAGCTTGACCTGGGCCACAGGACGGCCGTCGCCTCTATCAAGGGCGATGCCGCCAAGGAGCTTGCCAGGGCGGTCACCGATGTCCGCTCCGCCTACCGCCCTCGTTGGACCGCGCTGCACCAAGATCAGGGGCGGGCCTTGGCGGTGTTCAATCGGGAGGAGGAGCGGGCGTTCGGCCGGCTCCGCAACGCCGTGCGATCGCTGGACTGGAGCGCACTCGTCCGCGCAGAGGATCGGCGCAAGTCCCTGGCATGTGTCTTTGAGGCGTTCGCGTCGGCCGGCGCCCGCCGCCAGCAAACTCTCCGGAAGCTCGAGTCCCAGCGGGCGGCCCTCAAACGAGAGCAACGGCGGGATGAGCGGCGTGAGGCGGCGGTGCTCCTGAGGGCCCGCGACTCCAAGCTCGCGGAAGCCCGGCGCTCCTTTCTGGCCGGCCGAGAGCGGCTCACCGCGGGGCGCGTTCAGGAAGCGGCCGATCAGAACAGGGCGTGGGCCGAGCGTTCGCGGCAGCGGCGGGAGGCGTTCGGCGCGCTCCGGGAAGAGAGGCCCGTCTCCCCCGCCGAGCAGGCCCGGGCGGCGGTGGAGGCCTTCAAGCGTGCCAACCGGGGGCACCGGCCCAACGACCGCGGTCACGAGCGGGCCTGATCACTCCCCGAACCAGACCATGCGCTGGGCCGCCCTGAGACGACGGGCCTCCTCCTGCATGCGCCGGAGGCCGTCGGGCGTCATGGGCTGCCGGCCGCAGAAAGCACCGAAGGCCGCCAGCTCGTTGGCGGCGTCCCGCTGAAACTCCTCGATCTCGATGAGCACATGCGCCAGGTGCCTGTCCAGGCCCAGCGTCGGATCGCCCTCCCAGGATCGCACCGCGTCGCGCATCACCGCGTCCACGGCGACCAGGGTCTCGACCACCTGGTCGAACACCCGCCAGAGGGACTCGGGCAACGCGAACTCACGCGATGCGCCATCCGGCATCGGCAGGAGCCGTCTCGCGGTCGGGCCCTCGCCCGGCGGTCCGAATACGAAGCATGTCATGCCCCATTGTGCCACGGATCGATGGTCCCGAGCAACTTCATCGTTCGCGGCGTTCTACCTGCCGGTTGAACTCCGTCCGCGCTCTGTCCTTAATGGCCCGCTGCCGCTCGATCTGCTCCTGCCAGAAGGTGATCTGGCGATCGAGGGCCTCGTTGAACCGGCGGGTCGCCTCGGTGACAACCTCCTTCACTCCCGGGCCCTTCGGCGTCAGCGTCGGCTGCAGGGTTGGGGGCCGCCTGAGCTGCTGGAGCTCCTCGATCTTCCGCTCGGCGTGGGTCTTGCTCGGGGGCACCGCCGCCGCCGCGTTGAACGCTCTGGTCAGGTCCGTGTGCTCAGCCATCACCGCTCCTCCGTCCACATCGGGTTCGACCGCCCCGCCCCGGCGGACGGGCTCAGTTCATCGCGGTTGTCCACAAGGTCCCGCGCGTAGTTCAGGGCCGCGGAGGCCTGGCGGGCGAGATCCGGGTCCAGATCGCGTGCGACGAGGATCTGCCGGTACCCGAACCGCATGCAGACCCGGGGGCACGCGCCCGTTCGGCGCCGGCGACGGAGGGTCTCCTGATCGGTAGAGAACTGGATCTGCGACCCGTCGCGCCGCAGGTAGGAACGCCACCAGAGAGCCCCGCTGACCCGCACGCGGTCCGGGCCGACCAGCACCGAGAACCGACGCGTCAGCAGGAAGGGGGCCAGGTGCACCAGCAGCCGTGCGAGCATCAGGGCGAGGATGGGCGCGAAGACGCCGAGCATCAGACCGCCGAGGATCAGCGTCGCGCTGTAGCCGGCGCGGAGGTCCGCGGCCATCCACCCGGGGCGCTCGACCGCGCGGGCGATATCCCACCGCAGGGCGGAGCACGCCGCGAGCAGTCGCCAGTACACGCCCCCGTCCCCGATCGCCTCACCCAGCCGCGCGAAGGCGGGGAGTGAGCCCAGACCAACGCAGCCGAGCCCGAGGAGGCCGATGAGGCGGGCGCCGACCACCCGGAGGCCCGCGAACCGCTCCTGGACTAGGTACCAGCCCCACACCCGGACTGTGCCGTCGCGGCGGTCGCGGACATGGGGCCACCGATCGACGAGGCGGGAACTCGCCATGCTCAGCACCCCCCCCTCGCCAGGAGCGCCCGGAATACCGGGTGCTGGTCGTAGGCGACCCGCTGCATGATCAGCGGGCCGTGGCTCGCGGAGAAGACCAGCTGGCGGGCCAGCGGATCGTCCCGGTTGAAAGTTCTCGCGATCTCCGTGGCGGTCATGAGGGGATGAAGGTGCTGGGCGGCGCTCCGGCCGCTCGTCCCCTCCCTCACCATGGCCCGGTAGGAGCCGTCGCTCTGGCTCCGGTGGAGCACGGTCGTCTGCCCGAGCCTCGTCTCCGCCCACTGGAGCGTCGCGTTGTCGGTCGCGCCGAAGATCACCACGGTCCCCGAGTTGCCGAGGAAGGTCTGCCAGGTCTTCGGGTAGCTGCCCTGCAGCTGGGAGAGGTCCTGGGCGACGAGGTACAGCTTGACCCCGAGACCGGCAAGCTGGCCGGCGGCGATCTCCAGCGATCTCATGCGGCCGAGCACCGGCATCTCGTCGATGATCAGCAGCGTACGGTGCCCACCCTGCTGGACCTGATGCGCCCGGCGGGCCTCGCCGGCCTCGGCCTCGGCCAAGAGGCAGTTGATCACCAGCCGGAGCCACCCGGCGCAGGAGGCCAGCTTGCGCACCGGGATCGAGAGATACACGGTCGTGGGTTCGGTCAGCACGCTCGCCAGGCTGAAGGCGCCCTCGCCGACCACCCGCTGCATCCTGGGGTAGAGCAACCAGTTCAGGTGCCGGCGGATCGTGCTCACGGTGGACGCCAGCTCCCTGTCGGCCTTGTCGAAGAGACCGGCGGCGCCCGCCTGCACGAAGCCGTCGGCGGCCGGGTTCGTCCGCATCTCGGCCTCGAGGTCGCTCGGGGTCTCGGGGTCGGGCCTGCTCATGCCCGTGTACAGCAGCCGGGCGACGGTGGCCAGGGTTCGACGCTCCTCGTGGAGCGGCGAGGTCAGCACATGCGCCGACACCGCGGCGGACGCCTGCGACGCGACATTGTCCCAGTGATCGTCCCCCTGGGCCTCGCTGACGACGAGCGAGTTCGCGATCACATCCGCGCGGTCGATCACCCCGTCCGCGTCGTCGGGATCGACGCCGGCGAGCGGGTTGAACGAAGCGTCCCTCCGGAACGGTTCGACGGCCGCCGAGGCGGCGTGGAACGGGTCGAGGACCACGACCCGTTGGCCCAGGACCGAGCGGCGGTACGCCGCCGTCGTCGAGGCGAGGTCACCCTTCGGATCGATGACCACCACGGAGCCCGCGTAGGTCAGCAGGATGGGGATCAGGTGCCCCCGCCCCTTCCCGCTCCTCGCCGGGGCGAGGAGGAAATGGTTGCGGTCGTCCGCCACGCCGCAGAGCGAGCCGTCCGACGCGAACCGGTGGGTCCATCCAGTGGCGGGATCATAACGCTCCTCCATCCGGGCGCCCACCGCGCCCAGGAAAACCCGGCCCGCGGCGTTCTGCAACGGCTCAAAGGCCAGGGACGATGACGAGGCCACCTGCTCGGCCGAGGGGAACATCTCGGAGGCCGGAGCGTCCACGCCGCGGTGGCCCCGGCGGAGGCCGGCGAACAGGTCAGAGGGTTGGGCCCCACGGCCCGACCGAGATCGCTTGCGGGGACTGTTACTCATGGAGCTTCCTCCTTGTGCTGAGCTGAGGCAACGAGACAACCAGCGGGCGTCGGGACAGCCGACTATCGGCCCCGCTCCTGGAGCCCTGGGGCGCGGCGGAGGGGTCTCAGAATCAGAGCGGCACGGCGCCTGTTCGCCGCCGTGCCACGAGGGTTAGTTCCCGGCAGTTCCGCGGGTGATGTCCGCGGCCTGCTCGACCACGCGGTCCGCGATGGCCTCGAAGCCCGTCGCGATGCCCTGCTGGCTCAGCGCCGACAGCTCTTCGAAGTACCTGACCCGCGGGTCGCCGGGCCCGCCGAGAAAAACGCCCTGTACCGATCGGCCCTTCCCGGCTTCCCGCCATTCGGAGAGGTCTCGCAGGAGCTGGAGCTGATGCTCGGGGGATCCGACAACCTCAGGGCCCGTGTCGCCGATGACCAGCAGGCACACATGCGTCGCCACATCATTGTCGGCGGCGAGCATGTCGAGCGCCCGTCGCACCGCGGCGTCCGGATCCACATAGGAGCTCTCCAGCCGGACACCGTCGAGATAGGACCGCAAGCCCGCGATGCTGCGGCCGCCGTCGCTCTTGCTCGACCTGATCGGCGCCACAGGGAACGGCGCGAGCGGGCCCTGTCGATAGGGGATGATGCACAGGCGGATCTCGGCGCCCGCGTCGTAGAGACGCTCGGCGAGACGGGGCACCTCGCGCCGGACCTGGTCGAAGGCCTCCTCCATTGAAGCGGAGGCATCGATGCAGACGACGAGCGTCCAGAGGTTCGGCAGCGACTCGGGGCCCGCGACCCTCCGGATCTCCCGACGGAGGTCGCTGCGATCCAAGCTGGCGTGCATCAGCGGCTCTTGGATGTCTCGGAGGACCATCTCGACGGCAAGGCCCGCGTCTGTCTGCCAGGAAGTCAGCGAGACGCCCCGCTCGCCGGCGTACGCCGTCCAGAACCTCTGGACAAAGAACCGGTCCCGGTCATCGACAATCGGCTCCAGGTTCATCACATCGATCCGGCCGCCCGAGAGCTTCCGGCGGTCCGCGGCGCCAAAGACGCTGTGCTCGCTCGTCGCCAGGATGTGCCCGTCGGAGGGGTAGCGGCCGGCGGCGAAATCGAACCGAGAGTCCGTGCCATCCCCGAAGTACATCGAGCCGAAGAGCAGGATCCTGGGTGCCGACGAACCGGGATCCCGGACGCTCGCGACGGTGTCCAGGAAGTTGGGGATGTGGACGCGACGATCCGGCTCGTCGCCGCCCTTGCGCGACTCGGCGAAATGCGCCGAGAGCCGGGCGATCGGGGCAGAAAGCTCCCGCAGGAGGGCTCGCTCCGTCCTCGCCTCCGGGACCGTGAACTCGGTCACGGGCTGTTGGCGGAAGGCGTCGATGACACGGACCCGATCACCCGGAGACGCCTTCCGCGCCAGCTCGATGGCCGAGGTCGTGATCGCGACCGCCTCGGACTCGGTCGGCCTCGGCGGCACGCCAATCACGAAGAGGCTCTGGGCGTGCACCGCCGGGGTGATTGTCGACAAGACATGGGACACGATCCCGAACAACAGCGTCCTGAGAGAATGCTTCATCGTTCGACCTTTCCGTTGTCGCCGAGGTTACTCCGCGAGCGCCAGTCGGCGAGCTGGCCCTCGAACAGTGTGGTACGCCATCTCGTCGAAAGTTGGATAGGAGGCGCCGCGGTCAGTTGGGCCACGACGCTGTCGACATACACGGCGCGGCCGGCGCCGAGCGCTTCGAGCCGACCGGCGAGGCCGGCATCGGCGTCCACGACCGCGCTCAGCTCGTCGAGGGTCGCAGCCAGCCCCTGCTCTCGCTCGATGTCGAAGGCGCTCGGCCTGGGGGTGGCCCGCCTGCTCCTTCGGATGGTCTGGTTGATCGCGATCTTGAATGTGGCTCCGCAGCACACCTCGAAGACGATCGCCGCGATGAAGAACGCCCGCTCCTGGATTGAGTGACCCCCCCCGGTGGGGGCAGTGGCGCCTGTCGCCATCTGCGCGATCACATCACCGAGGTCCTCGGTTGCCCCGGTCCCGAAGATGGTCACGAAAAGGCAGCACCACGGAGCCAGGGCGCAGATTGCCGCCAGATTCACCACGCGCTTCCATCGCCGATACGCGGACGGCGTGTCCAGGTCGCTGACGAACCGGGCGATCGCGAATGCGCCCAGGGCCGGGAGAATGCCGAAGGCGATGGCCTGCGCCGGCGACTGCACGATCCCCGTGTCGAGGGCGATCGTCTTGATCGTCGCGACCGACGCCCCCAGGAGCGCCAGGAGCACGGTGCCGTGCACCGCGACTTCGAGCCACTCATGCAGGGGCATCGCCCGGCCCGGCTCGTAGTCGCATTCGGTGCGGGGTTCGCGAAGGTCGTCGACGAGGGTTTGGTAGCGATCACCGAGCCGCTGGGTCTCCCGTGCCATGAGCTGTCGCAGGTGCAACGCCTCGGTACGGTGCGCCGCCGTCTTCGATTCGTACACCCGCTCCGCGACCGCCGCGGCGTACTCCCTGGGCCGGTCCGCCGCCAAGGCCGCGCTCTGGAGCGCGTGAGCGGCGGGCAACTCCGGCAGGGGCAGGGGGGCCGTGAGCAACGCCCGGGCTGCCGCGACGACGGGGTCGGAAGGCCTTGCGGGCCTAGCCTGATTGCTGTGTTGGGACATCCATTCTCCTCCTTCGCGCGTGGGCGAGACTTCCCCTCGTTCGCGGGCTCCTTTGACCGGGTTCCGGCGGTCACCCGGCGGTTTCTCCGATTCAATATTCCTAGTCACGAATCCTCCAACATGAGCTGCCAGATCCAGTACCATCGGCCGCCGGGAGGTAGACGCAGATGGATCAGCAGAACAACGACATCCCGATCTCTTCACGGCCGGGCAGCCACCGGGGTATGCGTTTCGGTGTGCTCGACCTGGTGCGGTGCACGGAACAGACCGCGGTCTTGATGGCGGCCGCCGAGGGTCGCGGCCTCCCGCGCGATGTCATCGCCCAGTACGCGACCCTGTCCATGGCCGGGTACATCAGCCACTCCTTGTACCGGCCCCATATCACGGTGCTCGACGAGATCTACGAGCGGTACGGGACCGAGGCGAGACCCGCCACCACCCCAGCGAAAATCTGGGCCGCTCTGCAACAGGAGTGCCAAGGAACGATGACCGCTGCGACAGCGGATCTCACACTTGAGTTCGGCTTTGCTCCAGTCGACGGGAAGCACGCCCTCTCGGAGGGGCGGACCGGCGGAACGATCTCGTCGCTCTGCTTTGCTCCGTACGATCCCAACGAGAAGCCGGTCTTCGCCCCACCCAGAGACCGGGCGGAGTCGCCCCGAGGTAGAGGGCAGCCGGCCGACGCCAACCGTAGCCCGCCCTGGCTCGTGCTGTGCGGGTCTAGGGAATTCACGACCTCGGTGGGTGGAATGAACGGCCTTCTTGATACCGTGCGCACGGTGGCCAACGACTTCGTCGGCAAACCGGTGGGGGAGATGATCGAAGCGCTGTTCGCCAACCCGCGAGGCGTGGACCCTCTCCCGACGAACTACAGGACCATTCGCACCCAGCGCACCCTGGCGGTCCACGCCGAGCCGCGCACAGAGGTGTCGTGGAATCCTCTACGCACGCCTGGGGTCAAGAAGCGGTTGTTCGCGGGTTCGTCGGTCGCCACCGGCCTCGCGGCCATGTTCCCCTCGAAGGGATTCGACTGCTCCCTCGCGATCGCGCGCCACGCGCATGTCCTCCAGGTGTGTATCGCCGCGCGCGTGCTCGATGGTGTGGCCGTCGCCGTCCCGCTCTGCAAGAAGAACGATCAACTGGTCGTCGAGGCATCGGATGTGTGGCCCCACACCAGGTTCGTCAGGTCCGATGATGCCGCGCTCATTGCCAGCGGCATAAGCGAGAATGTCGTGCTCGAGCCGGTGCGGTTTCGCGACAATGTCGCCACAGTCAACACGCTATGCCTCAGCGCCAGGACGAAATCGGTGCGGGTCCTCGAGCACCGGTTGACGGTGGACGGGCCCTCCGCCACGCAGTTTGTCGCGTTCGACGCCTCCGCGCTCGACCACATCGAGAGCCACCAGAAGCTCCCGAACGCGGAGTGGCTGCCCGCGGCCCGCTGGATGGACCGCTTCGACGAGATGTTCAACAACCATCTGCAAGGCTCCCCACAATGACCGGTCCATGCGGATCGCTTTACACAGCTGCCAGATATGGACTAGGTTGTGGGAATGGAGCGGCCGGAGCACGAGCTTGACCAACTGAAACGCCTCGACCTCCGGGTCATCGCCGGCGAGCTCGGCTACACGATCAATACCAAGCGCTCCAGCCGGGGCTCGGCCGTCATGGACCACCAGTCCGGGGACCGCATCCTGGTCGCCGTGGCGTCCGACGGGCACTTTGTGTGGTGCAGCGTCCACGAACCGGCCAGCGGCTCGTGCATCGATCTCTGGCAGCGGCACCGCGGCGGCTCGCTGGGGGAGGTCAGGAGAGCTCTACGGCCCTTCCTGGGCAGCCCTGGCTCCTTGCCGCCCTCGACCCCCCCACTGCCCTCAGGGACGCCCCAGGGCGGACCGCTCCCGGCCCTGCAGCCTATCCACCGCGATATCCTCGGCGTCCGGGCGCGGTACGACGGCTTTCAGCCCCTCGGAAGCCACCACGCGTTCTTGTGCGAGGAGCGGCGGCTCCCGCCTGAGATCCTCGCGCTGCCCGGCTTTGCCGAGCGGATCCGCGTCGATGGCCGGGGCAACGCGATCTTCCCCCACTACAACCGTGATGGCCTCTGCGGGTGGGAGGCCAGGAACCGCGGCTTCATGTCGTTCGCCAAGGGGGGCGTCAAGGGCTTGTGGTGCAGCGTTCCAGCACCGACCGATCGGCGCCTTGTGATCGCCGAGTCGGCGATCGACGCGCTTTCCCACGCGGCCCTCTTTGGCCAAGCGGAGGCCCGCTACATCAGCTTCTCAGGCGGGCTCAACAACGAGCAGCCCGCCCTGCTCGGCCAGGCCATGGAGCAAATGCCGCCTGACTCGACGATCGTCGCGGCGGTCGACAACGACGACGCCGGCGACGCGTACATCGTCCTCCTGCAGCAGATCTACGCCGAGGTCGGCCGTGGCGATCTCAGCTTCGAGGCGGGCCGGCCTCCTATCAGGGGCTCGGACTGGAACGATGTACTCCGCGATCTCCGGGCCACGCCGCGCCCGGCCGCACCCGCGCAACCCCCTTGAGCCGATCGGGTCCGCGACTGGTCCAGCCGCTCCTGCCGGGCCCTACCCCTATCAAGCGGTCAGGCCTCCCACCATCCGAACCACCCCACGAACATCCAAATCCAGAACCCACAGACCATGCAAGGGATGATAGCGGCGATCCACATGCCGTACGGGCGCCGGATTGGATGCTTGGTCAGCCAGTCCGCGAGCCTGGTCACGCCAAGCCGGCCACCGGAGCGCCCCTCGAGGATCGAGAGCACATGGACAAACACGGCGTAGACGATTGTGCCGCGGTACAGGACAAGCAGCGTGACCAAGCCACAGGCAACCATGAACACCGACATGCCCAGCAGCACACACGGCTGGCCTTTGAGCTCTGAGAACCGGGAGACGACGGCGGCCGTCGCGGCGATCTGCACTCCTACCAGCACATTGAACCGCACCCAGAATCGCTGCAGCTCGTTGTTGAAGGTGTCGAAGCAGAGCTTGTACTGCTCGAGCAGCCACTCGTCATCGGGCCGCAGGTGCGGCGGCGGCGAGCCCAGAGCGATCTCGACTGCCCTTTGGTCCGCCCGCGCGAAAGGGCGCCCACATGAAGGACACCCCCTTCCCCATCGCGAGGGGGCCAATCGCCGCGATCGTGGAGATGATCAGGGTTCCCGAGGTGATCCCGTTCCCGAGGCAGACCAGCACGCTGCTGGTTACCCCGAGCACGGTGGCGGCCGAGAGCCACCAGCTGACCCTCCTGGAGAACCACCCAGCCCGCAGCAGGAGCCACAGGCAGACGCCCGAATTGAATACGTTGAGGGCAACACCGATTGTCCCGTAGGTCACGCGAGTACCACCTTCCCCAGAATCAGCACCACCACCGCGGTCGCGGCTCCGATGACCGCGGTGCCCACCGTGACACCCGTCACCACCCCATGAGCGATGGTAGCGACCGCCCCGAGGGTCATGGCCGCCGCTAGCCGCATCCGCGCGCCCCTGGCGATCGGGTCGACCCGGATAAGCAGCCAAGCGTACAGGCCGCCGATCGCCATCGTCAGTGTGATCCCCGCAAAGAGATAGGTCACATCGAGGACATTTCCAAAGCTAAGCGCGAGGGACACCCCTGCCACGGACACACCCACAACCGCCACGCGCACCGCCATGACCTTCGCTCGCTCGTCTCGGATCAGACCCTGCGGCTCCAGCAGGTCTTCAACGATCGCAGACGCCGTGGTGAACACGAAAGTGTCCGCCGACGAGACAATGGCGCACAGGAACGCCGCGTACCACAGGCTCACCCATGCGCCGCTCAGGCGATCGGCGGCGCCCAAGGCCAAGCCCATCCCCGTCTCGCTCTCCATCGCCGAGCCGATCGTCGAGCGAATCTCCAGGCAGATGTGCGACAAGGCCAGACCAACCACGACGAAGGAAACCGAGGCGATTGCCAGGCTACCGAGCAGGTGCCGCTGGGAGCGGGCCGCATAGGTCCTCTGCCACAGCTCGGCCGAACCCATCGGAAACAGCAGGCCAAAGACCAGGAACGACACCTTCTGCCCCAAGGGCATCGGCTCTACCGGTGACGCGGGGAGGGTGGCCCCCTGCGCAGGCTGCAGCGCGACCCAGGCGACCAGGCACAGAATCACCAGCAGGGCGGCGTATTGCACCACATCGGTCCGGATGACCGCGTTGAAGCCGCCCACCACCAAGTAAGCCCCGATCAGCGCCGTCATACCGACCATCATCAGCCCGGGCCCCAGCCCGCTGAGTTCGCCCAGGAGATGACCGCCCGCAACCACGTTGGTGATAACCCATCCCCCCTGCGAGAGGACGGTCAGCGCCCCCACCACCCGCCCAGCCGCGGGCCCAAACCGGCGGCTGAAATAGTCCGCGAGCGTGTAGTACGACTGGCTCCGGCTCTCGGGATGCAACCGCATCGCAAACAGATAAAAGAGGATGTAGCCCGCCACATAGCTGCCAAAGAGCCACAGAGCGTCCAACCCGTAAGTGAACACCAGGGTGCTGTAGGTGACGAGCACCCCGCTCCCGATCTTGCTCGCGGCGATCGAGAATCCGTTGGCGAGGCCGCCGACATCACGACTGGAGATCAAGAACGAGTCGCGCCCTGCGCGCTTCGCACTTGCCCTCTGCGGCCAAACCCCGACGACGAGCATCAGCAACGCAAACCCTGGCAGTACGAAATCGTCCCAAGCCATGGCGTCCCTCTCTCAAGCGGTCTCCGTTCGCCCGCTCCCTGCCTCCAGGAGCGGGAGAATCTCGCTCTGGCATACCCCGTATACAAGCGACTCCTGCGGCATGTCGTCAATCGCGTACCCCTCTGCCGGCGTGCGCGTCTGCACTAGCCGGCCCACGCGGGAGAGCAATTCCACTTCGTCGAGTGAGGCGCGTCGCAGGTTCTCGGAGATCTGCGGGTGGACGAGAGAGAGCGGGACGGGGATCTCGGCGTATCTGTCGACCGTGAACTCGCCGCTCTGCTCCACGGCCTCAGAGAACCGAACCCCGTAGCGCTCCGCTTTGCGACGGAACCGGTCCAGGTGCTTGGCCGGCTGGGCGAGGTAGCCGTACAGCACGGCGTCCTGCACCGACCTCCACATCGGATCGGTGCCCTTGAGCGTGAGTAGCGGCAGCATCGCGCTACAGTGGACCAGCAGCTGCGCCGGGGCCCCCACCCAATCGAGCACGGTTCGGAGGTCCGCGGCGCAGCCCGCGATATCAAGCACGCCGTCGCTGGCGCCCTGTCCGCGGAAATTCATCGCGACCACATCACGCGCCCCGGCGGAGGAGATGGCAGATCCAACGGATTGCGCGTAGCGGAGTACGCCGTACCCATTGGGCAGTAGCAGCACCGGAGGGTGTCCTGCTGCGGCGGCACGCCAGATGAACAACTCAAGGTTGCCGGCGGAGCCCCGGATGAGCCGCCGCTCCGGTGGTGCGATGTTCGGTGTGCAACTTGCTCCTGCGCTCGGCGTCATGACTACCCCGATCATACTACAAACGAGCCAAATGCGGAACCGGATTCGACACCCCGGGCCGCCGACCATCCGCCCGGCTCTTCGCGGTCAGGATAGCGACGAGCCCTCGCCTCCGCCCGCGCGAGGTCTTCGCTGGCGATGACTGGATACCGCGCACGGACCGGGACCTGGATCGCCAGCACCAAGGGCCGAATCAGCGTTGAGATGCTGCGCAACGACCGCAGGCCCGCGAGGCGCTGAACGGCCTGGGGAGCCGGGGCGGGAAACCGGTCGTTCGCCCCGCGGTCTCATTGGGTATTATCGGGCACGAATAGTCCCCGGAGGCCCCATGAGATACCCCACCCTTGCCGCTGTTGCCCTGTTCTTGGCCACCCTCCCCACGGGCTGCGCCATCAAGATCGCCCCATCCACCCAAACCCACATGGCCGCTTTGGCGACCCAGCGGGAGTTCGCCCTGGCGTACGCGCGAGCGGCCAAGACCGCCGGCGTCGCCACCCCCGAGCAGCAGAAGACGCTCTCCGGTGATTATCTCCCTGCGGCCACGGCGGTCAACAACTTCGCGAACTCGTTCGCGTCACAGGTCAGGCAGACCAGCCCATGGCAGACGATCGACGCGGCCCGGGTCGATCCCGCCGCCGCGGAGGCCGCGGAGAAGACGGAGGCCTTCGTGCGTTCCGCCAGCGCTGTGGTCGATGTGCCCCGCACACAGGATTTCGGCGCGACAGCGCTCGCGATCGCCGCGGCGATCGAAACCGCCCAGGGGATCGCCGAGCGGGTGCAGTCCTGGTGGCAGAACGAGAGCGAGCGACAGCGCAAACCGTTCCTTGACGCGGCGGCCGGGCTCAAGATGCCCATCTGGCCGGAGATCACGCCGCTCGAGGTAACGAACGGAGAGGCCAAGTGAGCCGGGAGATCGCCAGCGGCCGCGGGCCTGGCGCTCGCGGCGACGCGCCAGCCGATCAATACCGGGACAGGCTGCTCAAGTACATCCCGGGAGAGGTCATCGTGGTGTGGGGCACCATCTCCGCGATCATCACCCAAGCCAAGCCGCCTGCCGCCCAAGAGCAACTGATCCTCTGGGTCGTCTTCGCCGTGCTGCTGGTCGCGACCCCGCTGTATCAGTGGCGACTGCTCAAGATCCGTCTGCCGGTGCAGCTCGCGGTTGCCACGATTGCGTTCGCGGTCTGGGTGTTCTACCTCGGCGGACCCTTCGCGTCGGTCGGTTGGTACAAGCCGCTCTACGGCGCGGTAGTTCTCCCGCTGTTCACCTTTCTGGTGCCGCTCCTCGAGCCCTGAGGACTCCCGGTGCAGGCTCACGGCCGAGCGCCCGCTGCTGCGAATCCTGGACCACGGACTTCACTCCGGGGATGTGTCTCGCCAACTCGATGCGGTCCTCGGGGATGTCAGCGCTCACCACCCCGTGCCGCTCGAACCTGGCGGTGTTGACATTCTCAACCTCCGCGGCGTCAAGCAACTCGGTCAGCACCCGCGCCCTTTGCTCGGCCGTCGCGCGCTGCAGTGTGATATGCACCCGGATCATCGCGTTGCTCGCTTCCCTTCCCGCAGGCCCATCCTGCACTCTACCGTACGCAGAGCGGCCCCGCAAGTTCGTTCTGTCCAACCGGGCCGGCGGCCTGGCTATGGGACCTGGACCAGGCCCACACCGAAATCCGCCGGATCGCCCAGGGGCACGCACAGGGCTCGGAGGCGTTCCGCGACCTCTGTGGCCCGCCGCAGCGGCCGCTCCTCGATCACCAGCGCGGCGACGCCGGCCACATGCGGCGTGGCCATGCTCGTCCCGCTGATGGTCCGGAACCCCCCGTCGGCCCAGGCCGAGTAGACGCCCACGCCCGGCGCGGAGAAGTTGACCTCGCCGATGGCGTCCGTCTGGCGGTTGCTGAAATCCGCGATGCGGCGCTGCGGGTCAACCGCCGCGACGGCGAGGATCGAGGGACAGGCCGCGGGGTTGCCGACCGGAGAGGTGAAGGCCGGCCGGCTGCTCTCGTTGCCGCAGGCGGCCAGCATGAGTACGCCCGGGGTGCCCTCCAGGAGGTTGGCGGCGACCGCCTCGTACGGGTCCGAGTACGGCTGGTTCGTGCGGCGCCGGCTGCCCAGGCTCATCGAGATGACCATCGCACCCACATCCGCCGCCCAATCGATGCCGTCGAGGATCTGATCGTCGTACCCCCTCCCGTCGTCCCCGAGCACCTTGCCGATCACGAGGTCCGCTCCAGGGGCCACCGCGTAGCGCCGCCCCCCTACCGAGGCCGCGCTCGCGGCGATCACGCCGGCGCAATGCGTGCCGTGCCCGTTCCCGTCCTGTACCGTCTCACCGTTCACGAAACTCTGCGCGTCATTCCCTCCCTGGAAACGGCCTTGGAAATCGGGGTGCTGCAGGTCGATCCCTGTGTCGAGCACGGCGATGCGAGCACCCTTGCCCATCAGCGCGGCGTAGCCCGATTGCAGGCCGATCATCGACAGACACCAGGAGTGTTCCTCCCCCCCACCGCCCTGCGCCACCCTGGTGTGTGGACCCGCCGCTTGGAACCGACCGATGGCCCGGAGGATGGCCTCGCTGGCGTCCCGCATCCCCGCGGCGTACAGGGCCGCGGGGTCACCCACCGCCGACAGAGCCCATGCGGCGCCAGTGTCCGGTGCCGTCGATGGGCCCTCGCCCGCCTCCTGGGCCTGGCTCTCGTAGTAGGGCGGCAGCTCCCGGACCTCGTTCGGGACCACCGCCTCGACCCGGTCGTCCCGAGCGAGCGAGGCCCGTTCTTCCTGGGAGAGATCGGCCACCGCCACGCCCAAGCGTTGGTACACCCGCGGTCTGGTGGCACCCGCGTGGTTGCTCATCAGTTCGACGCAACCCGCCCGGGTGGAGCGGCCGTCGGCCTCCCCCACGCCGAGCACCCGAGAAACCGTCGAGATGTTGCGCTCGCTCCGCTGACGGAACACGACGATGTAGCCGGGCCGGTGTTCCGGGCCAGGCCCCGTCGACTTAGCTTTGGGGTGGGGTGATTTCGATCCTGACTTCGCCATGCTTCGCCTTTCCAGGTATCTGACCTGCCCCGGCGCTCCAGCACCTCCGCCTTACGCTGCTTCCGAACCACTTCGTCTGTCGTATGCCGCCTCCGTTTCATCGAGAGTCTCCTCGGCCCTGCCGGGGCCCCTCGGGACTCTCATAGCACATGGATCAGGATTTGGGGACAGGTCACACCTTTCCGATTACATGTCCCGACGAGATGCTACGGGCATCCCGCGACCCAGTCGTTGAGAAACGCCAGCACATCCATCGTGTTCACGGTGTTATTCCCGTCGTAGTCCGCTCTGCCCTTTCGTGCCGCGAACAGGTTGAGGAAGGCGAGCACATCGCGCGTATCCACCGTGCCATCCTCGTTGTAGTCCGGCCGGCAGCCGTATGGGGGGGGAGGGAAATCCTCGTAGGCTTCCTGCAACTCATCCACGGACAGATCGATCCGGTTCACCGATCCGTGCGTGCCGTCCTCGTTCCAGATCGTCCCGCCGATGCCCCAATCGAGAGTCACCCAATCATCGAAACCACCCATCACTTCCCCACCCACCCTGGGCAAACTCTTCGAAAGATCGTTGATGCTCGCAACCACACCAGTATCCACGGTATCCCCATCGCCGTTGTAGTCACCTGAGCCCGCCCCAGGCAGACCGATCTCGAGCGTCGCCTTCCCGACGCTGCCGTCCTGAAGCTGCTGGCTAATGGGCACCACGAACCCTGCGTAGAGGGTAGAAGTCACACCGGCAGGCTCGTCCAGCGCACTCTCATCAAGAAGATCCATCGCTTCTCTGCTGAAGTCAACGGGTAGCGGCTTCATCTGCCCGCCCTGCGGACAACCCACCAGCTGGAACGAGTAGTTCATGGCGCTAATGTAGTTGGGCTTGTAGTTGACTTCCTTGAACTGGCCTGGGTTGTCCGGGTCCGGGTCCAGACCTCCTCCATGCTCTAACCCCAGCAGATGTCCCAACTCGTGCATACAGCACATACCGAACCACCACGAGAAGGACCGATCCCTGGTCAATAGGCTATCAGGTAGCCCCCCCAGGCCAACAAACATGTCATTGCCGCCACCGGGTTCTGCGGCTCCGAGTTCGGGCTCTTCTATCGCATCCACCACCAACAGGTACCGGAAAGCCCTATGCTTGGCCGCCACCACTTTTGGCGAGTTCAGCCGCTCGGCCGGGGTGCCCAAGCTCTTGTTATCGTCGAAATCCGACCAATCTCCGGCCCAAGGCGATTTGTACGGAATCCCGGTTTCCGCTGTATCCACCATCGCGTGCAGTTGCACACCCGTGGAGCCATCGACATTCTGGATTGGCGCGTTCGCGAACGCGCTGACAACCAGATCGAGCCCCTCCTGACTGAAGCCGTTCCCCTCCGAGACACCATTCATCAAGTCCACCTCGAGGAAGATGTCCTTTCTATCTGGTCTGGCGCCAAGCTCGTAGAGAATGAGATCGGGCACACCGTCCCCATCCCCATCTATCCCGCCCCACGGCCGCTCCCACTCATCAAGCAAGCCATCACCGTCGCTGTCCGCGCCGGTCTGCCGCAGCCCAAAGGTCTTCTTTGCTCCCTGCGCGCCCAACACCGCCGCTCCGTTGTCAATTGCGACACTGTTACCGATCGTTCCGGTGGCTGAAACCAGGGTGAATCTCGATGGGGCGCCCCAATCACTAGCGTCTCGTGAAAACACGAAGACCGCGCCTGCGTTGCTGCCTGCGCCATCATGGAACGGAGCGCCCGCCACAATGGTCCCCTGCCAGATCGCGACTTGCCCAAAACGATCACCCGATGTGCCCTCGTCGTCGAAGAGGACCGCATCCTCGACCCACCCCGAGCCTCCCTTTCGATACACATGCGCGCTGCCGGAATCGATCCCAGAATCGTTGTCCAGAGGCGCTCCGACCACTGCCCAGCCGGCATCGATGTCAACAGAAAGCCCGAAGTAGCTCCAAGGCGTCGCATTGCCGTCCGCAAGGATGGCGGTTCGGTGCCATCCTCCCCCAGCGTTGGAGTATATGTACGCTTCGCCCTCTGCTTCCGTACCTCGGCCGGGAGCGCCCGCGATCATCTCTGTACCGCTGATCGCTACGGCATTGCCGAAATTGTCGAACTCCTCCCCACCGGCAAGCGTCAGCTTAGCCGCCTGTTCCCAACTGCCGTTGGTGCGTTTGAAGATGTACACCGCACCAGAGTCCGTCATAGGGTCGTTTGCGCCAGGAGCCCCCACGACGATGGTGTCCCCGCAAACTGCAACGCTGGACCCGAAATAGTCCTGACCCATCCCATCGGCTGCGACGAGCTTCGCCGGTTCGCCCCAGGTGTCGCCGACCTTCTCGAACACATACACAGCCCCAGCAGAGCCATTGGCCCCCAGATGCCCCACAACCACGCAATCCCGCTCTGCCGCGACCGAACGACCAAACAGGGATCCGGCTGACGGCTCCGAGGCATACACCTTCGCCTCGCTCTGCCACCCGTTCGGCCCGTAGAAAAAGATGTACGCCGCTCCTGCATTGGTGCCCTGATCGTCATCCCCGGACGCCCCCACCACTGCCGTATCGCCACACACGCTCACGGCGTTTCCGTAATTATCTGACCCGTGCGGCCCCGGGGCCAGCTCGCCCTCGTTGAACCACTGCGCACTGGACGAGCTCGTGACCAATATCACAGCCGCTGCACAAGCCACTACGCACAGTCGATTCCGCATCTCTCACCCTCCGGAAGCAGTTGCTCCCACCAGAATACCATACCCAGACACACAACACTACCTCACCTACCTCCTCGCCAACCTCCCCCGCACGCCCATCAGCCACCTCGAGCAGTGGCTCCCTGACCGGTGGAACATCGCGACACTCCAGCCGCCGCGGTAGTGGTATGCGGCTTGGTCAGCGCCCAGTCAACTGCCTCCAGAACCCGCCCAAGTCGTTCCATCCCTGCCCTCCAGTAGCCAAATTGAACTGGTCTATGTCAACTGGTCCGTATTCACTGGTCCAGCTCGGAGCAGACTCCGCTCTCCGACCTACCGCCGCGCGCGCTTGATGGCCGCCAGGAGGTACTCCGCGATCACATCCTCGAACGCCGCCATGCCGAGCGGGTCTCCGTACGAGGGTCGGTCCAGCTCCGGGGCCCGCAGGTTGTCGAGCTCATCCTCCGCTCGGAGCGCCAGCGTCCAGAGCGCGCGGGAAATCTGGCTGCCCCGGAGCTTGACGCCCAGGCGTCGCTCGAGCCCGAGCCGGAAATCCTCGATCTGCACGGCCTCCTGGGGGGAGAACCTGGTCTTCAGCTGGTGGGTGTCCTTGGCGTCGTCGCGCCCCCGGCGCCGAGGCGCCTCCGGTACCCGCCGCGCCGCCGGTCGATCAACGGGGCTCGCTCCCAGCCCCTGCCCCCGTGCCGTTGCCTGGGTCCCGGGCGCTGGGCGCTCCGGCTGCCCGTAGGGCCGTTCTTCGCCCTGCTGCCCCCCCACTGCTCCGCCGATCTCCTCAACCAGCTCGGCGACCGCCGCCCCGCGCTCCGCTTCCGGGCCTGGTGTTGCCCGCAGGTGACCGATGGCCGCCACATGGTCCATGTTGAGCGGGTTGAGCACCTGTCGCTCCCGCCGCTTAGCCATGGCTCACCTCCCCCACTGCCCCCGGCTGCTCTTTCGTCTCGATCTCAACCTCCGCCAATGTGTCCCCGGCCGGGGCTTCTGGAAGGGCCGCGCGCTCGACCCGGTCGATCACCTCGCGGGCCAGCTGGCGGTACTCCTCCGCCACCTTGTGGGCCGGCTCGGTCTGGATGATGGTCTTGCCGAGCTTCTGGGCCTCGGGAACCGCCACCGCCCGGCTGATCCGTGTGCTGAAATCCCCGTACGAGCCCATCTTGTCGAACGCCTGCTCCACCCACCCCACGACCTCCGCCCCGAGCCTGGTCCGCATGCTCACGCACGACAGCAGCACGCCCAGGAGGCGAAGGGCCGGGTTGCTCCCCGCCTGCATCTCTCGGATGTCCGACATGGCGTCGTTCATCCCCTGGATCGCCAGGAGCTCGGGGGTGGCCGTGAGGATGAACCAGTCCGCGGCCCAGTACGCCGCGGCGGTCGGGGCCTGGATGTTGGGAGCGGTGTCCAGGAACACGAAGTCGAACTTGCCGCTGGCCCGCAGCTGGCGGATGGGGTCCCGTAGGCAACTGCGGTAGTTGCCCATCCGGTATTTCTGGGCCAGGTCGCGTTCCGCCCGCTCCAGGTCGCGGTTCGCGGGGATCAGCTGCACCCCCACCGGGAGCTCGATCCCCTCGTCGGGATCCGTCTCCAGCGCGACCCCGATCGGGTCTTCAACGCCCAACAGGACCTCGTAGGCGCCCTGATAGCTGTCCGGGGGCACGCCGAGGCACCGGGTCGCGCCGCAGTTGGAGTCAAGATCGATGATCAGGCTGCGCTTGCCGAGCGTCCCAAGGGCGGCGGCGAGGTTCACCGTCGTCGTCGTCTTGCCCACGCCGCCCTTCTGGTTGCCCACGGCGATCACATGCGTTCTGGGGGTTTTTGCATCCATGCTACCTTCTCCTGCAGATTTTTTTCTATCGGCCGGTCCCGCGGTTTCGCACCAGTCAATTGGTCCCCTCCGAACAGGCCATCTTGAGATGGACCACTTGAGGTGGACCCGTTGTCTGGTGCCGAGCTTCCAACTCACCCACCCTACCAGAGTCATGGCCGCGCCGTCAACTGGTCCGGTTCGATCGGTCCGAGGCAACCGGTCCGTATTGATCTGGGCCGGACGAGTGACACCAGTCGCAGGGTCCATCGGCGGGCTTGCGTCTGGTCCGCATCAATCTGGCCCAAACGGTTGACTCACCCCACGCCGTCCAGGCACGCTGGAATCCGCCACCAGTCGCCACAAGACACAATCGCACTCAACTGGGACCAGTTGGATGCGTACAAGGCGGACCACTCGATCGGTGCGTGTTGTATGGGCCGTTACGATCGGTCCGAATCGATTGTGGCCGATCATGGTGCACCAGACGATCGGGACCACATGATCGGGGTTGATCGAGTGGTTCACCACGAGAGGTCCCGGTCAACTGGTCCGTCTCTATACGCACCCCTTGATTGGTGCTGCTCGTCTGGTGCGCCTTGATCCGCACCAGACGCAACAGGCACCACTTGATGCGGACCAGTTGTGGTCGTGCATCTGGTCCCACTTGCGTGCAATACGCCTGTAGAGCACTTGACGCGCGGGGTGGAATCGCCACATATTGAGGTTCAGACCAACCAATCCCCCATATGCCAGGCGTTGGCGTCGGCAGTGGGGGAGTAGCCGCAAGGAGGCGCATGGCTCGATGATACCAGGAAATTGAAAAACCGCCCTTGCAGGGGCGGTCTTCAAGGCCAGTCCGAGGGCTTTCGACCAGGACCAGCGCGCTTCGTTCTCGCACCTCGAAGATAGCGCGGAACCCTGGGAATGTCAAGCCGCATCGGTTTGGCCAGGGTTTTCTTGTGCCATGCGCGGAAAGGAATCCGCGCCATGTCAACTTCGAGAGCACTTTCAACGCCCGCAGCAGTGGGGGAGGGGGGCCCTGTCCCACTCGGGGAGACCGAGACCCAGATCGAGGGCCGGTTCCGCCCCATCTCTGTCCACCAGCTCGCGCTGGCGTGGTGGCTCCACACCGCGGGCCATCTCACCCGCCGCCAGCTCCGCGTCTACTTCGCGGCCCACGAGATGCTCGAACGGCGCCGCTACACCGACCGCGTCAATGGGCCCGAGAGACCCCTGTACGGCACCCAGGAGCTGGCGACGCTGGTGGGGGGGCGGGGCTCACCCCGAGCCCTCGCCGACCTGAACGCCGACATCCGACGGCTGGCGAAGATCGGCCTGGTGCGGATCACTCCCCATTCCATCGAGTTCGCGGTCTCGGCCGACCAGATCGGCGTTGAGGACCTCGCCGGGTTCTGGGCCATGCTCGAGCAGATCCCCAACCGACGCCGCATGGTCCCCGTCCCGCGGCGGATGCTCCGTGCGCTAGCCGCGGGGTTCAGCCGCGCGGTCACCGGCGTCGTCCTGGCCATACTCATCCGCTCCCTCTACTGGCACCGCGAGGGCAGTGGTGGGGTCTACCGCGTCGATGGCCGCACCAAGGGCTCTTGGATCGCCGAGGTCTTCGGGATCAGCCGCCGGGCGGTCACCGAGGCCCGGACCACCCTGATCGAGCTCGGCTGGATGGAGCCCCTCGAAGCCCCGCAGTGGGCCATGAACCGGTGGGGCAGCCACGACCGGATCAACCCGGGCTGGGCGCCGCCGGCGAGAGGCCGCCAACACCCGGAGCGCCGGAGGGTAGTGGGGGAGGGGAGGCGAGCCCACGGCGGATCTGCCAGCCCCCGCCGCGGTTTTTCCGTCGGATCTGCTAGCCCTGATCTAAACAGATCGCTTTCCCTACCGGGAAACAAAAACACCAGAAGACCCGCCCCCACGCGGGCAGGACCGGCTGGTGCTTCTACGCGAAGCGGTTTGGGCAGTAGGAAAAAGAACATCCAGAGTCCCAGTGGGTCGCCGAACATCCGCGACATCCGAACGGAGGACCTCGCCGATGTCGGCAGGCTCCTCGAGCTGCACCGGCAGGCGATCGCGGCCGGCCTGGCCAAGGCCGGGGAGGGGGGGCGGCTCGACTTCGTGGCCATGGCGGAGCGGGCGAGAGCCAGGGCCAGGAAACCCGGCGCCATGTTCTACTGGCTGCTGCGCGAGGGCAAATCCCAGTTCATCACCCAGGCCGACGAGGACGAGGCCTCCCGGCGGCTTAAGCAGCACCTCTACGGGCCGGCGCGCGAGACGCGCGCCCGGCAGTGGGGGGGTCCCCCCAAGATTGAGCCCCCGCCCGGTGAGGAGGACAGGTTCGTAGTCGCGTGCGTCAGGATCGCCAAGCAGCACCGCATGGACGACCCCTTCGGCGTGGCCAGGCTCAAGGGCTGGACCCGGGAGCGGTGGGACGCGACCCTCGCCGACTACGAGGCAAGGCAGCTGCAGCGGTGGACACCGGAGCCGGAGTGAGGCCGGAGCAGGGCAAGAGCAGCGGGGGACCGCCCGGCCCGGGCTCCGGCGGGCCGGCGAGTTCAAGCTCCATGGACGAGAATGACGATACATCTTGACATCTAGTCCACCAGACTGTACGATTATTTCCCAGAGGAGAGCACGATCATGGACAATGCGGACGAATGTAGGGAATTGAAGGACGAATTATTCCATCTGGCCCGCGTGGCGTTGGAGGGCCGCCCCCAGGACATGCATCTTCTCGTTCGCAAGCTCGCGCGCCGCTACAAGGCCGAGGATGGGGCGCTCTCTTCCCAGCTCACGGACCTCCTTCGCAAGGCCCCTGTTCGGGGGTCGCCGACAAGACGGGCGGAGGTCGCCGGCCTGCCCCTGGACAACGACAGCCGCCTGCCCCTGGTGCGGCTGCTGGAGACACCGGAGCTGGAGATCGAACCGGTCTACGACCGGACGACCTGGGGATCGCTTCGTCAGGTGGTCGACGAGCAGCGCCGCCTCGACCGCTTGAAGGAGGCGGGGATCGAGCCCACCCGTTCCGTGCTCTTCACCGGCCCGCCCGGAGTGGGCAAGACCTTCGCCGCGAAATGGATCGCCCGCGAGCTGGGCCGGCCGCTTGCCACCCTCGACCTCTCGGCCGTGATGAGCAGCTTCCTGGGCCGGACCGGCAACAATGTGCGGGTCGTGCTCGACTACGCCAAAGCGCACGATTGCGTGCTGCTCCTCGACGAGTTGGACGCGGTCGCCAAGCGGAGGGACGACTCCACCGAGATCGGCGAGCTCAAGCGTCTTGTCACGGTGCTGCTGCAGGAGATCGACGAGTGGCCCGCGTCGGGCCTCCTGCTGGCCGCCACCAACCACCCCGACCTGCTCGACCCGGCCGTGTGGCGGCGGTTCGAGATGGTCATCGACTTCCCGCTCCCCTCGCGGGAGCACCTCGCAGCCGTCTTCCGCGACCTCCTAGAGATGGACGAGGACTCGCCCTGGCCCGTCATCCTGGGCGTCGCGCTCGCGGGATCCTCGTTCAGCGATGCCGCCCAGCGGGTGCGCCGGGCGCGTCGCATGGCCGCGCTCAACGGCGGGCAGATCGAGCACCAGCTCGAAGGCGTCGTCAGGGCCGCGGCCGAGAGCCTGGGCCGCGACGACAGGCAGGACCTCGCGCTGCGGTTGATGCGGGACGCGGGCGTCTCCCAACGGCAGGCGAGCGAGATCACGGGCGTGAGCCGTGACACGATCCGCAAGCACGACCAGAGAGAGGGAGCCTGAGCCATGGCCAAACGACCCAACTACCTCCTGGGGTACGGCGAGCGGCTGGCAGAGCCCGTCGAGATCAAGAGTGGGGGAGGGGAGAAGCCCCCGCCCTACCCCTTCAAGGAGGCAAGGGAGCGGCTCGGCCGCATGCTCTCGACGACGGTGCAGGCCCTGCAAGGCCTGCCAGACTCCGCGTGCCCGGAGGGCCAGGCGGTCGCGTCATTCACGCTGCACCCCGAGTACTTCGCCAAGAGCTACCACCCGGGCGGGTTCTTCCGGGACGCCGGGCTGCGGGCGGTCGGCAGCAGGCCCGCGAGGATCGAGCCGGAAAGGCGGAGCAGGGGACGCCAGCCCGAGGAGACGGTCTCCACCGAGTACTTCGTCGCCGGGGCCCGATCGGCGTTCGAGAGGCTGGCCGAGTCACTGCCACACCGCCCCGAGACCCGGGCGCTCGTGGCGCAGCTGGCCGCGATCGAGAGGATCGCCGCGGTCCCACCCGAAGACCGCGTGAGGCGCCTCCCCGAGTCGGAGGAGGCCATCCCGCTGGAGATCGTGCTCCATGCCGGAGAGACGCATCGGGACCAGTTCATCATCCGGGGGTTCCAGGAGTACATGGAAGAGCAGGGCCTCGAGCCCGACCTCGAGCGGCTGTTCTTCGCGGGACGCCTGTGCTTCCTCCGCATGTACGCCCCCCCCGATCAGGCCACCGAGATCGCGAAGTTCGCCTTCCTGCGCGTCCTGCGTGAGATGCCCAGGCTCCGCACGACGACACCGATCCTGCGGGGCAAGCACCACCGGCCGCGGGCCGCCGAGCTCCCGGCCGGAGACGCGCTCGACCCAAACCTGCGCGTCGCCGTGTTCGACGGCGGGCTGCCCCGCAAGAGCCGGCTGCTCGCCTGGGCCGACGCGTTCGAAGCGCCGGGAGTCGGCGCGCCCGACAACGAGCTGCTCTGGCACGGCGAGACCGTGACCTCCGCGCTCCTCTTCGGTTCGGCCGATGCGGTCAAGATCGAGCGCCCGATGTGCCGCGTCGACCACTACCGCGTGCTCGACAAGAACTCCGAGAAGGACCCCTTCGAGCTCTACGAGGTGCTCGAACGCATCGAGACTGTCTTGGCCTCGAAGCCATACGAGTTCGTGTCCCTGAGCCTGGGGCCGACGCTCCCCGTGGACGACGACGATGTCCACGCCTGGACCGCCGTGCTCGATGAGAAGCTCGCCGAGGGAAGGTGCCTGACCACGATCGCCGCGGGCAACACGGGGACCGACCCGGCCGATCCCGTGCTGCAAACCTGGCGCGTGCAGGTGCCCTCGGACTGCGTCAATGGGCTGACCGTGGGCGCGACCGACCGGCGGGGCGGGGAGTGGAACCGCTCGCCCTACAGCTCCCGCGGCCCGGGCCGCTCGCCCGGCATCGTCAAGCCGGACCTGGTCACCTTCGGCGGCAGCGACGCCGAGCCGTTCTGGGTGTTCGATCCGGACACGCCCGGGCGCATCATCGCGACGGCGGGCACCAGCTACGCCGCCCCGGCCGCGATGCACGCCGGCGCCGGCGTGCGAGCGCGTTTCGGCCAGGTGCTCAGCCCGCTCGCCATCAAGGCCCTGCTGATCCACGGCACCGACGACGGTGGGCACCCGCGGGATGAGGTGGGCTGGGGCCGGCTGCCCGCCTCGGTCGACGACCTGACCGTCTGCCCGGACGGGTGTGTCCGCATCGTGTACCAGGACGAGATCACCGCGGCGAAGTACCGCCGCATCCGCATCCCGCTCCCCGCGGAAGGGCTGACCGGATCGGTGGAGATCACCGCCACATTCTGCTTCGCCACAGAGGTCGACCCCGAGCACCCGGGCAACTACACGCGGAGTGGGCTCTCCATCTACTTCCGGCCCGACATGACGAAGTTCAGCCGCGAAGAGGCGGTGCACCCGGACACCGCGCCCTTCTTCCAGCCCGCGAACCTCTACTCGGCCGAGCAGGAGCTGCGCACCGACGCCCACAAGTGGGAGACCTGTCTCCATATGCGCAAGCGCAAACGGGCGTCCGGTCTCCACGAGCCCGTCTTCGACATCCACTACAACGCGCGGAGCGAGGGGCACAACGACACCGAGCCCCGCCGCATCCGCTACGCGCTCGTCATCACCGTGGAGGCGCCCAGGGTCAAGGACCTCTACGACCGGGTGGTCCGGGCGTACCGGGCCAAGCTGCAGCCGCTCAATCCGGTCATCGAGGTGCCCGTCCGTACATGACGGGGCCGCAACCGCCCCACAGGGGCAAGGAGAAGCACATGACGAAGAACAGTGGGTTGAAGCCGGGCAATCAGGCCCCCAAGTCTGGCCAGTACCAGGAGGTTGGCCCCCGCGGCGGCAAGGGCAGGGAGGTCACGACCGTCAAGGGCGAACCACTGCCCCCGACGACCCAGAAGGGGGCGTCCTACACGCTCGTCGATCCGACGAAGAACAAGTCCGGGAGTTGACCACGCGCATCGCCCAGGAGAGGGGCGATCGGGCCAAGTCGAAGGACCGCGGGCGGTTGGTTGGCGGATTTGAGCCGCGCCGCCCCTGTTCCCGCGCGCGGCCCGGTCTGCCCTATCCACTCCACCGAAGCATCCCCGATCAATCGGTGGAAACCCCCCGATTCGAAGCTCATCGGAGCGCGATCTCCCAACCGCAACCCCGGCGAAGTAGATCCCCTATACACTGTGGCACAGGGGAGGACTGCCATGGAGACCCCGCCGGACACTGGGCACGACTGGAACTCGATCGAGGCGATGGCGGCGCTCTCCAAGCTGCTCGGCTGCCCGACATGCCTCGATGTGCTGCTCGAGGTCGCCGATCGTCCCGGCTGCGTGGGCGAGGTCGCCGACCGGCTGTCGCTGGGCGGCGCTGTCGTCAGCCACCACCTGCGCTCCCTGCGAAACGCAGGGGTGCTGCACGGGGACGAACAGGGCAGGCGGCACCGGTTCATGCTGCGGGACGGGGTGGAGAGGGTGGAAGTGGGGGGGCGGCGAGGGGTTGCACTGCCGGCGGGGCTCGGGCGGCTGGTCTACCTCTTCCCCGCGCGGAGCGACGCTGGAGCTCGGCCGGTGGTGCGGGCTACCGAGATCCCTCCGCCGCGTGCCGTGGGTGCTCCCCGGTCCGCATGAGGTCCCGGTCCGCCGGATGGTGTGAGGTGACACTGCCGTCAGGCCACGCGACGGTGACCGAGCCCAGCCATCCCTGCTCGTCGGCCGCCCAGGCCACGACCCGACCGGTCTCGGCGTGCGGGGCAGGGACCATGCAGGGCCGCCGATCCGGCCGCGAGCTGTCCGCGGCGATGAGGTCGCCGGTGCAGCTCGTCACGGGCAGCCCGGTGCGCATCTCTTCCAGCGTGAGCGGCCGCGCCGGCCCCCGCTCGTACCAGATCGAGCCGATGAGGTCCCGCGCGAGTTCAAGGGCCGTGATCCCCAGCAACGCCTGCCGCCGGTCGTGCTTGTCGAGCCGCCCGAAGGGCACCATGGCGTCATGTCGCTTGTGCTCGGCGTCGTAGGACGGCCCGTAGGACCAGCCCCGCCGCTCCATGGCGTCGCGCCACAGGTCGTGGGCGATCTCCGCGAGCCGCTCTGTCGCGTCTCCTCCGTGCATCCCATCCACCCTCGTCGCCGTACGGCCGGGGCCGCCCGGCGAGTTCTCGCCGCTGGCGGGGTTCAGCCGCCAAACCCCAGGGCCTGCGCGAAGACCGCCTCCACCTGGGCCAGCCGCATGTCCAGCCGCGACCTGGCCGCGGCGACCGCCGGGTCGCCGTCGCACTGGCGCACCAGCGCCGAGCACTCGGGGTCGGGCTCCTCGCCCAGGCGGGCGCTGATCCGCAGGTTGGCCAGGGCGTCCCGCAGCGCGACCCATTCCCGCTCGGTCCGGCTCACCACCAGGTATTGGACCGGGAGATCCCACGCGCTGTTGGCCCTGATCTGTTCCAGCGTGGCGAGCTGGTCCTGGGCGAACGCCTGGCCGACCGCGGTCCGCAGCAGGCCGACCAGCTGATCGCGGGAGGACTCCTCGGCCGCCCGCGTCTGCTCGGCGGCGCGCAGGGCCGTGGCCTCGTTGGCGTCGCCGTGCCCGCTCTGGACCGTCTGCCGGAGCGACCGCTCGGTGTGCCGCGCTTCCCTCACCGACTCGTCGGCCTGCCGCATGGTGCTGAACCGCTCGGCGTCGAAGTGGCTCTCGGCGAACCCGACCAGCCGCGTCACCGCCTGGTCGCTGGCGCCGACGGCGGCCAGGCTCTCCGCGGTGATCCCGGCCCGGGCCAGCGCCGCGGCCAGGTCCTCCGGCCGTGGATTCTCGGAGACCTCGGCGGGGGCGGGGCGGGGGAACGCCCCGAAGGAGGCCAGGGTGGCCAGAACGATCGCCCCGCCGGCGACGGCGACGCTGACCAGCGGCAGGACGCCGCCGAACACGAGCTTGCGTTGGCGTGGTGACACGGTGAGACCTCCGCCCGCTGAGGGGCCCAAGTCGGGGTTGCGCCCCAGTCCTACCGCGCCGGGGGCGGGGAGTAAAGCCCAAAGCGCGACATTCAAACCATGGTTTGAATATCGCCAGATCGGCTTGCGGCCGGGGCGGCTCGCGCCGTAGGCTGCCGGAGTTCCGCGTCGCGCGGGCTGCGCGACGACAGCCGGAGGACAGGCCATGACGCGCTCCTCGCTTCCGCAGACCATCCTTCTCGCCCTCCTCCTGGTGCTGGGAGGGGTCTCGGCAGAGGGCTGGGCTCAGGACTGCACAGATAACACCGCTTGCGGGGAGTGCACTAGGTGCCTCTGTGCCATCTGCATCCCGCTTCTCCCAGGGGACGATCTGAGTGGGTGCGCCGAGTCGACCGCCAGCGATTGCTTCCCGTGCCCCAGCTCCGGGGGGGGGCCGGGCGCCATCAAAGCCTGGGCGATCCGATCGGCGCTGGCCTGGTGGCAGTGCCGGCATTGCGGCGAGCCCTTCCATCTGGACATCAACAATGCCGAAGAAATGGCGCTGATCGTCACCGCGCTGATGGAGGAGTGCAACTACGAGTGCGAGTTCAGGATCGAGGTTCTGGAGCTGATCCTCGGTCGTCCACTCAGCTGTTCGGAGAAGGGGACTCTGTGCGGCTACGGCCCGAACGACGACTGGTGCGAGATCTGCCCGGAGCGGCCCCAGTGCACCGTGGTCACCATCCTGCCACTCCCCGTGCCCCCCGGCGATCTTGTCGGCGGCGATGGATCGGGCTGGGGCTCGGGCGGCGGAGGATCGGACGGGGGCGACCCCTTCGGCCACGACTTTGACTACTGCCGGGAGCTCGGCAGCCCTTGCCGTGGCGACGGCTCTGAGAACGGCGTAAACCTGCGCAACGGCGCGGCCAATCTCAACGCGATCGATCTCGCCCTGCCCGCGCCCGGGTTCGCCTGGCGCGTGGGTCGTTCCTACAGCTGCCAGCAGTGGGAAGAAGACGACGACAAGATGGTGTTCTACGACAGCGACACCTATCAGGGCGCCAATTGGTTCCAGATCTCTCAGCCGGTGCTGTTCTTGGCCGACGCCCCCAACGGGGACTCGTACGACCGCCTGTACTACTACAGCGGACCCCAGGCCAAGCTCGAGCTCAGGCGAGTGGATACCGTCAGCGGCTACAGCACCGATACCTGGGAGGCGGTTGGGCTCGCCGCCGCGGCCGCCGAGAGGAAGACCACGGTGCTTGAAGAGGTCACCTACGACTACTACATCCTCTACGACAAGAGCGGCACGCAGACCTACTTCTTCGGTGGGGAGACCGCCTACGGCAACGCCGCGTGGCAGTTCTGGAAGAAGGTCGATCGGGGTGGGAACACCGCCTTTGTGGGCCACGCGACAGACCCGTCGCTGGCCAAGGACGGATACACCAGCGAGGGGTGCATCGAGACCGTCTACGATTCGGGTGGGCGCCGCTACTGCTACACCTACTCCACGGTCGAGGGTGTGAAGCGGCTGACCCAGGTTCTATGCGAGAACGACGCCGGCAGCGGCTGGGGGGACTGCGGGACGGAGACCGAGGTCGCCAGGGTCGAGTACTCGTACTACCAGACCGGCGGCACGACCTACGGCGACGCCGGCAACCTCAAGATGGTGACCGTCACCACGCCGCTGAGCGACGCGAGCCTATCGATGGTCACCCGCACCTACTACAGGTACTGGACGGGGTCGTGGGATGTGGGCAACCCAGGTCGTTCCTACGCGGTCCAGTATGTGTACAGCTCGGAAGGCCTGCGGCGCTACGATGAGGATGTATCGGGAACGCTGGAAAACGAGGAGGAGGAGGATCTCGAGCCCTACGCGTCCGCGTACTACGAGTACGACGAGGACCGGCGCATCGAGCTGACCTGGCAGAACGGCGAGTGTGGCTGCCCGGGCGCCGTGGACGGGGCGACCGTCTACCGCTATGAGACCAACAGCATGCTCTGGGAGGACTCGTGGCTGAGGCGGACGGTCGTTTCGCGGCCCGACGGCACCTTCCTGACCCAGTACTACAGCCCGACGATGCTGTCGACGAACACGGTGATCACCAGCGCCGATCCCGCCGGGAGCTCGTACGACTACTGGCTGACCGAGGTGGTTCGCGAGGATGACGGCCGGGTCAGTGAGATCCGCACACCGGCCGCGAACACCGGGTACCCCCACAACACTTCCGGGACCCCATCGGAGCCCTACGGCGAGGTGACGGCGAGCACGAGCACCGGCCTGATCGAGGTGTATGTGGCCTCCGATCAGACCGACCTGGAGTTCCTGCCCGAGCATGTGAAGTGGAAAGAGGGATCGTCCGGGGATGAGCACCTGGTGTCCACTCGGGAATACCTCGACCGACGCCTGAAGATCGGTACCGACGACGCGGAGATCCTGGTCCCGATGGACCAGTATGTCTGGCAGTACACCGAGGAGACCGAGACCGAGGCCTACCACGGCATGGGATCGCCGCCGAGCGGGGCGTACGAGACCCAGATCGGGCGAGCGTTCTACAGTTCTACCGACTCCGATGTCCTGTATATCGCGCCGACCATCACGACCGTGACCCTGCCCGTGGTCTCGACGGCACACAACGGCTCCGGCACCTCGGTGTCGAGCTATCGGTTCCAGTTGCAGGACGGCCGGGTGCAGTACACCAAGACGGCCGACGGCATTGTAAACTACACCGGCTACGACAGCCTCACCGGCTTGGTTGAGGAGGTCGTCGAGGATGTCGATACGGGGCTGACCGCCTACGACCCGCCGACCGAGGCAGGGACGACCTTCGACTCCTCAGGCGACGAGTTGCACCAGGCGACCGAGTTCACCTACGACGACCAAGGCCGATCCGACACGGTCAAGCTCCATGCCCATAGCACCACCGGCAAGGAGCGTGTGACGCAGACGGTCTACCACACGCTCGCGGATGGCAGGGCCGCGGTCCTATCCATCCCACGCTATGTGGATGACACGACCGATTCATGGTACGGGCCGGTCGGCTACACGGTGTCCAACCACGCCGGCCGGACGGAGGCCGGTGGTCTCATCACAATCTCCTCCTCCGGGACGACGACCGATCCGATCAACTGGATCAATGAGGGTTTGGATGACCCGATCGCGGCGGTGCCGACAGGATCGCTGGCGAGGCTCTCGACCATCCTGTACGACGAGACAGGGGCGCGGGCGCTGGAAGCGCGGGCGTACTACAACATCCCCGCATCCGGGGAGGGGGATGCCGACGATCACTTCGACCCGACGAGGTACCTCTACGACAAGGCGATGGGACGAACGATCGGCGTCATGGACCCGACGGGGACCATCTCGCGCACGGAGTACGACGATCTCGGCAGGGTGGTCAGCCGGAGCATCGGCACCAACGACTGGGTGGATGCCAGCACACCGGCCTTTGCCACCAGCGGCACCAACAACATGATGACGACGGAGCTGCTGGAGTACGACGGCGATTCTGATGGCGGCAACAGCTACCTGACCGAGGTCACGCGGCGCGTGGAGGACGGCTCCACGGGTCAGCGTGTCACGGGCTTCATCAATGACGCCCGCGGCCGAACGATCGTGACCCAGAGCCCGGCGACGCCCTACGCCGTGAGCAAGTACGACAACCTCGGCCGCGTCGTGGCGAACGCCACCTACAGCGACATCTCGGGCTTCGACGAGGACACCGATCCCACTACGACCACCTCCGATCGCATGAGCCTGTCGAGGACCTACCACGACGAGAGGGGCCAAGTCTACGAGAGCCGGGAGTACAAGATCAACCAGGGCACCGGGGTCGTCATGACTTCAGGCTCCGATGTCTACCTGTACAGCAAGTCCTGGTACGACAGCGTCGGGCGGCCGATCAAGACACTCGGTGAGCAGATCGGCAAGACGGTCTACGACCGGCTGGGGCGGCCGACCCACTCCTTTGTGATCGCGACGGTCGATGACTCTGGTTATTCCGACGCGTTCGGCGTGAGCGGCGATATCGTGCTCGAAGAGTCCCAGACCGTCTACAGCGAGGACACCGGGAGCGTGCTACTCAGCGCGTCGATCAGCCGGTTCCACGACGACTACGGCACCGGGCAGACCACCGGGCCGCTGGACCTGAACAACGATGGCGGGTCCGCGAGCCCGTTGGTCTACACCGCCGCGGACATCCTGGGCCGCATTCAGATCACCGCGTCCTGGTACGACGAGTGGGACCGGCTGATCGACACAGTGCACTACGGCACCCACGGCGGCAGCAGCTTCACCTACCCGGCGAGTGCGCCGACCAGCAGTTCGGCCGATGAGCTGCTGACGACGATCACCTACGACGAGGACGGGGCGGTGCTGTTGACGACCGACCCCGAGGGCGCGGACACCAAGTACGAGTACGACGGGCTGGGCCGCCAGCTGGCGGTGATCAGCAACTACACGGAGGCGGAGCCTCCGATCAACACCGCGAATCGCGACACGGACACCTATGTGCGCTGCGAGTATGAGGGCGGGCTGCTGACAGAGATGTGGGTCGATGTTGACGGCGACAAGGTGCAGGACACCGGCGTCGACCAGGTGACCACCTACACCTACGGCGTCACCGACACCGACGACCCCGCTCCCTCGGCGATCTACGCCAACAACCTCATCCGCCAGGTCAAGTATCCGGACTCCACGAGCGACATTGTCCGCTACGCCTACAACGCCCAGGGCGAGCCGACCGTGATGGTGGACCAGGAGGGCAACTCGGTCGCGTCGGTGTATGACGAGTTCGGCCGGGTCGTCGAGCGTCGGGCCACGCTCGACACCGGTTCCGACCTTGACGACGCCGTGCTCCGGATCGTCACCGGGTACGACGACCGCGGCATGGTGAGCGCCGTCACCCAGTACGACAACCCAACCAGCGGCGATGTCGTCGACCAGGTGGCGTACGAGTACGACCACTGGGGCTTGCTCGACAAGATCCACCAGGACTTCAACTCGGTCGTTACCGCCGGCTCGGGCGATGAGTTGACGGTGGACTACACGCACGGCACCTACACCAGCCCCACCGCGCGGGCGCTCCGTCGCACCGGGCTTACGCTCCCGGACGGAACCGCGATCACCTACCAGTACGCCGCGACGGGCGGCGCGCTGGACGCCGCCATCAACCGGGCTAGCTCGGTCAAGGTCGGCACGACCACGGTCGCCACCTACGAGTATCTCGGGCTCGACGGCGCTGTCGGCACCGAGTTGCCCCAGCCGGAGTTGCTCTACAACCGGTTCACACCGGGCGCGTCGTCCGGCGACTACGACCGGATGGACATCTTCGGCCGTGTCGAGCACGACATCTGGACCCGCGGTATCGATACGGATACGAACGGGTCGTACGATGTATTCCGAGATTTCTACAACCACCAGATCAGCCGGAGCAAGTCAAGCAACATCGATCTCGTCCAGGACCACGTGTATCCCGGCTGGGATGTGGCGTACACCAACGACGGGCTGGAGCGCCTTGAGGCGGCCCATCGCGGTGACTGGACTGGATCGGCGATCACCGCCGCGCGGTTCTTGGAACACTGGACGCTCAGTCAGACCGGCAACTGGGATCTGCACCAGCTCGATCTCGATGGTGACTCGAGCTTTGGCGGGACCGACGAGCTCAACGACACCGGCACATTCAACCTCGTCAACGAGCTACGGTACCGGGACAAGGACAGCGACACCACCGATGATGTCACCCTCGGCTACGATGATCTCGGCAACCTCACCGACGACGGCGAAAGCTACAGGTATGTCTACGACATCTGGGGCCGCCTGAGGAAGGTCTTGGACCGTTCGGACAACCTCGTGGCTGAGTACTCCTACAACGGGTTGGGCCACCGGACCGGCTGGCACTACGATGTCGACGCCGACAGCACCGTCGAGGCGAACACTTCCGGGAACAGCGACGACGCCTGGTACCACTGGGTCCACGATGACCGCTGGCGCCAGGTCGCAACCTACCGTGTGCTGCACTACAAAGCTGGCGGCGGCTGGACCTGGGATGAGGACATCGACAACAATGTGCTGCCTAAGGAGGACTTCGTCTATCACAACGCGGGGCTTGCGGGGTACGGGTCAAGTTCGTACATCGACAGCGTGATCCTGCGCGATGCGGATTCGAACACGAGTTGGTCGGCGGCCTCGGACGGGACCCTCGAGGAGCGGACCTACTACTGCCAGAGCTGGCGGGCCGATGTGGTGGCGCTGCTGACCGACGCGGGGCAGCTGATCCAGCAGGTGCGGTACGACCCGTACGGCGTGCCGTTCGGCCTCAGCAAGGCAGATGTCAACGCTGACGGCGAGGTGACCAGTGACAACACCTACTTCGGCAGCACGGTCTGGTCGGACTCCAGCCACCCGCTGGCAGACTGGAATTGGGACGGCACCAAGGACTACGGCGACCTCTCGGACTACGCGGCGAGTTACTCGGCCGACACGGACCTTGGGCGCGGTTCGCTTGGTTACGACAGCGCCGTTGCCGGCGGAAACGACCGCAAGGGGTGTGCCGCATATGAGATGGACCCAGAACTAACAGGCTCAGAAGGCTGGGAGGGTGTCTATCATGTACGAAACCGCGTCTACCTCAGCGCCACAGGCAGGTGGGCTAGGCGGGATCCATTGGGGTATGTGGACGGTCTGAGCTTATACCAATACCAGTTCAGCATTCCAGTCACCCTAGTTGATCCGTTCGGGCTGCAGACCTGTACTTCGGCCCCTTGTGTGCGCCCACCAGTGCGAGCACCAGTGCGGGAACCGGTGCGACACCCGGGCGGGAGGCAGCCCCGAGATTACAGGCGGCCCGGGCCCGGTCCCGGCACCGCGCCGCGCGACGGTATTGATCCGATCCCGGCGATGTTGCCGCCTGGATGGGAGATGCCCGAGGACTGGAGGCCTTACCGGCCAGGGCAGGAAGACTGGATTCAGATACCCCAGATTGGCGAGCCTAATAGGATGCCGACATATCCTAAGAACCCCGCTCCCAAGGTGCAACTGCCAACAATGCCAGGCATTGATGAAGAGTGGAAGCCGCTCAAGCCGGCGGATCCCGAGGCAGAGAAGCTAAAGAAGCCCGGAGACTGTACCTGGGCTAGGTACCAGGCGCTTCTCAAGATCCAATCTGCGGCATGTGCAGAGATCTACAACGGACTAGGCGGGTGCACAGACAAGGGAACGATGACATGCTCTGATATGGCGTACCGAAGGGTTGTCTATGCGGCGTGCGCGAATGCGCGGCAGGCACTCGCTGAGGAGTGCTTTCGTGGGGGTGGTGAAACCCATCGCCGGGAGATTAGTCAGCAAAGGGAGGTTGCCGATAAATGCAAGCGACTGATGGATGCTGGCGATTGCCTGCAGAATCTGCCGCCGGTGTCTCCGGGGCCGTGGGGTCCGTGGTCTGATGAGCCGCCGGGTGGGAACTGCGGGAGGTATTAGGCATATGATACGAGTGCGCATTGCGGGCGTGCTGGATGCACTGCTCAACAAGTACTATGTGCATCTGGAGACTGATTGGGTACTAGATGTACTCAGGGCTGAATTGTGTCCTGAAGAGATACACGGATGGCGTGAGCAGCTTGAGGGGGTCATGTGCGCCGCAGATCGGGCGGTGTTCCACGCGTGGTCCCCGGATGAATGGATGGTGATGGACACTGTGCAGATTCTCGCGGAGCAAGGGTATGTGCGACAAGGAGATATCACCGCGGCTCGCTGTGCTATGTGGGCGAATTTGTTCTTGGTTAAGGCAATTGTGCTCGGGCCCTACCATGATTGGGAGCGGGTCGTACTCTATTGGCTCGGCATCGAGGGTGACGAGGATGTGGAGAGGGATTGCGCATTGGTGGCGTGGCTGCTTCGCCAATGCTGCATTGCCGGTGGCCATGTGGTGTCGGAGCAAGAACAAAGTGTGGTAGCTGGGTGTGCGCAGCTGTTGGAATTGCGGTCGCAGGTGCTTCGGGAACAGGATAGGACCGCGTGGCTTGCGGAGCAGAAGGCAGTGCGGGGGGTTCTGGCAAGATGGGACCGGGTCGAGGAGGAAGCTAATGGCAGGGCGGTGTTCTTCTCCAGTTCTGTGCACAAGCAGATAGAGAGCATCATACGAGATGTCAACGCGAAGCTCGTAGCGATCGGGGCGGAGTGGGGGAGGTGACTGGGACCTGACGAGGCGGATTGCGGCTCATCGCCGGGATCCCAGGATTGGAAGTAACTGGACTAAGTATGCTCGAGGGTAATGGGGAGCGAGCAAGGAGGTTGCCCCCCCTAACCTGGATGCTCGGTGAGATGGAATCAGATCGCGATCCGCTCGACGATGTTCCGTGTGACCTCCTGGCGCCGGCGGTCGTAGAGCTTGGTCGTTCTGGGGTCGGAGTGCCCGAGCAGGAACTGGACATCGGAGAGCTCGACGCCCTGCTCGAGGAGGTTCGTGGCGGTCGAGGCCCGCAGGCTGTGGCACTTGAAGACCTGGTCAGGCAGCCCCGCCGCCCGCAGTCTCCTCTTGAGCATGCGCAACATGTCGTTGGCGGTCATCCCCTTATCGCTCGGCTGTCCTGATCGCCGGACCATCGAGCGGAAGAGTGGGGCCGTCGGCTCGTCTTGGCCGAGGACCGATAAGTACTCGTCGAGGTACTGGTGCAGGTCGGCCCGGCAGGGGATCGCGCGGAGCTTTCCCCCCTTCTCGTCGAGCCGCAGGTAGAACTGGCGCCCGTCGGTGTAGAAGTCCTGGCGCTGTAGCTTGGCGACGGCGCCGGCCCGGGCGGCCGTGTAGACGAGCGTGGCGATCACGGCCCGGTCCCGCAGCCCCGCAAGGTCCGGATCGCCTTTCTCCGTGACGAGCCCGATCGACCCCAGCAGCTCGCGGATCTGCTTGGGCGCCATCGCCGGCGTCTTGCCTTCGGTGACCGAGTGCTTGGGCCCGCGGACCGAGAGCGCGGGGTTGAGGGCGATGGCGTGCCGCTGGACCAGCTTGTCGAAGAAGTGCCGCAGAGCGGCGAGGTGGAGTTTCCTGGTGGGCTTGCTGGCCGGTCGGGTTCTGGGCGGGGCGCCCTCGGGGACCTTCGCCTCGGCCCGGAGCTCCTTGATGTACCCGGCGATCATCGCTGGCGTGACCTGAATCAGGGGCGCCCGGTGCTCGTCGCACCACATCAGGAACCGGTGGACGGCGTGCCGGTAGGCCCTGGCCGTGTGGGAGGAGTCCAGCCCGGCGAAGAATTCCTCGTAGGCGTAGCGGGCGTTGGCGCCGGCCTCGTGGACCACGGCGGGGAGGATCGGTTCGCGGTGGGCGAGCGCGGTGGTGGTCGTGGATCGGTCTTTTGGCATCGTGGTGGGCCTCCTTGCCCCAACATCGGACGAATCGTCTTCTAGTCTGTAGTGCACGATAACATCCTTTATCATGCATGGAAAGGGGGATATTGTGGAGATGGATATCGGAAATTATTCGGTAAATTCTCCACCGCCAGGATCTGGATTGCGGAACATCAAGCTTGACAAATGCGTACAACTAGACGATACTAGCAGGTATGAGGAACAACTGGGGGTAAGCCATGCCGACACTGCCGGAGTTCACAGCCGGGGGAACGCTCCCCCCAGGCGACTACCCGATGTCATTGGCCGAGTTGAAGGAGTCCAGCTTGGTGCTCGGTCCCGGGCCGCCGCGGGACCACCCCGTGTGGGACGCGGCCTGGCGAGAGCAGCTGGTCGAGAACCTCTCCGTGATGGTCAAGCAGTTGTGGGCGGTTGGGATCGACGAGATCTACATCGACGGGTCCTTTGTCGAGGACAAAGACCACCCCAATGATATCGACGGGTACTTCGTGTGCGCCGAGGACCGGGTGCGGACCAGGTCGCTCCAGGGCAGCCTCAACCGCCTCGACCCCGCCAAGTGCTGGACCTGGGACCACACGACCCGCCGCTCCTACCGCGGCTACCCGAAGCGGCAGCTGCCCATGTGGCACAGCTACCGGGTCGAGCTCTACCCGCACTGGGTGGGGCTCGTCGCGGGGCGTGATGCGCTGGGGAACGAGCTGGAGTTCCCCGCCTGGTTCCGGCAGCACCGCGCGACAGGGCGGCCCAAGGGCATCATCAAGGTCGTTCAGGGATGAGAGAGAAGGAGAGCACGCCATGATCCGCAACGAAACCGAGTACCAGGAGGCGACAAAGCGCATCGACGAGGAGAAGGCTCGTCTGGCGCAGTACACCGCCGCCTGGCGAGAGAAGGGCTACGGCCCCGACGAGATCGCGGCCCTCAAAGAGCCCATGGAGTCGTTCCACCTGCAGCTGGTGGAGGAGGTCCAGAGCTACGAGCGGCTCAAGCGGGGCCAGATCGAGGAGTTCGAGAACCTACACGGGCTCGGCCAGGTCCTGATCGGCCTGCGCATCGCACGAGGCATGACCCAGCGGGAGCTCGCGAGAAGGCTCGGTGTCGACGAGACGATGGTCTCGCGGGACGAGCGCAACGAGTACCACGGCATCACGGTCGATCGGGCCAGACGGATTGTTGATGCGATGGGCGTGCGCCTCATGACACGGGTCGAGGTCGAGCCCTTGGGCATGCCGGGCGGCCAGCCCGCCGAGCCCACGCCTGCGGGGTAGTCCGGATCGGTTGGCCCATGCCCGGAGTGGCCCGGGCGGTAGGGAATAGAGGGCACATGCCAGAGAGCACGGCGATCGCGGTCTTTGTTCTCCTTGCCCTCCCGGGTCTGCTGGCGGTCGGCCTTTGGGAGACCCTGACTCCCGCCCGCTCCCAGGGCGCGAGCATTCGGGTCGTCGTGGCCGTCGTGCTGTCGACCATCAGCTACCTGCTGCTCGCTGGCCTCCACAGCACCCTCGGGCCCGGGTCGCGCCTGGTCCCTAACCCCTCTGTCCTGCTGGCCGCATCGACAGAGGACCTCGCAAGCGTCTTCACCCCCGCTGTGATCTCGGCCGTGGGTGCGGCCTGCCTGATCGCGGTCGGCGCCTCGCTCCTGCTCGTGCTGCAGGCGAACCACGAGATCCTCCACCGCGTGTGCCGGCGGGCCCGGCTCACGCGGCGCTGCGGCTACAGCTGCCACTGGGACGCGGTGGTGCACCGGCAGGGGGCCCGCGGCTGGGTGCATGTGAAGTTCAAGGACGGCGATGAGTATGTCGGCGCGATCGAGAGCCACAGCGATGCGTCCGATGAACGCTCCCTGCTCCTGAACCCCGTGTCCAAGATGATCTCTCCCGGCGAGCCCGAGGTCTGGGGAGAGAACGAGTACCTCTTCATCCCAGACATCTCGACCGTGCGGTCGATGAGGATCCGGGTCATGCCCAAGGAGCAGAAGGATGGCAAAGCAAGACGATGGTGGCCAGCGACAGCGAGGCGCTCCAAAGTCGGCTCAGTACAAGCCGATCGAAGCCCGTCCGGCGCGACGAGAGACGGGGGATCAGACCGGTCGAGCGAAGGCGGCGTCGCAGAACACGAACAAGCCGAAGGGGCCGCCGCCGACGATGGGCCAGTAGAGAGGAACTCTCCCGCGGTGATGCTCGGCGTCAATCGGCACACCACGGCGGATCAGGACACAGCGGCGCCGTCTTCGTGAGGGCGTCCGGTGGTAGCGAGGACCAGTCATGGACTATCAGGCGAAGGTGTTTATCGCGGCCTTTGTCGCGGCGCTCGGGGCGGTCCCGGTAGCTCCAAGCCCGGTGATCGCCGCCGCAGTGGATTGGGGGAGGACAGCGGCCGGCATGGAGGGCAATCTCGCGCCGGGGGTACACGCGGAGGTGCTCCGGGCCCTCGGGTGGGTGTACTACCCCTCGCGGCCGAGGAGCAGGCAGGCGCACGCCCACAACTACGACGGGCGCACGACCTGGACGACCCCGTATTGGTACAACACCAAGACGGGCCGGGTGTCCACCGCAGCGCCCGCTCCCCGCAACCGCTACCTCGGGGACAACCTCTGGAGGCGGGCCCCGCTTGACCGATGGCGCATCGGCGGCGCCGCCCTGCGCCTGCGTCCCGGACCGCTCGAACGGATGTGTGCGGTGGGCAGGGCCCAGCCGCGGTTGTGGTGATCCCCGATGCTGCAGAGGAGTGGAGTGTTGGTTACGAGCACATCCCAAGATGTTGTTGAAGTCGAGTGGTGGCCTCTCACCGAGGGTGACGACGGCCGGTGGTCCGCTACGAGAGTGCTGTACGCCTTGTGCCATCCCGGCACGCATCGGGTCTTGTATCTCGGCAAGGCAGATCGTTCCACGCTGCGTTGCCGGCTTCGGTGTGCCTCCAAGCGGCCGATCTACCAGCACCTCGTCGAGGAGATCGGAGTTGACGGCGTGGATCTCCTTGTCGGAGAGATCTACACGGACGCCCGTCTCACGGCCGCGTTGCTGTCGGATGTCGAGTCGCTGCTCATCCACCGGTTGCGGCCGTGCTGCAATGTGCAGTCGGTCCAGAGCAGGGTCCGCCGGCCACGCCTCCGTGTGCTCTGCACCGGGGTATGGCCCGGGCCCAGGGCGAGCTTCGTCGATCGATGAGCACGGCATGCGACAACTCTCCCCCCGATCCCCGACGAGGCTGGAGAACACGGCGTGCGCCTATTGCCACACCCCCTTCAGCCCGGACGCGCCGGCCGAAGAGGAGCATGTGATCGGCCGGCGGTTTGTGCCGAAGGGCTCGCTGCGCGCCCAGTGGAACCTCATCGTCCGGAGCTGTCGTGCGTGCAACGAGGAGAAGAGCGGCCTCGAAGGCGACATCTCGGCGATCACCATGCGGCCGGACCCGTGGGGACGGGATCCCGCCGATCAACGGGCCCTCGAGGAGGCCCGTCGGAAGGAATCTGCCCGGAGCGGGAGGACAGGCAAGGCGGTCCGGGCCAGTGCAGAACGCTTCACCATCCGCAGCCAGATCATGCCCGGTGTCGAGCTCTCGGCCGACTTTTTCGCGGGTCCGCAGGTCGATCCGGACCGCGCCCGGCGTCTCGCGTACTTCCACGTGGCAGCGTTTTTCTACCTGAGCACCTACGACCGCGGCAAGGGCTGCGGGGCGTCTCCTCCCGGTGCATTCACGCCGGTCGCGCAGGCGGCACGGCCGGATTGGGGCAACGCCCACCTCCGTGCGATCCAGGAGTCGACATCGGGCTGGCACTGGCGTGTGCACGGTATCGGCGCCGACGAGTATTTCAAGATCGTGATCCGACGACACCCAGACCAGCACCTCGCCCTCTGGATGTGGGCGCTCGAATGGAACCAGGGCTACAGAATCGCGGGGTTCTTCGGGGCACCGCCGGCCATCCAGCCCGAGATCGACAGGCTGCCGTCACTCGGCCGCAGGTGCATCGAGCGCACCGTCGACCCAGACGCGGGCCCCTGCGAGACATGGGTACGCGATGAAGTCCCGCTCGCTCAAGAGGACGACCGTCTGTTTGCGCCGCCGCCGGGCGACTGAAGTCTCGTGTGTCTGGCCTGCCCCCCAAATCCTGATCCATGTGCTATGAGAGTCCCGAGGGGCCCCGGCAGGGCCCAGGAGACTCTCGATGAAGCGGACGAGACACACCCCTGAACAGATCGTGACCAAGCTGCGGGAG
>JADZER010000040.1 GCA_020850415.1 Phycisphaerales bacterium
CGTTCGCGGCGACGCTGGCCGCTGCTCCGGTCGGGGCTGCGCCCCTCCCTCCGCAACGGCCAGCGTCGGTCCCTATCCTTGAACCAAGACCCTCATAGACACTGGTACAGAGAATGGGGGCAGGCCAGCCGTACTCGTCGCTTTCACTTACTTGGTGGTCAATCACCACCATAAATTGTATCCCCCGTGGATGTATCGGTCAGAGGATCGGTTCTTCGGACTGCTCACGCCAGCGGAGCGTGCGAAGAAGGAGGAGGAGGAAGTCGCCGCACTCAGTCAAGCCATTGCGGAACTGCCCCAGCCGAGTTCAAGTACCACAACTCCCGGGCCGAGCGAGACTCCTGGGGAGCAGAGGCTGTGGCACCCTGTCGATTCCCAGATTCAGATGATCGAACATCAAAGACGGTTCCTGCGGACGGCCGAAGATCTTGCGATTCGTGCGCTTGAACGTGAGTTTGGTGTGCGTGCAACACGCGATGTCGTGGTGCATCTGCGGCAGCGCGATCGGAACGAGCTTGATGCAATCCTCAAGTCTGAGTCGCACCTCGTGCTCGCAGAAGTGAAGACGGTGCCAAACCCCCTGGCGCAATGGGATTCGATTGAGGCAGCAGCACGAAAGATCGTCAGCTTTCGTCACAACTTGCTCGATCCGTCGGATCCCCGCGATATTCTGGCACTGCTGGCCCTGGTGTTCGACCGACAATCCGCATCACACATAAGCGCCATTCGCGGTCGAGTGAGGGAGTTTGAACGCGGCTTGCAATGCCCCATCGAACTGCGCTGCTTCGTTTATGAGGATCTGCTGTCTCAGGAGGACTAAGTACGAGAGCGGGAAGGCGTCGCCTCGGTGCCGGCGGGGCGACGCACAACGCCGCGTACCCCCGCGCCCGCGCGATGCGTAAGTACCTGATATGAGCCGATGGTCGATGCGAAGAAACCGCCGGGATTGCGATATCGCAGCGGGTCGGCGCGGGCCACAAAAGGGCATGAATTCCTGCGCCTAAGCAGGGACCGAGCCGAGCAGTTCGGGCGGCTCGGTAGAGTTGGTCGCCATTCCCTCATGCGGATTTTCTTCCGGCCCCGCGTCCGAGTTGCTGCCTAGGTCTTGCGAGGCGCGCTTTCCTGCCTCAACCGCAATCCACTCGGAGAGCTCCTGAAATAGCAGGCGTGCGCTCGCATCCGCCCAGAAGGCCGCAAGTCTCTTAAGCTGTCTGCGGCGCCACCGAAGAAAGGCGTTGTCGAGAAGCCGATTGAGAAACGAGTACTGAACAACCCAGGCAATCGCGGAAATCGCAAGTCCCCAATACCACGCGAAGTACCCGCTCAGGCAGCCCACAATGAGCGTAAGCACCACAAGGCCCCACAATGTCCACCAACCGTGCAACGCAATCCAGTACCGAAGCATCCCCTTTCGGATGATGTGCCGAATGCTCGTCAAGGCTCCAATCCTGGCGTGAAGTGCCTCATAGGAGAGCATCGCCAGGGATCGTCGGACATCACGGAGTAGCTCGTTGCCGCGCGATTCAGTGGGCAGATAGACCTTGCCGAGCTTCTCGTAAACCTCCACCATCATGTGGCGAAACTCCGCGTCTCGCACGACATCTGTCGCGTGCTCATGGTCGATCCGAATGGAATCCCGATGCTTGTCGATATACAGGCGATTCCGGCACTGGGCGATCCGAAGCCGACACTCCGCGTCGACCTCGGCCAGGCAGGCTCTTAGCTCGCGCTCCATCTGAAGCGGAGGAAGCTGATTCACATCCAGTGCGAGCAACTCCCATCGGGCCAGCAGTGCCTCGTACCTCTGATCGACACCCGATGCGACAAGTGCGTCAGCGTAGTCAGCAAGAAGCTCGAAAATGGACTTGCGGTCTTTGGATCGCATATCCCAGGACTGTAGTGTCGATCCTGCTTCGTTTCTCTCGACGAGGTGGGCTGGTCCGCCGGCGTTCAGGAGGTCATGCCTGCCCCACACCCCCGGACAACCCGCCGGTGGCACAAGGCCGACTGGCACGAAACCCCCACGATCGCCCCACCCCGCCCACCCCCGCGCCCAATCTCCGGTCCCTCCCCCGATCCCGGCTCGGCGCCGCCGCACGGCCCCGGGCATCAATACGCCTGCGCATCCCAATGCAGCTCTGCCCCCTCACGCCCTCCCCCACGCTCCTCGACCCATAGATACAAGCTGCCGTTGTCCCCCATCATCTGGAAGTCCCCGTCGAGACGCCTCGACCCCTGCGGGACCGCGGGGACATTGAGCAACGGGTATCGTGAACCGCCCGGGATGAGCGAGCCCAGCGTGCACAGATACATGCCCGGGCGCGAGGTCTCGCTGTCCTGGATGAAGTGCGGCACGCCGCCGATCTTCCCGCCCTCCAGGTCTCCGATCTCACGGGCGGGCAACCCAGGCATAGCCGAGCTTTCCCCCAGCACCACCTTGCGACTGCGGGCCCCTCCATTACACTGTCCCCAAACGGGAGCCCCTCATGTTCTCACGCCACCGCCGCAAGCGCATACCGCCCCCTACCCCCGAGATGATCAGGGACGCCCGCGCCATGCTCGGGTCCGAGGTCGCGGCCGGCTTCCGCTCCCCCGAGGAGATGATCACCTCCGTTCTTGAGTGCTTCGAGGACGAGGCCGACCCCGCCGCTCTCCGCCCCCACCTCGAGACTCACCTCCACGGGGCCCTCGCCGCCCATCGCGCCGCCCAGGCCTTCTGGCCCGAGACCACCGACTGCGACCGGCTCGACGCCGCCTTCGCCGAGCTCGAGTCCCGCGGCATCCTCGCCCGCCAGAACTACTTGTGCTGCGGCACCTGCGGGTGCGCCGCCATCGCCGATGAGATGAGCAAAGCCGGCGCCCAAGTCCGCGGGTACACCTTCTATCACGAGCAGGACACCGAGTCCGCCGTCGAGGGCTACGGCGTCTATCTCAACTACGGTGCCGCAAACCACGACGACGGCCCCGAAGCCGCGGTCGAGATCGGCGAAGAAATCCGCGACACCCTCGAACGCCACGGCCTCCGGGTCGACTGGGACGGCACGATCGAGGAGCGCATCGCCGTCGCTCTCGACTGGAAGCGCCGGGCGGCCCAACGCGGATAGCAACGGTGCGCGATGTGGCGCCGGTCCGTGGCGGGCCGCCCACGACCGATCCAACGAGACCATCACATGCCCCTCTTCCGCAAGAAAACCCCCACCAACCTCCCTCTCGAATCCCAGCTCCAGACCCTCGCCGCCCACGGCATCGCCCTCCGACCCGACCGCAGCATCGACGAACTGCTCGACTCCTGGCCGCGCGAGGAATACGAGGCCCACCCGTACTCCCTGCTCCTCCTTCGGCTCGGCGGCGAGGTCGAGGACGAGCCCGGCGGCTACCTCACCGACAATGTGTACAGCTTCGACGCCGAGTGCATCGAGGACTGCTGCGACTACCGGTTCACGGTCGAGCGCCTCGCCGAGATCGCCGGGGGTGACCTCCCCCTCCAGGGCGTGTCCGACGCGGTCGACATCGAGGCCCGCACCGCCCACATCGAGTGCCAGCTCGACGGGCGCTCACACCGCTTCGAACCCACCGTCAACGACGACTGGTTCGACCCTGCGGTCATCGCCTGGCTCGGCGAGCTCCTCGCGGCCCGCGGCAGCCCCCGCCGCTACTTCCTCCACGACATCGGCGACCAGAACATCATCATCGCTTGCATCACCCCGGCCCAGGCCAATGGCCTCACCAAGGCGACCGGCCGCAGGTTTCTTCTCCTGGAGTGACCGGCACCCCCGCAGCCTCTCCAATCCCCCCCCAGAGCCCACGCCCGCGCGCAACCTTGCGCACCTCCGCCGATTCACCAGCGGGCCGGGAGCGGGCTCCTTGTCCTACCCCGCCGCCCGCCCGCGGCTCATCGCGACGCCCCCACCAAGCTCTGGGCCACGGCCTCGGCGACCTTGATCCCGTCGACGCCGGCGGAGAGGATGCCGCCCGCGTAGCCGGCGCCTTCGCCGGCGGGGTAGAGGCCGCGGGTGTTGACGCTTTGGAGGGTTTCGTCGCGTTTGAGGCGGATGGGTGAGGAGGTGCGGGTTTCGACGCCTGTGAGGATGGCGTCGGGCATGTCGTAGCCGCGGATCTGGCGGGCGAAGATGGGGATGGCTTCGCGGATGGCGTCGATCGCGTAGTCGGGGAGGCAGGGGGCCAGGTCGGTCGGGACGACGCCCGGGGTGTAGGAGGGGACGACGCTGCCGAGCGAGGCGCTGGGGCGTCGGGCGAGGAAGTCGCCGACGCGTTGGGCGGGGGCGGCGTAGGTGCTGCCGCCGGCGGCGAAGGCGGCGGATTCCCACCTGCGCTGGAGGGCGACGCCGGCGAGCGGGCCGTCGGGGTAGTCGCGTTCGGGGGTGATGCCGACGACGAGGCCGGCGTTGGCGTTGCGCTCGGCGCGGGAGTACTGGCTCATGCCGTTGGTGACGACGCAGCCGGCCTCGGAGGTGGCGGCGACGACCGTGCCGCCGGGGCACATGCAGAAGCTGTAGACATCCCGCCCGTTCTTGGCGTGGTGCACGAGCTTGTAGTCGGCGGCGCCGAGGATGGGGTTGCCGGCGCTGGGGCCGAACCGCGCCGCATCGATGAGAGACTGCGGGTGCTCGATGCGGAGGCCGACCGAGAAGGGCTTGGCCTCGATGTGGACCCCGCGCCCGTGGAGCATCTGGAAGGTATCGCGCGAGCTGTGGCCGATGGCGAGGACGACATGGTCGGCGGCGATGCGCTCGCCGCCGGCGAGGACGACGGCGCGGACCCGGCGCGTGCCGTCGGGGTCGCTCTCGATGTCCAGGTCGGTGACGCGGCTCTCGAAGCGGTACTCGCCGCCGAGCGACTCGATGGTGGCCCGCATGTTCTCGACCATCTTGACGAGCCGGAAGGTGCCGATGTGGGGGTGGGCGTCGACGAGGATCTCGGGCGGGGCGCCGGCCTTGACGAACTCGGTCAAGACCTTGCGGCCGAGGTGGCGGGGGTCCTTGATCTGGGTGTAGAGCTTGCCGTCGGAGAAGGTGCCGGCGCCGCCCTCGCCGAACTGCACATTGGACTCGGTGTGGAGGACCGAGTCTCGCCAGAGGCCCCAGGTGTCCTTGGTGCGGTCGCGGACGACCTTGCCGCGTTCGAGGATGATGGGGTTGAACCCCATCTGGGCGAGGAGGAGCGCGGCGAAGAGCCCGCAGGGCCCGGCGCCGATCACCAGCGGGCGGGGGGAGGGGTGGGTGGATGGGTGGGTGGAGGGCTGGGCGGATGGCTGGGTGGCGGGGTGGGCGGGGGCGCGGGCGACGATGCGGTACTCGGTGTCCGGCGTCGGGAAGACGCTTGCGTTCTTGGCGCATCGCCCGAGCACGGCGGCCTCGTCCTGCACCTCAACATCGAGGGAGTAGACGAGCTTGATGGCGTGCTTGTTGCGTGCATCGTGGGCGCGGCGGTAGACGGTGCAGGAGATCAGTTCGCCGGGCGCGATGCGCAGGCGGGCGGCGGCCGCCCGGGCGATGGCCTCGGGGGGGTGGTCGAGCGGGAGTCTGATCTCGGTCAGGCGGAGCATGGGTGTGACCTCATCCCGGATTCTGTAGCGCGCCGGGCGGCACTGGGGAACCCCACCGGCGCCGCTGGCGGGTTGCCCGCCGGAGCCGGGCGTGGCGCGGGGCTGAGGGGCACGGACTCCCACGATCCTCCCCCGACGCCCGATCCGACAGGCCCAGGGTATCGGATTACCCCCCCACCCTCCCGGCCGCCGCCGCCGACCCGGTGACCGGCCACACCTCGAAATCTACCAGGTCGTCCCACGCCCGCATCCAGGCGTCCAGGTGCCCGGGCTCGGCCGCACGCATCAGTTGGAAGCAGACCGACACGGTCTCGTCCACCCAGCTGTCCACATACTCCACGCCGGGCGGGAGCATGCGCCCTTTCTGGGCGAACCGCGCGTAGACGGCCGGCGCATCCCGGAACCGTTCGACGACCATGTAGAGGCGGTGGGCCACGCGAACCTCCCGGCGCGATCGCGCCCGCCGCGAGCGGCGTCCCCAGGGTACGGGCCCGGCCCGTCAGGTGTTCGGTTCGCCGGGCGGGCGCGGTCGTCCGCGCCCGTCTCCCGGCGGCCGGGGTCCATCATCGGCGTCGGCGGGACGCCAGACCGGCGAATGCCAGGAGCGCCAAGGACGGCGGCGCCGGCGGGTAGATCCAGCCCACCCCGTAGCTGAAGTCGCACGGGTAGATGCCCAGTTGGTCGCCGGCGCGACCATAATTCGAGCCGAAGTAGACGGAGTAGAAAAAGCTGTTGTCGTCGTTGAACGGCGTGCCCTCCGCGTTGTCGCCGCTGGTGGTCTGCGCAAACACGCGCCCCGTGCCGTCGCCGATCGGCGAGAGCGCCAGCCAGTACTCGCCGGCCGGCAAGCGGATCTCGGGAAAGTGCACGGCGATCGTGTACCCGAGAAAGCCGTAGTTGTTGAAGCCGTTGCGCCACATCTCCCACCCGTCATCAACCTCGCCGCCGGCGTGCAGCGTGCCGCCGAACCCGTTGGAGACGCCGGAGCGGAGCTCGTACATGCACCCCTGAACATGGGTGCTGATGTAGAAGTTGCCCCACGCGTCGCTGACGATGCCGGCGTAGAGGTCGAAGTTCTCGAACACGAACGCGTCGGACACGGTCGTGTTGAACTCGGCGGATAGGCCGTTGACATTGTCGGGATCGCCGTTGTACCACCTCTGGGCCGTCGCGCCCGACGCGAGCCCGGCAAGGACGATGCAGATCGCGGTATTCATGGCTCGTCTCTCCCTCCCGCCCCCCGACTCCGTCCCCGTTCCGGGCCCCGGACTCCGCCCCCGGACGCCGGGGGAGGTACCCACGGGGCATCGCCACAAAACAGGATAATCATGTCCGTCATTTCCGCCAATAGTGCCGTCGGTCCCCCGGCGCCAAGCGAGGCGTGTCGGTCAGCCGCCCTGACCCCAGCCGCAACCGCCCCTGCCCGATTCCCACTCATCCCGGTGGGCTCATTCCAAACTTTGTCCAAACCGACCCCCCCCAACCAGACCACCCAAACACACACCGCGCCCATCCCGAGGCCGACCACCTACGATCGAGAGCCGCCGTGCCGCACTCCCGGCACGAGCCCCAGGCCACGCGCACCCACAGATCGGAACACCCCCCCGTGTCGACCGCCCAGCCCATCGCCCGCACCTCGCCCCCGCCGCTGATCGCCAAGACACCGGGCGCGCCGGTCGGGGCTCACATCGCCTCGTTCGCGTACTACCTGCCCGAGCAGGTGATCACCAACGCGGAGCTCGCGCGTCTGGTGGACACCTCCGACGAGTGGATCCTCGCGCGCACCGGCATCCGCTCGCGCCGCCGGGCGGCGGACACGGAGGCCACCAGCGACCTGGCCATCGCCGCGGCCCGTCGCGCCCTGGCGGACGCACGCACCGACGCCGCCGAGCTTGACACGATCCTCGTCGCGACGGCCACGCCCGACTCGCCGGTCCCGGCGGTCGCGTGCATCGTCCAGGCGGGGCTGGGGGCGGTGAACGCCGCGGCGATGGACATCGGGGCGGGCTGCTCGGGCTTCCTGTTCGCCCTGCACACCGCGGCGTGCTTCACCCGGGCCGGGGCGGCGCAGCGGATTCTGGTGCTCGGCGCGGAGACGCTGACGCGGGTCACCGACTACAGCGACCGTCGCTCGTGCATTCTTTTCGGCGACGGGGCCGGGGCCGCGATCGTCACCGCGCACCCCGAGCAGCGTGCCGACAACCTCGGGCTCGAGCTGCTCTACTCCCAGCTCGGCACGGACGGCGAGATGGCCGATCTGATCGAGATCCCCGCGGGCGGCAGCCGCATCCCCGCGAGCGAGGCGTCGATCCGCGACCACGGCCACTTCATCCGGCTCGACGGCCAGCGCGTCTTCAAGCAGGCGGTCCGGCGCATGGCCGAGGCCGCGGTGGACGCGATGAACGCGCTGAACCTCAAGCCCGCCGATATCGACTGGCTGCTCCCCCACCAGGCGAACGCCCGCATCGTGGTCTCGGTCGCCGAGCAGACCGGCATCGCGCCCGCCCGGGCGATGCTGGACATGGCCGAGACCGGCAACACCTCCGCGGCGTCGATCCCCATCACGCTCGGGCGGGCCCGCGACAGCGGGCAGCTGCAGCCCGGCCAGGTCGTCATGATGCTCGCGTTCGGCGCGGGTCTCACCTGGGCCTGCCAGGTCTGGCGGGTCTGCGCCCCGGCCAACTGAACCCGGCGGGCCACCCGCGCGAGCCCCGTGCGCGCACAACGGCGTCGATCAAGCAGCAGTTGCTCACCGACACCAGCGCCTGTGCGCGACATCGCGGTGCTGCGCGCTTGCCCCCTTGCCGCCTGCCCCACGCCGGCCGACCCGCCGGCCGGGGGCTCAGTCCACCCGGCGGGGCGCGATGGTGGCGACCATCCGCATGCTGGCCGACTCGAGGTTGGCGGCGATGGCCGCGTCCTCGAGGTCGTCGGGGTGGATCGTCAGGTCGACCGTCGCGTACTGCAGGCGCGGGCCGACATCGTAGCGCAGGGTGAACAGGACATGCTGCACATTGGTCAGGAGCGGGTACTCCTCGGGTTCTCCGACGGGCTCGCCGTCGAGCACCTGGGTCTGGACATACCACAGCTCGTAGGGGGCTTCGCCGCCGGGCGAGGCGTCGCGCCGTTCGATGCGGACCACCGTCTCCTCCCCCGAGTCCTCGTCGCGCGCGGTGACGAACTCGATCTCGGGCGGGTCGGGGATGAGGACCGGGTCCTGGATCGGGTTCAGCGGGAAGGGCCCGAAGTCCTCGCCGGTCCGGATCATCGTGGTGAGCCGGTGCATGACCATGCGGGCGACGACATGCGAGCTGGCGCTCTCGGTGGTGGCCTTGTAGCTCTTGAAGCTCGCGTCGAGCGCCGTGAGCGTCGCGGTCAGCAGCATCGAGCTGATCATCAACGCGACCAGGAGCTCGGCGACGCTGAACCCGCGCCGGGCGCGTCGGGGTGCGGGGCGGTGGTTCACAGCTTGCCCTCCCTGTAGCTCGCGGCGACGGGCAACGCCTTCACCGGCAGCATCAGCCCGTCCGGCAGCGCCGCGTCGCTGTTGAACTGCAGCCGGATGCGCCCGAACCCGTTGAACGGCACCGACACGGCCCCCGCGTCGAACTCGTCCTCTGTCGGCGTCTCGTCGGGACCCAGATCGGCGAACCCGTCGCCGTTGAGGTCCCAGCCGACGATCTTCACCCCGTCGACCTCCGGGAGGTCCCACGGGTCGTACGACTCCTCGTCCCCGTCCTCGGGGCCGAAGTATCCCAGGCTGGCGTTGAACCCCGCGGGGTTGCCGACCGGGTTGCCCGACACATCCTTCAGCGGGCCCTCGCCGTAGACCGGCGCGAAGGTCAGCAGCAGGGACCCCTCGATCTCCGCGTTGCCGCGCACATCGAGCACGCCGGCGACCACCGTCCCGTGCAGCTTGACCTCCTGCTCCGGGGGGCTGTTGAAGGTCCCGACATCCACCGAGAAGTTCGGCAGCATCATCGAGCTCTTGACCAGCTCCGGCAGGTCGACCTCCTCGGGGTTCAGACCCTCGTCCGTCGGGTGCTCCTGCAGGAATCGCGTCTTGCCGGTGAACTGGAGCTTGTTGCGCACATGCGTGTACTCGTGCGGGACATCGCTGACGATGGAGCCCACGAACAGCGAGTCGTGGAAGCGGATGTTGTTGGAGTAGAGGCGGGTGTCCGTCACGCGTGTGGGGACGATCTCGGGCCCCGAGCCGATATCACGGACCGTCTCGATGATGAGCGGGTCGGGGAGCGCGTCGTAGTCGCTCGCCGAGTAGCTGCCGACCTCGCTGGCGGGGATATCCCCCTTGTCGATCGGCGTCTCGGCCATGAGCATGAGCTGGAAGGGGGGCCTGGCCTCCTCGGGCAGGACCGACTCGTCGAGGGGCGGGCAGTCGCACGAGCCCGAGCCCGAGTCGTACTCGTCCGAGTCGTCGCCGAAGACCCAGCGCTCGCGCTGGGGGGCGGGGCGCTCGGTGTCGGAGTCCCAGACCATCTTGCCGTACTCGTTCCAGGCGAGCTGGGGCTTGTCGTCGTCGAGGGCGTTGAAGTTGTCGGCGTGGGCGCGGACATAGGTGGCCCCGACAAAGGTGCACTCGACGAACAGCCCGTTGAGGCCCTCGGGGATCTGCACATCGCGGAAGACCATGTGCTCGAAGACGGGCCGGTAGTACCAGTCCACGGGGGTCGGGGCGTTGAAGGGCATGGGCTCGAAGTAGGCGGAGTCCCAGTTGTCGGGCAGGCCGTCGAGGTCGGCGTCCTCGTCGAGGCGGAGGAAGCGGGGGTAGTAGACCTGGTTGCCCGAGCCGTCGTCGTAGGAGTCGCCGGAATCGTGGGACTCGTCGTAGGTGTCGAGGTCGCCGGTGTCGACGCCCAGGTTGTCGGCGACCTGCTGCCAGAAGTCGTCGCCGTCGGCGGCGGCCTGGATGGCGGTCTCCGACTCGGTGAAGCTGTCGGCGGTGATGAGGGGGAGGTCGGACTCGGTGGCCTCGAAGACGCGGGGCGGGTCTCCCTTGTCGGGGTTGACGGCGCCCATGAGGGACTGGTTGTAGTCGGGGTTGGCGGTGGCCCAGGCGGACTCGGCGACGCTGAAGACGAGCTTGCCGTTCACCTTGGTGTAGCGGTCCATGAGGTCGATGTAGCCGTCGAGGTAGCCGAGCTCGTTGTCGGCGTAGTGCTTGGTGTTGCCGGTGCCGTCGTCGTACCAGAACCAGTCGAGGAACTCCTCGCCGTCGTCGGGGTCGTAGCGTCCGTCGCGGTCGATGTCCTCGAAGCCGTAGACGCCGTTGCGGTTGCGGTCGGGGGTGGAGGAGTCGATGAGGTAGGCGAGGTCCTCGTCGATGATCTCGCCCTCGCCGTCGACGAACTCGGACGCGATCTCGACGCGCCCGTCGCCGTCCTCGTCGAAGTGGTTGATGAAGAGGTCGAACTCGTCGACGAAGCCGTCGTCGGTGGCGTCGTAGAAGGCGGACTCGGGGTCGGGGTCGCCGCCGTCCATGCCGTAGCCCTCGGGGATGGCGGGGCCCTCGATGGGGTGTTCGGGCCGGAGGCGGTTGTCGCCGTCGATATCGACATCGGGGTCGCTGGCGGCCTCGTAGAACGCCTCGAGCTTGGAGTCGAGCGTGGGGTCGATGTACATGAAGTCGGACTTGGTGACGAGGGGGTCGCCGTTCTCGAAGTCGAGCGCATCGAAGCGGGCGCCCAGGTCGCCGACGATCTGGACATTCTTCCCGATGAGGATGCGGCTGGGGCTGACGACGGCCTGGTCGAGCCGCTTGGAGATGCGGTAGTCCCGCATGATCGTCCGCGTCATGGGCGGGCGGTTCTCCTGGAAGTCGTAGCCGATGACGATGATGCGGACATCGGTGCCGTTGGCGAGGGGGGCGTAGACGATCTGGTAGCCGGCGGGCGGGGGCCCGTCGTCGGCGGGGGTGTCGATGGCGACGATGGGCGTGATGATCCACTCGTCGGCGGCGTAGACATCGGGGTCGGCCTCGGGCCAGGCGCTGGTCATCTGGGGCTCGGAGATGTCGGAGTCGGACTCGACGATGATGTTGTCGTCGAGGGCGTGGAGGAACATCAGGGCCTCGGCGAGGTTGGCGGGGACATCCTCGTAGCCGAGGGGGTTGGCGGTGACGGTGTACTCGCCCCAGCCGCTGAGGCTGCCGCTCCAGAGGGAGTCGACGAAGGAGGCGGACATGTCGCTCTCCTCGACGACGAACCGGCTGGCGGACATGGCGATGCGTTCCTGGGCGACGATGAGGCCGGTCTCGGCGGCGCCGAGGGCGCAGGTCACCTGGAGGTGGGTGGCGGCGGTGCGGATGTTGCCGCGGCTGGAGATGGCCATGGCGGCCACGAGCGAGCCGAAGAGCACGAGGAACATCATGGCGAGGACGGAGACCACGCCGCGCCGGTCGAGGCGTGCGGGCCTGCGCCTTGCGTTGCGTGGTTGCTGCGAGCGTGCGGACACCGTGCTTCTCCTTGTCCCACCCGGTGGGCGCGGCCGTCGAGACCCGCGGTTAGGGGACGATCCAGCTGACGCGTGCCATCTCGAGCTCCGCGCCGTTGTCGGGGGTGAAGGTCACGACGACGGTGACGCGGAGGGGGAAGTCGTTCATGCCGAGCGGCGGGAGGCCGCCGGACTCGGACTCGCGCCAGTAGTTGTCGTCGCGGGTGGTCCCGGTGTCGAAGGGCTCGACCTTCTCGACGATGACCTCCTGGGCCCAGCCGTGCATGGGCTCGGGGTTGCCGTCCTCGTCGGTGCTGACCGAGCCGTCGAGGTTGATCTCGGGGATGATCTCGGCGAGGGCGTTGATGGGCCCGTCCATGTTGCCCTCGTGCCCGAACCGCATGCCGTCGAGGTCGTCGAGGTCGTCGATGTCGGCGGCGGTCTCCTCGCCGGGCTCGAGGCCGAACGCGTAGCCCATGTCGGCGTCGAGCCTGCGGACGGGGTCGTGCCTGTGGAGGTCGCGGGTGAACTCGCGGACCTCCTGGGCGAGGAAGGTGCCTGTGGCGGCGTGGGAGGACCACAGGTTGCTCTGGATGAAGGCCGACTGGGCCTCGACCATGGCGAGGACGCCGACGCCGAGGATGACGAGCGTGAGGGCGGTCTCGAGGAGGGTGAAGCCTCTGCGTGCGCGTCGGGGGCGCCGGCGTGTCCTGCGGCTGGTCGGGCTGGCGGTCGGGGTCATGCTCGGGCTCCACGGGTGCAGGGCGCGGCCCGAGGTCGCTGGGCTAGCGCGGCCCGACCCCGCCGCAAGCATCGGTTACTGCACGAGCTGGCTCATCTTGAAGATCGGGAGAATGATGGCCATCGCGATGAATCCAACGACTGAACCCATTACAACGATCATGATGGGCTCGATCATGCTCGTGACGGCCTTGATCTGGTCCTTTAACTGCTTGGAGTAGTAGTCGCTGATCTCGTCGAGCACCTCTCCGAGCTTTCCGGACTCTTCGCCGGCGGCGACCATCTGGACGACCGAGCGGGGCATGAGGCCGTCCTTGAGGAGCGGCCCGGTGATCTTGCGTCCCTGCTTGACGGAGGAGTGGACCCGGTGCCACATGCCCTTGTAGAGCTGGTTGCCGGAGATGTCGCCGGTGATGGTGAGCGTGTCGAGCATGGGGACGCCGGCGTTGATGAGCTGGCCCATGGTCTGGAGCGAGCGGCTGATGTACAGCGACTGGAACATGCCCTTGAAGAGGGGGAGGGTGAGCTTGAGCTTGTCGACCCAGAAGGAGCCGACCTCGGTCTTGAGCACGACGAAGATCATGCCGGCGAGGGCGACGACGCCGCCGAGGATGAAGGGCCACTCGGCGGTCATGAAGTGGCTGAGGCTCATGAGGAACCGGGTGGCCCAGGGGAGGACATCTTCCTTGCCCTCGAAGACGAGGTAGAAGCGCGGGAGGACGAAGGCGAGGAGGAAGACGGTGACGCCGACGGCGAGTGTCCCGATGATGCCGGGGTAGATGGAGGCGCCGACGACCATCTTGCGGGTCTCGATCTGCTGGCCGATGTACCCGGCGATGCGGTCGAGCATCTCGCTGAAGGAGCCGGACATCTCGGAGGCGCGGACCATGGAGACATAGAGGGGCCCGAAGAGCTTGGGGAACTTGGTGATGGCCTCGGAGAACTGCTTGCCGCTCTCGACATCGTCCTTGAGGCTGTTGACGACCTTCCGGAACGCGGCGTGGTTGGTCTGCTCGGCGATGCCGTCGAGCGCGGCCCGGAGGTTGATGCCGGCCCGGATCATGACGGCGAGCTGGGTGGTGAAGTCGAGGACATTCTTGGTGGTGGGCTTCCGGGAGTTGATCCGGGCGAAGAACTCGCCGACGCCGGCGCCGGCCTCCTTGGGCGCCGGGGAGAGGGCCATGACATGCATGCCCTGCCCTCGGAGCGCGGAGGCGGCGGCGGCGACGGACTCGGCGTTGAGTGTCCCCGCGGTGACCTGTCCGGCGCCGTTTCGTGCCTGGTAGCGGTAGGTTGGCATGGTTTACCTCTGGCCTCAGGCCGCGAGCTGCCGGGCGATCTTGTCGGGGTGGACGGCCTGGGCGATGGCGTCTTCCTTGCTGATCTTGCCGTTGAAGTACAGCTCGCCGATGGCGGTGTCCAGGCTGCACATGCCGATGGCCCGGTTGGTCTCGATGACATTGGGGATTTCGAAGGTGCGGCTCTCACGGATGAGGTTCCGCACGGCGGGCGTGCAGAGCAGGACCTCCACGGCGGGCACCATGCCGGGCTGGTCCTGCCTGGTGAAGAGGGTCTGGGAGACGACGGCCTGGAGGGTTCCGGCGAGCATCGCGCGGATCTGGTTCTGCTGGCCGGCGGGGTACATGTCGATGATTCGCTCGACCGTCTGCGAGGCGTTGACGGTGTGGAGCGTGGAGAGCACGAGGTGGCCGGTCTCGGCGGCGGAGATGGCCAGGGCGGTGGTCTCGAGGTCGCGCATCTCACCGACGAGGATGATGTCGGGGTCCTGACGCAGGGCGTGCTTGAGCCCGGAGGCGAATGTGGGCATGTCCTGACCGAGCTCGCGCTGCTCGATCAGGCACTTGTCGCTGACGAGGGCGTACTCGACGGGGTCCTCGAGGGTGATGATGTGCTTGGCGTAGCGCTCGTTCATGGCCTGGATCATGGCCGCGAGCGTGGTGGACTTGCCCGAGCCGGTGTCGCCGGTGACGAGGACCAGGCCGCGGGGCAGGTAGGTGAGGCGGGCGATAACCTCGGGGAGACTGAGCTTCTCGAGGGGCGGGACCTTGGTCTTGATGGTTCGGAGCGCCATGGCGACGGCGGCCCGCTGCATGTGGGCGTTGACGCGGTAGCGTCCGAACTTGGGGTTGGCGAAGGAGAAGTCGGCGTCCTTCTGGCGTTCGAAGATGGACTGCGCCTCGTCGGAGGCGATCTGCTTGAAGTAGCCGGCGACATTGGCCGGGGTCAGCTCGGGCAGGTCCATGCGTTGGACGACCTGGTGGACCCGCATCGTCGGCTGGTGGCCGGCGACGATGTGGATATCGGAGGCGTCAGACTCGTGCGCGTACTGCAGGATCTTCTCAAGCTCCACGGGTGTGCCTCCGGCGCCCGCCTGCGCCGCCGGAGCGGCCGCGCGTGGCGGGCCGGTGGCAGTCATCGGCGCGCGTGCGTCGGCCGTTCACCGGGCCCCCGAGTCGGCGCAGTCGCGCACCGGGTCCCCGCCCGCCGATCCGGCACAGGCCACGCCGGCGGCAGGGTCTTCGCAACCGGCTCGACCGGTCAGGGCGACCCGACCGGCACAACCGGCACGGGCGCTACAGACCGGCGGCGGCGTCCCGGGCGGCGACGGCGAGCTGGTCGCACCGTTCGTTCTCGGGGTGCTCGCTGTGGCCCCGGACCCAATGGAAACGGACCTGGTGGTCGGCGATGAGCTCGTCCAGCCGGGTCCAAAGGTCCTGGTTCTTCACGGGCTTCTTGTCGGCCGTCTTCCAGCCCCGTTTCTTCCAGGCGGCCATCCACTCTTTGAGGCCTTTGAGGACATACTGGGAGTCGGAGTAGAGGTCGACCTCGCTGGGCCGTGTGAGGGCCTCGAGGCCCCGGATGACCGCGGTGAGCTCCATGCGGGTATTGGTCGTGGCGGGGTCGCCGCCGGAGGCCTCGCGTTCCTTCTTTGTAGAGGGGTGTCTGAGGATGTACGCCCAGCCGCCGGGCCCGGGGTTGCCCGAGCAGGCGCCGTCGGTGTAGAGCTCGACCGTTGCGTTCTGTTTGGTGGGGCGGGGGTCGGCCATGGGGCGGACTGTACCCGGTGGCACGGCTCTCCGAGCCCCGGGCCCGGCCGGCGGGCCTTGCGGCGCGAGCGGGGGCACTCATTCCACGGCTCGGAGAGCCGTGCCACCGTGGGGGCCTCGACTCACGGCTCGGAGAGCCGTGCCACCTCGGGAGCCTCGCGGGTTCTCGGACAGACGGGCCATACCATCGGCCATGCCTACCACCGCCGCCCCGTTGCTCGCTGTGCACCGGTTCGAGGTCCACCCTGCGCCCGGCCGGGCCGACCCCCGCGGGGCGCGGGTGCTGGGCGAGGCGCGGGGGCTGGGGTACGCGCTGGAGTCGGTGGGCGCGACGCGGGTGTATCTGATAGAAGCGGCGATCGACAGCGACGGCGCGGGCCGGCTGGGGCGGGGGCTGCTGGCCGACCAGGTGGTGGACGAGTGGGCCGAGGGGGCGCGGCGGGCGGCGCCCGGGGCGGTCAGCGTCGAGGTGCACCCGCTGCCGGGCGTGATGGACCCGGCGGCACAGTCGGTGCGGGACGCCGCGGCGGAGCTGCTCGGGCTGGAGCGAGGGGCAGTCCGGGTCTCAACAGGGTGGCGGTACGACCTGACGGGGGCCGACGCGGGGAAGGCCGCGGAGATCGCGAGGCGCCTGCTGGCCAACCCGGTGGTCAACGCGATCCACGCCGAGCCCTTCTGCCCGGCGCGGCTGCCGGTGGGGCACGCGGCGGAGTTCCGTCTGACGCGGGTCGCGGTCCGGGAGCTGGACGACCGGGCGCTGGAGAAGCTCTCGCGCGAGGCGCACCTGTTCCTGAGCCTGGACGAGATGCGCGCGATCCGGGACGAGTACCGGCGGCTGGAGCGCGAGCCGACGGATATCGAGCTGGAGACGCTGGCGCAGACCTGGAGCGAGCATTGCGTGCATAAGACGCTGAAGAGCAGGATCCGCTACAGGCACGGAGGCACCGAGGCACGGAGGGACGAGGGGGGAGACATCATCGCCTGGGAGGGGCGGCCGGGGCATACGGTGCATGAGGATGGGTCGGTCGAGATCGACAACCTGCTGAAGCGGACGGTGGCGGCGGCGACCTTCGAGCTGATCGAGGAGGGGGTCGACTGGACGCTGAGCGTGTTCAAGGACAACGCGGGGATCGTGGCGTTCGACGACGAGCACGCGGTGTGCATCAAGGTCGAGACCCACAACCACCCCTCGGCCATCGAGCCCTACGGCGGGGCGGCGACCGGGATCGGCGGGTGCATCCGCGATGTGATCGGGACGGGGCTGGCGGCCAAGCCGGTGGCGAACACGGATGTTTTTTGTGTGGCGTTTCCCGGTCACTTCGTGACCCGGAGCGACGAAGCGACGAAGGCACGAAGCGACGAAGGGGTCGACCCGGGGGCATTCGCGGGCCCTTCGTCGCTCCGTCTCTCCGTCGCTCCGTCGCTGCTTCCCGCCGGCTGCCTCCCGCCCCGGCGGATCCTCTCGGAGGTCGTCGCCGGCGTGCGCGACTACGGCAACCGGATGGGGATCCCGACGCTGAACGGGGCGGTGTATTTCGATGACCGGTATGTGGGGAACCCCCTGGTGTTCTGCGGGTGCGTGGGGGTGATGCCGCGGGACAAGTGCGAGGGGGCGGCGGCGCCTGGTGATCTGATCGTGGCGTTGGGCGGGCGGACGGGGCGTGACGGGATCCACGGGGCGACCTTCAGCTCGGCCGAGCTGACGGATACGCACGCGGACGAGTTCAGCCACGCGGTGCAGATCGGGAACGCGATCGAAGAGAAGCGGGTTCTGGACGCGATCCTGCGGGCGAGGGATTGGGGAAGGGACGGAGGCACGGAGGCACGGAGGCACGACGGGGAGACCCAGACTGCCGTCCCTTCGTCCCTTCGTGCCTCCGTGCCTCCGTGCCTCTTCCGCGCCATCACCGACTGCGGGGCCGGCGGGTTCAGCTCGGCGGTGGGCGAGATGGGGGAGAAGATCGGGGCGACGGTGCATCTGGAGCGTGCGCCGCTGAAGTACGACGGGCTGAGCTACACGGAGATCTGGATCTCCGAGGCGCAGGAGCGGATGGTGCTGGCCGTGCCGCCGGAGAACCTGGGGGCGCTGCAGGGGATCTGCGACGAGGAGCATGTGGAGCTGGCGGTGCTGGGGACCTTCGGCACGCCCGGCGCAGACTTGGTGCTGAACTTCCGGGGCACGGAGGTCGGGCGCCTGCCGATGCGGTTCCTGCATGAGGGGCTGCCGCAGGTGGTGCGGGAGGCGGTGTGGGGGGGGAGAGACGAAGAGACGGAGAGACGAAGAGACGGAGTGCGCGCGGAAGCGGGCACGATCGCTCAATCCTCCACTTCGTCTCTTCGTCTCTCGGTCTCTTCGTCTCTGGTGGCGCTCCTCTCCCACCCCAACATCGCGAGCAAGCACTGGATCGTCCGGCAGTACGACCACGAGGTGCAGGGCAACACGGTGCTGCGCCCGCTGGTGGGGCCGGGCGGGGTGGGGCCGGGCGACGCGAGCGTGATCGAGCCGGTGGCGGGGTCGGGGCGTGGGCTGGCGATCGGGTGCGGGCTGGCGACGGGGTTTGGGGACCCGGCTCTCGGCGGCGACCCCTACCTGATGGCGATCGCGGGGATCGACGAGTGCGTGCGGAACCTGGTGTGCGTGGGCGCGGACCCGGAGCGGATCGCGATCCTGGACAACTTCTGCTGGCCGAGCTGCGGCAAGCCGGAGAACCTTGGTTCGCTGGTGCGGGCGGCGGAGGGGTGTTACGACGGCGCGAAGGCGTACCGGACGCCGTTCGTCAGCGGGAAGGACTCGCTCAACAACCAGTTCACGACAGAAGACGGCCGCACGATCGAGATCCCGCCGACGCTCCTGATCACCGGGATGGGGATCGTGCCGGATGTGTCGCGGTGCGTGACGATGGACGCCAAGCGCGTCGGGAATGTGCTGCTGCTGGTGGGGGAGACGACCGGCGCGATGGGCGGGTCGCACTACGCGCAGCTGTTCGGCGTGCAGGCGGGCACGCTGGCGGGCGACCCCGACTCGCTGGTGGCCGAGGCCGAGCGTCGGGCGGCGGCGTTGCTGGCGAATGTGCCGGGCGCGGCGACCAAGCAGGCCCAGGGGCTGATCCGCGCGCTGGCGCCGATGGCGATCGGGAAGCTGGACTCGCTGGTGACGGCGTTCGGGCCCCGGGCGAGCCAGACGGCCAAGAACCTCGCGGCGCGGCTGGGGAACCCGGCGGTGGAGAAGCTGGCGGCGGAGATCGGCCCCGAGCGGGTGCAGGAGCTGCTGCGGATCGTGGCGACGGCCGCGGAGGCGCAGGGACTCTCGGCCCGCGTTCCGGCGTTCGACCCTTCGACCGGGGCGCGGACGGCGCGGGCGGTCGCGGCGTGCATCGCGGAGGGCCTCGTGGCCAGCGCGCACGACTGCTCGGACGGGGGGATGCTGGTGGCGGTGGCGGAGATGCTGATCGGGGGGCACTCGGGGGCGGCGCCGATGGGCGCGGAGCTGGCCGATCCGCCCGGCGCGATCCACCCGACGGCGTGGTGCTTCGCGGAGAACGCGGGGCGGTATGTGCTGGAGGCGCCGGCGCTGCATGTCGACCGCGTGCGGTCGATCATCGGCGAACGGGCGCGCGGGGTGGGGGTCCGGGCGCTGGGCGTGCTCGACGGGTCGGGGCGCCTGCGCTGCGGGGCCCTGGGGCTGGACGAGCCGGTCGTGGGGCTCACGGGGGTGTGGCGCGGGACGCTGGACTGGTAGGCGCGGGACCGGTAGGGGCGGGGCTGGTAGGGCGCGCGGCGCCGCCCGCGCGGTGCGCGGGCGGGCCGTCTCCCAGTCTCCTCCGACCCGGGGTTCGTTGCTTTCACTCAGCGGCGGCGGCGTGCGGTGAGGGCGAGGAGAAGACCCCCCGCGGTCAGGGTGGAGGGCGCCGGGACCGCGCGGTAATTGATGGAGACATTGTCGATGCCCCACGACTCGTCGTTCAGGCTCTGCAGGCCCACACCCTGGAAGGTGAGGCTGAACGCCTCGGCCTCGTTGGGGAGGGTGAAGTCCAGCGAGATCTCGCGGTAGATGGAGTCGACCCAGGCGGCGTTGAAGCCGAGCTGCTGGCGGGCGATGTCGGGCTGGCGGAAGCTCTGGTAGGGGTGGTTGTTCGCGAAAGTGTCGCGCATCAGGGTTTCGGTCGCCATGCCCTGGGCGTCGAGCCTCACCTCGAAGCGGTCGGGGCCGCGGTCCTCGTAGTCGCCGTCCCAGGAGTCGATGGTGTAGAAGTCGAAGCGGAGGGTGTACTCGATCCAGCCGCAGCGGGAGTTGTTCGAGTCGCCGTGGCCGGTCCCGCCGTGGTGGTTGTGTCCGCCGTTGTCCCCGCCGTCCCCGCCACCATCGCCGCCCCCGTCCCCGCCGCCATCCCCGCCCCCGTTGTCGTCGTCCCCGCCGCCGCAGTCGCCCCCGGGGGGCGGGACAGCGCCGAGGGTGAGGATCGTCGAGTCGTTGCCGTAGCGTCCGTTGAATCGTGTGAAGATTCCCTCGCTGACGAGGACGCTGTTGCTGCTCCACTCCGGCCCGATCGGTCCCTGCTGGAAGTCGTTGGTGTAGAGGATGGTGTCGGCGTTGGCGAGTCCGGCGGCGAGGGTGAGGCAGAGGGCTGCCATGCCACAAAGTCGATCGCGCTTCATGCGGTGCTCCTTCTCTTTGGCTGCGGCCGATGACGCTGGCGCCGGCGTGGTGGCCGGCGGGCGTGCTCGTCTTGCCGCGGATGTGTGGTGCCGGCGTGGCCGACGGGGGAACATGCCGCGCCGGGGGCGGGCGGCCAGCCCGGGGGTCGCGTGGCGGCGTCCCGGACCCCCGGCGACGCGGTTTCGGCAAGGCGGGTAGGGGCCCGGGCGGGGTTCGCGGACCTTGGCGATCGTGCGCCTGTGGCCTGCCCGCGGGTGCGCGGGGGCTACGATCCCCCAAGGCTGGCGCACCGGCCCGACCCCCTCAGCTGTGTTTCACGCCCCCCGCGCCGGCATCCCGGCCGGTACGAGGTCCCCACCATGACCGCACCACAGGCCGACATCCGAAATGTCGCCATCATCGCGCATGTCGACCACGGCAAGACGACCCTGGTCGACCACCTGCTCATGCAGTCCGGCAACTTCCGGGCCGGGGAGCTGGAGAAGCTCGCGGGCGGTCAGCACGACCTGATCCTGGACTCCAACCCGCTGGAGCGGGAGCGGGGGATCACGATCCTGTCCAAGAACTGCGCCGTGAACTACCACCACCGCGACGGCAAGGACTACCGGATCAATATCGTGGACACGCCGGGGCACGCCGACTTCGGCGGCGAGGTGGAGCGGGTGCTGCGGATGGCGGACGGCTGCCTGCTGCTGGTGGACGCGTTCGACGGGCCGATGCCGCAGACCAAGTTCGTGCTGAGCAAAGCGCTCGAGGCGCACCTGCGTCCGGTGGTGGTGATCAACAAGTGCGACCGTCCGGACTCGGAGCCTAAGCGCGTGATCGACGAGGTGTTCGACCTCCTGATCGACCTGGGGGCGGACGATCACGCGCTGGACTTCCCGGTGGTGTTCTGCTCGGGCCGCGACGGGTGGGCGAGCGACACGATCGACGCGCCGCTGGAGGAGCTGCGGAAGGGGGACCTCCGGCCCGTGTTCGAGGCGATCGTGCGCCATGTGCCGCCGCCGCTGGCGGCGCCGGGCAAGCCGCTGCAGATGCTGGTGACGACGCTGGACTACTCGGACTACCTCGGTCGGATCGCGATCGGCCGGGTGTTCGCGGGGACGATCCGGAGCGGTCAGCAGGTGGCGCTCCTGAAGCGTGACGGGAAGCGGGTGGACGGCCGGATCGGCCGGCTGCTGGGCTTCTCGGGTCTTGGCCGGCTGGAGGTCGAGGAGATCGAGGCGGGGGACCTGTGCGCGGTGCCGGGGCTGCCGACGGTGGAGATCGGGGACACGATCGCGGACCCCGCGCAGCCGGTGGCGTTGCCGACGGTGCATGTGGACGAGCCGACGATCTCGATGACCTTCCGCATCAACGACTCGCCGTTCGCGGGGCTCGAGGGCAAGTTCGTGACGAGCCGGCAGATCCGCGACCGGCTGGACCGCGAGCTCGAGCACAATGTGGCGTTGCGGGTCGAGACCGGGCGGAGCGCCGACGAGTTCCTGGTCTCCGGGCGCGGGCTGCTGCACCTGGGCATCCTGCTGGAGACGATGCGTCGGGAGGGTTTCGAGATGTCGGTCGGCCGCCCGATCGTCATCACCAAGGAGATCAAGGGGCATGTGTGCGAGCCGCTGGAGACGCTGGTGGTCGACTGCCCGAGCGCCTCGCTGGGCGCGGTGATGGAGCTGGTGGGCGCGAGGAAGGGCGAGCTGAAGAAGATGGAGACGCGGGGGACGGACACCAGCCACCTGGTGTTCGAGATCACCAGCCGGGCGCTGATCGGCCTGCGCAGCCGGATCCTGACGGCGACGCAGGGCGAGGCGATCATGCACCACCGGTTCGAGCGCCATGTGCCCCTGTCGGGCGAGCGTCAGCACCGGCAGCAGGGCGTGCTGATCGCCAACGACAGCGGGCCGGTGACGGGGCACGCGGTGGAGCTGCTGCACGACCGGGGCTTCCTGTTCGTCGGCCCGGGTGAGCGGGTGTACGCCGGGCAGATCGTCGGCGAGCACAACCGCGAGAACGACCTCGTGGTGAACATCACGCGCGAGAAGCACCTCTCGAATGTGCGCAACGCCAACAAGGAGGCGACCGTAACGCTCAAGGCGCCGCGCCGGCTCACGCTCGAGGTGGCGCTGGAGTACATCGACGAGGGCGAGCTGGTCGAGATCACCCCGGGGGCGGTGCGGGTTCGCAAGCACATCCTCAGCGAGAGCGAGCGCAAGCGGGTGGAGCGCCAGGAGCGGAGCAAGGAAAAGGCCGGGGCGGCGGGGTGATCCGCCGGCGTGCCCGCCCCGGGGAGGCGGGGAGAGGCGCTGCGGGCGCGGATAAACCCGGATAAGCCCGGATCTGCACCAGCGTGGTGAGGCTCCGCCAAGCCTCGCTCGGCATTGAATCTGAACCGCGTGCATCCGCGTCGATCCGAGGCCCGTCTCCGCCGCCGCTTCTTCCGGTTAACCCGCCTCGCCGAGGACCGGCCGAGCCTGCGGGTGGTCCGTGCTCTCGCGGCTGCCGGTGCGGATGCGCTCGACCGCCTCGACCGGGTCGTCGGTGGCGGTGAAGAGCTGGAGGTCGACCGCGTCGATGGTGCCGGCGGGCACCATGGTGTCGCGGACGAAATCGGCCAGGGGGCGGAAGTAGTCGGTGCCCATGACGACGACGGGGAACCGCTCGACCTTGCCGGTCTGGATGAGGGTGCCGACCTCGAAGAGCTCGTCCATCGTGCCGAAGCCGCCGGGGAGGACGACGAAGGCGGTGCTGTACTTCACCAGCATCACCTTGCGGATGAAGAAGTAGTGGAACTCGATGAACTTGTCGACATAGGGGTTCGGCCTCTGCTCCATGGGGAGCTGGATGTTGCAGCCGATGGAGAGGCCCCCGGCCTCCTTGGCGCCGCGGTTGGCGGCCTCCATGACGCCCGGCCCGCCGCCGGTCATGACGGTGTACCCCTCCTGGGCGAGCAGGCGCCCGACCTCGCGGGCGAGCTTGTAGTACTTGTGGTCCTCGCCGAAGCGTGCCGAGCCGAAGACGGTGACGCAGGGGCCGGTGAAGTGGAGCGCCCGGAAGCCCTTGATGTACTCGAAGAAGATGCGGACGGCGCGGGCGAACTCCTCGCGCCGGCTGCGCGGGCCCGAGAGGAAGATCTTCTCGAGCGTGGACCGCGTGCCCTTGCCCCACCTCTCGGGGCGGGGGCCGTGCGGGAGGCGGCCGTTGGGGCGGTGGTTGTGGTCGGACATGGGGGGGATGGTACGCGGGCTTCCGCGCCGGGGTCCTACTCCTGACCGCGCGGTTCGGGGCTCCGGGCTCGTGGCCGCTGATCGACCACCTCGATCTCCTTGATCTCCACCTCGCCGCTCCAGATGGTCTGCAGCTGATCCCGCTTGCGTGCCGCACGGTCCGGGTTCGTGCGGAGGACGATCGAGATCGGGAGCCCGGCGTCGGGGTCGAACCCGTCGGCGGTCCCCCCGGACTGGATGCCAAACGCGGCGCCCTTGGGGTCGGCGAAGCCGGTGAACGGCCACTCCCTGTCCCCAGCGCGGAGGAACATGTCCATGCTCAGGTCGGCGGGTGCGGCATCGCCGAAGAGGGCCACCCTGACCGATGGGCGCGGCCCACCGCTGAACACTGTCACCTGCGCAGTGGAGACGCTCGACGAGAGAGCCGACGCCACGCTCGTATCGGAGAACGAGCCAGGGAGCCCGGACCCCGAGAGCTCGACGGGCACCGCCAGCTCGAACGGCCACCGGACCTCGGTCACTCCCGTGTACGGTGTGAGGTCCGCGTTCAGCGCGGCTTGCTGTGCGGCCGCCGCCATCTGGTCCCACTTGGGGGTGAGCACCACCTCCCCGCGGAGCATCCGGACACCCGCGGCGGCGGGCGTGATCGTGCCGAGCCGCGTGCCGGTGGTGGGCGCGCTCGTCGGGACCTCCCAGGACGCCTCCGGATCGTACACGACCCCCTCGGACGCCGACAGCTCGATCTGGATCTCCACGATGACGCCATCCAGGAGCTTGAGCGGCACCGGGCCCGGCGCGGGGATGTTTCCCGCGCGAAAGCTCGGGTCTATCCACAATTCCACGGACTCGCCAGCCCAGAACGGCCTGGGGCCCTCGACGAACACCGTCGGATCGGCGAGCCGCTCCAAGAAGCCCCGCATCTCTTCGGGCGTGAGCCGTGATTCCCACATGGCCTGGTAGATGACAGAAGTCAGCGTCGGCGGCCACGATCGGCGCAGATCCGCGTGTCGGGCGAGAGCACGACGCAGCAGTTCGTCGCGCTGGGCGGCTGAGAGCTCGCCCGCCCCCTGGCGCGCGATCAGCTCCGCCGCCGCGGCGTCGGCGGTCGCCACGCGGCCCGAGCCGGCTTCAGACAGCAGCAGCCATACGGGCTTATAAGGATTGAGATTGACACCGCTGGCGATCGACCAGACCAACCCGGCGCTCAGGGTCAGGACGATCGCCAGGATGACGAGCCCCGCCGCGAGCGGCCCGGCCCGGCGCCGGCGGTCGTAGGGCTTGATCGCCTTGGGGCCTGCGAGATCGCTCCCGCACTCCGGGCAGGCAGGGGCCCCGGGGGTGCCGATGAGATCGAACCCGCAGCGCCGGCAGTGCGGGTGGCGATCAAGCAGGCGGCCTCGGAGACCGACGGCGAGCAGCAATAGACCCAGCGCCGCGGTGCTGAGAAGGAGCGTCCCGACCATGGTGGCAGTGTACTCGAGCGTGGGGGCGCGGCGCCGGGCGGCCTCACTCCTTGCGGACGAACGCCTCCACTTGCTCCGCCGCCGCTCGGGCGCCGTCCTCTTCGCGGACGAGCCCGCCCAGCTCCGCGGCCTTTCTCCGGATCTCCGCGTCGGAGAGGAGGCGGTCGAGCGATCGGACGAGCCTGCGCGCGGAGAGGGCCGTGAACCGCAGGACCCCGCCCACGCCCAGGCGGTGCGCGTGGGCGGCGTTGTTGAACTGGTCGTGCGCCCGCGGCACGACGAGCATCGGGCGCCCGGCCCGCAGGGCCTGCGCGACCGACCCCACGCCCCCGTGGTGGACCGTGAGCGACGCCCGCGGGAACAGCGTGCTGAACGGCGCGTAAGCGCACGCGGCGACGGTGGGCGGCAGCCCGCGCGGGGCGCGGGCGGGGTCGCCGGTCAGGAGCAACCCGCGGACGCCCAGACGAGCGCACGCCCCGGCCGCGAGCTCGTAGAACCGGCCCGCCGTGTGGTGGGCGGCCGAGCCCATGGCGAAGACAATCGGCGGCTCGCCGGCGTCGAGGAACCGTTCGAGGCCGGGGTCGGGCCCGACGCCCGGGCGTCCGTCGTAGCAGGCGAAGCCCGTGATGCAGGCGCCGGGGGGGTCGTCGGCGCAGGGGGCGCGGAAATGCGGCGACCAGAGGCCGAGGTTGAGGTCCCCCGCGCGCATGCTGCCGAAGAAGATGTCCCGAAGCTCGGTCAGCCCGGCGCCGCGGAGGCCGGGCGCGAAGAGGCGGTCGGTCACGAGCCCGGCGAGGCCCCGAGCGGGGGGCGTCAGCACGCGGGCGACGGCGGCGTGGATCCGCCCGGGCCGTTGCTGCAGGAGCGGCGTCGGGTCATCCTTGGCGACCCAGGTGCAGGGCGCGAGGGAGGCGTTGATGAAGGGGATCCCCTCGCGGGCGCACAATTCGCGTCCCCCGAGCATGAGGCAGTGGCTGACCAGGACCTCCGGGCGTCGCTCGGCGAGCATCGCGCGGAAGCTGGCGATGCCGGCGGGCATAGAGGTCCGGATCCAGCGGAAGACGGTCTTCGTGCCGTGCGGCCCGCGGAAGAGGTCGGGGTCCTTGATGATGGCGTCCATGTCGACCTCGGGGGCGAGGGGGTAGAAGCCCAGGCCGGCGTGGTCGACATCGCTCTTGAAATACGGATGGACGAGGACGCAAACCTCGTGGCCCCTGGCGCGGAGCTCCCGCCCGATCGCGAGGAACGGGTTCACATCGCCGTGGGTGCCGTTGGTGGCGAGACAGACGCGCACGGGGCGATGGTAGCGGCGGAGGGTGGCCCTGTCGGTGGCCCTGTTGTCGGTCGTACAATCCCCCATGATCGAGCTCGGCGTCAACATCGACCATGTCGCGACTGTCCGTCAGGCCCGGTACCGGGGGGTTGCCCACTCGCGGGCGGAGCGGCCCGAGCCGGACCCGGTGCGGGCCGCCCACGAGGCCGAGCTAGGCGGGGCCGACGGGATCACGGTGCATCTCCGCGAGGACCGGCGCCACATCATCGACCGGGATGTCGAGCTGCTGCGCCGGCTGGTCGCGATCAAGCTGAACCTGGAGATGGCGGCGACGGACGAGATGGTCGAGATCGCCTGCCGCATCGGGACCGACACCGCGATGCTGGTGCCCGAGGGTCGGGAAGAGGTGACGACCGAGGGGGGTCTGGATGTCGCGGGCCGGAGGGCCCGCCTGGGGGAGGCGGTGAAGAAGCTGCGCGGCTCGGGGCTGCTGGTGAGCGCGTTCATCGACGCGGACCTCGCCCAGGTCGAGGCCGCGGCGGACCTGGGGTTCGATGTATGCGAGGTGCACACCGGGCCGTACGCCAGCGCGTTCGCCGAGGCGGGGGGGGATTTCCGACGCGAGTCGCTCGGGGCGGCGCTGGCGCAGGTGGCGACGGCCGGGGAGGCGATCCGCGCGGCGGGGATGCGGTTCAACGCGGGGCACGCCCTGAACTACCACAATGTGGACGCGATCGCGGCCTTGCCGGGGATCGAGGAGCTGCACATCGGGCACGCGATCGTGAGCCGTGCGGTGTTCACGGGCCTGCGCGAGGCGGTGCGGGAGATGAAGGCGCTCATGCGCGGGGCGGCGGGGCGGGGCTAGCGGCGGCGGATTGCTTTCACAAGCGGGCCGCGGGGTCAGGGTTTCCACCCATATCGGCCCCTGGTGATCGCCGCATCGGGTTCAGGGCTCGTGCGAGGCTCGGGCGGCGCGGAGCGGCTAGTTCCCGCTCACATTCGCTTGGGCCGGATGAAGTTCACGCTTAGAATCATGGTGACCATGCCCAAGACTATCCCGGCCGAGACCCAAACACCGGCCGAAGCTGACATCCAGATCGAGAAGCCCAAGGCGCTGCGTCCCAAGCGTTTCGTGAGCTATGAGACCGCGCTGAAGTTCCTCGACGGGCACACCAACTTCGAGCGCACCCGCCCGAGCCACATCGACAAGGGGGAGCTCAAGCTCGACCGCATGCGGGCGATTCTCGAGCAGCTCCGAAACCCCGAGCGGGAGGTCCCGTTTGTCCATGTCGCGGGAAGCAAGGGCAAGGGGTCGGTCGTCGAGATGACGGCCAGTGCGCTCTCGGCGTGCGGCTACGGCGTGGGGGTCTACACCAGCCCCCACCTCACCGACATCCGCGAGCGCGTCCGTATCGGCGGCCAGGTGATGAGCGAGGACGACTTTGTCCGGACGCTCGGGCATGTGGCCGCGGCGGCGGCGGCCGTCGAGGGCGAGCACGGGACGGCCACCTACTTCGAGCTGATGACGGCGCTGGCGTTCCGTCGCTTCGCGGAGGCGGCGGTGGATGTGGCGGTGGTCGAGGTGGGGCTGGGCGGCCGGCTGGACTCGACGAATGTGATCACGCCCGAGTGCAGCGCGATCGCGGCGATCCAGCTCGAGCACACGCAGATCCTCGGCGACACGCTCGAGAAGATCGCCCGCGAGAAGGCCGGGATCATGAAGCCGGGGGTCACGACCTTCACCTTCCCGCAGGACGAGGCGGTGATGAAGGTGTTCCGCGAGACGGCGGGCGCTGTGGGGGCGGAGCTCAAGGTGCTGGGGGAGGATGTGGACTTCTCGTGGCGCTTTGAGAGCAGCCCCGAGCTTGGGCCGCACGCGAGGGTGTGCCTGGCGACCGAGCACTCCAACCACGAGCACCTGCCCGTACCGCTGCCCGGGCAGCACCAGGCGCTCAACTGCGGGCTGGCGCTGGCGATCCTGGACAAGCTGCGTCAGAAGGGGTTTGACACCAAGGAGCGTCCGGTGGCGGTGGGCCTGGCGCAGACGCCCCGGATGGGGCGCCTGGAGCAGGTGTGGGACACGCCGCGGATCATGATCGACGGGGCGCACACGCCCGAGAGCATCCACGCGCTGGTGCGGGCGATCGGGGTGCATGTCCGGTACGACTCGATGGTGGTGATCTTCGGGTGCGCGTCGGACAAGGACATCGCCGGGATGATCGACAAGATCGGGCTGGGGGCCGACAAGATCATCTTCACCAAGGCGGCGTCGAACCCGCGTGCGGCGGACCCGACGGAGCTGCAGCGCCTGTATGTCGAACGCCACGGCAAGATGGCCTCGGTCGAGCGGACCCTCAAGGACGCGATCAACACCGCCGCCAAGAGCGTGGGGCACGGGGACCTGATCCTGGTGACCGGGTCGTTCTACCTGGCGGGGGAGGCCAAGGCGCTGCTGATCGACGCGGCCGAGAAGCGCCGGGCGAAGAGCCAGGTCGAGGGCAAGGCGCAGGGCGGGTAGACTGCCGGCGCGGTTCCGCGGCGGAGGGTCTTGTCGTATGCGCGCCCGATGGGGGATCCTGCTGTCCTTGGCGTCCTGCGTGCCGGCCGGGTGCGGCTCGGGCCCCCAGCGGCTCATGCGAACCCCCAGCGTCGTCGAGATGGGCATCGTGGACCCGACGGCGGGGGTCGCCGAGTCCCGCCGGTCGGGCGAGTCGGTGGTCTTCATCGCCAGCGGGCGGGTGCCCGCACGCGACGGGGACAAGGGCGAGCCGCTGACGACCGAGCGGGGCCATGTGCTGCACCTGGGCCTCGCGGGAGTACACCTCGGCGAGGGGCTCTCGTGGGACGAGCTCGCTTCCGCGACGATCGGGGGCAAGCACACGGGCAAGCCGGTCGTGGGGATGCGCGGGTACGAGGCGGTCGGCGTGCTGTGGGAGACGGTCCCGCCGGCGGACCTGGCGCCGATACCCGACGGGGTGCTCGAGGACCCCTCGCGCGAGGCGGCCGACCGCTGGTTCGCCCGGCTCAACGGGGAGCTCAACGCGACCGGGACGCGCGACCTGGTGATCTATGTCCACGGCTTCAACACCGACTTCGCGGTGAACACGGGGATGGCGGCGGAGGTCTGGCACTACGCCGGGCGCCGGGGGGCGGTGCTGAGCTTCGCCTGGCCCAGCCGCCACCACCTGCTGGGGTACGGGGCGGACAAGGCGAACGCGGCCTACGCGGTGCGCCACCTGCGGATCCTGCTGGAGCAGCTGGCCGAGCGTTCGGACGCCGAGCGGATCCACTTCGTCGCGCACAGCGCCGGGTGCCCGATCGTGGTGGACGCGCTGCGCGAGCTGCGCCTGCAGCACGGGGGGCTCTCGCGCGAGGAGCTGGGGGCGAGGTTCCGGATCGGGCGGGTGGTGCTGGCGGCGCCGGACATGGACCTGATGCAGTTCTTCAACGCCGCCCTCGACGGCTTCGACGACCTGCCGGAGCGGATCGCGATCTACGCGTCGCGCGAGGACGGGGCGCTGCGCCTGGCGAGCCTGCTGTTCGAGGCCGACCGGCTGGGGCGGTCGGTCGGCCACCTCACGGCGTGGGAGCGGGAGGTGGTGCTGGGCTTCGACCACACCGAGGCGGTGGATGTCTCCAACCCCGAGGACCTGCTCGGCGACTTCCTGGGGCACGGCTACTACCACCGCGACCCGTGGGTGAGCTCGGACATCCTGCTGTTCCTGGCGTACGGGCTGCGGGCCGCGGAGCGGGGGCTGGTGCGGAATCTGGAGACGGGGTTCTGGGAGTTCCCGGAGGGGTACCTCGACGGGCTGCGGGCCCTGGACGCCCCAGCGGCGGGCCCGGTGGAGTGATCGGAGCCGGTCTGCCGATGCCTGTGTGGTCGCGTGGTGCGACGCGAGGAGCCCCCCATGCCCGCCGCTTCAAACCAGGCCGCCGAGATCGCCCAGCTCCAGGCCCAGCTCCCGGCCCTGATCGACCACAACCCCAACGAGCCGCAGCTCCTGCGCGCGGTCGAAGCGTTGATCGACGCGACGGGGGGCTCGGCGGACGCGGTGCGCCTGCTGTTCCGGGTGTACCTGCACCCGGGCCTGTGCAACGCGGCCCGGGGTATCGCGACGGCGATGATCGTGAAGGTGATCAGGCGTGACGCCGGGCACTTTGACCCGCGCCCGATGGGGATCGACCCGGACAGCCGGGCGTTCAAGATGATCCACCGGGGGCTGAAGCACCACCTGGACCAGGCGGTCGAGGAGATCGCGCTCTTGGCCCGCTTTCAGCACGGGCAGGTGGACGGGCTCGCGGCGCCCAAGTTCATCGTCGCGATCCCCAAGAGCGGCTCGTCGCTCCTGGGCATGTGCCTCGGCGGGATGATCGCCCTGACCCGGGGCGTGGACCCCGGCGCGGAGCCCTTCGCCTTCCGCGGCTACCCGGCGTGGTGGAGCCTGGCGGGCACACACGACTGGGACCTCCGCCCGGAGATCGGGGCCGACCCGCTGTTCAAGCGGTTCCCCGGCGGGGTGTACAAGGGGCACATCACGCCGACGGACAAGAACTTCGCCGTCCTGGATCTCTACGGTTCGTCGCGGTACCTGCTCTGCGTTCGCGACCCGCGCGACCAGATCGTGGCGGCCTACTGCGACACGATCCGGGCCAGGCAGCGCGCCGGCGAGGCGGGCCCCGGCCCGCGCACCGAGCGGGAGGTGCACGACGATGTGCTCGCCTTCCTCCGGAGCGGGCTGCTGCTCGAGAACCTCTCGTTCGTGGGCAAGTGGCTGGCGAGGCGCCACGCCGACCGGTCGTTGGTCGTGACCTACGAGCGCCTGATGGCCGAGCCGCGGGAGGTGCTCCGCCAGGTCGCGGACCACTTCGCGCTGCGGGTGACCGACGCCCAGATCGGGGAGGTCCACGAACGGGCGGCGGGCATCACCGACCGGACCGGCACGCGGGACACCAGCGGGCACGACCGGGGGATCTACCCCCTGGGCTGGACCGGGCGGGTGGGGGTATGGCGGACCTACTTCTCCGACGAGGCCGCCCGGGTGTTCGGGGCGGCGTTCGCGGGGTTCGGGGTGGCGTGCCCATGGGGGCGGGAGATCGAGCGCCTGTACCCGGCGCTCGGGGGCCCGGGCCGGGGCGAGCCCAAGCCTGAGGCGTCGGGGGCCAGGGCGGGGGTGTAGGGGCCGGGGTGTGTTTGGCGGGGCGCCCCAGTTTGCGCCTCCCGAGGGGATTTCCTTGACCACCCCCCGGCACGGCCCGATACTTCGGGCGTGAACGACTCGCCCGCACGCCTCGCCCTTGCGCTTGATACCCCGCTCTGACGCGGGCGCGGCATCCGTGTACCTCTACCGGGCTCCGCACACCGCGGGGCCCGGGTTCGTTTTGGGCCGCCGCTGTACGATCCCCGAACACCTCACCAAAGACACGAGCACGACATGGCCACGAAGACCAACTCGGCAGACTCCCCCCCCGCCGGTGCTCGCGACGAGAGCGCCCGGTACCGGTACAACGCGGTGCTGGCCGGGCAGATCGAGCTGCGCTGGCAGGCGTGGTGGGAGCAGCACGGGACCTTCCGCACGCCGAACCCGGGGGAGTCGGGCTTCGACGGGTCGCGTCCGAAGTTCTACTGCCTGGACATGTTCCCCTACCCGTCGGGGGCGGGCCTGCATGTGGGGCACCCGGAGGGGTACACCGCGACGGACATCATCTGCCGGTACAAGCGCATGCGGGGGTGCAATGTGCTGCACCCGATGGGGTGGGACGCGTTCGGGCTGCCGGCCGAGCAGTACGCGATCCAGACCGGCGTGCACCCGGCCCAGACCACGCGCAGGGCGATCGACAACTTCCGGCGTCAGCTCAAGCGGTTCGGGTTCAGCTACGACTGGTCGCGAGAATTCGGCACGATCGACGAGGGCTACTACCGCTGGACGCAGTGGGTCTTCCTCCAGATCTACAACTCCTGGTTCGACCACGAGCGCCAGCGGGCGAGGCCCATCGCGGAGCTGATCGAGGAGTTCAAGAGCGGCAAGCGCGTCGTCCGGCTCAACCAGATGGCGACCGAGTACGCCGGCGCCGGCGACATGCCGGGCGGGACCAATGTCGGCGAGTGGGCGGACCTCGACGACGAAACGCGCCGGATGCTCGTGGACTCCTACCGCCTGGCGTATGTCTCGCGTCAGACGGTCAACTGGTGCCCCAAGCTGGGCACCGCCCTGGCCAACGAGGAGGTCATCGACGGCAAGAGCGAGCGGGGCGGGTACCCGGTGTTCCGCAAGCCCATGCGCCAGTGGATGTTCCGCATCACGGCCTACTCGGACAGGCTGCTGGACGCCCTGGCGGAGGTCGACTGGCCCGAGTCGACCAAGGCGCTCCAGGCCAACTGGATCGGGCGGAGCGAGGGCGCGGAGATCGACTTCGCGGTGGTGGACGAGGACGGGACCCCCATGGGCCCGGCCGTCCGCGTGTTCACCACCCGCCCGGACACCATCTTCGGCGCGACCTACATGGTCGTCGCCCCAGAGCACCCGCTGGTCGACGAGGCCGTCGAGATGGGCGCCCACGGCGTCGACGAGGCGGCCCTGCGGGACTATGTCCACCGGGCCCGAAACCGCCCGGACATCGAACGCATGGAGGGAAAGGACAAGAGCGGCTGCTTCACCGGCGTCTATGTCCGCAACCCCGCCACGGGCCACCCGATCCCGGTCTGGACCAGCGACTATGTCCTGATGGGCTACGGCACGGGCGCGATCATGGCCGTGCCCGCCCACGACGAGCGGGACTTCGAGTTCGCCACGAGGTTCGGGCTGCCGATCGTGACCGTCGTCGTGCCCGCCGGCGGCCCACTCCCGCCCGAGCCCCCGACCGATCCTCCCGCCGCGCCCATGGTCGCGCCGGGCGTCGGCTGCAACTCGTCGAACACGCATGTCTCGCTCGACGGCCTGCCGACGGCGGAGGCCAAGCAGGTGATCATCGAGTGGCTCACGGCCCGCGAGCTCGGCATGCGCAAGGTCAACTACCGGCTGCGGGACTGGCTGTTCAGCCGCCAGCGGTACTGGGGCGAGCCGTTCCCGATCGTCTGGGACTCGCGAGGGGCACACCACCCCGTCGCCGAGGACCGCCTGCCCGTCCGCCTGCCCGACATGGCCGACTACGCGCCCGAGGAGAGCGAGGACCCGCAGCCCCTGCTGGTCAAGGCGGCCGACTGGCTGCGGACCACGGCGTGCCAGGCGGGCGTGCCGGGGCTCGACCCCGCCACGCCGCTGACGCGCGAGGCCAACACCATGCCCGGCTGGGCCGGGAGCTGCTGGTACTACCTCCGCTACTGCGACCCGGAGAACCGGGCGCGGTTCGTCGGCAAGGAGGCCGAGGCGTACTGGATGCGCGGCTCGGTCGACCTGTATGTCGGCGGCGCCGAGCACGCGGTGCTGCACCTGCTCTACGCCCGGTTCTGGCACAAGGTGCTCTTCGACCTGGGCCATGTGTCGACCGACGAGCCGTTCAAGAAGCTGTTCCACCAGGGGCTCATCACCAGCCACGCGTTCCAGCGGGCGGACCGGTCGCTCCTGGCGGTCGACGAGGTGGACGCGGCAGAAGACGGCTCGTTCGTCGAGCGAGCGACGGGCCGGCCGGTGGCCCAGATCGTCGCCAAGATGAGCAAGAGCCTCAAAAATGTCGTCAACCCCGACGAGGTGATCGAGCAGTTCGGGGCCGACACCTTCCGGCTCTACGAGATGTACATGGGCCCGCTCGAGGCGAGCAAGCCCTGGAACACCAACGACACGATCGGGCTGTACCGGTTCCTCCAGCGGGCCTGGCGTCTGGTGGTGGACGAGGAGTCCGGCGCCATGAAGCTGCGCGACGCGCCCGACGGGGCCGTCGAGAAGCTGCTGCACCGCACGATCGCCAAGGTCGGCGCCGATATCGAGAAGCTCGCGTTCAACACCGGCATCGCGGCGATGATCGAGTTCGTCAACGCCGCGACCGGCGCCGGCGGGCTGACCACCGACCAACTCGACCGCTTCGCGCGGATCCTCAGCCCCTTCGCCCCCCACCTGGGCGAGGAGCTGTGGCACCGGCTCGGGCACAAGACCTCCGTCGCCCACGCCCCGTGGCCCGAGCACGACGGCGCGATGCTGCGCGACGACGAGATCGAGATCGCCGTGCAGCTCTCGGGCAAGGTCAAGGCCAAGCTCCTGGTCCCGGCCGACGCCGACGCCACGCGCCTGGAGCAGATCGCCCTGGCCGACCCGAAGGTCCGCGAGCTGCTCGAGGGCAAGACCGTGCGCAAGATCATCGCGGTGCCCGGGCGCCTCGTGAACATCGTGGCGACCTGACGGCAGGCTGACGGCGGGCTGACCGGCGGGCTATTTCCGTGCCATGGCGGACGCGTGCGGGCACGCGCGAGTCAGCGCATCGGGACGACCACCGTCGAATCCCCCGCCGTGACCCAGACCGCCCCATCGAGCAGACCCACGCGCCGAGGCCGGTCCGAAAGAGCGAGGACGCTCGTCGAGATCGCCCGGCCCGTCTCGGTCTCGAGGATGTGCAGCCGGTAGAACCCAGGCGCCCCCGCCACCGGCTCGCGCTCGACCAGCACCACCCGCCCCGCGCCGGTCGCGGGCTGGACCATGTCGCCCGCGAGGCGCCCGATCGCGTCCGCGGCCAGCAGCGCGCCGGTGCTCGCGTCGAGCTGGCAATACCCCGCGGGGCTCAGCACGGTGAGCCGCTCGGCGCCGGGGTCCGCCACCGCGTCGGTCGGCTCCCCGGCCTCGAGGCAGTCCGCGGTGTCCAGGCGGGGCGCCAGCAGCTCGCCGGTGGCCCCGTCGACGAGGGCCAGCTCCCGCAGCGACGATTGCACGAACAGACGCGCACCGGCGGGCCACGCGGCGTCGGTCTGCTCCACCGCCATGTCGGCCAGGGCCCACTCGGCCTGGGCGTCGGGCAGGCTCAGGCTGACCAGACCCCGCGAGAGCCCGACGACGACGCGCGACGAACCCAGCGCGACATGCACCCAACGCACGCGCCCGCTCGCCCCACCGGACCCCGGCGCGTACCGGCTGATCTCCTCGCCTGTCGCCAGGTCCAGCAGCACCACCACCGGCTCGCCCGCGGCGTCGCCCGTCCGCGGCGCGCCGACGCCCCCGATGGCCACGACGCCCTCCCCCGCGGAAGCGTCGGAGACCTGCTGGCAGTCGGTGCGGACCGTCCAGCCGACGCGCCCGGTGGCCAGGTCGATGCCGGCCACGCGTCCGGCGCGGGAGACGACGGCGAGGGTCGCCTCGTCGAGGGCCAGCAGCATGTCGGTCGCGCTCACCTCGCCGTCGAGCGGGGTCTCGAAGCGTTCCTGGCCCGCCACCGCCGCGGGGCCGCGGGCCAGCGCGAGCACCTCACCGAGCCGCTCGATGCTCCAGAGCTCGCGTCCGTCGGCGGGGGAGAGCGCGCGGAGCGTCCCGCCGCGATCGTCGGGCTCGAGGAGCAGCACCCGGTCGGGATCGAACCGCAGGAGCACCGGCTTGACCCCGGTCGGGGCGGTCCACTCGGCCACGGGCCGGCCGGCGTCGAGCGACCAGAGCCCGACGACCCCGGGCCCGAGCATCATGACGCCGGGCCTCGCGGCGAAGGCGTCGCGCCGGTCGAGCGCCCGCATGAGGACCCACCCGTCGAGCAGCGCGGGCGTGCCGACGGGGGCGTCGCCGATCTCGGGCCGGCGCGAGCGGGCCTCGGCCCGGGCCCGCAGCGTGTCGGCCATCGCCCCGCGGTCGAGCGCCACGCCGGCGCTGGTGATCGTCACGCCAGGCCAGTCGGCGGCGCTGCGCAGCAGCAGTTCGGCGGCGGTATCGAGCCGGTTGGCCCCCAGCAGCGCGGTGAGGCGCCGGCCCAGCAGCTCGCCCACCGCGACAGGGTCGGGCGAGATGCCGACGGCCCGCATGGCGGCGGCGGCGTGCAGGCCCCGATCGAGCGCGCGGTCCAGGGCCAGCGATTCGGCGGCCTCGGCCCTGCCCTCGGCGCCGGCGAGCCAGGCGCGCAGGGCCGCGGGGGCGCGGGGGTAGGCGCGGGCGAACGCTTCGAGTGCGCCGGCGTCGGCGTCGGCCATCGCGCCGAGCGTGGCGTCGGCCTCACGCTCGAAGGGGGCGTAGGCCCCGCGTCCGTGCTCGGTGAGCAGGCGGTCGAGCCGGGCGAGGGCGTCGATCTCCGCCCGCACGCTCGACGGCCCGCGCGCCCACACCGCCCCGGCCAGCGAGGGGTCGGCCAGCACGCCCTGGCAATCGGCGACCGCCTCGGCCACGCGCCCCAGGTGCTCGTGCACGCGGCTGCGCATCAGCAGGTGCGTCGCGCGCTGGTCGGGTGTCAGGGCAACCATCGCCATGCGCTCGGTCAGGCCGTCCAGCGTCGCCGGCGAGATGGCCGTCGGGTCGTCGGCCCGCGGGCTGGATAGCCCGCCCCCCTCTGGCTGGCTGGATAGCCCGCCCCCCTCTGGCTGGCTGGAAAGCCCGCCCCCCTGGGGCTGGCTGGAGAGCCCGCCCCCCTGTTGCTCCGCGCCGTCGAGAGCGGCGCGGAGCGCGGTCAGCAGCAGGCCGAACAGCCTCGCCTGGGCGGGGGCGACCTGATCGCCCAGCGGGTCGGCGGCCATGGCGGTCATGGCGGCGTCGATCGGCGCGAGCATCGCCTCGGGGTGGTTGGCCCGGTGGGCAAGCTCGGCGAACGAGAGCGCCGCCGCCAGATCCGCCGGGTCGGCGTCCAGCCGGGCCTGCAGCACCGCCGCGGCGTCGGCCCAGACGAGGTAGCTGTGCAGGCTCTCGTTGTCGGCGGTGAGGAGCTGCTTGCCGACGGGGATCAGGTTTCCCGGCGCGCGGAGCGCCACGCCCCCCCGGGGCTCGAGGGTGGCCAGGTCGAGCACGCCCATGCCGCCCGAGAGCGGGACCAGCAGGGCGTCGGCGCTGGCGACGACGCGCCCGAGGATGCCGGGCTCGGCGATGGGGTCGGAGATCCTGGCCGGCGCCGACTCGGCCAGGGCCAGCGGCAGCGTGGCCACCCTCGCGGGCGCCGAGGTCCGCGCGGGCGCCACCGCCACGAGCAGCCCGTCGTGCTCGAAGATGTACCCGGGGAGGCCGAGCGGTTGGGTGTCGCGCCGGGCCAGGATGCGCCCGCTGTGGCGGTCCAGGCGGAGCAGCTCCCCCCGGTCGGGCGCCAGCGCCAGCAGCGTGTCGCCGTCGACGATGACCTGCGACGCGCCCCACGGCACTCGCGGGCTGGCGGTGCGGCTCTCGACGCCGGGCAGGCGGAGCACCCAGCGGAACCGCCCGGTCCCCGCCTCGACCGCGCAGATCACCCCCAGCTCGTCCACCCGGTAGACGATGCCCTCGTGGAGCGTGGGCCAGTCGGACCACTGCCCGCGACCGCCGTAGGCCAGCCACCCCGCGCTCCCCGACAGGCTGACCCACTTGGCCGACCCGTCGGCCAGGTCGATGCCGACGAGGAAGGCGCTGGCGAAGCGTCGGGACTGGGAGATCTTGCGCACGGCGACGACGGCGGTGTCGCCCTCGAAGACCGCGGGCCCGCGCGAGGAACTCTCGTCCAGCCTCGGGTCGAGCTCGTCGATGTAGCTGGACCAGAGCACGCGCCCGGTCTGCGCGTCCAGCGCGTGCAGACGCGGGTCGCCCTGGCGGGCGCCGTCGGCCACCACACCCGTCGCCGCGACAAGCAGACGACCGTGCAACGCCACGGCGGTGGGCTCCTCGACATCGCGGCTGCGGTTCCGTCGGTAGGCGTTGGCGGCGTACATCTCCTCGAGCTGCTCGCGCTCGTTGTCGGCCCCGCGGGGCTTGGTGCGCCACCGGGGCGTCAGCGTGAACCGGTCCCACGCGCCGATCCACAGCCCGTCGGTCGCGTAGACCGTGTCGCCGGAGACCAGCGGGAAGAGGAACGGGAACTCCTCGGAGCTGCGCGACCGGCGCGTGACCGGCTCGGCCTCCTCGATCATGACCTGCCCCGCCCGAAGCTCCGCCGAGCACAGGGGTGTGTCCAGCAGCTCGCCGAGGGCGAAGCCCGGCGACCCCGCGAGCGGCGAGTACACGGGCGTCCGCAGGGACGCCGGCCACTCGACGGCCCCGACCGGCCCGACGCCGGAGCCCGCGCGATCGGCCCACCGCCGGGCGGCCCCGACCACCGGCTCTCGGGCCAGGTACCCCGCGAGCTGCGCCCAGACCGCCGCCGCCGCCCCCGCCCGGGCGGGGTCGTCGCGGTCGGGGTGGTCCTCGAGCTGCTCGAGCGTGATTCGTGCGGACTCGAACCGCGCACCGGCGAGGTGTGCCGCCGCAACCCGCACCGCCGCGTCAAACCCCGGGGGGGTGAGCAGTCGCGACCGCTCGACGGCGTCGGCCCGCCCCTCGGCGAGCAGGCGGGCGCCGGCCTCGGCCTCGACGGTCCGGTAGCGCTCGAGCAGGCGGGCGTCGGCGAGCAGCACGCGGTGCACGCGGGCCCGCACCGGCTCGAGCAGGTCGGGGTTGTCGGGCGTGGCGACCAGGCGGCCGCCCTCCTCCTCGAGCAGCCTCTGGAGCAGACGGACCGCCTCGCCGGTGTTGTCGGAGGCCAGGAGCCCGGGCAGCCCGGACAGCACATCGGCCGCGAGGGTGGAGTCGTCCACGAAGACCGGGTTGTCCTGGGCGCGGGCGCCGGGGGCGAGCAGGCAGGCCAGGGCGAGCACCACCCCTGCCGCCACGCGTCGAGTTCTCGGCACTGCCCGCACCGCGCGGCCCTCCTGGGTGGGGCATGAACCAAGCCCATACAGAGTTGGTTCATGCACCGGTCCCCCTGCCAGGACACCATACCAGGGTCGCGCGCCCGGCACGACCGGCCGAGCCCCGCCAGACGGCCGGGCGGGGCGTCCGCCCCGGTCCGGGGCCTCATCGTCGCCCTCCCGGGGGCCGATCCGCTTGGTTGATGAACCGGCCCGGCATCCAGCCCGCCCTTGGTGTCGCCGAATGCCGCGTGCCCTACCGGCTGCGGGAGGGCGTCGCCCGCCGGATGCCCCGCCGCTCGGTCCGCGTGGGCGTCCTGGTCGGGGTGATCCTGGCATTGAGCCTGGCGGATCTGGCCCTGACCCTGGTGTATGTCACGGAGATCGGGCTCATCGAGGACAACCCGCTGGCCCGGGAAGTCCTCCGGACCGGCGGCCCGGGTCTCCTGGTGGCGGCCAAGCTCGCGAGCGTCGGGTTCACCACCGGGGTGCTCTTCTGGGCCCGCCGGCGCGGGATCGCGGAGCTGGCGGCCCTGTTCGGCGCGCTGGTGATGGGCTGGGTGACCGCCCGCTGGATCGGGTACATCGAGACCTCCGCCCAGCTGACCGCCACGATGGAGGAGTGGGAGCACCACAGCCAGGGGGCGTGGATGACGACCGCCGAGGTGGGCACCGACTGACCGGGCGGGGTTGTGCTACCCTCCGCGCGTGATGAAGGCGATGCTCCAGACCGGGGTGCTCGTGTGGATCGGCCTGCTCCTGCCGCTGGCCGGGTGCTCGGGGACCGCCAGGCCGACCGCCACCGTGACCGACGCGACGATCCGGGACAGGTCAGCCGACGCCGCGGTGGTCGAGTTCGTGATCGAGGCGGCCAACCCCAACGACATCGAGCTGCCGATGCGTGATGTGGTGTACACGCTGACCGTCGACGGGAAGCGGGTGTTCAGCGGGAAGCGCGACGCCCAGGCCACCATGCCCCGCGACGGCAGCCAGACGATCCGGATCCCCGCGGTGGTGCCCCTGGGCGAGGGCGGCCTGACGGCCGACCTGCACCGGTACACGCTGCGCGGGACGATCTACTACAGCCTGCCCAGCCAGCTGGCGGATGTGCTCTTCGACGCCAAGCTCTCGCGCCCCAGCGTGGGCATCAACGACCAGGGCGAGATCGACCTGCGCTAGGCGACGGGCTACGCGCTCTCGGGGACCCGCTCGATCCGTGCGCCCAGCGGGGCCAGACGCTGCTCCAGCCGCTCGTAGCCCCGGTCCAGGTGGTAGACGCGGTTGACGATCGTGGTGCCCTCCGCGGCGAGGCCCGCCAGGACAAGGCTCGCGCTGGCCCGCAGGTCGCTGGCCATGACCGGAGCCCCCGTCAGACGCTTGACCCCGCTCACCACCACCGTCGGCCCGGCGCGGAACAGGTGCGCCCCCATACGCCCCAGCTCCGCCACATGCAGGAACCGCTCGGGGAAGATCCGCTCGGTGATCACGCTGTTCCCGTCGGCCAGGGCCAGCAGGGCCATGAACTGGGCCTGCAGGTCGGTCGGAAACCCCGGGTGCGGCTGGGTGGTGATCTCGATCGGCCGCAGCACGCGGTCCACCGTCACGCGGCAGGTCGCGTGCAGCGGGTCGGCGCCCGGCGCGGTCTGCACATGGACCCCCGCGTGCGCCAGCCGATCAACAGCCGCAAGCAGCGTGTCGATCGGGCAGTTCTCGATCGTGACCGACCCGTTGGTGATGGCGGCGGCACACATGAAGGTCCCGGCCTCGATCCGGTCGGGGATGACGGCGTGGTCGGCGCCGCCGAGCCGCTCGACGCCCTCGATGGTGATCCGGGGAGAGCCGGCCCCGAAGATCCGGGCGCCCATCTTGGTGAGGAGGTTCGCCAGGTCCACGACCTCCGGCTCGCACGCGGCGGACTCGATGATGGTGGTGCCCTCGGCGAGCGTGGCGGCGCTCATGACATTGGCGGTGCCCAGGACCGTGGACCCGAAGGGCCCGCCGAGAAAGATGGTGTCTCCCCGGAGCCGGCCGCCGGGCGGGGTCTTGGCGAGGATGTCGCCCCCCCGAAGGGTGACCTCGGCGCCGAGGGCCTCCAGGCCTCGCAGGTGGAGATCGACCGGCCTGTCGCCGATGGCGCACCCCCCGGGCATGGAGATCTGGGCCTGCCCGCGCTTGGCGAGCATGGGCCCGAGGGTGCAGATGCTGGCCCGCATGGTGCGGACGATCTCGTACCGGGCGTGGCTCTTGGCCGGGTCGGTCACGCGGAGGGTGAGGGGGTTCTCAACGCCGCCGCCCGGGGCCGGCTCGGACTGACGCCCGCAGCCCAGCTCGGCGAGCAGGCCGAGCATGTTGCGGATATCCGCCAGGTCGGGGACATCCCTGAGGGTGACGGGTTCGTCGGTGAGCAGCGCCGCCGCCAGCAGGGGCAGCGAGGCGTTCTTGGAACCGCTGACCCGGATCGACCCTTCCAGCCTCCGACCACCGTGGATGACGAAGCTATCCATGCCGTCGCTCCTCTCCCGCCCGATCGTACCGGCGGCGCGTGCCTCCCACGGACGCACCGGCCGCACAGCCGTCACGATCGGCACAACCGGCCCCGCGCCCGCACTCTCACGGACCCGTGGGTGGCATTCCCCCGCCCTGGATTGGACCTTGCACCAGTCCAGGCGGCGGTGCCGCCGCAAGCGGGAGGGAGTACCCATGCGAAGTTTCCACAACAGGGCGTTCGGGACCCTGGCAATCGCCGGGCTGGCGTTGAGCCTGCCGGCGGGGACCGCCAGCGCACAGTCGGAGGATGAGTTCTCCGAACTCGCCGGCACGATCACCCTCAAGGGCACGGTTCGTGACTTCCTGGGGCGTGACCTCTCCGGCGGGCACGACGACTTCGAGTGGCAGCCCAAGGACACCCGCGGACGCGGCGCCTACGGCCACTACATGGACATGGTCGCCGACGAGCTGGACGACGACGGCAAGCCGGTGTTCAAGTCCCAGGGCCGCAAGGTCACCAGCCAATGGACCGACTCGGGCGGCAACGAGATCTGCCCGCCCAAGTCCTACATCGCCTCGCTCGACGGCGACCGGTCGGGAAGCGCGGAGGCGTCCGGCCTCTCCGTCCACGACGCCGAGGGCTTCGCCAACTGGTTCCGCGATGTCCCCGGCGTCAATGTGAGCAAGGAGCTCGCGATCACACTCCACCGCGAGGCGGGAGCCAACAAGTATGTCTTCGACGACAAGAGCGACGACTACTTCGAGTCCCGCGGCGGGTTCTTCCCGATCAACGGCGAGCTCTACGGCGACTACAAGACCACCGGCAAGAACTTCCACTTCACCTACGAGCTCGCCACCGAGTTCACCTACGACGCCGAGGCCGAGCAGTCCTTCCGCTTCATCGGCGACGACGATGTGTGGGTGTTCATCGACGGCAAGCTCGTCATCGACCTGGGCGGCGTCCACGGGGCGATGGACCAGACCATCGACCTCAACCGCCTGAGCTGGCTGGAGGACGGCGAGACCTACAGCCTCCGCTTCTTCTTCGCCGAACGACACACCACCCAGTCGAACTTCCGCGTCGAGACCTCGCTCATGCTCCGGGATGTCAGCGTCCCCACCGTCTCGGCACTCTACGACTGAGCCCCCCCACCGCTCCCACCACCCCCACCACCCTCCGACCCCACCCCACGCCCGTCCGCACCTGTGCGGCGGGCGCTTTTTGTTGGAGGGTCGGGCCAGATCGCGATCGCCAGAGAAGCGTGGGTCCGACGGGACAAATGGGTCCGATAACTCTCCGGGGTCCCCGGGAGGGTCCGCCCCAAGTGAGCGATCACTAGTTTTTTCGCAACCGGGCGGCCCCAACCCGGAACCATTCACAGACTGAGAGCGTTGAATACAGAGGAACACACCAGCCCGGCCTTGAGGACCACTCAGGCGGGCACAAGCACTGACGGGAGGTTGACCATGAACGCCAAGCTCCACAACGCAACGAACGCCCGCCGGGCCACCTTGATGGCCCTGGCCGCGGGGTCGCTCGCCTTCGCCTCGCTCGCCGGCGGCTGCAACAACGCCGGAGAGGGCGCCGTGTCGGGCGCCACCCTCGGCGCCCTGGCCGGGATGGGCCTGGGCAGCCTGACGGGCGACATGGGCAAGGGCGCCGCCGCGGGCGCGATCATCGGCGGCGTGGGCGGCGCGGTGCTGGGCGACCAGAACCGGCGGTCCGGCCGCCAGACCTCCTACGGCAACGAGTGGTAAGCAATCGCGCCGGGCGAGGGCGACCTCCCCGGCGTGCAACGGACAGACGGGATCGCCCCGTCCTCGAAGCTCCTCACTTCGGTTTCTTCGAATGCACGACAGCCCGCGGGCAACGACGCCCGCGGGTTGTTGTTTGAAGCCTGTCGGTCCGGGCGTCGGCGCGTCCCCGTGCGCCGAGCGCGTCGATCAGCCGCCGGACGCCTTGAGCGTCCCCTTGCCGGTCATCTCCTGCCCGGCGCGGAGGAACTTGACGGTAACCTCGTCGCCGGGCTTGGCCCCGCCGAGCAGGGGCATCCAGTCCTCAACGCCGGTGATCGCCGTGCCATTCCACCCGGTCATGATGTCGCCGGGCTGCAGCCCGGCCTCCGCGGCGGTGGTGCCCGGGAAGACATTCTCGACCAGCACGCCCTTGCCGTCGGTCGTGTAGGCCGGCTGGACGCCGAAGCGGACATTGGACCGGCGCTCGGGCGGGCGGACCGACGGGGGCTGCTCGGTCGGACGCCCCGAGCCGTCGTTCTCGACGAAGACGGGCCGCTCAGGCCGCGTCGCCAAGGCGAGCGCCATCTCCTGCACCATGGTGGAGACGCGCACCGCGCCGACGCGGTTGATGAGCATCGACACATCCTCGGGGGCGTGGTACTGCTCGTGGAAACCGCTGAAGAAGAACAGGCAGGGGACGCCCTTGCGGAAGAAACTGGCATGGTCGGAGCGCCCGAATACGCCCGGGGGGAGCGGCTGGATGTCGAACCCGGCCGAGCCGAGGAACGGCGCCATCCAGTCGGCGAGCCCCTCGGCGGTCTGGTCGCCGCCGATCATCAGGGCGTTGTTGGTCACACGCCCCACCATGTCCATGTTGAACATGAACGCGTGGTTCTCCATGGGCTCGATAGGGTGCTCGGCGTAGTAGCGGCTCCCGAGCAGGCCCGATTCCTCGGCGGAAAAGCCGAGGAACAGGATCGAGCGGGCGTCGGCGTCCTCGGGGAGCGCCCCGTACCTCTCGGTGAGCCGTGCGGCGGCGAGCAGCATCGCGCTGGTGCCCGAGGCGTTGTCGTCGGCCCCGGGGTGGATGGTGTCCCTCACCTTCCCGCCGAACTGCCCGTACCCGGCGTGGTCGAAGTGGGCCCCGATCACGATGATCTCGTCGGCGAGCTCGCCCCTGCCCCTGAGCAGCCCGCCGACATTGCGGGTCATGTCCGGCGTGCGGTCGACCCGCGTGGACAGACGCACGCTCGCGCCGGGCATCTCGACGATCGCCGGCGACTCGTCGACGAGCTGGCGCAGCTCCAGCAGCGAGCGGTGCTCGGGGTCCGCGCTGCTCAGCAGGAAGTCCGCCCGCTCCTGGCTGAGCATGATGACCGGGGCGTCAAACTCGCCCGCGGCGGTCTCGCGCACGGTCGCGAGCCGATCGGCGTCCTCGCCGGCAACCCCGGGGGGCGTAACGATGATCACAGCCTTGGCCCCGCGCCGCAGCGCCGCCGAGACCTTGGCCTCCAGCGTGGCGTACAGCGACCAAGTGTCCCCCTCGGACCACCGGCTCGTCCCGTCCTCCTTGAGCGGCTCGTACCGCAGGGCGACGGCGATCTTGCCCTCAAGGTCCGTCCCCGGCGGGTAGCCGAGGTAGCCGCCGGCGCCGGCGGCGATCGAGTAGCCGACGAAGACCAGCTCGCCCTCCACCTCGCCGCTGCCCGAGCAGCCGAGGACCGCGTAGTCCAGATCGGGGATGAGCGTGGCCCAGTCACCGTCGCCGAGGCGCATGCCCGCCTCGGAGCCCAGAACCTTCACCGGGCGCGAGCCCCGCCGGGAGCTGACCTCGCTGGGCGCAAACGGCTGCGAGAACGAGGCGTTGGGCGTGACAACCTCGGCCCCGTCGACCTCGGCGACCGTGGAGAACGCGGGGGTGAGGCCGAGCTTCTCAAGGTGCCAGGCGACATAGTCCGCGGCCCGCTCGTTGCCGATCGTGGTCGCCCCGCGCCCCTCGAAGAAGGGATTCGAGAGGGTCACGACATGCATGTCGTACAGCGCGACATCCGGGCCGAGCCTCTCGAGCAGGGCCGCGATCGGGGCCTCGCCCAGCTCGGCGAGGGCGTCGGTCGCCTGATCGGCCACGGGGGCCTGGGCGAAGGCCCCGGCCGCGAGCAGCGCTGTGAGCACGGAGACAGTACGGCGTGTGGTCGTCATCGGCGGCCTTTCGGCTTTGAGGGGTGGCGGCGGGCGCGGGGGCCCGCCTCCGGCCAGTCTAGGGGAGCATCCGTCTCGCGGGTACCCCCGATACCCCCGTAAAGGGCGGATGGTTGCGGGATTGGACTCGTGCGCCCCTCCCCTAGAATCCCCTCTCGGGCGCCGTGACGGGCCCCGAGCCGGGAGCCCCCGCATGCCCACCGCCCACGCCCCCACCAGCCCCCGCACCCCCACCCCCACCACGACCCCCACCACAACCACCCCATCGACTATGACACACGCCCCGCACTCCCTCGATCCGCTCGATTCGTTCGCCCGACGCCACATCGGCCCCCGCGAGCACGAGCTGGGGACCATGCTCAAGACCGTCGGGTTCGCCACGCTGGACGCGCTCGTGGACGCGACGATCCCCAAGAACATCCGGCTCGCCGGGCCGATGACGCTCAGCGCCCCCGCCGACCGCCCCCGGGGCGAGGCGGAGCTGCTCGCCGAGCTGCGAGCCCTGGCGCAGAAGAACAGGGTCGCCCGCTCGTGCCTCGGCATGGGGTACCACGGCACGGTCACGCCGCCGGTCATCCTGCGGAACATCCTTGAGAACCCCGGCTGGTACACGCAGTACACGCCCTACCAGAGCGAGATCTCGCAGGGCCGGCTCGAGGCGCTGCTGAACTTCCAGACCATGATCGCCGACCTCACGGGCCTGCCGATCGCCGGCGCAAGCCTGCTGGACGAGGGCACCGCCGCGGCCGAGGCGATGACCATGTGCACCGGCGCGACGCACCGGGCCAGGTTCCTCGTCGCGAGCGACTGCCACCCGCAGACCATCGGCGTGATGCGCACCCGGGCCGAGTCGATCGGCGTGGACCTGGTCGTCGGCGAGCCGACCCCCGGCGCCATCGACGACACCATCGCGGGCGTGCTCGTGCAGTACCCGACCACCGACGGACGCGTGGAGTGCTACCGCGCCCTCGCCGACGCGGCCCACGCCAAGGGCGCCATGGTCGTCGCCGCCGCCGACCCACTCGCCCTCACCCTGCTCACCCCGCCCGGCGAGTGGGGCGCCGACATCGCGGTCGGCTCGACGCAGCGGTTCGGCGTGCCCATGGGGTTCGGCGGCCCCCACGCGGCGTACATGGCGTGCACCGACAAGCTCACGCGCCGCATGCCAGGGCGCATCATCGGCATCTCCAGGGACGCCGCCGGTAAGCCGGCGTACCGCATGGCGATCCAGACCCGCGAGCAGCACATCAAGCGCGAGCGGGCGACCAGCAACATCTGCACCGCGCAGGCGCTGCTGGCGATCATGGCGGGGATGTACGCGGTCTATCACGGCCCCGAGGGGCTCCGGGCGATCGCCCAGCGCGTGCGCCTCTGGACCCAGACCCTCCGCGTCGGCCTGCTCGACCTGGGCCACAAGACCGGGGACGACCTGGTGTTCGATACCCTCCGCGTCAGGCCCGTGGGGCGGGACGCCAAGAAGGTCTACGGCGCGGCCCACCAGCGGGGGGTCAACCTCCGCGACTTCGGCGACGGCACGCTGGGCGTCACGCTCGACGAAACCGCCGACGAAGCCCTGCTGTGCGACATCCTCATGGCCTTTGGAGCGACGGAGAAGCCCAACATCGGCGCCCTCGCCGAGCGGGCCCACCCGGAGGTCCCCGCGCCCTTCGCGCGCACGAGCGCCTACCTGACCCACCCGGTCTTCAACACCTCCCACTCCGAGACCGAGATGCTGCGCTACATCTTCCGGCTCCAAGGGCGGGACCTCTCGCTGGCCCACGCGATGATCCCCCTGGGCTCGTGCACGATGAAGCTCAACGCCGTCAGCGAGATGCTCCCGGTTACCTGGCCGGAGTTCGGGAGCATCCACCCCTTCGCCCCCGCCGACCAGACCGCCGGCTACCGCGAGCTGTTCCGCACGCTGGAGACCTGGCTGGCCGAGATCACCGGCTTTGCCGCGATCAGCCTCCAGCCCAACGCCGGCTCGCAGGGCGAGTACGCGGGCCTGGCGGTGATCCGCGCCTACCACCGGGCCCGCGGCGAGGCGGGGCGTGATGTCTGCCTCATCCCCGCCAGCGCCCACGGCACCAACCCCGCCTCGGCGGTGGTCGCCGGGATGAAAGTCGTCGTCGTCGCCTGCGATGAGCGCGGGAACATCGACGCCGCCGACCTGCGGGCAAGGGCCGAGGAGCACGCCGAGACGCTCGGCGCCCTCATGGTCACCTACCCATCGACGCACGGCGTCTTCGAGGAGTCCATCACCGAGCTCTGCGCGATCATCCACGAGTTCGGCGGCCAGGTCTACATGGACGGCGCGAACATGAACGCCCAGGTCGGCCTCACCAGCCCCGGACGCATCGGCGCCGATGTCTGCCACCTCAACCTGCACAAGACCTTCTGCATCCCGCACGGCGGCGGCGGGCCCGGCATGGGGCCCATCGGCGTCGCGGCGCACCTCGCGCCGTACCTCCCCGGCCACCCCGTGGTCTCCCCCAACGACAACCCCCACGCCATCGGACCCATCAGCGCCGCCCCGTGGGGCAGCCCGAGCATCCTGCCCATCTCCTGGGTCTATATCGCCCTCATGGGCGGGCGCGGCCTGACGCGGGCGACCCAGTTCGCCATCCTCAACGCCAACTACATGGCCGCCCGCCTCAAGGGCCACTACGACATCCTCTACACCGGCAAGAACGGCACCGTCGCCCACGAGTTCATCCTCGACTGCCGCCACTTCGAGAAGACCAGCGGCGTGAAGGTCGAGGACATCGCCAAGCGGCTGATGGACTACAGCTTCCACGGCCCGACCATGAGCTTCCCCGTGCCCGGCACGCTCATGATCGAGCCCACCGAGAGCGAGCCCAAGAGCGAGCTCGACCGCCTCTGCGACGCGCTCATCTCGATCCGACAGGAGATCCGCGACATCGAGGAGGGCCGCCTCGACCGCGACGACAACCCGCTCAAGAACGCCCCGCACACCGCCGAGGCCATCGCCTCGGACGGCTGGACCCACCCCTACAGCCGCGAGCGGGCCGCATACCCGGCCCCCGGCCTCCGAGACAGCAAGTTCTGGCCCGCCAGCGCCCGCGTGGACAACCCCTACGGCGACCGACACCTGGTCTGCACCTGCGCGCCGGTCGGCGAGTACGCCTGACCGGCCCCGTCAGCAGTCCGCGGCCCAGGCGTTCAGGAACGCCAGGACATCGAGCGTGTTCACCGCGCCGTCGCCGTTGATGTCCGCCGACGGGTCGCCCGCCGCCCAGGCGTTCAGGAACGCCAGGACATCGAGCGTGTTGACCGCGCCGTTGCCGTCGAAGTCGCCGGGGCAGCCCGAGGCGGCGATCGCGTCGCCGATCAGCTTCGCGAGGAACGCCGCCCCCGGCCCCGAGGTGAGGTGCAGGCCGTCGGTGGTGAACACACCGTCGGCGCCCCCGTCGTCGGCCGACGAGAGGTTGTAGGTGACCCCGCCATAGGTGATCGTCGACCAGCCGTTGGCGTCGAGCCAGTCGCGGGCCGCCTGCTGGGTCCCGGGGCCGCCGAAATCGTCGGTGGCGAAGAAGACGCCGTCGGTGGCCTGGTAGAGGGAGAAGAACGCGCAGTCCGTCTCCGCCGCGGCGAGGGCGCCGAAGGCCTCGTCGAGCCGCTCGACCGCCGCGCGGCTGCTCAGCAGGTCCCGCCCGGGGATCTGGTGCATGTACGACCCGATGAGCAGGAACCGGGGCTCCGGCGCGCCGATCTGGGCGAACAGCGTGCGGTACCGCTCCCGGATGCGCTGGACCCAGCCCGTCAGCTCCTCCACCGTGCGCGACTCGGTCGCGATGTGCAGGATGACCACCGGCCGCTGCGCCCGGTCGAGGGTCGTCACATCGAGCCAATGACCCAGCTGCTCGTCGGTGTAGAACTTGTCCCCCTGGGACTGCCGGTCCAACGCGTGCCCGGCGAACGACCAGGAATCCTCCGTCAGCGCCGTGTGGTAATACCCCGGCTCACGCACGCCCGACGCGTCCACACGGTAGAACGACGCCCCAGCGAAGCACCAGTAGTCCCCGCTCCCGACCAGAGGGGTCGCCGGGTCCTGGCGCACCACCAGGCGCGGGCCGACCTCCAGCGAGCCGGCGAGCTCGATATCGAACGGCGCCGCGTTGATCTGCGAGGGGACCGCCGGCGACGGCGGGTCAGCGTCTGGGTTCTGGCCCAGCCGCCACATCGGCCGGGACTCGTCGCGGAGGTGCGCCACGCCCCGCACCGTCACCCCGTCGTCGGTGAGCACCACCCGCTCCACGAGGTCCGACGGGTCCGCCGGCGCGTAGTACATCACCCGGCAGCGCACCCGCTGGCCCGGGACGCTGAACGGCCCGGAGTCCGTCGCCCCGAACGCCGAGTTGCGGATCCCCAGCCCCTGGATCCGGTCGAGCTGCCCGCCGCTCGTCGGCAGAAGCAGCCCGGGGTCGCCGAACACCCGGGTCATATCGTCGACCGGAAGGGCGAAGCGGGCGGGCTCCCCCTCGTTGGTCTCCACCACCCAGCCGGTGTGGTAGTCCACCTGCTCGAGCGAGCCGGGGCCGCCCGTGTAGTCATCCAGCCGGCCGATGCCGACCCCGACCACATGCGCCATCGACACCGCCGAGACGCTGGAGAACGGCCAGGTCGCCAGCGCCCCGTACGGGAGGCGGTCCACCCGGCCCATGCGCCCCCAGCTGTCACCGAGCCAGATCCCCCGCGCATCGCCCTCGACGAGAAACCGGACCCGGTGCAGCCCACGCGACAGCACCGGCTCGTCGCCGGCCGCCGCGCCCGTGGGAGGGAGAAGAAACGCCGCCGTCGCGAGGACGGCGGCGTGGAGTGAATATCGGACCATTCTCGGGCCTCTCGTCCGGCCCTGCTTACGGGCAGGGACCGTTCCAGGCGTTAAGGAACGCCAGCACATCCAGCGTGTTCCAGGAGCCGTCCTTATTGATATCGGCCCGCGGGTCCTGGAGGTTCCATGCGTTCAGGAAACTCAGCACATCCAGGGTGTTGATCGCCTCGTCGGCGTTGAAATCGCCCGTGCACGGGAAGTAGATCTTGTGGACATACTGGTGCGGGCGGTTGGCCTGGCCCGACAGGTACAGCGGCCAGAAGTACGACCCGGTCGCGCCCTGGGCCTGGCCCATGCCCAGATAGTCGCCGATGAAGCCGTCGTTGTGGCCGTCGTACTGGCTGCTCCAGGTCGTCGGGGTCAGCCGGTGCTCGTTCCAGGTCGCGCCGCCGTCCTCGGAGTAGGTGAAGAAGGTGTCGATCAGCGCGGGGTTCTGGCTGTCGTTGCGGTGCCCGTTGCGCGTGTCGTAGAAGACGATGCCGATGCGACCGGTCTGATCGACCTCCATCCACGGGAAGAACGAGTCGGCCTGCGGGTCGCCCTGCCCGCCGTTGATCCTCGTCGGGGCCGACCAGCTCGTGCCCCCGTTGGTGCTCTTGGTGAAGTACAGGTCCACATCGCGGTTGCCGCCGACGACCTGCGTCGTGTCGAAGTAGCAGCAGTACAGCGTGCCGTCGTTGGGATCGACGGCGAAGGTGTTCAGCGGCGGGACGCGGAAGTTGCCCGGGAACCGCGTCCCGTCAACGCCCCAGACATCCAGCCGGTTGGCGATCAGTGTCGGGCCCGTCACGGTCTGCCCGCCGTTGGTGCTCTTCCACAGCAGGATCTGCGGCGAGCCGTACACCCAGGTCTCGATGTACACCGTGCCGTCCGGCCCCACCCGCGGGAGGAAACCCAGACCGCTCCCCATGCTCACCGGGCCCTGCCAGGTGGCGCCCCGGTCGGCCGAGCGGCTGAGACCCTGGTTGTACGCGATGTACAAACGAGAGTTGTTGTTGTTGAACGGGTCGATGCCGACCGCCATCCAGCCCTTGTCAACGCTGCCGTTGATGCGGGCCATGACCGCGGGCTGGAAGAAGGTGTCGTTGGGCTCCTTGCGAGCCACATAGATCCCGCCGTTGCCGCCGAACGCCATCGCCCCCGCGTACAGCGTCCCGTCGCGGTGGTCGTGGGCCATCATGGGATCGCCCTCGACGCTGGTGCGGTACGCGGCCGGCGGGCGGATCTCCTGATCCGTCCAGGTCAGACCGCCGTCGAAGCTGCGGGTGAACACCGACCGGATCTGCGTCCGGTAGTCGTTCCAGCCGCCGACGATGTGGCCGGGCTTGGCGTCCGCGACCGACATCGAGGTCTCGTTGACCGCCGCCGCCGTCGTGTTGTTCGGGTCCACGATGATCTGCGGCCCGATGACGGGCTGGGCGAACGCCGCCCCCGCCCCCGCCACCACCGCGAGCACGCTGCACTGATTCATCTTGCGCATTGTTCAAACCTCCGATGAGCCGCGGAGCACGCGGCGGTGGTGTCAGTTGTTGAGCATCCCGCGAAGGGCCGCCGGCACCGAGCCGCCGAACCGGTCAGCCAGCTCGACCTCGCGCCGGGCCGCGTCCTTGTCGCCCAGGTAGTACCTCGCGACGGCCAGACGGGCGTGCGCCTCGCCGTGCCCGGGGTCCAGCGTCAGCAACGCCTCCAACTCGCGGGCCCAGCCCTCAAGGTCGCCCGTCGCGTTGGTGGTCTCCGCGAACGCGAGCCGGTACTCGGTGTTCTGGGGAGCCAGAGCCACCGCCGTGCGGTACGCCGCCAGCGCCGTGTCGTCCTTCTTCTTGCCCAGCAGGGCCCGGCCGATCCCCGCGTACGCCGCCGCGTTGGTGTCGTCGGACAGCAACGCCGTGCGGTACTCGCCGATCGCGCCGGTGAAGTCGTTCTCGGTCAGCAGCGCGTCGCCCCGCGACATCGCCTGGGCGGCATCGCCCACCCGCAGCCCCCGGGCGCCCGCACGGTCCACGACGATCAGCCCCTCGGACACCGCCAAGCCCCGGAACGCCTCCTCGAATCGGATCTTCCGGTAGTCGTCGGTGCTCCGGGCCACCGGGCCCGCGGCCCCGTCGGCGGTCTCCACATGGGCGGCCTGGCCGGCACAACCGGCAAACCACGCCAACCCGGCCGCCGCGAGGACGGTCGACAACACAACCCTGTTCTTCTTCATGGTTCCCTCTCCTGTGTGGTGGGAAGGTCTTTCACAGAGCCTATCGGATCCGGACTCGACGCTGCAAGCCAAATCTCAGGCCACAACCGAGGATTCACGACCGCCCCCGGCGCGCACGACTAAAACGGCACATCGTCCTCCTCGTCCTCCCACCCCGCAGGGCCGCCCCCGTCCCGGAACCCCGACACCGGACCGCCCTTCTGTCCCGGCGCAAAGCCCGGGTAATCACTGGCTGGCCGGGGCTGGGCCTCGGGCGGAGCGCCCGCGGCCTGGGACGGGGATTTGTAGTCGTTGAACCCGCCACCACCCCCGCCACCACCCCCGCGACCAACCCCGCCCCCACCCCCGCTCCCGGAATACCCCTCCGCGTAGCCCCCCTGGTGGTGCGGGTCGTGGCTCTTGAACCGCGTGGTCTTGCTGTCCCAGGTGAGCTTGACGGTGCCCGTCGGGCCGTTGCGCTGCTTGGCGATGATGAGCTCGGCCAGGCCGATCTTCTCCTCGTTGTCGGGGTCCGCCAGCCACTCCTCGTCGCCCTTGTGGTAGTACTCCTCGCGGTGCAGCAGCATCACCACATCGGCGTCCTGCTCGATCGAGCCCGACTCGCGGAGGTCGGCCATCCGCGGGCGGTTGCCCTCGCGCTGCTCGGTGCCGCGGTTCAGCTGCGCCAGGCACACCACCGGCACATTCAGCTCCCGGGCGAGCGCCTTGATCCCGCGCGAGATCGTGGCGACCTCGACCTGCCTGCTCTCGCGCGCCGCCGTCGGGCTGGTGAGCAGCTGCAGGTAGTCGATGATGATGACCTTCACCCCGAACTGGCTCACCATCCGCCGCGCCCGCGCCCGCAACTGCAACACCGTCAGCGCCGGCGTGTCGTCGATATACAGCGGCGCCTCGTGCAGCTCGCCGCACGCGGTGTTCAGCCGGTTCCACTCCTCCATCCCCATCTGCCCCGTCCGCAGATGGTGCAGATCAATACCCGACCTCGCCGAGATGAGGCGCTGGGCCAGAGAGCCCCGCGACATCTCGAGGCTGAAGATCCCCGTCGCCGCGGGCTTGCCCAGCGGGCCGCTCCACGGCGTCGCACCGCCGAAGGCGACCTGCTCGGCGATGTTGAGCGCCATGGCGGTGTTGTGCGTGACCGTGTACCCGTCGGTGACATACAGGCGTGAGGGGTGCGACACCGCGATACACTGGGTCTGGCAGACCCTCGTCGGCTCGATCGAAACGATGTTCAGCCGGCGCTGGCGCGTCCGACCGCTCTGCAGGCGCTCGCCCTTCACCGGCGTGAGCGCGAGCGACGCCGGGTCGGGGTGCTGCAGGTCGCACACATACGCCGGCAGCCCCTCCCGGCGCACGCCCTTGTAGGTGTACCAGGCCCGCTTGCGCGTCCACGAGCCGCTGCCCCCGATCGACCGCATCAGGCGCACGACATCGTCGGCCAGGCGCCGGCTGGCGGTGGCGTACCGGATGGCCCCAAAGGTCTCGACCCACCCGTCGCTGTCGAGCAGGCCGCCAAGCAGCGCCCGCCGGACCCCCAGCGTCGCCGCGAACATCCCCTCGGGGATGAACTTCTGATCGGCCCCGCGGTCCCAGAGCCCGAGCTCCTTCAAGGCCTCCTTGAGCGGGTTGGCCACGACGCCGACGACACCCTTCCGGTGCGCGCCCTCCGTGTGAATGATCCGGAAGTCGCACCCGCCGATCGCCCGGAGGCGCAGGCCCATCGGCGCGACAGCCCGCTCCAGGCGCGCGACGACCTCCGGGTTCGCCGCCGAGACCCGGACCGCGCCGCCCTTGATGTTCCCGTCCCCGAGCAGCAGGCCGAGCAGCCACGGGTCGAGCGGGAGCTCCCCCTCGACGCCGAACGCGCCGGCGAAGGGCTCGACCCAGACCCGGTTGCGGTACCGCGCGTGGCGCAGCTTCTCCCGGAGCTCCGCCGTGCTCAGCACGCGCGGACCGTCCCAGCCCCGGTAGCAGACCCGCCACAGGTGCTCGTCGCAGCACTCAGCGCTCCTGCCGTCGGCCAGCGTCACCCGGTACACCTGCCGCTCGCCCTGCGGGTAGACCCCCACCACCCGCGACGGGGCGCCGTCGACGGACGCCAGCTCGTCGCCGGGACGCAGGTCGCCCATACGCACGAACCCGCCCGGCGTCAGCACGCCCGCGTCGAGTGGCTGGGCCTTCCCCATCGAGGGCCGCGCCGCGAGGATCAGCATCTCCCCCTGCTGCAGCCCGCTGAGCATCCGGTCAAGGTCGGTGTACCCGGTGGGCACGCCCGTCAGCCCCTTGCCCTCCAGCGCCTCGAGCCGCTCGATCTCGTCCTGCAGGATGTCCGCCAGCGCCGCGACATCGCGGATCGTCTTGTCGTGCGAGATCTCAAAGATCTCCGCCTCCGCACGGTCCAGAAGCGTGGCCACCCCGTCCGGACCGAGGTTCCCGACATTGTGGGCGTCGTAGATGATCCTCCACGCCGTGTCGATCAGAGACCGGAGCCGGTGCTTGCTCGCCACCAGCCGCGCGTAGTGCGGCGCGTTCACCGCGCTGGGCACGCACTCGGCGAGCTGGCGCAGGTAGTCGACGCCCCCGACCCCCTCAAGCTGGCCCCGGTCGCGGAGCGACTCGAGCAGCTGCACCGCGTCCCAGCCCTCGTGCTGGTCGTACAACGCCAGGATCGCCTTGAAGATCTGCCCGTGGCTCTCGCTGTAAAACAGCTCCGGCCCGTGAAGAACCCCAAGCACCTCCGCCACCGCCTTGGGGTCCAGGATCAGCGACCCCAGCAGCGACATCTCCGCCTCGGGCGAGTGCGGCGGCAGCGCGTCCAGCAACTCGCGCAGAACCTCCGCGCTCGTCGCCTGATCCCGCTCGCGACGCCTCCCCGAACCCGGCTTGGTCTCTTGCATGCTCACAGCGGCAGTCTCTCCGGGGCCATCCTAACCCCACGCGCTACCGCCATATCCACGGGCCGTCCCCACCGGCCCGGGAGCCTCCGGGAGGCGACAGGCGCCCCGCGGCGTACCCTCCCGCATGACCACCCTCGGCCCCTTCGATGTCGGCCCCTCGCTCCCCGAGCCCCTCCCCGAGAGCCCCTTCCCGATCTTCAAGTCCTGGTTCGACGACGCCGCCGAGCGACGAATCACCCCAAACCCCAACGCCATGACCCTCGCCACCGCCACCCCCGAGGGCATCCCCTCCGCCCGGGTCGTCCTCTGCAAGGGCATCGACCCACGCTCGGGCTCGCTGACCTTCTATACCAATCTGGAGTCCCGGAAGGGCGTCGAGATCCGGGAAAACCCCGTAGCCGCGGCGGTCTTTCACTGGGACAGCCTCGAACGCCAGGCCCGCCTGGAGGGCCCGCTCACCCGCGTGACCGACGCCGAGGCCGACGCGTACTTCGCCACCCGGGCCTGGGAGAGCCGGATCGGCGCGTGGGCGAGCCGGCAGAGCCAGCCGCTGGACTCCCGCGAGACCCTGCTGCAGCAGGCGGCCGACCGGATCCTCGAACTGGACCTTGATATCGCCGCCGCGGTCCGGGGTGACCCAGTGGAAATCCCTCGTCCGCCATTCTGGGGCGGGTTCCGGCTTCTGGCGAGCCGGGTCGAGCTTTGGGTGGGAGGCACGGGGCGGCTGCACGACCGCGCGGCGTGGACTCGGACCCTGGGCCGGCCGTCGCCGGGCGCCTGGGTGGGAACCCGACTCCAGCCCTAGGTGGTTTCCCCTCAAGGGGAGCCGACAGGCCGCCGATGCAGGGGGGGAATCTCCGCTCTCCTCGGGGCGGCGTGGTCATCGCCCGCCGGAATACCCATGAAGGCCCGCAGCGAACTCACCGCCTCGGAGCTGACGGCCCTCTACGAGGACCTGAATCATCGTTTGAGCGGCATCGGGATCGAGACGCAGCCGGCGGTGGCCGCGAGCATCCTGGACCTGACGCAGAACCCCGACGCGGGCATGCAGGACTACGCGCGGATCATCCGCAACGACCCGGGGCTGACCGGGCGGTTGATCCGGCTGTCCAACTCCGCGTTCTTCGCGCAGCGCAAGCCGGTCACCAGCATCGACCGCGCGTGCGTGCTGCTGGGCATGGCGCGCGTCCGCTCGATCGCGCTGGGGTTCTACCTGTCGCGGGCCGCGGCCGGAGAGGAGCTGCGCGAGCGGATCTGCCGCGAGACCTGGGGCCGGTCGGTGTTCCGGGCGTGCCTGGCCGCCGAGCTGGCGCGGGCGCTGATGCCCGCCGTCGCGCCCGAGGCCTTCGTGGTCGGTCTCATGCTCGACGCGGGGATCCCCCTGGCGCACAGGCTGCTGGGCCCGGCGTTCGAGGCGCTCTACGCCGAGGAATACCCGCCGACCAAGTGCTTCAACCTGGAGTTCTCGGGCCACCCGTTCACGCATGTGGACATCATCGCGACGATGGTCCGCCGGTGGAAGTTCCCCGAGCTCCTCGCCAAGCCGATCGCGTGGCACCACACCCCGCCGCCGAAGACCGCCCGCTCCGCCGACCCGCTGCAGGTGCTGTACCGGATCGCGTACTACACCGGCGCCGTGTCGCTCCGCCCCGACGGGAAGCCGATGCAGGACGCGCCGATCCCCGCGACGGCCGAGTCGCACCTCTCCGTGGGGGCATCCGACCTCGGCACGATCGTGACGAGGGCGACCGACGAGTACGATGTGGTGCTGGACCTGTTCGCCGATGTCGCCGAGCCGCTGACCGCGCCCGACCTGGCCGACCGTGTCCACGCCCAGCTCATCGGGGTCCTCGACGGCCACATCGAGCAGGGGCTGGCCGACGCCACCAAGCCCAAGCCCCAGCAGTTCAGGCTCGGCGGGCTGACGGTCATGCTCCGGCCGGAGGAGGACGGGCAGGGGATGGCGTTCTCCTACGACTCGGCGGGCGAGCCCCTGTCGGTCCACCGGTTCCGCTTCGCCGAGGAATCGGCCGACTCGCTCCGGGAAGCCCTGGGGCTCGAGCCGGGCGAGGGCGACGATCTCGAGGGCGTCACGGCCTATCTCCAGCAGCTCGCGGCGTGAGCGGGGCCGCGCAGCCACGCCGCCGGCCCCGCACCCGGGACTGCGCCCGCGAAACCCGCGGGGCCCGGCCGGGCACCAATGGGCGATGCCCCACCCACCCGCCGCCGTCGCCGCTGCGCCCGCCCGCCACCCCCTGCTCCGCGTCGCCGAGCACTTCAGCCCGGCGTGGTTCGCGTCGGTGATGGGGACGGCGGTGATCCCGGTCGCCCTGTCGTTCCTGGACCAGCCGTGGGTCCGGCCGGTGGCGATGGGGTTCATGATCCTGGCGATCGTGATGTTCCTGCTGGCGCTGGGGCCATGGCTGACCAAGTTCATCCTGTTCCCCGGGCAGGTGAGGCACGACCTGAACCACCCGATCGCGGGGAGCTTCCTGCCGACGATGCCGATCGCGCTGATCGTGATCGCGCTGGACTTCCTGAAGTACCCCGACATGCTGGCCAGCCCGGAGGTCTCGCGCCGGATCGCGCTGTGGCTGTGGCTGGTGGGCTCGGCGGGCATCTACGCGATGGGCATGACCATCCTGCTCCACATCTTCCGGCACAAGGAGATCCGGATGGAGCACGCCAACTTCGGGTGGTACATCCCGCCGGTCTCCAAGCTGCTGATCCCGGTGGCCGGGCTCGAGCTCGCGCAGCTGTTCCCGGGGTGGTTCGACCTGGCGTTCGGCCTCTCGATCGCCAGCCTGGGGATCGGCTTCTTCCTGTTCCTGTTCGTCGGCTCGACGGTGTACGCCCGGTATGTCTACCACCACCTGCCGATGAGCAAGATCGCGGCGACCTTCTTCGTCGGCATCGCCCCGACGGCCATCATCTCGGTCGGGCTCTTCAAGCTCATGCAGCTCCTCCAGCACCAGAGCGTGATGGGGATCGACCCCGTCGCGGTGGTCCCCATGCTCAAGCTGCTCATCCTCGCCAACTGGGGTCTCGCGGCGTGGTGGTTCGTGATGGGCGTGCTCCTCATGACCCTCTACATCCGCAGCATGGACCTGCCCTACGCCCTCTCGTGGTGGGCCTTCACCTTCCCCAGCGGGGCCCTCGCCGTCTCCACGGGCGTAGCCTGGAAGGCCACGGGGCTGGGCTTCCTGTTCTGGTTCTATGTCGGCGTGATCTGCTTCCTGCTCGCGGCGTGGGCGATCGTGGCCTTCCGCACCGGGATGGGCATCGTCAGCGGGAAGGTGTTCCAGCCGGCGCACTGAGATGCGTTGGAGCGGGATCGCGGACCACAGCGCGCTTCGGGACCAGCCGGCGCCGTGCTCAGACCAGCTTCTCCTGGCCCGGGATGCGCACGAACGGCGTGGGGGCCTGGGATTCCTCGGTGAGGTTGTCGGGCATGAGGTTGAGTGTGGACTGCTTCTCGACGAAGTCCCAGGTCACCTCCTGCCCGGTGTACGCCGCCATGCGGGCCATGACGGCGGCCAGGGAGCTCTTGGCGACCTGCTCGGCCTCGTTGATGTTCCGCCCGGCCCAGACGGCGTCGATGAGGTGAGAGTGCTCGAGCTTGTAGGGGTAGGGCCCCTTGTGGACCTTCTCGAAGAGGACCTTGCCGTCGTGGGTGACGACCTTGGAGCCGCCGGGGTTCACGAAGGCGACGCCCTTGGTGCCGACGATCGTGTTGGTCACGGTGGACTTGGCGCCGGGGATCTGCCAGCACTTGAAGGAGAGGTCGATCCCCTCGCCCCAGTTGAAGTCCACCTGGAGGTTGTCGTAGATCTCGGAGTCGGCGGGGCGTGTGAACTGGCCGCCGGAGCCGAAGGCTGAGCGCGGCGGGCCGCCCATGGCCCAGACCACGGCGTCGATGTTGTGGACGGCCTGCTCGACGACCTGGTCGCCGGAGAGCCAGACGAAGTGGTACCAGTTGGAGAGCTGGTAGTCGAGGTCGGTCATCCCCTCCTGGCGGGGCCGGTACCAGATGCCGTTGGAGCAGTAGCGGGCGGTGCCGCCGACGGGCTGGCCGATGGCGCCCGAGTGGATCATGTCGATCGCGCCGATGTAGCTCTCCTGCCTGCGGAACATGGTGCCGGCGACGATGCAGAGTCCCTTCTCGGCGGCGAGCCGCCCGCTCTCCACGACGGAGCGGTAGCCGGCGGGGCACACGCAGACGGGCTTCTCCATGAAGACATGCTTGCCGGCGCGGACGGCCTCGGCGAGGTGGAGGGGGCGGAAGCCGGGGGAGGTGGTGAGGATGACGAGGTTGACCTCGGGGTGGTTGATGACCTGCTTGTAGGCGTCGAGGCCGCCGAAGAGGTTCTCGTCGGCGACGGTGATCTGGGCGCCGATGTCGGTATCGAGCAGTTCCTGGCGGGCGCTGGTGGAGATCTCGCGGGTGAGGTCGCCGATGGCGACGAGCCGCACGCCCTCGGAGTGGCTGAGGCAGTCGTAGGCGGCCCCCTTGCCGCGCCCGCCGACGCCGACAACACCGACGCGGATCTCGTCGCTCCCGGCGGCGAAGGCGCGGAGCGGGATGGCCGAGGCGAGGCTGGCGGCGGTGGCCGTCGCCGCGGATGCTTTGATGAAGTCGCGGCGGGTCGGGTGATATGCCATTGTGGTGCTCCTTGGCTGGTGCATTGACAGGGTAGCCTCCGGCCCCGCGCCGGATCGGTGTTCGCTCGCCCCGCGCGGGCGTGCGGGCGCGGCTGCGGGGGGCGCGGACGGGGTTGGGGACGCGGGCCCGGGGCGGTCTGCCGGGAGGGGCTCCCAGCCCGGGCGGGGGCAGGCCGGGTGGGTGTCGGAGGGCGCTTCGGACCGGCGCGGGTCGACCGGGGCGGCGCGATGGGCGGCGGGCGGCCGGGGCAGGCCATGGGGGTGACGCGACGCCGAGCGGACGATCGCAGAGTGTGCTCTGACAATGGTTTAAATCGGCGCGACGGGAGCGCCCTCGCAAAGCCCAAACCTGTGGGGCATTTGGTATCTCGGCGGGTGTTGATGCTGGAGAAGCCGCGAGGCCGAAACCTACGCTTGCGGTCCACAATCGCTTTTTCGGCCTCCGGCCAGGGAGACGCACCGTGACGCGAATCGCCAATGTGCCCACACTGGACCTCTCCGAGCAGCGCTGCCTGAGGAACCTGCCGACGGCGGCGTTGATCGAGTACGCGGTGGCGGGCGGCGAGGGCCGGCTGGCGGCGAACGGGGCGCTGGTGTGCATGACGGGCGATCGGACCGGCCGGAGTCCCAAGGACAAGTACCTGGAGGACACGGCGGAGATCCACGACAAGATCGACTGGGGGAAGGTGAACCAGCCGATGCGTCCGGAGCTGTTCGATCGGGCGTACCAGATCGCGGTCGAGCACCTCAACGGGCAGCCCCGGCTGTACGCGTTCGAGGGCTGGGCGGGCGCGGATGTGAAGCACCGGCTCGGGGTGCGGGTGGTGGCCGAGCAGGCGTGGCACGCGCTGTTCGCGAGCACGCTGTTCATCCGGCAGGGGTCGGCCAGCGACGCGGGCGACGGGACCTGGCGGCACGACTGGACGGTGATCAACGCCGGTCGGCGTCGTCTGACGGAGGCCGAGCAGGCCGAGTTCGGGGTGAAGAGCCCGGTCTTGATCATGCAGAGCCTGACGCGGAAGATGGTGGTGATCCTGGGCAGCGAGTACGCCGGGGAGATGAAGAAGAGCATTTTCTACGCGCTGAACTTCGACCTGCCGGAGCAGGGCGTGTTCCCGATGCACTGTTCGGCGAATGTGGCGAACCATGACGCGCGCAATATCTCGCTGTTCTTCGGGCTGAGCGGGACGGGCAAGACGACGCTGTCGGCCGACCCGGAGCGGGCGCTGATCGGCGACGACGAGCACGGGTGGGGCAACAGCGGGGTGTTCAACTTCGAGGGCGGGTGCTACGCCAAGTGCATCAAGCTGAGCCGGGAGGGCGAGCCGCAGATCTGGGACGCGATCCGGTTCGGGAGCGTGCTGGAGAACACGGTCATCGACGGGGCGACGCGGGTGCCGGACTACGACGACGGGTCGGTGACGGAGAACACGCGGGTGACCTACCCGGTGGATTTCATCCCCGGGGCGCGGATCCCCAGCGCGGGGGGGCACCCGACGAATGTGGTGTTCCTGACGGCGGACGCGTTCGGGGTGCTGCCGCCGGTGTCGAGGCTGACGGCGGAGCAGGCGGCGTACTACTTCATCAACGGGTACACGAGCAAGCTGGCGGGGACGGAGGCGGGCGTGACGGAGCCTCAGCCGAACTTCTCGACCTGCTTCGGGGCGCCGTTCATGCCGCGCCGTCCGACCGAGTACGCGCGGATGCTGACCGACAAGATCGCCAAGCACGGCGCGCAGGTGTGGCTGCTGAACACGGGCTGGACGGGCGGGGCGTACGGGACGGGCAAGCGCTTCAGCCTGAAGTACACGCGGGCGATGGTGCACGCGATCCAGAACGGCACGCTGCTGGAGGGCCGGTTCTCGCAGGACCCGATCTTCGGGCTGCACATCCCGTACTCGGTGCCCGGCGTTCCGAGCGATGTGCTGCACCCGCGGAATACCTGGAAGAACGGGGGCGCGTACGACACGCAGGCGCGGAAGCTGGCGGCGATGTTCCGGGAGAACGACGCGAAGTTCGAGATGCGGGACGAGGTGCGGGCGAGCGGGCCGAGGGGGTGATTCGGGCGGTCGGCGCCGGGCGCTCGGGCTCCTGCGGCTGACCGGGGCTTTCACTCCCCCGCGCCGGTGAGGCGGGGGCGGGCTCTTGGGCGCTGCGGAGGGACTGGTAGGCGGCTTTGCGGCGTGACTCGCGGGAGGCGGGGGACTCTTCGGGCTCGGCGAGAGTCGCGAGGTGGGTGAGGGTCTGGCGGGCCTGGGTTATGGCCTCGGCGCGGATGGCCTTGTCGCGCTCCATGGTGAGGCGGTGGATGATGCGGAGGCGCTGTTGGGTCTGGTCGGAGTCGAACCAGGCTTCGAGGTCTTCGAGGGAGATCTCGGCGTATTCGCAGATCTCGATGAGGGTGAGGGTGCCGTCGAGGAACCAGCGGAAGAGGAGGGTGGGGTGAATGGGTGATTGGGTGAGTGGGTGAGGGGGTGATGCGGGATCGGGCGTGGAGGGATGATCGGGGGTTGGGGGCGCGGGATGGGACGCCTGGCCTCCGGTCGGGGGGGCAGCGGGCGGGCGGGCGTCGGTGCGTGCGGGGGCGTGGATGGCCGGGGCGATGGTCTGGGTGAGGCAGGCTGTCGTCATGGTGTTCCCCTGTGTGTCCGGCTGCATTGTCGCACGCGGCCTCGCGGCGTAAAGGGGGAATCTCCGTAGGACCGCGATGTAGCGCACAGGCGCGGACATCGGGCTCCAAGTGGCGCACAAGCGTGGACATGCGCGGGGCGTGACGGGGGGCGCGGTGTGGGTGGGTCGGCCCGGCGCGGGTGGCGGCCTCACCGATCGTCGGGCAGGCCTTCCATCGCTTCGAGCATGAGCGCTTGCCTGGCCTGCTCGGGCGTCAGGCCCGGGAAGCGGGCCTCCAGCTCTGCTTCGACCTTCGCCCGGGCGGCCCGGTCTTCTTCGGCGGCCTGCTCGGGGGTGAGGGAGATGCGGTGCTCGACATACTCCAGGGTGCCGGCGAACTGTTCGTCGATGCCGCCGGCGGCGTAGGCATCGCGGATGGCGGGCAGCGCCTCCGCGGCGTGGAGGCATTGGAGGGCGTCGACGACACAGCTGTTGATCCTCGGATCGGTGAGGGCGGCGTACCTGAGCAGGTCGGCGAGGATGGCCACGATCCTGGCGCGTTCGGGCGGGTGGTCGGCGGCGAGCTGCTCGAGCGCGTCGATGAAGAAGAGCCTCGCGCCGAAGGGCTCGCGGCTGTCGCGGGCCACGCGGGCGAGGGGCTCGATGGCCGGCTCGCCGATGCGGGCGAAGAGGTTGGTGGTGTCCTCGAGCCACCCATCGAGGTCAAGGCGGTCGGCCTTGCGGGTCAGCTCGATGAAGTCGGCGAGGGCGCCGGGGGGTGCGAGGACGGCGAGCGCGCGGGCGGCGTGGACCGGGCCGTAGCCGCGGGGGCCGAGGTCTCGCTCGTGCAGGTCGGTGTCGAACATCAGGCGGCGGAGTTCCTGGGTGTGGTCCGCGGTGATGCCGATGGCGGCGTAGTCGTCGAAGGGGGCGGTACTCCAGGGCCCGTCCTCGCCGCCGGGACAGCCGAGGGTGAGGAGGTGGGCCACGGGTTCGGACCACGCGGCGGGGGGCTTGGGTGCTTTGCGTTTGGGCTTGGGCATGGGCGCAGGATAGCTGGCGGCGATGGCATGGGAGAACGATGCGGGTTCGAGATGCGGGACGGGGTGCGGGCGAGCTGGCCGAAAGGGTGGACGGACCTCACCTGCTGGCCCTGATCGCCCACTCAAAGCTGTCGCCGGTGGTGATGGTTGCGGCGTCAACTGTGGCGTGCGCGGGGTAGACCGTGCCCGGGGCGCCGATCGTGTAGGCGGTCCCGGCCGAGGCCATTTTGCCCTGCTGTTGGACGGCCGCGCCGGAGGCGACGGGGAACTCCAGGCCCAGGATGTCGGTCGTGCCGATCGAGGCCGTGCCGCTGCCGGCGGGGAGGATGATCTTGGTGACCCCGAGGAAGGGCTTGGCGCCCTGGGCGCTGGTCTGGCCGGCCGACACCTCGATGGCGTCGGCGATGCGCTCGCCCGCGGCATTGTCGCCGATCACGATCGCGGTGAAGTCCGCGCCCTGGGTCTGGCTGAGGGTGAGCTTGAGCACGCGGTAGCCCTGGGGCTGGGTGATGAACCCCGTGATGGTCTGCTCGGAACCGGTGAGGGTCGTCGGGCCGTTGACGCCGGTGTTGGACGCCGCGGGGACGGTGATGGTGCGCTGGACCATCGGCGACGGGGCGACGGCGGCCCCCACCGGGCCGTACCACTTGGAGAACTCGGTGCCGGCAACGGCGATTCCTTGGACTGTCCCCCCGTCCGGGCCGCGGAGGTCGTACTGGTCCGTCTCCCGCTCGTCAATGTCCACAGACGACACCGTTCCGCCGACCAATGTGATCGAGTCGGCCTCGTCTGCACGCGCGCCGAACGACCTGCCGGGGTCGGCGGGCGCCGCCGCACCCTGCTCGGCTCGGATCACACACCCCTCGAATCTGACCGGTCCGTCCGCAGAACCAGGCGCTGCCTCGATGTAGACGCCATGGGCATCGATGTCCCCCACCAAGGACCTCCCCTCGATCTCGCAGTTGGTGAAGACGATGACCCCCGGCTCGCACCCCTCCTTGTCGTCCACGGAAACACCATGATACTGCAACTGAGGCACCGCGCTGAGTTGGCCCCTCGAACTGTCACCGGAGATGGAGCAGCCGGACACCTCGATTCGGTCTCCGCATTCAGAGCGCAACCCATAGTGCGAGCCGTATAGAATGCTGTTCGTGATGATGACATCTGAGCAGTCGCTCTTCAGTTGCACTCCGGCAAGCCGTCCCTCGAGGAACGAGTTCTCAATCCGAAGGCCGCTCGTGCCGTTCGCGCTAACACCTGCGTTGTCGTTGTCGCCGGGGCCCGCCGTCACCTTCCTCGTGACCGTGGTCGTATTGGTGATGTGCGTGTCGTTTCCCGCAATAATGCCGTGGCCGTCGAGCTTATAGAGATCGCAGTCCGTGATCGTCATCCGCAGCGACGGACCGCCCTGGATGCCGGCGTTTACTTGGTTCGTGTGCCGGATGCAAACGCGGGTGAAGGTCGGATCGACGATCGAGTCCGCCGCCAGCGAGCCCGAGAACCGGACAGGGATCGCGAGGTGACCGCTGAGCGTAAGGTCGGCGTCGCGCAGTGTGAACCGCTCGGTCTCATGGTCCAGCGAGATCCCGTGCCCGGCATCACCAGTGCTGACGAGCGAGAGAGCCTCCACCGTGATGTCCTCATTGGGAGTTGAGGAACTCCCACCGGCAAGCTCGATGCCAACGGTGTCCTCGCCGGTGGTCGTGATGGTGGCGCCGGTGATGAGCAGGTCGCGCACACGGACCGCCGCGCCGATGGCGCGGCTGGCGTCGGCGTCGACCCTGATCGTCACATTCTCGATAGTGATCCCGCTGGGGTCGTCGCCCGATCCCGGCTTGGTAAGCAGGATGCCGTCGAGATCGTCGCCGGTCCCGGTGTCGTCGGGGATCTCGATCGTGAGGTTGCGGATGGAGTTGTTCCGGGCCCCAAACCCGCTAATGATCACGCCGTTGTCGCCCAGCGGCGGCCTGATGATCACCGCGTCGGGGTCCACGCCGACGAGGTCCACATTCTCCCTGGTGTCCCCGAGCGTCACCTCCTCTTCGTACACCCCGGCGTAGATGAGCACCGTGTAGCGAACGGTCGGATCGTCCGGAATACCGTTGTTGATGGCCCCCTGGATGGTGGTGTAGTTCGCTGATTCTGTGGCGGTCGGATCGACGATCACGGTGTAGGTGAAGTCCGGCTGGGCGAGGCCGGGGCTCGTCCCAAGCGAGACGAGGGCACACAGAGCGGCGAGAGCGGTTCTTGGTGTCATCATGGCCTGTCTCCAATGTTGGGGGAAGTTGTCCCAGACTACCGATCTTCCCATTGTTACGCAAATCGCCTTGACAGCGTTGCACCGGTCTGCGAGACTGACCGAGTGTTCGGGACGCTGACCACCCGGGGCGAAGGAGGGCTGTGCAATGCGAGGAACGCCCGGGGTAGCGGTGCTTGCGTGCCTAGCGGGCTGCGGCCTGCCGGCCCTTGCCCAGCAGGATGGCTGGCCGATGTGGCAGCGGACGCCGACCCGCCTGGGCAACACCACCGCTGTGGGCCCCAAGACCCCCACAATCGAGTGGTCGATCCAGTTTGATCCAAACGACTACGACCTTGAGTACAACGGCTCGCCCATCATGGACGGCGAGGGGCGCATCTTTCTGTGCGTGCAGAGGGGCTTGGCGGCGATCGACAGCCATGCTCGTTCAACGCTGTGGTCGTTCGAGATCGATGACCGTGGCGGCTACACACCCGCCTACGACTCTGGCGTGGTTGTCTTCGGCAGCCCCACGGATTACATCTACGGCGTGGACGCCGCGACCGGGCTGGGACTCTGGTCGTTCCCCGAGCCAGGCCGGCCCAACCTCTCTCCAGTGGCCGCCGACGGCGTGGTGTACTACATCACCCAGCTCGGCGACATCAAGGCGAGGCGGATCGCCGACGGCCAACTCCTCTGGGCGAAAGCCATACCCTCGGGCAGCATCGCGCACCCCGCGCTCGACCTGGACGGCAGAGTGTTCTCTGGGTCGAACACGCAGTTCGACACTAGGGCGCTCTCAACGACCGATGGGTCGCTGCTCTGGTCCTCCCCGATGGAGCGGTGGCTCAACGGCACGCTCCCGGTGCTGACCGACGACGGGGCGGACGGCCGCGTCTATGTCGCCGACTTCAACGCCAACCTCCGCTGCTTCAACCGGCTCACCGGCGAGCAGATGTGGGCGGTGGACCTCGGCAGCGCCTCCACCGGCACGGTCTGTGTCGGCCATGACGGCACCGTCTACGCCGGCGCGTTCATCGGCAGCACCAAGAAGCTGTTCGCCTATACCCCCGACGGCGACCTTCTGTGGGAGTACCTGATCGGCATCGCCGACGGCCTCAAGCACCCCCCGATCGTGGACGGCGACGGCACGATCTACTTTACCACCTTCAAGACCGCCTCCACCCCCATAGGCCGCGTCCACGCCCTGAAACCCGACGGCAGCGTGCTCTGGATCAAGGACATGCCCGAGCGAGTCGCCTCCAGCCCCATGCTCGCCCCCGACGGCACCCTCTATGTCAACTGCGCCGACACCTACCTCTACGCCATCAAGGACCCGTGTCTCGCCGATTTCAACGGCGACGGCTCGGTCAGCACCCTCGACTTCCTCGCGTTCCTCAACGCCTGGGTCGCCCAGGAACCCAAGGCCGACTGGAACCACGACGGCTCATTCGACACCCTTGATTTCCTGGCATTCCTCAACACCTGGGCCGCGGGCTGCTGAACGAGCCTGAGTCCTCCCGTCCGGTCGGCACATGGGTCGCGGTGCGCAGGTCCTCCGGCTTGGTGTTCAAGGGGTTGTTGAGATAGATCTCGTAGCAGGGGCCGGCGGGCGTGAGGTTGTGGCGCGGGAGCCAGGTGTCGAACAGCCATGTGTAGGACTCGCCGAGGCGGTCGTAGGGGCCCTTGTGGGTGGCGACGGCGTATCGGGCGGCGGGGAGGTCGAGGGCGGTGATCCCTGCTCCGGGGTCGCCCTGGAAGCCGGGCGGGGCGGTGACGCAGGCGTCGGCGCGCAGGGCGTCGGCGGGGCAGAGTCGTGGGTTGTCGTGGTAGACGCCGAGGATCTGGGTGTGCGGGCCGAACAGGCCGCGCATGCCGGCCCAGGCGCAGACCTTCCGGAAGCAGGGGCCGAGCTCCATGTAGGGCCCGACATGGCGCACCGCGGCGAGGTGGAGGGCGGGGCAATCCTTGAGTTCGACATCGAGCATGGCGTTCTCCTTGCGTCGGCCGCGGGGCGCCATCCAGCCTACCACGGGCGGGCCTGGGTCCGGCCGGTGTCGGCTAGGATTGGGCATGCGAGTCATAGCTGATTTCACGGTCGTGCCGATCGGCGTCGGGGTGTCGCTGTCCAAGTATGTGGCGGCGTGCGAGCGGGTGCTGACCGAGCTGGGGGTCGCGCACACGCTCCACGCCAACGGGACCGGCGTGGAGGGCGAGTGGGAGGAGGTGTTCGCGGCGATCCGGCGGTGCCACGAGGTGGTGCACGGGATGGGGGCGCCGCGGATCTCGACGACGATCAAGGTGAGCACGCGGACCGACCGCGAGCAGTCGATGGCGGAGAAGGTCGAGAGCGTGCGGGGGAAGGGCGGGGGCTGAGCGGGGAGTGAGTGGGCGCGTGGCCTTCTCTGCGCGCCGTTCAGACCACCGCGCCCTTGGAGTTCCTGGTCATTCGGACGGCGAGCTGCATGGCGGTGATCATCGAGCCGGGGTCGGCGAGGTTCTTGCCGGCGATGTCGAAGGCGGTGCCGTGGTCGGGGCTGGTGCGGACGGTGGGCAGGCCGACGGTGACATTGACGGCCTGGTCGCGGTAGAGGAGTTTCAGGGGGATCAGGCCCTGGTCGTGGTACATGGCGACGACGAGGTCGAAGCGGGCGCGCCGGTCGGGCTGGGGGATGGCGTCGCGGAAGATGGTGTCGGCGGGGAACGGGCCGCGGGCGTCGATGCCGTGGCTGGTGGCGACCTCGATGGCGGGGGTGATGATGCGGGTCTCTTCGTCGCCGAGCAGGCCGCCCTCGCCGGCGTGGGGGTTCAGGCCGCAGACGGCGATGCGGGGTCGTTCGATGCCGAGCCTGCGGCAGGCGTCGTGCCCGAGGTCGATGGCGTCGAAGACGCGTCCGATGGTGAGTTCGTTTCGGACCTCCATGAGGGGGAGGTGTGTGGTGGCGAGGATGACGCGGAGGTGCTCGCTGACGAACATCATGGCGTGGCGCTTGACGGCGAAGCGGGTGGCGAGCAGGTCGGTGTGGCCGGGGTACTTGGCTCGGCCGGCGAGGGCCCAGGCCTCTTTGGAGATCGGGCCGGTGACGATCGCGTCGGCGTGGAGGGGGTTGGCGGCGGGGAGCCTGGCGGCGGCGATCGCGTCCTCGACGAAGCGGAAGGAGAGCTCGCCGGAGCGCTTGTTGTGGGTGCGGGGGTGCTCGTCGTGGGCGTCGGCGGGTTCGTAGTCGATCAGGGTGACATCGTGCGCGAGTGCGGTGTCGATGAGCTCGGAGCCGTGGGCGACGCGCCACCAGAAGGGCTCGACGGAGGCGGCGTGGGCGGCGGCGTGGAGGCTGCTGCCGGTGCCGAGGATGCGCCAGCGGGCGAGGTTGCGGAGCTTGCGGTCGGCGAGGGCCTTGATGATGACCTCGGGGCCGATGCCGCCGGGGTCACCGAGGGTGACGGCGATGGCGGGGCGTGTTGCGGGGTCGTCGTTGATCACGGGGGATTGTAGAGGTGGCACGGCTCTCCGAGCCGTGGGGCTGGATGCTGTCACTCACGGCTCGGAGAGCCGTGCCACCAGGAGCCGTGCCACCTTCAGGCTCGCCACTCGAAGGCCCAGTGCATGAACTCGGCGATGGGTTGGAATCCGACGCGGGCGTAGACGCGGTTGGGGGTGGGGTCGTCGGCGTCGGTGAAGATGAGGATGTCGCGGGTGTCGAGGGCGAGGAGGTGGGCGGAGAGGAGGGCGGTGACGGCGCGGCCGCGCCCCTGGGCGCGCGGGGCGGGGGGGGTGTAGACGCAGTTGATGGTCTTGGTGTTCGCGGTGGGCCGGCTCCAGCTGGCGGCGGCGACGGGGTCGCCGCGGTGTTCGAGCACGAAGAGGCGCCCGGCGGCGGTGGCGGTGCGGACCTTCTGCCGGGCGTTTCGGACATGGAGGGGGCTTCGGGTGTCGTCGTCGAAGCTGTCGGCCCAGCGGACGAGGAGGTCCTCGTCGTCGTCCGTCGCGGGGCGGAGGGTCTCGCCGTCGGGCGTGAAGCTGGGGTTGCTGGCGAGGCGGTGGAGCGTGAGGCGGCGCTCGAAGCGGATGGCGACGCCGGCCCGTTCGGCGAACGCGCCGGCGGCGGCGTCGGCGGCGTGTCGGGGGCCGACCAGGCCGCGGGAGCGGGTGGCGCACTCGGCGAGTGCGCGGCCGAGGGATCGGGCGGCGGGGGCGTTGGCGCGGGAGATGATGGCCTCGTTGATGGAGGACTGGAGTATGGCGGCCTGGGGGGAGTCGCCGGAGAAGGCGCCGAGGGCGAGCTCGGGGTGGGTGAAGGGGCGCGGGGACTGGGCGAAGCCGAGGAGGAGGCTGTGGTCCGGTTCGTGGCGGGTGAGGACCGGACCGACCGCGAGGAGGAGGTCCGCACCGGACTGGTATCGCTGGGTGTGCATGGGTGCATCCCGGGACCCGGGAGCGGGGGCCGGCCGGGGCGGGAGGGGGGTCAGACTCGGAAGATGGAGCCGAGCTTCTTTCCCAGGAGGAGCGACGCGCCGACGAGGGTGGTGGTGAGGAGGGCCATGCCCCAGACGCCCATGGCGCTGGCGACATGCTGCCCGACGCCGAGCATCTCGCTGAAGGCGAAGATCTGCTTGGTGATGGGGTAGTGGTCGGTCTTCTGGGCGAGGATGAGCGAGTCGGAGACCTCGAGCATGGAGAAGCTGAAGACGAGCAGGCCGCCGGCGATGAGGTTGGCCATGATGAGGGGGACGATGACCTTGAGGACGGCCATGGGTCGTGAGGCGCCGAGGTTGACGGCGGCTTCCTCGAGCTCGCCCGAGGTCTGCTCGAGCCCGGCGACGGTGGCGCGGACGATGTAGGGGAGGCGCCGGACTGCGTAGGCGATGACGAGCAGGGGGAAGGGGTTGGGGTTGGCGCCGAAGACCTCGAGGACGCCGGGGAACAGGGGCGGGATGGAGAGCGCGGGGTCGGCGGGGTCGCCGAGGGTGAGGGCGCGCCCGAAGGGCCAGGCGAGGGTCATGGCGACATAGCCGAAGGCCATGACCAGGCCGGGGACGGCGAGGGGCAGCATGCAGAGGGCGTCGAGGACGGCGCGGCCGCGGACGGTGGTGCGGACGAGCAGGTACGCGATGACCAGGCCGACGCCGATGTCGAGGGTCATGGCGGCGGCGGAGAGGATGAGGCTGTTTCGGATGGAGCTGGTGGCGGCGGGGTCGGAGAGTGCGTAGCGGAAGTGCTCGGCGGTGAGGGCGTCGGGGAGTATGGAGCCGTACCACGCGCCGGGGGCGGCGATGCTGGTGAGCACCACGCCGAGGTGGGGGAGCACGGCGAGGAAGCCGACGGTGAAGAAGGCGGCGGACGCGGCGTAGGCGGCGGGGCCGGTGAGGCGGGTCTCGCTGGCGGCGCGGGCGGCCTTGGAGTACATGGCGTGGGCGCGCCCGCCGAACAGGATGCGCCCGACGGTGTAGAGCGCGATCGAGCAGGCGAGGAGGACGACGGTGAGCGCGTAGGGCTCGGCGGAGTTCTCCACCTCTTTGAGGCCGAAGAAGATCTGGACGGGGGTGACGGTGTAGAGGTCGAACATGAGCGGCGTGCCCAGCTCGGTGAAGGACCAGATGAAGACGATCGTGCCGCCGGCGAAGAGGCCGGGGCGGATGAGGGGGAGGGTGATCCGGAAGAAGCGGCGGACGGGGCCGGCGCCGAGGTTCTCGGCGGACTCCTTGAGGGCGGGGTCGAGGTTGGCGAGGGCGGCGGTGGCGTTGAGGTAGATGATGGGGTAGAGGTGGAGGGCCTCGGCGATGACGACGCCCCAGAAGCGGCCCTGGCCGAGGACATCCCAGTCGGTGCCGAGGAGGGTGTTGATGGCGCCCTGACGCCCGAGGATGGCGCGGAGGCCGATGGCGCCGACGAAGGGCGGCAGGATGAGGGGGACCAGGGCGGCGGCGTTGAGGATCTTCTTGCCGGGGAAGCTGTAGCCGGCGTTGAGCACGGCCAGGGGGAGGGCGATCAGGATACAGAGGATGGTGGTGCAGCAGGCGATGAGGCCGGAGGTCATCAGCCCGGTGCGGTTGAGGGGGTCGCGGAAGACGAGGAAGAGGTGATCCAGGGTGAAGCCCTGGCCCGTTGCCGGGTCGGCGGCGAACCCGCCGCGGACGGTGAGGAGGATGGGGACGAGGAGGAACCAGCCCAGCAGCGCGAGGATGATCGCGAGGAGGAAGTAGTGCCAGAAGTGTGGTCGCTGGCGTTCGAGCATGGGGAGGAGTGTAGGGGGAGGTGGTGGTTTGAGGACGCCGGGGCTGGGCTCTGCGAGAGGCCGGATCGGGTTGGTCGGGCGTGACCGGCGTGAGCTGCACGGGCCGTCCGAACCACCCGAACCTTCGCGGGGCCTCAGGTTCTGCTTCCGTGGAGCGTCGGACGGGCCACGCCGGCGGTGTCAGGCCGGCGGTGTCAGGGGGTCGGGCCCGACGGTCTGGATGGTGAGGGTGCCCATGCTGCGTCGTGCGAGGTAGGCGTTGAGCTGGTCGAGGGTGATGGCGTCGATCTCGGCGGCGACCTCGGCGAGGGAGCGTGGGCGTCCGAGTCGGAACATGTCGGTGGCGAGGGCCGAGGCGCGGGCGCCGGTGGATTCGCCGCTGAAGACGAGGCGTGACTTCATGCCGACGACGGCGCGGCGGAACTCCTCCGGCGTGACGCGTCCCTCGGGCGTGGAGAGCTTGTGCAGCTCGGCGACGAGGACATCGAGGGACTCCTGGGCGCGTTCGGGCTGCGTGCCGACCTCGGCGGCGACGAGGCCGAAGTCGCGGTCGGTGCTGTAGCGTGCGTGGACCGAGTAGCACAGGGCGCGCTTCTCGCGGATCTCGGTGAAAAGACGGCTTGACATGCCTCCCGACAGCACGCTGACGACGAGCTTCTCTAGGATGGAGCCCGCGCTGGTTTCGGCGGGTGCGTCGTGCATGAGGACGATCTGGACCTGGTTGGACTTGTCGGTCTCGTGGCCGTAGCCGCGGGGCGGCTGCGCGGCGGGCGTGGGCTCGTCCGCCGAGCCTGTCCAGTGGGCCAGGAGCGTCTCGAGCCGATCGGTGATCTCGCGTGCGTCGACGCGTCCTGCGACGGCGATGATCGAGGCGCGGGGGACGGCGAGTGCCTTCCAGCGCTCGCGGATGTCGGCGGCGGTGACGGCGTTGAGCCCGTCGGTGGTGCCGAGGGTGGAGCGGTTGAAGGGGGGCGGGAGGTGCCGGTCCTTGGCGGCGATGCCGGCGCGTTCTCCCGGGTCGTCCTTGAGGGCCTCGATGGCCTGGAGGCAGAGCTCCCGCGAGGGGTCGATGGAGGCCTCGTCGAAGCGCGGGGCGAGGATCATGTCGGCGATGAGGGGGAGCGCATCGGGCAGATTGGCGCCCAGCGAGGTCGCGCCGATGGTCATGAAGCGGCTGGAGAGGCGGGCCGATCGGGCGGCGCCGAGGCGGTCAAAGGCGTCCGCTTGTGCTCGGGAGTCCAAAAATTTCGAGCCCCGCAACAAAAGTTCGGCCCATAACGCGGAGAGGCCGAGACGGGTCACGGGGTCGTGCGCCGCGCCGGCGGGGACGAGCCAGACAAGGGCCGCGGACTCGACGGCGGGGTTGGACTCGACGAGCAGTGTGGCGCCCGTCGCGATGGTCGAACGGTGGATGGTGGTCATGCGTGGCCTTTCGCGATGCTCGTGTGGGAAGTCGGGCGAGTGTATCGGACGGGAGGGGCGTCCGTCGCGTGGCGGGCGGCATTGCCGGGCAGAAGTTGCGCACTGAAATGTCGTGAACATGGGCTGAACGCGCGCGATCGTGCGGCGTTCGTGTCGCGAAGTGATCGGGTGGGGTTGCGCGGGGGGCTTGCGAGCGGACGCGCGATCGTCGCGTGTGCGCGGCGCGCGTCGGCCCCGCGCGGCGCGGTGGAGCGGGCGCGCCGGCGGGGTGTTCGGCGTGTGGCTCGAGGGAGCGTCGCGACGCGCGCGCCTCGGCCTGAGCGAGGCGTCGGCGGGCGCGCGCCGGGGTTGCCTGACTTGCACAAACGGGCGCGAGCGCGCACACTGTGCGGGGTCGTCTCGCGCCGTTCGTGTGTCGGCGCGAGGGGTTGAGACCTGCTGTAGGGTGGTCTTGACTCAAGACATGTGTGTATGCTGCCCGATATTCAAAGCGACTCGGGATGGAGTGATGGTCGCTCCTGTCGGCACGAGGTCGGCCCCGAGCTTCGCGTGATCTCAAGGAGATTGGATATGGCGAAGAAGAAAGCCACCAGGAAGAAGGCCGCGAAGAAGGCCACCCGCAAGAAGGCTGCGAAGAAGACCGTGAAGAAGGCGACCAGGAAGAAGGCGACCCGGAAGAAGGCCGCCAAGAAGACCACCCGGAAGAAGGCCACTCGCAAGAAGGCCACCCGGAAGAAGGCCGCCAAGAAGACCACCCGCAAGAAGGCAACCCGCAAGAAGGCCGCCAAGAAGGCCGGCTGATCGGCGGAGTCCCTGAAGCGAATCGCACGGGGCCGGCTGAGCCGGCCCCGTGTTGTTTTTTGGGCTCGATCCACGGGCGGGAGGGCCCGGGGCTGCGCGGGAGGGGGCACGGACAGGGCGGCGATCGTGGTGCGGCGTGGGGGTCGCCCCCGGCGCGGGGCGTGCGGGCGGCGGGCTCGACGCCCGGACCGCGAGCCGCTCAGCCGCGTGAGACGCGGCTGTAGGCGCGCCCGCCCCATTCGGTGGGCTTGTCGTGGATCAGGTCGTGGGCGGCCTCGCGGAGGATGCCCGCGACGCGCCAGCAGGCCAGAGGGTGGAGCGGCGCGGACCAGAGCGGTGCGGCGGCAAGGTGGTAGACGGCGGCGAGGGCGGCGAGCCACACCAGGAGCCCGTAGCCGCCGACGATCGCCGTGCCGACCGCGAGCCAGGATGGCTGGAGCGGGGCCAGGGCGGCGGTGAGCAGGCCCGCGGCGGCGAGGGGCGGCAGCGTGCCGTAGACGATCCGGACGCGCCAGGTCGAGCGCAGGAGCCTCCCGGGCTTGCGGTTGGCGCACTCGGTGTAGATGCGCTTCCAGCCCTTGCGGAACTCGGGCCACGAGTGGTACATGCGGCAGACGAGCACGCCGTCGGCGTTGAGCAGGGCCGCGGCGAGGCCCTCGCGGGCGGCGACGCGGGAGATGCCGAGGTCTTCGAGGAGGTGGTCCTTGACGGTCTCGTGGCCGCCGAAGGCCCAGTAGGGGGCGGCGCGGAAGAGGATGAACTGCCCGTTGGCGAAGGCGCGTCGGTTCTCGGCGCGGCTGGCGCGGAGCGGGGGGTACTGCTGCATGAGCTCCATCGCGGCGGCGGGCTGGATGAGGCGCTCGAACCAGGTGTCACAGGTGAGGGTGCTGGTGAGGCTCAGCAGGTCGAGCTGACGCTGGACGGCCAGGGCGGTGGCGGCGCGGACGCAGCCGGGGTGGAAGGTGGTGTCGGCGTCGGCGAAGATCAGGAACTCGGCGGCGCGGGCGTGCCCGGAGCGGTGGAGCGCGGTCCAGATCGCGTTGACCTTGCCGGCCCAGTCGTCGGGGCACTCGGTGATCTCGAAGATCTCGAAGCGCTCGTCGGGCCCGGCGGCGGCGCGGGCGATCTCGGCCGTGTTGTCGGTGCAGCGGTCGAGGGCGAGCACAAAGCGGACCTGTTTGTAGTCCTGCTGGCGGAGGGAGTGGATGAGGTTGCCGATGACGGCGGCCTCGTTGTGGGCGGGGATGACGACGCAGACGGCGGCGTCGGGGGCGGGGAGGGCCAGGCCGTGCCGGGCGGTGGGCAGGAGGGTGATCGTCTTGATGATGCGGGCGAGGCCGACGGTCCAGTAGATGGCGAGCACCGCGCCAGCGACGGAGCCGACGATCGCGAGCAGGATCCAGAGCGGGCCCATAGGGCTGAGAGGGTAGAGCAGTCTGGGCGGGCGTGCGCGTGGGCGCTGGGCGATGCGGGCCCGGGGGCGTCGCGGCGCGGGGGCCGCGGCGCGCATCGGTCCGGGGAAGCTCTAGAATCGGGCATGTCGCGCCGTGAGGAAGATCCCCGCGTGGTCGGCGGGTGGGTGCTGGGACGCGAGGCGGTCCGCGGGGTGGACCGTCTGGCGGTCGAGCGGTACGGGATGCCGTCGGTGGTGCTGATGGAGAACGCGGCGCTGGGGCTCGCGGCTCGGGCGGGGGCGATGCTCGACGAGCTGGGGACCGGGCGGGCGGTGATCCTGGCCGGGCCGGGCAACAACGGGGGGGACGGCTTCGCGCTGGCGCGGCACCTAGTGAACGCGGGGCGGGAGGTGCTGGTGTTCGCGTCGGGGGACCTGGGGCGGTACACGGGGGACGCGGCGACGAACCTGGGGATCATCCGGAAGATGGGGCTGGCGATCGAGCGGTTGGATCGGTCGTCGGGGGCCGAGGCGCTGGAGCACGCGGGTGGGGCGCCGGTGCTGATCGTGGACGCGCTGCTGGGGACGGGGCTGCGGGAGGCGGCGCGGGGGGTGATCGGGGATGTGATCCTGCAGGTGAACCGGCTGCGCCAGCCGGGGGTGTCGGTGCTGGCGGTGGATGTGCCCAGCGGGCTGGACTGCGATACGGGCGCTCCGGCGGGGGGCGGGCCGGCGGTGGAAGCCGACGCGACGGTGACCTTTGTGGCGCTCAAGCCGGGGTTTCTGACGCTGCGGTCGCAGCGGTGGACGGGGGAGGTGACGGTGGCGGGGATCGGGGTGCCGCGGGAGCTGGTGGAGGAGCTGGGGGAGTTCGTGGCCGACACCCGCCCGGGGGCGCAGGGGCCGGACGGGCCTGCGGGGCCTCCGACGCTGCCGCCCAGCTCGCACGGGCGGGTGGATGCTCGCCCCGGCGGGCGGGTCGGGTAGGATCAGCCGGGCCTGCGTGTGGCCCGGGAGGAGCGCGCGATGCTGGTGCAGATGGAGCTTTCCCGCATCCTGATCCGCGAGCTCAACGACTTCCAGGTGATCGAGCTGCGTGAGGTCCGGGAGGATGGGGACAAGGCGGAGGGGGAGCCGCGGAGCTTCCCGATCGTGATCGGGCTGCCCGAGGCGCAGGCGATCGAGCGGCGGCTGAAGGGGATCACGATCAAGCGGCCGCAGACGCACGACCTGCTGGCGAATGTGATCGAGTCGCTGGGGGCGCGGCTCGAGTCGATCTCGATCACGGAATTGAGCGAGCATACCTACTTCGCGACGCTGGACATGCGGACCGCGGGCGGGGAGCTGCTGCATCTGGACTCGCGCCCGAGCGACGCGATCGCCCTGGGGATCGCCCAGGGGGTGACGATCTATGTCGACGACGGGGTGATCGCTGCGGCCCAGGAGCCGGGATGAGCGTCGAGCGGCTGATGGCGGGGTTTGCGAGCGGGTGCGACTCGCCCGCGGCGGGCGCGGGGATCGGCGGGCGCCTGCGCGAGCGGGTGGAGGATTTTCTGGTCGAGGAGATCCCGCTGTACGAGCCCAGCGGGGAGGGGGAGCACATCTACCTGTTCGTCGAGAAGCACCACCTCTCGACGATGGAGATGGTGGGCGTGATCGCCCAGCACTTCCGCGTGCGCCGTCGGGATGTGGGGTACGCGGGGCTGAAGGACAAGCGGGCGATCACGCGCCAGGTGGTCAGCGTGTGGGCGCCGGGGAAGGCCGTCGAGGACTTCCCGATGCTGCGCCACGACAAGATCGGGGTGCTCTGGGCCGACCGGCACGCGAACAAGCTGCGCCGGGGGCACCTGAAGGGCAACCGGTTCAGCATCCGGATCCGGGGGGTGCCGTTCCAGGCGGTGGTGCACACGCAGAAGGTGCTCGATCGGCTGGGGCGGGAGGGGCTGGCGAACCGGATCGGGGAGCAGCGGTTCGGGTATCTGGGGAACAACCACCTGGTGGGGCGGGCGATCGTGCTGGGGCGTTGGGGCGAGGCGGTCGAGCGGCTGCTGGGGCCGAGCGGGTCGCACCCCGACGCGCAGCCGGACGCGCGGCGGGCATTCCTGGAGGGGCGGTTCGAGGAGGCGATCGGGGGGTATCACCACTCGCTGCGGACCGAGCGGGGGCTGCTTCGGGCGATGGCGAGCGGCGCGAGCCCAGAGCAGGCGGTGCGGAGCATCGAGCGGGCGTCGCTGTCGTTCTTCGTGACGGCGTTCCAGTCGGCGGTGTTCAACGCGGTGCTGGCGGAGCGCGAGCGGGCGGGAACGCTCGCGACGCTGGCGGAGGGGGACCTGGCGTTCATGCACGCGAGCCGGGCGTCGTTCATGGTCGGCGAGGCGGAGATGGCAGACCCGGGGATCGCCGACCGGCTGGCGCGGCTGGAGATCAGCCCGACGGGGCCGATGTGGGGGCGGACGATGCGCCGGGCCGGCGGGGATGTCGGGCGGCTGGAGCTCGATGCGCTGCACGCGGTGGGCGTGACGGAGGAGGATCTGGCCCGGTACGCGGAGCGCGGGGGCGAGCTGGAGGGCGAGCGGCGCCCGCTGCGGGTGCCGGTGATCGACCCGGATGTGGAGGGGGGCGTGGACGAGCACGGGGCGTTCGTGCGCTGCGCATTCGAGCTGCCCCGGGGGTGCTTCGCGACCAGCGTGATGCGGGAGATCATGGGTCCGGTGGAGGAGGATGGGGAGGAGTAGGGCGGGCTTGCCGCGGGGGGCGCGGCGGGGTGCAGAGGGCCGCACGGGCGGGGCAGAGCGGCCGCGGATGAACGCGGATAGTCGCGGATCTGAGCAGGAAGGCCGTTTCGGGATCAGGCTCCGCCTGGTGCCCGTTTCCAATCCGCGTTTCTCCGCGCGCATCCGCGGCCCGATCCGCTTCCTGTCTTCCTCTGTGCCCCTGTGTCCTCTGTGGTGAAGCTGCCTTCCGTGGTAGCATGGCCCGATGCGAACCACACTTGCTCTCCTCGCGGTCTCGGCGTCGGCGGCCTCGGCGCAGCTCTCGTTCGTCGAGGCGACCGAGGCGCTGGGGTTGGGCGATCAGCCGGGCCCCCACTGCTGCTTCGTGGACCTCAACAACGACGGGCGCCCGGACGCGGTGATCGGGCGGAACCGGGTGTTCCTGAACACCCCCGACGCCGAGGCCACGCACAAGCTCAAGTTCGTGGAGGTCGGGGCGAGCGGGCTGCCGGCGTTCCGGACGGGCGACATCGCCGTCTTCGCCGACCTCGACAACGACGGGAACAAGGACTGCGTGTGGACGCGGTACCTGGATGTCAACAACGACAAGTACGAGGCGCCGACGGAGGGGCCGCCGAAGACGGCGTGGCTGCGGGGGAACGGGGACGGGAGCTTCGGGCGGCCGGTGGGGTCGTGGGAGGTGATCGACGCGGTGACGGAGGCGACGACCGCCGCGGCGGCGTTGGGCGATCTGGACCGGGACGGCTGGTTGGATCTCTATCTGGGGAACTGGTATGTGAAGTACGGGGACGATCTCGAGGGGTTCCCCAACCAGATGCTCTTCAACCGGCTCGGTGTCGCCGAGCTCGGCGGGAGCGATCGGTGGGACTCGGAGCACTCGCCGATCGTGACCGCGTCGCTCGACCCGGAGACCGATCGGGGGGGGCGCCCGACCTACGGCGTGATGGTGCTGCAGGATCTCATCAGCGAGGGCGATACGCACAGGCTGGACCTCGAGTACGGGCGGCGGTGGAACCGGCTCTGGCAGCGGGCCCTGGTGTATGTGAGCGACGGCGATATCGCCCGGTACTCGGGCGGGGACGCGTGGAACGATGTCGCCCCCGACTTCGGGCTCGACGGCGACGCCGTCCGCCACGGCCGATACCCCGAGTGGCTCAAGGAACGGGCCAAGACCGACGCCCGCTTCGACCGCGAGGACGAGGAGCCCTTCCGCGCCAACGGCAACACCTTCGACGCGGCCGTGGGCGACATCGACAACGACGGCGACTTCGATCTGTTCTTCGCCGAGATCACGCACGGGTGGGCGGGCGAGAGCAGCGACCGGTCGCGGTTCCTGGTGCAGGAACGGGACGAGCGCGGGGCGCCGCGCTTCGTGTACAAGCCGGAGCTGTCGGTCGATCGGGCCCCCACCGACCCGACGGTCACAAGCTGGAACCAGGGCGACATCTACGCCGAGCTTGCCGACTTCGACCTCGATGGACGGCTGGACCTCCTGCTCTGCTCGAGCGACTACCCGGACAACCAGCGCCTGCGCATCTACCGGCAGCAGGCCGACGGGACCTTCCGCGACATCACCGACTGGGTGGGGATCGACCATGTCGGGGCGGGGCAGCCGTCGCTGGCGGATATCGACGGCGACGGGGACCTGGACATCATGGTCGGGCAGAGCTTCAACCGGCTGCGGGCGGACCAGACGGCGGGGCGCGAGGCGCGGGTGCGCGTGTATCTGAACCAGGCGGCCGACAAGTCGCTCGGCGGCGCGATCGTGCTGCGCCTGGTGGGGGACGAGGGGCTGGGCGTGTCGCGCGACGCCTTGGGCGCGATCGTGCGCACCACGGCGGTCATCGGCGGCCGGCCGGTGACGCAGTGCCGCCAGCTCGTCGGCATCGGCGGGCATCAGGGCAAGCAGATGGACTTCGTGGTGCACTTCGGGCTGGGCGACGCGGTCGAGGCCGAGCGGGTGGAGATCGAGTGGCCCTGCCGCGAGCGGCGGGTGACGGTGCTGGAGCATGTGGCGGCGGGGACGCACACGGTGCGACTGGGGGAGAGCGAGGGATCGGAATGAATGCGCGGGCGTTGGCGTTGGGTGCTGGGGTGTGCGGGGCCGGGGCGGCCCTTGTGGTGCAGGCTTCCAGCCTGCACATCGGCGGAAGCTCGTGCAGGCTGGAAGCCTGCACCACAACGGAGGCCCAGCCGGCCGAGCCGGGGTATGTCGGCGTGTCGGTGCGGGACACGCCGGACGGGGTGGTCGTCGGGTGGGTGTACCCGGGGCCCTTGGGGGGCGACGGGTTCAACTCGGCGGTCGGGCTGCGCCGCGGGGACAACATCGACGCGGTGTACCGGGGGAGCGCCATCGCGCCGGAGCACCGGGTGGAGATCGCCACGGCCGCGGCGTACAACGAGTTCGTGGACGGGCTCGCGCCCGGCGAGACGCTCTCTATCGAGGCGCGGCGGTCGCCCGAGGCGGTGGCGGATGGGTCGGTGCCCAAGGGGGGGCCGGGTGGCGAGGTGACGGTCTACTCGGTCACCGTCGCGCCGCGCCGGCAGTGGACGGGGACGGTGCGCCGGGGGCTGGCGGGGCGCCAGATCGGCGAGGCCCGCGAGGGGGAGTTCGAGCGGCTGGTGCTGGAGGCTGCCGACGAGGTGGGCGTGCGAAGGGCCGAGGGCGGGCTCGACCCGCTGCTGGCCTACCTCGCCCGGGTGCAGGAGGAGAACCTGGACCCCAACAGCCTGGCGTGCGTGGTGCGGGCGTTCCGACGGCCGCTCTCGGTGGACGCGGTGGAGGGGGAGATCGCGGTGCTGACGCGGGGGGCGGCGGCGGGCGACGCGCCGGGGATGCACGGCTACATCAAGGCGCTGATCGCGCATGTCCTGGACCTGCCCGCGTACGACGGGGCGGCGCTGGACGCGGCCATCTCGGGGATGGACCTGGCGCAGGTGCGCGACGACCTGCGCGGGCTGATCGCCTGGCAGCGGGTGAACATCTCGGTCGGCGGGGAGCAGGTCGAGCCGCAGATCCGGGCGATCAACGCGACGGAGGGGACTGTCGGGCCCTACCTGGCGTTCCTGCTGCACGCCAGCGACACGATGCTGGGGTGGGAGGCCGTGGGCAGCGCCTACCGCGACGCCCAGCCGCTCGCCGAGATCCCCGAAGACCTGCGGCAGGCCGTCACCGGCGAGATCCTGCACATCGAGCGGTTCGAGAACGGCACGATCGGCGTGGTCGGCGGCCCGGGAGTCAACAGCTACGACATAGCGGTCGTGACGGATGTCTACGACACCGGCGGGGACGACCGGTACACCTTCGCGTCGGCCGACGACGCGCCGGCCGGGGGGAACCACCACATCATCGACCTCGCGGGCGACGACTCCTACGAGGCGACGACGGCGTTCGCGGGGCCGGGCGTGGGTGTGATGGGGATCAGCATCGTCGACGACCGCGCCGGCGACGATACCTACCGGTCGGCCTCGCACGCGACGATCGGGGCGGGCGTCTTCGGCGTGGGGCTGCTGATCGATCACGCGGGGGACGACCGCTACGAGAACCTCGGGCCGGACTCGGGGTGGAGCATCGGCTGCGGGTACTACGGGGCGGGCCTGGTGGTGGACCGCGGGGGGAGCGACACCTACCTCGGTGAGCAGCTCACGCAGGGGGTGGGCGGGGCGCGCGGGTTCGGGGCGATCCTGGATGCCTCGGGGGACGACAGCTACAAGGCCAACGGGCCGAGCTTCGGGTCGGTGTACGGGACGGAGGGGGTGTACAAGGGCTTCAGCCAGGGCTTCGGGATCGGCGTGCGGGGCTACGCGGCCGGGGGTCTGGGGGCGATCTACGACCTCGCGGGGGCGGACCGGTACGAGGCGGGGGAGTTTGCCCAGGGGTGCGCGTACTTCTGGGCGTTCGGCCTGCTGCACGACGCGGCGGGCGACGATGTGTATGTGGGGAATCGGTACGGGCAGGCGTCGGCGGCCCACCAGGCGGTCGGCGTGCTGATCGACGACGCGGGCGATGACAGCTACTGGTCGATGACGGCCGCGAGCCAGGCGGGGGTCTGGGACCAGAGCGTAGCGGTGCTGATCGACCGCGCCGGCGACGACCGGTACGAGGCCGATGGGCTGGCGCAGGGGTCGGCGTCGATGCAGGCGGTCGGGCTGCTGCTGGACCTCGGCGGCGCCGATACCTACCTGGCCAAGGGCGGGTCGCAGCAGGGGCAGGGCGGGGGCAACAGCTACCACTACGACGCGGACAGCGTGTTCAGCTTCAGCGGGCTGTTCGACCTGGGCGGCGGGGCGGACAGCTACAGCTCGGGGCGTGGCAACGGGACGGTGGTCTCGACCGGGGCGTTCAACGAGGGGTCGCCGGGGGACTCGGATCTTGCGGGCGTGTTCTGCGACCGGGAGTGAGGCGGAGAGGGGCGCAAGGAAAGGGCCCGCGGCGTTGCGGCCGCGGGCCCGGGTTTGATCTCGTGGGCGCCTGGTGCGCCGCGGCTTAGCTGCGGATGTAGAGGTTCAGGAGCGAGGCGGAGTTCTGGTAGCCGAGGAAGAAGTCGCTGTCCTCGGAGCCGTCGTTGGGCGAGGAGAGTCGCCGCGCGGTGGAGGCGAACTCGTACTCGCCGGCGTCGCCGGGGATGTTCTCGACGGAGTTGACGCCGACGACATCGAAGAGGTCGGCGGTGGGGTCGTACGCCTCGGTGAAGCGGAGGCCCATGAGCTCCCCGGCCCGGCGCGCCGCGCCGGCGGAGATGGACTGGATGAGGAACTCGAGGTCAGAGGTGGAGGGCGTGTAGCCGAGGATCGTGTAGGAGGGGAGGAAGAGGATGGCCTCGTCGTTGCGGTCGGCGTTGCCGGGGTCGGAGTGCTGGCTGACGCCGAAGTCGAAGTTGAGGATGGACTGGAGCGGGTCGAGCGAGGTGGAGAGGAAGATGGTCGAGTAGTCCTGGAACTCGAAGTCGGCGGGGTCGGCGGAGACATTGATGTCGAGGCCGCGGATATCGTCGGCGGTGCCGAACCTGCCGTCGGGGCCGGCGCCGGTGACGATCGAGTCGAACATGTCCTGCATGGTGTCGATGACGCCGTCGATGATGTAGTCCTGGACAGGCTGACCGTTGGCGGTGCGTCCGGTGAAGCCCAACGAGCTGGCGAGGAACTGTCCGATGGGCGTGGTGATGCCGCCGACCTCGAGCCAGTCGACGGACCCGCCCTGGGCCTCGATGAGGATGTTCTGCTTGCGCTTGACCATCTCGCGGGAGCCGGCGGTGACGACCTCGAGCTTGTAGTCGGAGTTGAGAACGCCCTGGACATAGATGGCGTAGGAGGCGGCGGCGCCGGGGAGGTCCTGGCGTCCGGGGGCGACGAACTCGATGAAGAAGTCGCCGTTGTCGTCGAAGCCGTAGGTGACATTGTCGCCGTCGGCGATGACGCCCGGCTCGCCGCTGGTGGGGAGGGCGTCGCTCGGGGAGAAGAGCAGGAGCGCGTCGTCGGAGCCGGTGGCGGTGGTGGTGTCGAAGACGGCGAACTTGACGAGGTTGGCGAGGCCGACGGGGTCGGCGAGGTTGCCGACGCGGGAGCCGAGGTCGGTGCCGAGCTCGTCGAGCTTGAGGGTTGCGCGGACGATGGTCCCGGTGGCGATGGTGTTGCCCGCGTTGAGGTGGAAGATGTCGATGTCGGGGCTGTAGTTGGTGGGCAGACCGATCGAGCCGGTATGCCCGATGGCGGCCTCGACGGCGACCATCTTGGTGCCGAGGGCGTTGGTGACGCTGGTGACATTGGAGCCGTTGGTGCCGGTGACGAAGTCATCGAGCGTGCCGGCGGCGCCGTCGGGGCCGGCGTCGAAGGTGAAGCGGTAGGGCCCGTTGACGATGACCTTGACATCGTCGGCGGTGCCGAGGGCGCCGTCGTCGCCGGCGAAGGCGCCGGGGGCGGGGGCGTTGACGAGGTCCTGCCCGTCGCCGGCGTCGGTCTCGGCGTTGAAGCCGGTGTCGCCGTCGTCGAAGACCTCGAGGGTGAAGGCGTAGTCGCCGACGCCGCCGGAGATGGGGTCCAGGTCGGGCAGGATGCCCGAGCCGACGAAGAGGACGGCGTTGCCGAGGTAGATGTGATAGACGCCGGTCTGGCGGATGAGGAAGTCCTCGTCGAAGGTGAACTCCCGGTTCTCGGTGGTGAAGGGCTCGAGGGGGAGGGCCAGGCCGTAGTCGGAGGAGCCGAGCAGGATTTCGCCGTCGGGCTGGATGACGAATCGTCCGGCGAACTGGGCGGCGCCCTGCATGGCGCCGAGGCGGAGGATCTGCCCTGCCTGGAGTGTGATCGCGTAGAGGTCAGAGTCGCTGGTGAAGCTGAAGTAGTTGGCGTTGTGGTCCGGGTGGTCGCCGATGGAGCCGCGGACCGTGAACTCGGTGTTGGCGTCGGGCAGACCGTCCTGGCTGAAGTTGTCGTCGAGGACGATGTCGAGGTTGACGGGCGGGAAGAGGTCGACCTGGGCGGCGGGGAACCCGTTCTGGGGCGGCACGGTGAAGACGGTGGGGCTGAACGCGTCCCCGAGATCGCCGATGATGTCGTCGGCGGAGTAGTCGTCGCCTTCGGTGATAGCGCCGTCGCCGTCGCCGTCGAGATCGGCCAGGGCGGCGCGGCCGCGGACCTCATCGGAGAGCAGGGTGAACCGGTAGATGCCGGGCCCCGGCTCGTCGGCGAGGACGGGGAGGTCGCGCTCGGACACGGTGTTGCTGAAGGCGATGGCGATGGTCTGGTCGGCGGGGTTGTAGGTGGTCGTGTAGTCGATGCCCTCGATGAGACGGATCTCGATCTCGCCCAGGCCCCGCACCTCGGAGACCGAGAGGGCACGGGTCAGGCTGGAGGAATCGATGCCGGAGTTGAGGAAGAGGGTGGCGACGACCTCGCGGCCGATGCGGCTGACGACGACATCCTCGATCCGGATCGGGAGCGGGTCGAGGGGCTCCTCGGTGATGATGAGGTTCTGGTCGTTGTCGGCGGTGATGCCGCCCTCGGTGACCGGGCCGATCTGGCCGGTGGCGGCGATGAGGTAGGACTCCGAGCCCTTGTTGGAGCCGATGATCTCGCCGCCGACGGCGACCGAGCCGATGGAGGAGCGGCCGCTGGAGAGCAGGTCGTCGCCGGTGCCGAAGAATCCGTCGGGCCCGCGGAGGTAGCCGGCGACGATATCGGAGATCGTCATGTCGCCGCCGACGGTGACCGAGCCGATCGTCCCCGCGCCGACGGCGTCGGCCGCGAAGCCCGTGCCGCCGATCTCGGCGTCGTCGCCGAGGTCGCCGCCGACGATGACCGCGCTGTCGAACATGTCGCCGGCGACGGCGAGCGAGGCGAGGGAGTTGCCCGCGGAGATCCGGGACTCGGTGACGGTCGCGGCGGTGATCGCCCCGATGGAGTCGCCGGCGTGGACGAGTCCGTTGTCGAGGGCGCCGTTCATGGTGACGGTGTCGAGGGCGTAGCGGGCGTGGAGGGCGCCGCGCATCGGCCCGCCGAAGCGGACGGAGCCGGCGGTCACGAAGCTCATCATCGCCTCGCCGCGGACATCGGGGTCGGCGTCGCCGAAGCGGTTGGTGACGACCACGGAGCCCGCGGTGCGGGCGCTGAGCGTGCCGCTGACGAAGACGCCGTTGAAGAAGGAGGTAAGGGCGTCGCCGACGACGATGTCGCCCTGGCCCCAGAGCTCGCCGAGCTGGATCGCGCCGACATTCTCGTCGATGACGATGTCCGAGTCGCCGAGGATGCGGTAGGCCTCGACGCGGATGGTGCCGACGGACGCGCCCTCGGTCGACACGATGTCGAAGCCGTCGAGGAAGTGGTTGCCCTCGGCGCGGACGACCAGCGAGGAGGCGGAGGTGGTGCGGTGGAGGATGACGCGGCTGTTGGCGGCGTCGAAGAAGGCGCTGCCGGGGCCGGTGAAGGTGATCGTGCCCTCGCCCGCGCCCGAGGAGAAGCTGAAGGCCGAGCCCGCGGTGATGGGCGTGCCGGTGGTGGAGGCGGGGATGTCGGGGTGATTGACCGGGCGGACCGGGCCGCCCCAGGCCAGCCGCCCGCCGGCCGTGGAGCCGGTGAGGAGGGTGTCGGAGTAGACGCTCGAGCCGGCGACGGAGCCGCCGACGGAGACCGGGCCGACGCTGGAGGAGCCGATCTCGAGCTTGTCGTCGCTGGTGTTGTACTCCCGGTCGCTGCCGGCGTTCATGCCGGCGGTGACCTGGGTGTTGGTCATCGCCCCGGAGACCGTGACGGCGACGATGTCGCCGGACTGGGTGGTGTCGGCGTTCTCGCCGAAGCCTCCCGCGGCCATGTCGTCGCCCAGGGAGCGGACGCCCGCCATGATCTGGGCGAGGTCCATGTTCCCGCCGACGACGACGCTCTCGACGGTATCGCCCGCGGCCAGGACGCTGCGTCCGATGTTGCCGGGGGTGATGTCGGAGCGGACATCGCCGGAGACCTGGACCGACCGGAGAGTCCGGCCCGCGAAGATGGTGGCCTCGAAGACCGCGCCGCCGGAGACGACGACGGACTCGATGTTGCGGTCGGCGGAGATGACCGGGCCGTCCTTGCCCGCGGACTGGAGGGTGCCGGGGGGCAGCTGGCCGCGGGCGCCGTCGTAGGCGACGCCGCCGGAGAGGAACGGGTTGACGCCGATATCACCGAAGATGCCGTCCGCGGAGGCGTTGACCTGGACGCTGAGGATGTCGCGTGAGGAGTAGATGTCGCCGTAGAGGTTGCCCGCGTTGATGACGACGGACTCGACATCGCCGTCGTGGGCGGAGACGGCGCCGGTGGCGAGGAGCGAGCCGTTGTTGATGACGACCGCGCCGATGCCGTTGGTGTAGCTGACGATCTTGCCGCCGTAGTCGCCGCCGATGACGACCGACTCGATCCGCTGGGCGCCGAAGATGGAGCCGGAGAGGGCCATGGGCGTGCCGGGGCGGTTGACGGCGCCGCCGACCTCGACGGACTCGAGCACGCCGCCGACGCGGAGGTCGGTGTAGAGGTGGCCCGCGGCGGTGACGGAGGCGAGCTCGCCCCGCACGAGGATCATGCCCGCGGCGCCGGGGGCGCCGAGGTTGCGTCCGGCGTCGAGCGATCCGAGGCCGACGCTGATGTCGGTGTCGAGGATGACATCGCGTGTGGCGGCGATGGAGCCGACGGTGCCGCGGCTGGTGGTGGTGGTGATGGCGGCGATGAGGTCGCCGCCGGTGACCTCGATCGAGCCGATGGGCCCGCTGGCGGAGATGGCGCCGGTGATGCGTTCGACGGCGGTGATGGAGCCGATCTCGCCGGCGGGGCCGGTGACGGAGAACTCGGAGTTGTAGATCTCGGTGAGGGCCTCGACCTCGCCGAGCTCGCCGGAGACCAGGACCTGCGAGGTCCGGATGGCGTTGGCGGTGAGGGAGTTGAGCTCGCCGACGGAGATCTTGCTCGAGACGAGGGTGTCGGTGATCTCGATGCTGGGGATGCTGCCGCTGACGAGCCACTCGACGCGCCTCCAAGTGTCGGAGGTGACGAGGCCCGTGAACCGGCCGACGGCCTCGAAGCGGAGGTCGCTGACCTCGGAGGCCTCGAAGGAGACGGCGTTGCGTGCGACATACATGTAGTTGTTGTGGTACTCGAAGTCGCCCCCGCTGAGGGTGGAGTTGCGGATGGTCTGGACTTCGATGGTCTGGAGGTCTCGCCCGACATGGAGGGTTGTGGCGTCGTAGACGCCGTCGGGGAGGGAGATCTCGTTGACGAACCACGCCTCGATGTCGGAGCGGAAGATGGTGACCTCGGAGCCGCGGATGCTGCCGATGGTGCCCGCATAGATGACGCCGACGCCGAGGTAGCCGTTGAGGAACGCGTCGAGGCGCATGGCGCCGATGTAGGCCTCGCGGATCATGCCGCTGGTGATATCGATGGCGCCGATGCCGCCGATCTCGGCCTCGCCGTTCGGCCTGGGGTTCTGGGTGATATCGGCGGCCATGACGATGCCGCCGATGAAGGCGCCCTCGTGGAGCAGGCCGTTGACGCTGACGGTGCGGAGCTCGTCGGTGGCGAAGATGCCGGAGCCGGCGAAGGGTGCGCGTCCACCGGCGACGAGGCCTTCGCCGACATCGACGCTGTTGATGTTCTGGGCGTAGACATTGCCGAAGATGCCGTCGACGCCGTCGCCGGAGGGCAGGAAGTCGGCGTCGGCCACGACGGAGACCAGCTCGCCGCCGCCCTGGAGGATGATGTCGCCGATGGAGCGGGAGACCGTGACGCGGTTGACATTCCCGGCGCGGACCACGAGACCGTTGAGGTAGGGGTCCAGGGGCGCGCCGATGTCGGTGAGGTAGATGGTGGCGGGCGAGGCGTCGCCGAGCGGCCGTGTGGCGCCGCCGGGCTGGGTGACGAGCGCGGCCTCGGAGACGCCCAGGGCGCCGCCGACGGCGTTCTGCTCGCCGACGGCGATATCCAGGAACGGCCCGATGCGGTCGGGCCCGTACTCCACGGTCTCGGTGCGCCCGAGGTGGCCGTCGAAGATGTCGAGGTTGGCGAGGCCGGCCACATCGATGGCGACGATGTCGCCGTTGGGTGTGCGGTTGACGATCTGGTCGAGCGCGGCGGCGCTGACGATCTGCCAGACATCGACCTCGACGAGGCCGTCGATGATGATGTCGGAGGTCGCGTCGGCCGCGGCGATATCGATCCGGCCGATGGAGATGGGCGCGCCGCCGGAGGAGCCGCCGCCGTTGCCGCCGATCCGACCGACGCCGGTGATGCGGAGCGACCGCCCGCCGGAGAGGTCCAGGCCGGCGCCGCCGTCGGAGTCGATGCGGGCGATGGCGACTCCCTGGCCGTTGTCCATGGGGAGGACGCGGACGACGCCGACGAGCGTGCCGGCGCCAATGGGCCCGGAGACCTCGATGCGGACGATGCCGCCGCCGTCGTCGACGAACTCGACGGGCTGGCCGACGCGGAGCTCGAAGTGGTGATCGACGCTCTGGCCGATGTCGATCTTGGGGAAGTCGACGAAGCGGATGTCGCCGCCGAATCCGGTGTTGATATCGGTGCCGTCGAGGGCGTCGTTGTAGATGCCGAGCTCGTCGGCGAAGTCGTCCTCGCGGTCCTGGCTGACGAGCAGGCCGCCGATGGTCGAGCCGGGGGCGGTGTTGACCAGGAGCGTGCCGCCGTTAACATCGCCTCCGATGCGGATCATGCCGATGCTGCCGTCGCCGCCGTTGACGCCGGTCGAGATCTCGGCGCCGACGCCGAAGATGTAGGCGATGGGGTCGGGGTCCTGGTCGATGCCGACGGCGCCCTTGATGTCGATGTTGGCGATGCGTCCGCCGACCTGCATGCGGAAGCCGTAGACATCGCCGTTGCGTCCGTCCCCGGTCAGCCCGACGACCGGGCTCATGCCGACATACATCTCGCCCATGTCGCCGCCGACATAGAGGTCGCCGAGCTGGATGTCGGAGCCGGCGATGAGGCTGTAGAGGTTGCCCGGTGTGGAGAAGGTGGTCCCGATCATGTCGATCGAGTCCTCGGCCTCCTCGTCGCCGGGGCGGTTCATGATGCCGGTGGGCGTCTGGTCGGTGCCGTCGGCGCCGGTGAAGGTGACGCCGACGCGCAGGGCGCCGATGGAGCCGGTGATGGTCTGGACGGTGGGGATGGGCAGGGCGCCCCAGCCGCTCGAGCCGGCGGTGCGGTAGGAGCCCAGGGTGACGGGGGCGAGGCCCGCGAGGGTCAGCGAGTACGCCCAACCACCCTCGAAGGTGCCGTCGACCAGGCCGATGCCCAGGTCGCTGATCTCGATATAGAAGACGCCCGCGTGCGGGGGATGGAAGACCAGGCTCTGCGAGCCGGCGGTGAGTGTCAGGCGGAGGTCGGTCGAGGCGAGAGGTCTGCCGTTCTGGTCGAAGACCCGCACCAGGCCTTCGGCGCCGAGGGTATTGACCTGGATGGCGATGTCCTGGGTGCCGTCGGCGGCGAAGGCGAACACATCGACGGCGTCCTCCCCGTTCAGCGGGTCGCCGAAGCCGACGGTGCCGCGGACCTGGGCCGCGGTGGAGATCGAGCCGACGAACTCGGCGCCCATGAGGGTGTCGTTTCGGAGGACGGTGTCGTTGAAGATGGGCGACCTGCCGCCCGGTCCGGCGAAGATCTGCCCGAAGAAGTCCGAGCCGAAGAGGATGTTGGCGATGATGGCGGGCTCGATGTCTTGGGCGGAATCGGCGGGGATGCCGTAGACGCCCTCGCGCTCCCGGTAGCGGAGCGAGTCGGACGGGGGTCGGAGCGCGGGGTTGGCGAGGTCGCCGGCGACGGTGACATTGAGCTCGGACCGGCCGCCGACGGCAAGCTCGCCGAGCGTGCGCCCGACGGAGAGCTGGGCGCCGGTGTCGGTGGAGAAGTCGAGGATCGCGTCGTCGTCGCTGACCCACATGCCGGCGTCGGCGCCGACATACATGGTGCCGACATCGCCCTCGACGGTGACGGTGCCGAGGAGGTAGCCGAAGTAGAGGTCCTCGACGGCGCCGGAGAACCTCGAGGAGCCGTGCACGACGCCGTGGATGTAGACCGAGCCCATGGACTGGCCGTCGGTGACGAACACGCCCTGGTCGGCACGGTTGAAGTTGGTGAGGATGGTGGTCGCGTTGGTGGCGCGGCCCGCGGCGTTGTAGGTGCCGTTGCTGTTGTTGTTGCGGACAAACGGCGACCCGAAGATGACCGAGCCCGGCCCGGCGGGCAGGCCGTAGACCGAGGGCGTCCCGGAGTCGTCGTACTCGACCAGGTAGCCGAAGCCGGCCTGCTCGAAGTCGTCGTAGAGGCCGAGGAAGTTGTCGACGCGGGTGTACTCAAAGCCGGTGTCGCCGAACTCGATGGTGCCGCCGAAGACGGTAACGCTGGCCCGGGCGTCGACGCCGGCGAGGCGGATCTGGCCGATGCCGTCGTTGTAGTTGGGGACGCCGTCGCCGTCGAGATCGACCAGGGGGATATCCAGGCCGTCGGGGATGCCCAGCGCGAGGGTCTGGATCATGTCCCGGCCGTAGAGGTCGAGCACCTGCACGGTCGCGCCGATCGGGGCGGAGAAGACGAGCTCGGCGCCGAAGATGCGCGACTCGACGATCTCCGAGTACTCGCCCTGCGGGATGGTGAACGCCAGGTCGTCGAGACGCATGGTCTCGGAGACAGTGCTGCGGAACCGGACGCCGGTGAAGGCCTCCATGCTGGCGTCTGCGGCGGTGAGGATGAAGGTGCCGATGCCGCGCTGCCGGTCCTGGTTGCTGCCGGACTGGTTGGCGTTGACGAGCTCCTGGGCGGTGAAGGTGTCGATGACCTCGTCGTAGAAGAGGAGGTCGACGAAGAAGTCGTTGGGCAGCAGGCCCCGGTCGTCCGTGGGATCGGAGATGGTGAAGGTGACCTGGCTGGCGGCGATCTCGAACACCTGGCCGCTGGCGTCGTCGACGACGGTGGGCTCGAAGAGCCAGAATGAGCCGTTGGCGGCGTTGATCTGGAGGAAGAGCTCGTCGGCGTCAGGGTCGGGCTGCGAGAGGCGGAAGTTCTGGCTGAAGCCGAAGTTGTGCGTGACCCGGATCTCCGAGTCGGTGAGCCGCCCGCCGCTGGGGAACGGGCCGGGGCCCTCGTCGTTGAAGTCCTCGGTGACATCCTCGGACTCGGCGTCCTCGACCTCGCCGTCCGAGTCCAGAACGGGCACCGTATATCCCCAGGCGGCCCTCGCCTGGCCGATGCCGTCGCCGTCGCCGTCCATGTCGGGGGTGATGGTGATGGAGAAGAGGAGCTTGCGCTCTTCCAGAGCCTCGAAGTGCTTCTCGCGGTGCGTCTCGCGCGCCTTGCCGGCGCGGGAGCGGAGCGAACTGATCAGCGAACGGTTGCGACGAGACTTCATGGCGACTCCTACACCCCTCAGGTGAAGTGTCCTCTACACCCGGCGTTGCGCGGGCTCTGCTCACGCAGGGGGCCCACCAACGCCCTCTCCACATGCCCCCACGCGCCTTCCGACGCGCCGGATGGTTGGCTGCGGTTCCGGCCCGGGACGCGGGTGGGATTGTTGCCCACCAACGGCTCCCGACGCGGCCGGGAGCACCCTCCCGCGCAGGCCACAGCCTAGCTCATCCAACGCGTCGGCACAAGCCGCGGGTCCTCCTGGCTGGCCCCGGTATTGCGACAAGCGGGGGTCGCACCGGTTGCGGGCCAAGCCGCTCGGGCGGGAACGCCACCGGGGCGCTCCCGCGAACGAGTATACGGGAAACATCATCGGCCTGTTCCGGTTCCGATGCAATACCAAAATTCGACCAAAAACGGAAGCCGGAGCGCGACCGAACGCCGGGGCCCGGTTCCTACCCGATCCGCCGGGCCGCGGGCGACGCCGCGGAACTCGCCGTGCTCGCCCTAGAGGATCCGCTTGCTCCTGGGGTAGCTGCCGAGAACGATCAGCTCCTTGCAGTGCAGCGCCGCCTCTCGGAGGGCCCTGGCGACGGCCGGGTCGTCGCGGTGGCCGAGCAGGTCGATGAAGAAGGTGTACTCCCAGTTGACCTTGCCGCTGGGACGCTTGTCGATGTGGGAGAGGTTGATCCCCGCCTCCTTGAAGACAAGCAGGACATCGACGAGCGCCCCGGGCTTGTCGACCGTGTTGAACATCACGCTGGTCTTGTCGTCGCCGGACCGCTTGGCCTTCTGGCGGCTGATGACGGCAAAGCGGGTGAGGTTGCTGGGGTCGTCCTCGATGCGGGCGAAGAGCACCTGCAGGCCGTAGAGCAACCCGGCGAGCTCGGACCCGATCGCCGCCGAGCCCGGCTGGGCGCCGATGCTCAGGGCCGTCTTGTTCTCCTCCACCGCCGTCTGCGCCGCCCGGCTGGAGCTGGCCGCGGGGATCAGCTGGGCCTGGGGGTACTGCGTCGCCAGCCATGTGCGGCACTGGCTGAAGACCTCGGGCTTGGAGTGGATCCGGCGCACCTGGCTGGGCTCGCAGTTGGCCAGGAGCGAGTGGTGCACATTGAGCTGGACCTCGGCGTAGATCGAGACCTCGCCCCGCGTGGCCTTGAAGGCGTCGAGCGTCTCGACGATCCCGCCGCCGAGCGAGTTCTCGATCGGCGCCAGCCCGTAGTCCACATGCCCCCGCCGGACCTCGGTGAAGACGCCGGCGATCTCGTGGAGGTCCTCGTAGTCGACGCTGGAGCCGAACTGGCGCGTGGCGGCGAGGTGCGAGTAGCTCCCCGGCGGCCCGAGGTAGCCGATGCGGAGCGGGTGCTCGAGGGAGAAGCTGCCGCTCATCAGCTCGCGGTAGACGGCCTCGACGGTGCGGTTGGAGAGCGGGCCGCGGTTGGCCTTGAGGACGCGGTCGAGCACCTCGGCCTCTCGGTGCGGGGAGTAGATGGGGATGCCGGCGCCGCGTTTGCGCTTGCCGACCTGGACGACGAGCTTGGACCGCTGGTTGATGAGCTTGACGAGCTCGGCGTCGAGCTCGGAGATTTGTCCTCGCAACCGGGCGAGTGCCTTGGTATCCTGGGGTTGCTCGGTTGCCGAGGACTCCGTCCCCGGCGCCGGCTGGGAGGTTGAGCCGACGCCCAGGGCGCGAGAGCGCCGGGGTGTCGGGCCGGAGGTCTTGGGAGCGCGTGCGCCCGGGGTGGCCTGTTTGGGGGCCTTCTTCTTGGCCATGCGGATGGACGCCTTTCTCTCTCGGACCCTTACGCGCACTCCAGCCCCACCAGCCGTCGCCGGTGTCACGGGCGGCGGTGTTTATCGGCCATCGGGCCTGGGAAATCGCGTCGTCGTGGTGGCGACGCGCAAAATCCGCGGGTCGGCGTGCCGAACTGTATCTCCGGGAGGGGTAATGACCAACGCCGCCAGTTTACCCGGAGCCGGTCTGTGGGGATCCGGCCTCGATCACGCCGCACGGTTCGGCCGGGCCGCCGAGCAGGCCGCCCAGCACGCCGACCGGTCGGGCTTGGCCGATCTGATCACCGGCTCGCCGATGGTGCTGGCGGCCCTGGCGGTCGGGCTGGCCCTGTGGCTGGTCGGGGATCGGCTGTTCCGGCCGGCCTCCTCGCTGGTAGGGGCCGCCGTCGGGGCCCTCGTGGGCCTTGTCGTCGCGGGGTCGATAACCACCGAGCAGGTCGCGGGGGTGCCCACACCCTACGCCGCGATCGGGCTGGGCTCGCTGCTGGGGCTGGGGGTTGGGGCGGCGATGTACCGCCTGGCGGTCGGCGGGGCTGCCGCGCTGACGCTGGCGGGCGTTGCGGCCGCCATCACGGCAACGGTCACGCTGCACGAGCCGGGGATGATCTCCGGCGCACCCGACCGGCCGGAGACGATCGCCGAGGTCTCCCAGGCCCGGTCCACGCGGGCGACGGTCAGGCCGGCGAGCTTCGGGGACGAGATCTCCCTGGACGAACTCCGGGCCGCCGCGGCGTCGACGGGCTCGATGGTCCGGTCCCAGTGGGAGACGCTCCCCGAGCAGAGCCGGACGATGGCCCTGGCGGCGGCGATCCTCGCGAGCGTGGTGGGCTTCGCGTTCGGGCTGATCCGCCCGCAGACCGTGGGGCCCGCGATCGCGGCGCTCGCCGGCGCGGCGCTGTGGCTGGGGGCGACCACCGTGCTGCTGGCCCGGGCCGGGCAGGCCCTGCCGCCGATGCCGACGCAGAGGCCCGGGGCGTGGCTGGCGGCCTGGCTGCTGGTTGCGCTGGTGGGCTTCGCGGTGCAGCGCCGGGTGATCCGCCCGGCGGCGCTGGTGGCCCGGGACGAGTGAGCCGCGGCGGCTCCGGCGCTCTGCAGCGTCCGGCTCGGCCGGCGGCGCCCGATCGGTGATTCCCGGTCAGTCGTGGAGGGAGAGTGTCTCGGTCCCGTCGGCGCCGGCAGGGGCGTCATGGGGCGGGTCGGCGTCGTGCCCGGGAAGCTGGGGCGGCGCCGCGTCCTGGCGCTCGGCGAACGCCCGGGGCGAGCCGGCGGTCTGGCTGGCCCGCATGAACGACTCGCCGAAGACCGAGAGAGCGACGACGCAGATCGCGCAGATCAGGGCCGCCAAGCCGCGTGAGGGGACGCCGCTGTCGCGTGCGCCGGTCTCGGCGGGCGCGTCGAGCATGGCCGCGGCGACGACGCGGAGGTAGTAGAACGCCGCGATCGCCGAGTTGATGCCGAGGATGACGACCAGCGTCACCCGCCCCGCGCCCAGAGCGGCCGTGAACAGCGGGACCTTGCCGAAGAACCCGAGGATCGGCGGGAAGCCCAGCAGGCTGAGCATGCAGAGGACCATCGACCAGCCGAGCACCGGGTTCGTGCGGCAGAGCCCCCGGATGTCGTCGACATCCTCGGCCTCGACCGGCTCGCCCCGCGAGTCGCGCTCCAGGCTCGCCAGGACGGCGAAGGCGCCGGTGTTCATCACGCCGTAGCAGAGCAGGTAGAACAGGACCGCCGCGACGCCGTTGGAACTGAACGAGCTGCCCGGCCCGGCGAGCACGCCGACGAGCATGTAGCCCGAGTGGGCGATCGACGAGTAGGCGAGCATGCGCTTGACGCTCGACTGGAGCACCGCCAGCACATTGCCGACCGTCATGGTCAGGACCGCCAGGGCCCAGAGCAGGCTGTCGATGACCGGCGGGAGCGTGCCCTCGGTCGTGGTCCAGCCCATGGTGGAGACCAGGAGCAGGATCGAGATCATGCCCGCGGTCTTGGGCACGAACGCCAGGAACGCCGCCATGCTCGAGGCCGAGCCCTGATAGACATCGGCGGTGTAGAAGTGCATGGGGACCGCCGCGATCTTGAACGAGACGCCGACGAGGGCCAGCACCATGCCGACCAGGGCGATCGGGTTCATGCCGTGGACGGCGAAGTGCTCCCCGATCTCAACGAAGCGGGTCGCGCCCGTGCCGCCGTAGATCAGGGCGAAGCCGTAGAGGAAGATCGCGGCCCCGAGGGCGCCGAGGAAGAAGTACTTGACGCCGGCCTCCTGCGAGCGGCCGAAGCCCCTGCGCCCGCGCCCGCTGAGGACGACCATGACATAGGTGGGCAGGCTGGTGAGCTCGAGGGCGAGGAACAGCCAGATGAGGTCGCCCGCGGTCGCGCACAGCATGGCGCCCATCAGGCTGAAGAGGAAGAAGGCGTAGAACTCCGCGCCGGTGATGCGCAGGGCGTTGAAGGGCTGGCCGCCGGCGAGCGCGGCCTCCTCGTCGCGGTCCACCGTCTGGGCCATGACCAGGAGGAGCAGCAGCCCCACCAGCGCGATCAGCGGCTTGGCGAAGGGCATGAGCTCGGGGAGGATCACCCAGTCGGTCCCACGCCCCGAGGGCGTGCTCATGCCGAGCACGGCGGCGATGAAGAGGAAGAGGCCCGTGAAGATCGAGGTCTGGCGCCGGACATTGGCGTTGGGCGAGAGGCCGAGGATCATGACCACGCACGCGCCGACGAACAGCGTCATCTCGGGCCAGAGGTAAGCGATGCGCTCGATCACTCGACCACCTCCCCGGCGTCGGCGCCGGCGTGCCCATCGTCGGTCTCGTGGCCCGCGCCCTCTTCATCCCCGGCGGCCGGCTCGTGGTGGACGGGCGCCGCCCCGTTGTGGTCCGGCCTCTCGACGCTGCCGCGGACCAGGCTGACCGTGTCGTTGATCGGGGCTTCGAGCGTCTTCATGAGGGGTGTGGGCTGGAGGCCCAGGTAGAGGCAGAGGGCGGCGAGCGGCAGGAGGACGCCGATCTCGCGGGGGGTCAGGTCGGGGGGCAGGTGGGCGTGGCCGTCGTCGTGGGCGTCGTGATGGTCATGATGCCCGGCCGGCTCGATGAGCGGCCCGAAGCACATGCGCCCGACCATATAGAGGAGGTACATCGCCGCGATGACAACGCCCGTGGCGGCGACGGCCGCGAACCACGGCCCGAGGACGCCCCAGGTCGCGCCGGGCATGCCGTGGGTGCTGGCCTCCATGCCGGCCCAGGCGGCGTCGGCCTGGAAGGCGCCGAGCATGCACAGGAACTCGCTCACGAATCCGTTGAGGCCGGGCAGGCCGACGGAGGCCATGGCGAAGAAGACCATGAAAGTGCCCCAGATCGGCATCTTGCTCGCAAGGCCCCCGAGCTCGCGCATCGAGCGCGTGTGGTACCGCTCGTACATGAAGCCGACGAGGAAGAACAGGGCCCCGGTGGAGAGGCCGTGGTTGATCATGTAGAGCACCGAGCCGGTCAGGCCCGTGGTGTTCAGCGCGACCATGCCCAGCACGCAGAAGCCCAGGTGCGAGACCGAGGAGTAGGCGACGAGCTTCTTGACATCGGTCTGGACCCAGCAGATCAGGCCGGCGTAGATGATGCCGACGATGCACAGGACCGCGATCGCCGGGGCGTACTCCACAACCGCGGCCGGGGCGAAGGGCAGCACGAATCGGTAGATCCCGTAGGTGCCCAGCTTGAGCAGCACGCCGGCGAGGATGACCGACCCGGCCGTCGGGGCCTCGGTGTGCGCCAGGGGCAGCCAGGTGTGCAGCGGGAAGAGCGGCACCTTGACGGCGAAGCCCGCGAGCATCGCGAGCAGCACCAGCGACTGCTCGCCGGCGCTCATCTTGTACGCCGCCATCGTCAGGGCCTCGATGTCGAAGGTCCAGCCCGTGCCGTTGCGGGCGGCGAACCAGACGACATAGAGCAGGCCGGCCAGTGCGATGATCGAGCCGGTGAAGGTGTACAGGAAGAACTTGACGCTCGCCGCCTTGCGGTTGGTCGACCCGAAGACACGGATGAGCACGAACATGGGGATGAGCGTGAACTCAAAGCAGATGTAGAAGAGCACCAGATCGCGGGCGGCGAAGACGCCCGTCATCGCGGCCTGGAGCGCGAGCAGCCACGCGTAGAACATCTTCCGGTGCTCGGTGATCGCCGTCCACGAGCCCATGACGCACAGCGGGCCGAGCAGGGCCGCCAGCACGATGAGCCAGAGGGCCACCGAGTCGACGCCCAGCGACACGCTCAGGCCGAGGCTGGGGAGCCAGTCGATGTCCATGCCGAGCTGGCCGCGGTTCGCGGCGTAGCCAAAGTCGAACGAGACGACCGCGAAGACCGCGAAGACCCCCGCGACGAGCGTCCCCAGGAGGGCGATGAACCTGGCCCGCTCGGCGGGGGCCAGCAGCACCGCCAGGGCGAAGGCCAGGGGGATCAGGATGAGCAGTGCAAGCGTCACTGGGTTCCTCTCTACATGCTCAGCAGCACGACCGCGCCGATCAGCACCGCCAGCCCGCCGGCCATCCCGACCGCGTACCCGTGCAACAGCCCGTTCTGCCAGGGACGGACCTTCGACCCCACAAACCGCGGCAAGACGCCGGCCAGGTTCACCAGACCGTCCACCAGCAGGCGGTCGATCGTGTGGAACACATGGCTCAGCACCCGCAGCGGCAGGACGATCACGGCGTTGTAGAACTCGTCCACATACCACTTGCCCTGCGCCCACTTGGCGATCGGGCCCATGGCGGGCAGCAGCGCGTCGGCCCTGCTCGTCGCGGCCGTGGTGCGGCCCATGTAGTGCAGCACGAAGGCGGTGATGATGCCGATCACGCCCACGATCGACGAGACATAGTACATCACCTTGTGGGGGTCCATGCCCAGGAACGAGCCGTGGGCCGCGTGCTCGCCCTCAGCATGCCCGGCGGTCTCGAGGAACGCGGCCGCGCCGACATAGTTCGCGCTGGAGCTGTGGACCATGTCCGCCGCCCAGCCGTGCCCGTCGCCGATGAGGTAGGTCCCCGCTGCCGCGAGGGACGAGATCGCCAGGGTGCCCAGCACCAGGTTGATCGCCCAGCCCGGAGCGTGCGGGTGGAAGTGGCTGCTGGTGGCACCGCTCTGGGTGGCACGGCTCTGGGTGGCACGGCTCTGGGTGGCACGGCTCTCCGAGCCGTGAGTCTCTGGACCATGCCCATGGTCGTGCCCATGGTCGTGCCCATGGTCGTGCCCGTGCTCATGCCCATGCTCATCGTGGGCGTGGACCTCATCGCCGGGCTCGTAACACTGGGGCCCCACGAACACGCGGAAGAACACCCGGAAGGTGTAGTACGCCGTCAGCCCCGCCGTGAGCAGCAGGATCCACCCGATGAGCTGGTAGCCCGGCCCGGGGGTCACGAAGCTCTCGGCGATGATCATGTCCTTGCTGAAGAAGCCGGCGGTGAAGGGGAACCCGGCGAGGTTCAGGCACCCGACGAGCATCGCGAGGGCGACGATCCCCCACCCCTTCATGAACCCGACGCCCGAGAGCTTGCGGAGGTCGAGCTGGCCGGCGAAGCCGTGCATCACGGCCCCGCAGCACAGGAACAGCGTCGCCTTGAAGAACGCGTGGGTGAACACATGGAACGCCGCCCCGGCGCTCGACAGCACCGCCAGGCCGCAGAACATGTAGCCCAGCTGCGACACCGTCGAGTAGGCCATGATCCGCTTGATATCGAACTGGGCCATGCCGATGGTCGCGCTCAGCAGCGCCGTCAACGCCCCGACCCACCCCACGATCGGCAGCGCGTACTCGCTGACCAGGAACATCGGGTAGGTCCGCGCGATCAGGTAGACGCCCGCCGTCACCATCGTCGCCGCGTGGATCAGGGCGCTGACCGGCGTCGGGCCCTCCATCGCGTCGGGCAGCCACACATACAGGGGGAGCTGGGCGCTCTTGCCGAACGCGCCGACCATGAGCAGCACGGGGATCAGCCCCACGGTGAAGGGCACATCCGCGCCGTGGCCGGCCTTCACCATGTCGATGTAGGGCTGGACCATCGGCCACAGCTCGGGGAAGCTCAGCGTCCCGAACTTGACGAAGGTCAGGAAGACCCCCATCAGCAGCCCGAAGTCGCCGATCCGGTTGACGATGAACGCCTTCTTGCCCGCCGCCACCGCCGAGGGCTTCTTGTAGAAGTACCCGATCAGCAGGTACGAGCACAGGCCCACGCCCTCCCAGCCCAGGAAGAGCACCAGCAGGTTCTCGCCCATCACCAGGCAGGTCATGCTGAACACGAACAGGTTGAACGCCGCGAAGAACCGGCAGTAGCCCGTGCCCACATCGTGGCTCATGTACTCACTGGCGTACAGGCCGATGAGGGTCGCCAGGCCGGTCACGAACAGCATCCACAGACAGGTCAGGCTGTCGATATAGAACGCAAAGTCCGCGTGGAGCGTCTGGCCAGGCCCCTTGCCCCACGAGAGATCAAACCAGGTGAACGCCTTGACGACCAGGGGTACGCCGGCGTCCTGGAGGTGCAGGTACGCGCCGACGGTGGTCGCGAACGCGCCCCCGAGGCACGCGACGGTCAGCCACGCGGGCAGCTTGCTCTTGATGCGGAAGATCGCGCAGAAGGTGGTGAGGACGACACCGAGCATCGCCAGCGCCGGGACGGCGGCGATCCACAGCGGGCCCGACGCCGCGCTCGCGATACCGTCCGCGACCGCGTGCCCGGCGCCCTGCGCGACCACCCCGTGGCCCCCCTGCCCGACCGCCCCAGCCGCCAGCATCCCCAGGATGTCATGCACTTGTTCGATCACGGCTCGCCATCATCCCTTCACGCCTTCGCGGCCCAACAACCCCATCCCCGCTATCCCCTCCGTCCCTCCGCCCCTCCGTGCCTTCGTGCCTCCGTGCCTTCGTGCCTTCCTCCTACCCCTGCATCTCCCGCCACTCCTCACCACTGAGCGAGTCCTTCTTCCGGAACAGCAGCACGACCAGCGCCAGGGCCAGCGCCGCCTCCGCCGCCGCGACGGTCAGGACGAAGATCACGAAGGTCTGCCCCGTGTGCTCCAGATAGAACCGGCTGAACGCAACCAGGGCGAGGCCCGCGGCCTGGAACATCAGCTCGGTGCAGAGGAACATGATGATCAGGTTCCGCCGCGTGATGAACCCGACCATGCCGATGACAAAGAGCAGCGCCGACACGAACAGATAGGGCGCCAGCGTCGCCCCGCCCATCGGCTCGGGGAAGCCGGCCTGGGCGATCGGGAACAGGGAGAGCAGCAGGCCTGGGCTCACGGGCGCACCTCCTTGTCCGCGAACACCTGGCCCGTGGCCGCGAGCGCCTGGGACTGGCGGAGCTTGGCCTCCTCCTCGAACTCGACCTGCTTGCGGCTCAGGACCGTGGCCCCGAGCATCGCCATGAGCAGGATCACGCCGGCGATCTCGATCGAGCCGGGGTGCTCGTTGAGCAGGTCAAAGCCGATCGACTCGACATTGCCGACCTTGACCTCGGGCGGGATGGCGACGGTCCGGTACCCATCGATGGTCTGGAGGGTGACCGTGCCGGCGAGCGGGTCGAGCCCGGCAAACTGGTCGCCCTCGCGGAGCTCGCCCCGGCGATCGAGGGCCAGCATGATCTTGTCGGGGCTGGCCTTGTTGGGCATCTCCGCGAGCAGGGCGTCAGGGTGCGGGGCCGTCGGGGTGGGCAGGTCGCCCACGCCGCGGAAGAGCATGGTGGTGAGGGAGGCGAGAAGGACAAACCCGGTGACGGCCGCGACGAACGGGGCGCGGGCCTGGGTGTCGTAATCGGCGAGGGATTCGAGGTTGTCCTCGCTGGGCGCCTGGGTGGCGAGCATGATGACGAAGAGGTAGGTAATCAGGATCGCGCCGGCGTAGATGATCACCAGGGCGAAGGCCATGAACTCGGCGGACAGGATGAGGTAGAGCCCGCAGCTGGCGAGGATGGTCAGGATGAAGTAGAGGGCCGCGTAGACCGGGCGCGGGTGGGTGATGACCCGGAGGGCCGAGCCCACGGCGATGAAGCCGAAGATGTAGAAGTTGTAGTTGGGGAGCTGGCCCGGGTTCTTGAGGCCCAGGGCGAGCAGGACGATACCCAAACCGAGGCCTCCGAGCACCGCGCCCAAGACCTGGGGGTTGACCCGCCGGCGGGGGAGCGCCGCGCACAAGCCCACGCCGCCGAGCGCCAGCCCGAGGAAAAGCAGGAACGGATTGATGAGCTGTTCCACGGCCCGCCCCGATTCCTTCTGGCGGCCGAACCCGGCTGCCGAACCCGCGTGCACCACCCCCGACCCGGGCCGCGCGAGCCCGCTCGATCCGGAGATTCAGAGGATAGAGCAGCCACTAGCTTGCTTCCACAGCGGTGGCACGGCTCTCCAAGCCGTGCTCGCCCATCTCCTGGTCCCACTACCATCCCCCCGTGCCTCACCCCAACAGACCCACCTGGCTCCCCAACGCCCTCGTCTGGCTCCGCCTGGCGCTGGCCGGGGTGTTCGTGGCATTGCTCTCGTTCGATCCCCTTGGTTCCCCCACCGTGCTGCTCGGGGGGATGGCCGTCTTCGTCGTCGCCGCGCTGACCGACATGCTGGACGGCAAGCTCGCCCGGGCCTGGGACTGCGTGTCCCGGTTCGGGCGGATCATGGACAGCTTCGCGGACAAGGTGCTGGTGCTCGGCGCGTTCGTGATGCTCGCGGGCCCGGCGTTCTTCGTCGGCGCACACCAGGACATCCCCGGGCTGCAGGCCTCGGGTGTCCACCCCTGGATGGCGGTGGTCATCCTCGGGCGTGAGTTGCTCATCACAAGCCTGCGGGGGCTGGTGGAGGGCGAGGGGGGCGACTTCTCGGCGATCTGGGCCGGGAAGTGGAAGATGATCGCCCAGTCCGTCGCTATCCCCTTGATCCTGCTGGTGCTTGCGCTCTTCCCGTGGGGTCCCGGGACGCCGGGCCGGTGGGCCATCGACCTCGCCGCGTGGGCGACCGTCGTGATCACGGTCGCCAGCGCAATCCCTTATATACGCAAGGCTCTGTCCCAAGCCCCGGGATCATCCTCCAAGGAAAGCCACCTCCCATGAACCGCCCGCTCTCCCCCGCCGCGGCTAATCTGGTGACGACCTTCGGCCTTGGCTTCCGACGCCCGGCCTCGGGGACATGGGGCTCCCTCCCGCCGGTCGTCGTCGCCGCGGCGCTGCTGGTACTGGGGTTCGATGGCCAAGGTGCGGTGTTCACCTTGTGCATGGCCATACTGACCGGTCTGTTTTCTGGGATGTGCGTCCGGTTCGGCGATCACGCGGCCAGCGCGTTCGGGCGGTCGGACCCCTCCCAGGTCGTCGCCGACGAGACCGCGGGGATGGCCCTGGTGCTCGCGTTTCTCCCGGCGGGGTCGACCGACACCCCGCTGCTCGCGGCACTGACCCTGGCCCTGGCGTTTGTCGCCTTCCGGGTCTTCGACATCTTCAAGCCATGGCCGGCCTACGCCCTGGAGCGAGCCCCGGGCGGATGGGGGATCCTGCTCGACGACCTGATGGCGGGGGTCTACGCGATCGTCTCGCTGCACCTGGCGGCGATGGTGCTCTGAGATTCACCTCGGAGCACCCGGAGAGCGCGGCGGAAGGCAGGAATAGCCACGGATGAACACAGATGTTCTGGCCGATCAGGCTCCGCCTGATCAGAACCGGCCCCCTGCCTTTAACTGCGTCTATCTGCGTTCATCTGCGGCAGTCTCTGTCTCGGCTCCGTGCTCTCCGTGTGCTCCGTGGTGAACCGCCTCACTCCGCCTTCCACTCGTTGTTCGACTCGTCCATGTCCGGCAGCATGCCCTTGGGGTCGAGCTTCACCCGCACGACCTTGCGCCCGTCGGGGTTCCACCCGACGGTCCAGGCGTTGGTGGTGGTCCAGATCTCCACGGGCAGGCCGCGCTGCTCCACCTGGCCATCGTCGTACTCGACCTCGATCGTCACGGGCATGACCATGTCGCGCCGGTTCTCGAGGTCGACATAGACCCAATCGTCCTCCTCGTCGTGCTCGACGCGGACGACGGCCTGGTCGAGGGTGGCGGTGGAGTAGAACCAGCCGCGCCAGAACCACGCGAGGTCCACGCCGGCGACATCCTCCATGGTGCGGAAGAAGTCGGCGGGCTGGGGGTGCTTGAAGGCCCAGCGGTCGATGTACTCGCGGAAGGCGCGGTCGAAGCGCTCCTCGCCGAGGACATTCTGGCGGAGCTGCCACAGCGCCGCCGCGGGCTTGCCGTAGGCGAGGTACCCGAGGCGTCCGCGCCAGATCTGGTCCGGGAAGCTCATCATGGGCTGCTGGTTGTCCTGGCGCTGGTTGTTGAGGACATCGCCCGCCATGCCGCGGGCGTCGTCGGGGTAGTTGCCGAAGAAGTCGCTCTTGGTGTAGATGTTGATGAAGGTGTTGAAGCCCTCGTCCATCCAGGCGTAGCGGCGTTCGTCGGTGTTGACGAGCATGGGGAACCAGTTGTGCCCGAACTCGTGGTCGGTGACGCCGTAGAGCCCCTCGCGGTGGTTGCGCCCGCCGCAGAAGACGATGCCCGGGTACTCCATGCCGCCGACGCGCCCGTTGACATTGACCGCGACGGGGTACGGGTACGGGTGCCACTGCCGGGAGTTGAAATCGAGGCAGTGGCGCGCCATCTGGACGGCCTCGACCCAGGCCTCGGCCTCCTTGGGGTACGCGGCCTGGGCGAGCACACGCCCGTCGGGGGCGTGCGGGCAGCCGGGGATATCCACCCCCGCGCCGTCCCAGATGAACGACGCGCTCGAGGCCCAGGCGAAGGTGCGGGTCTGCTCGGCCTTGAAGTGCCAGGTGAGCGGGCCCTCGCCCTCGGGCCAGCTCGCGGGGTCGCCGACCTCCGCGGCGGTGCGGATGGTGACGGTATCGTCGCTGGCCTTGGCGCGCTCGTAGCGCTCGCGGGCCTCGGGGGTGAGCACGCCGGCGGGGTTCTGGAGGACGGCGCCCGCGACGACGATGTGCTCGCGCGGGGCGGTGATGCGGACATCGAAATCGCCGAAGTCCGTGTAGAACTCGCCCTGCCCGAGGTACCCCATTGTGTTCCAGCCGTCGACATCGTCGTAGACCGCGACGGCCGGGAACCACTGGGCGATCTCGAAGATGGGCCCCTGCTCGACCTCCTCCACCGCGAGACGGTCGGCGCCGAACGGCGGGATGTTGAAGCTCCAGGAGATGTGGAACACAAAGGTCTCGCCCGGCCCGATGGGCTCGTCGAGGTCGATGCGTCCCATGGTGTCGTAGACATGCAGCTCAAGGTCGTGCCCGGCGCTGGCGAGGTGCTCGATGTGGAACCCGCCGTCGAACCCCTCGCGGTAGCCGAAGCGGCTGCCCGGTTCCTTGCTCAGGGCCCCGATCGAGTCCGGCTTGAAGAGGTTCTGCTCGAGGTGCAGCCAGAGGTAGGTGAGCGTGTCGGGGGAGTTGTTGTGGTAGGTGATCTTCGCCCGCGCGCTGACGGACCGCTCGGCCTCGTGCAGCGTGGCGTCGATCTGGTAGTTGACCCGCTGCTGCCAGTAGTCGGGCCCGGGCGCGCCCGAGCCCAGGCGGACGCGGTCGGGGTCGGGCCAGTCCTCGAGGGGGGCGAAGATGTGGCGGTTCTGGAAGCCGGTGGGGCTCCGGAACGCGGCGTCGAAGGTCGGCCCGGCGGGCGCGTTGCGTTCGACGATGATCGGCTGCTCTGCGCCGGGGGCGTCGCCGCGCTGGTCCTGGGCGAGCAGCCCGGCCGCCAAGACCCAGGAAACACCCAACCCCACCGCCGCATGGTTCCGTCGCATCCGCAGTGCCTCCATCCCCATCGCGGGTGGAGCATAGAGGATCGAGAGGAGGTCGTGGGGCGATCAGCTCCCGTCGATCATCCGCCACAGCCCGCCGAGAGCCGAGCCCTCGCCGGTGGTCTTGCCGCCGTGGGAGGGCGCGTTGGCGAGGATGCGGTCGGCCAGGCGCGAGAAGGGGAGGCTCTGCAGCCACACGGTCCCGTGGCCGCGCAGGGTGGCGAGGAACATGCCCTCGCCCCCGAAGAACATGCTCTTGAGGCTGCCGGCCCGCTCGATGGAGTAGTCGACGCCCTTGGTGAAGCCGACGATGCAGCCGGTATCGACGCGCAGGGTCTGTCCCTCGAGCTTCTGCTCGATGACCGTGCCGCCCGCGTGGAGGAAGGCCATGCCGTCGCCCTGGAGGCGCTGGAGGATGAAGCCCTCGCCCCCGAAGAGGCCGGCGCCGAAGCGCTTGGCGAAGGCAATGCCGATCTTGGTGCCCTTCGCCGCGGCGAGGAAGGAGTCCTTCTGGCACACGACCTCGCTCCCGTGCTCGCCGAGGTGGAGCGGGATGATCTTGCCCGGGTAGGGGGCGGCGAACGCGACGCGGGCCTTGCCGTGCCCGTCGTGGGTGAAGTGGGTGAGGAAAAGCGACTCGCCGGTGAGCGCCCGCTTGCCGACGGCGAGCAGCTTGCTCATCACGCCCTCCGACGCGGCCGACCCGTCGCCCATGCGGGCCTCGAACCGGATCCCGTCCTCCATGTAGTTCATGCTCCCGGCCTCGGCGATCACCGTCTCGCCGGGGTCAAGCTCGATCAAGACCATCTGCATGTCGTCGCCGATAAGTTCGTAGTCGATCTCGTGGGATTGCATGGGCGGGTGTCTCCGTTGCGGTGTCGAGGGGAGCGTAGGTCGCAGGGTCGTTGGGAGCGGGCCGGGCGCGGTTGCAGCCAGGCCCAACCACGCTGGAAGTTCACGGCCTCGTGCCACCGGGCAGCGGAGGCTCTGCGGAGCTGACCGGTGCCGGCGCACCCGGCGCCGCCTGGGTCACCAGCACGGCAGGCGCCGATGCAGATGGGTGGTGTGCCCCGCGGCGCCCCCCGTGGGGTCGCGCACCCGGACCACCGACCCGGGGGTGTTATCCTCCCCCCATGCCGAGCCGAGCCAGCGCGCACCCGCCCGCCCCGCCACGCCTCGCGCCCCCCGCTGTCCGCTGGCTGCTCCGCCAGTACGCACGGCGCCGCCTGCCCGCGGCGTCGCTGCTCATGCGCCGCTGCGGCGTGCTCTGGAACCCGCACTGGGACGGCGCCCCGATGGCCGAGACCCGCGAGACCCGCACCGGCGCCCGCATCCGGCTCGACCTCTCCGACCTCTTCCAACGCGTCGCCTACTTCCGCGGGTGCTACCACGAGATGGACATCCTCGCCGCGTGCGAGGTCTGCGTCCGGCCCGGCGACCTCGTCCTCGACGGCGGGGCGAACACCGGGCTGGTGGCGGTCCGCCTGGCCGCGCGGGTCGGCCCGGCCGGGGCGGTCATCGCCGTCGAGCCCGGGCCTCGGGCCCTCGAGTCGCTCCGGTGGCATGTCGACCGCAACGGTCTCGCCAACATCCTGGTCGAGCCGGTCGGTCTGAGCGACCGCGCCGAGGAGGTCGAGCACAAGCTCCCCGATCCGCACAACCTCGGCGCAGGCACGCTCGGCCCCGCGGCCCCACGCCTGCGCGCCGCGACAAGAGACCGAACGCAGGTGCGCACAACCCCGGGCGACTCGCTCCTCGACGATCAGGACCCCAGGCCCCTGTTCATCAAGCTCGATATCGAGGGCTTCGAGCTCCGCGCCCTCCGCGGCCTGACCCGCACCATCGACGCCCGCCGGCCGGCGGTGCTCTGCGAACTCAACTCGGAAGCGCTCCGCCTGAACGGCGCCTCCCCCGCCATGATCGCCGAGTTCTTCCGAGACCGCGGCTACCGGGCGTTCGGCATCCGCCAGCTGGGCTTCTTCCGCCGGCGCGCCGTGCGCCTGGTCCCCATCGACGCCGCCGCCCCCGGAGACTTCCGCGATGCCCTCTTCCTGTACCCGGGCTCGATCCACTGGGAGCGCTCGGCACGCGCCAGGCTCCCCGAGGCCGAGCCCGACACGGGGCGCAGATGAGATCCCGGCGACCACAGCAGGGTCGCGGACCCGTCCGGCGGCACACCGGACTCGTCTATCCTTAATACATGCCCCCCACCACCCTCGCGCTCATCGTCGCCCTGGGATCAGCCGCGATCCTCGGCGCCACCGACACCGTCCCCCTCTCCGGCCTGGACCTCACCAAGCTCCACCAAGGCTGGGGCCGGCCGGTCGTAGATCGCTCGGTGGAGGGGAACCCGATCTCGATCGGCGGACGCAGCTTCGCGCGCGGCGTGGGCTCGCACGCCCCGGGCGTGCTCCGCCTCGACCTCGATGGCCGGGCCGAGCGCTTCGGCGCCTGGGTCGGGGTGGATGACGAGACCCAGGGGCGTGGCAGCGTCTCCTTCACCGTCTACGCCGACGGAAGGAAGTCGTTTGACAGCGGTGTGTTGCGCGCGGGCGACCAGCCCGTACGGATCGACATCGACCTCACCGGGGTCGGCTCGCTCGTCTTGGTCAGCGGCAGCGCCGAGGACGGCATGGACTTCGACCACGCCGACTGGGCCGACGCCCAGTTCGTGATGCGCGAGGGCGTCCCGATCGCCATCGACGCCCCCGACGAACCCAAGGTCATTCTCACCCCGGCGCCCGGCCCCGAGCCGCGCATCAACGGCCCCGAGGTCTTCGCGGTCCGGCCCGGCCGCCCGGTGCTCTACCGCGTCCCCGCCACCGGCGATCGCCCGATGAACTTCGAGGCCGACGCCCTGCCCGACGGCCTCACGCTCGACCCGTGGACCGGCATCATCAGTGGCACGATCGCCGACCGCGCCGAAACAATCCACCCGGTCACCCTCCGCGCCGTCAACGACGCCGGGCGGGCCGAGCGCGAGCTGCGGTTCGTCGTCGGCCCGACGCTGGCGCTCACCCCGCCGATGGGCTGGAACTCCTGGTACATCCACTACAACCGCGTCACAGACGCCGACATGCGGGCCGCCGCCGACGCCATGATCGATTCGGGCATGGCCGACTTCGGCTACTCCTATGTCAACATCGACGACTGCTGGATGGTCAAGCCCGGCTCGACGGACGCCGCCATCGGCGGCAGGCCCCGCGCCCCCGACGGCACGCTCCTCTCCAACGCCCGCTTCCCCGACATGCCCGGCCTCGCCGAACACATCCACGCCAAAGGCCTGAAGGCCGGCCTCTACACCTCCCCCGGCCCGAGCACCTGCGCGGGCTTCGCCGGCGCGTGGGAGCACGAGGCGATCGACGCGGCCCTCTTCGCCCGCTGGGGCTTCGACTTCCTCAAGTACGACTGGTGCAGCTACGAGCGCGTCGCGACCGGCGAGGGCCGCGAGCGGTTCGTCCGACCCTACCGACAGATGCGCGACCTGCTCGAGCCCCTCGGCCGCGACATCGTCTTCAACCTGTGCCAGTACGGCATGGGCGATGTCTGGGAGTGGGGCGGCTCGGTCGGCCAGTGCTGGCGCACCACCGGCGACCTCGGTGTCGAGCAGGGCGGGCTGCTGCCCGGCTTCTACTCCATCGGCCTGAGCAACGCACGGCACGGCGCCTGGGCGGGGCCCGGCGCCTGGAACGACCCCGACTACATCCTCATCGGGTGGGTCGGCGACGCCCGCGGCATGGGCGTCGGCCAGCCCACCACGCTCACCGGCAACGAGCAGTACTCGTACATGTCCATGTGGTGCCTCATGGCCGCGCCGCTGATCTTCTCCGGCGACATGACCCGCCTCGACGCCTTCACGCTCAACATCCTCTGCAACGCGGAGGTGATCGGCGTGGACCAGGACACCCTCGGCGTCCAGGGTCGCATCGTCCGCCGCACCGAGGACGACCTGATCCTCGCCAAGCCGCTCGCCGACGGCTCGATCGCCGTCGGGCTGTTCAATCTCGCCGAGGTCCCCAGGCAGATGACCGTGACCTGGGACGAGCTCGGCGTGGAGGGCGAGCGCGCGGTCCGGGACCTCTGGCGCCAGGCGCCCCTCGGCACGGCGTCGAGCCACTACCAAGCCGAGGTCCCGCGCCACGGCGTCTCGCTGGTCCGCCTGCACCCCACGGAGTGAACCCGGCCCCGCAAACACCCCAACCACGCTGGAAGTTCACCGCGTCGCGTGCCACTGGTCAGCGAAGGCTCTGCGCAGCTGACCAGTGCCGATCCACCCCAATCCCCCACGATCCAACCGCTGAGATCTGATATCTCAATTCTCAACTCTCAAATCTCAAATCTCAAATCTCAACTCCCGCGCCCGGCCCACCACCGCCCCGAGCGGAACCACCAACGCCCGCGCAACCGCCTCTTCAGCCGCGAGCCCGAGACAAAGCCGGCGACAAACATCGAGCCCCGAAAGCGACTCGGCGACGACCGCCCGCGCCCCATCGATCGATGGTGTCCACCGGAGGTGGGCAAGTTCACCCCTTCATGATCATCTCCTTCTTCTTGAGACTGCAACACATGCGAACGCCACGACCGTGCCAGGCCCCAACGGCGGGGCCGGGACAACCGTTGCGACACGAAGACCCGTGTACTCGTAGTCGTTTTCAGGCAGGCGGTAGTCCCACCCACCAACCCAATCCAAGTACTCGTAGTCAAACCAATCATCCCTGCTTGACCCCTCGACGAACCGCCCACTGTGGTTCTGCGTCCATTCCTCGGTCCACTCCCGCAGCCCGCCGGACGCATCCAGCAGCCCCCACGGCGTGCGGACATCCGGGTACATGCCGACGGTGATCCTCGGGTCCCACTCGCCGGTGCCGGCCGACAGCCCAGCGTTGGTTTCGCCGCCGTTCTCCGGGAAATCGGCGATCAGCACAGTGTCGGTGCCGTTGGGCTGCTCCCACCAGCCGCCCTCGCCCGCGCCGTCCTTGTCCGGGTCGTAGTAGACCGCCTTCCACCACTCGTCGAGCGTGGGTATCCAGTAGCGGGCGTCCGCGCGGTGGGCGTCCTGATCGTTGAAGAACGGCGGCGGGTTGTCGTTCTCTGTGAAGGTCGAGGTGTCGTAGGCGCCGTCCTTGAACGCCCAGGCCTCGTTGACCTGCCCGTTGTGCATCCAGTTGCAGAACCTCGCGGCCATACGCCAGGTCATCTCCGCGGCATGGTTCTCGTAGCCCGGGATGACCTCGTAGTGTGGCTCGCCGTCCTGCCACGAGCCGGTGATCAGGGAGCCGAGGAACCTCCAGTCGAACGGGTTGTCGGCGTGTGGGCCATAGGCGCGGACGAACTCGACCCACTGGCTGGTGGTCAGTTCCGTCTCGGCCACCCGGTAGCGGTAGTCCACCGTGCCCCGCCCGTAGAACTGGTGATTCGGATAGTCGTCGTCGGTCCACGGCGCGTTGCCCGGGTCCCCGACCGCGTGCCAGACAATTGAAGAGACCTGACCCGAGACGACCGACACCGCCCCGGCAAGCGCCAGCACCACACCCGCAACACCCACGACCGACATGCCCATCGTCCTGTGCCCCATGATGCACTTCCTTCACAATATGGTCAACGATATCCGAACTCAACCGCCCGATGTCCGTTTGTCGTCGATCCCGCGCCGGACGCTCCAAGGGGCGCAGGACATCCCCGATCTCGGCGGCCCCAAAGAGAAGGCCCCCGCAGCAGAATCTCGCGCGCATGTCCGCGCCCGTGCGCTCTTTCGCGGACATACCCCGATTCCCCCTTGCAACCCGCCCCACCCACCGACGACAATACGGGTGAAAGGGGGATCGCCCATGTGCGACAAGCTCTGCTGTCACAACCATGTCACCACCCTCGACCCCGAAGGCGCCCACACCGACAGAGCCCACGCCAACAGCGCCCGAAGTCCAAGCGAGGCTCCCGGCGCCAACCTGCCCCCTCTCCCGCCCCCGGCGGGAGAGGCCAGCCCAGAGGATTGGCGAGAGGGCTCCACTTCTCCTCTCCCTCCGA
>JADZER010000041.1 GCA_020850415.1 Phycisphaerales bacterium
CGTTCGCGGCGACGCTGGCCGCTGCTCCGGTCGGGGCTGCGCCCCTCCCTCCGCAACGGCCAGCGTCGGTCCCTATCCTTGAACCAAGACCCTCATAGACACTGGTACAGAGAATGGGGGCAGGCCACGCGGAGCTAGTCGATACAGATGCTGCCAGAATCGCAGCGAGAGCACGGCGGGAGTCGGTACGCGCCCGAGAGCGGTTGAGCGCATTGGACGCGGAACAGGCCGTGCTGGATGGATCAGCCGTAACGAGCGGAGTCATCCAGCGTGCGCAGTTGCCGCCCGCGACCTGGAGGGCGCTGAGTAAGCTGAATGCAGGGAGAGTGGAGCCACGGCCCTTGAACGAATTGAGATGGTATATGCGTACCGCAGCCGAGATGTCCTTGAGCGATGCGTATCCGATCATGACATGGGTGCTGGCTAATCTGCGCCGAAAGCTAGAGGCGACCACCGGCGCGGGGCTAGTGCTTCGGGAATATTTCGATGGGGCATGTTTGGTATCAGAGTTCGTGGCACGGGCGGTGTTTCCTGCGGCAACAGTGTTGGCAGATGGGACGGTGCAAGCCGGAGGACAGACAGTCGTCGGGATTGGGCAGGAGGAAGTGGCGAGGAGCGTTCTTGAAGGGTGGATCGAGCGATGTGTGAGGGATGAGTTGTGTATCTGTGACCCGTACTTTGGCGTGGACGATCTGTGGGTATTGCGATGTGTACTGCGGCACGCCCCGAAAGCAAGCGTTCGGGTCCTGATGGGGCGAGGGCAGGCAGGTGCTGCGGACATGGAGGAGATGTTCCGATTGGGATGGCGGAACCAATCTGCTCAATCTCCACCTTGGACGGAGCTGGTGACTGTCGGGGCGTCAGGGTCGGGGCGGTTTCCGGTGCACGATCGGTGGTGGGTAGCAGGGAGTGCCGGACTAAGACTGGGTACCTCAATCGGTGGACTGGGGAAGCGGGAGAGCGAAGTGAGTGAGATGGACGCTGAGGCCGCGGAGCGTGTACGAGGGGTCATACAGCCCTATCTAGATCGTCGCAAGCGTGTGGGCGCGGACGGTCAGGAGTTGCGGTATTTGTCATTCACGTTATGAGCGAGCATCTGCATCCCATGACCCTCTCGCCGGGGGAAGGAGGGAGCGCTCGCCTTGGCTAGCACGCGCTGATCGTCTTCGAACTGGTTACCCGAGGAGGCTGGCCGGACGCAGCGCAGGGTGCGGACCAGCGCGGCGTGAACACCGCGGCACCGCCCTAGCCCTGTGCCCATTTGTAGCCCGGGGTACAATCTAGCGACACACCCCTGCCACCCCCATGACCGCCGCGCAGGCGTGGGCGCAGGGGGGTAGGGGGTCTGTTCTCTGGGGGGTGCGCGCAAGGGACCGGCCCGCTATCGCCGTGCGTATGGACGCGGGTTTCGCATACCCCCCCCCGGGGGGGGGCCTGAGAAGGGGCCACGATCGACGCGGATCGACGCGTGTTGGAGGCAGGCATGGGACAACGAGGACCACGACCCACCCCGTTCGAGGTGCTGAGGCTGCGGGGCAGCCCCCGGGCCGACCTCAACCGCAACGAGCCCAAGCCCGCGAAGGAGCCCCCGCCCAAGCCGGACTGGCTGGGGGACGAGGCCGCCGAGGTCTGGGACGACATGGTGCCGCGGCTCATGGCGACCCGGGTGCTGACGACGATCGACGGGAACGCCCTGGCGAGGTACGCCGAGCACTTCGTCCAGTGGAAGAAGGCCACGGCGTTCGTACGCCAGCACGGGGTCTCGTACCCCATCCGGGACGGGAACGGAAAGGTCAAGGCCCTGGGCCAGTTCCCCGAGGTCGCTTTGATGCACAAGGCGTCGGCGACGCTGGCCCGGCTGGAGGCCGAGTTCGGGCTGACGCCGAGCAGCCGGACCCGGATCAATGTGGCCCCGGAGCCGCTGCCGGACCCGAAGGGGTATTTTGCGGCGGGGTGAGTATGCGGCCTGGGGCTGTCGGATGCTGGTCCGCGCGCCCCGGGGTGTAATAGCCTGTTCGCATGACCCACAGACCATCGGCAGGGAAGCCGGGCGGGCCCCGGCTCGGCGACGACGAGCGGCACACCCTCAGGGTCATCGCAAGCTGGAGGCAGACCGCCGCGGACGAGGTGGACAACATCGGGGCCTGGCGTGACGCCGACCCCGGCGACCGGCTGCACAAGTTCTGGTCGGACCCGGCCCGGCACAAGGACACCGAGCACGGCAGCACGATGCCGCGAGGCTTCGAGTCGGACACCACCTACCTGCTGGGCCGGTTCTGGGACGACGATCCGAAGCGGGATCTGACTGCGATCCGGGATGTCTACGCGGCGATCTCGGCGTGGCACGCCGACCGCAGCGCCGAGCGCATCCCCGACCAGCGCGTGCTCGACCAGACTCTGGAGCAGGCGATGCTGGTGGTGAGGGCGGTGGAGAGTCAACTGGTGCGATCGGTCCGTCGGTCCAACCCCGGCGGCAACCCGGGATGGGAGGCTGACCGGGACCGGCTCCGGTACTTGGTCAGGGAGATGAAGCACCGGATCGCCGGCGCGGCGGCCTGGGGCCGGATGAGCGAGGTCCTCGGCCTCCAGACGGAGGCGGAGACCCTCGCCATCAAGCTGGGGTTCCCCGGCGCGCCGCTGACGCTGATCTGGCACCGGCAGGGCGAGGCGGGCTTTGAGAGCCATGTTCCCGTGGATGTGCCCGACGCCGTGGCGGTGCTGAAGTATGTCCGGCACGACCCGCTCGGTGCGTTCTCTATTGGGGTGATTGGCTGCACTCGGCCGGGCGAGGTCCGGGGTGAACGGGTGTTCATCGAGGTGGACTTCGGCTTTAATCCCTGGAAGTCGGACGCCATCAAGTCGCTAGAGGCTTGGGAGCGTGCGATCGACGGGATGCGAGCCGATGGTGGCCAGCCGTTCCGCCATCCCCGGTCCGCAGCCCTGAGCGAGGCAATGGGCGAGGCGACCCGCGCGTGCGCGATGTATGCCGTGGCGCTCATGATGCTCTCCGAACCGATCGAAGGGGCGGCCCCCACGGCGGAGTCGGCGCAGTCGGCGTATGTACCCCCCGAGCAGTGCCTGCCGCCTCGGGTGCCCGAGTTGATTGACAAGCGGGCCCAGTGGGAGGCGTGTCGGGACACGCTGGATGCCGGGGTGAAGGAGCGATTCCGGCGGCTCGACATGTACTTCGTCACCCGGATGGAGGCCGACCAGGCTGCTACGCGATGCCAGGCTGCTGCGGATCAGGCCGCGGACGAGTTGAGGGACAACGGAGAGCCGGCGAGCAAGCAGTTCGCCACGCGCGTGCGGTCGCTGCTGGCGAGGCTTCGGGACCGCGTCCGTCCTTGGTACGAGTCGGGGCCATTGATGTCGCCGGACAATCCGGGGGGCTTTCCGAGGGACCCGGCGGGTGAAGCAGCCGCAATACAGGAATCGTGCAAGGGTCTGCGATTGCTGGTGGCCGAGATTCGACCGATCGCCGAGCAGAGGCGTGGGTGGGCTGGTGGGGACAAGCACGACGCGGTGGTTCGTCCCACACCGCTCGAAGAGGAATCTGCCCCGCTCCCGCAGCCAGAGAAAGCCCTGCCGGAACCAACCCCTTCTACCGTCAAGCTGAACGAAGCGCAGAGACGCGCCGGAGAGAGCTTCGAGTGGATCAGCGCGGCGCACCCAGAGCTTTCCCCGCCTGAGGATTCGGCCCGGCCATACTGCTCAGCTCAATGGGAGTACCTCAGGGAGCACGGTTGCCCCGCGTACCCGATGGACGCGGCAGGGAATCCAGAAGTCCCCTCCCAAGGGACCTGGGAGCGATATGTGAGGGCGTGGCTGCGAGCCCAGAATGGACCACAGCGGTCTTCTAGGACGGGCCGGCCAATCGGTAAGTCCATCGTCCGCGCATCCGAAATCGAGCTACAGAGGCGAGATCCGAACGACGGCGCGGATTCCTAAGAAAAATCCAACCGCATCCACACCCCATCTATCCGCATCCGCGCGGCTCCCGAGGGCGTCCGTTTGCGGAGGGTATGAAGTACAAAGACCCTCGCGCGAAAGCTGATCGACTTCTTCTGACCCGCGAACTTGCAGAACGGTTGGGAGTGGAACCCGAGACCGTCAGGCGCTGGACGCGGGAGGGCCTGATCCCCGCCTGCCGCATCGGCGTCAAGACTCTGCGCTTCGACCTGGGGCAGGTGCTGGCGACCATTTCTGTGGATCGTCAGAAGCGGGAGGTGGACCGTGGCTGACCACCCCACCCCCGTCCCCAGGACCTCGCAGACGCCCGACCCGCTCCTGGCCTCGGGCCCCGTGGCCCGGCACATGCTTGGCGACATCAGCGCCCGCAAGCTGGCGCAGATGGTCGCGGCCGGGGAGCTGGAAACCGTCAAGATCGGCAGGCGCAGACTGTTCACCACCGCCGGGCTCAGGGCGTATGTCGCCGCCAGGGCGGAGGGCGGGCGATGACCCTTCTCGACGACTACCGCCGGGTGACGAAGGCGTGCCCGTGCCCGATCTGCGAGCGCCCCGACTGGTGCCTCGTGAGCCGCGACGACCCGCCCTCGCGCGTGATCTGCTCCCGCACCGAGTCCAAGCAGCGGTGGGGGGAGGCGGGATGGCTGCATGTGCTTCGCAAGGACGGTCAGCGGCCCGTCCGGGTCAGGAAGCTCCATCTCTCACCGCAGGGGCCGCACACCGATCTACGCCGTCTCGCTGAGGACTGCCGGGGCCGCCTTCGGCCCGGGCACCTCAACCGGTTCGCCGAGCAGCTCGGCGTCACCACCGACAGTCTCTGGCGGCTCGGCATCGGCTGGGACGGCCGGAACTGGACCTTCCCAATGTCGAATGCTGACGGCGTGGTTCTGGGCATCCGTCTGCGTACTCCGAGCGGCCGCAAGTTCTCGGTCAAGGGCGGGAAGCACGGGCTGCACATCCCGACGGGCCTGTCGGGAACCGGCCCTCTGCTCCTGCCCGAGGGGCCGACCGACACCGCGGCGGCACTGGACCTGGGTTTCGACTCGGTCGGCCGCCCGGGCTGCCGCGGGGCGATGCGGCTGATCGCGGAGTACATCCGGAAGCAGAACCCCACCGTCGCCGTGGTCGTGGCTGACGCCGACGCCGCGGGTCGCGGAGGCGCCATGGACCACGCCGGCACCCTGGCCTGCTACCACCGCGATGTCCGGGTGATCGAGCCGCCGGTGAAGGACTTGCGAGAGTGGCTCAGGGGCGGGGCTACGGCTGCGCAAGTGAACGACGCCATCGAGCGGGCCGCGCCCAGCCGTCTGTGCGTGCGCTGCCGGGGAGCGACTGCGTGAGTAACGAGCCGGACAACACCATCGAGATCGAGTGCCATCGCCACGGCAAGTCGGGCAAGTTCGCCGTGATCCTCCGGCTGACCGACGGCGACAGCCTCGTCCGGTACATCCTCCTTGCCGACCAGACTGCCCGGGAGCAGTACGCGGACGAGATCTGCGAACTGCGGCCGGGGATCGACCGGAACGACCTGCTCCACGCTCTCGAGCAAGAGGCCGCCCGGCAGCTGAGCGATCACAGCGGCGACAGAGGTGGTGGCTCTCAAGCGGACCGCATCGTCGCGGCGGTCATGGGCATCGAGGGGCTGGAGTTGTTCCACACCCCGGAGGGCAAGGCGTATGCCTCGATTCCGGTCGATGATCACACCGAGACATGGCCGATCAACAACAAGGGATTCAAAGAGTGGGTCGCCCGCCTCTCCTATCAGCAGTTCGGCAAGGTGCCGGGCTCCCAGGCGGTCCAGGACGCGCTGACGGCTATCGCGGGCGCGGCGAGGTTCGACGGTGCGCAGCACGAGGTTCACCTGCGGGTAGCCGGGCACGGGGACGACATCTGGCTCGACCTTTGTGATGCTGACTGGAGAGCCGTGCGCATCACGGCCGACGGCTGGCTGGTCGTGCCGGGCCGCGAGGTGCCCGTGAAGTTCATCCGGCGCGACGGCATGCTCCCGCTGCCCGCGCCGGTGAAGGGCGGGTGCATCGAGGCTCTCCGCCCGCTCATGAACATGGCCGACGACGACACCTGGACCCTTGCCATGGGCTGGCTCGTGGCGGCGTTCCGTCCCACAGGCCCCTACGGCGTGCTCAGTGTCAGCGGAGAGCAGGGCAGCGCGAAGTCCACGGTATGCAAGCTGCTGCGGGGGCTCATCGACCCCAACGCGGCGCCGCTGCGGAGGATGCCCAAGAGCGAGCGAGATGTCTTCATCTCTGCCGGCAACAGCCGGCTCTGCGCCTACAACAACATGTCCGGAGTCAGGCCGGAGCTGTCGGACGCGCTGTGCGCGCTGGCGACAGACGGCGGGTTCGCCACGAGGCTGCTCTACGCCGACGACGAGGAGGCCATCTTCACAGCCCGCCGTCCGGTCATCCTCAACGGAATCGAAGACCCGGCATCTAGGTCCGACCTCGTCGACCGCACCATTTCCATCTCGCTCCCACGCATCCCCGAGGACCAGCGACGCACGGAGACGGAGATCCTCGCCGAGTACGAGCGGCTGCGACCGGGTGTACTCGGGGCGATCCTCGACGCCGTCGCGTCGGCGCTGAAGCGTCAGGGCGAGGTGTCGTTCCCCACGCTTCCCCGCATGGCCGACCTGACCATCTGGGTGACGGCGGCGGAGGCCGGAATCGGCTGGGAGCACGGTCGGTTCCACACCGCGTTCATGGGCAACCGGGCCGAGTCCCACGAGGATGTGGTCGCCGCGTCGCCTATCGGCCCGGCCGTCGTGGCGATCGTGCGGGAAGGGCCGTTCGAGGGTACTGCCACCGAGCTGCTCGCCGCCCTCAATAGCCGCCGGGGCGAGGAGCCACCGGCGAAGGACTGGCCGACGAACTACAGCGGCATGTCGGCGGCGCTCAAACGCCTCGCCCCGGACCTGCGTGCGACCGGGATGATCGTCGAGCTTCCGGAACGAGGGCGAGGGCGCCAGAAGCGTCGCGTCATCTATCTGGAACTCCCCGGGAATCAACGCTCCGCACGCGCCGCAGACGACCCGGACGAGGACGGCGGGGACGGGGCGCGCCGCACTGGCGGTGGCCCGGTGCGCCCGGATGCGGGTCCATGCGGCGACGCGGATCGTGCGGCGCGTGCGGCGCGTCCAATCCGTACCCAATCCAACAAGGGGGACGATCCGTGGCGGCAGTGAACTCCAGCGTTCACCAACGGGCTCAACCGGTCCCCGCCGAGGCGCCCGCCAGGGCACGCCCTTGCCCCTCCAAACACCTTCCCCCCACGCCTTGCCTCCCCCAACCCGCGGCACTTGAGTCGTCCCCACCGGGCCCGGCGGCCCGTCTGGAGGCGTGCTGATGGCGAGCGTCACATCACTGCCCGACGGAAAGAAGCGAGTCCAGTTCGTCGCCCCCGGCGGCAACCGCAAAACGCTCCACCTCGGCAATGTCGAGAAGAAGTTCGCCGACGCCGTGGCGACCCGGGTCGAGACCATCCTCGGTGCCCAGCTCCGCGGCGAGCCCCTCGACCGCGAGACCTCCGAGTGGCTGGGCTCGATCGACGACTGGCTGCACAAGAAGCTCGCGGCGGTGGGCCTGACCAAGGGACGCCAGTGCCGCACCCTTGGCGACTGGATGAAGCAGTTCATGGCCTCCCGCGCCGGCCTCAAGCCCGCGAGCATCAAGAAGCTGGAGCAGACCCGCCAGACCCTGGAGTCCTTCTTCGGCAAGGACCGGCTCCTCCAGCAGATCAGCCCCGAGGACGCCGCCCGGTGGCGTGAGAGCCTCTCCCGCAGCGGCCTGAGCGAGGCGTCGGTCAAGACCCACACGGGCAACGTCAAGACCATGTTCCGCGAGCTGGTGGACCGGGAGGTCCTGCTCCGATCCCCCTTCGCCCGCCTCAAGGGCGGCGTCACCCCGACGAAGAACAACAGGTATGTCACGGCGGAGGAGATCGAGAGGGTCCTCGCGGCCGCCCCGAACTGCGAGTGGCGCACCCTGATCGGGCTTGCCCGGCTGGCGGGGCTCCGGACACCCGGCGAGACCCACCTGCTCACCTTCCGCGACATCGACTGGCAGGCCGGGCTGATGCGGGTGTACTCGCCCAAGACCGAGCGCCACCCCGGTCACGAGCAGCGGGTGGTCCCCATCGTCCCGAGGCTCTTCGAGATCATGGAGGAGCGGTACGAGGAACTCGGGAAGGACGACGACGCCCACCTCGTGGCCATCCGCTCGGCGGGTGGCCGCCGCCGCAAGATGGTCGCGCTCATCGAGGCCGCCGGCGTCGAGCCCTGGGACGACACCTGGCAGTGCCTGCGGCGATCGTGCGAGGTGCAGTGGATGAACGAGGGCATCGCGCCGTACCTCGTCGCGCGGTGGCTCGGCCACAGCCTGACCGTGAGCGCCAGGCACTACACGCTGGCCATGCCCGACGAGGTGCTGGCGCGGGTGACGGGCCGAAAAGTGACGCAAAAAGTGACGCAGCATGCGTCCGCACCGGAGCGCACGGCGCACCGGATCGCCTGATCGAGCCTCTCCGACATCCCGCGCAACCCCCCCAAAAGCAAAGGCTTGCGCCCCGGTGCAACCCGGTGCGCAAGCCTCGAAAAATGGAGCCGGGGGGAATCGAACCCCC
>JADZER010000042.1 GCA_020850415.1 Phycisphaerales bacterium
AGCCAAGGCTAAACACCTCGTCCTCGACGGCCAACAGCGGTTAAGCACCTGCTTCTGGGCGCTCCGCGGAGATCCTCGCCGAGTGCTCGCCATCAACCTTCGGCAGCTGTTTGCAGCAACCGGGGGGCAAGCCGGACGGCCTATTGAGTTCGAGGATCTGCTTGTAACGAGGAATCGTCCTGACTTTCTGGAGAAGCTCCTGTACGGGTCCCATTTGTTGCCAGTTACCTTCCTAGATGACAGCCAACAATTGACTGAGTTCTTGTCCAGCTATCGCAAGCAATTGGCACAGAGCCCAGCCACGGCGGATTTTGCCGACTTCGTCGACACGAAGCTACGTAGCTACCTGGAAGTGTTCTTTACGTATGAATTCCCATGTGTTGTGTTGCCAGCTGGACTTGATCTAGAGGCCGTTTGCAACATCTTCACCAAGATCAATACTACCGGCCAAAAACTGTCAGCGTTTGATCTCTGCGTGGCGACTCTCTTCCCGCAGGGGGAGAACCTCCGTGAGCGGCTCCAGAAGGCGTATGACCATCCCGGCGTCAGCACTCTCGACCGTGACGGCACGAATATCTTACAAACGGTGGCGCTGCTGTCGAATAAGGAGCCGAAAAAGGCTGCGCTGCCGAAGAACATCAGTAGGGAAGACGTGACGTCGCACTGGGATCAGGCGGTGCATGCAGTCGGCCAGGCGTCGGAAATGCTAACTGCTGCGGGGTTCTGGGACTTCGCGTCTATCCCGTATGATGCTCTCATTCCCCCACTTGCAGCGAGCATCGCGTCGAAGGGCGATCGGCCGCACACACCGATTGAAAGAGAGGCCTTACTACGGAAGACAGGCCGGTGGGTCTACCAAACCGCAGTGGAGCAACGCTATAACGAAGGCACCGACGTCAAACAAGCACGTGATTTTGCGACCGGTGCAGCCTGGTTCGCATCAGCCAACGATGAAGTCCCCGAGTTCGCGCGTGGCCCGATGGTATGGACCCCGTCGGCGACGCTGGGCGCTAGAACGGGCGCTCGTGCACGGGCTCTGACCGCGGCCCTCAATGACCGTGGCCCGAGAGATCTGATGACGCTAGCGATCCTCGGTTTTGGCCCAGGCCGCCAGACCCCAGAAATCCACCACCTCTTCCCGCGCGCGTTTCTGCGGGACGCCCAGAAGCGCAACGCGAGCGAACCTGAGCGCGCGCTCAATATGACTTTCCTTACGAAAGAGACGAACTCGTTCATCTCCGATCGTGCACCCTCGGTCTACCTCAGCGCCCTAATGGAGCGGATTGCATTTGCCGACGCGATAGACCTCGTCGAGGCTCGACGGCGGCTCGAGGCGATACTCATCACCCACTTCATCGACAGTTTCGCATTGGATGCCCTGCTGTCCGATGACTACGAAGCGTTCCTGGAGGCCAGGGCAAACGTATTTCGGCGCCAGCTTTCCGACAGGTTTGGTGTCTATACGGTCTTGGCTCCCGTCGAGGAGGACGCAGAGATCGAGCTCGGGGATGACGACGGAGACATCGAGGCCGTTGATTCCTGACGGAGTGTCGGGCCCCCGGGGTCACTGCGCGTCGCCAGGCACGGCGATATCCTGAGTGTGCGGCCCCTGGCCGTGACCAGCCCCCGTAGCTCAGAGGATAGAGCATCGGTTTCCTAAACCGTGTGCGCAGGTTCGAGTCCTGCCGGGGGTACCACGTTCTGTTGAGCCTCGGAGGGGCGGTGGCGCCTCGGGGGTGGTTGGTGGGGTGAGGAGGGGTCGCGATGGCGGCTCGGCAGGCGGCGGGAGTTGCGAAGCGGGGGCGAGCGGCCTCGGCGGGTACGCCGGAGGGGCAGGCGGCGTTCGCGCGGCGGCGGGCGGCGCTGATGCGGCAGCTGCAGCACGGCGCGCACGGCGCGGCGGCGGTGTTCGTGTCGGGGCGGGAGTCGCGGCGCAACGGCGACGTGGACCACGTGTTCCGGCAGTCGTCGACGTTCTATTACCTCACGGGGTTCGAGGAGCCGGACACGGTGGCGGTGCTGCGGCCGGGGCACGCGGAGCCGTACGTCCTGTTCGTGCGGCCGCACGACCCGCAGATGGCGGTGTGGGTGGGTCCTCGGGCGGGGATCGAGGGGGCAAAGGCTGAGTTCGGCGCCGACCTCGCGTACCCGATCGAGGAACTGGAGGAGCGGCTGCCGGCGGTGCTCGACGGCGTCGACACGGTGTACTTCTCGCTCGGCGCGGACGAGCGGGTGGAGCGGCTGCTATCTCGCATCGTGGCGATGCGGCGGGGGGCGGGGCAGCACGGGGCGGTAGCGATCGAGCGGCTGGCGGACCCGTTCCCGCTGGTGGCTGAGCTGCGGCTGATCAAGTCGCGCGAGGAGATTACGGCGCTGCAGCGGGCGATCGACATCACGGGCGCGGGCATCGAGGCGGCGATGCGGGCGACGCGGCCGGGCATGCACGAGTACGAGGTGCAGGCGGTACTCGAGGCGGAGTACCGGCGGCTGGGGTCGCCTCGGGACGGGTTCCCGTCGATCGTGGCGGCGGGGGCGAACTCGTGCACGCTGCATTACACCTCGAACCGGGCGCCGATCCGCAACGGGGACCTGTTGCTCCTCGACACGGGGGCGGAGGTGGACTACTACGGGGCGGACGTGAGCCGGACGTTCCCGGCGAACGGGCGGTTCACGCCGGCGCAGCGGGCGGTCTATGACATCGTGTGGGAGGCGCAGCGGCAGGCGATGTCGATCGTGAAGCCGGGGGTGCGCTTCAACGATGTGCACGACCGCGCGGTGCGAGTGCTGGTAGAGGGGCTGCGCGACCTCGGCGTGCTGTCGGGGCGGCCGAGCGCGCTGGTGAAGTCGGGGGCGTACGCGCCGTACTACATGCACGCGACGTCGCACTGGCTAGGCATGGACGTGCACGATGTGGGGCGGTACCGCGAGGGCGGGGAGTCGGTGGCGCTGCGGCCGGGGATGGTGCTGACGGTGGAGCCGGGGCTGTACATCACGGACGCGCAGGCGCCTCGGGAGCTGCGCGGCATCGGCGTGCGGATTGAGGATGACGTGCTGGTGACTCGGGACGGGTTCGAGAACCTGTCGGGGGCGATTCCGTCGAAGGCGGAGGAGCTCGAGGAGCTGGTGGGGCGGGGGTAGCCGCTCGCCTCGGGGGTGGGGGGCGGCGGTGGTCGGTCGTCTGTACTTCGGCCGCGTTTGGAGGGGAGGCCCGCCCGCCCTCAAGGGGCTTCGCCCCTTGCATCCCCGGCCACGCATGCACGACGCGCGGTAGCTCGCGACGGGTTCGAGAACCTGTCGGCAGGGATCCCATCGGAGGCGGAGGAGCTGGTGGGGCGGGGGTAGACGCTCGCCTCGGGGGCGCGAGGGCGCGCCTCTGCGGCTCGGCCGCCCGCACTCATGCGCCGCTCCCCGACTCCTCGGTCGGGGCGGGTCAGTGCGGTTGGCGTGGCTCCTCCGGGCTGCCTCCTACCAGGGCCAGTCTCTGCCGCCGGGGAGCTGGATGGTCTCGCTGCGGATGATGCGGTCGCGGATCAGCGCGAGCTGGGCGGGGTCGAGTGTCCAGTCGACATCGAAGTCCGGCAGGTTGTGCGGGGCGTGGAAGTAGACGGCGCCGACGAGTAGTGGGGCCCGGTCCCCGGCCAGCAGGCTGACGAGCTGCTCGAGCCAGGCGCCTTCCTCGGCCTGCCGCGAGGCGTGCAGGCGCATGCCGACCTCGGGGAGGATGACGGGTTTGCCGTAGCGGCTGAACGCCTCGTAGCGGGGGAGGATGAGCTCGGCCGGGCTGCGGTAGAGGTGTTTGGCGGCGCGCTCCTCGTCCCATTCGTCCCAGACCCAGAAGGTGTAGGCGGAGAAGCCGACGAGGTCGACGGCGTCGTCGCCCGGATACCAGCGGTCGGACTTGAACACGCCGTCGGGCGTGATCACGCCGCCGGGCGACCAGAGGAATA
>JADZER010000043.1 GCA_020850415.1 Phycisphaerales bacterium
CGCTGGGGTTGTCGGCGTTGATCGTGCCGAGGTTGATGACGGCCTGCGTGCCGGTGCCCGTCGAAGTGATGTTGGAGGTGCTGCTGCCCGTGCCGCCGGTGATCTGGGCGTTGGCGGCGATCGTGAGCGTCGAGCCGTCGGCGCCGGAGACGCGCACGGTGTGGGCCGCGGTGTTGTCGGCGATGAAGTCGATGGTGCCGTTGGCGAAGGTCTGGGTGCCGCCGAAGTCGATCGTGTCGTTGGACTGGATGAGGATTGTGCCGTTGAGGGTGAGGCCGCCGGTAATGCTCAGGAAGCCGTTGGCGCCGGAGCGGGCGAGGTCGCCGTTGACGGTGATGGGGCCGACGAGGGCGTTGTTGCCGCTGCTCGTGAAGCGGAGCTGCTGGCCGACCATGGTCCAGGCGCCGCCGGAGAGCGAGCCGCCGCCGAGCGTCGTCGCGCCCTCCATGCTGGCGGTGGTGAGGAGCGAGAGCCTGCCGCCGGTGAAGTTGATCGTCTCGCGGCTGACCAGGCTGTTGACCGAGCGGTTGCCGGTGGTGGCGGTGTACGAGATGGTCGGGGTGCCGGCAACATCGATGGTGACATCGTCCGCGGCGCCGGGGATGGCGTCGGTGCTCCAGTTGACGGCGTCGTGCCAGCTGGTGCCGTCGCCGCCGCCGTCCCAGGAGATCGCGGCCAAGACGCGCCGGTCCTCGAGCGGCTCCATGTGGATCGAACGCCCATCGCGCGGGCGGGCGGCGAGGCCCAGGGCACGCAGGACATCACGAACACGGCTGGACCGATCGGCGGGGTACTGAGACTGCATGGGATCCCTCTCTCTTGCGAGCTCTCTCGGGCTCTGTCGGGCGCTCTCGGGGGCGAATGCCCCGGGAGCCGGCCGCCTGGGAGCGTGCTCTCCTTACCGCGGCGCCACATAGCACCGACGGCAACGCTCCCGGGCGGACGAATAGCCCGGGCCGAGTTTAGCGGCCGGTGCGGGCGGAGGAAAGTGATATCCGGGAGCTCTGCGTCGCGGCGTGGCCTATCGCCAATCCAACCCTTCCGGGAGAGAATTGAGGTTGCGGCAGCCGTTGGCATTCACGATCACCATGTCCTCAACTCGGACGCCGCCGAGGGCCTTCGAGTAGAGGCCGGGCTCGATGGTGAGGGCATCGCCGACGACCAGGGTGGGGCCGGCGCGGTCGAGGAGCGGGGGCTCGTGGACCTCGAGGCCGATGCCGTGGCCGGTGCCGTGGGGCATGCAGGCCAGCGTGTCGGGGGCGTCGGGCGCCGGCTGCCCCATGTGGTAGCCGCGGGCGGTGAGGACGCGGGCGGTCGCGCCGTGGACCTGCTCGCCGGTGACGCCGGCGCGGGTGGCGGCGATGGCGGCGGCCTTGGCCTCGACGACGGCGCCGTGCATGGCGCGGATCGCGTCGGGGACCTCGCCGTGGACGACGGTGCGGGTGCAGTCGCCGTTGTAGAGGGTGGTCTTGTTGAGGGGGAAAATGTCGACGATGACGGACTGGCCGGTCTTGATGAGGCCGTGGCCGTGGTTGTGGCAGTCGCCGCCCTCGGGGCCGGGGGCGACGATGGCGTCGGGGTTGGCGTAGCCGATCTCGAGGAGCCAGATGTCGATGAGGGCCCGCATGCGCTCGGCGGTGAGCGGGGCGCCGTCGTGCTGGAGGACGCCGGCGCGGTCGGCGGGGGCGCGGGCGATGAGGCGGCAGGCGCGCTCCATGACGGTCTCGGTATCGCGCTGGGCCTTGGCGAGGTGCGCGACCTCCTGCTCGTCCTTGGCGCGCCGGTTCAGGACGCCCTTGTCGGGGTCGTAGTCCAGCGCGATCCCCGCGCGCTGGATGTGGTGGGCGTAGATGAAGGGGAGCGAACGGTCGGTGACGACGCGGGTGATCTTGTGGCGACGGAGGAACTCAACGACGCCCTGGGCGCTGCCGGTCTCGCGGTCGCCGGAGAGCCCGGTGGCGGGGGCGACATCGGCGTAGCCGAGCACCTTGTCGGCGCGGGCGTGCTGCTTGGCCCGGTCCATCTCGATCTCGCGGAGGATGAGGGTCCGGTGCGTCTTGCCGTCTTGGCCGGCGATCTCGATGAGCGCGGCGGGGTCGCCGACATTGAAGCGGATGGCGTGGTAGAGGATGGCGTTCTTGGAAGGGATGCCGGCGGTGAGTGTGGCGGTGGTCATGGGGAATGGTACGCCGGGGGGTTGGGCCGCAGAGCACGCAGATCTTCGTGGAAGGGCTGGCAGGTTGGCCGCGGATGAACGCGGATGGACGCGGATGAGGTCGGGCTTGCGCGTGCCTGACCCAAGGAGATTCCCTGTTTCGATCCGCGCTCATCCGCGTGAATCCGCGGCTGGATCGCCGGCTCGCTCGGCGGAACTCTGCGTCCCCGGCGGTGAGACTCAGAACTTCGCGGCGGTGAATGCCTTGGCGACCTCGTCGCGGACCCAGGTGTTCGCCCGCTGGTTCCGGTCCTCATAGAAGGTCCAGAGCTCGAACCAGTACGAACGGAACCGGTGCTCGCCGAAGGGCTCGTAGTGCCGGGCGAGGCGCTTGGTGATCGCGCCGTCGGTGCCTTTCATCCCCAGGATCGTCTTCCCGTGGCGGATGCTCTCGGTGTCGATCGCCAGGCGCGAGTAGCGCCCGAGCAGCATCATGATGTTGCCCGCGGCGTAGGGGCCGATCCCGGGGAGGGTCTTTAAGAACTTGAACACCTCGTCGTCGGGCGTGGCCTGGTCGGCGAGGTAGGCCTCGTTGACCTCCGGCGGCTTGCCGGCGCGGGGGCAGAAGAGCCGGGCGAGCTCGACCATGCGCCGGTCGCGGTAGCCGACGCGGCAGCGGGCGCGGAGCGTGCCGGGCCGGGTGCGGGCGAGCTTCTGGGGCGTGGGGAACGCCCCGCGCCGGCCGAGCACCTCGCACAATCGCAGGTTCATGTTCACCGTGCTCGGCCAGGCGACATTGCAGCTCGTGACGGTCTTGACGACATCCTCGAAGAAGGTCGGCGAGCGGAACAGGCGGCAGTGGCCGCTCGGGGCCCAGCGCGGGTCCACGGCGTGGAACCCGGCGGCGTGGTCGGCGTCCTCGTCGAGGCGGAGCATGCGGGTGATCTGGACGCGGGCCTCGGCCTGCTCCTCGCGGGTGAGGGTCCGGTCGAAGCGGCAGGTGAGCGCAGCGCCCGGCTTGTGGGGGAACACCCCGCGCCCGTCGCGCACGCTGGGGGCCGGCTTGCCCTCGATGCGGGTCGCGCCGCGGGGGAGCGGCTCGTAGGTGCGCGGCTCGCCGGGCTTGAAGGGCGGGGAGATCCGCACCGCGGCCGGTCCGCCTGCGAGGTCGAGCATGCGGTAGAGGGTCTGCGTGGGGACATGCCAGAGGTTGGGGGCGAGGACGAAGTAGCCGTAGGAGCAGACATCGCGGCTGAGCAGGTAGTCGGCGGGGGGTCGGAGCGTGAGCGTGGTGGGCATGGGGGCGAGTGTAGGGGGAGAGCAAAGGCGGAAGGATGAAGGAGGAAGGAGGAAGGATGAGCCGCAGGGGGGTGGTGTGGGGTGTGGGGTGGCGCGATACGATGCGGGCATGGATGTGGTGAGCCTGGAGCGCGGGTTCGGGAGCTTTTCTGAGCACTGGTCGCCCCGCGTGGCGGCGGGGCTGAACGGGCAGGAGGTCAAGCTCGCCAAGCTGCTCGGCGAGTTCGTCTGGCACCACCACGAGGCGGAGGACGAGCTGTTCCTGGTGCACAAGGGCGTGCTGCGGATGCGGTACCGGGACCGGCGTGGGGATGCGTCGAGCGAGCGCGAGGTGGTGGTGCGGGCCGGGGAGTTTGTCGTCGTGCCGCGGGGTGTCGAGCACCGGCCCTGCGCGGACCAGGAGGTCGAGGTGGTGCTGTTCGAGCCGGCCTCGACGCTGAACACGGGCAATGTGCGGGACGAGCGGACGGTGGAGCGGCCCGCGCGGCTGCGGGGCTGAGGAGGAGGTCGTGATGTCGATGCGAACGGCGCTGTTGACGGGTGCGGTGTGTGTCGCGGTGTTCGCGCCGTGGGGTTGGGGGCAGGACGGGGACCCGGCGTCGGCGCCGGCGCAGCAGGAGGAGAGCGCGGTGTATGCACGGGGCTCGGTGACGGTGGAGGGCGTGGCGTACCCGTACCTGCTGCTGGCGCCGCCGGAGGGCGCGGAGGCCCCGGCGGACGGCTGGCCGCTGGTGGTGTTCCTGCACGGGGCGGGGGAGCGCGGCACGGACAACGAGGCGCAGGCCCGGCACTTCCCGGAGCGCATGGCCGGCGCCGACTATCGCGGGCGGTTCGGCTGCTACCTGCTGGCGGTGCAGTGCCCGGGGGATGATCGCTGGGCCTCGTTCGACTGGCGGAGCGCGGAGCGGCAGAGCCAGGCCGAGGAGCCCACGGCGCCGATGAGCGCGGTGATGGAGGAGATCCGGGCCCTCGTCGCCGAGCGCGACATCGACCTGCGCCGGATCTACCTCACGGGCCTCTCGATGGGTGGCTTCGGCTCATGGGACCTGGCCGCACGGAAGCCGGAGTGGTTCGCGGCGGTCGTGCCGGTCTGCGGCGGAGGCGACCCCGGGGCGGCGGGGGCCTACAAGGGCCTCCCGATCTGGGCGTGGCACGACGCGGAAGACCCGGTGGTGCCGGTGCTGCTCACGCGCAAGATGGTCGACGCGGCGCGCGGGGCCGGGGCCGAGGTCAAGTACGACGAGGTGACCGGGTACGGGCACGCGAGCTGGGTCGCGGCATACGAGGCGGACAAGGCGCCGGCGTGGATGTTCGAGCAGCGCCGGGAGGAGCCGGCGGCGGAGTTGGTGGCGTTGCGAGAGAAGCCGTAGCGCTACCGGCGCTGTACCCAGAGGAAGTCGATCCCGATCGTCCGGCCCGGCTCGCCGACGAACTCGGCGTGAAGGGTGTGCTCGCCCGCCTCGAGCCGCTGGGCGGCCAGCTCGACGCGGCGCAGGATCGTGCGGGCCGGGGCGTGCAGGTCGATCTCGGCCGCGCCCTCATCCTGGTCGTCCAGCCACAGGCGGACGCGCCCCGACTCGCCGCTCAGCTGGGCGCAGTAGCCGACGGTGTATTCGGCGGCCTCGCCCACGGTGAATGGGAAGGAGAGGCGGTCGCCGGCGGCGGAGGGGCGCCAGATCGCCGCGCCCCCGCCCGAGTAGAGGTTGCCGCGGGCGGCGGAGACACCCGCGTGGGACCGCAGGGCGGTCTCCGCTTCGAGGAAGGTGCTGTTGCGGGCGCCGCCCTCGGCGCGGGCGCTCCAGGCGGGGAGTTCCAGCGGGCGGACATCGTCGGGCGTGATGCGGGTGATGTCGTCGATGAGGCCGGGCGCGGCGTAGTGGTAGCCGACGCGGGCGTAGGAGTAGCCGGGGGTGACGCGGTGGGGCCAGAGCTCCATGTAGAACGCGATGGAGTCGTGGAAGGGCAGGCTGTCGACGATGTGCCAGCGGTGGTTGGTGACGAAGCCGCGGTTGCCGGGGCCGTCGTTGCGGGGCTGGCCGCAGTAGGCGAAGCCGAAGATGTCGGGGATGGACCAGGCGTAGTTGTAGTAGTCCTCGGAGCCCGTGCCGTAGGTGCTGGGGGCGGTGTCGTCGTCGATGAAGATCTTCTCGTCGCCCTCGCCCCACCAGCCGCCGCCGGGGGTGGGGACATCGGTGGGGTTGAGCATGATGCTCGAGGAGCCGACATAGCGGCCCCTGCCGCGGGCGAGGAGGAACGGGATGTCCTGCGGGTTCTGGGGGTCTCCGACGAGGCCGTGGTCGACGCGCCAGCGGGCGCGGAAGTGCATGGAGCGGTCGGTCCAGTCCCAGGGCGTGCGTGCGGCCGAGCCGGCGACGGCGACCGGCTGCCCGCCGAGGTTGACCGCGCGGAGCGTGGCGGCGCGGGCGAAGGGCATGACGAAGCGGCAGGTCATCGTGCCGTCGGGCTCGACCGTGAAGGGGACCGAGTCGAAGGGGTTGACGCCCGGGCCGGCGCCGAAGAAGTCGCCGATGGGCGCCTGGACCTGGGCGTCCTGGGCGCCGTCGAAGGAGATGCAGAGGAGCGTCTGGCGCAGGGCCAGGTCGAGGTTCTCGGCCCGAACGCGGAGCGTGAGGCGGGCGATCGCGCCGGGGCCGTCCCCGAGCACGAGCAGGTCGGCCGCGGCCCCGGGGCCGACCGTCGCGTCGATCGGCAGCTCGACGCCCCCGGCCGGCGGCATGCGGGAGCCGGGCGCCGCGAGCGCGGCGCTGGTCTCGCGGATGGTCTCGATCGACGCGGCCAGATCATCCGGCGCAAAGGTCTCGATCTCCGCGCCGGCCTCGTAGACCCGGGCCTGCACCTCGTAGAAGTGCACCTGCTTGAGGTCGCCGGTCCACACGATGCGGCAGCGCTCCGCGAAGGGCATGGGGCAGTACGAGGCGTTCTGCTGGTTGAACGAGCCGTTGAAGACGGCGGGATCGACGCCGACGGCGGCGCCGAGGACATCGAACGGGCGCCGGAGGAAGTCATCGGCGCTGCCGTCGAAGACCGCCCGGCCGTCGAGCTCCATGCGGATCCGCCCGTTGATGGCGGCGGTCCAGCAGCGGACCACCGCGCCGGGGGACTGGATGTCGCAGATGAGATACTCGCCGACGCCGTCCTCCCCCGGCTCGCGGAGCACGGCCTCGAACGCGGGGATCGGCTCGTTGCCGAAGCCGTCGGCGTTGGAGTACCAGCCGGGCTCCCCGGGCAGCGTGCTGCGCCGGTCGAACGACGAGAACTGGACGGTCTTGAACGCCGGGTCGGGGAACGCGGCGAGGGCGTGCATGTCGGTCATCTCGCGGATGAGCGACTCGGTGGTGACGGGCTGGGCGGTGAGCAGCGCCGGCGCGGCGCACGCGAGTGCGCCGGCGAGTCGTGTGAGGTAGTGCATCGTGGGCTCCTTTCGACGGCGCACTCTACCGCGCGCCGGGGTTGGCCGGGGGGTCACCACGCCCCCCCACCGCCGCCGCCGAGCAGGTCCAGCGGGAAGGCCGGGCGGGAGAGCGGTCGGAGGGCCAGGGCCAGCAGGGCGAGCTCGTGGTCGTCGCCGGCGAGGCGGTTGGCGCGGAGGGTGTTGCAGGCGGTGCAACGGTGGATGATCGCCCACTCGCCGTCGGGGCGGACCTCGATCCCGATGGGCTCCATCGGCGCGCGGCAGGGGCTCTGCCGGTCGCCGGGCTCGATGTCCAGGTGGCGGGACCACAGGCAGGCGGGGCAGTGGTTGCGGTGCTTGGTGCCGTAGGAGGACAGGGGCACCTCCCGGCGGCAGCGGATGCAGGTGAAGGAGTCGCGCTCGCGGCGCGGGGAGCGGGAGTCTTGATGTCGGGGCATTGGGGTGTCCGTAGAGCGACCGGCGATCGCGCTCGGTCGGCGTGGCGAAAGGGGCTCGGAGTGGTCGGGAGAGGTTCGTCGCGTGGCGCGGGCCGGGTCCGAGACTGGGGCCGGCATCCGGGATGAGACCGCTCGCGCCGTCACGCGGTGCGTGGGCGCGGGATCACCCGGAGGGGTGCGGGGCGACGATTAGAGGGCAATGGTCTTGAACATCAGTGCGCAGTATCGGCCGGACGCGCCCGCGTGTCAAGCCCGGACCGTCAATACCCCGCCGCCTTATCCACCGTATTCAGCAGCGGCTCGCCCGCCCCGAACCGCCGGATGTTCTCCTTGAACAGCACCCACCGGCGCTCGTTGGTCAGCTCGGCGACGCTCGCGCTGTGCGGCGTGATGACCACATCCGGCCGGTCCCACAGCGGGCTGTCGGCCGGCAGCGGCTCGGGGTCGGTGACATCCAGGCAGGCGCCGGCGAGGTGGCCGGACTCGAGGGCGGCGAGCAGCGCGTCGGTCTTCACGATGGGGCCGCGGGCGATGTTGATGAGATACGCACCCTCCTTCATGGCCCCGAACGCCCGCTCATCGAACATCCCCTCGGTCTCGGGCGTCAGCGGCACGGCGACGGCGACGACATCGGCCTCGGGGAGCATCGACAGCAGGTCCTCGGGCTTGCCGACGCGCTCGATGAAGTCGGGGTTGGGCTTGTCGGAGCGGCGCGAGCCGATGACGCGCATGCCGAACCCGTGCGCCCGCTGCGCGATCTCGGTCCCGATGCCGCCGAGGCCGACGACGAACATCGTGCGCCCCTGGAGGGCGATGCCGGTGCGGGCGTCGGGGCTGCCCCAGCGGTGGTCGCGCTGGTTGCGCAGGTGCGCGGGTATGTTGCGGGTGAGGGTGAGGAGCATGGCCATGGCGTGGTCGGCGATCGCCGGGCCGTGGACGGCGCGCATGTTGGTCAGGACGATGCGGTCGGTCTCCATCAGCGCCCGGTTGTCCAGGTACTGGTCGACCCCCGCGGAGCCGGATAAGACCCACACGAGGTTGGGCGCGGCCGCGATCAGCTCGGGGGTGGCGAAACGGCCGTCGATGGCGTGGGCCGTCGGGGCCAGGCGCATGGCCTCCTCCCCGGAGGCGGCGATGACGAACTCGACATTGGGGGCGGCCTCGGCGAGCTCGGCGAGCTGCGCCTCCGACATCCGCCCCGTGACGAAGCGCAGCGTGGGGCGCTCGGCGCCGGCCGGCATGGGGTACGCGATGCGGGCCCCGTCCGCCGAGCCTATGTCTGTTGCCAGAGGCTGGGCCGCAGGAGGGGCGACGGGCTGGCCGAGGGCAAGGGAGGCCAGGCAGGCGAGGAGGGCAAACCCCCGGCTCACGGTGGTTCCGTTGGTGGGCATGGGGGCAGGGTACCGGCGGATCGGGGCCTGTGCCGTTGGCCAACGGCCTCGGGACGGGGTATTATTCGGATATGTGTATCTAATTCTGCTCTGTTCCCCCCGGTAGCCCAGTCAGGACCCAGCCCATGAGCGAACTCCTCGACAACCGTGCCCAGCGGGTCCGCACCCTCCGATCGATCGTGCTCCGGCTGCACCAGGGGGCCGACCCCGAGGCCGTGCGGAACCAGCTCCGGGAGATCGTGCGGGAGTGCGACGCGACCGAGATCGCCCAGATGGAGCAGGAGCTGATCGCCGAGGGAGTCCCGGTCGAGCAGATCATGGGGATGTGCGACCTGCACGCGAGCGTCGTGCGGGAGATCCTCGTCGACCGGCCCGTGCCGCTGCTGACGCCGGGGCACCCCGTGACGACCTTCCGCCGGGAGAACGACGCGATCAAGCAGCAGACGCGGAAGCTGCGGGACGCGATGGACTCGCTCGCGGCCTCGCCGTCGGCGGAGACGCTTGAGCACTGCCAATCGCTCCGCAACGAGCTGATGGATATCGACAAGCACTACCTGCGCAAGGAGCACCTGCTGTTCTCGGTGCTCGAGCGCCACGGGATCACGGGCCCCTCGGAGGTGATGTGGGCCAAGGACGACGAGGTGCGGGGCCTGCTGGCCTCGCTCGGCGAGTGCCTGTCGCGGTCGGGGGCCTCGCCGGCGGAGCTGGCGCTGATCGGGCCGACGGTCGGGGCCGCGGCGCTCGACGCCGTGGACGAGATGGTGTTCAAGGAGGAGCGGATCCTGCTGCCGATGGCGTTGCAGACGCTCAGCGAGTTCGAGTGGGGCGAGATCTGGGAGCAGTCGCCGCAGTTCGGGTGGTGCCTGGTGGACCCCGACCCCCGCTACCTCCGCCCGCGCCCGACCCCGGCCCCGACGGGGCGTGACGGGGCCGAGCCCGGCGCGGTGCCGCTCTCGATACTCGCGCCGGCGTCGGCCGGTGCGGCGCCCGCCCCCGGCTCGCTGCAGTTCCCGACGGGCATGCTCACGCTCGACCAGCTCAAGCTCATCTTCTCGTCGCTGCCGGTGGACCTGACCTTCGTCGACGCCGACGACCGGGTGCGGTTCTTCAGCGAGGGGCCCGAGCGGGTGTTCGTGCGCCCCAAGGCGGTGATCGGGCGCCAGGTGCAGCACTGCCACCCGCCGGCGAGCGTGCACCTCGTGGAGAAGATCCTCGGGGATTTCCGGGCCGGGCGCCAGTCGGTGGCGGAGTTCTGGATCGAGCTGCACAAGCCGCGGACGCGGTTCGTCCACATCCGGTACTTCGCCCTGCGCGACGAAGCCGGGGCCTACGCGGGGACGCTCGAGGTGACCCAGGACATCACGCGCGAGCGCTCGCTGACCGGCGAGCGCCGGCTGCTGCAGTACGAAACAACCACAACGGAGACCACGCCGTGACAACGAATACCCGAGACGGAGCGCAGGTGACCGCGGACATGACGCTCGCGGCGTTCCTGGCGAGTTCCCCGGACGCCGCCGGAGCCCTGGCCTCGATCGCCCCGGCGTTCGCCGGGCTCAACGACCCGGTGCTCCGGGAGCAGGTAGGGCGCACGACCACGCTCGGGCGCGTCGCCAAGGCCGCCGGTGTGGCGGCCGAGGACCTGATCGCCCGGCTCCGGGCCCGCCTGGGGCTGCCGTCGGACGGCCCGGTGCTCCGGAGCCTGCCTCAGGCGCCCTCCGCGTGCGGTTGCTCCCACACCCCGATCGCAGCCCCCGCCGCCGCCGCGACACCGGCAGCCCCGGCCACGCCGGCGGCGACGCCACCGTGGGCCTCGTCCGGCGAGCCCGTCCGGGTGATCGACGCCGACGAGGTTCTCGGTCGTGGGGAGTCGCCGCTGGGTCCGGTGTTGGAGGCGGCGCGGGCCCTCGCGCCGGGCGAGGTGCTGGCGGTGCGTGCGGCGTTCCGGCCGACGCCCCTGATCCAGCGCCTCCAAGGGGACGGCCACGCGACGCACTGCCGGCCGAGCGGCGACGGCCGGACCGAGCTGCTGATCACCCCGGGTTGAGCACCGCCCGAGCGCCGGGAGCGCCCGGATCGGGCCGCCGGAAACAACGGACATGGATAGCCAGAATGACGCGCACCGCCTAGTATCCCCGAGAGGTGTACCCATGCAATCCGTCAAGCATTCGTATGTGCACCGCGGCGGGCCGGAACCGCTGCTGGGACGCACCATCGACGAGCATCTCCGGACCGTGATCGACGCCTTCCCCGACCAGGAGGCGGTGGTGTCGGTCCCCCAGGGCAAGCGTCTGACCTACAGGCAGCTCGACCGCGAGGTCGAGGTCGTGGCCAGGGCGCTGATCGGCCTGGGGATCGCCAAGGGCGACCGCCTCGGCATCTGGGCGACCGACAACCTCGAGTGGGTGCTCATGCAGCTGGCCACGGCCCGCGTCGGCGCGGTGCTGGTGAACATCAACCCGGCGTACCGGATCAACGAGCTGCGCCACGCGCTGCGCCTGGCGCAGGTGGACTGCCTGTTCTTGATGCCCAACTTCCGCAGCTCGAACTATGTGGGGATGATGAAGGAGCTGGTCCCCGAGTCGGCGACCGACCTCCCCATGAAGCTGCACTCCCACCTGCTGCCGCACCTCAAGCGGGTGGTGGTCTATGACCCCTTCGACCTGGCCCGGCGCGAGCGCTGGGCCCACGGGTTCATGACCTGGGCCGAGTTCCTGGAGGGGAGCGCCGCGGTGCCGGCCGAGAGGGTCGCGAAGCGCCGAGAGTCGCTGGACACCGACGACCCGGTGAACATCCAGTTCACCAGCGGCACGACGGGGTTCCCCAAGGCGGTGGTGCTGACCCACCACAACATCCTCAACAACGCGTACTTCACCGGCCACGCCATGAAGTTCACCGAGCACGACCGCCTGTGCGTGCCCCTGCCCTTCTACCACTGCTTCGGCATGGTCGTCGCCAACCTCGCCTGCTTCACGCACGGGTCCTGCGTGGTCATCCCCGCGCCCCACTTCGAGGCCGGCGCCACGCTCAAGGCCATCCAGGACGAGCGGTGCACCGCCGTCCACGGCGTGCCGACGATGTTCCTCGCCGAGCTCGACCACCCGGAGTTCAAGTCCTTCGACCTCTCCAGCCTGCGCACCGGCATCATGGCCGGGGCCCCGTGCCCGCCCGAGCTCATGAAGCGCGTGATGAACGAGATGGGCTGCCGCGAGATCATCATCGGTTACGGCCAGACCGAGGCCTCCCCCATCACCACGCTCACCGACCCCACCGACGACCTCGTCCGCCGCACCCAGACGGTCGGGACCCCCATCCCCCACCAGGAGTGCAAGGTGATCGACGCGGAGACCGGGCGGGTCCAGCCGCGCGGCGTGCCGGGTGAGGTCTGCTTCCGCGGGTACCATGTGATGCGGGGCTACTACTCGCAGCCCGAGGAGACCAGCAAGACCATCGACGAGGGCCGCTGGCTGCACTCCGGCGATGTCGGCGTCATGGACGAGGACGGGTACCTCTCGATCACCGGACGCATCAAGGACATGATCATCCGCGGCGGGGAGAACATCTACCCCGCCGAGATCGAGGCCTACTTCTACGAGCACCCGGCGGTCGAGGAGATCGCCGTCTTCGGCGTGCCCGACGAGAAGTACGGCGAGGAGGTCGGGGCCTGGATCCGACTCCGCGCCCACCGCGATGGCGAGTCCGCGTCGCCCGCGGCGCTCCAGGAATGGGCCAAGGGCCGATTCGCCCACTACAAGGTCCCCAGGCTCATCTGGTTCGTCGAGGGCTACCCGATGACCGTCACCGGCAAGATCCAGAAGAACCGGATCCGCGACGCGGTCCAGCGCTGGCGTGAGGCCGGCGGACAAGCGTGCGGCAAGCTGGTGACCGACTTCGTCCAGTAGACGACCGCCCGCAGATCGTCATCCACGCCCGCGCAGGCCCGAGCCCGCGCGGGCGTTTGCGTTCCGGACTGCGCGGCGGCTCAGGGACGGTCCAGCAGGTAGAGCCACACGGCGTAGACCAGCCCCACACGGCCGTCCGGCCCGGCGTGGGCCGCGTGGAGCCGGCGCAGGCCGTCCAGCAGCTCGACAGCGCGGGGGCCCTCCTTGACGACATAGCTGGCGCTCATGGCCCGGCCGATCAGCCCGTCGGCGTCGAGCCGCTGCTCGTTCCGGAAGACCAGCCGGCGCATCGACGCGCCGTCGAAGGGCGGCGCGATGGGCGGGGCCTTCGCGACGGTCTGGTGGCTCGAGGGGCCGGCGCCGGTGCTCGCCCCGCGCACGAGGTCGTAGTACCCCCGCGCCACCGGCGTGGTCTCGTCCCCGTCGTTCCACAGCAGCGCGAGGCGGCCCCCGGGGCGCAAGATCCGGGCGAACTCGCGGCAGGCGGCGCCGGGCTCGAACCAGTGGTAGCTCTGCGCGCAGAGCACCAGGTCGACCGACGCCCCGGGGAGCGTGGTGGATTCGGCAGTGCCGTCCACCCACAGGATGCCCCTGGCCTCGCAGCAGGGGGGCGCGACGGAACTCCCGGTCTCGGCGCGGCCCGCGTCCCGCATCGCGCCGTTGGGCTCCACCGCGAACACCCGCACGCCGCGCTCGGCGAGCAGGCGCGCGGAGATGCCCGTGCCCGCCCCGATGTCGGCCGCGCCGAGCGTGCCGGGCTCGCCCAGGCCCGCGAGCACCGCGTCGATCGCCTCGGCGGGGTAGGTCGGGCGGAACCTGACATAGTCGGCGGCACGGTCGCTGAACCGCGTGGTCGGCTGCTGCTGGTGGAGCGGGGTCTTCACGGGGCGCCGTCCTGTCCCTGCTCGAATCGCTCGCGAGCGCGGCGCTTGGCGGCGAGCAGACCGCCGGGGCCGGTGTCCTTCGGGGGGGCTTCCGCGCCGGCCCCTTGCGCTTCGGGAGGCGCCGCGGGCCTTGCCTGCCCCAGCATCGCATCGCGGATCTTGCGCAGACGCTCGGCCTCTTCCCGCTCGCGCCGGGCGCGGGCCTCGACGATGAGGCGTTGCGCGGCGTCGTCGTCCAGCGGCCCCGCCGGCGCGGCGCCCGGCGACGACACCACCGGCCCCCGCGAGCGGGCCGGCCCCCCCTTGCCCCGAAGCCCGGCGAGCGCCCGCTCGGCCTGCTCCCCGCGCGGGCGGGCCGCCTCGGCCGCCGCCTTGCGGAGATCGACCCCGAACTCGCGGCTGACGAACCGGTCCCACGCCACGCGCCGGGTCGCGACATCCAGCACGAACAGCGCGAGCGTGAGCAGCATGAGCGGCAGGAAGATGGGGGCGGCGGTGACGCGCGCGGGGACCGAGGCGCGGTCGAACAGGCCGGCCAGGTCCGGCCGGGCCAGGTCGAGCACGCGCCCCCCCGTCTCCTCGGCGAGGCGCCCGAGGAGCCCCTCGTTGGACCGCAGCGCGCGGAACTCCGCGCCGCTGGCGATCGTGGTCCCCCCCACGGCCGGCGGGAGGGCTTCCCCGCCGAGCCTGGGCTTGACCACCGCGACGACCTGGCCGGGCTCGACCCCCCGCAGCCGTGCCTCGTAGAGCCCCGGCGCGATCTGCGCGAGGCGCAACTCACGAACGCCCCCGTCCTCGGTGTACACGCTCGCCGGCGCCGACAGGTAGTCGATGGGCCTGCCCTGCTCGTCGGCGGCCTCGAGGCGGAGGACCAGGTCGTCGCCCTCGGGCGCCAGGCGCAGCTCGTACGGCCCGGCGTCGGTCGGGCGCGAGAGCGCCCGGGCCAGGCGCGTCCAGAACTCCGCGTAGCCCGGCCAGCGGGCCCACGCCGAGGCCCACGCGTCCGACCGCGCGTCGGAGGTGAACGCCGCCACCTGGCCCAGACCGACCTGCCAGTGCGCGAGCACCGGCTCGCCCTTGCCCGTCACCATCGCGGTGGTGATCGACGGGTCCTTCCGCGCCTGCGTGAGCACCAGCCCCCCCAGCGCGGGCATGCCGGGCGTCGCCGCCAGCGGCTCGATCAGCGCCGAGCCGGTCGGCAGGATGCGCGGCACGAACGCCCCCTCGCGCACCATCGGCGTGCGCACGATCCGGATCGCCTTGATGAACACGCGCGGGAGGACGCTGGGGTTGAGCACCGCGTAGTGCTTGCCGCCGGAGCGCTGCGCGATCTGCTCCATCGTCGCGCCGTCGGCGCTGCTGCCCACGCTGATGGTCGTGACGCGGATGCCGAGCAGGCCCAGCTGCTCGGCCAGCGCCGGCAGGCTCTCGGCGTCCACCGACTGGCCGTCGGAGAGCAGGATGACATGCTTGATCTCGGCGTCGGCCGCGACCAGGGCCTGCGAGGCGCGCTCCAGCGCCGGGCCGATCACCGTGCCGCCGCCCGGCGAGATCCCCCGGATGCGCTCGGCCGTCGCGACGGGGTCGGTGTTGGGCGCGAGCGGGACGACCTCCCGCGAGAAGTTGGCGAAGGCGATGACGCCCACGAGGTCCCGCTTGTCCAGCGTCGCCACCGCCAGGGCCGCGGACTCGTTGGCGATCTCCTGCTTGTCGGCCAGCGACCCCATGACCGAGTGGCCCATCGAGCCCGAGGCGTCGAGGACGATCATGACCGCGGCGGTGGGGATCACCATCTCGTCGGGGATCTCCATGTCCACCGGCAGCAGCGGCTCGATCGGCGAGCCCCGCCAGCCGCCGGGGGCAAAGGAGCTGTGCCCGCCCAGCATGACCAGCCCGGCGCCGAGCTCCTGCACATGCGCCGCGAGCGACTGCTGCGCCCGCTGGCTCAGCTCGTCGGCGGGGACATCCTGGAGGATGATCAGGTCGTAGGCCTGCAGCGAGACCAGGTCCTCGGGGAAGGCGCTCGGCGCGACCATGCTCACGCGCAGCCCCGCCGCCCCGAGCGTGCGGGACAGCGTCGCCGCCCCGCCGTTGGGGGAGGCCTGGTTCACCCCGTCCACGATCAGCACCTCGCCCTGCCCCGGCGTGATCGTGAGCCCCGAGGCCGTGTTGTTCTCGGTGCGGGTGTCGCCGACGAAGCGCGTGGTCTCGCCGGCCCGCTCGGCCCGCGGCTCCCACACCGCGTCGAAGCGGTGCACGCGCCCGGGCTCGAGCTGGATGTCCGCCACCTCGACCCGCCGGCCGGGGGTGAGGCGCACCGGGCGACCCGCGCCGGGCCCGTCGCCGTTGATGTCCAGCTCCACGCCGTCGCGCACCAGGCGCAGCACGCCCTCGGCCGGGCCGGCCGCCCGGAGCACGATCCGCACGGGGATGACCGACTCGGCCTCGGCGGTCGGCGGCACATCGACCGACTCGACCATCACCTCCCGCGTGACCTCGTAGCCCAGCGGCACGACATCGATCGGCAGGCCGGCCCGGTCCCCGCCGGCCCCGGCGAACCGGGCGACCAGCTCCCCCGCCGCCGACGCCGCGCTGCCGGCGGTCTCGTTGCCGTCGCTGAGCAGGACGATGCGCCCCGCGGCGTCGGCGGGGATCATCGCCGAGGCGTACCGCAGCGCGGCCTCGATGTCCGTGCCCTCGCCCATGCGCACATCGATGGGCCTCGTCAGCGGGTCGGCCCGGGAAGGCGTCGCGATCGCCAGAGCCCGCCGGTCGAAGGCGACGACGCCGAGCAGGTCATCCGGGCCGCGCCGGGCGGAGGCGTCGGCGAGGAAGTCTCGCACCGCGGGGAGGATGTCCGGGCGCGTGTCGTCGGGGCCCGTCGCGAACCGGCGCACCGAGTCGGAGACATCGATGACCGCCACCACCGCGAGGCGGTCGGTCCGGCGCACCGACACCGCCCCCGCCAGCAGCGACGCCAGCGCCGCCAGCAGGAACGCCCGGGCGAGCACGGCGCTCCAGCGGCGGACGCGGCTCATCGTCATGAACCAACGAAGCGCAAGCCACGCCATCGGCAACGACGCCGCCGCAACCCACAGCCACTCGGGATGCTCAAACCGCACGGGCATCGTGGGCTCCCCGCTCAGCGGTCATCGGATGCCTCCGGGCCTTTGGCGTCGGCGTCCCCAGGGGGTGCCGCGTCCGTCGGCCCATCGGTCGCCCGCTGGCGGAACCGCTCGAAGACCCGTCGGACCAGCTCCTGGCGCTCGCGGGGAACGGCCCGCCGCTCGAGGGCCCGCTCGGCCGAGCGCGAGGCCTGCTGGAGCGCGGGACCGGAACCCGGCGTGGGGCCCGAGGCCTGCGCGGGCCTGTCGTCGCCGTACCAGTCGGCGATGACCTCACCGTCGCGGGGCGGCCCGTCGCCCGGCTGGGACCGCGCATCGAAGGGCTGCTCCCCCCACTCGCGCTGTGGGGCGGGGCGCGGGCCGTCGTCGCCGCGGCTGGAGCGGTCGGCCCCGCGTCCGAGGGGGTCATCGGTGCCGGCGCGGTCGGCGATCTCCTGGGCGAGCTGTTCGAGCTCCCGGCGCTCCTCAGGAGAGGCCTGCTCGAGCAGCCGCTCGGCCTGATCGCGCAGCTCCTCGGCGGACCGGCGCCCTCGCTCGGCGCCCTCGCGCCGGTCGACCATCCGGTCGAGCTCGTCACGGAGCCGCTGGACACCGCGGGAGCCGGGCGCCTCGCCCGATCCGTCGGTCAGTCGAGAAGGACCGTCGGATTGCCCGCCCGGCGGCTGGCCCGGCTGCTGATCGGGCTGCTGGCCCGGCTGCTGACCGGACTGCTGACCCGGCTGTTGACCCGGCTGTTGACCGGGCTGCTGGCCCGGCTGTTGACCCGGCTGCTGACCCGGCTGTTGACCGGGCTGCTGACCCGGCTGCTGGCCCGGCTGCTGACCCGGCTGCTGACCGGGCTGCTGGCCCGGCTGTTGGCCCGGCCGTTGACCCGGCTGTTGACCCGGCTGTTGACCCGGCTGCTGACCCGGTTGCTGGCCCGGCTGCTGGCCCGGCTGCTGGCCCGGCTGCTGGCCCGGCTGTTGACCCGGTTGCTGACCCGGCTGCTGGCCCGGCTGTTGACCCGGTTGCTGACCGGGCTGCTGGCCCGGTTGCTGGCCCGGTTGCTGACCCGGTTGCTGGCCGGGCTGCTGGCCCGGTTGCTGACCCGGTTGCTGGCCGGGCTGTTGGCCTGGCTGCTCCTGCGGCTTGCCGCCGGGGTCATCCTTCGGCTGGGGCTTCTCAGCGCCCGGTCCCTGCTCACCCTGCTGGTCATCGCCCGCCGGCGGCTGCCTGTCCTGTTGGCCTTCTTGCTGCCTCTCCTGCTGGCCCTCGCTCCGGCCCGTCCTTTCCTGCCCCGGCTGGCCCTCCTGGGGCGGATCCTGCTGCGCCGGCGGCTCCGACACCGGGGGCTCGCGTAGCTCCTCGGCCGCCTCCCGCATCGCCCGCTCAAGGCTCTCGAGGTCCCGCTCCGCATCCTCCGCCGCCCGCTGCTGCTCGTTGCGCTCGGCGAGCTTCTCCGCGAGCTCGCGAGCCGCCTCCGGCGGCACTCCCCGCTCCTCGAGCGCCTCCCGAATCTCGGCAGGATCGCCGCTCCCGGGCAGCGCGTCCGGCTGGTCGATTCCCTGCTGGCGGAGCGCTTCATCAAGGCCCGGCGCCTGGTCGAGGCCCGGCGCCTCGCCGGGAGCCCGGGGCGTATCGACGCCCGGCGCCGAGGCCGCGTTCTCCTCGCCCCCCAGCTGCTCCGCGAGCCGGCCGAGTTGCTCGGCGTACCGCTGACGGTCTTCCGCACTCATGCGCCCGGCGCGGTTGACGAGGTCCGCCGCGGCCTCGCGGGCGGCTTGGAGGTCGCCATCGGCCAGCGCATTCGCGAGCGCGTCGTCCTGTGCACCCGGCTCGATGCGGTCGGCGAGCCGCTCGCGGGCCGCCTGATCGGCGAGCGACGCCGCGCCGGCCTCGCGATCCACCCGGTCGGCGACCTGGTCGAGCTGGCGTGCCCCCTCGGCGAGCGTCTCCCCCGGCTCCCGCACGCCGTCGAGCAGCTCGCGCTCAAGCTCGGCCACGCGCTCCAGTTGCTCCCGCCCGGCGCGGTCGTGGAGGGTATCCGGGACCAGCTCGCGCCCCGCAGCGACCGCCGCCGCGATCGCCTCCGCCGCCGCCCGCCGCTCCGGATCCGTCGCCTTGTGCGCCACGCCCGCGACCGGCGCGGCCTGACGCTGCGGCATCCAGACCCCGGCCGCGATCGCGACCGCCAGGACGACCGGCCAAACCGCCCAGGCCGCCCCGAACCGCACCGGCGCCACGCGGGCAGGGGCGACCGCCTCGGCGGCCCGTTCGGCGTCGCGGATCGCAAGATGCTCGGCGGGGCCTACAGCACCCGCCGCACCCGTCGCAAATGAAATCGCGTTGCTCAGGCGGTCGTGCAGCCCGAGCGCGCGGTCCGCCCGCTGCGCCGCCGCGAGGAGCGACCCGCGCCCCAGGCACCCGGCCCCCGCGCCCGCCAGCAGCCCGGCGCCGGCGGCGCCCGCCACGAGGGCCCACCACTCGACCCCCCACCGCACATCGGGCCGCCACCACCCCGCCCGTTGCGCGACCACCGCCGCCAGCCCCACCACGGCGCCCGCCACCAGCCCGAGGCCGGCGCGACGCAGCACCGCGCCCGCCACCGTGCGCCGGCGGATCTTGCGTGCGACCCTGAGGGTGTTGCGGGGGGCTTCCATGCTCACCTCTAGTGTACTTGCCGGGGACGCGTCGGGATCACCCGCGCGCCCGCGGACCGGGAAAACCGGCCCTCCCGCCCCCGACGCGGCCCTTGCCGGGCGTGCTACCGTGGGCGCCATGGAAGTTCACGACACTCTCCGGGTGCTCGTCGCCGGCGGCTCGCTCACGGCCGACCAGACCGAGACCCTCTTCGAGGCGCTCCTGACCGGCAAGCTCGACGATGCCCAGATCGCCGGCGTGCTCGCCCTCATCCAGGCCCGGACCGTCACCGTCGACGAGGTCGTCGGCGCCGCCCGCGTCATGCGCCGCCATGTCACCCCGGTGCCCAAGCCCGAGGGGTGCGACGACGCGGTGCTCATCGACACCTGCGGGACGGGCGGCGCGCCCAAGACCTTCAATGTCTCCACCGCCGCCGCCATCGTCGCCGCCGGCGCGGAGACCGGCGCCCGGCGCGTCCTCGTCGCCAAGCACGGCAACCGGTCGCGGACCGGGCGCGGGTCCGCGGAGGTGCTCCAGGCCCTGGGGGTCGCGGTCGACGCCTCGCCCCAGACCCAGTCGCGCTGCCTGGCGGAGGCCGGGGTGTGCTTCTGCTTTGCCATCCACCACCACCCGGCGATGAAGCACGCCATCGGGCCCCGGCGCAGCCTCGGCTTCCCCACGATCTTCAACCTCCTGGGCCCGCTGACCAACCCGGCGGGGGCCGACCGCCAGCTCATCGGGGTCTACGACCCCAGGTTCCTGCCGATCCTCGCCGAGGCCCTCGCCCGGCTCGGCGCCACCCGCGCCATCGTCGCCCACGGCCTCGACGGGCTCGACGAGCTCTCGACCACCGGGCCCACACGACTCGCGCATGTCGATCGCGCCGTGCGCACCGATGAAACGCTCCACCTCGCCCCGCTCGGGATCACTCAGGCGAGCCTCGCCGACCTCCAGGCGGCCGATGTCGCCGACTCGGCGCGGATCATCCGAAGCGTCCTCGCCGGCGAGATCGGCCCGCCCCGCGACATCGTCCTGCTCAACGCCGCCGCGGCGCTCGTCGTCGCCGGGATCACCAACGACATCGCCCCGGCGCTCGCGTTGGCGGCCGGGGCGATCGATTCGGGTCGCGCGGGGCGGACCCTCGAGACCCTCGTGCGGGTCTCTCACTCGGGCTGAGCCGCTCAGCCCTCGGGGGCGAACATCCGCTGGATGGACGCGAGGAACTCCGGCGGCGTGGACTCCATGGCCTCCGGCGTGCCGAACAGGTACACCCCGGGCTGCCCGCTCCCGGCCGGGGGCGGCTCGATCCAGACCAGCAGGTCGGCCGCCTCGTTCTCGGCCAGCCAGCCGGCGAGATCGCCGCCGACCGCCGCGCTGTCGAGCGGGCGGGTCGCGCGGACCAGCTGCGCCTTGGCCTCGAGCTCCTGCGCGCTCAGCAGCGCCTCGCCCTCCAGCCCCAGCGCGCCGAGCGTGCCGCTGACCCGGAGGCCGGCCTGCTGCATCGCCGCCAGCGCGCTCTGCACCATCGACATCGCCCGCTCGTTGCCGGCCAGCGTGACATCGCTCACGACCATCACGCGCCCGTCGAGCCTGGGCAGCACCGGGGCGGGCGACGGCGGGACCGGGGCCGGGGGGGCCTGGGTCTCGGAGACCGTGATCGCCTGCCCATCGGACCCGGCGCCGACATCACCGAGGTCAACCCCGGCATCGCCCAACGCGAACGAGGCCCCGGCGCTGACCTTGCGGCTCGCCGACGAGGTGACCAGGAACCCCGCGACCGCCACGCAGAAGACCAGGAAGATGAACACGCTCGCCGCCACGCCCGCGTTCACGCCGCTGGCGTGCTTCCGACCCGTCGGGCTCGCCCGCCGGTGGTGCATGCGTCCCTGGGCCTGGGCGCGGCGCTCCGCGGCACGGGCCCGGGCGCTCTGGAGCTGCTCGGCCGCGGGGCGGCGGACGCCGGGCCCGACGGGCGCCTGCGGGCGCGCCGAGCCGGCGCGACGGAACTCCGCGAACGGACGGTTCCCCTCGCCGATACCCGCCATGAATACCGCGCTGCCCCCCGCGTCCTCACGCGCGGGAGCGTCCGCGAGCTGGTACTTCCCCGACCACCAGTTGGTCACGCGGAGCTTGGGCTTGGCGCGGGCGATGGTCTGTGCGGCGGCGGCCGCGGCGGCCGCGCCGGCCACCCGCGCCGCGACCGCGGGGCCGCCGACACGCGGGTAGTCCGCCCGGCGGGGCGGCGCGTAGGTAAACTCGTCGGCCCGAACCCCGACCACCGGCTCGGCGGGAACTTCCTCGCCCTTCATGCTCGGCAGCTCGGCCGGCTTCACCGCGAACGCGTCGGGCGCGCTGCGCAGATACCGCAGGTCCGCCAGCATCGCCGCGGCCGTCGGGTAACGCTTGTCGTACTCGGTCATCGCCCGCCGCACGATCCAGCGCAGCGCGTCCGGGCAACGCTTGGTGATCTGGCTCAGCCCCCCGTGCGCCGGGAACGAGTTCTCGACCACCGAGTACAGCACCGCGCCCGCGGCGTACACATCAAACTTCGCGCCGTCGACCTCGTGCACCTTCACGCCCTTGAGGGCCATCCGCACCATCTCCGGGTCCCGGAAGTACTCCGTCCCGTGCGTCGTCAGCGTCATCGCCGAGCGGAGCGGCGTGATCAGCCCGAAGTCCACAAGGTGCGCCTGCTCGCCGTGCACGATGATGTTGTCCGGCTTGACATCCTTGTGCCACAGGCCGCCCTCGTGGTACCGCTGCAGGGTGCCGACCAGCCCGTCCACGAACCCCAGCGCCCGGGCCAGGTGCGCGTTGCTCAGGCCCGACCCAGGGCTCGCGGCGTGCAGGTGCTGCGTCACCAGGCCCAGCGACTCGCCCGGCACATACCGCATGACATAGAAGAACCGCTCCGGCGTCAGCTCGTGGTCCAGCACAAGCCCGAGCTTCTTGGCCGCGTCCAGCGACCGGCTCTCGCGGACGATCTGCGGCAGGCTCGACCCGTCCCGCAGGCTGAACGACTTGATGACCACCTGCTCGACGCTGTCCTGCCCCGCGCGGGCGAAGGCGGCGAGCTTCATTTCGTCAGGCTCGGCCACATACAGCTTGCCCCCCGAGCCGCCCCCCGCCAGCGAGCCGACGATCCGATAGTTCTCGAACAGGCCGGTGCGCTTGGTGGGCTTGTCCTTGGTCGGGGCCGCCGCGACCGCCTGGGGCACCCGGTTCTCGATCCCGTCGACCAGCGACCGCAGCCCCAGCAGCCGCGCCGGGTGCCCGATGAGGATGCGGTACACGCTCGCGGCCCCTGCCGAGACCTCGGCGCTGAACGCCCGGCCGAAGTGCGCCGATGCCGACCAGCGGAAGATCAGGATGTTCGCCACCACCAGCAGGCTGAACACCACGCCGGTCACGATCGCCCCGACCAGCCGCAGCGCGTCCCGGATCTCCCCGCCGATGAACGCGAAGAGGTGCGAGATCAGCCACCCAATGCCCTTGAACAGCGGCACCAGCACCACAGTCAGCATGATCGCGACCAGGATGAGGCCGAAGATGCCCGCGAAAATGCCGAAGATGACCTGCGCCATCGCTCACTCCTTCTCCGGCCGGGTCCACGACGGGCCCGCGTCCCGGTTCAGAACCTTCCCCGGCTGTCCTCGGCGGCCCGAAGCTCCCGCTGGCGGAGGAATATTTCTCCGACCGCCTCGTCGAACAGCGCGTCGTCGGCCTTGTTGGGGCTCTGCAGCAGGCCGTTTCGTTCCCCCTCGGCCAGCTCGTCGGGCGTGAAGCTGAAGGTCGCCACCGTCTCCGAGATCCTCGACCGCAGCATGTCCCGCACCTTGGCCAGCCGCCGGCTCACCGTCGGCTCGCTCACCCCCACCGCCGCCGCCACATCCTTCCCGCTCTGCCCCTCCAGCACCCGCATGCGGAAGATCTCAAAGTCCATGAACTCGCACTGGCGCTCGACCTTCCGGATCGCCGCCTCCACCTTGGCCCGGAACACCGCCGCCTCGTACGCCTCGTCCACCCCGATGGTGTTCGCGCTGGTCATCCAGGCGTCGTCCAGCGTCGCCGCCCGCCGACCGCTCCCCCGCTTGGCCGCCATCCGCCGGTCCATCTCGTCCCCCAGCACATGCTTGGCGATCGCCAGCAGCCAGGTGCTGAACCGGGCCCCGCGAGCCGGGTCGTACCGGTCGATCGAGTTCGACAGGGCCGCCATCGTCTCCTGAGAGAGGTCCCGGACCGTCTCCACCCCGATCCGCCCGTTCCCCCACTTCATCAGCTGGGCACGCACCACCGGGCCGAAGGTCTCCCACAACTCGAACCACGCGGCCTGATCATTGGCGCGGAGCCGGGTGACAAAGCCTGTCGTCAGCGAGCTGAGCACCTGGCGCCTCCGTCATCCATCGGCACGGGCAGCGCCGCCCGACGGCGCCCGCCGGGCCGACCCTTCCCAGCCATACATTCGGGGAACCGGGCCGGTTCTTTCGCCCACCCGGGGGACTCCCCTATGTGAAGGATACCACGCGCAGGGCCCCCGCCCAAGGTCCGGGAAGACACCGATCCACCCCCCACGACCCCACGCCGCCCCCCCGCCGTCGTCTTTCCCTCGCTGTGAAAGCCCCCGCCCCAACCTCCCAATCACCCCCCTGTCGGACACGAAACCGCGCCGACTCGGCGGGCCCAAGTGCGGCGCCGCGAGACGGCTAGCCAGGATCGTTTGGACAGGAGGTTGCACATGGGAATCATCAAGCCTGTGATCTGGATTGGTGTGGCCGGGACCCTGGCTGCCGGGACCGCGGTGGCCGTGATGGGGCCGCACCGGGCCCACGCCCTGCTGGATCAGGTCACCACGAACATCAACGACGCGGTCGACTCGAACATCGACGACCCCATCGCCCTGCGCCAGCAGCTCCGCGACCTCGAGGCCCAATACCCCGGGCGCATCGCCGAGGTCCGAGGCGACATGGCCGAGCTCCAGAGCCAGATCGGCCAGCTCGACCGCGAGAGGACCGTCAGCCAGCGCGTCGTCGCCCTGGCCGACGCCGACCTCCAGCAGATGAAGAGCCTGCTCGCCAAGGCCGACGCCACCCAGGCCGAGAACGGCTTCGCCCTCGTCCGCGTCCGCTTCGGCGAGGACTCCCTCAGCCGCGAGGAGGCGTACGCCAAGGCCGGGCAGATCAGCCAGCTCCGCAGCGCCTACGCCGCCAAGGCCAACGACATCGACTCCAACCTGACCGTCCTCCGCCAGCAGGCCGAGCGCCTGGGCCAGATCCTCGCCCAGCTCGAGAGCGAGCGGGCCGAATTCCAGACCCAGCTCTGGCAGCTCGACCGTCAGGTCGACGCCATCGCCCGGAACGACCGCATGATCGAGATGCTCGAGAATCGCCAGGAGGCCTTCGCCAAGTACGACCGCTACGGCGATGTCGCCAGCCCCGACCAGGTCCAGGGCCGGATCGCCAAGATCCTCGCCCAGCAGGAGGCCCGCCTCAACGACCTGGCCCTCGCCAACGACCAGAACGCCTACGAGCGGGCGGCCCAGAGGGAGCTCTCCGAGACCGAATGGGACATCCACGCCCGCCTCGGCTCGGAGATCCTCAACAGCGCGGTCATCGAGATCCAGCCCCAGGTCATCGAGATCACCCCCGACACCCCGGCCGCCCCGGCCGCCCCCGCCGGCCCCCTGGCCTCCAACGACTGAACCCTTCCCCTCCGCGGCCTTGAACCCGACCGCGGACGCGCCCCGACCGGAAAACGGTCGGGGCGTGTTTCTTTTCCACCCACGAACCCGACAACAATCGCCCCAGGAACCCCGTCAGGTGGCGGGGTCTGGGGAATGTCGGTACCCTATCCGGGTGTCCCCGGCCGCTGCGCGGCGACCCGGGGCCGCCCCGGAAGGACTCTGAAAGCTCGTGGGCGCGCGCACGCCCCGGGGCGCGGGCATGAGGCCCGCCACACCCCAGAGAGACTCACCCCCGTGGCCCTCAACCGCTTCCTCGGCCTCTTCAGCGTGGACATGGGCATCGACCTGGGGACCTGCAACACCCTCGTCGCCGTCCGGGGTCAGGGCATCGTCCTCAACGAGCCCTCCGTGGTCGCCGTGCGCAAGGGCACCAACCAGGTGCTCAAGAACGGCGAGGCCGTCGGCTGGGTCGCCAAGGAGATGCTCGGCAAGACACCGGGCTCCATCACCGCCATCCGCCCCCTCAAGGACGGCGTGATCTCCGACTTCGAGATCACCGAGGCCATGCTCAGCTACTTCATCCGAAAGGTCAACGGGCGCAACCGACTCTTCAGGCCCCGCGTCGTCATCTCCATCCCCTCGGGCATCACCGCCGTCGAGAAGCAGGCCGTCTTCAACTCCTCAGAACGCGCCGGCGCCCGCAAGACCTACCTCATCGAGGAGCCCGTCGCCGCCGCCATCGGCGCCGGCCTCCCCTTCGCCGAGGCCACCGCCAGCATGATCGTCGACATCGGCGGCGGCACCACCGAGGTCGCCATCATGTCCCTCGCCGACATCGCCGTCTGCGAGTCCGTCCGCGTCGCCGGCGACGACATGGACGAGGCGATCATCAACCACATGAAACGATCCTACAACCTCATGGTCGGCGAGCAGACCGCCGAGCGGATCAAGATCGAGGTCGGCTCCGCGGCCCCCACCGGCGACGAGACCACCGTCGAGGTCCGAGGCCGCGACATGATCTCCGGCCTCCCCCGCAAGACCGTCGTCTCCAGCGAGGAGATCCGCGAGGCGCTCCAGGAGCCCGTCAACGCCATCATCGAGGCCGTCACACGCACCCTCGAGAAGGCCGAGCCCGAACTCGCCGCCGACCTCGTCGAGAACGGCATCACCATGGCCGGCGGCGGCTCCCTGCTCCGCGGCCTGACCGTGGTCGTCGAGAAGGCCACCGGGCTGACCTGCGTCCTAGCCGACGACCCCCTGACCTGCGTGGCGAGAGGCACCGCACTCTTCCTCGAGAACATCGACGAGTGGAAGGACACTCTCGAAACGAACATGGAACTCTGACCGCGAACGCCCGAGCACCAGCCGCCGGGCGTGAAGCACCGCACGACTACCAACGATGGCGCGACGAGCGCACCAGAACGCGACCGCTGAAAGGGCGCTGCCGGGGGCAGTCCTGCTGTTGCTCATCCTCTCGTTCGTCCCCGGCCGGCTCCTCGCACCAGTCACCTGGTTCGGAGACCTCCTCGGCATGCTCGCCGCCCCCGTCGCCCAGCCGCTCCGCATGGTCGGCGGCTGGCTCGCCCCGCCCCACGCCGGCGTGGCCGAGCCCGAGGAAGTCTCGCTGCTCAAGCAGCAGGCCGAGGAGTGGAGAACGCTCTACCTCCGGGCCCAGTCCCGCAACTCAGACCTGCTCCGCCAGATGGAGCAGCTCAAGCTCATGGTCGAGCTCAACCCCTCCGTCAGCACACGACTCCTCAACGCCCCCGTCATCGGCGCCACCAGCGACGCCGGCGGCATGCAGCTCCAGATCCGCGCCGGCACCAGCCTCGGCGTCCACCAGAACGATGTCGTCGCCGTCGAGGGCGTCCAGCTCTTCGGCTCCGTCCGCCACGCCTCCCCCAAGACAAGCTGGATCATGCCCATCACCGCCAAGGCCCAGGGACGCATCGAGGGCCTCGTCATGATCCAGGACGGACGGGGGGTCGCCTGCTCGCTCGCCCCCGCCGGCGACGGAACGCTCCGCGGCGATGTCGCCTACAGCGAGGCCGACCCCCAGGCCTCCCAGGCCGTCGCCGTCGGACAGACCGTCCGGCTCGACGACGGCCAGTGGCCCGCCAGCGCCCAGATGCTCGTCCTCGGCGCCATCGAGTCCGTCGAGCCCGCCCCCGACTCGCCCCTCCGGCCAGTCATCGTCGTCCGACCACTCATCACCCTCGAACGAGTCACCGAGGTCATCGTCCGCGTCAGCGCCATGGCGGGCGACGCGGGGGAGGACAACCCGTGAGCTGGGTCGTCTTCGCCATCGGCGCGTGGATCATGCTCGGCGCCGAGATGGGCCTCAAGGGCTCGCTCCACCTCGGCGGCACGAGCATCGCGCCGAGCTTCCTCGCCATCTACGGCGTCTTCATCGCCTGCTACGCCCCGCCCCGCGCCGCGCAGTGGGCATGCCTCAGCCTCGGGCTCCTCATCGACCTCACCAGCCCCCTCACCCGCGCCGACGGCGGCGCCAGCTTCACCGTCCTCGGGCCCAACGCCCTCGGCGCGCTCCTCATGTGCCAGCTCGTTCTCGCCCTCCGCGGCCTCATGTTCCGACGCAACCCGCTCTCCCTGGCCTTCCTTTCCTGCGTCGGCTTCGCCCTCTGGCAGGTCGTCTACACCGCGATCTTCAGCCTCCGGCACCTCACGGTCGACAGCACCGCCTGGAACCCCAGCGCCGAGCTCTGGACCAGGCTCGGCTCCTCGGTCTATACCGGCGTCGTCGCCATCCTCGTCTCCCTCGTCCTCATCCTGGCCATGCCGCTCTTCGGCTTCCAGTATGTCCCCTACCGCTTCAGCCAGAAGCGCTGACCGCCGCCCGCCTGCCGCCCGCCTCTACGACCCCCAATCGCCAGCTCGGGGTCCGGTGCGTTGCCCCACCCTCAAACCGCCCGCAACCGCGCCACCGTCAACTCCGCGATCGAGCCCACCACCTCATGCGCCCCCGCCAACCGTTCCGGCCCGAACGAGTGCCCCACCGCGACCACCCGCATCCCCGCCGACACCGCCGCGGCGATCCCGGTCGGCGAGTCCTCGATCGCGCAGCACGCCCCGGGCTCCACCCCCAGCCGGCCCGCCGCCAGCAGGTAGCCCTCCGGGTCCGGCTTGTGGCGCACGACATCGCACGAGGTCACCACCACCCCGAACGCCTCCCCCAGCCCGATCGCCCGCAGCATCGGCTCGACCGAGGCCCGGCTCGACCCGCTGCACACCGCCACCGGCATCACCGCCCCCGCCGCCCGCACAAGCTCCACCGCCCCCGCGTGCGCCACAACCCCCCCGGCGCCCACGGCCTCCGTGAACAGCGCCAGCTTGCGGGCGACCAGCACCCCCAGCAGGCCATCGTCCAGCCCCACCCCCTGCTCCGCGGCGAGCATCCGGAAGCACCCCGCCTCCCCCAGCCCCACGCACCGCTCGCGGAAGTAGTCCGGCGTGAACGACATGCCGCAGGTCCGGGCCGCCGTGAGCAGCGCCCGCTCGTGCGCCACCTCCGAGTCCGCCAGCGTCCCGTCCAGATCGAAGATCACCGCCCTGGCCATGCACGCCTCCTGACGCCGCCCGCGTACAGACCCAGAACGCAGGCGGGGCCCGGGAGGGTATAGTGGCCGGCATGATCCCGGCAGTGATCTTCGACGACGGCCTGGGGCTCCTCGCCCCCATGACCGACCTCCGCGCCGCGTTCGATGTGCGGACCGGGGCCCTCACCAACCTCGAGCGCCTCCGCCGCGCCCTGGCCCTCAACCTCGCCGCCCTCTATGTCCCCGACCACCTCGAGGGCGTCACGGCCGAGGCCCACGACCTCCCCATCAACCGCCTGCCCGTCCAGTCCGGTGAGATCCTGGTCATCAACGGGCGCTGCCCCATGCCGCCCGAGCAGCTCCGCAACCCCGAGCCCGGCGTGGTCTACATCGACCCCTCCATGGGCCGGGTCATCGGCGGGCGGCTCAGCCTCGTCGACGCCATCCGCGTCCTGGTCGGCGAGATCCCCGACCGCCCCACCGTCGAGCTCGACGGCCCGGTCCTCATGAACCGCCCCTGGCACTTCCGCAGCGTCCGCGACCAGGCCGTCCGCTTCGACCTCGAGATCATCCGCAGGACCAAGACCTTCAAGCCCCTCCCCGACGGCGTCCTGGTCATCGGCGACCGCGACGATGTCCTCATCCACCCAAACGCCACCGTCTACCCCGGCGCAACGCTCGACACCGAGGCCGGCCCCATCGCCATCGGCGATGGGTCGGTCCTCCGGCCCGGGGCGGTCATCGGGGGGCCCACGGTGATCGGCCCCAACTGCATCGTCCGCGAGCACACCGTCGTCCGCGGCGCCTCGGCCTTCGGCCCCCACTGCAAGGTCGGCGGCGAGGTCGCCGGAGTCATCTTCCAGGGCTACACCAACAAGGTCCACGACGGATTCATCGGCGACTCCTGGCTCGGCGAGTGGACCAACCTCGGCGCCGGCACCATGAACTCCAACCTCCTCAACACCTACTCGGAGATCATCAGCCAGGCCACGCCCGGCGCCAAGCGCGAGCGCACCGGCGAGACCTTCCTGGGCGCCATGATCGGCGACCATGTCAAGACCGCCATCGGCACCCGCATCATGACCGGCGCCGTCATCGGCACCGGCGCCATGTGGGCCGCGAGCGAGGCCATCAAGGGCTGCATCGAGCCCTTCGCCTGGGTCACCGACGAGGGCCGCCGGCGCTACCGCCTGGACAAGTTCGTCGAGGTCCTCCGAGCCGTGATGGCCCGCCGGGATCTCGAGCCGAGCGACGCCTATCTCGCGAGGCTGGCGGGGCTTCACGATCTACCACACTCTCCCTCCCCCTAGTCGGCATGGGGAGCCAACAAGGCAATCCGGCGGGAACTAGCCTGCAACCATTCAAGCCTAGACAGGTCGCAGTTGGAGTGTGCGGAATGACGACCAGCACCGAAGCCTCCTCGACGAACGATCTGAACCAATACCTCGACAAGCAACGAGCGGAGTTGTGGACTTACTACAACAAGCTCCATGATGCGCGTGACTCGGGGATTGCCCGTTATGTGCAACTGGTGCCGCTTCCGGCCTCATTGCTCACGGCAGCTGCCTTGCTTGGCAGGGAGGAACTGCAACCGGTGCATTGGGCTATCCTCGGCGCGACGCTAATCCTATTCTCGCTTGTCGGCCTTTCGACATTGGTATTCGTCGCCCAGGAATCAGCCAACGGCCAGATTTACTGGAGTTCCATAAAGTGGAACTACGCCTGCCGCGAACGACACCTGACGGCCGAGCAGCGCCAATGGCTTCCCATGCTTCAGTGGAAGTCGGTGACCGACCGCCGCCCTCGGCTACTGAGGATATCGCAATGGCGGATCGTGCCCGTAGCGCTGCTCAACGCGGTTCTCGGCATTGCGGGGTTGGCTTGCGGCGCGGCCACGCTAGACATCCGGCCTTCCGACTGGAATCCACTTGGGCTCGGAATGGCTCTGCTCCTTTCAGGTTTCGTTGCTGTTGTTTTCCAAGTGCTGTTCTCACAGTGGTGCTTTAATGCCTACCTCCCACACAATCATGCGGCTGTCATGCGGGAGTTGCACTCGATGATTGAACTCTCGCCGAAGTCGAACCGGTCAGAATCCGTCATCTCCGGGATTGATGTCAAAGACCCTGCCCAATGAAAACCCTCTACCTCATCGACGGCTTCGCCCAGTTCTTCCGCGCCTACCACGCTATCCGCACCCCCATGACCAGCCCCGTCACCAAAGAACCCACCAACATGTCCTTCGGCTTCGTCGGCATGCTCCTCAAGCTCCTCCGGGGCGAGGGACAGATGCACGGCCCGCCCGACTACATCGCCGTCGCCCTCGACATCGGGGGCGACCGCGGCACCTTCCGCTCCGAGATCTACCCCGACTACAAGGCCACCCGCTCCGAGCCGCCCGACGACCTCATGCCCCAGGTCGACCGCGCCCTCGCCCTCCTCCGCGAGATCGGCGTCCCCATCCTCGGCGCCCCCGGCTTCGAGGCCGACGATGTCATCGCCACCCTCGCCACATCCTTCAGCCAGCGCCACCCCGACATCCGCGTCCGCATCATCAGCAAGGACAAGGACCTCAAGCAGCTCCTCGGCGAGGGCGCCCCCCCCACCGAGATGTACGACATCCACACCGACATCCTCATCACCGCGCAGACCCTCAAGGACGAGACCGGCCTCACCCCGCCCCAGGTCGTCGACATGCTCGCGCTCATGGGCGACACGGTGGACAATGTCCCCGGCGTCCCCGGCATCGGCCCCAAGACCGCCGCCCAGCTCATCGCCGAGTTCGGCACCCTCGACGCCGTCCTCGCCGAGGTCCGCGAGGACAAGCCCGCCAAGGACTGGAAGATCAAGGGCAAACGCCGCGAGAACATCCTCGCCGCCGCCGACGCCGGCGTCCTCGACCTCTCCAAGAAGCTCGTCGCCCTCCGCCACGATGTCCCCCTCGAGTTCGACCTCACCCAGGCCGAGGTCCCCCGTCTCAGGCTCGACCGCATGCTCCCCATCCTCCAGGAACTCGGCTTCAACCGCTACCAGGACGAGCTCAAGGCCCTGCTGGGTCAGCCCGCCGCCGGCGCGACCGCCGCCTCTCAACCGGCCGAACGAACCACCAAACCGGGGGGCGGGCTCTCCAGCCCGCGGCCTCGACCCGCCGAACCCGGCGGCCTCTTCGACGCGCTCGACGACACCCCCACCCACACCAAGGCCGACGGCGCCTACCACTGCGTCCGCACCCAGGCCGACCTCGACCAGCTCATCACCGCCCTCAAGAGCGCCGCCGCCATCGCCGTCGATACCGAGACCACCAGCCTCCGCCCCGTCCAGGCCAACCTCTGCGGCCTGTCCTTCGCCGTCACCCCCGGCGAGGCCTGGTATGTCCCCGTCCGCTCCCCCGACCCCGCCTCCCACCTCAACGAACAGACCGTCCTCCACGCCCTCCGCCCCATCCTCGAGGACGCGACCATCCCCAAGCTCGGCCACAACATCAAGTACGACATCCTCGTCCTCCGCCGCGCCGGCGTCGAGCTCCGCGGCCACCTCGCCGAGCACGGCGGCGACTCCATGATCGCCAGCTACCTCATCGACGCCTCCCGCTCCAGCCACTCCATGGACGCCCTCGCCCTCGCCCTCCTCAGCCGCACCAACATCTCCATCAGAGAACTCATCGGCTCGGGCCCGCAGCAGCGGACCTTCGACACCGTGGCCCTCGACCGCGCCACCGAGTACGCCGCCGAGGACGCCGATGTCACCCTCCAGCTCGCCCGCAGGATGCTCCCGCAGATCCGCGCCATGCACCTCGACGCGCTCTTCTACGACCTCGAGATGCCCCTCGTCGACGCCCTCGCCGAGCTGGAGTGGAACGGCATACGCGTGGACCCCGCCGAGCTCGACCGCCAGCGCGGGCGCCTCGAGAAGCGCATCGCCGAGCTCCGCGTCCGCATCGCCGACGAGGCCATGACCGCGATCGGGCGCGAGTTCGACCCCGACAGCCCAAAGCAGCTCGGCGCCGTCCTCTTCAACCGCACCGACGCCGCCGAGCCGGGCCTGGGCATCCGCCCCATCAAGCACGGCAAGACCGGCCCCTCGACCGACGCCGAGGTCCTCGAGAAGCTCGCCGCCGACCCCGCGATCGAGTCCCCCATCCCCCAGCTCATCATCGAGCACCGCCAGCTCGCCAAGCTCGTCAACACCTACCTGGTCAACCTCGTCGAGGAGATCGAGCCCTCGACCGGGCGCATCCACGCCAGCTTCAACCAGACCGTCGCCGCCACCGGCAGGCTCAGCTCGAGCGACCCCAACCTCCAGAACATCCCCATCCGCACCGAGATTGGGCGCGATATCCGCAAGGCCTTCGTCGCCGACCCCGGCCACGCCCTCGTCACCGCCGACTACTCCCAGATCGAGCTGCGCCTCCTGGCCCACCTCTCCCGCGACCCCGCCCTCATCGAGGCGTTCCTCGAAGGCCAGGACATCCACACCGCGGTGGCCGCCCAGATCCACCGCGTGCCGATGGGCGAGGTCACCCGCGAGCAGCGCGGCGGGGCGAAGATGGTCAACTTCGGCATCGTCTACGGCATCACCGCCTTCGGCCTCGCCCGGCGTCTCGGCGTCTCCAACACCGAGGCCGCGGAGATCATCGACGGCTACAAGAAACGGTTCGCCGGCATCTCGACCTTCCTCGAGGAGTGCGTCGCCCAGGCCCAGCGCCACGGCTATGTCGAGACGATGCTCAAGCGCCGCCGCCAGATCCCGGACATCACCTCGAACAACCCCAACCGCCGCGCCCTCGCCGAGCGCACCGCCATCAACAGCGTCGTCCAGGGCTCCGCCGCCGACCTCATCAAGATCGCGATGGTCGACCTCCACCGGCGCCTGAGCCCCCACGCCGCGCACCTCCGCGCCGGCAGGCCCCCGGAGATCGACCGCGTCCGCATGCTCCTGCAGATCCACGACGAGCTCGTCTTCGAGTGCCCCAAGGACCGCGCCGAGCAGGTCCGCGACCTCGTCGTCGACCGCATGCAGCAGGCGATGACCCTCGATGTCCCCCTCATCGCCGACGCCGCCATCAGCGAGAACTGGCACGAGGCGAAGTGACCGCCGCCGCCGGCGTTGATCCCCGACGCCTGATGCGAGGCTGTGCGAACATCGGTGCCCTTGCAACGGGTGCCGGGGTCTGAACGGAACGGAGTGGAGTGAAGGCCCCGCGGTCGCGCCACCCCCGCTCAACGCTTCCCCAGCTCCTCGGCCAGACCGATGAGAATCCCCTCGCTGCCTCCCTGTCTCGCTGCCTCGCTGTCTCGCTGGCCCCCCTACTCCACCCCAAACTCCAACACTCCCCCCGAATACCCCTCCTGCAACTCCACCTCCACCCGCACCGAGTCCGTCTTCACCGGGCTGAACCGCACCTCCGAGTACCCGTCCTTGCGCACCACATACCCCCCGCCCGCCTCCACGGGCTTCCACCCGCCCCCATCCCGGTACACCACCCGCCACGACGCCGGCACGCGGCACTGGCCCTTGCCCGTGTCATCAAAGAAGTACACCCGCACCCCCGACACCTCCCGCGCCCCGTCCCACGAGAGCGCCACCCACTCCGCCGTGCCGCGGTGGTCCCACCAGGTCAGACGCGGGATCGACTCGTCCGCCGACGACGCCGGCCCGCGGAGATCGTTCACCGCCGCCAACGAATCGCCCCGCCAGCAGTGCGAGGCGCTGACCTCCGCCCTGCTCGCGAGCGTCGGCCTGGGCTCGACGGGGACGATGTCCGGCGACGCGGCCACCCACACCGCCATCGGCCCGACCTCGCGGTGCGCCCAGGCGTAGTACGGGACCGCGCGGGCCTGGATCTTCTTGCTCGAGCCGGCCTCGCCCTCGGTCTTGCGCACGACGGCCGCGTCGATATCGACGACACCCACGCCGCCGAGCAGATCGGGGTGGAAGGAGAACGCCGCGTCCGAGCCCGGCTCGACGACGAGGTTGTCAAGGTCGGCGATGTTGTCCACGCCCTCGAAGCAGTAGACCAGCGGCCCGCGCTCGACGGCGGTGCGTCCCCGGTCCTGCACGATCGCCTCGTTCCCCCGCACCCAGTTGACCCGCATCGGCAGCGTCAGCTCGACGACATCGCCCGGGCGCCACTCCCGCTCGAGGACCGCGTACCCCTGCTCGTTGCGGGCCGGCTCGCTCCGCCCGTTGACCGTGATCGTGCACGCCGGCCCCTCGCCATCCAGATAGCCGTACAGGTCGCTGGGGAACGGCCGGCCCTGCGCCCAGCCGGGAATGCGCAGCCGCAGCGCAAACCGCCGCGCCGAATCGGGTGAGACGGTCAGCCGCACCACCCCGTCCCATGGGTAGTCGGTCTCCTGCCTGAGCACCACCGCCCCCGCCGGCGCTGCCAGCTGCACCCCGCCGCCCACGAACAGGTTGACATAGATGTCATCCCCCCGCACCGCGTACACATACCCCGGCAGCGACGGCAGCACACGCACCACATTCACCGGGCAGCACGAGGTGCCGAACCACGGCGCACGCCCCACGCTGCCGTGGTTGAACGCCGTGACCCCGTCCGCGGCCAGCGGGTTGGGGTAGAAGAACCGGTCCCCCGACATCGACACCCCCGGCAGGAACCCGTTGTAGAGCGTCCGCTCGAAGATGTCCATGTACTTGCTGTCGCCGTGCAGCAGGAACATCCGGTGGCTCCACAGCATGCTCGCGACCGCGGCGCAGGTCTCGTTGTACGCGTCGGCGTTGGGCAGGTCGTAGTCGGCCCCGAACCCCTCGGTGTGCCGGTGCGCCCCGATGCCGCCGGTCAGGTACATCCGCCGGCCCACCAGGTGCTCCCAGATCCGGTCGAGGGCCTCGGTGTAGCCGGGCGCCCCCGTCGCCGCGGCGACATCGGCCATCCCTGCGTACAGGTACCCCGCACGCACCGCGTGCCCGACCGGCTCGGTCTGCTCAATCACCGGGATGTGGTCCTGCGCGTACTCGCCGTAGACCTCGCGCAGGTCGCTGCGCCCCCGCATGTCGATGAAGAACCGCGCCAGCTCGGTGTACTCCTTCTTCCCCGTGGCGCCCGCCAGCTTCACCAGCCCGATCTCGATCTCCTCGTGCCCCGGGACATCCTTGAGCTGCCCCTCGCCGGGCCCGAACACCGTGCACAGCAGGTCGGCGTTCTTGACCGCGATGTCCAGCAGCGTCCGTTTGCCCGTCGCCTGGAAGTGCGCCACCGCCGCCTCGTACAGGTGGCCCGCGTTGTAGAGCTCGTGGCTGTGCGCCAGGTACGACCAGCGCGTCTTGCCCGCGTTCTTGGCGGTGATCGCCTCACCCTGAATCGTCCGCTGCGTGTAGAGATACCCGTCCGGCTCCTGGGCCGCGCCGATCTTCGCGATCAGCCCGTCGAGGTACGCGTCCAGCGTCGGGTCCGGGCTCGTCGCGAGCGAGTACGCCGCCCCCTCGATCACCTTGTAGACATCCGAGTCGTTGTAGAAGATCCCCTCGAACTCACCTTCCACCAGGCCGCCGGCGACCTCGAAATTGCGGATCCGCCCGGTCTCCTCGCACTGCTTGAAGTCGTACCAGACCGTCACCTCGCGGTTGGTGTCCAGCCGCGGCGTCCAGAACGCGTCCTCGATACGGACCGCGGTGAAGGGGACCGGTGTGATCGGTTCGACCGGCTGCGCCGACGCGAGGGAACCGACGAGCGCCAGCCCGAGCGTGAGTGACTTGAACATGCGCACAACCACCTCCCGACCGGCAAACCCGCCGGTCCGGCGATCATACGCGGACCGCGTCAGTTCTCGCACACCGTCAGCGGCGTGAACGCCTCGGGGCTGCCCGCCCGGGGGAAGAACGGCGCGTCGCTCTCGCTCAGGGGTTCCAGCTGGTCGAACCACGACGCCCGGCTGTCGTACCGCGCGAAGAACGGCCGGCGCACGAGGTCGGGCTCGCGGGCCTGCAGGTACTCCAGGCAGAAGGCCCGCTGGCCCCCCACCTCCGCGACGCCGAGGATGTGGCACTTGCCCGGGAAGCACGACATCGACGGCCCCCGGACCGTGCGGGCCAGGCCGCTGACCCGCTGGTAGGCGTTGCGGAACACGCTCCAGCACCGGACCAGCGGCAGGTCGAAGTACCGCCTGGCGCCGGTATCGCGCTCGACGAACATGTAGTACGGCACGCAGCCCAGCGCCACGCCGCGGGTCCAGAGGTCGACCCAGGTCGAGCTGGTGTCGTTGATGTGTCGCAGGACCGGGCTCTGCATCCGGATGTTCGCGCCGGTGGCGCGGATGTGCCGGACCGCGTCCTGGGCGATCTCGGTCGAGAGCTCGACGGGGTGTGAATAGTGCCCCATGAGGGCGAGCTGACGCCCGGAGAGCACCACCCGCTCGAAGAGCGCCAGCACATCCTCGGCGTCGTTGTCGGTCACGAACCGCTGGGGCCAGTAGGCCACGCTCTTGGTGCCGATGCGGATGCTCCGGACGCTCTCGATCTGGAGCAGCGGGTTGATGTACCGCTCAAGCAGGGCCGCCTTCATCACCATGGGGTCGCCCCCGGTGAAGAGGACATCGCTGATGTGCGGGTGGGCGCGGAGATAGGCGCACAGCTCGTCGACCTCCTTGCTGGCGAACTTGAGGTCCTCGATGCCGACGAACTGCGCCCAGCGGAAGCAGAACGAGCAGTACGCGTGGCAGGTCTGGCCCTGCGACGGGAAGAACAGGCAGGTCTCGCGGTACTTGTGCTGGATCCCGTCGAGCACACGCCCGCCGAGCACCGCCTGGTTGTGCGTCATCTGGCCCGCGGGGTGCGGGTTGAGCTCGGCGCGGATCCGGCGGACTGCCCGGTCGATCGCGTCCTGATCGCCCCGCTCGCGCAGCGCCCGGAGCTGCGCGTACTGCCCCTCCTCGAGCATGCCGCGCTGCGGGAAGGTGAGCTGGAAGATCGGGTCCTCGGGGATGTTGGCCCAGTCGATCAGCTCGTCGACGACATACTCGTTGGTGCGGAAGGGCAGCACCAGCGAGACGATGTCGACCGCCTCGCGCAGGTCGGGGTCGAGGGACCCCCAGAGCGGGTGCTTCTCGACATTGGCGCGGGTGATCGCCCGGTACTTGGGGGGCTGGTTGCAGGAACTCACCATCAGCCGTGTCCTCCTTGCGGTTGTTCGCGACGAGCACGATGGGTTATCAGGGGGCCCCGCGCTCGCGCCCGGATGGGCGGAAGACGGCGCGGGGAACGACGGGCGCCCGGGCGAACGCTCGCGGACGCCGCACACTAGATGGTAACGGAAACCACGCGCGCACGCAAGCAGAAAGTCGCGCCTCCGGGCACACCCCGAACATGCGGCGCGGGAACCGCCCTCACGCGCTGTGAGGCGTGATTCGCAGCGGATCGTCGCGTCAGGAATCCGGCGCGGACCGCGCGCTCTCGGGCCCGCCCGCACGCGCGAAGCTCAGCGTGCTCCACGCCAGACCCACCCACATCAAGAGCAGAAACCATGTCGCGCCGCTGATGTACCGCCACGCCTCGAGCGCCGGCCGGAACGCCTCCTCGCCCGGCGGGAGCCTCGCGGCGAGCTGGTAGCCGACGACGCCGACCAGCAGAGGCCACTTGCTCACACCCGGACGCTTGACGAGCAGCACATACGACGCGAGGACCATCGCCGGCAGCATGATGTAGGTGTGGCGCGTGATCGACTGGGGGCTGAAGGCCAGCAGCCCGATGATCACGCCGCACCACTCGAGGAGCACGACCGCCGGGTCGCCCCGCTCGCGCCGGCCCCCGCGCCCGATGAACATCGGCGTCCGGTGCTTGCGGTAGACCAGCCATGTCGCGCCGAAGACCGCCGCGGCGACCGGGAGCGTCGCCGCCCCGACCGCGCCCATCGACGGGCCCTCTGGCCGTTCGAGGAGCCGCGCCATCGCGCTGGTGATCGAGATGCTCAGCTCCCAGGTGATGGGGTGGAGGTTGACGCCCTCGGGGGCGCCCCCGCCCCCGAAGAGGCGGAGGAGATAGCCGTAGGAGCGGCCGAGGTAGGCCGCGGTCTGCGTGAACCCGAGCTGGACGGCCGGGAGGAAGGCAAAGCACAGCCCCCCCACCACCGCGCCCACGCCGGCCTTCCAGCGCCCTCTGACAATCAGGTACGCGAGCATGACCACCGCGTGGTGCTTGACGATGAGCGCCAGACCCAACGCGAAGCCGGCGAGCGCGGGGAAGCGGTCGAGCAAGTAGAGGCAGACGCAGAGGCCGAGCAGGATGACCGCGTCGGTCTGGCCGTGCTCGAGCTCGGACTGGACCGCCCCGAGCATGAGCGCCGAGGCGAGCAGCCACACCGCCGCGACGGTCAGCGAATCGCACGGGCCCCGCAGCGCCCTGGCGGCGCAGCGCACGCTGAGGGTGAGGCAGAGCATGGTCAGGGCGGTGTTGACCAGGCCCCAGACGATGGCGCCCTTGGCAAGGCCCAGGCCGACGAGCGGCTGGAGGAGCCAGGCGATGAAGGGCGGGTAGAGGTAGCCGCCCCGGTTGGAGGTGTAGGGGTCGGCGCCCGTGGTGAGCGCTTCGGCGGCGAAGTAGAAGTCGCGGAAGTCGCCGGTCTCGGTGGTGACGGCGCCGCGGTACATCCGGAAGAGGAAGAAGCCCCAGAGGGCGGCGAAGGCGATCCAGGCGACGACCGCCATGCGTGTGCGCTGCGCACCCTGCGGGCCGCCGACGGGGATGATCGGGTCGTGCTGCGTCATGCGCCGTGTGGTTCCGTGGTGGGGTTCAGGTGCGCCCGAAGAGGCGTTCGAGCTCGGCGATGGAGAGACGGACGGTGGTGGGACGCCCGTGGGGGCAGTTGCTGGAGCGCTCGACCTCGCCCCGGAGGTCGAGCAGGGCCTGGAGCTCGCCGTCGCTCATGCGGTCGCCGGCCTTGACCGCGGCCTTGCAGGCCATCATGTCGAGCACCTCGCGGAGGGCCTCCTCGCTGTCGGGCGAGAAGTCCTCGCGGTCGGCCTTGTCGAGCAGCTCGGCCATGAAGTCCACGGGGTCCACGCGGCGCTCGAAGAGGAAGGTGGCGAAGGCCTGGACGCCGATGGTGCGCGGGCCGAGGGGCTCGGCGCCGATGCCGATCCGGGCCAGGAGCGGGGCGAGGTCGGCGAGGCGCTCGACGCGGGCGGCGTCGGCCTCGACGACGGCGGGGGTGAGGAGCCGCTGGCTCTCGAGCGAGCCCTGGGAGACGCGGGCGAGCAGGAGTTCGAACATGACGCGCTCGTGGAGGGCGTGCTGGTCGACGATGAGGACTCCCTGCTCGTCCTGGGTGACGAGGTAGCTGTTGTGGACCTGGAGGACGCGCCGGGCGGGCGTGGGGCGCGGGAGCAGTTGGTCGGGGTCGAAGGTCGGGCCGTCGGCGGGCGCCGCGATCAGGGGCTGGCGGCTGTCGATCTCGGGTGGTTGACCGCCCGGCGGGATCGCGGTGGCGAAGGGGCCGGCGGGCGGCGAGCCGGCGGCGTCACCGACGCCGGCGCGCTCGACGCGTTCGATCGCGTCGCGGATGGCGTCGTAGCTGAGGCGGTGCTGGGCGTGGGCGGGGATGTCCCGCTTGAAGAAGTCGACGAAGGCGCTGGGGCCTCCCCCGCCGCCGGTCGGGAGGATCTCGGTCTCGCCGGCGAAGCCGCCCCGGCGCGGGATGAAGGCGGGGGTGAGGTCGGCGCGGGCGAGGGCGTCTCGGACGGCGCGGTGCACGGCGGAGTGGACCATGGACTGGTCGCGGAAGCGGACCTCGGTCTTCTGGGGGTGGACATTGACATCGACGCCCTCGGGGGACATCTCGAGCATGAGCAGGCCGGTTGGGTAGCGCCCCGGCTCGGTGAGTCCTCGGAAGGCCTCGGTGAGGGCGTGCTGGATGGTGCGGTCGCGGATGGCGCGGCCGTTGATGAAGAAGTGCTGGGCCTTGGCGGTGGCGCGGGCGATCTCGGGCTTGCCGACGAGGCCCCAGAGGGTGAGCCCCCGGGCGTCGTCGAAGCGGTCGGCGCTGACCTCGAGGAGCTGGTCTTCGAGTTCCTCGCCGAGGATGGCCACGGCGCGACGGCGCGGGCCCTGGCCAGCGGGGACATCGAGGACGGTCTTGCCGTCGACGACGGCCTCGAAGGCGACGGCGGGGTGGGCCATGGCGCAGGCGCGGACGGCGTCCATGCAGCGGGTGCGCTCGGTGGCGGCGGTGCGGAGGAACTTGCGCCGGGCGGGGGTGTTGAAGAAGAGGTTGCGGACGCTGACGGAGGTGCCGACGGCGCCGGGGGCGGGGCGCGGGTCGGTGACGGCGTCGCCCTCGATGGCCAGCTCGCAGGCGCCGGGCTCGCCGGGCTGGCGGGAGCGGATGGTGAGGCGCGAGACGGAGGCGATGGAGGCGAGGGCCTCGCCGCGGAAGCCGAAGGAGGCGATGTGGTCGAGGTCGGCGGCCCGGGTGATCTTGCTGGTGGCGTGTGGTGCGACGGCGAGGGGGAGGTCGTCGGCGGGGATGCCGCGGCCGTCGTCGGTGACGCGGACGAGCTCGATGCCGCCCTCCTCGAGCTCGATGCGGATGCGGGTGGCGCCGGCGTCGAGGGCGTTCTCGAGGAGTTCCTTGACGACGGAGGCGGGTCGCTCGACGACCTCGCCGGCGGCGATCTGGTTGACGAGGAGCGTGTCGAGCCGGCGGATGCGGGCGGGGGTCGTGTTGGACTCTGGGGCGGCGGGCACGGGGCCATTGTAACCGGCAGTCGTGCGTCGTCTGGTGGGGGTTGGGGGATTGCGCGTTGGAGGAGACGGAGGAGTGGAGCCCTCTGCCCAACCCTCTCGGTCTCGTGGGGGCGCCGGGGACGGGAGGGGGGCGGGGCGCGGCCCTACAGTCGGGCATGAGCGACAGCATTTTCAGCAGGATCATCCGTGGCGAGGTGCCGTGTCACCGGGTGTACGAGGACGAGCTGACGATCGCGTTTCTGGATGTGAACCCGGTGGCGCCGGGGCACACGCTGGTGGTGCCTAAGGAGCCGGCGGTGACGCTGGCGGAGCTGTCGGACGGTTCGGCGGCGGCGTTGGGGAAGGTGCTGCCGCGGATATGCCGGGCGGTGTGCAAGGCGACGGGGGCGACGGCGTACAACATTCTGCAGAACAACGGGGTGGCGGCGCATCAGGTCGTGGAGCATGTGCATTTCCATGTGATCCCGAAGACGGACAGCCAGGGGCTTGGGATCAACTGGCGCCCGGGGCCGCTGAACCCGGAGGCGGGGGCGGAGCTTGGTCGGAAGATCGCGCGGCTGCTTTGAGTTGTGGCCTGCGCGGCGGGTGACGGCACGGGTATGCTGGCGCCATGACTCCCGAGGACTTCAGGCGGTTGGCGCTGCGCATGCCCGAGGCGGTCGAGGGCTCCCACATGGAGAACATCGACTTCCGGGTGGGGGGCAAGATCTTCGCGTCGCTGTGGGATGACGACGAGCACGGGATGGTGCGGCTGACGCCGGAGCTGCAGGAGGCGTATGTGACGGCGCACCCTGATGCCTTCGCGCCGGTGAAGGGCGCGTGGGGGCTGCAGGGCTGCACGCGGGTGTGTCTGGCGGAGGCGGACGAGGCGGTGCTGGCGGGGGCGATGCGGGCGGCGTGGCGGCACCGGGCGCCGAAGTCGCACCTGCGCGCGCATGGGGAGTGATGGGGTCAGCTCGTGTCGGGCGGTGCGCCGGCGCGGGTGAGTGCGGGGGGAGAGACGAAGAGACGGAGAGACGGAGTGGGGGGAAGAAATGGCCAAATCGCCAAAGGGCCAAAGGGCCAAATCAGAGGCGGTGGATGCACTTCCGCCTGGTCCGTGCTGCGCGTGAGGCGGTGGCGCCGCGCGGTGGGGAGGGGGGTTGGGA
>JADZER010000044.1 GCA_020850415.1 Phycisphaerales bacterium
GTCAAACCCAGGTAAGGTTCTTCGCGTTGCCTCGAATTAAGCAACATGCTCCACCGCTTGTGTGAGCCCCCGTCAATTCCTTTGAGTTTTAGCCTTGCGACCGTACTCCCCAGGCGGTGCACTTATCGGTTTTCCTTCGACCGAGAAGGCGTGAGAGCCACCTCGATCTAGTGCACATCGTTTACGGCGTGGACTACCAGGGTATCTAATCCTGTTTGCTCCCCACGCTTTCGTGCCTGAGCGTCAGGACGGGCCCAGCAGACTGCCTTCGCCATTGGCGTTCCTGTCGATATCTAAGCATTTCACCGCTCCACCGACAGTTCCGTCTGCCCCTACCCGCCTCAAGACCTGTAGTTCGCCCTGCAATTCCCCGGTTGAGCCGGGGGCTTTCACAAAACGCTTTCAGGTCCGCCTGCGCACCCTTTAAGCCCAGTGATTCCGATTAACGCTTGGGCCCCTCGTATTACCGCGGCTGCTGGCACGAGGTTAGCCGGCCCTTCCTCTGGTCCCGGTCATTGTTCCTAGGACCTGACAGTGGTTTACACGCCGAAGGCGCTTCATCCCACACGCGGCATTGCTCCGTCAGGCTTTCGCCCATTGCGGAATATTCGTCGCTGCAGCCTCCCGTAGGAGTCCGGACAGTGTCTCAGTTCCGATGCGGCGGGTCATGCTCTCACACCCGCTACCCGTCTTCGGCTTGGTGGGCCGTTACCCCACCAACTACCTGATAGGACGATCGCTGCTCCCGAGGCGGTAAACCTTTCCTCCGTAGAGCACATGGGGTATTACCGCCGATTTCTCGACGCTATCCCCCACCTCAGGGTACATTCGATCGTATTCCTCGCCCTTTCGCCACTTTCCCCCCCGAAGGGGTTCGCGTTCGACTTGCATGCTTTAACCATGCCGCCAGCGTTCAATCTGAGCCAGGATCAAACTCTTCAATTGAAAGCCATTGAACCACGGGCCGAAGCCCGTGGACATCTTCAAGTTGAAGCTTGACCATGGAAACCCGCTCGAAAGCGGGCCGGTCTCCACAACAAGCCCATGCCCGTTGTGGTGTCGGTTGGCAAACCGACATAGATGCTGAACACTCAAATTCAGTTCGACCGTGCGGTAGGACCGCACGACCGAGGGCTGTACTTCACGAGAATGTCAGTCCGTGTGACGCTGTGAACGCACACGGGGGGATATTCAAGACGATGCGCGACCCTCCCCTGAGGCCCGGCGTGAACCGGCGGCACCGTCTCGCATTCTCGCGATGGATCCCAACTGCTCACTTGTCAAAGATCTTCGCCGAAACCCCGCATCACGCGGACGACTCGGCTGGGTGCCCCTTCGCGTTCGGCGAATTGGCAGAGGACATCGTAACCCTCACCATTCAACCGTCAAGATTCCGGGTCACCAATTTTCACCGATCTTGCCGATTCTCTCTGAACAGGCCCCCTCCACCCCGTGCCCGCACCAGCTCCCGACCCGGGCCGAGGCGTCACCCCAGCCACCGCCGTCCAAATCGCGAGCGGGCCCCCAACACCACCGACAAACGCCCCCCGCAACGCCCTCGCCGCGGCACGGAGCGTCGCCCCGGTCGTCCGGACATCGTCCACAAGCACCACCACACGCCCATCCATACCCAGACAAACACCAGCTTTCCCCACAAACACCCCGGAAACATTCCGGGCCCTCGCCGATGCCCCGAGGCCCGCCTGCGCCCGGGTATGCCGCCGCACCAGACCCCGCACCAGCCGACCCCCTGTCATCCGGGCCACTTCCCGCCCCATCACCACCGTGTGGTCCACCCCACGGGCCAAACGCCGGCGCGTGCTCGTCGGCACCGGGCAGATCACCACCCCCGCAGGGTCGATCCCCGCCCTCCCCAGCGCCGCGCCCACCGCCAGACCAAGATCAGCCCCCAGCTCCTGGCACACCCGGCGCCACGCGCTGTACTTCCCCGCCAACACCGCATCCCGCAGCACACCCTCGTAGCTCCCAAGACGCACAGCCCGGCCCCACGGCAGCCGTTTCCCGCGGCAGGTCGGGCACCCGTCCGCGTCCGCCTCGTACGGCCCCGCGCTCGTGCCGCAGCGCGGGCAATAGGCGTCCGGCTCGTCCGCCCTCCACCCGGCCAGCGCCGCGCCCTCCCGCCACGACACCGCCGCGAGCCCCAGCCACGCGTCCTCAGCCTCGCGAACCCAGGCCCGCCACGGAGCCCGCGCCCCGACCGTCCCCGCCTCCTGGCCCCCTCCGGGCGCTTGGCCCTCTTCTTCCGATTCACCCCGCGCCCGCTCTGCGGGGTCGGGCGACGCCGGCCTGGGGGGCCACACGAAGGCCTCCGCCGGGCGAAGCCGCCCCGCCTCGCCCGCCACGCCGATCGCCGGATGTTCACGCTGTGGCTGCAACCCCGCTCCCCCCGTCGGCCTCAACCCCCCGCCAGCCTCGTGCGCACGAGGCGTGCCCGTTCGACCCGGCGTTCGTCCTGGGTCATCTCCCGCCCGGCCGCACGCTGCAGGTGGGCGGGCTGCACCGCGAGCATGAGCGCGTGCACATCCCCGGTCGACCCCTGGTCAATGAGCCCCATCGCGATGCCCAGCCGCACCACGCTCAGCAGCTTCATCGACTCCTCGGTCCCGAGGAGGCGGGCGTGGCGCAGCACGCCGAACGCCCGGTATGCCGCGTCCTCGATCTGCCACCGGCGCTTCTCGAGCAACACCCGGCGGCTCTGGCGCTCGTAGTCGATCACCTCCGGAAGGATCCGCTCGCCCAGCTCCTCGAGCAGCTGCTGCTCGCTCTTGCCGAGCGTCGTCTGGTTGGAGATCTGGTAGAAATCCCCCGACGCCTCCGACCCCTCGCCGTAGAACCCGCGGACCGCCAGCGACATGTCCGCCGCCGCGTGCTTCACCTTGTCGATATCCCCCGCCATCCGCAGCGCCGGCAGGTGGAGCATCACGCTGAACCGGATGCCCGTCCCGACATTCGTCGGGCACGCCGTCAGATACCCAAGACGCGGGCTGAACGCGTAGTCGACCTCCGCCTCCACCAGGTCGTCGATCTCGCCCGCCTGGCGCCACGCGTCCGCGAGGTCAAGCCCCGAGCGGATGACCTGCAGCCGAAGGTGGTCCTCCTCGTTGACCATCACGCCCGCCCGCTCGCCCGGAAGCCCGACCGCGACGGCCCGGGGCCAGTCCTCGCTCGAACGCTTCGGGCCAAGCTTGCCCTTGGCCAGGTGGCTGCTGATCAGATGACGCTCCAGCAGCAGCGACCGACCCATCCCGCCCGTCTCGTGCAGATCGACCCAGACCGCCCGCTCCCCGAGCCCCGCCCGCTCGATCGCGCCGCGGCAGACATCCAGCACCAGACGAAGGTCCGACTCGCTGGCCTTGTGCACGAACCGCTGACCGGCCAGATTGCGGGCCAGACGCACCCGAGAACTCAGGACCACATCCCCCTCGGGCCCGTCGGCGCGCAGCCACTCCGTGCCCGCCCCGAACAAGCCGGCCGGCAGCCCGTCGGGCCCCAGCCCACCCGCGTCCTTGGCGTGATCCGGCTCGCTCACGGGGCGCCCCCTGTCGCCCCGGCCCCCCGATGGAGCTGGCGGAGACGGTCACGGAGTTCCGCGGCCCGCTCGTACGCCTCCGTCTTGATCGCACGCTCGAGGTCGTCGCGCAGCCGGCGGATCTGCTCCGCACGGGCCTCGGCCGCCGCCAACGCCACCTCACGCTCGGTAGACCGGCCCTCTTCGCCCGCCTCACGCATCAGCCGCCGGGGCACCTTGCCGATGTGGTGCACAGCCCCCTGGTGCGCCCGGTCGAGAATCGGAGCAAGCTGCGACTCCATCGCCTTGTAGCACTCGGGGCACCCGAGCCTGCCGGACTGCTTGAACTCGGTGAAGGTCGTGCCGCAGACCGGGCAGGCGGTATCGGCCGGCGCGGCGGGCCCTGCGCCCGGTGCCTGGCCGCTGGCGATCTTCTGGAGAATCTCGGCGACCGGCGCCGGCGCCCCGGCCACCAGACCAATCTCGCGGGCGCACGACTCGCAGAGATGCCGTTCGGCGGGCTTGCCGCCCACGACGACGACCTCGTGCACCGTTGCCTCGTTATTGCAGCGATCGCATTTCACGCCGGGGGGAGTGTATGTCGGAGGCGCGCGCACGCCAACATTCCCGCCGGGCGGGAGCGCCGATGTCCGCGTTGCATGGGGAGGCCGGCTTAGCCCTGCTTCTGCTGACGGGTGTAGCCGTACTTGCGCTTCAGCGGCTTGACGACCAGACCCATCCGGATGGCCTTGGCGGAAGCCTTGATCCGCTTGACGCGCTTGGTCCCGTCCTCGGCCTCCAGGACCGCGTTCACAGTCTGGAGGTTGGGGTGGAAGGCGCGCCGGGTGATGCCCGTGGGCTTGAGCCCGAAGCCGCCCTTGGAGACCTTCTGGCCGCGCCAAGTACGCTGCTTGCCGAAGGTTGTCTTCTTGCCGGTGAAGTAGCACTCGCGGGGCATGGGTCGTTCCTCTGGTCTGTCGGGCCCCAAGTCTAGGCAGGGGACCGGGCAGGGCAAGGGGAAGCCGCGACGGCGCTCGCCGACCCAGAAAAACCTATCAGACACCAATCAAAAACGAGAGGTCACCGCGCCAGCAGCTCCCGCTCGAGCATCAGCTCCAGCGTCTGCACAACGAACCCCACATCGCGATCCGTCATGCGCGTGAAGAACGGCAGCGCGATCGTCCGCTGGCTGACCGTCTCGGCGATCGGGAACATCCCCTCCCGGTACCCGAACAGCTCGCGATAGAAGGGCTGGAGGTGGATGCACGGGAAGTAGTCCGCGGCCCCGACATCGTGGCGCCGGAGGCTCGCGATGATCCTGTCCCGCTCCACCCGGCCCCAGCCCGTGGCCAGCCGCACCACAAACACAAACCAGCTCATCTCCGTCCCCTCGTCCACCGTCGGCAGGATGAGCTCGTGCCGGTGCATCAGGCGCGTCAGATACCCTCGGGCGACCCGCTGGCGCCCGGTGATGAGCTCGTCCAGCCGACGCATCTGCGCGACGCCCAGCGCGCTTGAGAGCTCATCGAGCCGCGCGTTGTAGCCGAGCCGATCATGGGCCAGCCAGGTGCCAAGGGCGTGCTCGCCCGGCTTGGGGATCGGCCGGCCCTGGTTGCGCAGGCTCCTGCAGGTCGCCGCAAGCCGCTCGTCGTCGGTGACGATCATCCCGCCCTCGCCCGTCGTGATCTGCTTGTTGGGGTAGAACCCGAACACGCCCGCCCGGCCGTAGTGCCCGCACGCCCGACCGCGGTGCGTCGTGCCCAACGCCTCGCAGCAATCCTCGATCAGCGGGATCTCGTGGCGTGCGGCGATGGTCTGGTACGCCTGCATGTGCGTGGGGTTGCCGAACGCCTCCACCGCGAGGATGGCCTTGGTCCGAGGGCCGATCGCCTCCACCACCTTGCCCGGGTCCATGTTCAGGCTCGTCGGGCAGATGTCCACGAACTTGGGGGTCGCCCCCACCATCAGGATCGCGTTCGACGACGCCACGAACGAGAACGGCGTGGTCACCACCTCATCCCCAGGGCCAACCCCCAACGCCCGCAATACCAGGTGCAGCCCGTCAGTCCCCGACGACACCGCCACCCCGTGCCGGCACTGGGCCCGCTGAGCCACCAGCCGCTCAAACTCCTCGACAAAGGGCCCCTGGCTCAGACGCCCGGAGCGCAGGGCCTGCAGGACGCACTCCTCCTCGGCGGAGGTGATGTCGGGGCGGCTCAGGGGGATCTCTTCGTGCATGGGCGTCTCGCGTCAGCGGGCGGGCGGTGGGGCGATAGGGCGGCCCTGCGGGCGAAGCCTATCGCCCGACGCTACTTCCCGGCCGCCTCGAGCACCCGGCCTCTGGCACGCGCCACCAGGTCGCTCATCGTCAGGTCGCTGAGGTCCGGGCCGCAGCCGACCGATTCGCCCTGCTCCATCTGTCGGCCGATCCGCTGGTCGGCCGTGATAACCGTCGAGTGGTTCGGCCGGTGGAGCGCCTTGGCGATCTCCGGATAGCTCAGCGTCGTCAGCTCGCGGGACAACCGGACGGCGACCGCCCGCGCCACCACCACCCGCCGGTGACGCCCACGCCCGAAGAGATCGGCCGCCTCCACCCGGAGCATCTGGCAGACCTCACGGAGAATCGTGTCAAAGCGGACCGGCCTCCGACGCGCGGCGCGGCTGGACGCCACGCCCTCGGACAGCCCCAGAGCGCGGCGGACGGCGGGCCCATCCATGGGCCCAGCCCCGCCGCAGAGATCCGGGGTCAGACGCCGGACCGCCTCCACCTGGTTCAGAAGCCCCTCCAGCTCCCGGACGCTGCACCCGGGGGTTTCGCCGGCGCGAGCAGTCAGGGCCGCAAGGCCCTCCTCGGTCAGGATCAGCCCGCGCCGTCCGGCCAGCTCGCGAACCAGGGCGCGCCGCAGCGCCTCGTCGGGCTCGCCGATCCGGACCACCGCCCCCGAGAGGAACCGCGACACCAGGTGCGAGTTCAGCGCCGCGATCTGGCGGGGGTGCTCGTCAGAGGCCAAGACGACCCGGGCGCCGCCGGCGGCGATCGCGTCCAGCGTGTGCAGCAGCTCGGTCTGGGTCGACTCCTTGCCGCCGAGGAAGTGGACATCGTCAAGGCACAGCAGGTCGAGCCGGCGGAGGTTGCGCCGAAGGGTGTCGGTCGCGTTGGACCGGATGGCGTGGATGTACTCGTTCGTGAAGGTCTCGGCGGTCACATACCGGGCGCGGGCGGTCGGGCGGCGCTCCAGGAACCTCCCGGCGACCCCCTGCAGCAGGTGGGTCTTCCCGACACCGGACGGCCCATGCACGCACAACGGGCTGAACGCCGCGTCGTCCAGACCCTCGGCGATGCGCGTCGCCGCCGAGTGCGCGAGCCGGTTGGGCTCGCCCACGAGAAACTCACGGAGCCGGTGCCGGAGCACCGCCGCCGTCCCGCGCCGCGGGAGGGTGCGGAGCGGCTGCGCGGGGTGCTGAGCAGGAACGGGCGGGGTGGCCGGGAGAATGGGCGAGGCCAGCGTGCGATCGACCCGGACCCGGACCTCGGCGAGCGTCGAGCCGTCCGGCCCCAGCCGCCGAAGCGTCGTCCCCAGCCGCCGCTGCAGGCGCTCGGCCATGAACGAGCTGGGGACCACAAGCTCCACCGCCCCGTCGCAATCGGCCAACTGCGCGCCCTGGGCCAGATAGCGGTCGTAGTGCTCGTCGCCGAGCTGGTCACGCAGCCGCGCGGCGATCTCGGCGCAACGGCTGCTCGCGCCGGGGGTGTGGGGGTTTCCCGCCGTCGGGGCGGGAATGGCCCGCGAGCGAGCGGCCTGCGCCGCCCGGCCCGGAGTCCCTCGCTCGACCTCGTGTACCCGCACGATGCACTCCGTTGGTCGAACGCGCCGTCCCGCCCGCGCCACGCAGACACCGTGGACGCTGGTGCGCCCGCGCCGTCGTGCCGAGTTGAGACAAATCGCTCAGTCCTGGAACTGCCGAGTCCATTCACCCAGCCGAGGCACCGTGACGCCCGAAGAATCCCGGTCGAACCGGGGCATGACGACCCGTTGTGTCGGCCGCTCGCCGTTCCTTGGCTGAGCGGGGCAAAGGTATCGGGTCGGCTGGTTCGAGGCAACGGAAGGGGAAACGGAATCCGCCGGCGCGTCGCGCACGGACGCCCAGAACAACGGTTTGTGAAGGAAAGAAAAAGTTGTCCACCTCCGTGACCTCAGACGCGCGCCGGATGTGGATAGTCGTGGGAAACGGGCGCAACCGTTCGTGCCCGGTCGGGTTGCGCGCCCCAGGCCTCAGACCAGGTCGCGAGCCAGCCCGACAAACGCGATGCGCCGACCCGCATCGCGAAACCCCAGCCGCTCATACATCCTGCGAGCCGGCGCGTTGCGAGCATCGACCGCGCACCGCAGGTCACGCTCCAGCCCGGCGCACACGCCGATCGCGCTCCGCATTAGGGATTCCCCGAGCCCGAGCCCCCGGACCGCGGGGGAAAGGCCGATGTAGACCAATTCCGTGCACCCCTGCGACGGACAACGGTTGAGCAGCACGCAGCCCTCGGGGCGCCCGTCCCGCTCCACGAGCCACCACAGGCCCGGGTCGTACTCCCCGACGGCGCGGTGCGCCGCGACGATATCGCCGATCTCGCGCATCCCCGAGAGCTCCGGACAGTCCAGCGTGTCCGCGTAGCTGGCCTGGAGAGCCACCAGGAGCGCCGGCTCATCCGCCCCGTCCTCGCGCAGCGGACGCACCGAGACACCGCCCGGCCAGGGGTTCGCACCCACCCGGGCCACCGCGCCGGGGGTAACCAACCCCTTCGCTCCCTCCCCCAGCTTGAGAGGTCGGGAGAGGTAGAGAAGCTCGGCAAGCTGGCGGAGCCCCGCCTCCGCATAAGCACGACCCGCCGCCGCCTCCCCGGGCTCGATCAGCGCCTGGACGAGATGCACCGGCTCCCGCGCCGCCACGAGCCGGAGGGCCTGACGGATAGCCGCCGCCCGCGCGGAGATATGCTGACTCTGGGGTATCCCCTTGTCCTGAACGCCGGCGACAAACAGCATCACCGTCCGCCCGGCGCCGAGGACCGGGAGGCAGACCTGCCAGAGCGCCGTCGCGTCATCGGGGCGGGCGACCGCACCCATCAGGTCCGGGTCGATCCCCAGGCTCGGGGCCTGGCGAAGGAACCGATCGACGACCTCCGGAGCGATCCGTGCGCCCTGCCCGAGGAGCACGCAGACGGCCGCCCGGCGAAACTCCGGGGTGACGGCCATCGCAGCGGGGCTGGCGGGGCTGGCGGGATGGTCCGGTTCGTGGGTGGGCAACGCTTCGCTACCGTAAGACCTTTGGGCCGGTCCGGTCGGAACCCGGGAACCGGCCGTTGACCGCTGCGGACGAGTCACTAGACTACGCCGAACCCCTGTCGCCGGGTCTGGCCCGGACGGAGTCTGATCATGCTGAGTTCTCGACGTGGCCTGCTCGGCCGGCTGGGCGCTGCTCTTCTCGCCCTCTGTGCGATCGCGCCCGCGATCGGGCTGGCCCCCGAGCCCGCGCCGGTCCCCAAACGCTGGCAGCTCGATGTCACGCCTGGGGACCTCCGCGTGGCCTATGTGAACGCCGGAGACAACTCCGCGGCCTATCTGTACTTCACCTACTCGGTCACCAACAACACCGGCAACGACCTCGATTTCGTCCCCTCGTTCGCGCTCGCCACCGACAGCGGCGTGTCGCTCGCGTCGGGGGTCGGGGTGCCCGCGGCGGTCACCAAGCAGCTGCTCGCCGCCCTCGAGCACCCGTTCATGCAGGACCAGATCGAGATTCTCGGACCAATCCAGCAGGGGCCCGAGAACGCCAAGCACGGCGTGGTGATCTGGCCCGTCGTCGACTATCAGGCTGACGAGGTCCGGATTTTCGGCGCGGGTTTCAGCGGCGAGACCGAGACCATCGAGCTGACCGACCCCCGGACCGGGGAGGCCAAGCGCCTGATCTTCCGCAAGACCCTGATGATGCGGTTCGGGACGCCGGGGGAGCTCCGCGTCGCCGAGATGGGGGACGAACCGTTCGGCGTGGCGGAGAAGCGCTGGATCATGCGGTAGAAGGGGCCTAGGCTCTCTGCCCGATACGGGGACAGACCCCGGGCCCCGGCGGGGCCCAGCTTGCGGAGACGATTGCCATGGCACACAAGAAAGCCGGCGGCTCGACCAGAAACGGCCGCGACTCGAACCCCCAGTACCTCGGCGTCAAGCTCTACGGCGGTGAGGCCGCCAAGCCCGGCGCAATCATCGTCCGGCAGCGCGGCACCAAGTTCCAGCCCGGCTTCAATGTCCGGCGCGGCACCGATGACACCCTGTACTCGGTCGGCACCGGGCGCGTGGTCTTCCAGGGCAGCAAGGTGCATGTCGACCCGTTCGAGGAGCAGTGCCCCCGGCCCCAGTGGCTCCGCGAGTACCGGGCGAAGCAGGCCGCAAACAACTGAGCCGACCCATACCGACGCGATCCGCCGGGCCCCATGGGCCCGGCTTTCTTTTTGCCGCGGGCCGCCCCCCGCCCGGCGCCCCACGCTGGCACCGGGATTGCGAAACGCCCTCCGGCACGGTCTCCCGGCGCAGTTGCTGCGCGGTGGCGAAGCGCGGGCTGATGTTGCGCCCGGTCCGTGCCGATGGAGTGCCTCATGTCGTCGGAGATCCAGGCGATTCTCAATCTCGAGGTGCCGGTCATCGTGCGCCTCGGCGAGCGGCAGATGTCCCTGCGCGAGGTTCTGACGCTGGTGCCCGGCTCGATCATCGAGATCCCCAAGCCCGCCGACGACGAGCTGGACCTCATGATCAACAACCAACGCATCGGTGTGGGCACCGCCGTAAAGGTGGGGGAGAACTTCGGCATCAAAATCACCGCCATCGGCGCCCATGAAGCCATCGCCAAAGCGATCGCCAAGCGGCTGCAGGAGAAGTTCGACACCGCGGCGTGACAAGCGCCGAGCCCGCCCCCGCGGGCCGTTCCCGGCGGGTCCGAGCACCCCCGCGCCACTCGGGGTACGCCAGAGCGCCCAACCCGTACGGCCCGGTCTCGCACGCCCCCGACCGCACCCACGGGCTGCCCCCACTTTCCGCACCAGTGTCAATGAGCGTCTCGGCCCAAGGCGGGCGACCGACACTCGTTGTTTCGAAGGGAGAGGCGCAGCCCCGACCGGAGCAGCGGCCAGACTCGCCCCGACCGGCTGAATCTGCGGGTCGTGCCAACGAAAGGCCGCCGGTGTCAACGCGTGACAGCGGCGGGAACCAAAGCGGGCGACGCGACTCGAACGCGCAACATTCAGCTTGGAAGGCTGACGCTCTACCATTGAGCTACGCCCGCGGCTCGGCCCCAGTGTATGCCCGGACCGCCGCGATCGGTGCGCCGCTACGCCTCGGCCGGGCGCCGGGCCCGCACCGCCAGGAACATCGGGAACTCGGCCCGGGCGCGGTTCTCCTCGCCGGCACGGGGGCCCGGCTCGCTCCGCCGGGGGCTGGCCCATTCCTCGAGCGCCTCGAGCACCAGGCCGTGCGCCGCCAGCGCGCGCACATACGCGCCGATCGGGCGGTGGAAGGTCCAGGTGACGATCGGCTCGGCGCCGTGGGCGGCCTCGCCGGGGTTCATCACAATCTCCCGACGGGCCGGGGACAGATACGCATCGACGCGACGGTACTGGCGCACCCCCGGCCCGGCCCGGTCCCAGCCCCAGGAAGACTCCCCGGGGTTGCGGAAGGCCGGGTGCAGGATCGCGCAGACGAACCGGCCGCCGGGCTTCAGCCGCCGCGCCACGCACCCGATCGCGAGGTCCAGCGGGTCGAGGTTCATCAACGCCATCACGCACACCGCGCCGTCGAAGCCCTCGCCCGGCAGCGCGTCGGGCGGCAGGGCGTCGAGCCGCGTGGCGTCGGCGACGAGGAAGGTCGCAGCGTCGCCCGCCCGCGCGTTGGCCGCGCCGATCAGGCGGGGGGAGGCGTCGATGCCCCACACCCTCGCGCCGCTTTCGGTGAGCAGGCGGGCGAAGGAGCCCTGGCCGCACGCCAGATCGAGGACGCACTCGCCCGGCCTGACGCCGAGCATCCGGAGCACGCCGGGCTGGACGACCTCGTGGAGCAGATCGTTGCGCCGCTCTTCGACAAGCTCGTCGTACCAGCCGGCGACCTCATCCCAGGAGGAGTCCGACGCCGGCGAGGCCGGCGATGCGGGCGATGCGGGCGATGCAGGCGATGCAGGCGATGCGCGCGAAGCGGGCGGCGCCGGGGGCTGGGAACCCCGCCCCCCTGATGTCGGGCCTGTGTCGGGCGCGGGTTGCTCGGTGGGCGCGAGGTCCTGCACCAGCCGACGCATGGCGTGGGGGATCTCGAGGCGGACGCGGACCTGCTCATTGGACTGCGGGTGCGTGAACGAGAGCTCGGTGCAGTGCAGCGCCACGCGCCCCAGCGGGTCGGTCGCCGCGCCGTACGCCGCGTCCCCCGCGATCGGGCGCCCGATCGAGGCCAGGTGGGCCCGAACCTGGTGACGGCAGTCGCCCTCGCTGCGGACGCGCACCAGCGACCAACGCTCGCCGGACGCCTCGACCCGGTAGTGCGTCGTGGCCCGTCGGGGGGTCGCGGCCTGGCCGTGGCGCGAGGTCGCACGGGCCGCGCGGACCGACTCGCCCTCATCGACCACCCGGACCGGCCCCTCGTCGGTGTCGAGGATCGTCTTGGATATGGTGCCGACGGCGCCGGGCTGGAGCTGGCCCTCGACCAGCGCGACGAGCGTGCGTTGCGGGCGGGCGGTATGGCGGACCCAGTCGCCGGAGCGGGCGGTCGCGCCGAGGAGCACCAGGCCCGAGGCTTCGTCGTCCAGGCGCTGGCCGATCCACGCCCGGGGTCGCCCGCCGCGATCCTGGCGCATCATCGCGACCAGGGCGTCCACGAGCGACCCCTGCTGGCGCGGGTCATCCCGTCCGACCACACAGGGCATGCCGGGGGGCTTCTCGAGGACGAACAGCTCCCCGTCGCTCCAGGCGACGGTGACGCGGGGTCGGGTCGGCGCGGGCGGCGCGGGCCGGCGGGCCGGGCGGGGTGGACGGCGGTCGTTCCATTCTCGGCGGTCGCGCTGCACGGGGGCTCCTTGCGGTCAGCGACGGTATGCCCCGGCCGCGAGCACCGCGCGGCTCAGCCGCCGAAGAGCGAGGCCTGGGGGATCGCCCCCCAGGTCTGGCCGGGGGGGCGCCAGCGGACCTCGAGGCCGGACTGCCCGGCGCCATTGAAGTACTCGACACGGAACGGGTGGAACCCGGCCCGGAGGCCCATGACCCCGGTCTTGGTCACGAGGCCGTGGAGGCCGTCGTTCTCAACGACCATCTGGTCGTGCAGGTACAGCCGGGAGCCGTCGTCGCTCGCGGTGCTGAACTCGTAGAGCCCGTCGGCGCTCACATGGAGGTAGCCGTGGAAGACCAGGGCGAAGTGCTCGTCGCGGGGGCGGCGCTCCAGGTCAAAGCCTGGCGAGACCCCCGTCGCGACCGGCTCGCGCCCGGCCAGCTGGTCGAGCGTCTGCCACCCGCCCTCGAAGGCGGACCACGCCAGCCCCCGGTGCGGGGCGCGGAGCAGGGCGATCGCCTGGCGCAGCGAGTCGCGCGTGTACGCGGTGAACGAGCGGGACTCGGTGAAGGGGCTCATCCCCGACCCGGTCTCGGCGCAGGCTCGCAGCGTCACGGAGGCCGTCAGCTCGATCGGCTCCTCGTAGAGCGTCGAGCCGGCGGTGGGGGCCGAGGCGTCGAGCGTGTAGCGGATGCGAGCGCCGGGCAGGCTCGCGCGGAGCGAGACAACGCCCGAGCCGAGGAACGCCTCGCCCGCGCCCGTGATCTCGACGCGGGGCGGCTCGGCGTGGACGCCGATCTCGCTGATCGCCGGGCAGACCGGGGCATCGGTGATCCGCAGTCGGAGCCCGGTCGTGGTCATGTACGAGCCGCCGCGCCACAGGCGCCTCGCCCCGACACCCTCGCCCGACGCGAACTCCCGCCACGCACCGTCCTGCCACTCGTCGAGCGCCCAAGCAGTAACCCGCTGGCCCAGCGGCAGGAACTCCCGCACACTCACCACATTGAACGACACCGGGTGGGCCCAGCGCAGCACCAGCTCCGGCGTAGTGACCGCATCGTCGGTCGACCAGTAGGTGCCGCGGTCATCGTCGAGGGTGAGGGCCGGCGCGTAGGCCCCATCGCCGGCGCGGGTGTTGCTGGCCGAGGCGAGGGCGTCCCCCGCGAGGTTGCGGGCGAAGGTGGCGTCCAGGGCCGCACGCATCCCCCGCAGCGAGGCGATGTCCGGGTCGGGGATCCTCCCCCGCCGGTCCGGCGGCAGGTTCAGCAGGAACGACGCGCCGCGCCCGACCGACGCGTAGTAGAGGTCCACCAACTGCTCGGGGGTCTTGACCTGGCCGTCCTGGCTCTCGTGGTAGAACCAGCCGGGCCTGATCGAGACATCGCACTCGGCCGGCGCCCAGCGTTCGCCGTCGCGCGTGCCGTGCTCGCCGTCCTGGTATCGCGTGGTGCCGGGGACGGCCCTGGTCTCGCCCTCCGCGGGCCTGGCGGTGTAGGTCGCCCAGCAGGGGTCGCCCGCGACGCCCCGCTCGTTGCCCACCCAGCGGACATCGCCCGCGTCGGAGAAGATCACCGCGTCGGGCTGCAACTCGCGGACGATCTTGACCGTGTTGTCCCAGTCGTAGTAGGTGGACCGGTCGATCGTGCGGGTCTCGCGCGCGCCGCCGTAGAACCCGTCGCCGCCGTTGGCGCCATCCCACCAGACCTCGAAGACCGGGCCGTAGTTGGTCAGCAGCTCGCGGAGCTGGTCGCGGTAGTACTCGATGTAGGCGGGCCGCCCATACTCGGGGTGGTTGCGGTCCCACGGCGAGAGGTAGACGCCGAACCGCAGGCCGCGCCGGGCGCACGCGTCGGCGATCTCGCGCACCACATCGCCCCGCCCGCCCTTCCACGGGCTGGCCGCGACATCGTGCTCGGTGAACCCGCTCGGCCAGAGGCAGAACCCGTCGTGGTGCTTGCAGGTCAGGATCAGGCCCGTCATGCCCGCGTCCGCCGCGACCCCGACGATCTGGTCCGCGTCGAAGTCGGTCGGGTTGAAGATCTCCGGGCTCTCGTCGCCGTACCCCCATTCCTTGTCGGTGAAGGTGTTGGTCGTGAAGTGGAGGAACCCGTAGAACTCCATCTCGTGCCAGAGCAGGTGGCGCTGGTCGGGCAGAGCGCCGTACGGGGCCGGCGGCGTCGTCTGGGCCGCCGCGCCAAGGGTCGTCGCGCCGAGTGCTGCCATCGTCAAGCCTCGCTGGAATGCGTGCATGTCCTGGTCGCTCCTGTCTGGGCTCCCCCGCCCGCCCCCGGCGGGAGAGAGTGGGGGAGGGCCGCCGCCTCTAGTCCATCGTCCGTGAATCTCGAACGCCGACCGCCCCCTCGATGACGCCGAGCAGCCACGCCCCGAACTCCCGCTTGTCCATCGCCCCCTCGGTCCGGTGCGACGACCCGTCCCGCCCAAGCACTACCGCCTCGATCGTCCGGCCCTCCATCGTCTCCAGCGGGTTTGCGACGATCAGGTCGATCCCCTTGCGTTCGAGCTTGTCGCGCGCGGAGGAAAGCATCCGGTCACGCGGCTCGAGCGCGAAGCCCACCAGGAATTGCCCCGGGCCCCGCCGCGCCGAGCACGCCGCGAGCAGGTCCTCCGTCGCCTCCAGCCGCAGCACCAGCCCCTCGCCGGACCGCTTCAGCTTGCCCTCCAGCACCCCCGGCCCGAGGATCGGCCGGAAGTCAGCGACCGCCGCGGCCATCACCAGGACGGTGCACGCCGGCTGGTGCTCGGCGAGGAGCCCGGCCAAGTCATCGGTCGTCCGATAACGGCGGACCTCCACACGAGGGTCGGAGGGCGACAGGTGCGTCGGCCCGAGGAGCAGCGTGACCGGCCATCCCCGTTCGGCGGCCCGGTCGGCGAGTTCGACCCCGAGGCGCCCGCTCGAACGGTTGCCAATGAACCGCACCGCGTCGATCGGCTCGTGGGTGGGCCCGGCGGTGATGAGCAGTCGGCGGTGGTGGGGGTGGTTCACGGCGTCCCACCCTTTCTGCGGTGAGCTCGGCGGTGCATCGCGCCGCGTTGGACAGGCGGGCGTGCTATTTGTACGCTGGAACCGCTCCCCGCGGGGGAGCGAAGCGGTCTATACACCAGACAGCGTGAACTGCGCTCGGGGTGCGTCGGTGTCCGGGCAGGCCGGGCCGTGGCTCTCGGATGAGTCTCGGTCGGGGGGCTTGGGCTCCTAGCATCCCACCGAATCGGCCCCGGGATGGGCCGCGGACGCCGTTCCCCCGCCGCCGGGCGGGTTACCAGGCCCCAACCCGGGCCGTCAGAGGGCCAGAATCGGCATGGCACGATCACGGAAGAAACTCGGCGAGATCCTGGTGGGCTGGGGGGTCGTGACGGCCGACCAGGTGAACCAGGCGGCCTCGGTCGCGAAGGGGGCGGGCAAGCGCCTCGGCGAGGTGATGGTCGAGCAGGGCTTCGCCTCGGAGGGGCAGGTCGCCAAGGCGATCGCCAACCAGTTTGGGATGGAGTATGTCGACCTCTCGGCCGCGGGGATCGCCGAGAAGGTGGACATGAAGCTCGTGCCCGAGGACCTGGTGCGCAAGCACCTGATCCTGCCGATCGGCAAGAGCGGGACCAAGCTCCAGCTGGTCATCCACGACCCGATGGACCTGGAGCTGATGGACATGCTCCGGTTCCGCCTGAACACCGAGGTCGAGCCCCGGATCGCCGCGAGGTCGGACATCAAGGCGTTCATCGAGGGCACGCTGCAGTCCAAGAAGCCCTCGATCGCGGAGATGTCCGCGACCGACTCCCTGATCACCGACTCGATCGACAGGTCGATCGACCGCTCGCTGGACCGCTCGGTCGACAAGTCGATCGATGTGGCGGCCGAGGACTCGCCGATCGTGAAGCTGGCCAACCGCATGATCACCGAGGCGGTGAAGATGCGGGCGAGCGATATCCACATCGAGCCCATGTCCGACCGTGTCCGCCTGCGCTACCGCATCGACGGCGTGTGCATCGAACGCGACAACCTGCCCAAACGCATGCAGAACTCCCTGCTCAGCCGCATCAAGCTGATGAGCGGGATGAACATCGCCGAGAAGCGATCGCCCCAGGACGGACGCATCAAGCTCGCGGTGGACGATGTGTTCATCGACTTCCGTGTCTCGGCCTGCCCGGCCTACCACGGCGAGAGCGTGGTGCTCCGTATCCTGCGCCCCGACTCGGTCCGCATCGGCCTGGAGAACCTCGGCTTCGAATCCGACAACCTCCAGATCTTCAACCGCATCATCCGACGGCCCAACGGCATCTTCCTCGTCACCGGCCCCACCGGCTCGGGCAAGACCACCACGCTCTACTCGGCGCTCGACATCCTCAACCGCCCCGACAAGAAGATCATCACCGCCGAGGACCCCGTCGAATACAACTTCGACGGCATCAACCAGTGCCAGGTCCGCGAGGGCATCGGCCTGTCGTTCTCCGCCATCCTCCGCTCGATGCTCCGCCAGGCGCCCAACATCATCCTCGTCGGTGAGATCCGCGACCGCGAGGTCGGCGAGATCGCCATCCAGGCCGCCCTCACCGGCCACCTGGTCTTCTCCACGCTCCACACCAACGACGCACCCAGCGCCATCACCCGACTGATCGACATGGGCATCAAGCCCTTCCTCGTCGCCTCCTCCATCCAGGCCATCATGGCCCAACGCCTCATCCGGATCCTCTGCAAGAACTGCAGGGCCAAGGCCGCGCCCGAGGAACTGGACCACAAGTACCTCAACCTCATCGACCTCGCACCCGCCGACTGCGCCGACCGCGTCTACAAGGCCGTCGGCTGCCCCGCCTGCGTCAACACCGGCTTCAAGGGACGCAAGGCCATCTTCGAGATGATGATCATGAACTCGCAGATCCGCGACCTGGCGTTCCACCGAGCGCCGGTCGTCCAGATCCGGAGCGCCGCCCTCAAGGCCGGCATGCGCCCGCTCGTGTCCGACGGGCGGCTCAAGGTCCTCGCCGGCACCACCACCCCAGACGAGATCGCCCGCGTGGCCCAGGTCGCCGGGGTCGAAGCCTGACCATCAGAGCGGGGCCACACGCCGGGCCCCGCAGGAGTTTGACTGATGTCCTCAATGCAGATCGACCGTCTCCTCGACACCGTCGTCCGACACGACGCCAGCGACCTCCACCTCACCATCGGCCGCCCGCCGACCATCCGCCTCCACGGGCACCTCCAGAACCTCAAGACCAAAGTCCTCGACTCCGAGGACATGGTCGGGCTCATGAAGTCCATCACCCCCGAACGCAACCAGCAGGAACTCCAGGAGGTCGGCGGCACCGACTTCGGCTTCGCCTATGGCGACGCCGCCCGCTTCCGCGTGTCGGTTTTCCGTCAGAAGGGCGAGCTGGCGATCGTCCTCCGCCAGATCCCCAACCGGATCATGACCTTTGAGCAGATCGGCCTGCCCGAGATCTGCCGCGAGCTCATCCGCCGGCCCCAGGGGATGTTCCTGGTCACCGGCCCGACCGGCTCGGGCAAGACCACCTCCCTGGCGACCATGCTGGACTACATCAACATCAACTACGACCGGCACATCATCACGATGGAAGACCCGATCGAGTACTACCACAACCACAAGAAGGCCATCGTGAACCAGCGGGAGGTCGGCAACGATGTCCCGAGCTTCTCCGAGGCCCTCCGCCGGGCCCTGCGACAGGACCCCGATGTGATCCTCGTCGGTGAGATGCGAGACCTGGAGACCATCGAGGCCGCCATCCGCGCCGCCGAGACGGGCCACCTGGTCTTCGCCACCCTCCACACCAACGGCGCCGCAAAGACCATCGACCGCGTCGTCGACGCCTTCCCCGTGACCCAGCAGAACCAGGTCCGCGTCCAGCTGTCCACCGCCCTGATCGCGGTGCTCAGCCAGCAGCTCCTGGCAAGGACCGATAAGCCGGGCCGCGTCGCCGCGTACGAGTTCCTGGTGGTCACCCCTGCTATCGCCAACCTCATCCGCGACGCCAAGACCTTCCGCATCGACTCCATGATCCAGACCGGTAAGAAGTTCGGCATGCAGCTGCTGGACGACCACCTGTGGTCGCTCTACACCCGCGGCATCATCTCGGCCGAGGAGATGATCGACAAGTCCAAGAACCCGGGTGATCTGACCGACAAGGTCCACAAACTCGGACGCACCGTCGGCCGGGTGGAGTGGGACGAGGAACTGGATTCCAACGCGGCAGAGTAGGTATCCATACGGTGTTGGATCAGTGTTTTGCGACTACAAGTACATAATCCCTGGTGTCCTGACCAATAACGGGAGTGGTCAGGGCTTTTGTTGTGCAACAGTCCGTGGTACTGTGCCGAAACGGAGAACCGGAGCCCGTCGTCGCGACATGTGTGAGTGGGCGCGAAGGATGGACCTCGGCCCGCAGCCCCGGCGGGGACTGTGAGGCCGATTCGGTTCGGACGAAGTTCGGCTGGAGAATCGATCAGATGCCAATCGACACTGCTGAACTCAAGGGACGGAAGCTCGGCCGGGCCCTCACCAAGATGGGCAAGGTGACCCGCGAGCAGGTCCACGAGGCCCTGGCAATCCAGAAGACCCGCAAGGTCCCCATCGGCCAGCTGCTCGTGGAGCTGGGCTACTGCACCGAGCGGGATGTCGCCCAGGCGCTCGCCGGCCAGGCCGGTATGTCGTACATCGACCTGGCCTCGACCGAGATCGAGGGGGCGGCCCTGGCGGTGCTCGCGTCGGAGACGGTGCAGGCCTACCAAGTGGTGCCGGTCGATTTCAACCCGACGAGCCGTCGGCTGAAGATCGCGATGAAGAGTCCGGATAACTTCCGGGCAGTGGACGACCTTCGCCTGCTGATGGGGTTCAATGTCGAGGCGGTGGTGGCCGACGCCGCCGTGATCGACGCGATCATCCAGAAGCACTACTCCAAGACCGAGTCGGTCACGGATGTGGTCCAAGAGCTGGCGGCCGACAGCAAGTTCCAGTCGCTGGCCGGCGCGAGCGGCGCGTCGATCGACCTCGACGCGGTGCTCGAGGCCGCGGAGGACAACCAGGTCATCAAGCTGCTGAACCTCGTGCTGCTGCAGGCGATCCGGGACCGGGCGAGCGACATCCACTTCGAGCCGTTCGAGAACGAGTTCAAGATGCGGTACCGCATCGACGGCGTGCTCTACGAGATGGTCCCCCCGCCCCAGCACCTCGGGCCGGCCATCACCAGCCGCATCAAGGTCATGGCGAACCTCGACATCGCCGAGCGCCGCCTGCCGCAGGACGGGCGCATCGAGCTCCAGGTGGGCGGCAACCCCATCGACCTCCGTATCGCGGTGCTGCCGACGATGTGGGGCGAGAGCGTGGTCATGCGCGTGCTCGACCGCTCGAATGTGGAGCTGGCGATCGACCGCGTCGGCTTCCGCGAGGACGAGCTCGTCCGGTTCCGCAAGCTCATCGCCAAGCCCAACGGCATCGTGATCGTGACCGGCCCGACCGGCTCGGGCA
>JADZER010000045.1 GCA_020850415.1 Phycisphaerales bacterium
GAGCCGGGAGTGCCCGAAGTCACCTCGTTTCAGGGGTGCCTACGGCAAGTTCGGTGACTGGGACTAAGTCGTAACAAGGTAGCCGTAGGAGAACCTGCGGCTGGATCACCTCCTTTCTAAGGGATTTCCTTAGACCCGTGGCGTCGGCAATGACCGCCGCCGCGCAGAGCGATCTGCAACGGGTAAGTGAGCGCTTTCTCGTCCGTCACAATCCCCCACTGCCCGGGTCACACCGAGCAGCGGACGACGGATACCCGCGTGGCGACACGCGGCGAACGATGGCCCCCAACTGCTTGCAATCTTCAACCCCCGGTCCTTTGGGCCGGGGGTTGTTGTTTTTGCATCGCCGGTCACTCGTCCTGGACGACCGATCGCACCACCGGCACATCCTCGATCACGATCTCCCCGTCCCAGGCGGACTCGAACTTCGTGTGTCGGCGCAGGATCTGTGTGCTGGCTCGGAAAACCAAATCCACGCGTCGGCCGACCGGCGCCTCGATGAGCCCGGTGGCCCCCGTGGACATGGCCCCACCCTCCGACAGCACCAGCATGCTCCACGGGTAGTCGAGGCCGTCAACGCGGATCAGCACCTCGAAGGCGCAGTTGACCGGCACGCCGTGGCCGTGGACCTCGCCATCGAGGGTCACCCCAGATTCGTCTTCCGCCGTGATGGAAAGCGGGCCGGCGCTCAGTGCCCCACGGATCTTCGACGCCATCCCCGCGTCCGGGACCAACACGGGCCCCGCGAACGGCCCCTCCAGGATCGTGAAGGGCCGGCGCAGCACCGCCGTGACGGTCGTGTCCGTCGCGGGAGGGGAAGCGGGCGACACAAAGCCCGAGACCTTCGTGAGGTCCGCGGATGCGACCGCGACCAACTCATGCCGGCCCGGCGGTGCGTCGAGGGTGACCGGAAACGAGGTTGCGCTCGTGGTCCCGGGGCCGTTGATGAAGAAACTCGACCGTCGGGGAACGCTTATCAACTCGCCCGGGCCGCCGTCGATGCGGAGGCTTGTGACGCTTTGGATGGCCACGAGTTTCAGGTTGTCCCCACACCGGAGGGGGCGAAATCGCACGCTGACCATGACCTCCTCGCCCGGCGCGACCCGCTCGGCGTGGTCCAGTTCGAACTCGATCGAGCGCTGCAGATAGCCGGCGAGCTGCTCCGCGGAGAGCAGCCCGGTATCGGCCGCGGCCTCGATCGCGTTCCCCCAGCCGACGGCCCAGGGCCGTGCGGCGTCGGCCTGGCGGGCGAGGCCCTCGACGGCGAGGCGGTGTAGCCGCTCGTCGGGCACGCCGCCCGCGGCGTGTCTTGCGACGATCTCGTTGAGCGCGCCGGTCTGGGTCTGGACGCTCGCCGAGCGAGCCAGGGTTTCGAGCAAGGCCACCGGGGCGTGGGGATACCAGTTGTAGCCTGTGATGAGGGCCCACCCCATCGCCCCCCCACCGCCGAGACCAATCAGGAGTATCGCGGCCGCGGCCACGAGCACGCCCCGCCGGCGGCGTCTCGCGCCGGGGCGGATGGCGCGCGGCGTGTGCAGCTCGGCGCCGCACTCGGGGCACCGTTCGATGCCTGGGTACACGCCGACGAGGTCGAACTTGCAGCGGCGGCAGATGGGGTGGTTGTTGATCTGGCGGCCGCGGAGGCCGAGGGTGAGGAGGGTGAGGCCCAGCGCGGCCGCGAGCGCGAGGAGGAGGAGGAGTCCCGGGAGCATGGGCCCAGGGTACCACATGGGTCAGCAGCCGAGGCGGCTTGTGGGGGCTGGCGGGCGGAGCTTCGCGGAGCCGCAGCTTCGGCTTGCTGGGGCCGGGGTCGGCGTTGGGCGTCGGAGCGACGAGGGATGGAGGGGAAGAGGGGGCCCAGAGTGCCCCGCCCCGGAGAGGCAGGCCCGGAACGCCGCGGCCCGGAAGGCTCAGCACCCGGCCGTGGGGGAGGATCAGACCGTGCCCGGGGGCTTCTCGCGCGGGCTGTTGGCGTGCTTCTCGTGGCGGACGATCGAGCCCGTCACCAGGTACACGACATCCTCGGCGATGTTGGCCATGAGGTCGCCCACGCGTTCGAGCTCGCGCCCGAGGCGGGCGATGTGCAGGCCGTTGGCCTCGCTGTCGGGCTCGCGGCGCATGAAGGCGATGGTCTCGGTGAAGAGCTGCTTGTGGAGGGCGTCGATGGTCTCGTCCTCGGCGATGAGGGCGCGGGCGGCGGCGGCGTCTTCGTCGAGGACCGCGCGGCGCAGGCGCTGGCACATGTAGGGGACGCGGTCGCCCATCTCCAGCAGGGCCGTGGGCCACTTGGGCGGCGTGTCGCCCTCGAACTTGCGGGCGACCTTGGCGACGGAGCACGCGTGGTCGGCGACGCGCTCGAGGTCGCCGTTGACGCGCAGGATGAATGCCAGGATGCGGAAGTCCCGGGCGACCGGCTGCTGCAGGGCGAGAAGGCGGAAGCACGCCTGCTCGATCGCGACCTCCTCGTCGTCGATCGTGTTGTCCCGGAGCTTGAGCGTGTCGGCGATGGTGCGGTCGAGGCGCCAGAGGCCCTCGATCGCCTCCTGCAGCATGCTGATCGCGAGGGTCGCCTGCTGGGCGACGCGGCGGCGGAGGGAGATGAGCTCGCGGTCGAAGACCGACCGTGAGCCATGGTTCTTGAACGGCTCAGAAGGCTGGGGTTGCACCGCGCTGGTCGCCTCCGTGCTCTGGGCCCCGCCGCGCGGTCATCCGGACGACGCCCGGCCCAATGGGGATGGTATGAGCGGCCCCCCGCCCCGTTCAAGGCCCGCCCGGGGGTATAGACTGCCGCCTCGGGCTGGGGGCGGGGGAGCGGAGGGTCGGGCGGTGTCGGGATCCGGTCTCAAACGGGGCGTGCGGCAGGCGCTGGCGAGGCTGATGCGACCGGGCGTGGCCCCGATCGAGGCCAAACTGGACATGGTGATCGCGAGTCTGGACGCGAAACTTGACGGGAATTTGCCGGCGAATCTGGACACGGGGCGGGGCGAGATTGCCGGCGCCGTCTGGCGCGGCGGCTGCTCGGGGTGCGCGGTGCGGCCGGATGGGTCAGTTGACCCGGGCGCGACCCGGCGCATGCGACAAGAGCTTCAGTACTGGGTCCGGGCGAGCGCGAACCTCGACGGCGAGTTCGAGGTCAGCCTGGCCGAGACCTTCGGGCGGTGGCAGCGGATCCGGCTGTACGAGCTGGCCCGGTGCATGGATATGCACGGGGGGTTAGAGGTCGGGGCGCCCATGCGGGGTGCGATGGCGGCGTGGCTGCGAGAGCAGCGGGCGGTCGAGATCGGTGGCGGGCCCTGGCCGTGCGTGGCAGCGGGGGACTTCGCGTCGGCCTTCGTGGTCGATCCGTTGGCCGATGGCTACCGGGCGGAGGGGCTGGTCGCGCCGGAAGCCGCGGGGGTGACCTATCTGGCGGCGGTGGGCGAGGCGATACCGCTCACGACCGGGAGCGTGGACCTGGTGATCACCGACAACTGCCTCGACCATGTGCAGGACCCGGCCCAGGTGGCCCGGGAGATGGCAAGGATCCTGCGCCCGAGTGGGCTGCTGTGGCTGCTGGTGGATGTGATGGACCAGGCCGACGAGCTGCACCCGCACCCGATGAGCGAGGGTGCGGCAACGGGGCTGCTGCGGGCCGCGGGGCTGGAGCAGCGCTGGGGTGAGGTATGGGACGGCCACAGCCACCCGCGGGCGAAGGGGCAGTGGCGGACCCTGTGGGTGAAGCCGGGGTGACCGGGCTTTGAACGCGAAGAGCGCGAAGGGCTCGAAGGGAGGCAACCAAGGCTGCTTCTCTACAGGGGACGCAGAGGTTCGCAGAGGCGAGGCAGAGAGACCGGGTGGCGAGGCAGCGCAGCGCGTGTGGCATGCCCTCGGCTTGGCGAGGGCATGGTTTGGCCGGACGATGTTGCCGCCCGACCATGCCCGCCCAAAGCGGCGGGCATGCCACACCAAGGGCCAGGAACGCGCCCGGGCAGGCCGCCGGCTACTGTTGCGGGCGTTCGGGTCCTTCCGCCCACTCCCGGGGTGATCGCATGCTGCTGAATGTCGGTCTGCTCGCGTTGTCGCTGGTGGTGCTGACCGGTGGGGCGGAGCTTCTCGTGCGGGGCGCGGTGTCGGTGGCACGCCGTCTCGGGCTCTCGAGCTTCTTCATCGGGCTGACGATCGTGGGTTTCGGGACCTCCACGCCGGAGCTATCCACCTCGCTGACGGCGGCGGCCCGGGGCAGCGGGGACCTCGCGGTCGGCAATGTGGTGGGCTCGAATACATTCAACATCGCGGTGATCCTGGGGATCACGGCGCTCATCAGCCCGATCGTGATCCGGCTCGAGGTGGTCCGGCGGGAGTTGCTCGTCGTGCTGGCGGTCGGGTTGGCGCCGTTGGTGGCCGCGGTCTCTGGCGGCCGGATCGGGCGGGTCGCCGGGGTGGTCATGGTCGTGCTGCTCGGGGTCTACCTCTGGCGGGGTTACCTGGCGGGGCGTGCGCGGGCGAGTGACGAGGACGCGGCCGCGGAGCAGGAGCTGGAGCGGGAGTTCGGTGCGACAGCCGGGGGCTGGAGAGCCCACGGGGCGGTGCACGGCGCGATGATCGCGGCGGGCCTGGCGCTGTTGGTCGGCGGCTCGTGGGTGCTGGTCTACTCGGCGTCGTCGATCGCCCGGGGGCTGGGCGTTTCTGAGCTGGTGATCGGTCTGACGATCGTGGCGGCGGGGACGAGCGCGCCGGAGCTGGTGACGAGCTTGGTGGCGGCGCTGCGTCGGCAGTCGGACATCAGCGTGGGGAACATCCTGGGCTCGAACATCTTCAACATCCTCGGCATCCTCGGGCTGACCTGCGTGATCTCACCCCAGCAGGTCTCGAGGCAGGTGCTGGTGCTCGACCTTCCGGTGATGCTGGTGGTGAGCGCGGCGTGCCTGCCGATCATGTTCAGCGGTTCGCGGATCTCGCGCGGGGAGGGCGTGGTGCTGTTGGCGGGGTACGCGCTCTACGCGACCGCGCTGTTCGCCTGGGCGCCGGGGTGGTTCGGGTGATCCGCGGGCTGGTCGCTTGGGGCGGGTGGCACGGAGTGGGCCCAAGGAAGGAGCTCAAAACGAACAGCTCAAAGCTCAAATCAGGGCACGCGGGGCCGGGGCTGCCTGCCTCGCCTCAAGACTCAAGACCCAAGACCCAAGACTCAAGACCCTGCGGTGAGCCGCCTTCGCGGCCTTCCTTCGAGCTCTTCGCCCCCTTCGCATTCCAGGGTCAGGGCTGGGTCACGCGCTTCCAGTCGTCGGTGCGGAAGGGGGAGGCGGGGAGGCCGGCGGCGTTGAAGAGGTTGGGCTCGAGGTCGTCGTCCCAGGCGTAGCGTGCCGCGACGGGCTTCGCGAGGCCGTAGGCCGAGAGGATGACCGAGTCGCCGTCGATGATGGCTCCCGCGGCGTGCCACTGCCCATCCTCGCCGGCGACCTCGAAGCCCCTGGGCACGCCGCCCGTGGCCTGGAGCCCGTCGGCGTGGGAGAAGCGGACGCGGATGGCGGCGCCGTCGCGCTCGAGGCCGGCGTAGAGGGGCCCGGAGTATTCGAAGCCGCTCTTGCCGTAGGTCTTGGCGAGGGCCCAGAGCGCGAGCCGCTCGCCGACATCGAGCTTGTTGCGGGGGTGGATGTCGCGGGGGTTGCCGATGTCCATGGTGACGGCCATGCCGGTGTTGGGCAGGGCGAGGGTCATGAGCTGGGCCTCGCGGAGTTCGGCGGTCTCGCCCTGGTCGCCGCCGTAGGTGAACGGGGCGATCTGGACGAAGTAGAAGGGGAAGTCGTGCCCCCACTGCTTGCGCCAGTCGCTGATCATGGCGGGGAAGAGCGAGCGGTACTCGTACGCCGCGCCGCGGTTGGACTCGCCCTGGTACCAGATGGCGCCACGGATGGCGAACGGTCGGACGGGGGCGATCATGCCGTTGAAGAGCGAGGTCGGCGTGTGGGCGCCCATGGCTCGTTTCTGTGGGCGGCCGGGGGTCTCCGCGGCTCCCTTGCCCTGCTTGTATCGCCACTCGCCGGCGAGGGAGATGCGTTCGCTCTCGGAGCCGCCCTTGGGCGCGAGGAAGAGCTGCTTCGCGGCGCCGTTGATGCCGCCCATGCCGGCGGTGTCGAGGGCGCTGACGGCGATCACGGCCTTGCCCGCGGCGACCAGCTTGGCGGGGACGGTGTAGCGGCGCGGGGTGTTCCAGTGTCCGGCGCCGCGGTGGGCCCCCACTTCCGTGCCGTTGAAGTAGGTGACATCCTCATCGTCGATGGGTCCGAGCTCGAGGGTGAGATCGCGGCCCGCCCACGCGGCGGGGATGTCGATCTCGCGGAGGTGCCAGACGGTGCCGTCGAAGTTACCCAGCTCGCCGGACCATGTCGAGGGGACCTGGATCGCGCCCCAGCCCGAGGCGTCGAAGCCGGGCTTGGCCCAGTTGAGCTGCTCGGCGGTCTCGTACTTGGCCGTCCACTCGGCGAGGGCCCGCTCGTACTCGGACTCGAGGGCGCCGGGGTCTTCCCGGAGGAGGCGCATGAGCTCGAGGCCGCTGGCGTGACGGGGGAAGCCGGCGAGACCGGCCTCGCTGGTCCAGGACTCGGCGGGCGTGCCGCCCCAGTCGGCGGCGATGAGGCCCATGGGTGCGCCGGTCTCTCGCTGGAGGGCGCGGCCGAAGTAGTAGCCGACGGCGGAGAAGTCGGGCGCGGTCTGGGGCGAGCAGACGACCCACTGACCCTTGCAGTCCGGCGCGGGCGCGGGGGCGATGGCGTTCTCGACGAGGAAGAGCCGGATCTGGGGGTGATCGGCGCCGGCGATGGCCTCGTCGGCGTTGTCGCTGGCGCGGAGGGGCCACTCCATGTTCGACTGGCCCGAGCAGAGCCAGACCTCGCCGACGAGCACATTGTTCAGCTCGATGTCGTTGGCGCCCTCGATGAGGACGGTGAAGGGCCCGCCGGCCTCCGGGGTCTGGAGGGAGCAGGACCACCGTCCGTCGGGGCCGGCGGTAGCGGAGGCTGCGCGGGCGCCGGGCCAGGAGCCGACGATCGAGATCTCCTCCCCGGGCTTCGCCCAGCCCCAGAACGGGGCCTTGGCGTCGGCCTGGAGGACCATGTTTGAACCGAGGATCGCTGGCAGGCGGACATCGGCGCGGGCGACGCCGGCGGCGAGGGCGAGCAGCATGACGGCGGGAGCGAGCGTGCGCATGGGTGACTCCTGTGTCGGCCTCAACGGTACCGCGCGGCGTCGGGGCGTGCAGGGGGTCGGGAGGATCGTCCGCCCCCGGCCGGGCGCCCGCGGGCCCGCGTTCAGGTCAGTTCGGCGACGAGCTTGGCCAGGGCGCTGACATCGCGGGTGGCCAGGATCTGGCGGACGCGGGCGTCGCCGGCGCTGGTCTTGGCCAGCGCGGTCTCGACGCGCTTCCAGAGGCGTTCTGCGCTCTTGCCGTCCGCGAGGTAGAGCTCGGAGACCGCCTCGGCGAGCTTCTGGACGGAGATGGTGTCCAGGTGCTCGTAGTAGCGGTTGACGATCTTCCGCTGGGTATGGGTGAGGTCGGGGCGCTTGGCCATGGCGGCGGGCTCCTGCGTGTAAGGGAGCGTAGGGCGGGCGCCGGCGGGCGCGGGGCGGGCGGCGCCGCTACCCTCTGCCTCGAGCGGCGGAGGTGGGCGATGCGTGTGGGTGTGCTGGGCGCGATGCCCGAGGAAGTCGCGGCGGTGATCGGGATGCTCGGCCCGGCGGGGCGCACGCACGCGGGGGGACGCGATTACGCGCGGGGCACGCACGCGGGGCACGAGGTGGTCGCGGTGCACTCGCGGATCGGGAAGGTCGCGGCCGCGTCGGCGGCGGTCGAGCTCATCGTGCGGTTCGGGGTCGAGCAGGTGGTGTTCACCGGGCTGGCGGGCGGGCTCTGTCGCGGGCTGCGCGTGGGGGACATCGTGGTCGGGGACGGGCTCGTGCAGCACGACATGGACGCGAGCCCGCTGTTCCCGGCGCTCGAGGTGCCGCTGACGGGGTGCTCACGGTTCGGAACCACGCCGGCCATCGCCCATAGGCTCGAGGCCGGTGCCCGGGCGACGCTCGGGGCGCTCGGGGAGGGCTTCCTGCGCGAGCTGGGGGTCAACGGCGGGCGGCGCCCGGCGGTGCGGCGGGGGGTCATCGCGACCGGCGACAGGTTCATCGCCGGGGCGGAGAGCCGGGAGGGGGTGCTGCGGCTCGTGCCGGACGCGCTGTGCGTGGAGATGGAGGGGGCGGCGGTGGCGCAGGTGTGCCAGGAGTACGGGATGCCCTTCGGGATCATCCGGATGATCTCGGACGGCGCCGACGAGACTGCGGCGGCTGATTTCGCGTCGGCGCTGGGCCGGGTGGCGGGCGGGTTTGCCGCGGCGGTGGTCGCGCGGTATCTCGAGTCGCTGCCTGCCTGAGGGCGTCAGCGCAGTGTGCGCCCGTTGGCGCGCCCGAGCGCGCCCGCCGAGGCGGCCCCGATGGCGACCGACGCGGTGACCGGGACCGAGCCCTCGTCGGAGGGCGCGAGCAGGTCGGTGATCGGCGACTGCGCGAGCGTGCGCTCCATCATGGCGATGGACTCATCCAGCCGCTTGTGGAGGCGGCAGAGGTTGCGGCCGTGGGTCTCGATGCCGAGCGGGCAGCGTTCGATGCGCTTGATGGGGTCGACGACATTGACCACATCGAGGACACTGATCTCGGCGGCGTCGCGGGCGAGCTCGAAGCCCCCGGAGGGGCCGCGGAAGGCTCGGAGTACGCCGGCGCTGGTCAGGTCGCGCAGGACCCGGGACATATAGCGCACGGGCGAGTGGGTCCCTTCGGCGATGTCCCGCCCGGTGACGGGTTTGCCCTCGTGCAGCGCGAGGTACATGACCGCCCGGAGCGCATACTCAGCGGTGACGGAGAACATGAATCGCCTCCCTTGACCTGCCGCGTCAACTACAGATAAGTATATCCGAATATTTGCGTGGTTTCGGGATTCGGGGGGGACTGCCCGAAAGTCGGTCGGAAAAGGGCACCTGGAGGTAGAATTGAGTTGTTGTACTCAATACACCTCCACTCGCTGCGTTTGGGGGCCCCGCCGCTGGTGGGCGGCGCGAGATCGGGGGCCGGGCTCGGGTGGGGCCAAGGGCGATCGCGTGCTCCTTGTCGGCCTCACTCAGGCATCCCGTGCGGCTGGGAGGACCGGGGCGTTGGGCGCGGCCCGCCCGGCCAGCCGGAGCTTCCATTCCTGAACCCAGCAGTAGAGGATGGGCACGACGAACCAGGTGAGCGAGGCGACGGCCATCCCGCCGAAGGTGGGGATGGCCATGGGGACCATGATGTCCGAGCCGCGCCCGGTGCTGGTGAGCACGGGGAGGAGCGCGATGACCGTGGTGGCGGTGGTCATCACGGCGGCGCGGATGCGCAGGCGGCCCCCCTTGACCACGGTGCGCCGGATGGCCTCGATCGAGTCGGGCTTGTCCTCGGCCATGGACTGCTCGATGCGGGTCGCCATGATGACGCCGTCGTCGGTCGCGATGCCGAAGAGGGCGAGGAAGCCGACCCAGACGGCGACGCTGAGGTTGAACGGCCTGACCTGGAAGAGCTCGCGGAGGTCGACGCCGAGGGGTGCGGCATCGAGGAACCACGGCTGTGCATAGAGCCAGAGCATGAGGAACCCGCCGCCCCACGCGACGAATACGCCGCTGAAGACCATGAGCGTGACGCTGACCTTTCGGAACTGGAGGTAGAGCAGCAGGAAGATGACGCCGAGCGAGAGGGGGAGCACGACGCGCATGCGCGCGGCGGCGCGGAGCTGGTTGGTGTATGTGCCGGCGAACTCGAAGCTGACGCCGTGCGGAACGGCGAGGTCGCCGGCGTCGATCTTCGCCTGGATGACGGCGCGGGCGTCGTTGACGACGGAGACCTCGGCGAACCCGGGCTGCTTGTCGAAGAGGACATAGGACAGCAGGAAGGTGTCCTCGCTCCGGATCATCTGCGGTCCGCGCCGGTAGCTGATCTCGGCCAGTTCCCGGAGCGGGATCTGGGCGCCCGACGGGCTCGGGACGAGGATGTCGCCGAGGGTGTCGGGCTGGTCTCGGAGTTCGCGGAGGTAGCGGACGCGGACGGGGTACCGCTCGCGCCCTTCGACTGTCATGGTGAGCGGCTTGCCGCCGATGGCGACCTCGATGACATCCTGGACATCGGCGACCTGCAGCCCGTAGCGGGCGATGCGTTCGCGGTCGATGTCGATCTCGATGTAGGGCTTGCCGACGACGCGGTCGGCGAAGACCGCCCCGGGCTGGACGGAGGGGACCTCTTTGAGGATGCGTTCGAGCTCGAGCCCGAAGTCCTCGATGGTCTGGAGGTCCGGGCCGAAGACCTTGATGCCCATGGGGGCGCGGAAGCCCGACTGGAGCATGACGACGCGGGTCTCGATGGGCTGGAGCTTCGGGGCGCTGGTGACCCCGGGCATGTCGGCGGCCTCGGTGATGGCGTCCCAGATGTCCTGGGGTGAGCGGACCTCGTCCCGCCACTGGCGGAAGGGCTCGCCCCGCGCGTCGGGGATGAGCGCCCCGGCCTCGTCGCGTTCGAACCGGCCATCGGGGGCGACGCGGAAGCTGAGCCGCCGGCCCCGCTCGTCGGAGATGTACTCGCTCTTGTACCTGATCACGGTCTCGACCATGGAGATCGGGGCGGGGTCGAGCGGGCTCTCGACGCGCCCGATCTTGCCGACGGCGAGCTCCACCTCGGGGATGCTCATGATGCGTCGGTCGAGCTCGCGGATGATGTCGGTGGCCTCGCCGATGGAGGCGTGGGGCATGGTCGTGGGCATGTAGAGGAAGGAGCCCTCGTCGAGCGAGGGCATGAACTCGCTGCCGAGCCCGGGGAACGCGTGGGCGATCGCGATCGCCGCCTCGCCCCGCCGGACCTGCTCGGGGAGCCAACCCCAGAGACGGTCGAAGCCGAGCCACGCGGTGGCGCCGACCACCACGACCACGGCCGTGGGGGAGAGCGCGAGGACCTTGTGGCGGAGCGACCATGCGAGGACGGCTGGGAACGCCAGGCGAACGACCCAGAAGCCCAGCAGGAGGCTCCCGACGACCGCTCCGATGAAGAGGGTGTTGCCCGCGAGTCCGGGCTCGGGCCCGAGCGGCTCCCACGAGCCTCCGAGGGCAACGAGCACCACGGCGACCGCGAGGAGGTTCGCCGACCACTCGCACGCCCGGGCGAGGGGGCGCGGGAGCGCGGGGCGCACGAGGTAGAACGCGCCCAGCACGGCGAGCACGCCCCCGGGGAGCGGCCAGAGGAGCAGCGCGATCGCGAGGCCGGCGCCGAGGAGCGCCAGCGCGCCGGCAGCGCGGAGCCAGCGGACGCGGATGCGGAAGCCCATGAGCACCTGCGCGGCGGCGGGCATGATCGCCAGCGCGATGATGATCGAGGCGATCAACGCGAAAGTCTTGGTGTACGCCAGCGGCTTGAACAGCTTGCCCTCGGCGGCCTCCATGGCGAAGACCGGGAGGAAGCCAACGACGGTGGTGGCGACGGCGGTGAGGACCGCGCTGCCGACCTCGGCCGACGCGCGGTAGACGACTTCCAGACGGGGCTCGTCGGGGTGGGCCTCGTCGAGCCGCCGGAGGATGTTCTCGTTGAGGATGATCCCCATGTCCACGATGGTGCCGATGGCGATCGCGATGCCGGAGAGCGCGACGATGTTGGCGTCGACGCCAAAGAACTTCATGCCGATGAACGCCATGGCGACGGCGATGGGGAGCATGGCGCCGATGAGCAGGCTGCTGCGCAGGTGCATCACCATGACCACGACGACGAGGATGGTGACCAGCACCTGCTGGCCGATGGCGTCGCCGAGGGTCTGCAGCGTCTCGCGGATGAGACCGGAGCGGTCGTAGAAGGGCACGATCGTGAGGCGGCTGACGGTACCGTCGGCGAGGACCTTGGAGGGCAGCCCGGGGGCGATCGCGGCGATCCGTTCCTTGACGCGCTGGATGGCGGCCATGGGGTTCTCGCCGTGTCGCACGACGACGACGCCGCCGACGGCCTCCTCCCCGGCTTTGGTCAGCACCCCCCGCCTTAGGGCCGGCCCGAGCGAGACCTTCGCGACCTCGCCGACGAGGATGGGCTGACCGTCGCGGGCGGTGATGGCGGCGCGTTCGATGTCCTCGGTGCTCTCGATGAAGCCCAGGCCGCGGACGATGTACTCGGCACGGTTCACCTCGATGGTGCGTGCGCCGACATCGAGGTTGCTCTGCCGGACGGCGTCGATGACCTGCTGGAGGGACACGCCCGCGGCGCGCATGGCGTCGGGGTTGACATCGACCTGGTACTCGCGGACGAAGCCGCCGATGGACGCGACCTCGGCGACGCCCTCGACCCCCGCGAGCCGATACTTGACGATGAAATCCTGAGCGGAGCGCAGCTCGTCGGGGTCCCACCCGCCGGTGGGGTTGCCCTGCTCGTCGAGGCCCTCGAGTGTGTACCAGAACACCTGGCCCAGGGCGGTCGCGTCGGGGCCGAGGGCGGGTGACACGCCGTCGGGGAGTGTGCCGGGCGGGAGGGAGCTGAGCTTCTCGAGGATGCGCGAGCGGGACCAGTAGAAGTCGACGCCGTCGTCGAAGATGATATAGACGGTGGAGAAGCCGAAGTCCGAGTAGCTGCGGATGTCCTTGACGCCGGGGAGACCGAGGAGCGCGACGGTGAGCGGGTAGGTGATCTGGTCGTCGATGTCCTGGGGGCTTCGCCCGGGCCAGTCGGTGAAGACGATCTGCTGGTTCTCCCCGATGTCGGGGATGGCGTCGACGGGGACGGGGTCGCGGGTGATCCCGGGGATGTGCCAGTCAAACGGAGCGACCGTGACGCCGAAGAACATGGCGCCGAAGAGCACGATCGCGACGACGAGCTTCTGTTCGAGGCAGAACCGGATGATTGCGTTGACCGGGGTGCGGGGGGGCTGGCTACTCATGGCCGGGGGCCTCCTCGCCGGCGCCGGGGGCGGCGCGGGGCGCGAGCTCCTCCAGGATCTCGCCGCACTGGCGCATCGAGGCGCCGAAGTAGGGGTTGTTGATCTCCTCGCCCCGCTGGAGCCAGTCGGCGCCCTCGAAGTCGAAGGCCATGGGGCAGAACGCTCGGCGCCACGGTCGGTCGCCGGCGTGGCCGAAGCGGCGTTGGAGGTCGATCGCGGCGTCGCTCATGTGCTCGAAGTCGGCGCGGGCGGCCTCGATGTCGGCGGGCCGCTCGCGGGGGCGCAGGCCGGACGCCGCGCGGCGCCAGGCGCCGAGGGCCTCCCCGACGAGCACGGACTCGCGGGCGTTGCCGACCGCGTCGCCGAGCGCGAGCGCGGCGCGGAGGTAGCCTTCGAAGTCGTCCGCCGCGAGGCGCTCCTGGGCGTCCAGGTAGGCCTCGTAGACGGGGGTGAGGCTGTCGAGGAACTCCGGCGGCGCCACGGGTGGGTCCTCGTGGCTGACCTCGCGGCGTTGGGCGTTCATCATGCTGGGCTTGGCGGCGATCTGCATGGCGCTATCGACACGGAAGGCGCCGTTCACCACGACCGCGTCCTGCTCTTCGAGGCCGTCGCGCACGATGTAGAACTCGCCCGCGCGCGGGCCGAGCGTGACCTCGCGGGCCTCGTAGGTCGGGCTTTCGGCGTCTGGCGTCTGCACATACACGACCGATCGCGCGCCGGTGAACAGGACGGCGGTGCGGGGGATGACCAGCGGGGGCTGGGCCGAGCGGGGGTCCCCCACCACGCCGAGCGACTCGGCGGGGACGAGGTCCATGCCGCAGGCGTCGCAGCCCTCCTGGGCGTCCTTCACGATCGTCGGGTGCATCGGGCAGACCCAGCGCCCGGCGAGTTCGTCGCCGAGGACGGCGCCGTCGGGGCCGACGCGCGGGCGGACCACGGCCGAGGCGAACATGCCGGGCTTGAGCCTGCGGTCGGTGTTGTCCACGGCGACGCGGACCGCCGCGGTGCGGGTGGCGTCGTCGATGATCGGCTCGATGAACGAGACGCGCCCCGTGAACCGGTCGCCCGGGTGTGACTCCACGGTGAACTCGACGGGCTGACCCCAGCGGAGCAGGGGGAGCTGGGACTCGTAGGCCTCGAGGTCGAGCCAGAGCCGGGAGAGATCCGCGACGGTGGCGATGGGCTGCCCGGTCGTGACATAATCGCCCTCGCGCACGGCGAGGTGGGTGACGATGCCGCCGATGGGGGCGTAGATCGTGATGCGGTCGTCGGTGAACGAGCCGTCCTCGACGGCGACGGTCTGCTCGTCCGAGATGCCGAACAGGCGCAGCTTCTCCCTGGCGGCCGCGAGCGTCTCCAGCGTGACTAGGCGGACCATCTCGCTCGCTGGGCCGGCCCCGTCGGCGGCCTTCCGTGCCTGGCGGAGTTCCTCCAGGGCGGCGAGCAGTTCTGGGCTGTAGACCTCGGCGAGGTGGTCGGCGCGGGCGACCGGCACGCCTGTGTAGTTGACGAAGAGACGGTCGATGCGTGCCGGGAAGTAGGCGGTGAGGCGGGCGACGAAGGTCTCGTCGTAGGCGAGCTTGCCGTAGAGGCGGACCTCGGCGGCGGGGAAGAACCTGACTGCTCTGGCGGTCTCGATGCGGCTGGAGGCGACCGCCTGTGCGGAGAGCGTGAGCGTCGGCCCCTCGCCCCCGTCGCCCGCGTTGACGGGGATGAGGTCCATGAAGCAGATCGGGCACTTGGCGTCCGGGTCGGAGAGGCGCACCGAGGGGTGCATCGAGCAGGTGTACCCGGTGGGCTGGGCGGCGAGGCTCGGGGCCTGGTCCGGTTGGGGCTCGGGATGGGTGGCGGTCCGGTCCGGAGCGCCGAGGCGGTAGCCGGCGTAGAGCGCGACACCGATGAGCAGCACGGCGACGGTGGCGGAGACATGTCGCCAGCACCAGGCAAGGAGGGAGATCGTCCGGCGCTTCGGGGTCGGGCTCATGGGTTCACCTCTGGGTCGGTGTCGGCGGGGTCGGTGTCGGCGGGGACGGTGTGGATGGGCTCGCCGACCAGTGTGGCGAGCCTCGCGAGCGCTTGGGCACGGTCGGCGCGGGCGCGCTCGGCGGCGAGGGTGAACTCCAGCAGCGTCCGCTCGGTGTCGAGCACATCCAGAAAGTCGGTCTCACCCGCGCGGAAGCCGGTGATGGATGCCTGGAGCGATTCCCCGGCCTTGGGGATGAGGGTGCGTTCGTAGAGGCCGACTCTCCGGTCGGCGTCGGTGTGGTCGAACCAGGCGCGGTGGACAGCGGCCGCGAGCCGGTTGGCCTCGTCGGCCCGCTCGTGGGAGATCGCGAGCCTGCGGGCGAGTGTCTCGCGCACGCCGGCGTCGTACTTGTCGCGCCAGATGGGCAAGCTGAGCCCGAGGCTGACCATGACCGGGTCGTCGCCGCGCTCAGCGACGGCAGTCATCCCGTCGGCGGTCGCGGTGTAGTCGATGCCGAGGGTGATCTCCGGCAGGCCGTCCCTCCGCGCTGCGTCGGTGAGTCGGCGTTGCTCCTCGATACGCTCGGAGAGGGCGAGGATCGCGGGGTTGGCCCGGGCGGCCGTGTCGGCAAGGGCCTCCGCGTCGGCAGCGGCGATGCGCCCGGGGAGGCGGCCCAGCGTCGGGATCTCGGTGGAGGCGGGCCGGTTGAGCGCGGCGTTCAGATCGGCGACGCCCGCGGGGCGCATCTCCCGGAGCTGGGTCAGCCGGTCCTCGACCTGGCCGAGCTCGACCTGGACGCGGATGAGGTCCGGGTGCGAGCCCGCACCGACCCGGTACCTCGCCCGGACAACCTCCTCGAAGGAGCGCAGCAGGTCGAGGTTCTCGCCGGTCACGCGGGCGGCGGCGTCGAGGTAGGCCAGGTCGTAGAGCGCGATGACCACCCGCTCAGCGAGGGCGAGCCGCTCGGCCTCGAACTGCTGCCAGGCCGCGCCGGCGGCCCGCGAGGCGGCGTCCTCACGGGCCTGCAGCTCACCCGGCCAGGGGAAAGTCTGCTGGATCCCGGCACGAGCCTGCTGGGCCCCGACCCGCGTCTCGGGCTCGTCCAGAAAGAACCCGACGGTCAGACGCGGATCGGGCAGGGCGCCGGCCTGGGGCGCCCGCTCGGCGGCTGCCCGCCAGCGTTGGTATGCCGCCTCGACGCGTGGGCTGTGGTAGAGCGCGTAGCGCACAAAGTCGTCTGGCCCGGCGTCTGGCGCGAGAGGGGCGGGTTCAACCGGCGCCGGCTGGTCGGCCTCGCGGTACACGGAGCCTGGGGGGCTGGCCCCGGGGATGGACGCCGGACCGCCCGCGCCCGTACGGGATGGGGCTTCATCGAAAGGGGTGGAGCACGCCGCGAGCAAACCGCCCGCCGCGGCGCTCAGCACGCACGCACGCAACCGCTTGGCCATGAGAAGGCTCCTGGGCAACTGACGGACTGGGCAGGGTCGTCCCGTGAGGTTCGCGCACCGGATTCGGCGCGCACCGTCCCTCCGGCAACCCCGGCCTATGTTCGCCAGACGCTCAGGAAGGCTCTCCGCTCATTGTGTGTCCGCGTGCCGCGCGGCCCGGCCTCTTCGGTCGCCCCGCGCGGGGGGGTCGCGTGGCCCGCCGCGACGACGACGCGGGAGGCGCGTGCGCAGAGCGTCGCCGGCACACCGGCCCCCCGCTCGCGGCTGGGCAGGGGAGCCCGCGGCCGATCGTCACGGTCCGGCATCGGGCCCGCCCCGCACTCGCAGGGACCGCCGCTGGTGGCGCAGTAGACCGGTGCCGCCGGCTCCCCGCAGCAGGATGGCTCGGGCACGACCCGGCAGCACCCCGAATCCTCGCACCGGCCGGCGGTTACCCGAACCCACGCTCCCCCAGCACCGGGGAGCCCGGCGAGGAACAGCATCAGCGTGAGCAGCAGTCGGCCAAGCATGCGGCGAATCCGGGAGTTCGGGAGGCTAACGGTTCAACACTGGCGGAGGGCCGGGCATTCCCGGCCTGTGGGCACACAAGGAATGTAGCAGAACCGGACCTCCCCCGGCAACCCCATTTCGGTCGCCACCGGGGGGCACGGCGGACGGGCCCGCCGGGGTTGGGGGGCCACTCGCGAGGCCGATGCCGGCTCATGCAACACAGCGCACCGCCCGGGGTTCAGCCCGGGCGGTGCGGCGCCTACTGGGAGAGATGGGGCTGGATGCCTGGGCTGATGTCGATGTTGGCGTCGGTCAGCGCCGGCGCCGGGCGGCGGCAAGCGCGCAGACCACGATCAACCCGACCGGCCCGGGCGCGGGGATGACGCGGAAGGTGATGGTGGGGTTGTAGGGTGGTGTGCACGAGAATGTGGTGCCGAAGTTGTCCGAGTACCAATCGTGCGTGGAGTGGGTGCTGGTGGCGCTCACGGTGTAGGAGCCGACAACTGTGGGCTGCCAGACCAGGTCGTAGAGCTTGATGGGATTGTGGGCGTCGAAGTTGGGATTGAAAATGGGCGGAAGCTGGAAGGAGTCGATGCCCGTGATCGTATTGCCGGGCCCCGGCAGACCTTCGCCGGTGAGTGCGTCGAGCAGGTTGTCATAGAGCGCGATGACGCCGTTGTTCTGCCAGTTGGTGTCGCCGGCGATCTGGTAGAGCGACTGAGCGAACCCGGCGGTCTGGGTCGGGCAGGTGCTCCAGATGCTGAGCACCGCCAGCTCGCCGGCGGAGGCGTCGATAACGCCGTCGTGGTTGCCGGTATCGTCGAGGGTCCAGTAGGGCTGCGCGGGCGCGCCGGCGGTGAGCCAGGCGATCGCAGAGAGAACAGCGAGCAGAGATGAGCCGCGCATGGTCGGGCCTCCTAGCGGTTGGGTGTTTGGGGTGCGGGTCTTGTCTGATCAGCACTGCCGGGCATTCAGGGGAACTTGAACTTGGTCACAGAAGGGGGAGGGGGCGGGCGGTAGGTGCAGATCGTGTTGCTCAGCGAGGTCGTGGAGATACTCATGAGCTGCAGGTCGGAGATGAGCTCCTGCGGGTAGCAGTCCGGGTAGACAAAGCCGAGGGTGCCCGGCCCCAGATCGGCGGCGGTGAGCGGCTCGGCACAGCTCGAAACGCCGCGTCCGGCGTAGTACAGATCGGCCGGGGCGGGGTTGGTCTCGCGGCCGCCGATCATGACCTGGCCGTCGGCGATGTCATTGAACCGGGTGTCCGGGGGCGAGCCATTCCCGAACGCCCAGGCCTGGGCGGCGCCCGGGGTGTTGGTGCTGAACTTCAGAACGCGGGCTTCCTCGACGGGGCTGAGCCACTGCATGAATGTGCCGGCGACAGTCACGGGGACCGGGCCGTAGGAGAAGCTGCCCCGCGTGACGACCAGCGCGGTCGGTGCCGGGACCATATAGACATCGAAGACATGGTCCCAGTTCGCGGCCCCACCGAGCGCGGGGACCTCGAGGACGCGGGGTCTGGGGATGTCGGAGATGTCGAGGCCCACGGCGGCGCCCGCGGCGACCATGGTGAACGAACCGTCCGGCCGCCGGTCGAACCGGACGGCGGTGAGCCAGGTCTGCTCGAACGCCGGATGAGGGTACTTCCATCCCCCCTCCCCGAGGGGGCACCCCGAGGCCAGGTCGATATTGAGCAGCAGCGCCTCGCGTTTCAGAAAGGACGAACACCAGCCGGCGGCCCACAGGTTCCCGTTCGGGCCCGGCTCCTGCGCGACATCGAGGAATCCGAGCTGGCCCAGCGGGGCGTTCGGCACCGCGAGTAGCCTGCTCCAGATCAGATTGCCGACGGCGTCAAGGCGCGAGATCCTCGCGAAGCTCGGGCCGATGTCACCGCCGTAGTCGGGCCACTCGTTATGCACGACGACGAAAGTCCCGTCATTCAGCTCTCGCGCGGTGACCGCGGGGCGGCGGTTCAAGGTGCCCGGGAGGAGCTTGGTCCAGAACACGGTCGAGAGGTCGTTGCTGATGAGGGACACGAAGGTGTTGAGCAGGCCGGTGCCGCTGTACTGATCGTCGATCTCGCCGGCGACGAGCAGGTCGCCGTTGGCCACGGTGTCCACGCTGTAGCCAACGATGTCGAACGAACCGGGAGGGACGAAGAGGGCCTCGCCGATGATGTTGTGGCCGGCGTTGTACCGGACGATATGGAGCCCTTGGCCGAGCCCCGGGATCTCTCTGGCCCCGACGCTGACGAAGTCGATCGGGTTGTACCGCGGGCCGTGCTGGTCGATGGAGAAATGCTCGGTCCGTCCGCCGGCAGCGTCCGCGTGGGTGCGCTCGACGGGGGGGTTGAGTGACACCTGCGCGCTCGCGGCCGCCCCGAGGGCTGCAAGCAGCACAAGCATCGGTAATGCCGTGGTGCAGCCGCTACTGAATGATGACTCCCGCGTGGACATGGCTGACTCCCTTTGCCGGTGGGCACGGCCGCACCGGGGTGCTTCGGCGGGCCGCGCGGCGCCGCCACAGGTACTCCGGGCGCCGACGGGGGATCTCGCACGCGGGGTGGAGAGAATCTCGCGCCCACCGGCCGCCCAGCACTCACCCCCGGGGATCCTGCGGGCTCTGGCGCGCGGCGATCCCATCACACGACACGCCACCCGCAGAGGCCGCGGGCGGCGTGTGTGGAGGATGCCTCTGGCAGTAGCGGTGGTCATCGCGGCCGGCGCCGGCGCAAGCCGGTCAGCCCGGCGGCGCCGAGCAGGAAGGCGGCGCCCGGGGTGGGAACTGTCAGCGACAGAACCCCGCTGTGCAGCTCCGCGGTGGACCCGCCCACGCCCAGGCCATAGGCGCCGGAGACCAGTTGCAGGTGCAGCAGGTAGCTCCCCGCGGGCAGCGCGCCCCCGAGCGCGAACGGCTGCGACACGACATTTCCGGCGCCGCCGACACTATGGACCCACTCGTTCGCGTAGTAGGTGCCGTTCCCGTCGCTCAGATTGAGCTGGTAGCGGGCTTCGTTCGAGGTGCCCGGGGAAGAGGTGAGCGTGAATTCGCCGGTCCACGACCAGTTGGCCGGCTGGGCGAGGGTGAACCAGAAGTAGTCCTCGCACACGCCGTACACCGTCTCCAGATAGTGCCCCGGGTTGCTCGCGGCGATCTCGGCCGAGGTGTCGAGATCGATCGCGATCTGACTGAACCCGCCGCCGAAGCCGGGGTCTGATGGGTTGTAGGCGACGCTGTTGGTCGCGCTGCCGATGCCGTGGAACCCGTCGTCGAGATATGACGAGGGCCGAGAGTCGAAGTAGTCCAGCCCGGTCTGGACATTGCTCTGGTTGCCGCCGTTGGTGTGCTGTTGATACCCCGGCGGCCCCTCCTGCCAGGCAGCGAAGCCGAAGGTGGTGAAACTGGCGTAGTCGAGCACGGCCTGGGCGTGCGAGGCGGGCGCGACCCCTGCCAGGGCGAGCACGGCGAGGGTGGCTGCGTGGCGAGACATGGTGAACCTCCTGAGTGCTGGTTCTTCTGGGTCGTCCTCCCCGAACGCCGGGTGAGGACTCCCGGAGCACTCCGGATTCGGGGGGGAGATCTCGCAGACGGATGGAAGGAAGTCTCCACCCGGGCGACGACGGCCCGGAGCGCGAAAGGCGCACCGCCCGCAGAGGTTGCGGGCGGCGCGTGTGGAGGATGTGTCCGGCTGTGGCGACGGTCAGCTGCGCCGGCGCCGAGCGCCGATCAGCCCGGCCGCGCCGATGAGCCCGAGCGTGGCCGGCGCGGGGATGCAGCGGGTGTCGATCACGACCTGGTCGATCCAGGCGGGCGACATGAGGGTGCCGGGCGAGAGGGTGACGAGCTCGCCGGGGGGGCAGTCGGCATAGCTGTAGATGTCGAGCTGGTGGTAGAGCCCGCCGCCGAGGTCGGTGGGGCTGGAGCTGATGAGGGTGAAGTTCGAGCCGTTGGAGTAGTCCATGACGGAGGAGGTGGGGCCGATGCCGTCGATGGTGGTGTAGACATACTGGAGCCAGAGCTCCTTCTGGGCGCCGTGTTGGCCGTGGTTGGGGATCTCGAAGTTGAGAGTCTGGTCGAAGGTGATCATGTAGGTCCCGGTGCGCTGGCCGCTGGGGTCGATGGGGTCCCAGGTCGCCCCGTTGGAGGGGGCGAACAGCGGCATGCCGTAGGGGTTGTTGAATCCCGCGTCGGGCGGGCCGCCGCCGGGCTGATCGAAGCCCCAGTGCTGGAAGGTGGTGCCGGCGTCTCCCCGCCACGACGGCGGGGTCAGGTCGTCGGCGAGGACGGCCGGGACGGCGAGGGCGAGGGACGCGAGCGGGACGAGTGTGTTGCGTGCGCACTGCATGTGATGCTCCTCGTGAGACGGGATTGGGGGCTGCAAAGCCCGTTGTGGGTGTGATCAGCTGCGGCGGCGCCGGCTGAGGATCGCGCCGAAGGTCAGGAGGGCGACCGCGCCGGGCGCGGGAACGACCGCGGCGATATCGTGCATCTCGCCCAGGGTCTGGCCGCTGCCGGTGAAGACGGTGGTGACCGGGCCGCCGGTGGGGGGCATCCACGCGATCGAGCCGACTTTGTCGACCATGTAGAGCCGGTTGGTGGTGGCCTCGTACTCGAGGCCCTGGATATGCCCGGAGCTGCTGAGGATCGTGGTGGGCGTGCCGCCGGCGTAGGGGATGGCGGAGATTTGACCTCCGGAGGAGTTCGACCAGTAGACGGTCTGGGTGCCGGGGTTCACGGTGAGTCCATAGACGCCCGTGTTCGCGGGGAGCGTGGCGAGGGCGATGGGATTGGAGCCGTTGAGGTTGGCGGTCCAGATGCCAACCGTGCCGCTGCTGTCGTTGCCGGTCCAGAAGAGCCTGTTGGCGCTCGCGTCCACCTCGACATCGGTGGCGTGGTGGTAGCTGACGAGGCTGGTCGCGCCGGTGCCGTTGTAGTTGGATCGGTTGATGCCGTTGATGTCGGTCCAGTAGAGCTGCTGGTTGACGCGATCGGCGGCGACGCCGTAGGTGTTGCCGCCGTTCTGGGTCCAGGTCGAGAGAACGGTGTGGCCGGAACCGTTGAGGTTGGCCGCGTGCAGGGTCCATTGGCTCTGCCCGGAGCCGTAGTGGGGCTGCTGCCAGAACACCCGCCCCGCTCCGGCGTCGGCGGCGACGCCTGAGACGACCATCGGGCTGGGAAGGATGTTGTGCAGGCCGCCGCCGTTGAGGTCGGTCGAGTAGATCGCGTCCTGGCTGCCGTTGAACCCGGCGGAGCCGAAGAACAGGTTCTGGGCGTGGGCGGACGCGGCGCCCGCGCACAGAAGGGCGAGCAGGGCTTTGGGGGTCGCGTTGCGGGGCATGGGGGTCTCCTGAGTGTGTGCCCAAGACGAGCTGAACAGCCGTCGCAGACACTCCGGGGCCAGGAGAGGGATCTCGCAGTGGGGCGCCAACAAATCGTCGGCATCGGGCGAGGGCCCGGTCAGGCCCGGAAGCGACGGACCGCCCGCCTCGCCGGTGGGCGGTGCGGACCGAGGCGCGCTCGGGCGATGGTGAGCGCTCGCGACGCGCGCGCCCTGCGGCGAGCTGGCGATCCACTGGGACCCCACCGCGGCAGATTGCGGAGCGATGGACGGACCCGGTCGAGTGCGGCTTGGATCGGGCGCCGATCGGCTACTGGCCTTCGCCCCGCGCGCGTTCGGCCCAGCGCCGGAGCGCTCCGGCCTGGCTGGGCTCCCGCCCGTGCTCGGCGGCGAACCGGGCGATGTGGTACTCCAGGTTGCCGGCGAGGCAACGGTCCGGCGCTTGGAGGTCGATGAGGAAGAGCTGGCCGCCCTCTTCGGGGTGGTCGAGTCGGACCTCGCCGCCGGCCGCCAGCCACCGCCCGTCGGGGCTGAACGCGAGGTCGAAGACGCCCATCTCGAACAGGTCCAGAGCCGCGAGCTCTCTGGTCTGGTGGATATCCCACAGGCGGATGTCCTTGGACTCGGGGGTCCCGCCTCCGGTGGCGAGGAGGCGTCCGTCGGGGCTGAACGCCACGCCGAAGACGCCGCCGGCGTGTGCCCCGAGCTGGGAGATGGGGGAGAGGGTGGCCGGGGGGCCGGGCCGCAGACGCCAGAGCCGGACCATGCCGTCGTCGCCGGCGGTCGCGACGAGGGTGGGGTCGGCGGGGCTGACGGCGATGTGGCGGAGGGCGGCGGCGGGGACCGAGGGACCGCATTCCTCGAGGGTGCGCTCGTCGAGCAGGACGATTCCCGCGCCGGCCGGCCCGGCGAGGAGGATGCCGAGCTCGGGGACGCGGGCGAACGCGCGGGTCCACGCCTCGGCGTGGCGTTCGAGCTGAACCTGGGCGAGGAGCTCGCCGGACTCGGGGTTGAGTTTGACGAGTTCTCCGCGGCCGGTCAGCGCCCATGCGGCGACGCCCGGCTCGACTTCGAGCCCGCAGATCCACCGCTTGCCGGAGATCAGCGTGCGGGGGCCCCCGTCGTCGAGCCTTATGATCTCGGCGTCGGCGAGTCCCATGTCGTGCGTGCCGAGGAATGTGGTCCCGCCCGCCGCGCGGATGACACTGACCCCACGGGCGAGCGATTGGTGTGGGGGTCCGATCGGCGAGGCCGTGAGGACATCGAAAGCGCGGACGGAGCCGTCCATGGCGCCGGCGAGGAGCGATCTGCCGTCGGGCGAGAACTCGACATCGAAGACCGTCGCGTACCCGCTGGTGGTGATGGGAGCGGGGAAGGGGAGCCTGCGGGCGCCCTCGCCTTCGAGGCTGAGGACGGCGGTGCGCGTGGACGGCCGAACGGAGGCGCATACGAACCGGCCGTCGTCGGAGACGATGACATTGGAGGCGCTGATGGCCGGCAGGAAGGTTCCCTCGGTGATCGGGGCCTTTTTGTCGCCGACGCCGATGCGCCCGCGGTCCGTGACGGCGATGTAGCGGTCGGTGCCCCTGCTCGGCATGAGGGCGCGGACGCCTTCGAGGAAGCCGCTCCTGGGTTTGGCTCCGGCGAAGCCGGCCTCGGGGTCGGGCATCTGGATCTGCGCGATGCGCTCGGCGCCGTAGAAGAGGAACTCGCCGGGGACGCCGCGCGAGTGAGCGGCGACGAACCGGGGGAGGTAATCGGGGGTTCTCGAGTAGAGGGTCTCGCCGCTCCGTGCGTCGGCGATGATGATCCGGCCCTCCTCGGTCGTGACGGCGAGGTACTCTCCCGAGGCATCGAAGACGGCGTTGAACGCGAAAGAGGAGATCGGGTACCGGGCGAGCTGGGCGGGGAGGTCGGCGCTGGTATCCCACAGGACGGCGTCGTAGTCCCGGTCGTGGCTCTTGACGAGCACGACGGCGCGGTCGTTCCACAGGGCCGCCGCCAGCGCTGTTTCGTCGCCCATCGCCGACCGGAGCCCGGTACGCAGGTTGACGAGCGTGGGGGGCCCCGCGTCGCCGATCACCAGACCCCACACGCTGTCGGGCGACACCCCGAGGCCGCGGGCGCGCGCGAGCTCCGGCGCACCAACCTCACGCAGCAACCGGTCCGAGCTCGGGTCCCACCACTGGAAGACGGCGCGGTCGGGGAGGCCGACGATGACCTCCCCGGTTGCGGTGTCAAAGCCCGAGAAGCGACGCCCCGGGACGGGGACCGTGAAGACCAGCGGCGTGCGCTGGTAGATCTCCCAGAGGGCCCAGTAGGCGGGCTTCGGGGCGTCAACCGCACCGATGCCCTCGATGGCGTTGCCAAGCAGCACCGGATCGGGGTCGAGCAGCGCGTCCCACGCGGCGTGCTCGCCGGCCTCGAGGTTGTCGATGGCGGTGGAGCGTGCGTCGGCGAGACGCACCCAGTGCGACTCGAGCACGCGGGCGTCCCGCACCGCGTCGGCCAGGCGTGCGCGGACAGACTGCTCGCGGACGATCAGACCAAGGGTCGCCATGGTCGTGACGGTGACGAGCCCGGCGCCGGCGAGCAGCGCCGCCCAGCGGTGACGACGCAGGGTCTTGCGCAGCACATACCAGCGGCTGTCGAAGCGGGCGCGGACCGCGCGCCCGTCGAGCCAGGCCCGGAGGTCGTCCCGCATCTCGGCGGCGGACGCGTACCGCCGGTCGGGCTCCTTGGCCAGCGCTTTGAGGAGCACCGCGTCGAGCTCGTTGCCGACCCCCGGGGCGAAGGAGGAGGGGCGCGGGGGCGCGAGCTCGCGGATCTGCCTGAGGATCTCGGCCGTCGGGGCGTCGGCGTCGTGGGGGAGGCGGCCGGTCAGCGCCTGGTAGAGCAGCAGGCCGAGGGCGTAGACATCGGTGCGCATGTCGATGGCGTGGGCGCCGCCGCTGACCTGCTCGGGGGCGGAGTAGGACAGGGTCCCGACGAAGGCGCCGGTGAGCGTCGCGAAGGAGTGCGCGCTCTCGTCGAGGGACTTGGCCAGCCCGAAGTCCAGGATGTGCGGGGCGCCCCCGGCCGTCACGACCACATTGCTGGGCTTGATGTCGCGGTGGAGGATGGCCCGCTGGTGGGCGAAGGCGATCGCGTCGGCGATCTGTGCCGCCGCCTGCACGATCCCGCGGATCGCGCCCCGCCCCTCCGCACGCCGGGCATCCGCCCAGCGATCGAACGGCTCGCCCTCGATGAACTCCATCACGCAGCCGAGGCGCCCGTCGGTGAGCTCGCACGGCCCGATCACGCGGACGATGCCGGGGTGGTCTAGCCGCGCCGTCAGTTCGATCTCACGCTGAAACCGGTAGCGCGTCGAGGGCCGGCGCATGGCGTCGCCCAGCGGCACCTTGATCGCCACAGGGCGCCCCGTCCCCGACTGGACCGCCCGGTACACCGCCCCCTGACCGCCGAAGGCCAGCATGCCCGAAACCTCGTAGCCCCTGACCCGGATCGTCCCGCCGTCCGCCGGCGGAGCGGTCCTCCCGTCCGGACCGCCGCTCGCGAAACGCTGCAGGAAGCGGTTGGCCCCCCGCATCTCCTCCAGCATCCCCCGGCACCGATCACAGGCCGAGAGGTGCTCGGCGGCACGAGAGCCCGGCGACACGCCCGCGGCCAGCGCGTCGAGCGACGCGAGATCCAGACAGCCCTCCGGCGTGCCCCGGTCTGACTCAGCCCCGGAGCCCAAGTCAGATGTCCTCGTACAGATCGTCGAGCCGGGCGACGATCGGCTGGAGCCGCTTGGTGATCCGGTACTTGGCGTTGTAGACCTCGTCCCGGGTCATGCCCAGCAGGCCGGTGACCTCGCCGATCGAGACGCCGCGGATGCCGAACAGCTCGAACGCGGCGAGCATCTGCTCATCCGCCCCGTCCTCCCGCAGCTCGCTCATCGCGTGGCGGAAGAGCTGGCTCTGGCGCTCGTCCAGCCAGAACCGGCCCACCTCATCCTGGCTGAACCGCTCGACCGCCTCGACCGGCGCCGCCGTCTCGCGTCGGTTCACCGCGCGCCGGCGGGCGTCGATGGCCCGGGAGCGGAGGATGGTGATGAGGAACGCGCTGAGCCTGCCCCGCTCGCGCTGGTACTTGCCCTCGCGGTACGCCTCGAGGAATGCGATCATCGTCGCCTGCACCGCGTCCTCGGCCTCGGCCTCCGTCAGACCGATGCGGCGCGCCACACCGATCATGATTGGTCGGCACCTCGCGTCCAGCTCCCCCCATGCCTGGTGGTTCGCTGGGTCGTGGAGGCCGTTGAGCAGGGCCGTGGTGGTGCGGTCGGAGAACATGCTTCGATGAGAACAGGTAACAAGAACCAAGCCCGGCTTGCGCGCCGGAGCCCCCAGTCCCCTCCAGCTTAACCTCAAAGACTCCCGGAGAGAACCTTCGCACAACATTGGCCCGGTACTTTGAAGAGCAGAGGCAATTCCGCGCGCGGGCGTGTACCAATGCGGATCAACATACTTTCTTGTCCCGAATTGCGGCGTTCGCGGACTGCCGGCGACGCCCGTGGCGCCGGATTGGCCAGGGCCTAGGCGCCCGCCGCCACGCGGCGCGAGCCCAGCAGCGAGTACATCGCGGGCAGCATGAAGAGCGTGAGCAGGTTGTCCGCCAGGATGCCGCCGATGACGACCGTCGCCAGCGGGCGTTGGATCTCCGCCCCCACGCCGGTGTTGAGGGCCATCGGCACGAACCCGAGCGAGGCGACCAGCGCGGTCATGAGGATCGGGCGGAGCCGGATGAGGCGTGTTCGCTCGATCGCGTCCGCGACGGACATCCCCTCGGCGATCCGCTGCCGGATGCTCGCCACGAGCACCAGACCGCTGAGCATCGCGACGCCGGAGACGGCGATGAAGCCGACCGCGGCGGAGATCGTGAGGTCCAGATCACGGAGCCAGAGCGCAACGACCCCCCCCGTCAGAGCGAACGGAACGCCCGTCAGCACGATCAGCGAGTCGCGGAGTGTCCCGATGCTGAAGTACAGCAGGGCGAAGATGAGCGTGAGCACCACCGGGACGATGATCGTCAGCCGACGCGACGCCCGCTCGAGGTGCTCGAACTGCCCGGCGTAGCGGGCGTAGCAGCCCGCGGGCATCGCGACATCCATCCCGATCCGCTCGCGGGCCTCGGCCACGAAGCCGCCGAGGTCGCGCCCGCGGACATTGCACTGGACCACGATCCGTCGCTTGCCCCAGTCGCGGTTGACGACCGACGGCCCCTCCGCCTGGCGCACGCTCGCCAGACGCCCCAGCGGGATGCGCTCGCCGCCCGGGGCGGGCACGAGAATGTCCGCGACGGCGTCGGGGTCCTGGCGGTAGCGATCGTCCAGCTCGATGGTCAGGTCGAAGCGGCGCTGGCCCTCGCGGACCTCGCCCACCCGGACCTCGCCGAGGGCCTCGACGATCTCCAGCACATGCCCCGCGGGGATGCCCAACCGCGCGATCGCCCGCTGATCGACGCGGACCTGGAGCAGCGGCGCCCCGGTGATCTGCTCGGTCGAGACATCGGCCGAGCCGGGGATCGATTCGAGCACGCTCTGCACCTGGGCGGCCACGCCGCGGAGCTGGTCGATGTCGTCGCCGTAGAGCTTCACGCCCAGGTCCGCGCGCACCCCCGCGACCATCTCGTTCATCCGCATCTCGATCGGCTGGGTGAAGATCGCCCGGACTCCGGGGAGCTGCCCGAGCGTGGCGGCCATCTTCTCCGTCAGCTCGGCCTGGGTCGCGGCGGCGGTCCACTCCTCGCGCGGGCGGAGGGTCATGAACGAGTCGGTCATCTCGATCCCCATCGGGTCGGTCGCGACCACGGCGGTCCCCACGCGGCTCCAGATGTGCTCGACCTCGTCGGGGAACTCCCCGAGCAGGAGCTGCTCGATCCGGGAGTTGTAGTCGGTGGACTGGTCGAGCGAGACGCCGGCGAGCCGGACGAGGTTGACGGCGATCGCCTCCTCGTAGAGGCGCGGGAGGAACGCGGTGCCCAGCTGCGTGGCGAGCACCGCGCCGCCGGCGATCGCCCCTGCCCCGAGCGCGAGCGTGAGCAGCCGGAACCGCAGGGCGAAGCGGACGAACGGGCGGTACACCCACTGGACCACGCGGACGAGCCAGTTCTCACGCTCCCTCACCCGGCGCCCCAGGCCCAGGCTGCAGAGCACGGGCGTGAGCGTCAGCGAGAAGAGGATCGAGCTGGCCAGCGCGAAGATCACCGTCAGCGCCATGGGGCGGAACATCTTGCCCTCGACCCCCTCGAGCAGGAGAATCGGGACGAACACGATCATGATGATCAGCTCGCCGAACATCGTGGGCTTGCGGACCTCGACCGCGGCGTCGCGGACGATGTCGATGATCGGGCGGCCCCGGCCGTGCTCGTTGTCCTCGCCGATGCGGCGCACGCAGTTCTCCGTCATGATGACCGCGCTGTCCACGACCAGGCCGAAGTCGATCGCCCCCAGGCTCAGCAGGCTCGCGGCGATCCCGAACTGGGCCATCATGCTGAACGAGAACAGCATCGCGAGCGGGATAGCCAAGGCGACGATGAGCGAGGCCCGGATGTTGCCCAGGAACGCGAACAGCACCGCGATCACGAACACCGCGCCGAACAGCAGGTTCTCCTGCACGGTGTGGATGACATGATCGATGAGCTTGGTCCGCTCGTAGACCACGACGACCTCCACATTGCCCGGGAGGGTCGCCCGGACCTCGTCGAGGCGCTGGCGCAGCGCCCTGGTGACCTCGTGGCTGTTCTCGCCCATGAGCATGAAGCCCAGGCCCATCACCGCCTCGCCCTCGCCCTGGGCGGTGACCGCCCCGCGCCTGATCTCGTGCCCCTCGCGCACGACGGCGATGTCGTGGATGTGCACCGGCCTGCCGTCGGCCGCGCTGATCACGATGTCGGCGATCTGGGAGGTGTTGGTGGTGAGGGCGACGCCGTGCACGAGGGTGGACTCGCCCGCGCGGGTGATCTGCCCGCCGCCGACCGATCGGTTGTTGGTCCGCAGCGCCTCGGCGACATCGTCCATCGTCAGGGCGTGCTCGATCAGGCGTACGGGGTCGACGACGACCTCGTACTGCTTGCGCCTGCCGCCCCAGGTGTTGATCTCGGCGACGCCGGGCACCTGGCGGAGCTGGGGCTCGATGACCCATTCCTGGATGGTCGTCAGCTCGGTGAGGCTCGCCGGGTCGGGCCCCTTGCCGGTCACGATGTAGTGGAACACCTCGCCCAGGCCGGTGGCGACGGGCCCCATCTCGGGGCGTTCGATCCCGTCGGGGAGGTCCGCGGTGCTGAGCCGCTCGCCGACGAGCTGGCGGGCGAAGTAGATGTCCGTCCCGTCCTCGAAGGTGACCGTGAGCTGCGAGAGCCCGAACCGCGAGATCGAGCGGACATCGGCGAGCCCGGGGAGCCCGGAGATCACCGACTCCACCGGGATCGTCACCTGCTGCTCGACCTCCTCGGGCGTCAGCGACGGCGCCGCGGTGTTGATCTGCACCTGCACGGGAGTGGTGTCGGGGAACGCGTCGATGGGCAACCGCCACATCGAGGACACGCCCCAGAGCACAAAGCCGAGCGTGCCGAGCAGCACGAGCAGGCGGTTGCGCAGCGACCACCCGATGATCCAGTTCAGCATGCCGTGGCTCCGCAAGGGTGCGCGGGGCCGGCGCTCACGCCGGCCCGGCCACCGGGGTGATCATTTCGCAAGATGGTCGACCTCGCAGCAGCCCGCGCCGACGGCGTCCTTGAGGATCTCGTTCTTGAGGATGAAGCTGCCAGAGGTCACGACGGTCTCGCCGCCGGAGAGCCCGGAGAGCACCTCGTAGCGGTCTCCGGCATCGAAGCCCAGGACCAGCCTCGCCGGCTGGTAGACCGTGCCCTCCTCGTTGGCGCGGACGAACGCGACATTGCAGCAACCCTCCCACTGCACCGCGTCCTTGGGGATGGTGACGGCCGTGCCGTCGACACCGGCGCGGATGGCGGCCCGCCCGAACATGAACGCCTTGAGCAGCCGCGCCCCGTTGTCGAGCTCCGCCCTCGCGCGGATGGTCCTGGTCTTGGGGTCGAGCTGGGTGCTGATCCAGGTGAGCGTGCCGGCGAACGCACGCCCGGGCAGGCCGTCGATACGGAAGGACACCCGCTGGCCCTCGCGCACCGAGGCCAGGTCCGCCTCGGTAAGGTCGATCATCGCCCACATCAAGCCCGTGTCCGCGACAGCGAAGAGCATGTCCCGCACATCCACGACCTCGCCCATGACCGCGGACCGCTCCACGACGGTGCCGGCAAAGGGGGCGGCGATGCGGAGGAGCGAGCCCGTGTCGCCGAGCTCGACAACCCGCGAGATCTCGTCGTCGGGGAGCCCGAGGTTGCGGAGCTGCTGCCTGGCCCGGGCGACCGCGATCCGCGCCTCGGCCAGGCTGGTCTGCGATTCGAGCACGGCCCGCTCGGTGCCGGCGCCCCTCTCCATGAGCGCCCGCTCACGCTCGGCGTTGGCCTGCCAGAGCGCGAGCAGCTCGGAGGCCTGGAGCAGGTCGGCCTTCGCCGAGCCCAGCGCCATCGAGTCGACCGTCGCCACGACCTCGCCCGCCTCGACGCGGTCGCCCAGGTCCCTGAGCACCTCGACGATCACACCCGGGGCGCGGGACGAGAGCCGCGCGTACCGGTTGGCGTCGTAGGCGAGCTCGGCGTTGCGCTCGATCTCCCTCGAGAGCGTCCCGGTCCGGACCTCCGTGAACTCAAACCCGGCGGTGCGCGCGACCGACCGGGACGCGAGCGTCACCGTCGTGCTCGCGGTCGAGCAGGTCACCGATGGGTCCTGCTGATACCGCCGCGCGGCGCCCGCCCCACCCCCTCCCGCCCCGGGCAGCAACGGGTTGCACAGGGCGCACTGGGACTCGGGGGTCTCGTGCTCGACGCACCAGTCGCCCGCCGCCATGAACGCGAACCGCAGGAACGGGCGGCAGCGGACGCACAGCGCCTCCGGCACGCCGTGCTCGGCGCAGGCTCCGAGTGACCCAACCAGCGACGGGTCGCAGAAGGGGCATTGCGCCGCGTCCACGCCGTGCGGGCACCCGCCGGCGACGGGCCCCGCGCCCGCGGGGACTGACGGCGCGGGCTGCGCCGACCCGCGGGGCGCGACGCACGCGATCACGCCGATCAGAGCGATGGATACGGCAGTTCTGATTCGCATGGGGATCTCCTCCCGGGGTGCTAGGGGTTGCAGAGCTTGCACTCGGACTCGGGTGTGCCGTGCTCGCACGCGCCCTCTGGGATCGGCCCGCCGTGCTCGCCCGGTCGGATGTTCTTTGCCACTGTCGGGTCGCACGCCACGCACTGGGACTTGGGGTGCTTGTGCTCGTCGCACCAGTCACCCTGCGCGCGGAACGCGGCCTTGAGGAACGGCCGGCACTCGGCGCACAGCGCCTCGGCGAAGCCGTGATCCCCGCAGAAGCCCTCTGCTTCGACCATCTCCGGATGGCAGAACGGGCAGTCCTCGCCCTTGATGTCGTGCGGGCAACGCTCGGCGCCGCTCGCGCTCGCGCCGGCGCCGCCGCCCTCCCCGCACCCGGCGAGCATCGCGAGGGCCAGCAGCCCGGTCGCGGTGAGACCTGTCTTGAGCTTCTTCACGGGGAATCCTCCGCCCCTTCTGGGGCTGTTTGGGGTTCTGACTCTGAGTGGCTTCCCGCGGACCTGCCCGGGGGAACGAGGAACTCCGGTCCGACGATGGCGCCGATGCGCGCCCTCGCGACGGCCGCGCGCCCGCGCAGCCCGGTCATCGTCCGTCGCGCCTGCATCAGCGTGCGCTGGGCGTCGAGAAGGTCGATGAACGAGGCGCGGCCCGCGCGGTACGCCTCGTCGATCTGACCGAACGCCCGCTCGGCGTCCGGAACGACGCTCTCCCGCAGCACCGACAGCTCGTCGCACGCCGCGTTGTACTCCCCCACCTCCGCGGCGAGCCTCGCCAGCAGCTCGTTCCGTCGGGCGGCCTGCGCCTGCCTCAGGCGCACGATGTCGTAGCGGAGCGCGAGCAGGTCGCCCTGGCGCCTGTCCCAGATCGGGATCTCGGCGCTGACGCCGAACTCCGCCAGGCCCTGGTCGCCCTCCTCGCTGTAGCCGGCGCCGGCGCTGACCCGCAGGTCGGGGACCCGTTCGGCGCGGACCCGCTCGAGCGCCGCCTCGGCCGCCTCGACCTCCAGCGCCGCGACGATCATCGAGGGGTGGGCGGATGCGACCTCCGCGCGGAGCGTCCCCTCGTCCAGGGGCCGCGCGTCCGGCCCCAGCCCGGGCGCGAGGCGCGCCGCCACGATCGGACCGGCGCCGACCTCGAGCCCGAGCTGCCGCTCGGCGCTCTCGAGCTCGCGGGCCAGACGCTGCCGATCCGCGCGGAGCTGCGCGAGCTCGATCCGGGGACGGAGCACATCCGGCTCGGCGACCGCCCTCGCCGCGAACCGCTCCTCCGCGATCGAGAGCGTCCGACCGGCGACCCCCATCAGCTCGTCCGCCATCGCGATCTGGGCCGCGAGATCCAGCACCCGCGCGTGCAGCCCGGCGATCCGGCCGAGGACCTCGCGCCGCACCCGCTCGACCTCCGCGAGCCGGACCGCCTCCTCGGCGCGCATCGCCGCCGCCGAAGCCCGGAGGCGACCCCCGATGACGATCGGCTGGCTCACGCTCACCAGGGTGTTCACCCCGCCCTCGCGGAACCCGATGTCCTCCGCCCGGACCCCGACCTCGGGGTTGGGGTACAAGCGAGCCTGCCACGCCCTGCCCGCGGCCGCGCCCGCCGCCGAGCGGGCGCTCTGCAACTCGGGGTTGACCGCCTCGGCGTGGCGCATCAGGTCTTCGAGCGTCGCCCCACCCTCGGGGAGCGCCGGGGCCGATGCCCCGGCGTCCGGCTCGGAGACTCTGTCGCGCGGCGGGGAGACGCCCTGCCGGTCCAGATGATCGAGGATGTCCTGCTCGGCCAGGCGGCTCCCACAGCCCGCGCCCGCGAGCACGCCCAGGAGCGCAGGGATAGTCCGCCAACGGTGTTCCACTCTCATGCCAGCTCCATCTGTGCGGTGCGGCCGCGGGCGGCGGCGCGGTCAGGGCGCGTGCAAACCAGCCCGCGAGCGCGGGCGGACACCTCTCACCACGATGGAGCTAGATGCGCAGGCTCGTGTGCTGCGCGAACAGCGTCAACCCCGTCCCCGCGCCGGTCGGATGCGGCGGCCCCCGCTGCCCCATGCACCGCGCCGGATCGGCGCCGGTCCAGGGTTCTGCGCTGAGACAGGCCGGCGCGAGCCCGGGCGTGCCCGACCCCGACCCGGCACCGGGGGTCATCGCCATATCCGGCAACTCGCCGCCCAGTCGGAACTGCACACAGCTGCACTCGGACCCGATCCCGGGCTCAGGGCCCGGTCGGACCCCCGTCACGCCGTGCGTGTCCCCGGCCTCGGGGCAACAAGCGTCCACACCGGGAGCCATCGCCCCCTCGGCGCCCGACGCCAACGCCAGCCCCTGGGACACACACCCCACGCACACGATGAGCCGCCCCCCGCCAAGACCCGCCAAAACACCACCGACGCCGAGCAAGGCGACCGTGAGCCAGACCAGGGGATGGAGGTGGGTTCGCTTCATGCCGAGGCGGCAGTGTATCGGCGGTCGGACAGAATGGAACAGTCAAATCCCGGCAGGATCTGAACCCCCGATCCAATTCTTCTATTCCGGATGACGCCCGATGACATTGCGCGCTTGGGCCCGGAGAGGACATCGCCCGGCACTGCCGGCCGCGGCGAGGAGCTTCCCGGCCATGCAGCAGACTCAAATCGGAGTGAGAGGACGCCAATCGCACCATGCCGCGCGGACCCTGGAACCCGGCGGACCGGGGTACGCTGTGTGGGGCGGCCTGCAAGGGGACAGATGCCGGCGGACCCATCCCGTCTCACTGGCCAGGACAGGAGAACCCCGATGCAAAAGAACACAATCTGCCTGTGGTACGACCATGACGCGGAAGAGGCCGCACGCTTCTACGCCCGGACCTTTCCCGACAGCGCCGTCGGTGCGGTGCTCCGGGCGCCGTCCGACTTCCCGGGCGGGAAGGCCGGCGACCTCCTGACCGTCGATTTCACCGTGTGCGGCATTCCCTGCCTCGGCCTCAACGGGGGGGACACCTTCAGACAGACCGAAGCGTTCTCCTTCCAGATCGCCACCGACGACCAGGCGGAGACCGACCGGTACTGGAACGCGATCGTCGGCAACGGCGGCGCGGAGAGCATGTGCGGCTGGTGCAAGGACAAGTGGGGCCTGTCGTGGCAGTTCACGCCGCGGGTCCTGAGCGACGCGATGGCCAAGGGCGGCGAAGTCGCGAAGCGGGCGTTCGAGGCGATGATGACGATGCAGAAGATCGATGTCGCCAAAATCGAGGCGGCGGTGCGGGGCTAGACGATGTCGGGATGACAGCCCGGCGCCGCAGACCACCGCGGCGGGAGGGTCCGATCCACGCGAATGCCAGGCGTGCGTGGAGCCCGGGGCCGGGGCCGAACCGATGCGTATACGCCGAGGGCCTCGCCACTTGCCGGGGCCGTCGGGCTTGCGGAATCGGGGTGACAGAACTCCAGTCGAACTCTTCACGGCCCAGATCAGCCGCTGGGCTCAAGAGACGCGGCTTATGGCGTGGCGGCAAGCGACGGCGGACAAGCCCCGGAGGGCGCGAGTCAGTCCTTCTGCGGTTCGAGTTTCCGATGGTTGACATCGAACACGAGGGCGCGATCACTGCCATCGACCGACCATTCGCGAGTTCGAAGTGTCCCGTCCGGCTCGAAGTCGAAACGAACGAGTCGCTGATCGCTCGATTCGCCCTCGTAGCGTGTCAGGTCGAGTTGCAGGACGCGGCCTTCGAGCACGGTCACGCCGCCCTCGTACACCGCGCCCGAAGCCGACAGTGCCAAGCAGCGCAGGTCGTCGGTCCCGACATGGTGGTAGAAGTAGGCGTCGAGCAGATGCTCAGGCTCGTCGGAGTTGGACGCTCCCTCTACGCGAAGAGCAACCACATCGAGGTACTCCATCCACTCGAAGTTTGAGCGAGCGAGGATCGCCCCACCCTCTCCCCGGCTCTCCCACTGACCCAGGAGAGGCACGAACCCCCGGATGTTCCTCGAAGGTGTCGGCGTCCCGCCCGGCGCGCGTGCCGGTGATTCACTCAGTTCCATGGAACGGGCGTAGTCCCACTCGGCGAGCGGCGTCAGCCCGACGCCGCTGTCCTCCAGGAGAACCTCGTGGTATTTGTCCGGGCCGTCGAAGGTCCAGCGCTGAGCCATCGTCCGGCGATCGCGCCCCGGGTGACCGGGCTGGTAGAGGTCCAAGGAGGTCGCGGCGGTCTCGCCATTGAACTCGATCGTGCCTTCCGCGACGCCCCGACCAAGGCCGGGGATGTCGGGGTGGAAACTCAGCAGGTGGATCTTCCCACGATCCGGGCGCCAGTAGTAGATCACCAGCTCACGCCACGGGTTGCCGCCTCCGTCGGACCCCACCGTTTGCATGCGCATAGAGCGTCGACCCGGGCCCCAGCGCCAAGTGTCGACCTGGACCGTGCCGAGTCGCCACTCGCCAGCCTCCATGCGAGCGAAGGCGGCCATCGGCTCCGAGACCGCTGCGGGCTCGCTCGACAGCGCCTCGTCCGCGTTGCCATCTTGGGCGGAGGCGTCAACAACCCCGGCGCCGAGGAGCAAGAGCGCGAACAGCACGCAATAGGAGCGAGAGCCGGGTCGCGGGGTCTTTGCGAGGAACGCTCGAGTCTGCATGGGTTCGTGTACCGGGCGACTCAGGGGTCGTTGCGATTCGCACGATCCAAAAAGACGAAAGACCGTGGAGAACACGGTCTTCCGCTTCGAATCGGGGTGACGGTACACCCATAGAGCTGTTCTTGGGGGGCGTTAGGGTCGGGGGGCCGCAGATTGGCTGTTTGCCGAGCGCCACGGCGGTCTCGGAAGACTGAGGGCACTTCGAGTCACGGGCACCTTTCGCTCCGCGTGTTTGTCCCGCGGGCCGCGTAACGGCGGTGCTGCCGCCCTTGCCGCCTTCACCTCAGCGCGGAGACTTGGTCGCGTGGTCAGGTCAGGAGCGTCGCGCGGCGGGATCGGTCGGCGTGGGCCGGACGGCATCCACGCGAGTTCTCCGCCAGCGAGAGCGGGCGCGAGACCCGCGCGGAGGCTGGCGTGCGATACACTCTCACCGTGCGAACACTCCTGACGATGCTTGCCGCGTGCGTGGTTGGATCGGGGTGCGTATCCTCAGACCGCCTCGCGTCCGTGGACTCGCGCGACACCGCGGCTGCGTCACCCTCGGTCACCGTCGAGGAACGTGCGGTCATCGAGGGCAAGGTCCGCGAGCATCTCAAACTCCCCTCCGGCGTCGCACTCGGCCCGGCCGAGTTCGCGCGAGTCATCGAACTCAACCTCAGCCGCGAGGCGGTTTCCGATGCCGGGGCCGCGTGGCTTGCTGATCCCACGACGGGCCTGACCTCGCTTGCCACGCTGAATCTTCAGTACACGCCCGTGACCGATGCCGGGGTCGCCGCGCTGGCCCGCCCCGACACGGGCCTCAAAGGGCTGACCTCCCTCTACCTGGCGGCCACGAATGTGACCGACGCGGGCGTGCAGACGATCGCCCGCGCGGACACGGGCCTTGCGGGCTTGGGCTCGCTCGACCTTCGCAGCACGAAAGTGACGGACACCGGAGTGGCGAACCTCGCGCGTGCGGACACGGGGCTCAAGGGTTTGACCACGCTGGATCTCAGTTTCACGCAGGTGACCGACGCGGGGATCAAGCAACTGGCCGACAAGAACACGGGCGTCAGGGGCCTCACGACATTGGGCCTGGCCAGCACGCAGGTCGCGGACGCGGGCCTCGCGCATCTCGCCGACAAGGACACGGGCCTCAAGAGCCTGCTGACGCTGAACCTCGCCTTCACACAGGTGACCGATGCGGGAGTCAAGAACGCAGCCGGCGCCGACTCGGGCCTCGCGACGCTGCACGCGATCTTCTTCTATGGCACGCAGGTGACCGACGCGGGAGCGACGGATCTCGCCCGCGCGGATACGGGCCTGAAGTCCCTCAGGATTCTCGATCTTGGCGCCACGGCGGTGACCGACACTGGAATCCAGGCGATCGCACGGGCCGACACGGGCCTTGGGGGGCTGACCGAACTTCATCTCCGTGAAACGAAGGTGACAGAGGCAGGTGCTGGCGCCGTCAGATCCCGCTGGCCCGCGATCGACCTTGCCCGCTAAGCCGCCACCGTCGCGCGGGCCGTCTCGCTCCACGGCCCGCTCACGCCGTGGCGTGGGACCAAGCTCGCGAGCCAGTGGGCCTGTGTCCCGCGCCTTCCGACATCGAACCGCAGAGTCGTCTCGCCGCGCAAGACGCAGCCAATGTAGCGGTATTCGCGCGGGTCGTTCGGGGCGGGCTGGCCCAGCACGGTAAGGGCGACGAAGACACCAGCACATTCGACTCCGGCAGGTCGCGGCCGCTGGGTCGGGGTCCGCTCGTCCACGAGACGAGGTTGGTGCGTCAGCCGCTGCCCGATCTCGACGAGTGCGAGTGGTCGTGACGCCGGCGCGGTCGACGCACCGTCTTAGATGCTCGACTGCGTGCCCCTCAGTGACCGGTTCAACCCGGCCGCGTGCGCGCGGGCTGAAAGCACGCCGATTGAACGACCCCATATACGCAGATGGCCCCGGCAAATGCCGGGGCCATCAAGTCTTCCAAATCGGGGTGAGAGGATTCGAACCTCCGACCTTCTGACCCCCAGTCAGACGCGCTAACCAAGCTGCGCTACACCCCGGGCTGGCCGGCCCTTGGGGCCGGGAGGCAAGGATAGCCGTCCCGGGGCTTCAAGGAAACCGGGCCGCGGGGGCCCCGGCGGCGGGTTTCGGCCAGATCGGGGGCGCGGTCAGCCCCCGTTCGCCTCCGCGAAGAACCCGTCCAAACGGTCGTACCCGATCCCGACGCCGTATTCCATCCCGGACGCGAGGGCCATGTCGCGGGCCTGCTTGGTCGGGAAGTCGAGGGTCATCCGCAGCTCGGTGCCCCCGGGGGTCTCGGTCAGGTCGAGGGTCGCGAGCAGCTCCCAGGGCTCGGCGCCGCCCTCGGCGCACGCGTCTGCACCCCCGCCGCCACCGCAGGCCCCCGCGCCGGGGCCCATCTCCATCAGCTCGGTGTGGACGATCCTGGCCGGCGCCACGATCTCGCGATAGACGCCGGTGATGGACATGGCCCGCTGGCCTCCGGGGCCGTCCCAGACCCACCGGAAGTCGCCGCCGGTGCGGACATCCATGGCGCACTCGGTCATCGACCAATCGTCGGGGCAGAACATCCAGCGCCGGAGCCACTGGGGCTTGGTCATGGCCTCCCAGACCAGCTTGCGCGGGGCCGCGAACTCGCGGGTCATCACGATCTGGAGGTCCGTCGGGGTCGTCACGCGGAGGGTCTTGTTGATCATGGCTGCTCCATCGGGGTCTGGGGTCAGTTCGTCGTTGCACTCGCTCCGCGGCACGGCGCGGGCGAGGGGTCCGCTGGTCTTCTCAGGGGTGCTCGGGCTCGGGCCGCGTCGGTCTGCCCTGCATCTCCTCGAGCAGCGCGTCGAGGCGCTGGAAGTTCGCCTCCCACACGCGTCGGTAGTCGGCGAGCCACTGGCCGGCCTCGGTGAGCGGGTCGGTCTCCACGCTGCACAGGTGGTCCCGCCCGACCACCCGGCGCCGGACCAGCCGGGCCCGTTCAAGAACGCGGACATGCTTCGACGCGGCAGTGAAGGACATCCGGAGCGGGGCCGCCAGCTCCGAGAGGTTTCGCTCCGCCCGCGCGAGCTGCTCGAGGATCGCCCGCCTCGCGGGGTGGGCCAGGGCGTGAAAGACGGTGTCGAGCGATGGGGCGGCATATCCAACCATGTGGTTGAGTATAACTGGTCGGGCCGGTTGTTCAACCATTTGGTTCAATATTTCGGTGGCGGGGCCGCGCCAGGCCCTGTTGGGCTCAAACCGGACGACCCCGCCCGCTACCATCCCCCGCCATGACGAATCTGCTCATCGCGGGAGGTCGGGTGATCGACCCGGCCTCGGGCCTGGACCGGGTCGCGGATGTGGCCATCGCCGCCGGCCGGGTGGTGGAGATCGGCCCGGCGCTGACGCGTTCGCCGGCCGACCGGGTGGTCGAGGCCGAGGGCCGGATCGTCTGCCCGGGGCTGATCGACCCCCATGTGCACCTCCGCGAGCCGGGGCAGGAGCAGAAGGAGACGGTCCGGACCGGGGCGCGGGCGGCGGTGACCGGCGGGTTCACGACGGTCTGCTGCATGCCCAACACCAGCCCCGCCATCGACTGCCCGGAGGTGGTCAAGTATGTGCTGGACCGGGCGGCCCACGCGAGCTGCCGGGTGTTCCCGGTGGCGGCCGCGACGAGGGCGCGCCAGGGGGTCGAGCCGACCGAGTTCCGTCTGCTCGCGCAGGCCGGGGCGGTGGGGTTCAGCGACGACGGGGATGTGATCGAGTCGGCGGGGGTGATGCTGCGGGTGATGCGCGAGATTGCCCCGCTGGGGATGGTATTCATGCAGCACTGCCAGGACCCGACGCTGACGCGAGGCGCGTCGATGCACTCGGGCACGGTGAGCACGCGCCTGGGGCTGATCGGCTGGCCCCGGGTGGCCGAGGAGATCATCATCGAGCGCGATGTTCGCCTCGTGGCCGAGGCGCGCTGCCGGTACCATGTGCAGCACCTGTCGAGCAACGGGAGCGTCGAGATCGTTCGGCGCGCTAGAGCGGCGGGGCTGCCGGTCACGGCCGAGGCCAGCCCGCACCACCTGGTCCTCACGCACCAGGCGTGCGACGGGTACAACACCAACGCCAAGATGAACCCGCCGCTGCGCGAGCGGGGGGACATCGACGCCATCCGCGATGGGGTGGCGGACGGGACGATCACGGTGCTGGCGACCGACCACGCGCCGCACACGCCGGACGAGAAGGCGGCGCCGTTCGAGGACGCGCCGTTCGGGATCCTGGGGCTCGAGACCGCTCTGCCGCTCTACGCCGAGGCCCTGGTCGGGAGCGGCGCGATCGGGTGGCCTCGCCTGATCGAGCTGCTGACGGTCGAGCCGGCGCGGCTGTGCAACCTCGGGCGGGCCCACCGGGGGGACGAGGGGCTGGGCGAGCTCTTCGTCGGCGGGCCGGGGGATGTCACGGTCATCGACCCGGACGCCCCGTGGACCGTCGGCGTGGACGATCTCTCCAGCAAGAGCCGGAACACGCCGTTCCTGGGGCGCGAGGTCAGGGGGCGGGCGGTGGTGACGATCGTCGGCGGCAGAGTCGCGCACGAGCTGGCGGTGACGGCTTAGCTTGGCGCCGGGCCGGCGGGCCCCGCATCGGCGCCGAGCTCGCCCCGCAGCGACCTCAGCGCCGGCTTGGTGACCGCGTCGGTGGCTGCCAGGAACGCGATGAGCATGAGCAGACACCACGCCCGTGGCCCCGGCGGCGCGTGGTCCGGGGAGAGGTCGAGGCGGATGGTGAACGCGTCCCAGGGAACATCAAGCAGCAGCGCGATCCCGATCGTCCAGAGGAGGGTCTTGCGCGCCGAGCGGTACTTCTTCGGGCGGTCGAGGCGCCACGCCCCGGTGCGCCATTCGAGGTGCCGGGTCCAGAGGGGCGCTGCCGCGAGATAGACGACGGCGTTGGCAAAGAGCAGGGCTCCGAGGGCGTAGAGCGCCCACAGGGGCAGCACCTCGGAGATCCACATCAGCCCGATGCTCCCGAGCGAGCAGGCCGGGGCGAACGCGCCGCCGCACCAGCGGACCAGTCGCCGGGCCCGCCGGTCGGGCGGCCCGCCCGGGGGCGGGGGTGACGACGCGAGCACGCACCCCGCCGCATGAGCGCCGATGCCGACAGCGAAGACGGCCCAAAACACGATCTCCCAGAACCACCCCATGTCCGGCCCGATCCCGGTGTACTCGCTGACCGTCTCTGCGATGACGCTGACCACCATGAGGATGAGCATGGCGAGGAACGACCAGAGAAGCCAGCGGGCCGAGAAGACGGTGAGGCGCATCCCCAGCACCACCCGCCGGAGCCAGGACCGGTCGGCATGGCGGAGCCACTGCTCGGGCGGGCAGAACAGCGCTGCCGGGTAGCCGCACTCGGGGCACGGGTGCTCGCGCGACAGCGCCGGCAGCCCGGCGAGGCTGTACTCACACTCGGGGCAGGCCGAGGGTGCCGGTGCTCGGGGTCCTTCGTCCACGGGACCCAGTGTAACGGGCTCCGGCCGGCGGCCTCGGCGCGGCAACGCGAGGCCCCGGGAGGGCCCCGCGTCGTGGATTCGGTCTCGCGACACCGGGATCCCTCAGCAGCCGGCGGTCCAGTTGTTGAGGTAGGCGAGGAAGTCGAGGGTGTTGACGGTGCCGTCCTTGTTCCAATCGGCCGCGGGGTCGCCGGCGGTCCAGAGGTTCAGGAAGACGAGGAAGTCTTGAGTGTTGACGGTGCCGTCGGCGTTGGTGTCGGGGGGGCAGGTGATGATGAGCGTCGCCTTGTTGGGCTCGTAGCGGACCTTGAAGACCAGGCCGCCGGGGAGGGTCGGGCCGGTGATCGCTCCGAACTTGCCGGTCACCGCCGGGCCGCTGATGATCGCGAACTGGTCGCCGAAGAGGCCCGCATAGCCATCGACCAGCTCGACATCGAGCGTGCCGTCGAGGGCGGTGCTGCCTGCGCCGACGAGCTTGTCGAAGCTGGCGGTGGAGCTGACCTGGACCTCGTAGGTCGCGCCGGGGCCCATCGAGAGCTGCCCGCTGACATCGATGGCGCCGGCCGTGTGATCGGGGGCGAGGACGCCCTGAAGCACGACAGCGCCGCTGATGCGCCCCCGGCCGGCGACGGTCTGGCCGGCGCCGAGGGTGAGGGTGTTGGCGCCGCCGCTCAGCTCGGCGTCGGAGGGGTCGCCGCTGGTCTGGCGGAGGACGATGTCGCCGCTGCCGCCGATGGTGGCGTGAGCATCGGCGCGGAGGAGGGCGTTGAAGGTGTCGGGGATGGTGTTGAGCGTGAGGGTGCCGTTGTTGGTGATGTCGGTGATGAGGGCCATGGTCCCGTTGCCGCGGACGCCGGTCTCGCCGGCGAGAGTCACGGCGTCGAGCTGGCTGATGCTGGCGGCGCCGACCTCGGCGCGTCCGGCGTTCACGCCCTCGATCGTGCCCCCGGTGACGGAGGCGTTCGCGAGGCGGAGGATGCCCCCGTCGCCCCGCATCAGGCCGCCGGCGGACTGGTCGAACGACCCGGCGACATGGAGTTCCAGCCCCGGCTGATCGGCGACGATCGCGCCGTCGAGGACGAAGTCGCCGTTCACGATGCCGCGCCCGGAGACGGTCTGCCCCGCGCCGATCGTGCCGGTGAACCCGGCGCCGGTGGTGACCGCGGCGTCAGAGACATCGGCCGAGGAGGTCTGGAGCACGATCGAGCCGGCCCCGGTGATCGAGGTATCGGCGTCGAATCGGAGCGTGGCGTTGAAGGTGTCCACTCCGGAGTTGACGAGGATGACGCCGTTGTTGGCCAGGCCCTGCGTGCCGAGAGCCATGGTGCCGTTGCCCCGGATGCCGGCCAGGCCGGTGCTGGTGACGCCCGAGAGCGTGGCGGTGCGGGCCGCGAGCACCTCCACGATGCCGCCGTTGAGGCCGTCGATGGCGCCACCGGTGACGGAGACATCGCCGAGTGCGGCGGTGGCGCCGTCGGCGCGGATGAGGCCCCCGCCGGCCTGGTCGATGGCGCCGTCGATCTGGAGGGGGCGCGCGTCGTCGGCGAGGATGAGGCCGGCGGAGGCCAGATCGCCGTTGATGCGCCCCGAGCCGCGGACGGTCTGGGCGGGCCCGATGATGCCCGTGACGCCGGCGCCGGTGGTGAGGAGTGCGTCGTCGGCGTCGGCGGAGATGCGCCGGAGGACGACCTGACCGCCGCCGCCGAGCGTGGCGGTGGCGTCGAACCGCAGGGTCGCGTTGAGGGTGTCGGCGAGGGAGTTGATGGTGATGGTGCCGGTGTTCGTGAGGCCGCCGGCCGTTATGACGAGCGTGCCGTTGCCGCGGATGCCCATGTCGCCCTGGTTGTCCACGGCGTCCAGTGTGGCGGTATCGGTGCTGGCGACGGTGATGTCGCCGAGGTTGGCGGTGGTGAGCGTGCCGCCGGTGACGGTGACAGCCCGGAGCAGGAGGGTGCCGTCGTTGTCGGCGCCCATGGAGCCGCCGTCCGTCTGAGTGACCGAGCCGAAGATATCGAGCTCGCGGGCGGGGTCGTCGGCGGTGATGACGCCCTTGTTGACGAATACGCCGTCGAGAGCGCCGCTGCCGCGGACGGTCTGATCGCCGGTAAGGGTGAGCGTGACGCCGGCGTCGGTTGCGATCCTGGCGTCGCTGAAGTCCGGGCTGACGCGTCGGAGGACAATCTCGCCGTCGCCGAGGACGGACATATCCGAGCCGATGACGAGCGTGGAGTTGAAGGTCGAGCTTTCGGGGTTGACGCGGACGACGCCGAGGTTCTCGAGGCTTGTGGTCAGGGTGAGGTTGGTGCCGGTGCCGACGGCCAGCTCGCCCAGGTTGAGCACGGCGTTGAGGGTGGAAAGAGAATCCAGGCTCGCCACCGCGCCGCCGTTGACGCCCTCGAGACTTCCGCCGGAGACGGTGACGCCGCGGAGGCCGAGGGTGGCGCCGTCGGCGCGGAGCGAGCCGTTGCCGCTCTGGTTGAACTCGCCGGAGACCTCGAGGGCGCGGGCGGGGTCGTCGGCGAGGATCAGGCTGTCGTTGACGAACGAGCCGGTGACCAGGCCCGAGCCGGCGATGAGGTGACCGTTGGCGTGGGTGACGACCGCACCCGGGGCGACGGAGATGACGGCGTCGCTGTTGTCGCTGCTGACGCGCCAGAGGACAATCTGGCCGGGCCCGCTGATGACGGCATCGGCGTCGATCGCGAGCGTGGTATTGAAGGTGCTGCCGTTGCCGTTGACGAGAATCGTGCCGTGGTTGGCGATGCCGCCCGCGCCGATGTGCATGACTCGGTTGCCGGGCAGGTCCACCACGGCCGCGGTGTTGGTCAGCGTCAGGGCGTCGATGGTCGGGTTGATATCGACCGAGACGGTGTAGGGGCCGGAGAGGCCGAGGACCGCGGACTCGCCGGCGATGTCGGGCACGCCGGCGGGCGACCAGTTGAGCGTGGCGCCCCAGGCGCCGTCGCCGGCGGCGGCCCAGTTGTAGACCTGCGCGGAGGCCTGCCCCGCGCCGAGAACGATACCGAGCACAAGGCAACGCTTGTTCATCATCTCTCTCCTCGATGGCCCACGGTGGTGGGCGTCAACACGCACGGTCAGCGGGCGAGCGGGCGGTCCCCCGAGCCGGCAGATCCGAACGACCGCTCGGCGGTGAGACTAGCAAAACGCCCCGGGCGATTCCAGACCGTTGCCGCCAAAAAGGGCGTATGCCGGCGGCCTATCGGACCTGCGCCGGCGGGGACACGACTCGGGCTAAGCCGGCGACCCGCGCAAGGTAGAGGGCGGGGCCGTGACCCCAGCGCTCGGCCCTCAGTCTCCGGACGCGGGACTTCGACGCGGCAGCCAGAGGTCGGCGATGACGATGAGCAGGCTGAGCACCACGCCGGCGTTGAAGGCGAAGCCGCCGAGGACGATCGCGTAGATGAACGCCTCGTTGGTGCGTGCGGGGATCCAGGCGCCGAGATCGGCGAGCAGGCCGGCGCCGGTGAGGGTCGCGAGCAGGCCGACGATGAGGCGCGGGGCGCGGGTGAGTGCGACCAGCAGCACCGCGACGATGCACAGCGAGCCGAGCGCCAGCGAGTGGGCGTGCAGCGAGGCGAGGAGCACCTTCTCGTCGACGGGGTTGACCTCGCGGCTCTGCGAGACGGTCATGACATCGTCGAAATAGCGGAGCGGGATCTGGGGATAGGCGTCGGGCCCGCTGGCGCCCGAGTCGTGGCAGGAGACGCAGGATGTCGAAATGATCTCCTCGGGCATGTTCTCGCCGAGGTCGAAGTTGTCGTAGTTCTGCTTGAGGTTCTCGCTGCCGAGCCAGGCGACGAGAGCGGCGCGCTGGGCGTCGGGGAGGTCTTCGGGGTGGCCCCGCTCGAGGGCGCCGAGCATGGGGGCCTTGGTCTTGATGCCGTGGTAGTGGGCGCGGATGTCGTCGAGGTTAAAGCCCTGACGCTCGTCGCGGTTGTCATGGTGGGTCTTGAGATAGAGCCCGCTGACGCCGGCGCCGCCGAGGATCACCAGGCAGAGCAGCGTGAGCCCGAAGCGGACGCCGAGGGGGAAATCGCGGAGCAGCAGCGCGGGGGTCTTGGCCATGGGTTCAGCTTACCTTCATGAGGTCCTCGCCGATGGCGACCTCCTCGCCGGAGACGACCGCCTGGGCGGCGCAGATGCCGACCACCGTCGAGCGGTACCCCTCGTCGGCGGAGCAGGCGGCCTCGGCCCCCTCGGTCACGCTCTTGAGGAAGTCGCCCAGTGCGTAGTACAGTGGCGGGTTGGGCAGTCCGACGCCCTCGCGGAGCTTGCCCTGCTCGGCGAGCTTGGTCGCGCCGGCGATGAGCGTGATGCCCTCGTCGTTGTGGAACTGCTGGCGGTTGGCGTACACCTCCCAGCCCTGGGTGGGGGCGTCGGCCTCCTTGAACATCCAGGCGTGGGTCTGGGCGAGCTTGATGGCGGCGTTGGTGCCGTAGAGCGTCTCGAACCGACCGCCGTAGGAGTTGGCCAGCGTCGCGTCGTAGTCCATGACCACGCCGTTCTTGTATCGGAGCTGGCAGCTGACGGTGTCGGCGACCTCCCGCCCGTCGGCGTGGAGGCGGATCGAGCCGAAGGCGCGGACGCTGGCGGGGTATCGCCCGGTGAACCAGCTCACGGTGTCGAACTGGTGGGAGCCCCACTCGCCCGCGAGGCCGAGCGTGACCTCGGGGTCGAGGCGCCAGTTGAGCTCGCGCTCGCGGGCGGGGTCGTTGGAGGGGAAGCGCCAGGTGGTCTTGCTGTGCTGCTGGGCGAAGACATTGACCAGGTCGCGGACCGCGTCGGAGCGGTAGAACGAGCGGGCGAGGGTGTAGACGGGGTTGGACCGGCAGTCGAAGCCGACCTGGAAGACCTTGCCCGAGGCGCGGGCGGCGCGGACGAGCGCCTGGGCCCGCTCGATGGTCGACTCCATCGGCGCCTCGCAGTAGACATGCACGCCCGCGTCGATCGCGTCCTTGGCGACCTCCAGGTGCGTGTGCGTCGGGGTCGCGACGCAGACCGCGTCGTAGAGGTCGGTCCTCTCCAGCAGGGCCTTGTGGCCCGCGAAGCCCTGCGCCCCGGTGGTGCGCCGGACGCCCGACTCCAGGCGACGCTCGTCGGCGTCGGCGATGGCGGTGACCTGGACGCCCTCGTACTTGCCGAGCTCGCCCATGATCTCTCGCCCCTGACGCCCCACGCCGATCACCCCGATCCGCGCCGGCGCCCCCACGCGATCGAACGCGAACGACGGGATGGGCAGCAGCGACATCCCGGCCAGGCCGGCGGCGGTGGTTCCGAGGAAGGTGCGGCGGTCGGTCGTCATCGGTCCAGCTCCCTGTCTGTCTCCCCGGGCGCCAGGGCCCGGAAAGCCTGCTCCATGCCCGGGCTCACGGCCCAGTCATCGTTGACTCTGACCGCCGAGCCGATCTCGGGCGGCATCCTATCGGGTCTGTCGCCGGTGACAACCAGCGCGGTGGCCCAGGCGTCGGCGAGGGCGCCCGACTCGCCCACGACCACCGACTCGCCCCGGACCTCCACCGGGGCCCCGGTGCGCGGGTCGATGATGTGGGCCGCGCCGGCCTCGGTCACACGCCCCGAGGGGGCGGAGATCGACGCCGAGCGGTCGCGGAGGCACAACTCGCCCCGACCGGATTTCAGACGCACCCGCCAGCCCTCGGTTCCCGGCGGGGCCCCGATCGCCGCGATGCTGCTCGTCCCGCCGTGGAGCAGGGCGGCGCCCACCCCCGCCGCTCGGACCACCCCCGCCGCCCGGTCCAGGGCGTAGCCCTTGGCGATCCCCCCCAGGTCCAGCGCGGCGCCCGCGTCGGTGAAGGCGACGGTCAGACGGTCGGGGTCGAGCCGGACGGCCCCGAAGCCGGCGGCGAGGGTCCCGGCGTCGGCGGGCGCCCCCCGGTGCCCCCAGCGGCGCATGAACCCCCCCACCGCCGCGTCGAACGCCCCGCCGGACTGCTCCCAGACCGCCGCGGCGGTCGCGAGCAGGTCGAACAGGTCTCGGTCGACCGTGACGGACCTGGCGGCGCCGGAGGCGTTCACCCGGCTGATGTGGCTGGCCGGGTCGAAGAGGCTGAGGCGCCGGTGCTCGTCGCGGATGGCCTCGACCGCCTGCTCGCCGACTGCCCGCAAAAAAAACTCGTCCCCCCCGTGGAGGACGAGTTCGAAGCGGGTTCCCATGGCGTCGAGCGCGAGACGGACGATCATGTCGGATCCTGGCGCCCGCCCTGCTGGTTGGGTCGGTGGGTGGGTGGGTGAATGAATCAACCGGGGAGGGGTTGGTTCGCGCACCCGCGCCGGTCAGAGCTTGCGGACATGCATCGAGTCCGGGTCGAACTCGAAGGCCGAGCCCTCCCACATGCTGCGGGTGGCGAGATCGACGATGACCAGGACCTTGGTCGCGTGGTCGACATTGCTGATGGCGGTGTCGCGCGAGCGGATGCACTGGAACCAGTTGAGGCGGAGCAGCTCCTGGTCGTTGGGCATCTCCGGGCACTCGACGGTCTCCTCGTCCACCTCGTCCACATAGGGGCGGGTGGGGCGGATGACGCAGTGCCGGCTGTTGAGGTAGATGTTGCCCTTGTTGCCGCGGATCAGGTTCTCCAGCCCGACCTCGTTGTTCGTGGCCCCGGCGACGATCATCGTGTGCTCGCCCTGGAACTGGACATTGAGGTTGACCTGGTCGTGGTTCTCCATGTCCTTGTCGAGGTACCGCCCGCCCGAGCCGACCACGCGGGTGGGCCAGCCGACCTGGTTCTCCAGCGCCATGAGCAGCGGCGTGATCTCGTGGACCAGCAGGTCGCCGATGATGCCCGTGGAGAACTCGCGGTACCGACGCCAGCGGATGTACACCTTGGGGTCCCACTCGCGGTCGGGCCGGTAGAGGTGCCCCTGCCAGGCCTTCCAGTCCAGGTTGACGCCGGGCTTCCAGGCCGGGTCGAGCCCGTAGTAGTTCCACTCGCCGTCGGGCGTATTCCGGCAGTAGCTCGTCTGGCTGAAGATCGGCTTGCCGATCCGCCCCTCGTCGATCAGCTTGCGGGCGGCGATGTACTTGGGCAGGATCATCTTCTGCGTGCCGACCTGGAAGATCCGGTCGGGGTTGGCCTTGACCGTCTCGCGGAGCTTGAGGGCCTGGTCGAGGCGAAGCGTCATCGGCTTCTCGCAGTACACATCCTTGCCGGCCATCAGCGCGTCGATCGCGTGCTGCGCGTGCCAGTGCTCGGGGCTGGCGATCAGCACGCCGTGGATGTCCTCACGCGCAAGCAGCTCGCGGTAGTCGGTGTACTGATCGACCTCCCACCCGCGCCGCTCCTTGATTCCCGCGGCGGCGTTGCCCATATGGACCTGGTTGACATCCGCGAGCGCGACGATCTGGATGTCCTCGTCGCCGCGACCGGCCTGGTCGCACATGCTGTAGCAGTGGCCCGTCCCCATGCCGCCCGGCCCGATCAGACCGATGCGGATCGTCTCCCCCGCACGCACGCGCGTCGCCTTGATCTTCGAACGCACGCCGGGGAGAGGCTTCACGGAGAACTCGGTGGCGCCGACGGTCGCGGCGGCTCCTGCGAGCGCGGCGGCCTGGGCGAGGAACGAACGACGGTTCGGGTTTGTCATGGGCAGGGCTCCGGGTGCGGGAATGCGTTGCGGCTGCCTCACAGCATATCGACTCGGCGCGGGCGAACAACCGCCCCCGGGCCCGGGGTTCGCCCGGACAGCTATGCAGCTCCCCTGATCGGGGCAACTACCCTGATCGGGGCATGTTCACGACGGGCCGGGCGCGTGCGCGCATCCCGTGCGTCTCCAAACCCCACACGGAGGAAACCCATGGCCCGCCGAACTCGGACATCTGGGACATCATGGTGCGTCCTCGGAGCCCTGCTCCTCGCCGCCCAGGCAGCACCCGCCCAACCCGCTACCCAACCCGCAACCCGGCCGACCACCCCGCCAACCGGCCAGCCCACACCCCAGCCCCCCGCGGGCTTCGGTTACCAGCCCGGGCGGACCACCGACGCGCTGGGACGCGAGATCATCTACTACCTGAGCAGCAACGCCGGGGACGAGCCCAAGCCCCTGGTCCTGTTCGTCCAGGGGTCGGGGTGCGGGTCGGTCTTCGGTCGCACCGGGTCGGGGCAGATCTACGGCGGTCTGCAGAACCTGATCCTCAAGGGCTTCGGCGATCGGGCCCGCGTGCTGGTGGTGGAGAAGCCCGGCGTGGCGTTCTGCGACCAGCAGGACCAGCCGGGCACCGCCGAGGGGTGCTCGGAGGAGTTCCTGCGCGAGCACACCGCCGACCGCTGGGCCGAGGCGCTGCGGGCCGGCCTGGCCGACGCGCTCGCCCAGGGCGGCGTGGACCGCTCGCGCGTGCTGGTGATCGGGCACTCCGAGGGGGCGGACATGGCCGCCCATGTCGGCGCCCTCGCGCCCGAGCTGGTCACCCATGTCGCGGTGCTCTCCGGGGCGGGGATCACCCAGCTCTTCGACATGGTCGAGCTCGCCTGGGCCGAGACCGAGCCGGGCGAGCCCACCCGGGCACGCCAGGCCCGGGTGGACTCGATCCTCAACACCTACCGCGACATCCGCCAGAACCCCGACAGCACCACCGACCTGGCCTGGGGACACCCCCACCGCCGCTGGTCCTCGTTCATGGGCGCGAGCCCCGCCGACAGCCTCGTCAAGATCAAGGACACCACGCCCATGTTCCTCGCCCACGGCACGGCCGACCAGTCGTGCCCGATCGCCAGCTTCGACGCGGCAGTCTCGCAGCTGCTCGTCGCCGGCGCCAGCCCCGTCATCCGGCGCATCCCCGACGCCGACCACGGCTTCGCCACCCCCGGCGACACCGGGCACGCGGGCCTGGACGCGATCCTCAGCGAAGCCCTGGTGTGGTTCCTCGACGGAGAGGGGGCGCCCTGACCACGCGGGTGAGAGCGCCCTCCGGGGCGACGCGGGCGGCGCCGCCGTCGACGCCGCCCGTGACCGAGGCCGTTACTCGCAGCCGCCGACCCAGGCGTTCAGGTAGGCCAGGAAGTCCAGCGTGTTGACCACGCCGTTGGCGTCCCAGTCGGCCTCGGGGTCCCGGGCCGTCCAGAGGTTGAGGTACGCGAGGAAGTCCAGCGTGTTGATCGCGCCGTCGGCGTTGGTGTCGGGCGGGCAGGTGATGATGAGCACCGCCCGCCTGGGCTCGTAGCGGACCTTGTAGACCAGCCCGCCGGGCAGCGCGTCGCCGGTGATCGCGCCGAACTCGCCCGCGACCGAGTCGCCGTACACGATCGCGAACTCATCCCACAGCACTGGCTGGTAGCCCTGGGCGAACGAGACATCGACCGTGCCCCCGACCGTGATCACGCCGGAGCCGTCGATCCTGTCGAAGCTGCCCGTCGAGGCCAGCTCGATCTCGAGCACCGCGTCGGCGCCCATGCCGAGCGTGGCCTGCCCGAGGTGCAGCGTGCCGACCGACAGGCCCGGCGCCAGCGTGCCGTGGCTCACGAACACGCCGTTCATCGTGCCGATGCCCTCGATGATCTGGTCCGGGCCGATGGTGCAAGTCACGCCGCCGGCGGCCTGGAGGTACGAGGAGCCGGTGTTCAGCGTGACCGTGCCCACCCCGTCGAGTATGCCGCTCTCCAGGAAGTCGAGCGAGGAGTAGTACCCCGCGTTGTCCCAGTTTGCGACGATCCGCCCGTTGTTGGTCAGGCGTCCGCCCCGGACGCCCGCCGACAGGTTGTACCCGCGCAGGTTCAGCAGGCCGTTGTTGGTGACGCCGGTGAGCGTGCAGCCCCCGGCGTGGTGCTCGACAAAGCCCGAGCCCTCGGAGTCGAGCGTGCCCCCGACGATGGTGCACCCATCCATGGCGACGACCGACCCGTCCGCGCCGAGCAGCGTGCCGCCGCCGGTCTGGTCGATGGTCGTGCTGCTGACGCGGAGCACCCCGCCGCCGGTCGCCCGCATGAGGCTGCGGTTCCGCTTGGGCTCCGCGTAGGCGACGAGCTCGTGCCCGGCGGAATTGGCGTCGATGAGGCCCTGGTTGTCCATCGCCGCCTGGATCCAGCCCCAGCCCTCGATGGTGTGCGCCGGCCCCTGGGTCATCGTCACGCCGCCGGCGGTCTGCACATACGAGGTGCCGTTGCGGAGCGTGACCGTGCCCGAGCCGTCGAGAACGCCGCTCTCCTCGAACTGGAGCGCGGCGTAGTAGCCCGCGCTGTCCCAGTTCTCGACGATCTGCCCGTTGTTGGTCAGGCGCCCGCCCCGGACGCCCGCCGTCAGGTTGTAGCCGCGCAGGTTCAGCAGGCCGTTGTTGGTCACGCCGGTGAGCGTGCAGCTCCCGCTGTCATGCTCGACAGAGCCGGAGCCCTCCGAATCGAGCACGCCGCCGACGATCGTGCTGCTGTAGAGCGCGATCCGTGACCCGTCCGCGGCGAGCATCGTCCCGCCGCCGGTCTGGTCGATCGTCGTGTGGCTGACGCGGAGGATGCCGCCGCCGGTCGCCCGCATGAGTGCGTAGTTGCGCTTGAGGTAGGTGTTGGCGACCATCTCCTGGCCGGGCTCGTCGGCGTCGATCAGGCCGTAGTTGTCCACCGCCGCGCTGATCTCCCCCCACCCGTCGATGGTGTGCGAGGGGCCGTGGACCATCGTGACGCCCTCGGCGCTCTCCAGCCGGGCCGAGGGGTAGTTGAGCCTGAGCAGGCCCGACCCGCCGAGCGTGCCGCTCTCGGCGAAGTAGAGCGAGGCGTAGTAGCCCGCCTGGGCCCAGTTGACCACGATCAGCCCGTCGTTCGTCAGGCCGCTCCCGCGGATGGAGGTGTTGAGGTTGTACCCGCGCAGATTCAGCAGCCCGAGGTTGGTGACCCCCGTGAGCGTGCTGTGGTCGTAGTGCTCGACATAGCCCGACCCGGCCGACTCGAGCGTCCCGCCGATGATCGTGCAATGGTCGAGCCGGACCGCCGAGCCCTCCTGGGCCAGCAGCTCGCCGCCACCGGTCTGGTCGATCGTCGTGTACTGCACCCACAGGAGCCCCTCGTCCGACGCCCGCATCGACCCGGTGTTGGTCTTGGCGTGCCCGTCGACATAGAGCGTCTGCCCGGCCCGGTTGGCGTCCACCAGCCCGGCGTTCGCCATCGCCGCGGAGAGGTGGCCCTGGCCGTCGATGGTGTGCGACGGCGCGTGCGCGACGGTCGCGTCGGCGGCGGAGCTGAGATGGGCCGACCCGGTGTTCAGGGTCACGGTACCGACGCCGCCAAGCGCGCCCGCCTGCATGAAGTGGAGGTTCGCCGCGTAGGACGGGTTGTTCCAGTTGACCACGACGAGCCCGTCGTTGATCAGCCCCGACCCGTTGACAGAGGTGTAGAGGTTGTACCCGCGCAGGTTCAGCAGCCCCAGGTTGGTAACCCCCGTGAGCGTGCTGTCGTCGGAATGCTCGACATAACCGGACCCGGCCGAGTCGAGCACGCCGCCGATGATCGTGCAGGAATCAAGGACGACCTTCGAGCCGTCCTGGGCCAGCAGCGTCCCGCCGCCGGTCTGGTCGATCGCGACCCCCTCGACCGCCAGGATCCCGCCGCCGACGGCCCGCATCGAGGCGTTGTTGACCTTCGGATCGGTGTTCAGCGTCATGGTCGCGCCGGCGACATCCGCCTCGACCAGGCCGTTGTTGACCATCCGGGCCCGCACCTCGCCCTCCCCGTAGACCCCGTGGCCCTCGAGCTGCGTGACCGTCATGTCGGTCGAGGTCGAGAGGTACGCCCGCGACCAGTCCAGGCGCACATACCCCGTGCCCTGCAGCGTCACATCCGCGCCGAAGCGCAAGAGGCCGTAGGTCCCCGCGTGCTCGGGGTTGACGATCATCACGCCGTCGTTGGTCACCGTCGGGCCGTTGAGCTGGAGGTACTGGTTGTACCCGCGCACGCTGAACACCCCGTAGTTGGTGATGTTGCCCACGATCGTGCCGTCGTTGTAGCCGCGCACGGTCCCTTCGTTGGTGAGTCCCGACGCGTCGAGCAAGGTGAGCGTCATGGCGGGCAGGTGCAGCGTCGCGTCCGGGTTCAAGATGTCGAGCCAGGCGATCGTGGGCGACATGTTCATCGTCACGGTGTACACGCCGCCGACGGCGATCCGGGCCGACTCGTTCGAGCTGTCGGGCACATCCTGCGGGCTCCAGTTGGCCGGGCTGTTCCAGTTCCCGTTCGCGGCGTTCCAGTCCCGGACCAGGTCCTGCGCGAAGCAGGTCCCCGCCGACGCCACTAGGGCGCCGATCATCGTGCGCGTGTTCGTCATGGTCTGCACTCCTCGGTGATGCATGGTGCGGCGGAGCCCGCCCGGGCCCGGTGCTCTCTCCCTCCGACAGCGCGGACCCGGGCGGCTCCTCTCCCTCAAGCGCACCGGCCACGCCCGCGCTCCGCGCAAACGCCGGAATCCACGCGATTTGCAGATGCCCTACCCGTCGGTGCGCCTTGCCCACGCCGGCCACGACGCATCGGCGTCCAGCCGCGCCCGGAACACCTGGGCAAACCGATGGTGCGCGTAGGGCATCAGCCCCGTCGCCAGACACGCGTCCACCGCCGCAGACCCGCTATCCCGCCGGCCTTGCCCAAGCTCCCGCGCCGCCACCGCCAGCGCATAACGGCACCGATCGCCCGGGCTCGCCCCCGCGCCGGCAAGCAACCCCGCGCCATCGCCCACCCCGGCGTACCACGCGATCAGCGCATCCCCGGGCGCAGCCTCACCCGCCCGCCGCGCAGCCTCCCGCGCCGTCTCCCCGTCCCCCAGCAGGTCCATCACCGCCGCGCACAACAGCGCCCCAGATACCCCCCCACTCTGCCGGGCCGCGGCCTCGCGGCAGACCCGACGCGCCTCGACCATCCGCCCCGACTCGGCGAGCAGCATCGCCCTCTGGAGCGCCAGCGGCACAAAGCTGGGCAACTCCTCGCACGCCGGCTCCACCGCCGCCAACGCCTCGTCGGTCCGACCCAGCGCATGCAACGCGAGCGCCTGATGGTGCGCGTAGCCGGGGTGCAGCCCGCCGTTGGCGGCCCGGTCCAGCTCGATCGCCCGGGCAAAGTCCGCCGCCGAGCCCTCAAAGTCACCCACATACCGCCTGTGGCTCCCGCGCCGGACGAGAACCTCGGCCGGGTTGGCCGTCTCCAGCTCGAGCGCCCGGTCATAGTCGGCCCGGGCCCGCTCGAGCCACACGGCCGCCTGCTCGGCGAGGTCCGGCTGGGTCGCCGCGTACACCGCGGCACGGGTGAAGCCGGTGCCCCGGGCCGCGTACGACCGCGCCGACGCCGGCCAGAACCGCACCCACGCCTCGAAGTCGTCGAGCATCGGCCCGAGCTGGTCGCGATCTCCCTCCACCAGCAGCCGCTGCCCCCGCGCTTGGGCCCTCGCCTCGATCGCCGGGGTGAAGTCGGGCCGGACCGCCAGGGCCCGGTCGTAGGCCTCGACGGGGTCGGCCATCTCGGAGATGCCCAGCGTGTGACCCCGGAGCAGCCACCCGAGCGGTGTGGTGATCGCGTCCTCGGTCGCCGCCGCCTCGTACCGCCGCCCGCCGACCTCATCGCCGGTGTTGTAGAGCGCGTACGCCATCGCGAGCTGCGCCTCGGCGCTTTCCGGGTCGAGTCGGAGGGCCTCGGCCAGCGGTCCGATCGCCCGCTGGGGCTGGGCGCTGAGCAGCGGGATGAGCCCCCGGTAGAGATGCAGCTCCGCCGAACGGACGCCCCACCGCTCCGCCCGGTCGAGCAGCCGCGATGCCCCCGCCGAGTCGTGCTCGAGCAGGAGCGCCGCCTGCGCAGCCCCGAGCGCGTGGCGCCCCTGCTCGAGCCGGTACGCGCGCCCGATCACCACCACCGCCGCGCCCAGCGCCAGCAGCGCGACGATCCCGACCAGACGCAGCCGGTGCCGGCGGACGAACCTGCCCGCACGCACGCGGAGCGGCGTCCGCCTCGCCCGGATCGGCTCGCCGTGGAGAAACCGCCTCAGGTCCTCGGCCAGCTCCCCGGCCCGCTGGTACCGGCCCTCCGGCTCGCGGGCGAGGCACTTGGCGATGACCCGCTCCAGATCGCGGGGGATCGCCGCGTCGGCCTGACGCAAGGGTCGCGGCGCCCCGGTCGTCAGCCGGTTGAGCACCAGCTCGCGCGAGTCCCCGTCGATCGCCGGCGTGAGCGCGAGCAGCTCGTACAGCGTCGCGCCCAGCGAGTAGATGTCGCTCCGGCCGTCCAGACGCCCGCCCCGGGCCTGCTCGGGCGACATGTACCGCGCCGTCCCGACCACATCGCCCGAGACCGTGATCGTCGCCCTCGCGTCCTCCCGGGCCAGGCCGAAGTCCGTCAGCCACACCCGGTCGTCGTCGTCCAGCAGCAGGTTCGCCGGCTTGATGTCGCGGTGGATCGCCCCGTGCGAGTGCGCGTGCTCCAGCGCCTCGGCCACCTGCCGGCCCCACCCGGCGACGCGCCGGTGATGGCCCGACCGCTCGCCGACGCCCCCGCCACGCCACGCCCCCAGATGCCACGCCAGCGACCGCCCGCTGATGTACTGCATCGCGTAGTACAGCAGACCCTCGTGCTCGCCGACCGCGTGGATCGGCACGATGTTGCTGTGGTGCAGCCGCCCGGCCGTCTCCGCCTCCAGCGCAAACCGCTCCGGCGCGTGGGGCGAAAGCGTCGCCCCCGGCGCGAGCACCTTCAACGCCACCCGGCGCTGCAGCGTCGTCTGCACCGCCTCGTACACCACCCCCATCCCGCCCCGCCCCACCTCACGCACGATCCGGAACTCCCCCACCGCCGCGCCGGGCTCGAGCAGCGAGCCGTGCAGCGACCGGCTGGTCGCCTCGACAAAGTCCAGCGTGCGGAACACCCCGCGGAGCTCCGCCGCCAGCTCGGGGTGCTCACGCAGATACCGCTCCTCGTCCGGCGCACCGCCCGCGGCACGCTCGGCGAGAAACCGGTCGAGCACCGACTCGAGCGTACTCTCCCCTCTCGGCGGCGAGCCGTCGGTCTCGCCAGCCAGCCGGTCCCCGTGCTCACCGCGGCGCGATGGCATCGCCGAGCAGCTCCCTGAGCCGGATCAACGCCCGAACGCACAGGCTCCGCACCGCCCGCTCGGACCGCTCCATTCTCGCAGCTGTCTCGGCCACATGCAACTGGCGTAAGTACCGTAGTTCGATCACCTGCCGGTGCTCTTCGCTCAGCTGCCCCATCGCCCGCTCCAGCAGCGCCACCTCCTCCCCCAGCCCCGCGCCGAGGCTCGGCCGGGCACCGGGCTCCCGGATCGACTCGATCAGCCCCGCCATCGAGGCGTCGGGCCCCAGATCGGCCGCCCGCACCTCGCCCCGACGCTTGGCGGCCTGGAATCCACGCCGGTCCGCGTCGCAGATCCGGTTGATCGCGATCCGCCGGAGCCACTGGAAGAACGCGTCGTCGCCCCGGTTCTCGAACCGCTCGATGTCGCGCAGGGCGTCCAAGTACACCTGCTGCATGACATCCTGCGACTCCAGCCGCCGACGCAGCCGCTCGCCCAGCTCGGCCCGGACCGACTCGAGCAACCGCTGGGCGTGGGCGCTCAGGAGCTGCTCCATCGCCGCCTCGTCCCGCCCTCGGGCGCGATCGATCAGGCCCTGGAGACTGTCGGGGGCGGGACCGGTCATGCGGACCTCCAACCCTCAAGCGTATGAGCCGCGGACGCGCTTCTCCGGAATCCGTCAGAGCATCCCCGACAGAGAGCGCCCGACGCCCGCTCTATCCTCCGGCCGTGGTACACCAAGGCTGGGTCATTCTCAACAGCGCCGCAGGCAGCGCAGTTTCCCTGGACGAGATCGGCGACCGCGCCTCCACGGCACTGCGGGCCCGCGGCCTTCGGCCGGTCGTCCGTATCCTGCAGCCCTCGGAGCTGTCGGGCGCGATCGCGGAGGCCGAAGGGCCCGACGGGGCGCTGATCGTCGGGGGCGGGGACGGCACCATCCGCGCCGCGGCCGACCACGCCGCCCGCACCGGGCTCACGCTCGGCATTCTGCCGATGGGCACCATGAACCTGTTCGCCAAGGACCTGGGCGTCCCGCTCGACCCCGGCGCCGCCGCCGACGCCCTGGCCCACAGCACCGCCGCCCGGGTCGATCTCGGCGAGGTGAACGGGCGCCTGTTTCTTCACTCGGCCGTCCTGGGCATCGTCCCTCGGGTCGGGGAGGTGCGGGAGCGGGCGCGCGGTCGGACCGGCCTGGCGAGCGCGGGCGAGTTGCTGCGCCGCGTGGGCGATGCGGTGTACCGCGAGCAGCCGCTGCGCCTGGTGCTGGAGGTCGGCGACCGTCGCCGGCGCATCCACACCTTCATGCTCGCGATCTCCGCCAACCGGCTGTCCGGCAAGCCCGCCGGGGCTCTGGCCCGCGAGTCGCTGGAGGCCGGCGAGCTGGGCGTCTATTGGGCGACGCACACCGGGCGGGCCGGCCTGCTCCAGCTCCTGGCCGAGCTGGGCTCGGGTCTGTGGGGGCTCGACGACCGGATCGAGAAGCACGCCGCGGCGCGGCTGACCGTGCACGGGCCGCGCCGGGTGAAGGTCTCGATCGACGGCGAGATCGAGCTGCTGGCCACGCCGCTCCGTTTCGCCATCCGTGCCGGCGTGCTCCGCGTGCTGGTGCCGCCGGGGCCTCCCGATGCGTAGGCTCGCGATCATCTCCGATGTCCACTTCGGGGCAGAGTGCGGCACCGTGCTGGGCGCGCTGGAGTGTGCGCTGGCCAAGCTCAAGCCCGATGTCACCGTGTTCGCCGGGGACCTGACGCTGCGCGGGCGCTGGAGCGAGTTTCACGAGGCGTCGGCCTACTTCCGGCGCCTGCGCAAGCCGATCGTCGCGGTGCCCGGCAACCACGACATCCCGGGGCGCGAGCCGCTGGCCCGATTCCTGCGCCCCACCCACCGCTACGACCAGTCGGTGGGCGAGTGGTCGGCGGACCGGTACCAGGACGCGGAGGTCGCCATCGTCGGCCTGAACTCGGCGCGGGCGTGGGGCCCGCACTGGAACTGGGCCCACGGCCGGCTCTCGCGCCGCGAGGTCGAGAGCGCCGCCGCGTGGCTGGGCGGGCGCGCGCGGGGCGCCCTGGGCGCCGTCGTCGTGCATCACCCGCCGGTGCTGTTCACGCCCAGGCGCGGCTTCCGAGCGCTCGCCGGCGGCGCGGCGCTGCTCGGGGCCATGCAACGGGTCGGCGCGTCGGTCGTCATCTCCGGCCACCTTCACACGACCGCCTGGAGCGCGGTGGGCTCGGTCCTGCACCTCCAGGTCGGGACGAGCGCCTCGAAGCGCCTGCGCGGCCAAGCGAACACCTTCGTCATGCTCGAAGTGCGCGAAGACCGCCTCGACATCATCGAGTGGGGCGTGGGCGAGGACGGCCACTTCGGCGGCTCAAGGCGCGAGAGCCTCGCCCGCGACTCCCTGCAGCCCATCTCCCCCGACGGGCCGCCCGACTAGCGGCGCACCGCCCTGACGCCCCAGATCAGCCGGTCCCAGTCGAACGCCGGGCCGGGGTCGATCTTGTTGGCCTGGATGTGATAGTGCCCGAGGATGCCGCGGTACCGCGCGAACTCGTCGGGCGCCAGCGCGCGGTCGATCAGAAGTCCGCCCGCGTCTCGCGGGTAGTCGCATCGGATCTCCGGGAACACCCCGCACAGCGTCGCGGTGAGCCTGGTCAGCGAGTCGTACTGCGCGTCGGTCAGGTCGAACTGCGTGAGTGTTTGCCCCTGCACGACGCCAGTCACCGGCAGCGGGCGGGCCGGACGCGGACGCGAGCCCAGAAACCCCGGCGTCCGCGAGCCCCCATCGCCCAGCCACCCCGGCAGCGTGAGAAAGTACCCCGGCCCGTCCTGCTCGTACCACCCGGCCAGCGGCGAGCCCTCGACCTGCGCCGCCGAAACACCCGCCGACCCGTCCCCGACCTCGTACGCCCCGATGTTGGCGATCTCGATCCCGATCGAACGGTCGTTGGCGATCGTCGCGTGCCACGCCTTCTCTTTGAGATCGAGCGTCTGGTAGATCGTGCCGTCGGTGTCGAGCATGAAGTGGACCGAGAGCCCGCGGAGATCGTGGAGAACTTTGAAGCACTGGCGTGAGCTGCCGGCCGCGTCGTAGTGGATCACTAACTGGTCGATATGCCGGCGCAGGTCGGCGAGGTTGTTGGGGTCGCCCTCCATCTCCCGCGCGCCGTACCGGTTGGGCGTCTGCGGCCCAGAGTCCGGCGACCACGCCGCCTCGCCCGGTCGGGCGAACCGCTTGTCGGTCCGGTACGCGTCGTACCCGCCGGGGTCGAGCCAGAGCACGACCGGGGCCCCCGTGTGGAAGAAGCGGCCCGCGACGACGATCTCGTCCCCCCGCCGGGCGAGCTCGGCGGCGTTGGAAGCGGGCTTGGGAGAGGATGTGCAGGTGGGTATGAGGAGGGGGAGGAGGAGGAGGAGCGGGGCGAGGAGCGGCCAGTCATGTCTGGAGAGCTGTCGCGGACGGGCAGGCATACCGGATGTATAGCACAAGACTCACGCGTTGGTGGGGTGGATTGTGGCGATGGTCTTGCGGGCACCGGTCCAGAGAAGTACAGCCAGGGTCAGCAACGCGACGGATTGGATGAGCGTGCAGGCGGCGATCCATGTGGAATAGTCGCCGAACGGGTCATCCCAGTGACCTTGAGCCAGCCAAGCCGCGAGATCGTCGGGGTGATCTATGGCAGGCAGCGTACCCGCTTCGGCTAGGTCAGAGGCGAGTTGCTCGTTCACTGAGATGACACCGAACTCCCGCAGGTAGCGAAACCTAGCGCCCATCATCAGGTAGGTTGTGACTTGGTGTGCTTCGCCATGTGCCGGAGCGGCAACCCCCAGGACGAGTACATTGAGAACGGTCACGGCGACAATGGCGAGTGCGATCTTGCGCGGAGCCATAGGCGTCCCTTCGGTGGCGCGGGGCTACTCCCCCGCGGCCACAAGATAAAACCTCGCGATCCCCGCCCAGAACCGACCCGTCTCCCCCTCGATCAGGTAGCTCCCCTCCATCGTCCCCCACTTTGTCGGCAGCGGGCAGAAGCTCGCGTACTCGAACGAGTCCCCCGGCTCGATGACCGGCTGCTGGCCCACGACGCCGTCGCCCTCGACATCCCGCCGATGACCATCCCCGTCGATGATCACCCACCGGCGCCCGAGCACCTGCACCGACTGGTCCGACTGGTTGGTGATCAGGATCCGGTAGCCGAAGACATGGTTGTGCCCCTCCGCGTCGGTCTGCTCGTTGAGGTAGACCGGGTGGGCCTCGACCCGCACCCCTCGCGTCACCGCAAGGCTCGAACTCGGGCCGGGCGCGATCGCCCGCTCGGGCCTGCTGGGGAACTGCGGCAAGGGTTCGTTCCGCGACATCGCCCCAATGGTATGCCCGGGGTCACGCCGGACGGGGTGGCCTGCACGCCCCGGACCCCAGCCCCGGGCCTGATCAGGTGATCGGCGGGGTGGGCGGTGCCGCCCAGTCCCAGGGGGCCGCGAGCGCACCGGGGCGGCCGGCAGTAGAGTGCCCGCGTGATGCTCTCCCTGGTCATGCTGTACGCCACGCTGGCCCTGTGCTCGGTGTTCCTCGGGTGGCTGGTTGTCCGCTACGACCTCCACCAGCGCGAGCCGCTGGGGCTGATGGCGCTCGCGCTCGCGCTCGGCGCCCTGGGCATGTACCTCGCCGGGTGTGCCCAGCTCTGGGTGATCGCGTGGATGCACGGGCGGGGCCAGATCGTCTCCAACGGCGAGCTGGCGGCGATGGCCGGGGCGAGCGAGGAACTCGCGAAGTTTGCCGTCGTGGTCGCGATCGCGCTCGGCGCGAGGCGCCGATTCAACGAGCCGATCGACGGCCTGGTCTACGGGGCGTTCGCCGGCCTCGGCGCCGCCATCGAGGAGTCGCTCGCGGTGCTGACCATGGACGGCGCGACCGGCTTCCTCCCCGCCGCCGAGCCCGTGCGCCTTGCGGGGCACCTGGTCATGGGCGGCATCGGCGGCTTCGGGGTGGGCTTCATCGTGCTGCGGTCCAGGCTCGCCCCGGTCTGGATCACGCTCAGCCTGCTCGGCGCGATGCTGCTGCACACCCTGTGGGATGTTGTCGCGTTCGCGGCGTTCGACGCCCACCGCGCGAGCGGCGCCATGAAGCCCGCCCACTCCGCCGCCGCGATCGGGCTGATGCTGGGTGGGATGGCGGTCTTCCGCGCCATGGTCGGCGTGGGGGTGAGGGCGACGGGGGTGATGCTGGCGCGCGCGCCCTGCCCCGATGCGAGGCCGGAGGAGTGACCAAACCCGCGCGCCGGCAGCGCTACTCGCCGGGTATGTAGCTGATCGCCCCCTCGAACGGGCTGCTCGCCGTCGCGTACAGTTTCTTCTCGATCCGCCCCGCCAGGTAGCTCTGCCGCCCCGCCTCGCACGCCTTGCGCATCGCGTGCGCCATCATCACCGGGTCCTTCGCGTGCGCGATCGCCGTGTTCAGCAGCACGCCATCGGCCCCCAGCTCCATCGCCTGCGACACATCGCTCGCGGCCCCCACCCCCGCGTCCACGATCACCGGGTAGCCGGGATCGCCCCGCTTGAGCGCCTCCAGGCACAGCACGATGTTGTTGGGGTTCAGCACCCCCTGGCCCGAGCCGATGGGCGAGCCCGCGGGCATCACCGCCGCGGCCCCGGCGTCCTTGATCCGCGCCGCCGAGATCGGGTCGTCGCTCGAGTAGCACAGGATCTGGAACCCGTCCGCCGCCAGCTCGCTCGTCGCCTCCAGCGTCCCGACCGGGTCGGGCAGCAGCGTCTTCTTGTCGCCCAGCACCTCGAGCTTGACCCAGCTCGCCCCGGGGTTGCCGAGCTGGTCGAGCAGCTCCCGCCCCAGGCGCGCCACCCGCACCGCGTCCTCGGCGCTGAAGCACCCGGCCGTGTTCGGCAGGATCGTGTACCGGCCCGTGTCGAGATAATCGAGGAGCGACTCGCCCCGCTCGTTGTACAGCCGCTCACGGCGCACCGCGACCGTCACCACCTCGCACCCGGACGCGTCGAGCGCCGCCTGCATCGCCCGGTAGTCGGCGTACTTGCCCGTGCCCACGAACAGGCGGCTGGTGAGTGTGCGCCCGGCGATAGTGAACGGGGACAGACCCGGCTCGGTGGTGGTGTGCCGCGTGCTCATGATCAAGGGTAGGGCCCGCGGGCCCGCGGGCGCGTCGGACTGAAGCCGTGGTCGGGCCGGGACGGGACGGGGCGGGCCAGAGCGTGCTGGGCCGCTCACCCACCCCCGACCAGCGTGACAAGCTCCACCGTGTCGCCCTCGCGGAGCGCGTGCTCGGCGTGCCGGCGCTTGGGCACCAGCGTCTTGTTGACCTCCGCCGCGCAGGGCGCCCCCTCCAGCCCGCACTCGCGGACCAAGTCCGCCAGCGTCGCCCCCTCCGGCAGCTCCCGCGCCTCGCTATTGACAATCACTCGCACGGGGGAGCGTAGGAAAGCTCAAAGCGAAAAGCTCAAATCGCACATAGATGCCCCGGCACCGGGTGCCTTGCTTTGAGCTTTGAGCTTTGAGCTTTGGCCTCCCGCTCACCCGTCGTGCACCCGGAACCCCGTGTAGTACCCCACATAGTGCACCGCCACCATCGTCGCCACCTTCGGCTTCCCCAGCGGCTTGCCCGCCAGCAGCACCACCGGCGTCCCGTGCTCGGCCCACCCCCGCGTCGCCAGGTCCCGGTCGACCATCTCGTTCCAGTCCCCCAGGCGCCCCGACTCCGGCGGCTCGCTGCGGATCGGCGTCACGCCCCGCAGGAGCGCCATCCGCCGCGCCGCCTTGATGCTGCTCGTGTACGCGATGATCGGGATATGGAAGTCGTTCTGGCTCAGGTACCGCGCCGCCCCGCCGTGCTCCGACCAGCACACCACCAGCTCCGCACCGATGTCCTGCGCGACATACCACGCCCCGTGCGCCAGCGCCGCGGTGCGGTACCGCTGCTCGCGCAGCGCCTCGGGCGCGCTGGCCCGCGGCGGGAGCGACGCCAGATGATCCTCCGCCGCGTGCGCGATCCGACGCATCGTCTCCACCGCCAGCGCCGGGTGCTTGCCCACCGCCGTCTCCCCGCTCAGCATCACGCACCCCGCCCCGTCCAGCACCGCGTTGGCGATGTCGCTCGCCTCGGCCCGCGTGGGGCTCGCGCTCTCGATCATCGACTCGAGCATCTGCGTCGCCACGATGCACGGTTTGCCGTACCGGCCCGCCATCTGCACGATCTGCTTCTGCACCATCGGCACCCGGGCCAGGTCCATCTCAACCCCGAGATCCCCGCGCGCCACCATGATCCCGTCCGCCGCCTGCACGATCGCCTCGATATCGGCCACCGCCTGCGGCTTCTCGATCTTCGCCACCACCGGGATCGCCGTCCCCAGGTAGTCGTCCTTCTCCGCAGGGTTCACCGGGCACATCCCCGCCAGCCGCTCCTTGAGCTCACGAACCTCCTCGGCCCGACGAACGAACGACAACGCCAGCAGGTCCACCCCGTGCTGCACCGCCCACTCCACGCACTGCCAGTCCCGCGCCGTGATCGCCGGCGCCGAGAGGTCCGAGTCCGGCAGGTTGATCCCCTTCCGCGTCGACACCCTCCCCCCCGCCGTCACGCGGCAGCGCAGCTCGCCCTTCTGCAGGTCCCGCTCGGTCGCCAGCATCCGGATCTGCCCGTCGTTGATCAGCACCCGGTGCCCGGGCTCGACCTCCGAGACCAGGTGCTCATACTCGAACGGCAGCACGACGATCGGCTCGCCGGCCCCGTCGGTCTCCGTGACCGCCTCGGTCAGCCCGAAACGCAGGATCACCTCCGTGCCCGCCCGCAGCTCGATCCCCTCGCCCGGGACCTTCCCCACCCGGATCTTCGGCCCCTGCAGATCCCCAAGCACCGCGATCGGCCGGCGCAGCGCCCGGGCCACCTTCCGCACCGTCTCCAGCCGCGCCGCGTGGTCCTCGAACGACCCGTGCGAGAAGTTCAGCCGGAACACCGACACCCCCGCCTCCACCAGGCGCGTCACCATCTCCGGCGACGAGCTCGCCGGGCCCAGCGTCGCCACGATCTTCGTCAGCGTCGGTCGCTCGGCGCGCGTCGGCAGGTCGGCATGGGCGGGCGTGTTCATAGGGCGTGCGCCGTGGTCAATCCCGCCCGCCGGCGCTGGCGAGGGGAGCATCTGCGAGGAGGGTACGAACATGCTCGTAGTTCTCGGCAAAGCACTGCGCGTACACGATCGACAACCGCGATTCCACCCTCGGATCGCGCCACGCCCCACGCACCGCCCCGTAGTTCTCGGGCGTAAACGCCAGCCTCGCCTCCTCCGGCAGCGCCACCGAGCCCGGCCCCTCCCCCGCGCCGAACAACGACCGCCAGTGCCGCTCCACCTGCTCACCCTCCGGGAACGCAAAGAACAACGCCTCCGCCTCCGCCAGCACCCCCGGGTCGACGCCCCGCTCCCGCGCGTCGCGCATCGCACGCCACGCCGCCCCGATCGACTCGTGGTTGTCCACCGCGAACGCACCCATCATCAGCCCGATCGCCGAGCGCCACCCCGCCGGCGCCGTGTCGCTCGCGGCCGCGAACGGGTCCACCCGGTCGATCAGCCGGGCCCCGTACCTCGCGTAGAACTCCCGACGCACCGGCATCCGGCGCAGCTCGAAGTGGGCGGGCCCGAGCCGGACCCCCTCGGCGCTCGCGGGGTTGTCCGCACCGGCCGCCGAGTCCAGCGCGTGGAAGTTCCACAACGCCTGCCCCTCGTCGCTCAGGCAGAACTCGACGAACCGTCTCGCGATCTCCGGGTTCGGCCCGCCCCGCAGGATCGACACCGGGTCCGCGTCGATCGACACCTCGCCCGCCGGGTCCACATACCCCACCCGCGTCGTCTCCGGCGTCTCGCCCGGGCGCATGACCA
>JADZER010000046.1 GCA_020850415.1 Phycisphaerales bacterium
GGCGGGCCCAAAACCGCCGATTCTGGGCCAGAAACGCGGTTCCAGCGACGGACCGCACGATGCCTTAGGAAACCGCCGCTCTATCCTACTGAGCTACCGGGGCCCGATCGGTGGAGGGTATGCCCCGCCGCCGCCGCCCCGCGTGGCCCGCCCGCGGACGGGGATGCCCAGAACCCGCCGCCGCTCGGCGAGTACGGGTACAACGGCCTGCACTGGCGGACCGTCAAGCGGACCGAGGGCGACGCCGAGCGGCGGATGTTCTACTCCGCCTCCTGGCAGCTGCTCGAGGAACGGTTCGACAGCGACACCACCGACGGCGGCGGCGTCTTCGCCGAGGAAAAGTGCTCGCAGACCGTCTGGGGACTGCGGTATATTGACGACGCCGTGCTCCGCCGAACCGACACCAACCAGGACTACGACTACGCCGACGCCGGCGAGCGGACGGACTACTACCTCACCGACCCGCAGTTCAGCGTGGTGGCGGTGGTGGACGACACGGCCGCGCTGCAGGAGCGGGTCGCCTACTCCGCCTACGGCGAAGCGCGGCACCACTACCCGGCGGACATGGACGGCGACGGGAATGTGGACTCGGGCGACTCAAGCTGGTTCAGCAATATCAACAACCTGAAGGACATCGACGAGGCCGGCTACAACCCCGACGGCGACCTCAACCGCGACGGCAGCGTGAGCATCGCCGACATGTCCCTCTTTGGGAACTGGTACGGCAAGGCGGCGCTAGCCAAAGGGCTGGTGTCCGACCCGGACGGGCCCAACAGCCCGATCGGGTACGACGGGTATGTGTTCAACGCGGAGACGAAGCTGTACACGGTGCGGAATAGGCACTATGAGCCGGTGGCGGGGAGGTGGATGGAAAGGGACCCAATTGGGTACTTGGACGCCACCTCGCTGTATGAATACGGGGCTTCCAGTCCCCTCGTCATTCTCGATCCTACCGGCTTGTACTCGCTCGCTGTCGGTGATCCACCGTTGGACGATCTCGACTATCTGATCGACACATTGGAAGCTGTGGGCGGCAGTCCAGAATTGTGGAATGCCGCTCACGGGATGCAGGACTTGGTCAATCGTGTAACTTGCCATGCCAACTACCTCAAGTGCCTCGGCAATTGCATTGCGGACGATCCCACGAAGCTGGTGAATGCGCTGATTGCGGCGGGGTGGAATATTGGGGGCGACTATTTCGAAGCGGCCAGCCTACTGGGTGAGGTCATCGAGGTGCTCTTTACATACTTGTCCTTCAATCCGGAGACTGGCAGCCTGGAGCCGGATGGGATCAGCATTACTGAGCAACTTGCAAAGTATGGGTCCGAGCACGCAGGAGAGACATGTGAAGCGTTGGCAGATTCTGAAGAGCACATCATGAATGTCGTAGACAGGTGGCTCCGGCAAGGTGCGGCAAATGCAGATCAGGGAGATGAATTGCTGGACCGACTCTCGGAAAGCCGTCGCCTGACCAGGGCGTTGAACAACCATCGCCTGCAGCGGCTCCTCTCAAAGCTCAGTTCCGGTGCCAAGCTCGCGGGTAAAGTCAACGCATACACGACAGCGGCGCAGGCTGCTTGGGATGCGCTTAAGTCTATTCAGGAGCAGTGCGGGGATGAGTGCGACGACCCTTGTGATTGACGGATGGCAGAATGAACTCGTTAGTTAAATGGTATTTAGGGCTGCCCGGCGGGGTAGATACTCTGCTTATGCTATCGTGTTATTTACCGGGTGTATTCGGGTTTCTCCTGTGGCAAGGACTTGATCGAAGGCTCGCGACGCATTGCAGGCCGGCCTCATTCGGTTCTGCGGCTGGGCAGTTCGCAATCGCCTCATTGGTGTTCTGCTCCCTTGCTATGCTCATCGGCCACGCTTCATTGCTAGTTGTGATTTACAGCCGTGGACACTGGTCGGTGTTCCCAAGAACAGCAATTGGTGACGCGTTGGGTGCGATTGGCATGGGAATGGTGCTGTTTGTGCGTGGATCGCGAGCAAACATGTCGTAGTAGTGTTCCACCGCTCAGCCGAGGTCGGAATCGCGCAACATCCTCTCGCCTCGGAAGATGGGTTGCCCGCACGAACGGCGACCTGAGCCGAAAAGAGTACACGGATCACGCAGATGGTGGGGGTGCTGGGCTGTCATGACGCGGCGGGAGATCAGGCCGCGCGGTGGCACGACCGGAGGATGCCCCCAAGCCGCTCCCGAGACTCGATAGCGACCGCGGGCTCGGGCTCGGCTTCGCCATTGATCAGCCGGTTGCCGAGTCCCTGGTGATTCCGCTCCAGGTGGTAGTGAGCGTCGTACTCCTCGATCGCCACCCGCAGGTGCCTCTCGCCGATCGGGACGATCTTCGAGAGGCACTCCTCCTTGATCGACCGGACGAACCGCTCGGCGTGGGCGTTGAGGTTGGGGCTCCGGGGCGGTGTCCGGACCGATGCGATCCCTGCCGATCGCAGCAGGGCCTGGAACTGGCCACCGAAGAGCGGGTCCCGGTCGTGGATCAGGTGCCGGTGCTTCAGCAGGAACCCGTCGAAGCCGTCCACGAGGGACCCCCACGAGAGACCGCCCGACCCTCGTCACCCAATCGCCGGTCGGACCGTCGGTGACGCCCGCGATCCGCACCCGCCGCGTCTCCAGATCGATGACGAAGAGGACGTGGAACCGGGTCAGCCCGCGGAGCGTCCACGCCTCGACCGTGAAGAAGTCCGCCGCGGCGATCGCCCCCCAGTGCGCCCTGAGGAAGGTGCTCCACGGCATGTGCCGCTGCGGGGCCGGCCCGAGGCCGTGCTCCTTCAGGATGCGGCGGACCGTGGACCGGCTCACGCGGTGCCCGAGGTTGGCCGGCGCTGATCTGATCGCGATGCGAGAAAAGCCACCGGAATCGGTGCGAGATCCGTGTGCCGCGTGCGGAGCATGGAGGGAGGCCCGGGGCCTCATTCGGTTCCGGCGACGACGCGCCCGGCCCTTCATGGCAACGGGGCGAAGGGATGGTACATGGTCGCCCGGGGCGGCGTGGGCCTCGCTGGGTGGAGATCCCCGGTGCCGCGGCCGGTCGGCGCGGCGCCGTTCGTGTGCTTGCGATGGTGTGGATAAACCCTGTGTCGGTCCCTGGTTGACCGAGAGGAGACTCCGATGAGAGCGATCACGATGACGGTCCTGGCATCCACGGTCCTGATGGTTGCGTCGGCGGGGGCGGGGGCCCAGGCGATCGTGGAGACCAGCACATTCCGCGCCGAGTCGTATGTGTTCTACGACGACCTCGGCGGGAACCGGTTCGGGCCCCGTAACTACTCGGAGGCGACAATCACGCAGGACATCGACGCGACCGCCACCTCTGCTGTGAGCCAGGACGGCTTTGTGGGCCGGGCGAGCGGGTCGATCGTCGGCGGGTACTCGCCCAACACGCCCGGCTTTGTGGACCCGTTCCATACGATCCGGGCCGACATGGCGTGCGATGCGTCGATCGACGAGTTTAATGTCACCGATCACCTCCGGGAAGTCTCGCACGGCGCCGGGTATATCGAGCTGTGGTTCTCGCTCGCCCAGGAGACGGATTGGTCGTTCGAGGCGGACTTCGCCGGGGCGAGCTCCGCGGGGGCGTACCGGTCCGTCGCGTCCGTCTTCTTCCAGCTTGCCACGCAGGATTTCAGCGAGTACTTCGGGTACTTCGACGCGTACTCTCTCGACGGTGTCGGCGACTTCGGCTTCCACGGGAGCGTTTCGGGCACCCTGCAGCCCGGGGCCTACTACATGGTGGTTGGGGGCGGGTGCACGGTGGAGAACACGCTGGGTCTCGGCGGCGCGGGTTCGACGTCGGCGAGCGTCACCAACGCCGTGTTCACCGTTCCGTCGCTGGGGGCCCTGCCGATCCTGGCCCTGGTCGGTCTCGGCGCGAGCGCCCGCCGCCGGTGAGGGCGCGGGGCTCGGCGTGCGCCCGGCGGGGCGGAGGGGGGCGGCGTGTGGCAGGACGGTCAGTCGGTGCGGGACTCGAGCCTGGCGAGTTGGGCCCTGGCCCAGGCGGGCCATTCGGCGCCCTCGCCGCGGAGTGAGATCTCGCGCAGGTCGGAGGTGACGGTGGGGTCTTCGCGGGCGTCTTCCGGCTGGTGGCGCAGGCGGCACCTGGTCATGGCCTGGAGCGTCTGGATGTGCCCCGGGTATACCTCGAGCGCGGAGCGGTACTCTTCGATCGCGTCGTCGATGCGACCGGCGCGTTCGAGGGTGAGCGCGAGGTTGAGGCGCGGGTCCGGGAGGCCGGGGAGTGTCTTTCGTGCCCATTCGAACTCGGACGCTGCTCTATACAGGTCGCCGCGGTGCAGGTAAAGGACGCCGAGGTTGTTGTGTGCTGGTCCGTGGAACAAGTCCGCGGTGAGCGCATCGCGCAGCAGCAGCTCGGCCTTCTCGGGGTCGGTGTCGAAGACGGTGACGGCCTCCTGCGTGAGGCGCTGGGCCTCGAGGGGGTTGCGGGCGGCGTCGGTTTGCGTGGTGTAGGGGCCGGTGCGTTGGGTGGTGCAGCCGGCGAACATGCAGAGGCCGAGCGTGCAGAGCGCGGGCAGGGTGAGGCGGATGAGCAGCGGCGCTCTCATGGCGTGGTTCCTTGCCGGGGGGCCGGGGCGGCCGGGGGGGCGTCGGCGAGGTAGACGGCCGAGGCGGAGATGGCGGCCTGGTACGCGCCTTGGCGGGGGGCGGTCAGATCGATGGCGGTGATGGTCCAGAGCGGCTGCTCGGCGTGCCAGCGCTCGAGGAACGCGCCGAGCTCGGCGGGGGTGATCGGGCCGAGCGCGATGCGGACGGACTGGGCCCGGCGGGGAGGGGCCCCGGGGTGCTCGAGGGCGCGGTCGCCGGCGGGCGTGACGGACCTGACGGCGACCTGGGGCAGACCGGCCGCGGCGAGGGTCTCGTTCACACGGCGGAACACATCCTGCTGGGGCTGGGCGGCGGGGGCGACGGTCTGGTCTCTCGCACGGAGGTGGAGCACTCGCCCGGCGTCGACGCGGACCTGGGTGAGTATGGCGGCGGCAGCGTCGGCCCGTGCGTCGGCGGCGCGGAGGCGGCCGGCGCCGAGGGCGACGGCGAGCAGGGCGGACGCGAGGGCGGCGGCGGTCCAGAGGTGCGAGGCGGAGCGGGTCATGGGATGGGCTCCATGCGGGCGCGGACGAGGATGCCGTCGCGATCGGCCTGGACATCGGGCTGGGCCAGCCGCCAGCCGGGCGGGGGGCGGAGTTCGCGCTCGAACCGCTCCGCGGCGGGGGCGTCGGGAAGGCGGGCGGTGAGGCTGATCGCGCCGGGCCCGACGCTGAGGCTCTCGGTGGTGACGGGCAGGCCGGGGGGCCAGGAGGCGAGAAGGGCGGCGAGGGTCGGGGCGATCTCGCCGGGGCCCTCGGGGGCCGGGCCGGCGCGGGTTCGGTCCAGCGTGCGGAGTTCGGCGGTCAAGCGTGCGGCCGGGGGGAGTGTGCCGGCGCCGGGGGGCAGGACGCTGGCGTAGACGGAGTTGGTGGCGGCGTCGTAGGCGGCGGCGTGGTCGAGCAGCGCGGCGGCGCGGCGGAGTTGGCCGGCGAGGACGAGAGCGGCGAGGGCGAGGGCGGCGGTGCAGGTCATCACGGCGAGCCGGCGCCGTCGGCGATGCAGGGCGATGGGCTCGAACCGGCCTTCGAGCAGGTTGATCTGCGCGGCGTCGGTGTCGAGGCCGAGGAAGGCGGGCAGTGCGGCGGGCCCGAGGGTGAGGATGCCGGGGGTGGCGAGTTCGGCGAGTCGCTCGGTGGCGAGGCCGCACGCCAGCACGCGGTGGCGGTCGATCGGCAGGTAGGCGGCGTGGAGGTGCTCGACGGGGAGCGGGAGCACAGCTTCGAAGAGGTAGCCGAGCTGGGCGATGCGGCGCGGGGCGCGGCGGGGCAGGGGTGAGGCGTCGAGCACCGCCCAGTAGAAGGTCTCGGGCGGGAGGCGCAGGGCCCAGGGCTGGGTGATGGGGGTGGTCATGAGCCGGGGTTCTCCTGGCGCAGGCGGAGCTCGCCGGGCCTGCCGCCGGAGTCGAAGCGGACGAGGCCGGGCTCGACGGCGAGGATGGTGACGGTCCCGATGCGCTCTCCGGCGGCGAGGATGTGGAGCCGGTCTGTGTCGGGGTTGTAGAGGGCGGCGCGGAGCACGGGGAGGCCGTCGGGGCCCGCGTCGTGGGCGATGCCGATAAGTTGGAGCCGCGGCAGCGGTGGGGGGGCCGGCGCGGCAGCGAGTTCGGCGGGACGCTCGGGCTGCGGCGGGGGGTTCCAGATCGCGGCGGCGAATGCTTGGCGGTCGAACGGGGGCGGCTCGGCCGCGTCGGTGGGGTGGTTGGTGGGGTGGTCGGGGGCACCGGGTGCGGGGTCGGGGTTGGGTAGATGGGGCAGCGGCCACGCCGCCCAGAGTGCGGCGGCGAGGAGCGCGGGGGCGGCGACGGCGGCCGCGGCCCGGTCCCGTCGCGTGCAGGCCGAGATGGGGCTATTCGCGGATCGCAACGCGTTGAACCCTCTCCCAATTGCTGCCGGAATCGGCGTAGATGTCCCACCAGGAGCGCGTGAGGCCGCCGGCGTGGCAGTCGATGCGGAATGCCCAGGCGGTACTCATCGCGACGGGCAGCGGGGCGTAGTCGTCGGGCTTGTCCGTGTTTGTGGCGCGCGCGGCGCCGGGCGAGGCGATGCGTCCGGCGGTCCGCGATTCGATGATCGCGTCGATGCCGCCGAGGCCCCGGGCGGCGTAGACCGACTCGATGAGCGCGAGTGGGGCGGTGTTGATGTTGACGGCCGCGCGAGCGCCTGGGCGTGGGGGGTTGTGGGTGGCGGCTTGTTCACCGAGCGCGAGTTGGCCGGGCTCGGGGCGCGGGAAGACGGGCCGGGCTGTTGACGCGCCGAGGAGGTCCAGGCCTGGGGAATCTGCGTAGACCCGGCCGAGGCGCCCAAGGGCTTGGCGGACGGCGTCGGGCAGGTGCTGGTCGGTGCGGGGAGATCGGGGGACGGTGGGCGGCATGGCGCACTGGTCGAACGCGGTGATGACGAGGCGTGCGGGTTGCTGGGCGAGCGGGAAGCTGTCGTCGAGAACGGTGAACCGTGGCGAGACCGAGTCGGGCGGGAGCACCACGCGCCCGGCGTGGCGCTGGAGCCAGTCCTGGATGGGCGCTTCGGCGGCGTCGAGCAGGCGGTCCGCGGTGGCGCGGCGGGGGAGATCGGCCGAAGCGAGGCGGGTGTCGGTCGCGATCCGGGTGAGGGCGACAACGGCGCCGGTGGCAAGCACGAGCGTCGCGAGGACGAGCAGCATGGCGATGCCTGCCCGGGTCCGCGGGGTCGTTCGGCGAGTGGGGATCATCGGAGGTCCTCCGAGGCGAGCCGCCACGATCGGAGTGCGAGCGTGCCGCGGAGGCTGGTCAGCGCTACCTCCACGCGTGACGAACCGGTGTCGATCTCCGAGATGCGGACTTCGAGCGCACGCGTCCCCCCGAGGAGGGGTCGCTGCGCGAGGAATCTCTGCTCTGCGTCGAGGAACGCGGCGACCAGCACGCCTTCGGCGAGCGAGATCTCGACCGATTCCGAGACGCGGGGGCCTTCCGGCTCAGTGTGGAGCGGCTGGCGGGAGCGGACGCGGATGGAGGAGCCCTCGACTCGGACCCGTCGGTCGGCGCGGACTCGCTGGGCAGCGGGGGCGTCGGTCCGGAACAGATCGTCGAGGTAGGCGAGTGATTCTTCGGCGGCGAGACGCCAGGCCGCGTCGCCGCCCTGCGCGGTGAGTGCGCGCATCGCGGAGGTGGTCCAGGTGACGCAGGCGATGGTGAGGCCGCCGAGCAGGGCGAGGGCCAGCAGCAATTCCAGAATGGTCATGGCCCGGCGCGTCAAGGCGTGGGCCCCGCTGGGTTGTTCGGCAGGCGGAGCCAGCGGACAGCTTCCATACCGTCCGCGCGGAACGCGACCCAGCAGTGCGACGAGCGGCGATCGTCATTCTCTGCGCCGGCCGTGGTGAGCAGCTCGGCGGTGGCGGCGCGATCGGTGTTCCCGCTCCGCCAGCGCAGGCCGAGCGGGGCAGGAGCCCTGAGAAGCTCGGGCCCGAGTGTCCGTCGCTGGAGGAGCAGGTCGTCGATAGCGGCCTCGAAATCGTCGCGGGCGGCGGGGTCCTTCGTCGGCGCCGCGGCGGCCAGGTCGCGCCGAGCGGCCAGCACGATGGGCAGCGACGCGCCGACGATCAGCGTCAGGAGCGCCGTGGCCGCGACGACTTCGATCAGGGTGAGGCCGCGGCTCATGGGGCATGACCTCCCTGGTTCGTGTGGGGCGCGGACGCGTAGCCCGTGAGGCCGGCGATCCAGGTCTCGGCGGACAGGTGCGATGAGGCGATGCGCAGGAGGTAGTCCTCGCTGCGCCCGTCGGCGCCGAACCGGATGGTCCCCACGGGGCGGTCCATGTCGGTGGCGAGCACGCTCACGGTGATGCCCCGGGGGAGTTCGCGCCGAACCAAGGGGACGGCGCCGGCATCGCTTTCAACGGTGATGGTGAGGTCTCCGGCACCAGGCCGAAGGAGCACGGGCTCGCCCCGCCGGGCGAGGGCTCTGGCCCGAGCGTCGGCGTCGAGAGCCGCCGAGCGGGCGTCGAGGATGGCCGCGAGGTCGGCGGAGGGCGTGAGCCCGACCGCCAGGGTGCTCACCGCGATCGCCAGCAGCACGACCACGGCGAGGGACTCGATGAGCGTGAAGGCGCCCGCAGGAACACACCTTGCGTGCTTCGCGCCTTTCGCGGGCTCCGCGTTCACAGGTCTCTCGCTCATCGCTTCCCCCGCAGGCTGACTGAGGTGATGTCGGCGTTCTCGCTCTCGCCGCCGGGCTGTCCGTCGGCCCCGTAGCTGACGACCTCGTAGGGGTGCTCGTCGGGGCCGGGGGTGATATAGAGGTAGGGCCGGTCCCAGGGGTCGGTGAGGTTGTCGGCGGGCAGGTAGAACGCGCTGGAGGGTGAGGCCTCGGCGAGGGCCCGCAGGCCGGTGTCGAGGTCGGGCCAGGCGCTCTGGTCCATGTGGTAGATCTCGAGGCGCTGGACGATCTGCCCGATGCCCGTCTTGGCCAGCTCGTGCTTGCCCTTGCCGAAGGCGCCGCTGAAGCCGACCGCGAGGGTCGCGGCGAGGAGGCCCAAGATGACGACGACGGCGAGGACCTCGACGAGCGTCATGGCGGGGCGGGAAGATGTCGAACACGAAGGTCGCGATGAAGAAGATGAACGCGAAGGTCGCGAAGAGCGCGAAGGGGGAGCAGAGCAGGGGTGGCTCATCACATGAATCGGTATGCGACCGCTCTTATTCATGCTGTCTTCCTTCGAGTTCTTCGCGACCTTCGCGTTCCACTCCTCATCCGATGACCTCCTGGAGCTTGAGGATGGGGAGGACCGCGCCGATGACCACGAACCCGATGGCGGTCGCCAGCAGCAGGAGGACGGCGGGCTCGAGCAGGGCCGCGAACCGGTCGATCGAGCGGGCGGCGGCCCGGTGGGTGCGGCTGGCAAGGCGGGCGAGGATGTCGGGCAGCTCGCCGGCGCTCTCCCCGATGGCGACGAGCCGGCGGCACTCGTCGTCGAACCACACGGGGTCGCGGAGCGCGTCCGCGAGGGTCGACCCCCGCTCGATGGCGCTCGCGGCGTCGCGGAGCGAGCGGGCGAGCGATCCACCGCCCGCGCCGTTGACCGTGGGGGCGACGATCCTCAGGGAGTCGACCAGCGGGACGCCGGTCGCGACCAGCTCGGCGAGGTTCGACCATGCGCGGGCGATGAGGGTCTGGCGGATCGCGCGGGGCAGCAGCCGCCGGAGCCCGGGCGGGGAGGACCAGCCGGCCCGGTGCGGTTGAGAGGCGAGCGCGGCCGCGGACAGGGCGAGGGCGACCGCCGCGAGGGCCAGCAGCGGTCCGTGGCGGGCGATCGCCTGCCCGAACGCCATGATCCCGGTGGTCAGGCGCGGCGGGTCGATGCCGGCGTCGGCGAGGATCGCGACGAGATCGGGCAGGGTCTTGACGCTCAGGAAGACCACGACGCCCA
>JADZER010000047.1 GCA_020850415.1 Phycisphaerales bacterium
CAGAAGCGCCACGGGGGCGGGGGAAGAAGTCATTGCACGCACACGGGAGTAGCCCCGACACCCCGGGCGCTGGGGGGGCTGGCTGATGAACCCCACCCCTACCCCTCCCCTTCCCGACCGCCTCCCCAGAGCCCTCCTGGACATCGCCGCCGAGGTCGAGGCGGACGAGACCCGGCTCAAGCGCCACATCCTCGACGCCGCCCGCGCAGGCGACACCGGCACCGTCATCGCCATCGTCGAGCAGTGGCTCACAACCCCCCCTGCGGTTGTGCTCTCACATGCCTTGAACCCTGCTAGGGACTTGAGGTAGTCCTGGTGCCGGTCGCCGGCGGGGCGGCGACGGCTGATCCCTGTGACCCCGCGAGGTGCAAGATGCGAGTCGTTGGCCTATTCCGAGTCTCGACCGAAAAACAGGAGGAGCACGGCACCTCTTTGGACTCCCAGGAGTCCGCGTTCCACGCCATGGCCCGGCAGCAAGGCTGGGAGGTCGTGGCCACCTTCCGTGGCTGCGAGAGCGCCACCCAGGCGTCCACCGAGCGCCGTGTACTCCAGCAGATGCTGGCGTGTCTCCAGAACCACGATGTGGACGCCGTCTGGGTCTACGAGCAGTCCAGGCTCACCCGCGGCGACGAGCTGGAGGTCGCGCTCCTGCGCCGGGAACTCGAAGAGCGGGGCGTCAAGGTCATCATCAACGGCACCGTCCGGGACCTGTCCAGCATCGACGAGGGGTTCATGTTCGGCATCCAGACACTGGTGGACCGGACCGAGTCCAAGCGGATCAAGCAGCGGATGCAGCGGGGGAAGCGGCAGCGCGCCAACCAGGGGAAGAAGGCCAGCGGCCCCTCCCCATTCGGCTACATGAACCCCCCGCCCGGCCAGCCCAACCGTGGCATTCTCCAAGTCGTCGAGGACGAGGCGGTGGTGGTCAGGAAGATCTTCAAGATGTCCATGGACGGCCTCAGCGACTACGCCGTCGCCGAGCGCCTCAACGACATGGGCATCCCCTCCTCCCGGGGCGGGAGGTGGTGGAAGTCGGCCGTCACCCGCGTCCTGGACTGCCCGGCCTACACCGGCACCGCCGCCTCGGGCGTCTGGCTGCCCGTCAACGGCACCAGGTACTTCAAGCAGGACTTGGCCAACCCCGACGCCATCCTCATAGACAACGCCCACGAGGCGATCATCGACCGGGAGACCTGGGAGGCGGTCCGGGCCCGGCCCCGCAAGCCCCGGTCGGGAACCCCCCGCCTCCTCACCGGCCTGCTCCACCTCGACGGCGAGCCCTGCGCCGGGGACTCGGACAAGGGCAGGCCCGTCTACCGGCCCGCCAGCCGCCGCCGGGGCGCGGCTTGGCTGGACGCCGACGACACCGACAACCAGATCTGGGACGCCTTCGTCGCCCTGGCCGCCGGGCCCGACCTCGTTCAGCGCCTGCTCGACCGGGCCCGCAATGACCACCGCCAGCACATGGTGGCGATGGAGATTGAGCACCTTACGGACCAGCTCGGGAAGCTGGACCGGCGGCTCGAGGGGCTGACCAGCATGTGCGCCGACGGCGACATCACCCGCGAGGAGTTCAGGGTGCGGTCGGACAAGGCCAGGGCCGAGATCGAGACCGTCCGCGCGGAACTGGCGAGCCAGCGAGCGCAGGCGGTCTCCTTCGACGGCAGCCACGCGGCCCGTATCGTCAAGGCGGTGCAGGTCCTGCTGGCGGGCCGGACCCGTCTCACCCGGGACCAGAAAAGGCGGGTGCTCGACTCGATCGTCCAGAAGGTCGAGGTCAGCGCCGAGCGGGTCGGGGGCGGGCTCAACCGGGACGAGCGGGGCCGGGTCCTCCCCGGCAGCGTGGTGTCTTGGGCGTTGACCAAGATCGAGATACGGTTGGCCTTGCCGCCCCACGACGCCGCGTGCGGCGTTCCGGCCGAGGGGGCCGATACCGGGGCCAAAGCGCCCGCCGACGCGGCACGGGGCGACGACGGCCGCGGCCGCCAGTTGGCCACAAACTCCTTCGGTTGTGGCCTTGTGGCGGGTACGGAGGACGGCGAGTGGGGGGGTCCCGGCAGCCGCCAGTTGGCCACAACCTCTTTCGATTGTGTCCAAGTGGCGGTCACGGACTCCGTCGCAGGGGCATACGCCACGCTCCTGGGGCCGCCGAAGGTATGCTGATAGTCCGCTGTCGTTGTCGGGGTACTGCGGGGAGATCTGCATGACTTGGACTGATCAGAAACTGGCATGGCCACGCACCGATGAGTTCACAGCGCGAGCTGTGACTTCCGTTGCTCAGGGCAATTCGACACCGTTTGAGGACATCGTTCGGGCGGCTGGTGGAAAACTGACAGTATTCAATTCTCAGGCGGCCAAGTCGAGCTTCGCAATCTACCAGCACTCGCTCTGCTTGAGAGACGCTCTCGGGAGGGTTGCTGTATTCCATCGTCACAAGGGAGTGGACGGACACATCCGCATCAGTCCTGGTCGTTCCATCCTGGTGTCGACATCAAGTCTTCAGGAACCGTGGAAGGCCGTCCCCAACTTGGCGGAGCGAAAGCTGTCTTGGGGGCGCAAGTCCGTATTGTCGGGCTTTGAGCCGCTTGGCGTGGCGACAAACGACCTCCCAGCGACTGGCAAGGGACCGCAGCCATTCTACATGATGGCGGTCTATCAACACACGATCGGCGAGAATCGGCTGAACGGGATGATCCGCGACTACCCGGACACCTTCATTGGGTGGTGCCATGCAGCCGATATTGCTGAACGAGGCTACTTGGACGGCTTTGTGGACCGCCTCGTAGCCAAGACTCTCGCAGTCCCATCGCTGATGTACACCAAGAGCGGGGATGGTCGTTCGCAGTTTTCCAGGCAATCGATGGTCACTGACTCCAGAGGCTCGGTGCCCCCGTGCCAGGATATCCAGGTAGCACCAAGTCGTGCGGCCTTCATATCGCATGCTGGTGAGGACTGGTTCGTGTCCCAGATGCTGGCTGTTGTACTGAGCCATGAGGAGGGGGGCGAAGTGTTCCCGATTGTGGACACAGCGGATGTGCGATTCGGCGAGGAGCACTGGCCTCAGATCGAACAGCACATAGATGGCAGTGACTGCGTGCTAGTATTGGTAACTGCTCACACGGCGGGGTCGAGTGGTGTGAAGCGTGAAGTGGAGTATGCTCGATCAGTCGGTGTACCGATTATCCCAGTTCTTGTGGATGCACTGCCGCCAACCTACCTCGATGAGCTGTGGGCAAAGGACCTCCGCCAGTACAGGCATATGCAGAGCGAAATGCGCGACATCATCAACCGCATCGTATCGCAACCGAGTCGCGCCTGAGCGTGGCGAGTGTTGTTCGAAAGCGCGACGAGAGCGACCGGGGGCTGCTGGCGGTCGGGCCGCCGGACGGATTCGTGACCTTGAACTGCCTGGGATTCATGTACCATATCGGGTGGGAGCCACCAAGTGCACCAACCCCTCCCGCCCCGCCCTAAACCCGGCATCCTTCGGCGTCGCGTGAATCCTCCGGTACCTGTAGCGAGGGTGCTGCCTCGCCAACCCAAGCATCGCCTCCGCCAGCGGCCTGTCCGTGTCCGGTCTGGTGGCCCTGTACCGCTGCGTCGATCGGAGCTGCCCGACGGCCCTGCACACACGCCGCTCCGAGATCGCCAGCGTCCGCACCGCACGCTCGACCCCCTCACGCACCGCCGCCGGGCTCCGTCTTTGTGCGGCGCAGCGCCCTGCGGGCGTCCCCGGAGCACCTCCTCGATGATCTGCTTGTCCAGCACCAGATCGGCCACCGCCTTCTTCAGCCGGCGGTTCTCCTCCTCCAACTCCTTCAGCCGCTTGATCTGATCGTCCCCCATCCCCCGGAACTGGTTCCGCCACCGCTGCAGGGTCTGTTCGCTGATCTCCAGCTGCTGGCAGACCTGGCCGATCGTCTGCCCCTGTCCCTCCAACAACTCCGCCTCACGCAGCTTCCGGACCACCTCGTCGGTCGTGTGACGCTTCCGCTTCATCGAGAACCTCCTGGGTACCTTGTACCCCAAAGGCTCTCACTCGGACCGGATCAGGTTTCCTGACGCAGGTCACCAGCAGCAGACTTCCAAAGGTGATCCCGTCAACCAATGTGCGCAACTTGACAGACACTACCGCGCGGGTAGGCATCGGCGCGCAATCGAGTCCCTTCACGCGACCTTGACATACCACTGAGCTGGCGAGTGGTCACCAGACCGAGCTTGCTCCCAGTACACCGCGTTTCGCTCCACTTGCTCTCGGAAGGCCGCGCCGCCCAGCGGCCGAGTGAACAATGAGTGCGCATCGATAAATCGCTCGCTTCCCCACGGGACCAGCTCTTGGAAAGTGCAGACCAGTCCGGCGTCGCGGCAATCCTCCCGAAACTTCGCTCCCGTCATATCACGACCTCGCCAATGCTCGTAGGCGGGGTCCATCACATCCAATTCGTGCGCGTACTCTCCGAGGTTCGAGTGGTGGATGAACCCCCAGGCGCCGGGTTTCAGCTTGCGCCCAAGTTGCTGCAGGTAGTCTCGCATCACCCCATGATCCGCATGCACCAGTGAGTTGAAACTGAAGACAAAATCGATGGACTCGTCGGCAACCTTCGCGAGTGATCGGCCATCGTTCACATGGTACGCCATGCCGCGATTGCCGAACCGCTTCCGACAGAACTTGATGCAATTCGGCGCCAAGTCGATCAGCGTCATTTGCCGCGAAAGTGGCTCCTCCTCCTCTCGGCCCGGCCTCAGGTAGTCCGTCCACACCCCATACCCAGGGCCGAGTTCGAGGATGTGCCCCGCGGGTACGAAGGCTTGAATCCGTGGCAAGATGGCGTGTCGCCATGCCGACTCCACACCGCCATACCCGGCGCACCACTCCTCGCCACGCTGCGACCAGTCGAACCCCGTCCAACGGCGTATGTTCTCGGCGATCGATGGCATGGCGGCGACAGTCCTTCCAGAGCCTTCCGCAGACGGCCTAGCCCTTGATTGCCGGAATACTAGGCCGTGAGTCTCCGCAAGGCTGACGCCGCCGCCGAGCGGCTCAGTCCGCGATCCCAGCGCCGCCGGTGGCACGCGCCGACCACCACCCCGGTCTTGACCGAGAGCCCCGCGAACATTCTGCTCCTCCCGTGCCAGCGGTAGTCGTGGTTCCGCCACTCGGGCATCCTAGGACGCAGCGGCAGCAGCGTTTGGCCCTTCTTCAAGTCAGCACACTCGCACGGCAGCTTCCCGCACCCTCAGCCCCAATCCCTCGCCGACGGCACTATTGCCGACACTTCGGAATGCGGAAGATTCGCATGTCCGCCCGGGCCTCCGTCGCGGTCAATTGGCTGATCGGTTTCAGATTCAGCCCGACCCTGGTCGACTCTTGCAGTTGTACCAACAGCCCGGTTTGCGCATCTGCAACGGTCAACTCCTTGATGAACAATGTTCTGGCGTCTGTCATTGCCCCGGCATTGCGATCCAACTTGAATCCCATGGCGAGATAGGCATGATCTGTGCCACCGGCATCCGTGATCACGAACGCCTTGCCAGTCCCGGGGTTGGCGTCCCGATATGTCGTGAAATCGTGCGTGCGCAGCAGCAAGTATTCCGATACATTGGGATCGCCCCAGGTCATCGCAATGCTCGAGAAGGGGGCCCCTGGTGCCGTCATCCGGTACACGATCTGGTAGGATGCCGCATTGTATGCATTGCGACTGTAGAAGACATAGTATCGATCAGTCTCCGGAAGATAGATTGCACTCGGGCCTTCTGCTACTCCGCCCCAGTACCGCTCCTGGAGACCCTGCGTTTGCGTGTTGATCGCGACCATGCCATTGTCAAGCCAGGCACCATTGATCAGCAGCTTGTTGTTCGTGTTTCGGTCGAATGCGATGGAAACCGTCGTGTGGTTCCTGTCAAATTGGATGTTGTTTGACAGTAACGGGTGCGCCGAAATGTGAATTCCCCAGTTCTGGTGAGCCACATCATCGTTGGCATCCTCCCAGGTGTACAACATCACTCGTTTCCATGGATCGCCGTTGCTCAGCCACGGGTCGAAGAACTCGAATCCGTCGCGCCGCATAAAGTAGGCTGCACCCACACAGCGATGCGCCCACCCGCTCAGTCTCGTTCGCAACTGCCCGCAGTTGGGTCCCAACAGGGAGTATGGGCTTCCGCTGCACGCAACTGGATGGCCCGCCGCCCAGCCGCCGTCATACAGGTAGGGACCGACTGGACCATTTGAGAGCTTGTAGTAGTACCATTGCTGGTAGCCGACGCCGGAACGAACATCGGCGAAGCGACGCATGTCAACATCACCCTGTTTGTCCGGTTGGGCAGCCCACGCAAGGAACTCAGATTGCTTCATGCGCACAAGAAACACGCTGCTGTCCCCGATCCCGTCACCGCTGGGTGAGTCCTGGGCGGCAGTGAAGCTGAGATAGATCCAACGGCTGTCGCCAGGAGTGGCTGTTGGATCAATAAAGAGCTGCGGTGCGAGGAGCGACTTGTATGTGTTGCCATTCAAATGAAGAACACCGTTCGAGATCCACTGGCTATTCTGATATAAGGTCTCGCCATGCGGATCGAAGGCCTTCATGAAAAGGTCGAAGTCTGAAAAGTTCTGAGTGCGATAGATTCGGTAGTTCCCAATGTCGGGCTCGACTTGGGCACCGATGAAGTAGTACCAAGTCTGACCGTCCGGACCGGTGAGCTGCATCGCCGTTGGGCCCGGGAGCTGTAGCATGGTGCCGGCGGAATCGGTGAAGTTGAAGAAGTCACTCTGCGCTGGGTCGGTGTGGGTATTGATGAGTTTGTTGCCGTTGGTGTCATCCCAATTGGTGATGCGCCACCAAGTGCCACTGACAGGATCGGGCTGGTAGAGGTCGTTGATCAGGGTCGCGCCCGGGGGCTGACCGCAATTCTGCCCTGGCGCGGCGGCCGGAGCGATGACGATGGACAGGATCGCACACAGCATGCTCAGGATCATCGAGAAACTGTGGCGTCGCATGGCTTCCTCTTTCGCCCCAGCATCGGTTGCGTGGCGTCGAATTGGGGTTATGGTATCATACCATGCTCGCCCTGCACAGGACTGCCAATAGAGCAATCCAGCGAGTCTGAAGTCCACGGTTTGACGCCAGTAGTTCTACCGGGGTAGCTCTTCAGCCGTGCGGCGGGGTGGCACCGAACTCGTTCTCGTGCCACCGACCTCTGCTCTGAGAGGTCGGTGCCTCCCTCCCCGATCCGTCGCACGCTCATTTGAACCCCTCCCATCCCGCCCACATGGCGGGGTCCCCCGGGGGCGGGTCGCACGGGAACTCCCCGTCCCCACGCCCCATCCACCATCGCACGCTCGACCACCGCCAGTCCTCCGGCCGCTCGACCAGCCCCCGCTCCACCGGGTTCCGATGAATATACCGCACCCCGATTGCTCTGGGGGCGCCGGAACTCGTTCTCATCGCGGGCATTGCGGTCGAGCCCGCCCCCGTTCTGCCAGAACCGCACGCGGCCGTCGGGCGCGCGTGTCAAGTCGAAGGTCGGCGCATCAAACTCCGGCCGGCGGGCGACGACGCCGCTGGCCAGCCGAGGCTCTCAGCGACCGGAGCGGCCCGGCCGGTCTGGCACGCGGGGCGGCGGCGTCGGGGCATACCCTCCACCGATCGGGCCCCGGTAGCTCAGTAGGATAGAGCGGCGGTTTCCTAAGGCATCGTGCGGTCCGTCGCTGGAACCGCGTTTCTGGCCCAGAATCGGCGGTTTTGGGCCCGCC
>JADZER010000048.1 GCA_020850415.1 Phycisphaerales bacterium
GCCGCCACACCCCCGCGAGCCCCAGCACCCCCAAGCGCACCTCGCCCGACGCCGACGCCCGCACCTCCCGCGATCCCCCCCGCGGGTCGGTCAGCACCTCCCCTTCCCCGACCGCCCACGGCGGCGACGCCGGCTCGCCCGTCGTCGCCCCCCACCCCGCCGCCAGCGCCCCCGCCCGCGGCAACGACTCCACCACATTCGCCAGGAAGATCGGGAAGCTGTAGTCCACCGGCCAAGTCGACTGCACCAGGTCGAACCCCGACACCACCCGGCGCACGCCGCCGACCTCGACCGACGCCAGCACCACCCCCTCGGCCGTGCGCGCCAGCTCCACGAACGACCCCTCGCCCTCCCCCGCCGACAGCAGTTCCCCCCGCCCGACGCGCACCGCGTCCAGCGAGATATCCCGCAGCAGCGGGTCCGACCGGGCCCACGCCAGCACCGGCAGCACCCCCCCGGCGCCCGGCGCCGCCGCCACCCCCGGCACGCCCGCCGGACGCCCGAAATGCACCGATGCCACCGGCGCCACGCCCGGCGCCGCGACGCCGTCGAACACCGCAAGGTCGATCCCCACATACGCGTCCGGCCCCAGCACCCGCGCCCGCTCGGCGGACATCAGCGTCAGCCCCGATAGGTCCAGCTCCCGCAGCACATCGGTCAGCAGCCACCCCGACCCCGAGCCCTCGTCCTCGCGCTCCCGCACCAGCAGCACCGCCGGCCGTCGCGGCTCGGCAAGCACCAGCGACGCCGAGTCGTCGCTCGCCAGAACATCCCCGCGCTCGACCGTCAGCGTCACCAGCCCGCCCCCGGGCACGCCCACCTCCATCGCGAGCGGGGTCTCGCCCGGACCGCCCTCGCCCGCCGGCGCCACCTCGACCGCCCGCCGCGCCAGCACCTCCCCGTCGAGCGCGACCGAAACCCCCACGGTCTCGCGCGAACCGAGCGTGCTCACCAGCCTCGCGAACAGGCGCACCGTCTCCGGCGCCCCGTGGTCCCGGCGGGCCGCGAACGCCACGACGCCGATGTTCTCCCCCGGCGCACCCGGCGCCGCACGCCGGAACACCACCTCCGCCGGCAGCGCCGGCAGCTCCCCGGCCGACCGCCCGTCCGAGCACACGACCACCAGCGGCAGCGCCCGCGCCTCCGCCTCCGGGTCCTCCGGCGCGCTCAACGCCTGCACCAGCCGCAGCGCGGGCCCCAGATCACCAGGCTCGTCCGTCGGCTCCATCGCCCCGATCGCCCGGCGCAGCTCCCCGGCCGACCGCGTCGGCCCGGCCACGATCTCCGCCTCCCGGCCGGCCGCGATCAGCGTCACCTCGCTCCGGCCGGCGCCCGCGCCCACGCGCTCCACCGCCCGCAGCGCGAGCGCCACCGCCTCCTCGAATCTCGTGCGACCGTCGGGCATGTCCGCCGCCCGCATCGACGCGGACCGGTCCACGATGATGAACACCTGCGAGGGCATGCCGCCCTCCACCTCGACCGCCGGACGCGCGAGCGCCAGCAGCAGGCCCGCCAGGATCAGCAGCTGCAGCAGCAGCAGCACCGACGGGCGGAGCCACTTGAACGGCACATTCGCCTGCAGGTCCTCCGCCGCCGCACGCCACAGCATCGTGCTCCCCACCCGCACCGGACGCCGACGCAGCTTCAGGAAGTACAGGGCCAGCAGCGCCGGCACCGTCACCGCCGCGGCGATGATCGCCGGCATCGGCGCCAGGAAGGTCATCCCGCGTCCCCGCCGGTCCCCGCCTCACGCTGCGCCGGGCCGGCGTACCCCTTCCCCACGATGTACATCTCGCTCGACACCTCCCGGCTGGCCTTGGGCTTGAACCCCTGCGCGTCACGGAACAGGCGCTTGGTCTCCCGCAGCACACCCGGGTACTCCTGCCCCTCCAGGATCTTCATCGCCAGGCCACGCCCCGGCGCGAGCAGCCCCGGCAGCAGCGCCAGCACCCGGCGGCACAGCCTCGCCGACACCAGGTCGTCCCCGTGCCCGCTCGTGTTCGGCGCCATGTCGCTGAGCACCAGATCAAACAACCCCGCCGCCAGCTCTGTCAACGCCTCGGGCGCGGTCTGCTCGATATCCCCCACCAGCGTCGCCACCTGAGGCGCCAGCTTTGCGTCCACGCGCTTGAGGTCGATCCCCACCACCACGCCCGACTCCCCCACCCGCTCGGCCGCCACCTGCAGCCACGACCCCGGCGCGCACCCGAGGTCCAGGATGCGGCTGCCCTTGCGGATCAGCTTGAACCGCTCGTCCAGCTCGGTCAGCTTGTACGCCGACCGGGCGAGGTACCCCTCGGCCTTGGCCTGCTTGAAGTACTGGTCATGGAGCACACGCCGGGCCACGGGGCCATGGTAGTGCCCCGCCCAATCTCACGGCGCGGAGCGCCGCGCCGCCTCAAGCGTCCTCATCCTCGTCATCCCCCCGCAGATCCTCGGCCTCCTCATGCCACAGGCGCTGGATCTCCTCGAGAATCCGCTCGTTCACCGGGTGCCCAGGGCGCGCCCCGAACCCCTCGAGCGATTCGACGAGGTTGCGCAGATCCACGAAGTTCGTCCCGTACGGCCGGAGGTCCGGGTACGCGTCGGCGAGCTCCTCGGCGATCCGCTGCACATCGAGCCAGTGAAAGCCATCGCTCATGATGCGTCTTCCTCCCGTGTTCTGGCCCGGGCGAGGTCCCACTGCTCGGTCAGGCCCAGCCGCTCGACCCAGCGCTGGATGTACACGGCATCCACCGACTCCCCCTGGAACCGGAGCACCCCCGCGATGTCGCGGATGTGCTTGTCCGAACCGCCTGCCCGGAAGTACTCCAGCTTCTTGAGGATCACATCCTCGGGTGAGGCAAGGCGGACTTCGAGCCCGGGTGCGAGCTCCGCGGTCCGGGTGCGGGCGAATCTCGACCGATCGAACTCTCCCATCGCGGAGACCATGAAGTCGAGCTTCAGGCCCGAAGCGGGATGGAGCACATTGAACTGGCTGGCGCGGTTGATCGCCTCGCGCACCGCGTCGGGGCTCACATAGAACTCGGATTCGGGGAAGCACGCGACAATCACCTCGATGTCGGCGCCGCCGAGATGCACCACGATGTCGATGTCACGAGTGAACCTCGCCTCACCGTACACGCCCGACGCGATCGACCCGGTCACGAAGTACCCGATGGAGGATCGCTCAAACACGGGGACACACACACGCAGGAGTTCAGCCGGATCCAACGGCGATCCTCCTCGCGACCTCACGCTCCACGGCCGCGTCCGCCCAGTCGGGGTGCTGCATCTTGACGCCAGCCTCGCAGAGTCGCCGCGCGAACCGCCACATCTCACAGATCATCTCGAACTTCTCCGCGGGAGACTTCCCGCGAAGCACCCCAACGACCGCCCAGGGCACGACCTCGGGTTCGGGATGTGGCTGACGCTGCTCCACCGCGACCTCCGCCCACAGTCTAATGCGGCACTTCCTTCACCGCGTTCCGGTTCCACGCCGGCACCCGCACCACGATCGGCCCGTCCCCCTCGATGATGCACTGACAGCTCAGCCGGCTGTTCCGCTGCAGACCCGGCGCTTCCTCCACCCGGTCCTCCTCGGCCTCCTGCGGCTCGCTCAGGCTGTCCATCCCCTCTTCCACATACACATGACAGGTCGAGCACGCGCACACCGCCCCGCACGCGTGCTCGATGTTGATCCCGTGCTCGACCGCCACCTCCAGCAGGTGCTCGCCCTTGGCGGCCATCACCCGCCACTCCCCCTTCTCGGTCCCCGTCAGCCCCTCGGGGTCCTCCAGCAGGTACTTCACCACCACCGTCGCCGGCCCGTGGTCATGGTCAGAGTGTCGGAGATGCATCGGTCCAGCTCCCGAATGCGGGGCCCGGGCCGATCGCCCGATCCCTCGCTTCTAGATTGAGTCTAAGTCTCAACAACCATAGCCTACCATCCGCCCCGGGAGCCACCCGACGCGGGACTTGCCCCCGCCCGCCCTATCGTTGGACCCTCATGAACGCCGCGCCGAGGCCCGGGGACGCCCCCGGCCGATCCTCCAGCTTCACCGACCCGACCGCCCCCCGGGCGATCGAGTTGTCCGTGGTCGCGCCGGCCCACAACGAGGAGGACAATCTCCGCCCCCTGGTCGACCAGGTCGGGGCCGCCCTCTCGCCCCTCGGCATCCCGTTCGAGTTCGTCCTGGTCGACGACGGCTCCACCGACCGGACCCGGGAGATCGGCGCGGCCCTCGCGGCCCAGACCCCCTGGCTCCGCGTGGTGGCGATGACCAACACGCCGCCCGGCTCAGGCAACGGCCAGTCCGCGGCGTTCCACGCCGGCTTCCGCGCCGCCCGGGGCCGCCTCGTCGCCGTCCTCGACGCCGACCTCCAGAACGACCCGGCCGACCTTCCCGTCATGCTCGAGCTGCTCGCCCGCGAACACGCCGACATGGTCCAGGGCGACCGCTCGCACGCCCGCCAGGACGGCGCGGTCCGCAAGTGGGGCAGCGTGGTCGGGCGCAAGTTCCGGCTGTGGCTGCTCGGCGACCGGATCCGCGACACCGGCTGCTCGCTGCGGGTGATGAAGCGGGAGCTCGCCCTGGCCCTGCCGCTGGAGTTTAAGGGCATGCACCGGTTCATCCCCGCGACCGCCCACGCGCTGGGGTACAAGGTCGTGGAGATGCCCGTCCACCACCGGGCCCGGGTCGCGGGCGTGCCCAAGTACGGGATGGGGATCACCAAGCGGGCCATCCCCGGCCTGATCGACTGCTTCGCCGTGCGTTGGATGCGGAACCGTCGCCGTCCCGTGACCAGCGTCGAAGTCTCGGGCGGTCCGGCTCTCCGAGCCGGGGCTCACGGTTCGGAGAACCGTGCCACCGGCATGGAGCACGCATGAAACCCGGACCGATCATCGCGATGATCGCCCTGATATTCGTGGGGGTGTGGCTGGTGCTCCAGCCGACGCTGCGCCGTGCGGAGTCCGACCACGCCGTGACCGTCGGCGCGCTCGAGTTGCTGGTGGAGGACACCGGCGCGGGGCTGCGGTTCGTCGAGCCGCCCGAGCTGGCCGCCCTGGGCGAGCTCACCGACGCCGAGTATGTGGCCGAGGTCCGCCGCCAGACGGCGCTGTGGAACAGCCGGCCGGCGCTCGAGCGCACGCTGCTTGGCTTCTTCAACATCACCAGCTGGTTCAACTTCGGGTGGGTGGCGCTGGGCCTTGGCGGGCAGGCGTGCTTCTTCGGACGCATGTTCGTGCAATGGGTCAAGAGCGAGAAGGAGCGGTCGAGCGTCGTGCCCCCGGTCTTCTGGTGGCTGAGCTTCTTCGGCGGGGCGCTGCTGTTCACCTACTTCGTCTGGCGGGTCGATTTCGTCGGCGTGCTGGGCCAGAGCTCGGGCGTGGTGATCTACGCCCGCAACATCCGGCTGATCCACAAGGAGAAGCGGCGCGCCGCCCGGCGCGAGGCCGAGCAGCGGGCCGAGCCCTCCGCCTGACCCCGCTTGCACGCCCGGCCCGCGTGTGGGAGACTCCGCCCATGAGAATCATCCTCGACGAGACCACGCTGCCCGAGACCCCCGTGACCCTCGCCGAGGGGCTCGCGGCGGCCCTCCACAGGGCCCGCGCCATGGACCGGGTGATCGTGGACATCCTCGCCGACGGTCGCGCGATCGGGGCCGACGAGCTGGACGACCAGGGCGCCATGGCCCGCCCGTGCGACGAGCTCCGCCTGACCACCGCCGAGCCCCGGGCATTCGTGCGCGTCACGCTCCAGGACGCCGCCGACGCCCTCGACGGCGCCCGCGACGAGCAGCGACGGGCCGCCGAGCTTGTCGAGGCCGGCTCGACCACCGAGGCCTACCAGGCCCTCGAGCGGGCGCTGGGCCTGTGGCAGGCGGCCCGCCAGACGCTCGACCAGGGCAGCCAGCTGCTGGGGCTGGACCTCTCGGTCCTGCCGTTCGGCTCCACCGACGAGCTGCCCGAGGCGATCGCGATGCTGGGCAGCGGGCTGGAGGAGGTCCGGCGTTCCGTCACCGCGCAGGACTGGTCCGGGCTGACGGATATCCTCCTCTACGACCTCGACGAGCTGGTCGGACGCTGGCAGGCCCTGCTGCGGGCGGTCGCCGCCCACATCGCCGACGATGCGGCCGGCTCGTAGCTGGGGCCGGGCCCTGGGATTCGTGAGCGAGGAGTGAGATCGCGATGCACCGGGGCCTGTCCGCCGCCCAGATCGACGAGCTGATGGAGCGTGCGTGCCTGCACAGCGCGGCGGCGGAACATTTCGACGCCGAGCGCCTGTGCGAGAAGTGCCTCCGCGCCGCGCGGGCGAACCTGGACTTCGAGCGCATGGCCCGGATCGTGCTTCCTCTTCAGGAGGCCCGTCGCCTCAAGCGCGAGGCCGCCCTCGACGCCGGCGTGGTCGCGCTGCTCCGCACGACGGCCGACATCCCCAGGCCGCTCGTGCCCGGGTGCTACCTGCTCCAGCCGCCGCTGATCGGGCGCGACGGGCGGAGTCTCCGGGAGACGCTCGACCGGAAGGGGCTTCCCGCGAGCGTCCTGACCCGCGAGCCGCTGACGCGAAAGGGCCTCTGGCCGATCGTCGGCGTGGGGCCCATGGTCATCCGCGTGCAGGTCGCCCCGCCCTGGCCGGTCGAGCGGGTGGAGACCTCGGTGAGCAAGGACGAAGAGACCCGCCTGCCGCCGGCGGCGTGGTTCTCGGCGGCCGGCGAGGCGCTGGGCGACGGCGCGATCGCGGCCCTCGCGGCGGCGGACCACCCCCACTACCGGGTTGACGACCTGCTGGACTTCCTGGACGCCCACCCCGCGCACGAGAAGCTCCACCAGGCGCTCGGGCAGGCCTGCCGCGCCGCGATCGGCGTCCCCGAGCCGATCCTCCCCCGCCGGCGCGGGCTGGACGAGCCGTTCAGTTTCTGAAGAATCGGGCCGCAGACTCACGAGCCCCGCAGGCCGCTCCAGGTCCCCAGGTCGATCACGGCCCGGGCGGGCTCTCGCTCCCAGGGCATCATGCGGCGGGGCCATGCGGTGCGCACGGCGCGGGGGTCGCGCCGCGTCAGGCCCACCCGCAGCAGGCTCCCCGGCTCGATCGCGGCCCTCGGGATCGGCACCGAGACCGACCAGCGGTCGGCCTCCTCGGACAGGGGGAGCATCGAGTCCTCCTCGGGGTGCGCGTCGTCACGCAGCACGCCCCGGCGCGACACCCGCAGCACCGCCGCGGGAGACCGACGCTGGCCGAACCACAGGACCACCTCGTCCTCCCCGTCGGTCGGTGCGGCACACTCCACGAACGCCGCCCAGCCCGAGTCGCCCGGGCCGGATTCATCCCGGTAGATCAGCACGCCGGTGGCCCATTCCTGGGCCGGCATGGCGCCGAGGCCGGGTTCGGACGCCTCCCACGCCTCGAGCGACCAGTCCGCCAGCAGCGGGCCGCAGCTCGCGCCGGGCGGGCGGATGGCGAGCTTCTCCCTCGCCGCGACCGTAATCTCCTCGCCGGCGCAGCGGAGCGTGAACGCCGCCCCGCCGGTGCGTGCCGCGCCCAGCCCGAGCGCCAGCGCCGACTCGGCGACGCGTCCCGGCTCCATCGCCTGGGGCTCACCGACGCGTTGCCCGCCCTGGCCGGTGATCCACAGCAGCGATGCCTCGCCGTCGAGCATCGCGGCCCGGAGCTGGACGAGCGGCTCGGCCTGGGGTCCGAGCAGCCCGGCCCCGTCGTCGGCGACCCACGCCGCGGCGCGGGGCAGGCTGCGCAGCCACGCCGACGCCCGCGAGCTCAGCGCCGGGCCCGTGTGCGAACCGTCCAGCAGATCGCCGAGCAGGGAATCCAGTTGAGGCTGGCCCACCGGCCACGCCGGCGCACGCACGCCTGAGCTCAGCTCGATGGTCTGGGTGAGGCGAGCGATCAGACGGCGGCAGACCTCCTCGTCGGCGTACCACAGCCTCGCGAGGCCCACGCGCCACCGCGCCTCGGTCAGTGCCGCGAGGCTGTCGAGCGGCGCGGGCTCGCCCTCCAGCTCCCAGCGCGCGGGGGGGGCTTCCGCCGCCCCGAGCGTGCCTGTTGCGAGCCGGGCCCGCCAGCGTCGCAGGGGGCTGCGCCACTCCGGCGCGAGCAGATCGGCGTCGGGCTCGGGCGAGCCCGGCGCGGGGCGCCAGGGATCCCAGGTCGCAGGGTCTGCCGAGACCGGGCAGAGGCTGTCGGGATCGGCGAGCCAGTTGACCGGGATGGTGCGCTCTCCCAGCTTTACCGCCTGGCCCCCTGCCCCGAGCGGGATGTCGGCCACCAGGTGCCACGCGCCGACGGAGGCGGGGATCACGCCGTCGGCCACCGGCGTCACGACCCACCGGTCGACCGTGGGCAGCCAGGAGGTCCGGGCGACGGGCTCGGGGCGCGCGCCGATCCAGAAGAGCTGGGCGCGGACCTCTTGCCCGTCGGCGAGGGTCAGCACGGGGCTTGCGCTGCCCGGGAGCGGGCCGTCCACCCGCACGGGGGTGACCAGGGGCCGGCCCGGGATCGCGTCGATCCGATCGGCCGTGGGGCTCAGCGAGGGGCGCCCGCCCGCTCCCAGGGCCACCCGGGGCGGCTTCACCGGCCCGCAGGAGGGCAGTCCGGCGGCCCCGAGGACGCCCAGCATCGCCGCGGCGGCTTCTCGGCGCGTCAGGCGGGGTGCATCCGGGCTCGGGAGGGGGCGATCTGGGGGCGTCATGTCCTGGGACGATACCGATCCGGGGGGTCTCGCGGTTGCCGGCCCGGATCGGAATGGGCCCCACCCGCTGGAATAGGGGGAGCGGATACGCTTGTTACGCGTCAGACTGGCGGACCAGGCTGACAGGCCGGGGCCTGCGGCACGGATCCGCGGGCCCGGAATCTCTCGACCGGCTGGGATGCAGCCGATCGCAACGAAAGGACGACGACAGTGAAGATGTGCATGGGAATCGCCGCGCTGGCGGTGTGCGCCGGGGCGTGCTGGGGGCAGGACTCTGCCGGGCAGGTGATCGAGCGGGTCCTCGCCCACTACGAGGGGCTGAAGGGCGCCTCGGTGACGATGTCCCTCGAGATCGACATGGGCGACAGCCCGATGGCCGGCATGATGGGCGACCTGAGCCAGAAGAACATGGGGTACGCGGTCAAGCCGAACCTCTTCGCGTTCTGGCCCGAGAAGGAGGGCGGCGCCATGATGGGCGTGCCGACGCCGTCGATCTGGGGCGACGGGGCGCAGATCGTGTCGGCGATGCCGAGCGCGGGCGTGTACTCGGTCGACGAGAGCCCGGCCGATTTCTCGGAGATCGCGTCGACGGGCGAGGGGATGGTGGCCAACGCCGCGTGGCAGATGATCCCCGGCGCCGACATGCTGCTGCAGTTCATGGCGGGCAACGCCAAGGAGAAGGTCGGGGAGATGCTCGGCAAGGCCGAGTTCCTCGGCGCGCAGGGTGAGGGCGCGGAGAAGACCCTCGTCTTCCTGACCAGCAACGACACTCCGGACATGGAGGGCATGCGGGTGGAGATCCACATCGCGGCCGAGGGCGACCCGTGGGTCATGGCGGTCGAGCCGCAGTTCGAGGAGGACGACCCCATGATGGCGGGCATGACGGCGGTGATGCGGTTCGCGGACTGGAAGCCGATCGACGCCACCCCGGACGCGGGCAAGATCGAGATCGCGGAGGACTGGGAGAAGGTCGACAACCTGCTCATGGCCGCGATGGGCGGGATGTCCGGCATGGACATGGGCGATGAGCCCGTCGAGATGGAGGAGCCCGCCGGGCCCGGCGAGGGCGCCCCGGCCCCCGACTTCTCGCTCGCGACGCTCGGCGGCGACACCTTCAGCCTCGCCGATCACCGCGGCAAGGTTGTCGCGCTCGATTTCTGGGCAACCTGGTGCGGGCCGTGCGTGCGCGGCCTGCCCACCGTCAGCGCCGTCATGAAGGAGTACGAGGCCAAGGGCGTCGTCTTCGCCGCGGTCAACCTCGCCGAGGAGAGCGAGCATGTCGCCGGGTTCATGAAGGACAAGGGCTGGGCGTTCACGGTCCCGCTCGACGGCGACGGCGAGATCGCCGCGCAGTTCGGCGTGACGGGGATCCCCCACTCGGTGCTGATCGACAAGAAGGGGGTCATCCGCCATGTCCACATCGGCTTTGACCCCAGCGCGGTGGACGAGTACACGAGCCAGCTCAAGAGCGAGCTGGAGGCGCTGCTGGCGGAGTGATCGCGGCTGACATGTGAGGAACACGCGCGGAGCGGGCCATGGCCCGCTCCGCTTTCTTTCCGTCGCCGGGGGTGGGCGGGGCTCCTCAGCCCACCTCCACCGGCAGGGTGGCGGCGATGTTCTCGACGATCGACTCGGTGGTCACGCCCTCGGCCTCGCCCTCGAAGTTCAGGATGATGCGGTGGCGCAGGGCCGGGAGTGCGATCTCGCGCACATCGTCGGCGCCGGGCGCGGTCCGGTTGTCCAGGAGCGCCCTGCACTTGGCCGCCAGCTCGAGGGCCTGGGCCGCGCGGGGCGAGGCGCCGACGCGGACGAACTCGTTGACCATCGGGGTCGCGAACTGCCCGCCGGCGTAGCGCCCGTCTCTCGGGTGCGTGGCCAGGACCATGCGCACGGCGTAGTCGCGGACATGGGGGGCGATGGCGACGCGCCGGACGAGCTGCTGGTAGCGCTCGATCTTCGCGCCGTCCAGCACCGACGCGACCTCGGCACGGGCCCCGGTCGTGGTCCGCTGGAGGATCTCGGCCAGTTCGGCGCGGCCCGAATACCCGACCAGGAGCTTGAAGAAGAACCGGTCGAGCTGCGCCTCGGGGAGGGGGTAGGTGCCCTCCTGCTCGATGGGGTTCTGGGTGGCCATCACGAAGAAGGGGCTGGGCAGCCGGTGCGTTGTCCCCCCCACCGTCACGCTTTGCTCCTGCATCGCCTCGAGGAGCGCCGACTGGGTCTTGGGCGTCGCCCGGTTGATCTCGTCGGCCAGGACGATCTGGGCGAAGATCGGCCCGGGGGCGAAGCGGAACTCGCGGCGGGTCCGGCCGTCGGCCTCCGACTCGTGCACGACCGTGGTGCCGGTGATGTCCGCGGGCATGAGGTCCGGGGTGAACTGCACGCGGGCGAAGTCCAGGCTCAGGGCCCGGCTCAGCGTGCGCACCAGGAGCGTCTTGCCGATGCCGGGTACGCCCTCGAGCAGCGCGTGCCCGGCGGTGAACAGGCAGGTCAGCACCCCATCCACCACCGGCTCGTGCCCGACGACCGCCTTGCCGATCTCGGCCTTGACCCGGGCGTAGTCGGACCGGAACTCCGCCGCGGCGGCCTCGATCTGCTCGGGCGTGGCGAACTGGGCGTCCCAGTCGGGCGTGGTGTCCGGATGCGGTTTGGTCTGCGGCATGCGTTGCTCCCCGTGCGGGGCATGGTAGCGGGGGGCGGGGGTCCGGTCGGGTGGTCGATCGGGGCGGCCAAAGCCCTCACAGGCCGTCGAACCGTCGCCGATGGAATCCGTACAGGCGGTCGGAGCGAATACAATCGCGGGTGAAGCTCGTTGGGCTTGCGGGCCGTTTGTACCCCGAGCCCGGCTTGAGCCGATGGGCCTACCAAGACAGGCGGCCCACCACCCCCCGCGAACGCGCCCCCGCCGCATGGAGCACCGCATGGCACAGGACCGACGCCGCAAGCCCGCCCGCCCCCGACGCACGCCCGCCGGGCGGGGCCCGCTGCTGGAATCGCTGGAGCAGCGTCTGGTGATGTCGTTCACCTGGACGAGCCAGGAGGTGTACCTTGTCGAGCTGGTGAACCGGGCCCGGTCGGACCCTGACGCGGAGGCGGTGCGGACGGGTGTCGATCTGACGGCCGACCTGACCGACGGCGAGCTGGACCACCTGATCCCGACCGAGCCGCTCGCGCTGAACGAGGCGCTGACCCTCGCCGCGCGGCAGCACAGCCAGGACATGTCGGTGCGGGACTTCTTCGACCATGAGAACCCCGACGGCGACCGCGCGCAGGAGCGGGCCGACGCGAATGGGTACGACGGCTCGGCGGGCGAGAACATCGCCGCGGGCTGGGACACCATCGACGCGGCGCATGTCGCGTGGCTGGATTCGGTCGGCCACCGCAAGAATGTGCTGAGCCTGTGGGAGAGCTTCCGGAGCAACTTTCACTACGACGAGATCGGCGTCGGGTTCTTCTTTCCGGAGTCGGGGGTCTCCGAGTACGACACCTATTACACCCAGGTGTTCGGCTACTCGGGCACGCCGCAGCGGACCTACATCCTGGGTGTGGTCTACGACGACGACGACACGGACGACTTCTACTCGGTGGGCGAGGGGCGCGCGGGCGTCCGTGTCGATGTGACCGACGCCGACAGCGGCCTGCTGGTCGGCTCGTACCTCACCGACGAGGCCGGCAACTACCAGATCGCGGTGCCCGCCGGCGACTACACCGTCACCTTCGTGGATACCGGCACGGGCCTGGGGCGTCAGGTCACCACCGCCGTCGTCTACAACACGAATGTCAAGATCGACACCACCGGCGACCAGCTCGCCGACCCGATCGGCGCCGCCGACAACCTCGCCGGGGACAACGCCAACATCAACGGCAGCGCGGGCGCCGACGGCCAGATCACGGTCACGACGCTCAACCCCACGGGCAGGCCGATCGCGTTCCTGGAGGACGACGGGGGCCAGTGGTCCGCCGTGGACCTCCAGACGCTCACGGGCAGCCCGGCCCTGACCGGGCAGGTCCGCACCTACACCGACCCGCGCGACGGGCTGACCTACGCCGCGGCGCCGAGCGCCGACGGCCTGCTGCTCTTCCGCCGGTCGGACGCGGGGGGGTGGACCGTCCGCAACCTCAACGACGAGATCACGGGCGCCGGGCTGATCGACGAGGAGCTCACGGTCTTCATCAGCCGCGGCAACAAGGTCCACATCGCGGGCCTCGACCGCTTCGGCGAGCTGCATCTCTACAACCAGACGGGCGACACCAACGACGACGGCGCCGCGGTCTGGGTGTCGCGGAACCTGTCGGACACCGACATCCCGCAGAGCGGCAAGACCACCCCCGCGTTCGCCGGGCCGCTCACGAGCTTTGTGACGGGCTGGAACGCCCTCAACATCGTCGGCCTCGACGCCAGCGGCGACATCCAGGCGGTGTGGTTCCACAGCAGCACCGACTACTGGACCGTCAGCAACCTCAGCGACTCCACGGGCGCCCCGCCGCTCACGGGCGGGCTCACGGCGTACCTCACCAGCTGGAACGCCATCAACCTGGTGGGCACCGACGCGGACGGCAATGTCAGCGCCACCTGGTGGGTGCCCTCCTTCGGCGCGAGCTGGACCACGAGCAACCTCACGGACATCATCGGCGGCCCGCGCCTGCAGGCGTCCAGCATGACCAGCTTCGTCACCTCATGGGGCGCCACCAACATCGCCGGGCTCGACGCCGACGGCAAGCTCTCGGTCTACTGGTGGTCCCGGTCCTCCAACCGGTGGGCGATCACCTACCTCTCCGACATCGTCACCGGCTCGGAGCTGCCCGCCGGCGAGCTGTCGGGGCTGACGGTCAGCACGACCGGCAGCATCAACATCTTCGGCGCGGCCGACGACGGGGGGGTGCTGCGGTACTGGTGGGCGCCGGACCAGAACTGGGGCATGCAGAACCTGTCGGACCTGACCTGAACCGTCTCGCCGCGGCCTGCTACTCGGTGGCCTGCTGGTACCAATCCACGAAGGTCACGAAGTCCGAGGTGTTGACGATCCAGTCGAGGTTCACATCGGCCTCGGGCTCCTGCGCGGACCAGGCGCTGGTGAAGAGCACGGCGTCGGACTCGGTGGTGAGACCGTCGCCGTTGAGGTCCGTCGGGGTCGGACAGTTCACGACCGCGCGGTGGGCATAGCAGTTCTTATCCCACCCGTTGGGGATGGGAGACCGGGCGATGTACGCGAACCACAAGGTGCGACCGCCCGCGGTGACATCCATGTTGTGGTAGTGGCCGAGGAAACCCGAGGTGTACCCGGCGCCGGCTTGCGTGCAGGGTCCGACGGGGAAGGTCTGGGTGGTGAGGCGCTCGACATGATCGACCTGGGCGGTGTGCCCGAAGCTGGTGAGGCGGACATAATAGCAGTCGATCCACTCGTCCCGGTCGTTGCGGTCGGGGTCGAAACGGTTGTCGTAGAACATGAGGTTGATGCCGCCGCAGGAGTCGATGGCCATGGCGGGCATCACCTGATCGACGCCGGTGCTGGGGTCGGCGTCCACGCCCAGCATGGAATCGGTGAGTTGCATCAGGAACAGGGGGTCGGAAGACCAACTCGCTCCGCCATTTTCGCTCTTGGCGATCCAGATGTCGGTGTTGGTGGCGTTCTGGGCGCTCTTGGCGTACCACGCGACATAGACATGGTCGGGCTCGGGAGCGCGGTCCACGGCGATCGCGGCGCCGCCGCGGCGTTGGTCGATGTCTTGCGGCGTGTCGCCCGCGACGGGCTGATCGCATTCGGAGGGATCCACCGCGTTGATTGTCGTCGGGTATGAAAGGCCCAGGGGATCGACCGCGATCGGCTGAAGTGCGTCATTGGAAAGCCAGTTGGCGCCGCCGTCGTCCGAGTAGAGGATGTAGGGGCGCATCCCGTTGTAGGGGGCCTGGATCTTGTCGCGTTGAACTGAGACGATGCGCCCGCTGTCGAGGACGACGGCGTTCATCGCCGAACCAGCCCAGTCGCAGTTGTTGTTGAAATCCGGCTCGGCGCGGGAGACGGTCCAGGTCGGGGAGGGATCTCGCGGATCGACCGAAGTGCCGCCGTAGATGACCAGATTCCCGCACCCCGCGGTGCCGAGGGCCAGCGCGAAGAGACGCGGGTCCGATCCGCCGGAGTAGTCGTGCCCGGTGGCGATCGTCGGTCGATCACGGGTCTGCTGGGTGTCCATGCCCGGGATCGCGTACATGCCCGTGATGGATGGCGCCCCCGGGTCCCTCCACCCGAGCGCGACCCCGAAGTCCCCGCAGGGCCCGACAGGCTCGCCGCCGGGTGTCTGGACGAGGGCGGACGCCCAGATCCGCCCCGTGCCGGGCTCGGCCCGAACGATCGGGTCCCCGCCTCCGCACGGCAGCGAGCTGTGGTACAGGACGGCGCCTCCCGACAGCACGAACACCCAGGTGCTCGCGACCCCGCCGTCTGCCATGGCGACGGCAAACGCCTCAAGCCCGTTGGTCTGGTTGACGGCGATGTTGCACTCAGTCCAATCGACCCCCGCCGCATTGATCTGAAGCGGGGTGCTGACGACGACCGAAGGGGGAGACTGGACTTGCGCGCCAGCGAACGATGTCGCCATCCCGAGCATACCCGCGGCAACTGTCAGATTGCAGAACGATCGCATATCGGTCCCCCCTTGTGCGTCCGGGGCGCGTTCGACCCTCGGACGCTCGTACACCGTACCCGGAAGTCCGTTCTTGGTCAATCTGCCAAATCGTGCGCGGGCGCACTTGGGAACCGCGGGTTCCTCAAGTACGATGAGTGCATGCAGGCATTCGGTCTGATGTGGCTCTCGGCGGTGTCTTGGGCGGTGCTCGCGCCACCCTGCGATGCGGGTCAGCCAGATGGGTACCAGTGGTTCGGGATCTGGTTGCACCCGGCGCAAGCCTACCGCTCGCAGGCATCGGCGGCGGACGGGGCGGTGCCCTCGGGACAAGTCGATGTAGATGGAGCCGAGGCAGCGGTTTGGCCGGAGTGGACCACCGAGTTTGTCAGCCTGCTCCCCGACGGTGCGGCGAGAGCGGCAGTCGAAGGCGCGGACGGCGGCTACCAGGCGGGGTTTGTGATTGTGGCGGTGAACGAGGCCTACCCGGCCCTTTGGCAAGGTAGCGCCGAAAGCGTCGTCGATATGACACCGGAGGGGCCGTACATCGGCTCAAGCCTGTACGGCCGTCGTGGCGTCCAAACGGTGGGCTACGCCTACCACCGCACCGACGGCAGCCACGCGGCCGTGTGGCTCAACAACGACCCCGATCAGTTCGTTGACCTCCACCACGCTTCGGCCGACTGGTCATCGGCGCACGCGACCGACGGCCAGTGGCAGGGCGGCGAGGCCGCGTTCCTGGGATTCGGGCTCAGGGCGGCCTTGTGGAAAGGCACGCCTCAGTCGTTCCTCGTCATGGGCCCGGCGGACTACCGCGACGGGCTGATCCGCGGCATGGCGCCGGGCACGCAGGTGGGCACCTACACCGACCTGACCACCCGCGCGGTCCTATGGCACGACACGCCGGAGAGCTGGGTGCGCATGACCCCGTCGTGGTCGTACAGCGCGAGGCTCTACGCGACCACGGGCGACATGCATGTCGGCTGGTCCGACCGGACCGGCGTCTACAGCGCCCACGCGGGCGTGTGGTTCGGCGACGACCCCGACAGCTTCTTCGACCTGCACCCCTTCGTCCCGCCGGAGTACGCGGACGCCGGGTCAACGGCGTACGACATCGACACCAAGGACGGCAACATCTACATCGCCGGGTCGGTCAATAGCGGCGGGCAGGGGCACGCGTTCCTGTGGGTGGGCGTGCCGCTGGACACGGGGGACGGCGGCGGCGGGCCGAAGTCGCCGGGCGGGCTGACGAAGGTCCGCAAGCCCTGACCGGCTACTCGCGGGGCAGCTTGGCGAGGTCCTCGTCCTTGCCCATGAGGATCAGGATGTCCCCCACGGCCAGGGGCGTCTGCGGGCCGGGCAGCTCGATCCGGTCCTGGCGGTCCTCGCCCCTGCGTCGGATCGCGACGACATGCACCTTGAGGCGTTGGCGCAGCTCGAGCTCCACGAGCGACTTGCCGATCCAGGCGGCCGGGGCCGCGACCTCCACGATCGAGTGGTCGTGGTGGAACTCGATCTGGTTGATGAACTGGGGGTTGAGGAGCCGGTGCGCCCAGCGGTCGGCGGCCTCGTCCTCGGGGTTGACGACCTCGTCGGCGCCGACGAGCGAGAGCACGCGGGCGGAGACCTGTGAGGCCGCCCGCGCGATGACCCTCCTGGCGCCCATCTGCTTGAGCGTGACGGTGGTCAGGGTGGTGGCCTCGAAGTCGTTGCCGATGGCGACGATGACGGCGTCGGCCTTGTCGATGCCCTGTCGCTCCAGAGCGCGGCGGTCGGTCGCGTCGAGGGCGACGGCGTGGGTGACGCGGTCGCGGATGTCCTCGACGAGGTGCGGGTCCAGGTCGACCGCGACCACCTCGTGGCCCGACGCCGCGAGCGTGGCGGCAAGTCGCGACCCGAATCTCCCCAGCCCGATCACGGCAAAGGTCTGCACCGCCGCCTCCCCGCGCTAGCCGAGCGCGACGCCCTCGTGGGCGAGTGTGTATTGGTGTTCGTGTTTGCGACCGAAGAGGAGCCCCGTCAGGAGCGTGAGGGGGCCGACACGGCCGAGGAACATCGCGCCGATGATGACGAGCTTGCCCTCGGGCGTGAGGTCAGGCGTGATGCCCAGCGAGAGCCCCGTGGTCGTCGCGGCGCTGATGACCTCGAACAGGACCGGCTCGAGCCGGAAGGGCTCGAACAGGGACAGGACGAAGGTGCAGGCGACGATGAGCCCGAAGTAGCAGAGGCCGAGGGTGCCGGCCTTGCGGACGATGGAGTCGGCGATGGCCCTGCCGCCGGCCTCGGCCTCGGGGCGCCGGCGCATCGTGGCGACCACCGACAGCGCGAGCACGGCGAGCGTGGTTGTCTTCGCGCCGCCGGCCGTCGAGCCGGGCGAGCCGCCGACGATCATCAGGGTCATGATGACCAGGACCGAGGAGGGGGCGAGGTGCTCCATGGGCAGGGTGTTGAACCCCGCCGTGCGGGAGGTGACGGACATGAAGTGGGCGTCCGCGAGGGACCGCAGCGCCGTGCCGGTGGTCAGCCCCTCCCTCCCGAGTTCGCCCGCCTGGAGGAGCTGGCCCAGGAGGATTGCCGCAACGCCGTAGAGGTACACCGCCAGCGTTGTCGCGAGCACAAGCCTGCTGTGGAGGGTGAGGCGCGTGTCCGCCACCGAGTACCCGGCCGGCAGCCCCTGGCGCCCGCGCATCCGGTGCAGGCGCGCCCGGCCCACCCGCACGAGGTTCTCCAGCACGGGAAACCCCAGCCCGCCCAGCACGATCAGCATCACGACCACACCGAGCGAGAGCGGGCTGGTCCGGTGTCCCATCAGGCTCTCGCCGGTGATATCAAAGCCGGCGTTGCAGAAGGCGCTCACGCTGTGGAACAGGCTAAGCCAGAGCCGGCCGGCCCCGGCCGCCTCGTGCTCGCTCCACAGGGGGTACAGCAGCGCCGCGCCGACCAGCTCCAGCGCGATCGTCGCGACCAGCACGAACCGCCCGTACCCGAGCAGGCGGTGCACGGGCTGGTCGGCCAGCATCTGGCTCATGCTCAGGTTCTCGCGCAGGCTCATGGCGCGCCCGAGCAGGAGCATGAGCGTCGAGCCGAACATAATAATGCCCAGTCCGCCGAGCTGAATCAGGGCCAGGATCACCATCTGCCCGACCTCGGTGAACTCGGTCGCGGTGTTGCGGACCGTCAGGCCCGTGACGCACACCGCTGAGGTGCTTGTGAACAGCGCGTCCACCCAGTCCAGCGGGACATCCCGCGGCACCGCCCGCGGCAGCTTGAGCAAGAGCGCCCCCACTAGGATCAGCACCCCGAACGAGACCGGCAGGAGCGCCTCGGGGCGCAGCAGCCGGTGCGAGAGCACCAGGTGGGCCCCCCACAGCTCGGCGAACAGCCGGAGCACCACCCCGGCCTCGACGACGCGCCACCCGGCCGGGAACCCCGCGAGGTCCAGCCCGAGCCCGGCCACGAACACCAGCTGCAGCGCGAGGGACGCGGCGAGCTCGGCCCGGCCGACGCGGCGCAGCCCCACCCACACCGTCAATCCACCGTGGGCGACGATCAGCACGCCCGCGCAGACCCGAAGCAGCCAGATCTCCAACGGGCGCTCATAGAAGCCGTGCTCGACCGCGATCGCGGCGGCGGCCAGGGCCATGAGCGCGAGCCGCCCCAAGACCGCCAGCGTGGACTCGGGCGCCGGGACCCCCAGCCGGGACCGCTTCCTTCCCCCACCCGGACTGCCTGTCGGAGCGGCTCCCACGGGCGGACGATAGGCGACACCGGCCATTACTGCATCCCGGACCCCCAGCGGCGCACGCCGGGGAGGGGCACGGGTCGTGGAGCGCCGCCGGCGCCAAAGACAACCCGGCGTCGATCGCTCGACGCCGGGGTCAAAGGCCGCGGTGGGATTCGAACCCACGACTGGCTTTCGCCAAACGGATTTGCAATCCGCCCCCTTGGTCCACTCGGGCACACGGCCAACCGCCGGGCGGCCCCGGCTGACCAGACCGTATCGGCCCGCCCCGGCCGGGTCAATCCTGCCGCACCCCGGCCCGCCCACATCGCCCCCGGGCCGGGTAGTATCGGGCCGGCGGCGCCGGGGGTGGGTCAAGCCCGCCCCGGGGCTGTGCCGACGGAGAGGTAGCCATGTCCAACTCCCACGCCATCATCGCCGCGTGCGCACTCGCCCTGCCGGCGGCCGCCCAGACCGAGGTGGCTGACCGGCCCCCCGTGGGGGAGAACCCCCTGCTCACGGACCGGAGCGCCGACCAGCTCCTCCGCGAGCGCATCAGCCGGCCGGCGGGGGCCAGGGCCATCACCCCGGCCCGCGGCCCGACTGTGGACCAGGTCCAGCCCAACCAGCCCGCGGACGCCACCCGGCTGGACCTCGCCGACGGCTCGCAGGCGTGGACAGAGGCCGGCACGATCCGGCCCGAGGGGACCTTTCTCGTCGGGTGGACCGGTGAGCTGGTCCGGCTCCGCACCGGCGGCCTGGCGTTCCTCCCCGTCAGTGAGACGGGCCGCAAGCCGGAGCCGGCGATGGCCCTGGCGCCCTGCGGCGTGTACGCCCGGATCGGCAACATCCTGGGCGACCAGGAGCGCGGCCTCTGGCTCGCCGTGACCGGCGAGGTCCTCGAGTACCACGGGCGGAACTACCTGCTCCCCACTGCGTTCACGGCGACCGCGGCCCCCGGGGCGCAGGCCGACGCGGCTCCGGCGGCAGAGGCCCAGCCGGGGGACGAGCCGGCCGATCAACCTTCCGAACAGCCGGCCGATCAGCCGGGAGGCAATCGCATCGACGACCTGGTCCGGCAGCTCGAGGCCGAGCGGGCCGAGCGGCGGGGCATCGACACCGCGTTCGACATCGCGCAGGACGAGGAGGGCGCGGTCGACCCCGCGGCGATGCGCCTCGACGGGCGGATGCTCCTCAGCCAGCGGGCCCGGATGGTCCGCAGCGCCGAGGGCGGGTGGGTGATCGTGATCGACAACGACCAGCCCGCGCGGGAGGGCGAGCCCGAGCTGCCGCCGCGCCTGCGCCTGCTCCCCTGCCGCGTCGTTGCGCAGATGGAGAAGACGGCGGAGGCCAGGGGCGAGGGGTGGAGCTTCGAGGTGAGCGGGCAGCTGTACCGGAGCGGCCCGGCGGTCTACCTGCTGCCCCGGATGTTCGTGACGATGGCCGGCACGGATGTCAAGCCGCTGCAGTAGGGCGAGCCCCCGCCCACACCGGGCTTGCACACCGGGCTTGCACACCGGGCTTGCACACCGGGCTTACACACCGGGCTTGCACGCCGGGGTCACAGGCCGGGCTCACGGGCCGGGCTCACACGATCGGCGCGGTCCCTTGCACCGGGCGGTCCTCGAGCGCCGCCGCGTGCGTCGGGCCGGTGATGACCCGCTCGCCGGGCATCGCGCTGAACCGCGAGCCGTAGAGCCGGATCTTGCGGTTCGCCTTGGGCTTGGGCAGCAGGGGCAGCACGAGCAGGCAGACGAGCGCGAGCGCCAGGTTCGCCCCGAGCATCGGGGCCAGCCCGCGCTGGCCGAGGTACACCATCACGCTGGTCATCACCAGGACGATCATCGACAGGGGGATGATCGCCTGCCAGGCCATCATCATGACCTGGTCGTAGCGCAGGCGGGGCAGCGTCCAGCGGATGAGCATCATGAAGCAGATCAGGCTCACGACCTTGCCGAAGTAGACGCCGAACTTCACGGCGACGGCGAGGAGGCTGGTGCTCTCGGGGCTGGTCAGGCCGAAGTCGACGAACGGCAGGATCTGGTAGCCGCCGAGGAAGATCAGCGTGAAGAACGAGCAGCTGGTGATCATGTGGGCGTATTCGGCCAGGAAGAACAGGGCGAATCGCATCGACGAGTACTCGGTGTGGTACCCGCCGACCAGCTCCTGCTCGGCCTCGGCGTTGTCGAACGGGGCCCGGTTCGCCTCGGCGAGGATCGCGGTGAAGAAGATGAACGCCGCGATCGGCTGGCTGAAGAGCAGCCAGCCGTTCTCGGCCTGGTAGCGGATGATCCCGTCGGGCATCACCGTGCCGATGAGCAGGAGAGCCGCGAGGAGGCTCACGCCCAAGGGGACCTCGTAGCTGATCATCTGGGCCGTGCAGCGCAGGCCGCCGAGGAAGGAGTACTTGTTGTTGCTCGCCCAGCCGCCGAGCGTCACGCCGTAGACGCCGAGCGAGGCGACGGCCAGGATGTAGATGATGCCGACATTGGCGACGAACCCCGCGACATGCACCGGCCCGCCCTGGATCGGGCCCACGAAGGGCAGCGAGAAGTCCGGGCAGATCCACACCCCGCCCCAGGGGATGATGATGAAGCCGATGAGCGCCGGGATGAAGCTGGCGACCGGCGCGAGCGTGAACAGGTACTTGTCCACGCGGCTGGGGGCGTAGTCCTCCTTCAGGAGGAACTTGAGCCCGTCGGCCATCGGCTGGCCGAGCCCGAAGCACCCGCGGAGGAACTTCAGGAACGGCAGCCCGAAGTCGAACCCGACCCGGTTGGGCCCGAGCCGGTCCTGGATGTACGCCGAGATCTTGCGCTCGAGGTAGATCGAGTAGGCCACCGTGAGCAGCACGACCTGCAGCATCACATTGATGACCACAAAGCTCACGACCAGCTGGGCGGTGACGATGTTGGAGAGGTCCATGGTGGCTCTACTGTAGAGGCGCACGGGGTGGTTGGAAAGCGGTCGGGAGCCCCCGGCACTCCCCCCGGATCCGGCGCCGGCGGCCCCTCACCGGGCCGCCCCCACCCCCACCGCCTCGTGCTCCATCGACACCGCGAACCGCCCGCCCGGGCCGGCCCGGACCTCCGCCCGCGTGATGCTGACCGTCCGCGCCCCGGCCCGCTCCATCAGCACGCTCACCTCGGGCCGATCGGCCCACCGGTGCTGATGGAACTCGTCCTGCGCCGCGGGCGTCGCCCCGGCCCCGACCACCACCTCCTCGAAGAGGGGCAACCGGCATTCCACCAAGTGATCCCCCAGCCCGCTCGACGCGAAGCACACCGGCGCCCCGAGCTCCACCGTCGTCAGGGCCCGACCGTCCCAGACCGAATCCACCACCCGCAACCCCGCGGCGCAATCGACGCCCACCAGCCGGAACGGCTCGAACCGCCCAAGCTCGAACCGCCCCAGCGCCTCGGCGGCCTCCAGCGCGTCGGCAAGCCCGATCAGCCTGGGGATCAGGACACCGCGGCTCAGGCGCACCGCCTCCGCCGGGGGCGCCGGCAGCGGGCGCGGGTTCCCGTTCAGCACCGTCAGCGCCAGCCCGTGCTCGGCCGCGGCGACCCAGGTGCCGCCCGCCAGGCCATCGACCGGCCACATCCCCCTCGCCACGCCCCGCACGACACCCCTCCACGCCGGCGCGGTCGCGCGCGGGCGCGCGGGGCTCTCATCCCGGCTCGTGACGAGCCGGAACCCTCCGCCCTCCAGCGCGATGATCGTGACGGTGCACATGCGCTACCGGCTCACGCCCCCGCCCGCTCGAAGTTGATCGTGGAGGGCGCCTTGCCCACATCCGCCCCCAGCTCGATGCCGTGCTCGAGCGCGATCGCCCGCATCATCGCGACATGGTGCACGCCGTGGTGGGTCGCGAACGCCACCTCCCGCGCGACGGTCGACCGCAGCACCGCCTCGCGCCCGTCGCCGGACACCATGACGCGGATCCGGACCTCGTCGCCGCCGGTCCCCTCGAGCGCCGAGAGCGCCGCCCGCAGGCTTGTGATCTGGTCGCGTGCCGCCACGCGGCTGCTCTCGACCGGCACCCCCCGCTCGCGGTGGTCATAATCGATCGGCTCGCCCCGGCCCCGGCTGACGATCGCACCGTAGTGGTCGAGGGTGTGGCGCAGGTGCTTGCCGATCGTGCCCCCCGCCAGCACAGCCGACCCGGCCACGAACTGCCCGTCGCCTACGGCCCCGACGATCGCCTCGCACTGCCCCAGCAGCTCGGCCGCGGCCCCGAGCACATCGCCCCCGGCGCAACCCCCGCAACACCCCGTCTGTCCATGACCGGCCGAGCCCATGACCACCAGTCCTTTCCACGCGGCCTGCGTGCAATGGGGGCATCCTACCCCGGCCAACCCGACGCCAGCGTCCGATTATGGCGCAGGATGCCCCAACAGCGCCCGAAGCGGGAGAGAGGGTCCCACGCCCGCCGCCGCGGTAGACTCGGCGCCATGGCGAAGCAACCACCAAAGTCTACGAAGAAGCCCGCTCCCAAGAAGCAGGCTCCCAAACCGCGGGCCACCACGAAGAAGCCGACGACGAAGAAAGCTCCCGCAAAGCCGGCTCAAGCGAAGAAGGCCGGCGCCAAGCCCAAGCTCCTCTCCGGCGGCAACCCGCAGATCGCCAAGGCCGACGGCGATGCCCCCGTCCAAGCCTTCATCGACGCCATGCCCGGTTGGAAGCGCGATGTGGGAAGACAGCTCGACGCGATCATCGGGCGCACTCTGCCCGGGGTCCGCAGGGCCGTGCGCTGGAACTCCCCCTTCTACGGCACGGAGGCCAACGGCTGGTTCCTCAGCTATCACTGCATCACGCGCTACATCAAGGTCGCCTTCTTCCGCGGCACAGAGCTCGACCCCATGCCCCCCGTGGCCTCCAAGAACGAGGGGACCCGGTACTTTCACATTCACGAGGGCGAGGCTATCGATGAGAAGCTCTTCGCGTCCTGGGTCCGTCAGGGCGCGAAGCTCCCTGGATGGGATGGGTTCAAGTGCTGAGAGCGCGGGCCTGGGCCGTGCGTGGTGTCCTCGGAGGTGTCGCTCAGTCCCGCTTGGTGTTCACCCACGCCGCGGCCATGTAGGCCCAGTCGGGGCTCCCCGGGCAGAAGGTGTCGAACTGCTGGTTCTCGGTCATTTCGATGGTCTGTCGCGACTCCCAGTGGCGCACCTCGGCGTGGCCGTCGGCGAATCCCAGGGTGCTCGCGTCCTGATGCCAGACGGTGAGGGGGTCGACCCACCGCTCCTCGGTCAGCCGCATGACCCACGAGTTCATGTTGACGCCGCGGGGGTCGGATTCTTCGAGGAAGACGATTTTGGTGGTTGGGAAGTAGATGTCGGTGACGCGTTCGGTGACGCGGTCGGACCCGCACCAGGTCTCCCAGCCGGCGTCGCCGTTCATGCAGTTGGGCATCGAGTAGGTCCGCCAGGCGATGTTGCCCGCGATGCCCTTGCCCTTCGAGCGCGCGTCGGAGGGGCAGTGGTAGATGTCGACGGTCTCCAGATACGGGTAGAGCTTCCCGTTTCGGATGCCGCGGAAGTGTCCCTCGAGATCCGTCGCGTTCCGCAGTGCCACATCTCCCATGCGAACGCCGTTGTCTCTTGTCGGCCAGTCGACCCAGCTGTGGTCCATGCCGCGGCTGGGGTTGGGGTCGCGGTTAGTCCACGAGCCGACCACGCCGTCGTCGTTGTCGCTCGAGTAGGTCACGAACGACTGGGCCAGGCTCCGCTGGCCGGAGAGGCAGACGGCGGTCTTCCCCGCCTCCCGCGCGGCGCGCAGGGCCGGGAGCAGGATCCCGATGAGCAGCGCGATGATGGCGATGACCACCAGCAGCTCGATCAGCGTGAACGCGCGGCGACCCCGATGGCACGAGTGCATCTTCATCGCCACAAGCTACCCGGACGGCCCGGCCCACACAAGCCCAACCACGCCCGGGAACCCCGCGATCGCCCCCCGGCCGGGGCACCCTGGGCCCTCGACTGCTTCGCCCGGTCTCCGCGTCCGGCCCGCGCCGACGCGTGGCGTCGATCTGGGCTTCCCCGGTCCGCCGGGCACCGCCCGCTCAGCCCCGGTCGGCTCGCTCGCCGGCCAGCGACGCGCTCACGCGCCCGTACAGCACCGCCACACCCAGCATCAGCCCGCCGAGCCCGACGAAGCTCGCCACCCGCCAGAGCTGCGGCACGCCGGCGAGATCGAGCAGCACGGCCTTGAACGCCGCGACCGACATCAGGGCCAGGCCGACATATCGCACCGCGCCGACGCGCCTCCAGAACCCGGCGCCGACCAGCGAGACCCCCCACAGCCCCCACCAGATGGAGACGGCGGCCCGGCGGGCGGTCAGGTCGTCGGCGAGCATCGCCGCACCCCGCGCCACCTCGAACGAGCTGACCACGAGGGCGAGCCCCAGCGCGATCGCGGCCAGCCCCGGCCAGAGCGCGCCGCCCGCGATCGGCCAGAGGGCGCTGTCCGCGACCGGCCGGTCCCAACGGCGCGAGCACCACGCCTGTCCGATCAGGGTCGCGACGCAGAGTGCGCCCAGCCACGCGCCTGGGTGCGTGCCGATCGGGGCCGCGGAGCCCAGCCAGCGCTCGACATCGACGCCCGCCATCCAGGGGACGATCGCGCCGACCGACGCCAGCAGGCTCATCTCCGCGAAGCGCAGCCGGCCCTCGACCCGCGAGGCGCCGCGCAGGAGCATCGACAGCAGCAGCCAGGCGACGCAGACCGCGACCGCCGACGACTCCGGGTGGGCCGGGGCGAACATCATCGCGCCGACGCCCACCGCCGCGCACGCCACCGCGAACCGGGGGCGCGCCTCCTGCGTCACGACGCCGTCCTCGTCGCGGCCTCTATGCAGCATCAGCCAGGCCGCCAGCAGCCAGGACGCGGCGGCGCCGATCATCAGCACCGTCCAGGGGGCCAGGACCAGCGCCGATCCGGCGGTCCAGGGCGTGCCCGCGCTGCCCACGAAGAGGTCGAAGGTGGAGATCCGCACCGTGGCGATCGAGAGCAGCACCAGGCCGTAGACCTCGAGGGATCGCGCGGCGGTCCATCGCCCCGCGACCACCGCCGCGACGCCCATCGCCAGCCACGCCGTCGCTTCCACCCAGCCGGAGCAGGCGAGCGCGACCGTCGCGATCAGCAGGCCGCCGGACTGCGCCGCGTGGGCCGCGGCGAGCGTCTCGAGGTCGGTCCGCGGCTGGTCGCGGAGCACGCGCAGGTGCCCGCCGAATGTGGTGGCCAGAGCGCTGGTGACCGCGAGCGCCGCCGCCGGAGCGAGCCAGGGGTCGAGCCCCAGGCGCGACTGGAGGACGACCGCGGCGATGAACACCACCCCGGCGGTCGTGGCGATCGCGAGGAGCACCGGCTCGACCCGGCGCCTGAGCACAAGCCGACCTGGCGCGGGGCGATCGAGATGCACGCCCGGGCGGAGCTCTCCACGGGCCGCGGTGACCAGCAGCTCTGCCTGGTGCAGCACCCAGGCGCACGCCCAGAACCCCAGGACGAGCCGGGGGTGCTCGGCGGCGACGCTGGCGCTCCAGAGCAGGCCGAGCAGGCCCGACCCGAACCACGCCGCGTCCCGCATCACCCCGAACGGGCGGGGGCGCGATGCCGCCAATGCCAGCGAGACCGCCGAAAGCAGGAGCACATAGACCGGCAGCACGAGGGGCCCGGCGCTCTCGCCGGAGAGCAGGATGGGGACGAGGTAGGCGCCGACGAGGGAGAGCAGGGAGGTGGAGAGGAAGCCGTGTCGGAGCGCGACGCCGAAGCCGACGCCCGCGGCGCAGGCCATCATCGAGAACGCGAGGGTCGCGGGGATGAGGTGAAACACCGCGAACGCCGCGTACGCCGCGATGTAGAGCCCCGCGACGCCCACCGCGTTGCAGCCGGCGATGGTCACCGGCCAGACGCGGGTGCGGAGCAGCTCGCCGACGCCCAGGAAGCCCGCCCCCAGCGCGGCAATCCCGATGCAGCGCAGCCCCGGCGAGAGCACGCGGAACCAGCCGTTGTCCACCGCGACCTTCACCGCCAGCCCGAGCCCAATGATGATGATGAGCGCCCCCACGATCGCGAACACCTGCCCGCCGATCCGCCGCTCCAGGCTCGGGCCCGGGGCGGGCGGCGCTGCCGGACGGGGTGCGGCCTTGGGACTGGCAACCTGTGTGGCCCGGAACACCCATGGGGGTGCGGTGGGCTTGGCCGCGTCACCGCTGTGCGGGAGCGGCGCGGGCTCCGGCTCTAACCGGGGCGGCGCCACCGACGCCCCGTCGCCGGCCGGGTCCGTCGCCAGCGGCCCGGGCTCTGCTACGGGCAGGGGCTCACCCGGCGCCTGTGTCGAGGCGGAGGCCTCGACCCCCGGGGCCGGGCGCGGCTCCCGCGCGGGTGTCGGTCCCACGAGCGCTGCGAGCGCCGCCACATCCCCCCGGAGCAGGGCGACCTCTCGTTCGAGCCGACCCACCCGGTGTTCGAGTCCCGCGTCGCTGCGTGCCATGGCTTCGCCCTCGGAGGGTCACCCGGCTGGGATGCCCGTAAGTTAGTATACACTAGCTCTTTGTCGGCTGCAAGCTCTCTCCGTTTCATCGGGAGCGCGTGGATGTGTTATCGGACGAAGAGCGGCCGGTTCTACGGTTCCCCCAGCGCCGACCCCAAGGCCAGCACGCCGTAGGCGGTCACGAGCACGGGGTCGCTTTCCATCCACCGTTCGTGCTTTATGGCGAACGAGCCGTCGGGCTGCTGCAGTGCCGCCAGGGTTTGGACCAGGTCTTCGGCCCAGCGGCGGGTCTCGGTTTCCGGGTCGGCGCCCTCGCTCTCGGCGAGCACGACCCCGATCGTCGGCTCGCCCCAGGCGTCGAGGGCCTTGGCGAAGGTGACCAAGTAGTAGTAGTACCCCTCGTCCCCCATCCCCGGGTTTTCCGCCAGCGTGTAGTTGCGGGCGATCCACCCGTGTGCCGCCACCACGCGCGGGTCCTCGCGGCTCAGTTCCGCGTAGACATAGCTCTTGAACCCGGCGTAGGTCATCGACCCGTAGCAGCGGAGGCGGCTGACGACCGTGCCGTCGTCGAGCGACTCCTCGTAGACCCCCGCCTGGGACTGCCCCTCGCTGATCTGGTCGGCTTCGGGCCCGGTCGCGTAGACGAACCCGCCCTCGGTCGCGCCGCGGGCGTAGGGCATGTCGTTGAACCGCTCGTCCATCTGGACGCGCTGGAGGAACACCAGGGCACGCTGGAACGGCGGGCTCTCGGCCTCGTACCCCGAGTCATGGAGGGCCTGGAGCATGAACGACAGGTTGGAGAGGTCCGGCCGGCCGTGGCTGCCGTAGCCCACGCCGCCGTAGAACGGGTGCGATGCGTCGACCTTGCCGACGCCGAGCTGCTCTGAGACTTCGACGCTGGCGGAGTCCTCGGACCACTGGAGCCCGATGAGGAACTGCTGGGCCGGCGGGATGGCGGCCTGAGCGTCCTTGGTCCCGGCGTGGGCCAGGGCCGAGAGCGCGATGGAGGTGTTGTAGCTGGGGAGCACGCGGTCGTAGATCCCGCCGTCGGGCTGGCGGTGGGAGAGCAGGAACTCGACGCCCCGCGAAACGGCGGGGTCGGCGGGGTCGATCGCCGGGTGGTGGAGCATGCCGTCAATCACGAGGCCGGTGATCGCGGGGAAGGTCACGCCGTCGGGGTTGACGGCCCAGCCGCCGGTGGTCTGGTCCTGCTGCTCGCGGAGGTAGGTGATGGCGCGGTTCATGACCTCGTGAGCTCGGGCGCGGGCCTGCGGCGTGAGGCGGTCGTTGTCCTGGGCGCCGGCGGGGGCTGCACCGAGGGCGGCGGCGAGGACGAGGGCGGTGGCGGCGAGTTGCATGGTGCGCATGCCCGAGTTTATCGGATGTTGGCGGGCAGGCGTCGGTCTTGTCTGTCCGCCTTGAAGGTCCCGGCCAGCCTCCCAACAATCCATACCCAGGTCCGATTTGCGACCCGGGAGAGAGGTCCCCCCATGGCACGACTGCATGAACACCAGGCCAAGGCGATCCTCGCCGGGGCTGGGATCGCGATCCCCCGCGGGCGCGTGGCGCGGTCGCCGGACGAGGCAGCCCGCGCGGCCGACGAGCTGGGCGGGAAGGTGGTCGTGAAGATCCAGGCGTTCACGACGGGGCGGAAGGCGATGGGGGGCGTGGCGTTCGCGTCGAACGCGGACGAGGCCTCGGCGCAGGCGCACCGGATGCTGGGGATGCGGGTCGGGCAGTTCCCGGTGACGGAGGTGCTGGTCGAGGAGCAGATGCCGCCGGACCGGGAGTTCTTCGTGAGCTTCACGGTGGACGACAAGGCGCGGGCGCCGTTGCTCTTGCTGGCGGCGTCGGGCGGGTCGGGGATCGAGGAGCGGGCCCGGAGCATCTCACGGATCGCGTGCTCGGTGCACGAGGGGCCGGACCGGGCGGCGCTGGAGCGCTTCACCGACGAGAACGGCGTCAGCGGCACGCTCAAGGCCGAGTTCGTCGGCACGATGGGGCGGCTGTTCGACGCCGCGAAGAAAGCCGACGCGCGGTCGCTGGAGGTCAACCCGCTGGGCGTGGTGAAGGGCAGGCTGGTGGCGCTCGACGGCCGGGCGACCATCGACGACTACGCGGTGTTCCGCCACCCCGAGTTCGGGATCGAGATCGCTCGGGAGCTGGACCACCCGCCCACCGAGCTGGAGCGGATCGCCTACCGCGTCGAGCAGGATGACCACCGCGGGACCTTCTTCTTCGCGCAGATGGCCGACAAGCCGGCGCCGGGGTCTCGGGGGCTGGTGGGCTTCCACGGCGCGGGCGGCGGCGGGTCGATGATGGCGATGGACGCCCTCGTGCACGAGGGGTACACCAACGCGAATTTCACCGACACCTCGGGCAACCCGTCGGCGGCGAAAGTGTACCGGGCGGCGCGGATCATCCTCGAGCAGCCGGGGCTGTGCGGGTACTTCGGGTCGGGCTCGGGCGTCGCCAGCCAGGAGCAGTTCTGGTCGGCGTACGGCCTGTCCAAGGCGTTCTGGGAGCTGGATCTGGACATCCCGGCGGTCATCCGGCTGGGTGGGAACACCGAGGACCGGGCGGTGGCGATCCTGCAGGCGGCGGGGGCGGGGCTCAAGGCGAGGGTCGAGGGGTACCGCAAGTCGGACACGCCGGCGTTCATCGCGGCGCGGTTCGCCGAGCTGGTGTTGCAGTCCAAGGCCGGGCCGTGGAAGGCGCGCAAGCCGCGTCGGCCGGCGTTCGTCGGGGGCGCGGGCGCGGTGCGGTTCCCGATCGTGGGCGGGACGCTCTGGCTCGACAAGGCGTCGTGGCGCGAGCACGCGCCGGCGATCGTGGCCCAGTCGTCGGGGCTGCTGCGGGACGACCGCGGCACGCCGGCGCTGGCGGTGACGCCGGAGGAGCTGGTGAAGAAGGACAGCGAGCTGATCGCGTGCGAGGTGGAGTGTCGGAACATGGGCATCGAGGGTGTGTTTGTCGAGCTGGAGATCCCCGGGCTCTGAAGCAAAGGAAGAAAGGCGCTCACCACAGAGACACAGAGATCACAGAGGGAGGCGTCTGCTGGTGCGAAGCCCGACCCCTCGATCTCACGACTCTCTGACCTTGTCTTGTCTCTGTGGGCTCTGTGCCTCTGTGGTGAATACTCATGGCAATCCTCATCGACGAAACCAAGAAGGTCATTGTCCAGGGCATCACCGGACGCGAGGGGCGGGCGCGGGCGAGCCTGATGCGCGACTACGGCACCAATGTCGTCGGCGGCGTCACGCCGGGCAAGGGCGGGCAGGAGGTGCTCGGGCTGCCGGTGTTCGACACGGTCGGCCAGGCGGTGGCGGCGCTGGGCCCGATCGATATCTCGGTGCTGTTCGTGCCCGCGAGCCTGGTGCATGACGCGGCGATCGAGGCGATCGAGGCGGGTGTGAAGCTCGTCGTGCTCGTCGCCGACCGCGTGCCGGTGTGGGACGCGATGGCGATCGCGGACTGCGCGAAGAAGCACGGGGCGAGCTTCGTCGGGCCCAACACGCTGGGCGTGATCAGCCCGGGGCGGGCGGTGGTGGGCATGATCGGCGGCAGGGCCGAGTCGGCGCGGGCGTGGTTCAAGGCCGGCAACCCGGCGGGCGTGGGGATCATCTCGCGCTCGGGCGGGATGTCGAGCTCGACGGGCTACTACCTGGGCCAGGCGGGCGTGCGGATCTCGACGATCTGCCATGTGGGCGGCGACGCGGTGCTGGGGCTGCGGATCCCCGATGTGGCGCTGATGTTCGAAGCCGACCCGCAGACCGAGGCGATCGTGATCTTCGGCGAGATCGGCTCGTCGCAGGAGGAGGACCTGGCCGACCTGGTGCGCGCGGGGAAGGTCACCAAGCCGATCATCGCGTACATCGGGGGCAAGGCGGCCAAGGAGGGCACGCGCTTCAGCCACGCCGGGGCGATCATCGAGGGCGGCAAGGGGACGCACGCCGGCAAGGTCGAGGCCCTGCGCGGGGTCGGGGCGATCGTCGTCGAGTCGTTCGGCGGGCTGCCGGAGGCGACGGTGGGCGTGCTGCGCAAGCTCGGCGGCAAGAGCCTGATGACCGAGGCCGAGAAGAACGCGGTGTGGACGACGGCGGTTACGAAGATCGAGCCCAACCGGGTCGCGGTGCGCGGGTACGACATCGCGGAGCTGATGGGGCATGTGTCGTTCGGGGCCGCGGTGTACCTGATCCTGACGGGCGGGCTGCCGACGGCGGCGATCGGGAAGCTGATGGACGGGATCCTGGTGTCGAGCATCGATCACGGGGCGACGCCGCCGTCGTGCCTGGCGGCGCGGACGGTGGCGAGCACGGGGGCGAGCCTGTCGCAGTCGGTGGCGTCGGGGATCGCGTCGATCAACCGGCACCACGGCGGGGCGATCGAGGACTGCGCGCGGGCGCTGGGCAAGCTGCTGGCGGACGCGGGGAAGGCGGGGCAGACGCTCGACGAGGCGGCGGGGGCGATGGTGGCGGATATCAAGGCGTCGGGGGCGAGGATCAGCGGCTTCGGGCACCGGATCCACACGAAAGACCCCCGGACGGCGCGGCTGTTCGCGCTGGCGGACGAGGCCGGGCTGACCGAGGGGAGCGCGCGGCATGTGGCGGCGGCGCGGGCGGTCGAGCGGGCGTTCGCGGCGACGGGCAAGCCGCTGCCGGTCAATGTCGACGGGGCGATCGGGGCGATCCTGGCGGACCTGGGCCTGGACCCGCGGGTGTTCAACGGGATCTTCATGATCGCGCGGACGCCGGGGCTGGTGGCGCATGTGACCGAGGAGCAGACCCGGGAGAAGCCGATGCGCCGGATCGACCCGGTGAATCACGCGTACGATGGGCCGCCGGTGAGGGCTCTCGGAACTTGAGATTGAACCACAGAGGACACAGAGTTCCACAGAGGGATTCAAGAGGCGAGGCCGTCCTCGTCGGATCATGTTGAGACGATACCCTGTGCTCCTCTGTGCCCCTCTGTGTCCTCTGTGGTGAGAAAGGGAACCCTACCCATGTCGCAAGTCGATCAGATCGCCAAGCTCTTCCCCAACCTCATGGACATCACCGACGCCTCGCTGCGCGAGAAGGTCGCGGCGGTGTGGACCGAGGCGATCCGGGTCGGGTGCGGGGGCAAGGGCTGGACCGTCGAGGAACTGCGGGCGGTGCCCTTCACGCTTCTGGCGGGGGACATCGACCTGCGGTATATCGAGCACCTGAACTCGTGCGCCAAGCAGTGCATCGCGATCGCCCGCGTTCTCGGGGAGGTGTTCGGGGAGCGGATCCCGATCAACCTCGACTACCTGATCGCCGGGTCGCTCCTGGCCGATGTCGGCAAGCCGCTGGAGTTCGACAAGGACGCGTCGGGGAAGGTGATCAAGGGCCACTTCGGCGACATGCTGCGCCACCCGTTCAGCGGCGTGGCGCTGTGCTACAAGCACGGGATCCCGGCGGAGGTGATGCACATCGTGGCGACGCACAGCCACGAGGGGGACAAGGTGGAGCGGTCGATCGAGAGCATCATCTTCCACCACGCGGACTTCGTGGACTTTGATATCGCGAAGTACCTGGGCAAGCAAGCGGCCAAGAAGAAGTAGCCCTTCGGCCCCGGCGTCTGACGCCCTCGCCGGGCACGAGGGAGAGGTCTACCATCCTCTCCCGGAGCCCCGTCTCCGGCCCCTTTTTGCAGGAGGTTCGGAGATGAAGAAGGTCCTCGTTCTCGGCGGCGGGAAGGTCGGGAAGTCGGTCGCGGAGTTGCTGCTGGCGCTGGGGCGCGGGAGCTACAGCATCACGCTGGCGGACCGCGAGCAGGCGAACCTCGACGAGGCGCGGGCCAACATCGACCGGCTGAAGAGCCGCATCCCCCACAGGGTGGAGCTGACGACCACGGTGGTGGACGCGCGGGACCGGGCGGCGGTGCGGGGGCTGCTCAAGGGGCAGGACTACCTGATCTGCATGCTGCCGTTCGACCTGGTGGCGGGGATCGCGGAGGACGCGAGCGAGCTGGGGGTGCACTACTTCGATGTGACGGAGGATGTGGAGACGACCGACCGGGTGGCGGCGATCGCGAAGAAGGGGACGCCGCGGGTGGCGCTGGTGCCGCAGTGCGGGCTGGCGCCGGGGTACATCGCGATCGCGGCGTACGAGATCGCGCGGGAGTTCACGGAGATCCACGAGCTGACGCTGCGGGTGGGGGCGCTGCCGCAGTTCCCGACCAACGCGCTGCATTACAATGTGACCTGGTCGACGGCGGGTGTGGTGAACGAGTACTGCGAGCCGTGCAATGTGATGCTGCACGGGGCGATGGCCAAGCTGCCGGCGCTGGAGGGGCTGGAGACCTTCGCGTTCGAGGGGGTGGACTTCGAGGCGTTCTACACCTCGGGGGGAGTGGGGACGCTGATCGACACGCTGGTGGGCGAGGACAAGACGGTCGGCGAGTCGAACATCGCGTACAAGACGATCCGGTACCCGGGGCACCGGGACCTGATGAAGTTCCTGCTGCAGGACCTGCGCCTGGGGATCGAGCACGCCGAGCCGGACGCGAACGGGCGGGTGTTCGACCGGAGGCTGGCGATGGACCTGATGGACCACGCGGTGGCGCGGACGCTGCAGGATGTGGTGATCATCTTCATCAACTGCATCGGGATGAAGGACGGGTTCCGCCAGCAGGTGAACTTCAAGCGCGCGGTGCGGGCGGTGGAGCTGTTCGGGCGGGTGTGGCCGGCGATCGAGCTGACCACGGCCGCGGGCGTGTGCGCGATGGTGGACCTGCACCGGCTCGGGACGCTGGCGCAGACGGGGTTTGTGAAGCAGGAGGAGTGCTCGCTGGCGGAGTTCAACTCGACGCTTTTCGGGCTGGCGTACGAGGACCCGGAGGGGATCGAGCAGGCGGTGCTGGCGGAGGGGTGAGTGCGCCACTGCGGCGTTGGCGCCATCACACCGCGAAGACGGCGATCAGCAGGGCGATGCCGGCGAGCAACAGCACCAAGCCCGTCAGGCAGCCAATGCCGAAAGGCCACCAGTAGCTCCCACGCTGGTCCAGCGACTGCGAGATCGCATCCTCCGATCCACTCGGCCGGAACGCGAGCAGCACCTGCGGGTGCGCACACTCCGGGCACTTGATGATCGCTCGGTGGACCAACAGGCCGTCAAGCTCATAGCCGCAGCGCGTGCAATGCAGGGGGCCGGGGATCGGTTGCAGCGATTCGGGGTCGACTGCGGGGGCGTCTACCATTCGGCCGCCGGACCCGTCGACGACGAAACCCCGCCGCCGCAGGATGGTCGCCGCCTGCGACACCGACGCCGCAGCGATGCGGTACTCCTGCCATTCGGCGGAAGCGGGGGCACGGGCCCGGAGTTGCCAGGTGGGGAGCACCTGCTCGGGGTTGGGTTCGGGGTTGGGCTCGGGCGTGCCGGACATGCCGGATGGTACCGGGGACCGTCGGGGCGACGCCTGAGCTGCCGCACTGGTCAACCGCGCAGAGCCGCGGTCGGCCAGTGGCGCCGCAGGTCGCTCGCGCCGCTTACAGCACCAGCATCGCATCTCCGAAGCTGTAGAACCGATAGCCCCGTTCGATCGCCTCGCGGTACGCGGCCTTGAGGCGTTCGACGCCGACGGGGGTGCCGTCGGGGAGCGGGGGCTCGTCGGGGTCTTGCAGCCGGGCGGCGACGAGGGCCATGAGGGTCGAGCGGGGCAGGTGGAAGTTGGTCAGCATCGCGTCGGTCCAGGCGAAGCGGGCGCCGGGGGTGACGAGCAGGCGCGTGGAGAGGTGGTCGGGAAGCTCGGCGGCGCCGGCGAGCGGGGCGTAGGACTCGATCGTGCGGACGCTGGTGGTGCCGACGGCGACCACGCGCCCCCCCGCGGCTCGGGTGCGCTGGATCTCCCCCACCGCCGCGGGGGACATCGAGCACCACTCGGCGTGCATGGGGTGGGCCTCGACGGTGTCGGTCTCGACGGGCTTGAAGGTGCCGGCGCCGACATGGAGGACGACCTCGGTCCGGTCGATGCCTCGGGCGGCGAGGGCGGCGAGCAGGCCGGGGGTGAAGTGCAGCCCGGCGGTCGGCGCGGCGACGGAGGCGGCCTGGGCCCGGTCGGCGTACGCGGTCTGGTACTGCTCGCGGTCGAGGCGGTCGTCGCCCTCGTCGTGGGCGGCCTTGCGGACGGCGAGGATGTAGGGCGGGAGCGGGGTCAGACCAACGCTCTCCAGGACGACCGGCGCCGCGCCTCCCCCACCGCTGTCGCTCCGCACGCGCACGCGCCATGCGCCCGGGGGGTCGTCGGTCGGCTCGAGCATCTCGAGGGTGTACGGCGAGGGGTGCTCGCCGGCGAGCAGGCGGACGATCGCCCCCTCGCGGTGACGCCGGGACTTGAGCATGGCGAGCCACAGGCCGGCGTCGGGAGCGGCGCCGGGCTCGGCCGGGGCGTCATGGAGGTAGAGGCCCTCGACCCTGCCCCCGGTGTCCTCGCGCAGGCCGCGGAAGCGGGCGGGGAGGACGCGGGTGGTGTTGAAGACGAGGCGGTCGCCTGGGGTGAGGAGTTCGGGGAGGTTGGCGACGCGCCGGTGGTCGAACCGGTCGGGCTGTTCGCGCCGGATGACGAGGAGCCTAGCCGCGTCGCGGGGCTCGGCGGGGTGGGTGGCGATGACGCCGTCGGGCAGGTGGTAGTCGAGCGCGTCGGTGCGGAGCATGGGCTTGGGGGCAACGGTGAATGTGGCGGCGGGGCCACGGGCGGCACAGGCGGACGGGGGCACAGGGGCCGGGCGGGCCGGCGGGGCGGGCACGGGCGAGTTTATGGGGCTCGGCGGGGCGGCACGGGGTTCGTCGGTGTTTCGGCTGGATGTGGTGCGTCGAGGCCAACCTGGTTCCGATCCCGCCGGTCGTGTGGCAGACCTGTCCGCCGCGTGCGGTCTCCGCGGCGCCGGACTGCCCGACCGGCGGGTTCAATGAGCACCGGCTGGCGGAGCGGGCGGTGGTGCTCGACCTGCTGGGCGCGGCGCCGGGGAGCGTGCCGCAGTGGGCGTTCCTGGCGGTCGGGGCGGCGCCCGGGCGATCGGAGCACCGGGCGATCGGGGAGGCGCTGGCGAGGCTGGCGGCGGCCGGGGCGGACTACGGGCGCCTCGCGGCGCGCGAGGCGCAGGTTCGGTGCGAGCGGGTCCACACCGAGCGCGTGCCTGACCGGTCGGCGCCGGCCCCCGAGCGGGCGGTCGTGCCGGGGTACGAGATCGCCCGGCGGAAGTGGCCGGTGGGTGGGCTGATCGACTTGGTTGTGTGATCGGCTCGGTTGTCTGATCGGCTAGCGGTCGGCGGGTTCGGCGGCGGGGGGGCGCGCGGCGCGGGCCGGGGCGAACGCCAGCAGCAGGCCGACCATGACTACGAAGACGCTGAGGATCGCGCCGGCGAAGGGCCACTTGGCGGCGACGATGGGCGAGTCGCCGGCGAGGATGCGGGGGGCGCTGCCCTCGGGCATCAGGAGCGTGGCCATCTGGAACTGCCAGCTGCGGCTGTCGAGCTCGGGGAGCCCGCCGTGGCCCTCGGCCTCGGCCTGGCGCCGGGCCTCCTGCTGCTCGGCGGTGCGGGCGGTGGGGTAGGCGAAGCGCTCGTGGCGGAAGCCGCCCTCGGGGAGGAACTCGTAGAAGTCGAAGACCCAGTCCTTGCGCCAGACGCGTCCCCAGGTATCGGTGTTGACACCCGGGCGGGGGCTCTTGGTGACGATCACGAGGCGGTCGGGCTCCTCGCGGTTCTCCATGGCACGGAGGAGGTCCTCGTACCGGCGGTCGGTGAGCTTGGCGAAGCGGACGACGCGGAGCCAGTCGCTGTGGCGCTCGAGGCCGGGGAACTGGTCGGCGTACTCGATGGAGGGGATGGTGGCGGGGAGGATCAGGTGCTCGTCGGCGTAGGCGATGTCCACGCCGCCGAGGGGGTGGAGCTCGTCGGTCGGCAGCTCCTGGATGGTGACGGGCCGTTCGGCGTACTGGAAGTCGCGTGCGTTGACCTCGAGCTGGAGGTAGGCGACGCGGCCCTCGCGCTTGTTGTAGGCGGCGATCTGGCGGGCCATGAGCCCCGAGGAGACCACGACCATCGCCAGCGCGAGCAGCGCGGCGGCGAGGGGGATGGGTCTGGGTCGGGGCATGGGTGTTGTCGGGCGGGGGAGGGCTAGTGGCCGGCGGGCTGGTCGGGGGCGGGCTCGGCGTGGCCGGCGTCGCCGTGGTCGGTGTCGGGACCGGCGGTATCGAGCGCGCCGCTCAGGCCGGTGCGTGCCAGGGAGCGGTCGGCGGTGGAGAGTACGCCGGTGTGGTCGTGGACATGGTTGGCCTCGGCCCAGCGCCGGTGGTACTCCTCCTCGGAGATGCCGGTCTCGGCGATGTACTTGGCCTTGAGGTACTCGGTGAGGGGCCCGCTGAAGCTGTCGGGGGCGAAGGTGACGGTGCCGGCGTGGTCGTCGTGGATGGTGGCGCCGGGGTACATGACGCTGCCGCCGAGGCCGCCCTCCGTGATGACGCCCTTCTTCCAGTCGTAGAGGTGGCCCCGGTTGTCGACCTCCATGCCGGTGAGCCCGAGGAAGAGTGCGAAGGCGAACATGCAGAAGAGGAAGATGATGGTGTAGAGGGGGTTCTCGTACTTGAGGGCCATGAAGAACATGAGGACGAGGGCGCCCTTGACGACGGCGATGCTCATGGCGATGGCGGCGTTGAGCCAGTCGGGGAGCAGCCACCCCATCTCGGTGGTGAGGTAGGTCTCAACCTCGGAGGCGCCGACGGTCAGCGCGGTCAGGCCGACCAGCACGAGGATGATCGTGACGAGGGTCCGGGCGCTGGTGATGTGGTGCCCGTGGTGCTCGCCGAGTTCGGCGAAGCCGTGGGGGTCGTTGGGGTCGAAGGCGGCGCTTTGGTGGGGCTGCATCGCGTGGTTCCTGGGTGGATCGCGGTGTGGTTCGCGGCGGGTGTTCGGCTCAGTGGATGAGGTAGAGGAGGGGGAAGAGGAAGATCCAGATCACATCGACGAGGTGCCAGTAGAGGCCGGAGTTCTCGAGCATGGTGTAGTGGGTGGGGCCGTACGCCTTGTAGCGGAGGGAGCGGTAGAGGCACCAGAGGAGCAGCGAGGCGCCGATGAGGACATGCAGCGCGTGGATGCCGGTGGCGCCGTAGTAGACGCTCCACCAGACGGGCTCCTGGGGGTGCCCGGCGAAGGGGTTGGAGTAGAGGACGCCGGGGCGGATGCCGTGGCTCCACTTGGGGATGTACTCGAAGGTGAGCTTGATGAAGAAGAACATGAAGGCGCAGAGGATGGTGATGACGAGGTTGATCCGCAGCCACTTCTGGTTGTCGAGCTGGGCGCAGCGGATGCTCATGGCGACGGTGAAGCTGGAGACGAGCAGGACGAGGGTGTTGAGGCCGCCCCAGCGGATGTCGAGGTGGTGGGAGCCCGCGGCGAAGGCCTCGGGGAACTTGACGCGGTACATGGCGTAGGCGCAGAAGAGGCCGGCGAAGAGCAGGATCTCGGTGGCGAGGAAGAGCCAGAAGCCCAGCTTGCAGGCGTCGAACTCGTCCTCGGCGTTTCGGAAGTGGTTCGCGAAGGCGTACCGCTTCCACCCGGGCTGGCGCTTGCTGTGCGTGTCGATGGTGGTCATGAGTGCGTCCGTGGTGTTGCGCGGGGTGTTTCGCGGGGTGGTGCGCGGGTGTCAGTGGTGCTTGGCGCCGGCGGGCAGGGGCTCGGGGAGCGGGAAGTCGGCGGGGTCGCAGTGCGGCGGGTAGACATCCTCGTAGTCGTACGGCCCGTGGGTGAGGATGGGCTCGTGGTGGAAGTTGTGCTCGCTGGGGGGGCTGTCGGCGTACCACTCGAGGCTGAGGCCGCCCCAGGGGTTGGGCGGCGCCTTCTTGCCGGCGACGATCGAGTGCAGGAAGTTGCCGAGCTGCACGAACATGCCGGCGCCGAGGATCATGGAGCCGACGGTCGAGATCTGGTGGAGGGTCTGGAACTCGTCGATGTAGCTGGCGTAGCGGCGGGGCATGCCCTGGGTGCCGAGGAAGAACTGGGTGAAGAAGGTGACATTGAAGCCGATGAAGACCATGATGCAGCCGGTCATGCCGACCCACTCGGTGTACATCTTGCCGGTGATCTTGGGCCACCAGTGGTGGAGGCCGCCGATGAAGGCGATGATCGTGCCGCCCATCATGACATAGTGGAAGTGGGCGACGACGAAGTAGGAGTCGTGGAGGTGCATGTCGGTGGCGAGCGTGGCCAGGGGCAGGCCGGTGAGGCCGCCGATGGAGAAGAGGAAGAGGAAGGTGAGGGCGTAGAGCATCGGGGTGTTGAAGGCGATGGACCCCTTGTAGAGGGTGGCGATCCAGTTGAACACCTTGACGGCGGTGGGGATGGCGACGAAGAAGGTCAGGGCGCTGAAGATGGTGCTGGCGAGCTCGCCCATGGCGGTGAACATGTGGTGGCCCCACACCAGGAAGCCGACGCCGGCGATGCCGAGGGAGGCGAAGGCGATGGCGCGGTAGCCGAAGATGGGCTTGCGGGCGTGGACGGCGATCATCTCGCTGGCGATGCCCATGCCCGGGAGGATCATGACATAGACGACGGGGTGGGAGTAGAACCAGAAGAAGTGCTGGAACAGGACCGGGTCGCCGCCCATGGCGGGGTCGAAGATGCCGACATGGAAGATCCGCTCGAAGATGAGCAGCAGCAGGGTGATGCCGATGACGGGGGTGGCGAGGACCTGGATGATGCTGGTCGCGTACATGGCCCAGACGAACAGGGGCATGTCGAACCAGCCCATGCCCGGGCAGCGGAGCTTGTGGATGGTGACGATGAAGTTCAGGCCGGTGAGGATGGAGGAGAAGCCGAGGATGAACGCGGCCGTCGTCATGAGGACGACATTGTTGTAGGTGTTCGCGGCGTGGCTTGAGCTGTACGGCGCGTAGAAGGTCCAGCCGGTATCGACGCCGGTGTTGATCAGGCTGAGGATGGCGAAGAGCGCGCCGGTGCAGTAGATATACCAGCTCAGGAGGTTGAGTCGCGGGAAGGCCACATCCTTGGCCCCGAGCATGAGCGGCAGGAGGAAGTTGCCGAGGGTCGCGGGGACTCCCGGGACGATCACGAGGAACACCATGATGGCGCCGTGGATCGTGAAGAAGCGGTTGTACCAGGTGTAGTTCTCGGCGGGGGTCTTGCCGAGCTGGAAGAACTGGCCGGTGGTGACGGCCTCGCCGGCCTCGTTGAGGACGACGCGGGTGGGCTCCCAGAGCTCGACGCGGACGAGCAGGGCCGCCAGCCCGCCGACCATGAACAGGCTGAGCACGGCGACGGTGTACATGACGCCGAGCTTCTTGTGGTCGACGGTGGTGGCCCACTGGATCACCGCGGCGAAGAACCCGCCCTTGGGTGGGGTGAGGTACGAGCCCTCGTGGTGGCCGTGGTCGTGCGGGGTGGGGATCGTGGTCATTGGCTTCGGCTCGCTGTGTGAGCGGTGGTGATCGTCGTGGGGGTCAGTTCTGCTCGGCGGGGGTCTCGGCCGGGGTCTCGGCGGGGGCGGCGTACTTGCTGCTCAGCGACTTGATATAGGCGGCGAGGTAGCCGAGCTCCTCGTCGGTGAAGTTGTAGAGCGGCATGGGGCTTGGGGAGGGGAAACCCGCGTGGATCTGGGCGCTGGGCTTGCGGATCGACTCGATCACATAGTTCATCCAGGCGGCCTCGTCGTCGGCGGGGATCTTGGTGCCGTCGGCGAGGGCGACCTCGACGCCCCAGGCGTCCTTCCAGGTGGGGCCGACGCCGGGCGAGCCGTTGATCGAGTGGCAGGCGATGCAGCCGCCCATGCCCGTGGCGATGCGCTGGCCGCGCTGGGCCGGGGTGAGGGCGCCGGTCTCGTTCCACCAGCGGGCGAGCGTGGCGTCATACTCGTCGGCGGGGACGGCGCGGAGGATGGCGCTCATCTCGGAGTGCCGGTCGCCGCAGTACTCGGCGCAGAAGATCCAGTGGTCGCCCGGCTCCTCGGCCTCGATCCAGAAGCTGGTGTAGCGGTTGGGCATGACATCGAACTTGAAGCGGAAGTCGGGGATCCAGAACGAGTGGAGGACATCGATGCTGGTCATGCGGAACTGCACGGGTCGGCCGACGGGGACGATGATGACGGGGGCGGAGGTGTTGCCGCCGATCTCCACCTTCTCCTGCGGGTTGACGCCGTTCTTGTAGGTGGCGACCCAGTCCCACTTCTGGCCGGTGATGTCGATCACCTCAGCGTTGGTCGGTGAGACGAGCTTGGTGATGTAGCCCTGGAAGCCGAAGTAGAACATGGCGCCGAGGAAGACCGAGGGCACGATGGTCCAGACCAGCTCGAGCCGGGTGTTGTGGTGGGCGCTCCTCTGCGGCGGGACGCCCGGGCGGCGCCGGTACTTCACCACCCAGTAGAACATCAGCCCCATCAGGAGCACGAACCAGAAGATGCAGAAGTAGAGGATCCACAGGAACACCTGGTCGGTGTAGTGCGCGAGCGGCGACGCGCCCGCCCCGCCGAAGAACAGCTTCTCCAGCAGTCCGGCGTCCTGGGCGAGCGTGAGTGGGAGGCTGTTCATGACTTGAATCCCGCGGCGGGGGTCTGGGTGGGTGCCGACGCCGGGAGGGCCCGGCGCAGGCGGATTCGTTCCTTGGTGAGCATGACGGCGATGAGCGAGCCGACGACGAGGATGGAGGCCACGCCGCCGAGCTGGACGACGCGGTAGGCGACCATGGCGTACTTGCCGGTGGTCGGGTCGTAGCGGAAGCAGAACATGCGGACCTTGTCGCCGATGGAGTCGCTGATCTTGCCGTCGGAGGCCTCGAGGAGGGCCATGCGCATGGTGTCGGGCTCGTAGCCCACGCCGTAGACATAGCGGGCGATGCGCCCCTCGGGGGTGAGGACGAAGATGCAGACCGGGTGGCTGAACTCGCCGCCGGCTATGGGCTTGTAGTTCCAGCCGAGGCTCTGGGCGAGGGTGCGGCTGCTGTCGCCGTCGCTGGTGAGAAAGGCCCAGCCGGCCTGGGCGTTGGCGGCGTGGGGGCGGTCGTAGGCCGCGAGGTGCTTGGTCTTCACGGAGGCCGCGAGGCTGTGCGGCTCGGAGGGGTCGATCGAGGCGAAGACGACGGTGTAGTCGTCTCCGATGTCGAAGTCGATGCCCTTGAAGGCCTCGGTGAGCTGGCCCATGACGATGGTGCAGACGATGGGGCAGTCGTAGTAGACCATCGCGAGGATGACGGGCTTGCCCTGGTTGAAGTAGGCGCGGAGGGGGACGAGCTCGCCCTCGGCGTTGGTGAAGGGCAGGTCGAGGGGGATCTGCTCGCCGAGGCGCTCGGTGACGCCGACACCCTCGATCTGCTCCGGCGGCACATCGGGGTCGCCGGCCGAGCCGAGCGCGGGCAGCGAGCCGCCGGGCTGGGCGCAGGCGTGCCCCGGCGCGAGCAGCATGGTCGCGACGGCGAGGAGCCCCGAGATGACCCGGCGGAGGTTCACTGGCCCTGCGTCTCCTGGGGCTGGTCCTGGTACGCGGCGACGACCTTCTCCATGGCCTTCTCGATGGGGAGCCGGACATTGCCCTCGGCGGTCCAGCCGTAGCCGGCCTGGGCGGTGAGGGCGTCCTTCTTGTACGCCGCGGAATCGGCGACGGCGGCGCCGAAGTCGTCGGCCTCGCGCTGCCCCTTCAGCCTGTTCACCTGGTTGAGGAAGAACAGCCCGATGACGAGGCTGAAGGCGACCGTCGAGACGGTGACGACCGCGAACACCAGCAGGAGGGCGTGGGTGTTGGCGTGGGCGCCGTGCTCTTTCTGCGGCACGCCCTTGTCGAGCGGGTGCTCGTGCCACGCGTCGAGCGGGGTTTCCTGCGCCGGGCTGTGATCGGGATGGTCGTGGCTCATGGTCGTCTCGGTCTGCCTTCGGCCCGCGGGTGGGCCGGGTGTGCTCGTGCGGGCGTGGCGCCCCCGGGGGCGTCAGACATAGTTCTTGTGGCTCATCGCCTCGGGGAGTTTGGGGTCCTTGAGCGGGGTCAGGGGTCCGGAGGCCAGGCGGGTCACGAAGAGCCCGAAGAAGACGCCCCAGACGCCGAGGACGGCGGCGATATCGACCCACCAGCTGGCGGGGGTCGGGGCGTGGCCCCCGTGGTGGAGGATCGGGCGGACGATCCACGCGTAGTCCACCACATGCATGAACAGGATCCACGCGGCGCCGGCGGAGGCGAAGGCGGGGTTCCGCTTGACGGTCCGGGGCAGGAGGAAGAAGAAGGGGATGATGAAATGCCCGACGGCGAGCAGGATGCCGGCGCCTCTCCACGCCCCGGTGGTGCGCTGGAGCATCCAGAAGGTCTCTTCCGGGATGTTGGAGTACCAGATCAGGAAGTACTGGCTGAAGGCGATGTACGCCCAGAAGCAGGTGAAGGCGAACAGCAGCTTGCCGAGGTCGTGGAAGTGCTCGGGGGTGACCAGGCCGTTGAGCCGGCCGACGAAGCGCAGGGCGCTGAAGGTGATCACCATGACGGCCATGCAGGCGACGGCGCCGCCGGCGAAGATGTAGACGCCCCACATGGTGCTGAAGAAGTGCGGCTGGACGCTCATGAAGAAGTCGAAGCCGGCGAAGGCGGTGGAGAGCGCGGTGAGGGGCAGGCCCCAGGCGCTCATGAACCGGGCGCGGTTGCTCAGGGAACGGTCGCCGGTGCGGTCCTGCTCGGTGCTGAGAGCCCGGAGGCGGGCGGACAGGAAGCCCCACAGCACGAGGTACGCGGCCGAGCGGGCGAGGAAGAACACGGGGTGGAAGTAGCCGGCCTTGGCCGCGATCAGCGGGTCGGACTCGGCTCCGGGCGCCATCCACTCCCACACCTTGCCCTTGGTCACAAACATGTCGAGCAGGACGACCGGCAGGAGCAGGATGAGGGCGACGGGGGCGAGGCTGGCGAGGTTCTCGAACTGGCGCCGGACGGTGGAGCACCACCCGGCGTTGACCATGTGGAAGCACATCACGAGGATCAGCGCGCCGAGGGACATCGCGAGGACCGTGCCCACGGCCATCAGGTAGGACGCCATCGCGTGCTGCGGGCCCATCACGACGGCGCCGACGACGGTGACGGCCAGCCCCGCGGCCCCGAGGCCGAGCAGGCCCATGGAGAGCCGGGCCGCCGACGGCGGCGCGGAGATGTTTCCGGTCGCCATGCGCGGGTCGGCGGCGATCCTGGCGAGGGTCTTCTGGTAGGCCTCTGCGGAGATCTGGCTCATGGCTGACCCTCCGGGGGAGCTTCGGGGGCGGCGGGCTTGGGTGGCGGGGCGCCGAGGGAGGCCCGCTCGCTCTCGGGGACATCGGTGAGGGCCCCGAGGTGGGAGGTCTGGAGGGCGCGGACATAGGCGACGACGGCCCAGGCGTCGCGGGTGTCGAGCGCGTGGCCGTAGGCGGGCATGGTGTTCACGCCCTTGCGTGCGACGGTGAAGATGTACCCGTCCTGGCCGCGGGCGCCGCCGGGGAGGTAGAGCGGGTCGTGGAAGGTGGGGATGGGGATGGTCCAGCGTCGTCCGACCATGCTGCCGCGGGTCTGGTCCTGGGCGGCGTTGGCGCCCTCGCCGTTGTAGCCGTGGCAGGTGGCGCAGTAGATGTCGAACTTCTTCTTGCCGAGGGCCATGAGGTCCAGGTCCACCCTGACGGGGATGGTGGTGATGAAGGCGCCGGTGTCGTCGGTGCCGTCGTGGAGCTCGTAGTCCTCGGCGAGGAACTCGTCGCGTTTGCGGTTGAAGGGCTCCGCCCAGTCGGCCTCGGCCAGGACATAGGTGGCGCCGAAGGGGATCGTGCCCGGGACCGGCTGGCGCATGGTGCGGTTGTCGGCGTAGAACTGGGACTCGGACTGCGGCTTCCAGCGGGGCTGGTCGTCCATGTCGGGGAAGAACTGGCGCGGGGGGTTGTCGGAGCGGTCGCCCCGGCAGCCGGCCATCGCGAGGGCGGCGCCGATCGCGAGCCCCGCGCCGGCGAGCCTGAGTGTGTGCGTGGTGCGCGGGCTCATGCGTCCTCCACCAGTTCGACGGCCGACGCCCCGATCTCTCGGAGGAACCGGCTGGTCTGCTCGGGGTTGAAGCTCGGGTCGCGGGCCTCGACGACGACGAAGAACTTGTCGTCGGAGGACGCGAGGAACCGCTCCTTGCACAGGAGCGGGTGGTGCCAGCGGGGCAGGCCGTTGAGGGCCAGCATGCCGAAGAGCGAGGCGAACGCGCTGAAGAGCACGCCCAGCTCGAAGATGATCATGGTGAAGGGCTCCCAGGCGTCGTAGGGCTTGCCCTGGACGGTGAACCCGGCGTAGTCCACGGCGGTGATCCACCACTGCATGCCGATGGCGGTGGCGATGCCGGTGAACGCGGCGCCCAGCACAATGAAGGGCAGGATGGTGCGCTTCTGGCCCATCGCCTCCTCGATGCCGTGGATCGGGAACGGGGCGTGGAGGTCCCAGTGCTTGAATCCCGCGTCGCGCATCTTCTCGGCGGCGTGGTAGGCGTCGACGGTGGTGTCGAACTGGGCCATCACGCCCCAGACCGGCTCGCCGGTCTCGGTGACGAAGCCCGGCTTGGGCCGCCTGATGAACGGGAGGTAATCGCTGGCAGCCATGGCTTAGTGGCCCCCCTCGTGGTGGTCGTCGTGATCGCCGTGACCCCCGGCGTGGCCGTGCGGGTCGCCCTGGGGCATGATGGCCTTGATCTCGGCCATCGGGAAGACGGGCAGGAACCGGAGGAACAGGAGGAACATGGTCAGGAACACGCCGCAGGACCCCGCGAAGGTGAGGATGTCCACCGGGGTGGGGAAGTACATCCCCCACTCGCCGGGCAGGAAGGCGCGGTGGAGCGAGCTGACGATGATGACGAACCGCTCGAACCACATGCCGATGGTGACGAGGAGAGCGACGATCCAGATGACGCGCGGGTCGGTGCGCATCCTGCGGCTCCAGAAGACCTGCGGGCTGATGACATTGCAGGAGATCATGGTCCAGTACGCCCACGCGTAGGGCCCGAAGGCGCGGTTGATGAAGGTCTCGACCTCGTAGCGGTTGCCGCCGTACCAGGCGATGAAGAACTCCATCGAGTAGGCGAAGCCGACCATCATGCCGGTGGTCAGCAGGATCTTGGCCATGTTCTCGAGGTGGCGGAGGGTCAGGAGGTCCTTGAAGTTGGGGAACAGCTCCCGCGCGGGGATGAGGAGGAAGAGCACCATCGCGAACCCGCCGAAGATGGCGCCCGCGACGAAGTAGGGCGGGAAGATCGTCGTGTGCCACCCGGGGATGACGCTCGTGGCGAAGTCGAACGACACGATCGAGTGCACGCTGAGCACCAGCGGGGTCGAGATGCCGGCGAGGATGAGGTACGCGGTCTCGTAGCGGTGCCAGTGGCGGCTCGAGCCGCTCCAACCCACGGCGAAGAGGCCGTAGAGGAAGGCGCGGATGCGGTCGGCGCTGCAGGGGAAGCCGAGCAGCTTGATGCCGGTGATGGGGCAGTGGACGCTGAGCTTGCAGGTGCCGCTGCCGGCCCGGAGCCGCTTGTCGGCCCGGTCGCGGAGCGTGGCAAAGTCGGGGATCATGCCCATGTACCAGAACAGCAGCGAGACGGTCGCATAGGTCGAGACCGCGAACACATCCCACAGCAGCGGCGAGCGGAAGTTGGGCCAGATGTAGTTGTAGTTGGGGATGGGGAAGACGAACCAGATGAACCAGATGCGCCCGACATGGATCGCGGGGAAGATGCCCGCGCACATGACCGCGAAGATGGTCATCGCCTCGGCCGCGCGGTTGACGGCGGTGCGCCACTTCTGCTTGAACAGGCACAGGATCGCGGAGATCAGCGTCCCCGCGTGGCCGATACCGATCCAGAACACGAAGTTGGTGATGTCCCACGCCCAGCCGACCTGGTTGTTCAGGCCCCAGACGCCCACGCCGGTGATGATCAGGTAGAGGATCATCAGCGTGCCGACGCCGGCGACGGTCGCGGTGAGGGCGAAGGTGGGGAGCCACCACTTGCCCGGCGCGTTCTCGGCGTAGCCGCAGACGATCTCGGTGATCTCGTGCAGCGATCGGTTGTTCAGCACGAGCGCCGACCTGGTCGCGGGATCCTCGTTGAGGGACCCGTCGGCGCCGAGATCCGCCGGGGCCTGGTGCGGGCCGCCGGCGAGCCGCTCGGCGGTCACCTGGTCGGGGTGGAAGCTGGTCATGCGTGCACTCCAGTGCCAAGAACATTGAGGCTGAGGGCGTAGCCGGCATCTTCGTGGCGCCGGCGGGGGTCAACCCGGAAGCCGTGCTCGGCGCCCTGCCCGGCGTCCGGCGCGTCGTGGCCGTCGCCGGCCGGGGCGTGCTCGGCGCCGTGGTCGCCCCCGTGGTGCGCCTCGGCGATCGCGTCCACCGGCGTGGTGATCGCGGGGTTGGGGTTGGTGACCCGCATGAGGTGGCTCGTGCGGGGGCGGGTGTTGAGGTAGCCGAGCAGGAGGTAGGACCTCTGGCTGGTGCGGGTCTTGCTCACGCGGCTGTCGGGATCGACGATGTTGCCGAAGACGATGGACCCGGTGGGGCAGGCCTGCTCGCACGCGACCTGGAAGTACCCGTCGGGGATGGTCGACAGCCCCTGGACCTTCGCCGAGGCGCGGGCCGAGTTGATCCGCTGGAGGCAGTAGGTGCACTTCTCCATCACGCCGCGGGCGCGGACCGTGACATTGGGGTTGTGCTTCATCTTCTGGATCTCATCGAGCTTGGCGCGGAGGCGCGGCGGGATGAGGTTCTGGTTGAAGGTCGAGCCCTGCCCGGCGTTGTGGGTCTGATCCCTGATGCTCTCGGGCACATACTTGGGATCGAACCCGCCGTTCTGCTTGGCCTGGGCCCAGTCGAAGAAGTTGAACCGCCGGGCCTTGTAGGGGCAGTTGTTCATGCAGTACCGGGTGCCGATGCACCGGTTGTACGCCATGACATTGAGCCCCTCGCGGTCGTGCACGGTGGCGGTGACGGGGCAGACCGTCTCGCAGGGGGCGTTCTCGCACTGGGTGCAGCCGACGGGCTGGTTGATGACCCGCTCGGGGTGCTCCAGATCCTCGCCGACGAAGTACCGGTCGATGCGGATCCACTGCATCTCACGCCCCTTGGCGACCTCCTTCTTGCCGACGACGGGGATGTTGTTCTCGCTCTGGCAGGCGATGGTGCAGGCGTTGCACCCGGTGCACGAGGCCAGATCGATCGTCATGCCCCACTGCAGGCCCTTGGAGTACTCCGACCCGGGCTTGGCGTTGCCGTGCCCCTCGTTCATCGGGTTCGGGTAGATCGACTTGTTCGCCGGGGTGTGGGCGAGCTCGCCGAGCTTCTCGGCCACCGAGAGCGCCGCGTCGTCCCCGCTGGTGTCGAAGGGATCGGCGACCACGCCATGGGTCGGGCCGTGCTCGGCGGCGCCCGCGTGGGTCTCCCACGCCGGCTTGTCGAGCCAGCGGGCGATCGGCTTGCGGTCGGCGATCGTCCAGTGGGTCTGCGTGCTCGAGATCGGGTAGCCGCCGGACGCCCTCTCGAGCTTGCCGGCGCGGACCAGCAGGCCGTCGGTCGAGTTGCGGAGGGCGTAGGTGTTGAAGCCGACTCCGTCGCCGATGAGCCCGGCGTGCGTGCGCCCATACCCGAGGGTGACCGCGGCGACATTGTCGGCCATGCCGGGGCAGATCCAGACGGGCAGCTGCATCGAACGCCCGCCCACGCTAAGCGTGGCCATCCTGGCCTCGGGCTCCTGCCTGGCGGTGTAGTCGTCCGGGGTGAGGTTCAGCGCCCTGGCGGTCGCGGGGCTGACGACGACCGGGTTGTCCCACACCACCTTGGTGACGGGGTGGGGCATCTCCTGGAGCCAGGGGTTGTTGGCGAGGCTCCCGTCGCCGACCGCGCCGGTGGAGAACACCACATCGATCGACGACTCGTTGGGGGCGGCGCCGAGCTCCACCGCCGCGAGTGCCTTGGCGACCTCGGCGGCACGGACCGCGGGGGCCTCGGTGGCGCCGGCGGAGTTGGGGACGAACCCGTCGTGCAGGGCCCGCTTCCACTTGGTGAGGAACCCGCCGTCGGTCGGGGCGGTGCCCATGACCTTGGCCCACGCCGCCTGGACGATGTCGTGCCCGTCGGGCGCGTCGTCGCCGGCGAGGAACGCCAGCAGCTCGAGGTCGCTCATCGCCGGCTCGTAGAGCGGGGCGATCATGGGCTGGATCGGCGCGACGGTGCCGTCGTTGGCGACCGTGTCGCCCCAGGCCTCGAGCCAGTGGGCGCCGTTGAGCGACCAGGTGGACGCCGCCTCGGTCTCGCTCTTGCCGACGCTGAGGCAAACCCGGGCGCCGACCCTGCCGAACGCCGGGGCGAAGTCCAGGTCGGCCGGGGCGTCGAAGACCGGGTTGGTGTTGACGCAGACGACGGTCCGGACGCTCCCCGACGCCATGTCGCTGACCAGCGAGCGGAGCCCGCCGAGCGACGAGGCCGCGAGGTCGCCGGCCTGCTCGAGATAGCTCACCGTCGTGCCCGCGTTGCCGAGGGCCGCGTTGATCGCGTGGGCCAGGGCGTGCACGGGCGCGGGCTGCGAGGCGCCGGCCGCGATGACGGAGTGGCCCAGATGGCCGGGGGCGAGCAGGTCCTCGGCGAGCAGCTCGATGAACTTCTTGTCCTTGGTGGCGGTCGGGATGGCGTCGAAGGGCGCGGCGCCGGCCTCGGCGGCCCCCAGCGCCGCGCGGAGCTGGGCGTCGTCGTGACGGGCGAGGATGGCCCTGGCCAGCGCGACCGTGAACGCCGCGACCTGCGACGGGGCGAGGCGGACATGGTGGTCGGCCAGCGTGCCGAGTCCGGAGTGCATCGCCTCGACCGAGTAGATGCGGCTCATCTGGTCGGCCGACTTCCACACGCGCCGCCCGGCGCCGATGGCCCGGGCGTTCGCGATCGCGCCGGCCTCGCCGGCCGTGAAGTCGCGGTCGAGCGAGACGATGACGCGGGCCTGGGAGAAGTCGAAGACCTCCCGCATCGCCCTGCCGAAGGCGAGGCGCGAGCCCTCGTTGGCGGCGTCGCTGCCGGCGGGGTTGTAGGGCACCCACCGCGCGCCGGGGAACCGCTCGAGCACCCGGGCCTTGACCGCGTCCCACGCCGGGGTCGAGCGCTGCTCGACGACGAACGCCAGACCGGCGCCCTTGCCCTCGTACGCGTGGAAGTGCTCGCGGGCCCAGGCCTTGAAATCGTCCCAGGTCGCGGCCAGGCGCCCGCGGGCGGGGTTCTGATACTCGGGGAACTTCAGGCGGTCGGGGTCATAGATCGCCAGCGGGCTCGCCAGCGCGAAGGGGCTGCACTTGCCGCGGTTGTTGGGGTGGAGCGGGTTGCCATCGACCTTGGTGGGCCGGCCCTCGTGGGTCTCGACGAGCAGGCCCTCGGCCCCGCCGCCGGGCAGGGGCATGCTGGTGGCATAGAACAGCGGCTTGCCGGGGACGATGTGCTCGGGGACATTCTGCGAGTAGGTGAGGATCTTGTGGTCGGGTCGTCGGCAGCCGGGGATGGTGGCGGCGCCGGCGAGCGCCAGGCTGGCGCCCATGAGCTTGACGAAGTCCCGCCGGGAGGCGCCCGCCATCTCGGAGGCGCCGGCGGGGAACTCCCGGCCGAGGAGCTCCTGGAACGCGTCGGTCTGGGCGAACTCCTCGACGCTCCGCCAGGCGCGCGGGCCGGCGACGGCCCCCGCGCGCGACGCGACCGCCTTGGCTGGGAGTCGGCCGCGGGTTGATGGACACTGGTCGTGTGTCATGCTCGCTCTCGCTTGCTGTCGATCGAAGCCTGAAGTCTGAACCAGGAAGCCGCGCCGTCGATCACTGGTGGCACGCCCCGCACGCCTGGGGCGGCGAGTCCCAGAGCCGGTCCACGAGGTCGGTCGTGTTGGCCGAGCCGGCGCCCATGGCGCGGTCCTCGAGCTCGCGCTGCACCCAGAGCAGGTCGGTGACCTTCTCGGGCGGGACCAGCGCGCTCTCGGGGTGACGGTGGCAGTCGAGGCACCAGCCCATGCCCAGGCCCTGGTCCTGGTACACGACCGGCATCGACATGATCTGCCCGTGGCAGGAGTAGCAGCTCACGCCGGCCGTCAGGTGGACATCGTGCGGGAAGTTCCGCACATAGTCGGGCAGCTTGTGCACCCGGCGCCACTCGATGGACGCGTCCGCATCAAAGGCATCGCGGATGAACTGCACCTTCTCGTCGGTCGCGGTGGAGAGCGCTGTGCTCACGCGCCCCTGGGCGTGGCAGCCGTTGCAGGTCGCCACATTGGGGATGTTCGCCTCGGACGACTGCTCGATCTTGGTGTGGCAGTAGCGGCAGTCGATGCCCAGCTTGCCCGCGTGGATCTGGTGGTTGAACCCGGCGCCGGGCTGGACGGGGCTGTACCCGACCTCGAAGAAGTCGGGCGTCGCCCAGTACCAGGTGCCGACGACCACCGCCACCACGCCGCCCACAGACGCGAACGCACCCAGCGTCGGCAGGGCGTTCATCCACTTCGGAAAGATGACCGACACTGTGTGCTCCTTCCACCACCGCCCTTGGGGGGGCCGGCTGAGCATTCACGCGACACGACGGGCATGGCCGGGCGCGAACCCGGCTCGACGGCAACCGCAGCTTTAGGGCAGAAATGTCCGCACCTTCGCCCTGGTTTGTCAACTCAGCCCCCCACGCGGCGGGCAATTGAGACTCGTTCGCAGCAATCTCCCGAGTTCTCAAGTCACCCACCATATCGGACTTGGCCTACCATTCCCACCATCATGCGGCACCAAGCAAATACCAAATACGACAATCCAGGGTTCAATTTGGACTGCAACCGGGTGCTTTCACTAGGTCTCGGCGTCGCCGTCGGGGTCTGGATCGTCTGGTTCGCTCTCAACATACCCGGTCTGACGCTGAGGCCCGGCGTAGTCGGCCCCGGGGTCACCGTCGCCTGGTTGCTCCTCGCCACCCTCGGGGCGCGCTGGGCCCGGCCCGGGCTGGCGGGGGCGGTGCTCGCGGGGCTCCTGACGGCCGCGGTGAGCCTGATGGCGTTCGGCTCCGTGCTCGTGGAGCAACCGGACCCGGCCGCGTACGCCGAGGGGGCGGCTCCTGCCCTGCCCGCGGCCCCGCTGCTGGTGCTGGGGTTCCTGGCGTTCGGGGCCGCGGTCGGTGGCGCGGGGGCGGCCCTCGCGGGGGCCACGCGGGCCATCCCGCCGGTCACCGAGCCGCCGGGCGATCCCTGGCTGAGCCGCCTGGCGGCGGTGGTGGCGGTGGTCTACATCCCGCTGGTGCTGCTCGGGGGGCTGGTGACCAGCACCGAGGCTGGGATGGCGGTGCGGGGCTGGCCCGACACCTTCGGGGCCAACATGTTCCTGTACCCGATCAGCCTGATGTCCCAGCCGCGGATCTTCCTGGAGCATTCGCACCGGCTGTTCGGCTCGCTGGCGGGGATCGCGACACTGCTGCTGCTCCTGCGGGTGATGCTCGATCCTGGGGCGCGTCGCCAGTTCGGGGTGTGGACCGCCCCGCTGTTCGTCGCGGTGTGCGTACAGGGGGTGCTGGGCGGGCTGCGGGTGGTGCAGAACAACCCGTACCTGGGCGCCCTGCACGGGGCGTTCGGGCAGGTCGTACTCGCGTACGCGGCGGTGCTGGCGCTATGGATGTCCCCGATGTACCGCTCCGTGCGCACGATCGCGGGCGATATCGTCACCCGCCCGCTCCGGGTGCTGACCACCGGCGCGCTGCACATCTCGCTGTTCCAGCTCCTGCTGGGCGCGATGTATCGGCACCTGCGCCGGGACGAGAGCCCCGGCTCGTTCCATGTGCTGCTGACGCACGCGGCGGTGTCGTTCGCGGTGGTAGTCTTCGCGATCCTCGCGGGGTCGGTGCTGCTCAAGTTCTCACGCGAGCACCGGGACCAGCTCTCCCCGGTGGCGGGGCGCATCCGCTGCAACGGCATCGCGATGCACGCGCTCGTGGCGTTGCAGTTCGCCCTGGGGTGGGCCGCGTTCATCATCGTGACCACCGCCGACAAGCGGGAGGGAGGCGTCCCCACCGCCGACCAGCTCGGGCAGGCCCACGCCGTGCCCCTGGCGGAGGTGCTGGTGGGGACGGCCCACCAGGTGAACGGCGCGGCGTTCCTGGTCGTCGCGATGCTGGGCTGGGCGTGGGGCCGGCGGATCCACAAGGCCGCCCGCCGCCCCTCGGTCTGACCGCTCCGCGAAATCGGATCGGGGCGACCACCAAGGAAAGCCGAAGATTCCGGCTCGTGTCCGGGCCGGGTCGATGGATACTGACCACGGGCCGACCGGCAATCAACCGGGCGCCCGGGCGTTGACCCGACCGAGGATCGACCACAGGAGGCGAGCATGGCGACCACGGCATCACGGGGCATCTCGGGCAGCGCTCTGGCCCCTCTGCGGCGAGAGTCGTTCGGGTACGCCGAGGCGCGTCACCTGCTGCTTCGGGCGGGGTTCGGGGGCACCCCCGACCAGATCCAGACCCTGGTCGAGTGGGGGCCGGAGAAGGCGGTCTCGCACCTGGTGGAGGTCGCCAAGGCGCCGACGCACCCGGTCGAGGCCGAGCGATTCGACAGCGCCATCATGGGCGAGCCGAGCCCGGAGACCGAGGCCCGGTACCGGCGGGCGCGCCAGACGAGCGACGAGGAGGAGCTGGCCAGGCTGCGTCTCGAGCGCCAGCGCCGGCAGGCCGCGGACCGCCAGCAGGTCCGGGACATGCAGCGATGGTGGCTGATCCGGATGATCGAGACGCCCCGCCCGCTGGAAGAGAAGATGACGCTCTTCTGGCACGGGCACTTCGCGACCAGCTACCGCACGATCGAGGACAGCTACCACATGCTGCTGCAGAACCAGCTGTTCCGCAGCAACGCGGTGGGCAGCTTCGCGACGCTGATGCACCAGATCATCCGCGACCCGGCGATGCTCGCGTACCTCGACAACAACGACAGCCGCAAGAACAGGCCCAACGAGAACCTCGCCCGCGAGCTGATGGAGCTGTTCAGCCTGGGCGTGGGCAGCTACAGCGAGCAGGACATCAAGGAGGGCGCCCGGGCGCTCACCGGGTACACCTTCGTCGACGACCGCTTCGAGCTCCGGAAGGAGAACCACGACACGGGCGCCAAGCAGATCCTCGGCAAGCGGGGCAACATGAGCGGCGACGACTTCGTCCGTGCCATCCTCGACCAGCCGGTCTGCTCGATGTACATGACCCGCAAGCTGTACCGGTTCTTCGCGGCCGATCTGCCCGACGAGCGCGAGCCGATCGACCCCGAGACCGCGGCGGTCCTCCGCGAGCTGGCCTCGCTGATGGGCCGCACCGACTACCAGCTCGCGCCCGTGCTCACCAGGCTCTTCACCAGCGAGCACTTCTACAGCCCCGCGGTGATGAACCAGCGGATCAAGAGCCCGGCGGAGCTGATCGTCGGGGCGGTCCGCTCGATGCACACGCCGGTGCGCGACCTGAATGTGCTGCTGGACGCGATGGCGCTGATGGGGCAGAACATCCTGTTCCCCCCCAGCGTCGCGGGGTGGGACGGCGAGCGGAGCTGGATCAACACCTCCACGCTGTATGTCCGGCAGAACATCATGGCGTACCTGCTCACGGGGCGCACGCCGCGGGGCTACGACGCCCTGGCCGACGAGCAGCGGTTCGACCCCTCGACCATCCTGGGCCAGCTCGCGAAGGCCGACCCCGGGGCGGCGAAGGACCCCGGGCGCGTCGTGGACTACCTGCTGCGCTTCGCCATTGGCCAGGCCCCGACGCACGCGCACGCCACGCTCGCCGAGTTCGTCGCCTCCCACGGCGGGGAGGTCACCGACGACATGATCACCGGCCTGCTCCTCCTGATCACCGCCATGCCCGAGTACCAGCTCACCTGATCCCCGACCCAAGCCGCACCACACGAGGCACACCATGGACCTCCACCACAGCCGAGCCTTCACCCGCCGCCATTTCCTCGGGACCGGTCTGACCCTCGCCTCGGCGAGCGTCGCGCTGCCGGCGTTCATCCAGCGGTCCGCGTTCGGCCTGCCGATGGCGGCGCCGGGGATGTCCTCGATCCCGGGGGTCAACGAGGACAACATCCTGGTGATCCTCCAACTCAGCGGCGGGAACGACGGGCTGAACACCGTCGTACCGCACACCGACGACAACTACTACCGCAAACGCCCCGGCATCGGCATCGGCGCCGAGCGCGTGCTGACGCTCCGGAAGAACGACCCCGTCGGCCTGCACCCCTCGCTCGCCCCGTTCAAGGAGCTGCACGACAACGGTCTGCTCACGGTCGTGCAGGGCGTGGGCTACCCCAACCCCAACCGCTCGCACTTCAAGAGCATGGATATCTGGCACACGGCCGATACCTCCGGCACGGGCGACGGGTGGCTCGGGCGGTATTTCGACGCCGAGTGCTGCGGCTACGGCAAGGGCGAGTCGGGCACGCCCGAAGGCTCGACGCCTCCACAGGCCCCGAGCGCAAGCCCGGGAACAGGCGAGATGCAGGGCCAGCCCGGCATCGCCATCGGGCGTGAGGCGCCGCTCGCCATGCAGGGACGCAAGGCCAAGCCCATCAGCTTCGAGACGCCCGACCTCTTCCGCTGGACCGGCGAGGATGTTCACGAGTCGCTCGCCGGCCCCTACGGCGAGATCACCCAGCACGGCGTGCGCGACGGCGTGCCGCCGGATTCCGCGGCGGGCTTCCTCATGCGCACGGCGCTGGACGCGCAGGTCTCCAGCGACCTCATCCGCCGCGCCGTGAGCCAGACGCCGCTGGCGCAATACCCCGGCAACGCCCTCGGGCGCGACATGGCGATGGTGGCGAGCATGATCCGCGCGGGGCTCTCCACGCGCGTGTACTATGTCTCCCTCGGCGGGTTCGACACGCACGCCGGGCAGGGCAACCAGAACGGCCGCCACGCCCAGCTCCTCGACACCTTCGCCACCGCGCTCCGCGCGTTCTATCAGGACCTCAAGGCCAGCGAGAACGACCGACGCGTGCTCACGATGGTGTTCAGCGAGTTCGGCCGGCGTGTCGCCCAGAACGCCTCGGGCGGCACCGACCACGGCACCGCGGCCCCCATGTTCCTGCTCGGCCCGATGGTCAAGCCCGGCCTCGTCGGCTCGCACCCCTCGCTCGCCGACCTCGACGAGGGCGACCTCAAGTACCAGATCGACTTCCGCGGCGTGTACGCGACGATCTTGGAGGACTGGCTGAGCGCCGACAGCCGGGCGATCCTCGAGGCCACCTACCGCAAGGTCGCGGTGCTGGCGTAGCGGGCCTCACGCCGACCGCAGGGCGGGCGCCGCGTCGCGTCCGAACGCCGCGGTCACGCGCTCGAGCAGCAGGCCGGACATCCGCGGCGCGTGCTCGCCCCGCCACATCGCCATGTGCGAGGCCTCGACGAGCACCTCATCGGCCGGGCCGAGCAGCACGCGGCGCCACGCGCGGAGCCGGTGCTGGTTGCCGACCTCGCGGCTGGCGATCACCAGGGCCGCGCCGTCGTAAGCGGGCAGCGCGTGCCGGTGCACGGCGGCCAGGTGCGTGTCCATCAGCAGCTTCTGCGTCTCGGTGACATGCTCGCCGTAGCCGCGCTTGCGCCCGCCCTTGCCCAGAAGGCGCGGCAGCGTGTGGGCGATATCCCCCGCGGCACGCCGGAGGCGGCCCTCGGCGGTGACACAGGGGCCGCTGTCGACGAGCACCAGCAGCGGGACGCGCACGCCGCGCGCACGAAGCCGCCGGGCCATGTCGACGCCGATGATCGCGCCGCTGGAGAAGCCGGCGATGGCGGCGGCGGGCCAGCCCCGCTGGGCGACCAGCTCGGCGTAGCCCTCGGCGATCGCCTCGATGGTGTCGAGCGGCTCCTCGCCGTCGAAGAGCCCGCGCGGGCGGATGCCGTAGAGCGACAGGTGGCCCTGGAGGTGCGGGGCGATCTCTCGCAGGTAGCCCATCGTGCCGCCGAGGTGGGGCAGCATGACCAGCGGCAGGTCGCCGTAGGTGATCCGCACGAGCGAACCGGCTGCCGATCGGGGCTCGCCCTCGGGGTATCGCGCGGCGCCCGCGCCGGGCGGTGCGCTGAGCAGCAGCGACTCGACCAGGGTCGTGACGCGTCCGAGCGTGGGCTCGGAGAGCGCCGGGGCCGCGGGGATCTCGATCCCCAGCCGCTCCTCGACGCCGAGCATGAGTCGCAGGAAGGAGAGCGAGTTGCCCCCCTCGGCCATGAAGTTCGCGGTGTCCGAGGCCGGCGCAACGCCGAGCACCGATCGCCAGACCGCCCGCACGACCTCGCGGGGCGACTGGGACGCGTGGCCGGGCTCGACGCCGTGCTCGATCGACGCGGTGAGCGTGCGCCGGTCCACCTTGCCGTTGGGCAGACGGGGGATCGCCTCGCGCCACTCGACGCGCCCGGGCACCATGACATCGTCGAGCGTCCCGCGCAGTGCCGCGAGCACCGCCTGGCTGTCGTGCTCGGGGTAGTTGTCGTCGGGCACGCACACCGCCACGAGCGAGGCGGAGAGACCGTCGCCGACCTTGCAGACGACCGCCTCGGCGATCTCGTCCCGCCGCAGGAGCGCGGCCTCGATCTCGCCGAGCTCGATGCGGAAGCCGCAGAGCTTGACCTGCGCGTCACCCCGTCCGAGGAACTCGACGCACCCGTCCTCGCGCCACCGGCCCGAATCGCCGGTGCAGTAGACCGGGCCGCCGTCCTCGCCGGTCAGGAAGGCGTTCGATTCGCGTCCGGCCTGGCCCAGGTAGCCCCGTGAGACCTGGACGCCGGCGAGTCGGATCTCGCCGGGAACGCCCACGGGGACGGGCCGCCCGGCCTGGTCGACGATGCTGATGCGGGTGTTCTCGACGGGCCGGCCGATGGTCACGCCCGCGGAGGGGTCGTCGCAGCGGGTGCAGGTGACATCGATCGCCGCCTCGGTCGGCCCGTAGAGGTTGTGCATCTCGCCGCCGACGGCCTCGAGATGCTCGCGCACCGCCGCGTCGGAGAGCGGCTCGCCCGAGCAGATGGTGCAGCGGACCCGGGGCTTGCCGAACCGGCGGGCGGCGCGGGCGAAGGGTCCGACGAGCGTCGGCACCAGGTGCATGACGGTGATCCCGTTCTCCAGCACGCACGCGTGGAGCCGCGCGGGGTCGCCGACGCTCGCGTCGGCGACGAAGCACCGCCCGCCGTAGGCCAGCGGCCACAGGTACTCCCAGATCGAGACATCCCAGAACAGCCGGTTGCGCTGGAGCACGATGTCCTCGCGCGAGAGCCCGTAGCGCCGGTGCATCCAGGCGATCCGGTTCACCAGCGACTCGTGGCGGACGGGGACCGCCTTGGGCCGGCCGGTCGAGCCGGAGGTGAAGAGGATGTACGCGTCGCCCCCCATGCTCGCGCCCCCGGTGGGGGGCGTCGGGTCCTCACGGTGCCGGAGCTCGATCGAGCGCACCCCGGCCGGCAGCGCCGGCGCGGGCGCGTCGCGGTCGCCGCGCAGGAACACCGCGACCCCCGCGTCCTCGAGCATCGCGTCGGTGCGGGCCTGGGGTGCGCGGGTGTCGAGCGGCACGCACACCGCCCCGGCGCGGAGGATGCCCAGCGCGGTGATGATTGTATCGACCGTCCGGCTGTCGTAGAACGCGACGCGGGCGCCCGGGCCGAGCCCCTCGCCGAGGACTCGGTTGGCGACCGCGTTGCTCCGGCGCAGCACCTGGCCGAAGCTCATCGCGAGGTCGTCGGAGCGCAGGGCCTCGTGGTCCGGATGTGCCGCGGCGTGACGCTCGAACATCACGCTCAGGGGCTCGGTCAGTCCGTGGTCCCAGCCGGTGCCGTTCCAGCCCTGCTCGATCTGCCGGCGTTCGTCGTCGCCGAGCACGGCGAGTGAATCGACGGTCGCGCCGGGGGCCTCCGCGAGGAACCGCAGCACGGCGCGGGCGTGCTGCACGCGCCAGTCTCGCACACTGCCGGAGGTGTCGGCGTGCAGCGCGAGCCGGAGCTCGCCCCGGTCGAGCAGCCGCGCCTCACGCCCCTCAGGGTCGCGGAGGATGGCGGTCGCCTGCTCGGCCCCGGCGAGGTCCGCCGGCAGCGAGCCCCCGACAGCCGCGCCGACCTCCCGCGCGGTCAAGCCCCCGATCGGCGGCAGGTCCACGCGCCACGAACGGCCGCCGGCCTCGATGGTGACGCCGGGACCCTCGCCAGGGGTCCATGCGGCCTGGAGGATCGCCGCGACCGTGCCCAGCGCGACGCCGGGTCCCGGCGTACCGGCCTGAAGCCCGGCGCGCCACGCGTCGGCGACCGGCACACCGGTCTCCAGCTCGGCCCGGATCGCGTTGCGGTCGAGTTTCTCGGTCTGGCTTCGGGGCAACTCATCGCGGCGGGCGAGCGTCTGCGGCATGAGGTACTCGGGCAGCTCGGCCCGGAGCGCCGCGAGCAGACGGGCGCGCAGATCGGGCCAGCTGTCGGTCGGATCGGTCGAGACCACGGCGCTCAGCGCGGGCCCGTCGGCGTGGCGGGCGACGACGACCGCGCCCTCGCGGACGCCGGCCTGGCGCTGCAGCGCCGCCTCGGTCGTCGCGGGGTTGACCCGGAAGCCGCGGATCTTGACCTGCCGGTCCATGCGCCCGAGGTACTCGACCACGCCGTCGGCCCGCATCAGAGCCCGGTCGCCCGTGCGGTACCCGCGCCGGCCGAGCCCGGGCAGCTCCACGAACGCGGCGCGTGTCGCGTCCGGATCGTCGAGATAGCCGAGCGCCAGGCCGTCCCCGGTGGCGACCAGCTCGCCGGGCTCGTCGGCGCCCAGCGGCTCGAGCGACTCGTTGACGATGCACACGCCGGTGTTCGCGACCGGCCTGCCGATGGGCAGGGGGCGGTCCGGGTCGACATCGCCCACCTCGTAGCAGGTCGTGAAGGTGGTGTTCTCGGTGGGGCCGTAGCCGTTGGTGAGACGCAGCCCGGGGCAGCGGGCCCGCAACGCCGCCGCCCACTTGGGCGACACCACATCGCCGCCGGTGAGGACCGCACGCAAAGGCTCGAACATCTGCGGCCGGGCCTGCACGCACGCGTGGAACAGCGACGCGGTCAGCCAGCACGAGGTGACACGCTGCTCGGCGATCAGGCGCGCGAGCTCGCCGATCCCAAGCCCCCCGGGCGGCGCGATCACTACCGTCCCGCCGTTGAGCAGCGGCGACCAGATCTCCAGCGTCGAGGCGTCGAAGGCCAGCGGCGAGGCGTGGAGGAACCGACAGCCGGGCCCGGTGTCGGCGAACCAGTTGCCGCGGCAGAGCCTCACGATCGCGCGATTGGGGATGAGCACGCCCTTGGGCTCGCCCGTCGAACCGGAGGTGAACATCACGCTCACCGGGTCGGTCGGCCCGCGCGCGGGCGCGCCGGTCGCCGCGCCGGACTCGCCGGGATCGGCGCAGTCCACCACCGGGACCCCCGGCGGCACGGGCGGGCCATTGGTAACGACCACGCGGCATCGTGCGCGCTGGACAATCCGGGCGTTCCACTCGGGCGGTGCGCCGGGTTCCAGGGGGACGAACACCCCGCCGCACAGCAGCACCGCCAGCAGCGCAACCGGGACATCCACCCCGCGGTCCAGCATCAGGCCGACGGCGTCGCCCCGGCACACACCCCGCGCACGGAGGGCGCCGGCAAGTCCCCCGGCTCTGGCGGTCAGGTCGGCGTAGGTCAGGGTGGCGGCGCCGGCCACGACCGCGGTGTTGCCGGCGTGCTCGGACGCTGAGGCCAGGAACGCGTCGAGCAGGGTCCAGTCACGCTCGTAGGGCGCGGGGCACTCAAGCACGGCCAGCATCGCCTGGTGCGAGGTTCCGGGGGACATGCTCACTCTCCGAAGCACCTCCCGGCGGGAGACCGCGGGGGTTAGGATCGGGCGCGCGCTCGGACCGCTCGTCGGCCGACGCCGAGTCCCCGGACGGTCCGGGGACAATCGTATCGACCGCGCGGCTCGATCGGCTGGAGGCGCGTCCCCGGGGAACCCCGTCCGAACGCTGGGTGCGCGCGCGGGTGACGGTGGTATCGGTCGGGCCGGGTATGCCGTCTGGGAGACAACCCGACGACCGTCCTGCCGACCAACCTGCCCGGCGCCCGGCGCTGGGCGGAATGAAAACCGGCCGCACCAGATGGGTGCGGCCGGTCGGGGGAAGCTGGGCCGAGGCCAAGGGGATCAGCGGCGGCGGCGGGCGCCGACCAGGCAGCCCAGTCCGAGCAGGGCGGCCGAGGCGGGGGCCGGGATGATCTTGATCACGCCGGGGAAAACCTCGCCGGTGTAGCCGGTGGAGGAGCCGAAGGTGTCGGTGTAGACATCGAAGTTGATGTGATCGAAGCTGCCGAAGCTCACGATCTTCGCCGAGTAGTCCGCGGGCGTCCAGACGATCTGGTAGACCGCGATCGGGTTGCTGGCGTCGAAGCTGGGGTTGAAGAACGGCGGGAGCTGGAAGCTCTCGATGCCGGTGATGAAGTTGCCGGCGTTCAGATCGCCGGGCCCGGTCGCGAGGGAGTCGACCAGGTTCGTGTACGAACCGATCGAGCCGGCGCCCCAGTCGGCGTCGCCGCCGATGTTGTAGATGGAGCCCGCGAAGCCGACAGCCCCGGGGTTCATCGCGGCGTACATCGTGAGGACCGCCGACTCCCCGGGGGACAGCACGCCGTCGGCGTCCCCGGTGTCCGAGACATCCCAGGTGATGGTCATGACCTGGGCAGTGGCGAGTCCGGCCAGCGCAGCAACAACAACGGTCGACAGGCCGATTCGGTTCATGGTGGGCTCCTGCTCTCTCTCTCCAGCGGTGCGCCCACCCCGGGGACAAATCGGACCCGGAGCGGCAGCACCTAGACATTCCAATGGTACTGTCGCCCCCCGCACACTGCAAGCTGGTCTGCCAGCGATTTGCCGGAACTTCTCGTCGATCCGGGGCCAACCAGGTCCGAAAGCCGCAGGAAGGGACGAGAATCGAGCCAAGAGCTGAGATTATCGGGCGTCCATCCGTGCCAAGGGACGCAGGCATCAGGATGTCCAAGCCTCGTTCAGCCCTGACGGACACCACGCCGAGTTCGATCACCCGGCGGGGAGCACCTCGCCCGACCAGGGCTGCCCGGCCTGCCACCAGTACCGGACCAGATCGCCGGCCTCGCTCAGCCCCAAGATCGAGATCACGCCGGTCTGCGAGGTGCGCCCGATGACGCCCCGGACGGGCGGGTCGACATCCCGTACGGCGTCGCTCAGGGTCGCGATCTTCCAGCCGCCGCTGCTGGGGGTCCACCAGTAGACCACGACCTTGCCGTCGGCCGTGAGGCCCGAGACATTGAGCCCGCCCCAGGGGGTGACCCAGCTGGCGACGGTGCCCTCGCCGAGGCGCGGCCCGCCGAGGATCTCGTTGAGTTTGGAGACCTTCCAGGTCCCGCCGAAGCTGGGAACCCACCAGACCACCGAGAGATCCCCGTTCTCATCGGTCCCGGCGATATTGATGCCCTTCCACGGCGTGAGATACGCCGAGATGGTGCCCCCGTACTTCGGCGCCCCGGTTATGGCGCTGAGGTTGGCCAGCGCCCAGCGCTCCTGGCCCGGGGCCCACCACGCGGCGTAGATGTTGCCCTGCTGATCGAGCCCGGCGATGGTCAGCGCGTTCCATCCGGTGACATACGCGATGAGCGTGCCGCCGGAGAGCCCCGGCATCGTGACGCCCTGGGAGGCCAGGTCCCCGCTGGTGATATCGACGAAGCCCCACGCGAAGCCGCCCGATTCGTCGGCCTCTCCTGTGTGGTGATAGGCGATGAGGTTGCCGTCGGCGTCGAGCCCGGCGGTGTAGACCAGGCCCGAGCGCGTGGCGAAGGTGACGGGCTTGGACTCGATCGGCGGCGCACCGAGCTCGGCGGAGAGATTGCGGACCGTCCACTGGCCCCCCGCGTCGCGCGAGTAGATCGCCAGGCCCGCGCCCGTGGCGCTGACGACCGACACGAGGCCGGTCTCCGGGTCGAGGAAGGTGGAGAATCGGCCCTCGGGCGTCGGGCCGCCGGCCTGGCCGATCAGGTCGACGCTGGTCCACGAGCCGTCGGGCTCCTGCAGATAGACGATGGGGTTGCCGTTGTCGTCACGGCGGACGATGGTGAAGCCGCCCGAGTCGTCGGTGGAGGCATCGACGGGCGGGTCCTCCTCGGGGTCCTGGCCGCCATCGCCGGATCCATCGCCGCCCGAGCCATCACCACCGCCGTCGCCCGAGCCGCCGTCACCACCGTCGCCCGAGCCGCCGTCGCCACCGTCGCCCGAGCCGCCGTCGCCACCGCCGTCGTCCGGATCGTCGATCGCGATCCCGAGCGTGTACGCCCCCACCGATTCGCTGGCGTCCGCACCGACGACGATGAAGTACTGCCGGCCCGCGACGACATTCCATTCGAGCGTGATGCTCCCGCCGGCGGCTCCCGCGCGCTCAACCGCCAGGTTGAGCCCCGCGTCGCTCTGCAGGGTGAGCTGGCCAACCAGCCCGCCGCCCGAGCCGTCGAGGGTGAGGGTCAGCCCGCCGGCAATATCCGCGGTGAAGTAGAAGAGGTCCGTGTCAGCGCCGACACCGACTTCGCCGGTGTCGTCGCCGGTATGGCCCGCGTCGAGCGTCACAAGCGTGGCGTTGGCGTAGTCGCCGTCGTCGGCGTGGTCGTCCTGGGCGCCACCGTCTCCCGAGCCGCCGTCGTCGCCGCCGTCACCGCCGTCACCGCCGTCACCGCCGTCACCGCCGTCACCGCCGTCACCGCCGTCACCGGAGCCTCCATCGCCCGAGCCGCCGTCGCCGGAACCGCCATCTCCAGAGCCGCCATCCCCCGAACCGCCATCTCCAGAGCCGCCATCCCCCGAGCCGCCATCCCCGGAGCCGCCATCCCCGGAGCCACCATCCCCGGAGCCGCCGCCATCGTCGGGCGCCTGGAACTCGCCGGCGCGCGTGTCGAGCTTGGCGTTCTCCCCGCTGGTGACCACCGTTTTGGCCACGCCCCAGCCGGTCGCGAGGTCGGTGAAGGTCACGATCCACGAGCCGTCGCCGAGCTTGATCTGGTAGTTGCCGGCATCGTCGGTCGTGAAGGTGGCGACAACCGTGTCGGGGTTGGCGGCCTCGGCGACCTCGATGGTCACGCCGCCGAGCCCCTCGCCGATCGAGTAGAAGTCGTCGCCGTCGAGGTCGTCATAGACGACCCCGAGGAGTCGTGCGCTCGAGCCCGCGCCCGGGTCCCCGAAGAGCGCGGCGAAGTGGTCGTCGGCGAAGCCCAGGTCGTTCGCGAAGCCCGGACCGATCTGGTCGTAGTGGAAGCTCTCGTCAAAGCTCGTGATGAGGCTGAGGAGGTTGGTCCGGTTCTCCGGCGTGTACATCCACGCCTCGTAGAGGGCGTCGATGGAGTTATGGCCGAACCCGATTGTCTCGCCGGCCACGCCCGGGTAGCCCATCGCCTGGGCCCGGTGGGTCGGGTTCCGCCCGTCGGGGTTGACATGGTCGAAGAACCCGCGGGTCGCCATGTCGAGGCTGTGGGCCCGGGACGCGAGTGAGAGCGAGAGGTCGAGCGCCAGCGGCTCGGCCGGGCCGAATATCGAGAGCTGCCCGGCGCTGAGCCCATCGGTCAGATCGAAGCCCAGGCGGACGGCCTCGGCCTGGGGATCGGACCGGGCCCGGTTCACCAATTCGGCTAAGTAGACTTCTTGAGGTGTAAATGACGAGGAGAGCATCCGGCGTGCCTCGAGCTGCTCGAGCCCCAAGCGCTCGTCGCGCGGTCCCCCCGCAGCTCGGACCTGTGTCCGTGAGCGGCTCGGTTGGGGGCCTGATCGGTGACGCACGCGCAATGCTCCGGTCCGGGGATGGTGTTCTCCAGAGCAGACATCGAATCCGGGGGGGGACGGGGACAACCGGGGGGCTATGCTGCATCGAGAACCGGGCCCACCGTTGCGGACTGCGCAGTTTCTGCCGAACGCGCCCTCGGTTACCGGGACTCAGCAGGACGGCGGGACGGGGCCCGCCGATGCGAGGCCTCACCGGCATTTTCGAGCAACGGTTGCAACGGGTGGGGAACATGGGCCGCATCGGCCGCCGGTCTCCACCCCTCCGGGGGGTCAATCCGCTTGTGGCTGAACAAGCCCGAACCGATACTCCGTACGAGCATCCACCGGTGGGGGTGGGAGGGAGCGTCTGATGAGTCATCTGAGCCTTCGAGGGGCTGTCCGATCCAGCCTCGTCCTGCTTCTGATGTGCGAGTTGACGCTTCGCGGACCATCCGCCGAGGCGGGAGGGATGCCTCTCCAGCCAGAGGAAAACACCGGTAAAGCCGTGAAAAAGCGCGATGACACCGTCCGCATCTCCACGCCGCGCGGCACGATCATCGTCCGCCGGGGTGACCTTTTCTGGCCCCGTGCGGGCGGGAACCTGCGGAGACCGACCCGCGTGAGCGGATCGGCGGTCCTGGTTGGCCCGGACGGCGCCCTCGCCGGCAGCGCCGGGGCTCGGCCGGCCACGGTGGGGTCCCCGCGTCTGCATGCTGGTGCGGGTCGGAGCGCCGGCGTCCTTCGGGGCACCGCGCTGGGCGACGCATCACCGGCGGACCGCGGCGCCGCGATCAGCTTCTCGCACCCCTCACGGGGGCGCGTCCCGCTGCCGGATGACACGCGGCTCCCCGACGGGGGCGGATCGTCCAACCCGGGCGGAGGCGGCTCTGGGAACGGGGCCGGCATCGGTGATTCCGCCGGCGGCGGGCCCGGCGGCGCGGTCGGCGGCGACAATGCGGGCGAGTGGCGCGCCGGGCGCGGCTGGGTTCCCGGCGGTGAGGGGGACGACAACGGGGCGTACATCTCCGACTCGTCGTTCGTCCTTCTGGAACCCGGCGAGGGGTGGGCTGGACCCACCGAGCAGCCCGATCCCGTCGGCACCGACGCCATGGCCGGCTGGGATGCCCAGGTCATCGCCCGGTGGGATGTCGTCCCCTTCCAGACCATCGACGCCGAGTTCTACATCGGCGTGGTCGCGTTCCACGCCAACGGGATCGACCGGGTGGAGTTCTCGGTGGATGGCGGCCCGTGGGTGCCGGTGTACACCATGCAACTCAATCCCGACACCCAGGTGTGGGAGTACGCCGCGGTGCTCAGCCCGCAGTACTTCGACTCGGGGGGCCCCTGCGAGGTCCGGGCGCTCGTGTGGCCGAAGGAGGCGGGCATCCCCCGCGTGCTCGCCGGCGACATCACGACCGAGTCGCTGGACATCGGCGAGCACTCGATGTTCCTCCGCGTGCCCGGGATCGGCGAGCGGCTCAGCGAGTTCTATGTGAGCACCACCGGGAACGACCAGACGGGCACCGGCTCGTCGGCCAAGCCGTTCCGCTCGATCGAGGCGGCCATCCTGGCCTCGAGCGCCAACTCCCGGATCGGGGTGTTCCTGACCCCGGGGACCTACCCGTTCGGCGCCGATCAGTCGTTGCCGAGCCTCGACGACGGGTGGGTGGTCATCCAGCCCGCCCCGGGGGTGGCCAGGGACGAGGTCATCCTGACCGGCCGGTACCCCAACGAGCTGTCCGGCAACCGCCTTCGGACGCGGAACATCTGCCTGCGGTCGCTCACGATCGACCAGCGGGAGGGCTGGCAGATCGGCGCGTTCTCCCATCTCGACGGCCATTTCTGGGCCGACCGGTGCGAGTTCATCGGCGCCGGCGACACGGTGAACTGCGCCCCGTTCGCCTGGCAGAACTGGTCGGGCATGTTCATCACCGACTGCGAGGTGCGGGAGTACGCCAACGCGGTGCGCGGCGCCAATCTCGTGCGGAACACCCGGCTGGAGCAGATCGGGTCGGACGCCTTCAGCGACTCCCGCGCGGTGTTCAACAGCTCGGTCGTCGGGGTCACCCGCGGCGACGGGACCATGCACGGCGATGTCTTCCAGATCCAGGGCGTCGGCCTCACGAAGGAGAACTTCGTGCTCTACGGTGTGTCGGCGTACGATGTCCGCGTCCAGGGCCTGTTCACGAGCTCGCTCGAGCAGCTCAACGATGTCGCCTTTGTCAATGTCCTCCTCGACCGGGATGTGTGGGACGACTACACCGAGCTGAGCGCCCCATACAGCCAGTGGATGAGCCCCACCAACCACCTCCTGCTGTGGAACACCACCATCATCAACCAGTCCTTCCGGTTCCGCGACCACGACATGCGCAACCTGAGCGTGCGGGGCTCCATGTTCCAGAAAATCGTCGCCGAGGAGGGCATCGACCTGGAGAGCCAGGGCAAGTGGGAGCACATCCACTATCTGGATGCGACCTCCTACGGCGCCCAGAGCCCCGGCGAGGATGTCACCGCCGGGATCATCCGCTTCGAGGATGTCGCGCACAACCTGCTCAGGCCGCTGCCCGGCCAGCGGTTGGAGGGGCGGGTCACCCCGAACCCGGCGCCGATCGATCTGGAGGGCCAGGCACGGCCCGCGACATCCAGTGTCGGGGCCTTCGAGATCGAGGAGATCGCGCGGTAGCGCGCCGGGCTGGCCGCAGGCCGCGGCCGGGGTGAGGGTCTATGGAAGACTGGTCGCGTTCGCCCATCATCGTCATCGGGATGCACCGCTCCGGGACGAGCCTCGTCAGCCGCATGCTGGACAGGCTGGGCGTGTTCGTGGGGGCCCGGCTGGACGGGAATCACGAGGCCACCTTCTTCCTCCGCCTGAACTCGTGGCTGCTCCGGCAGTGCGGCGGGTCGTGGGACCAGCCTCAGCACCTGGACCTGCTCCTGTCCCATGACCGCATGATGGCCCTGAGCAAGGCCTACATCGAGTATGTGCTCCGCTCGCCACGATCCGTGGCGTACCTCGGCGTCCGGCGGTACCTCACCGGCCAACGCATCGGGTCGCTGGGCCACCCCTGGGGCTGGAAGGACCCCCGCAACACCTACACCCTCCCGCTGTGGCTCTCGATCTACCCGGACGCCAAGGTGATCAATGTCACGCGTCACGGGATCGATGTCGCCGCGAGCCTGCACACCCGCTTCGAGAAGCGACTCGCCGGGGCCGAGCAGCGCTTCGCCCAGCAGAAGTGGATCTACGGTTGGTACGAGAAGCAGCGCGGCTTCGCCGAGTCCATGCGGACCGCGAGGCTCGGAGGCGCGTTCGAGCTCTGGCGGGACTATGTCCGCCGGGCCGACCTCCACGCCGCGGCCCTGGGCCCACGCTGCCTGAGCGTCCGGTTCGAGGAGCTGGCGATGGACCCCCGGGTCGTGCTCGACCGGATCGTCTCGTTCGTCGGCCTGACCCCGGACGGGTCGGTGCTCGCCGCCGCGGCCGGTCAGCCCAAGCCCGAGCGGGCCTATGCCTACCGCCAATCGCCGGAGCTGGCGGCCTTTGCCGATAGTGTCAGGGGAGAACTCTCACCCTACACCGAGTAGGGCCCCTTTCGTCGAGTCGAAGCCCCCCAGGACCGAGAAGAGCCGGACCCCCGCATGTCACGCCGCCGATTCATCTCCGGGTCCGCCGTCGTTGCCGGCAGCAACGGGCTGATCGCGGCGGCAACTTTTGCGCGAAGCATCATCTTCGCGCGGATCCTCGGCCCGGAGAACATGGGGGTCGCCGCCCTGGCCCTGGCGGTTTTCGGCCTGCTCGGCCTGCTCACCGACATCGGCTTTGAGAAGCTCCTGGTGCAATCCCCCAAGGGCGAGTCGCCGGTGCTCCAGGGCGCGGCCCACCTGCTGGCGGTCTTGCGGGGCGCGGTGTGTGCGGGGGCCGTGTACCTGCTCGCCGCACCGGTGATGAACCTGCTCGGTGAGGGCGAGTCGGCGGACGCCCTGGGGCTCCTCGCCGGGGTGTTCCTGATCCGGGGCCTGGCCCACGCCGACAAGTGGCGCTACCAGCGGGACCTGCGGTTCGGCCCCTCGGCGACCATCGACATGGCCGGCGTGATCCTGTCGCTGGCGGCGGCCCCGCTGCTCTCGATCTGGCTGGGCGACTTCCGGGCGGTGGTGCTGGCGCTGGTGCTCCAGGGCACGGCCGAGATGGTCGCCTCGCATTTGGTCGCCGAGCGCAAGTACCGCTGGAGCCGCGACCGGGAGAGCCTGTCGGATCTCTGGGCCTTTGGGCTGCCGCTCCTGCTGGCGGGGGTGATGACCTTCGCGGCGATGCAGGGCGACCGGTTCATCGTGGCGAGCCTGTTCACCAAGGAGCAGCTCGGCGTCTACGCGGTGGCGTTCGGCCTGGCGCAGATCCCGGTGCTGGCGATGGGGCGGGTGACGACGACCGTGTTCCTGCCGAGCCTCGCCGCGGCCCGCGAGCAGCCCGAGCGGTTCCGGCGCCGGCTGGCGATGTGCTCGGAGGCGCAGGCGGTGCTGGGGCTGGCGATGTGCATCCCGATGGTGCTGATCGGTACCACGCTGATGGTCTGGCTCTACGGCGAGGAGTACGCCTCGGGCGGCGTGCTGCTGGGGTGGCTGGCGGTCGGGCAGGCGGCCCGCCTCATGCGCTCGGCCACGGCCGTCGCCGCGCTGGCGTTCGGCGACAGCAAGAACAGCATGGTGGCGAACACGGCCCGGTCGCTCGGGCTGGTGATCGTGCTCGCCTGCGCGGCGTCGATGGGCACCCTCACCTCGGTCGGCATCGGCATCGTGCTGGGCGAGGCGTTCGCGATCGCCGTGTCGCTCCGTCGGCTGCGCCGGGAGCAGGCGATCGCGCCGATGCTGATCCTCCGGCCGACGCTGCTGGCGACGCTCGTCGGGGCGTTGGTCGTCCTGGCCGGCGGGGTGGTCCTGGGGCAGGGGCACATCGGCCTGTTCGGTCAGCTCGCGGTCGCGGCGTTCGCGACCGCGCTGGCGGTCGGCGCCGCCGCGATTGTGATGCCGCAGCTCCGCGCCGAGGGGCGCGGCGCGGTCGCCTTCCTCCGGGCGAGAAAGGTTGGTTCCTAGACCGGCATGCAGAGCTACCCAGTCCCAACCCGGTCCTCGCTTTCCCCGCTGCTCGCGGCGATGTACCGGGTGCGCCGGCTGCGCGCCCTGACGGTCCGGGCCGCGCTGCGCCTCGAGGGCGGGGCGTTCTCCACCGTCACCGTCCGCGAGCTGCTCGCGAGGCACCACGGCGTCGAGGTCGGCGACTACAGCTACGGGCCCTGCCTGGCGCCGGGGGCGTTCCCCGCGGGCGTCACCGTCGGGCGGTATGTCTCGATCGCCCAGGGCGTGAGCGTGCTGCGGCGCAACCACCCCTCCGACCGGCTCTCGACCCACCCGGCGTTCTTCAACAAGAACCTGCGGTTCGTCGCGGAGGATGAGGTGCCCTTCGTTCCGCTCACGATCGGCCACGACGCCTGGATCGGCGAGCGGGCGATCATCACGGCCGGGTGCGGGCGCATCGGCGTCGGCGCGATCGTCGGCTCGGCGGCCGTGGTGACCAAGGATGTCCCCGACTTCGCCATCGTCGGCGGTGTGCCGGCCAAGCTCATCCGCTTCCGCTTCCCCGAGGAGGTCAGGGAGCGCGTGCTCGCCTCGCGCTGGTGGGAGCGCGATCTCCGCGGGCTGGCCGAGTTCCGCGGGCTGTTCATGAAGGAACTGCGGGACTCCGCGGGCGCGGCCCTTCTCGAGGCCCTCGAGGAGCGCGAACGCCCATGACCGCGGTGACGCTGGCCATCTCGGTGCTCGTCCTGGCGCTCGGCGTCGTGCTCCGGCCGCAGCTCGCGCTGGCGGTCTACCTCTCAATGGCGATCCTGTGGCCCGAGTACATGCGGGTCGATGTCGCCCCGATCGAGCTGAGCGCCCACCGGCTCGGCGCCGTGGGCCTCCTGCTCGGCGCCGCCATCCGGATGCGCGGGTGGCCCCGCCCGCACATCGCCGACGCCTTCTTCATCGCCTGGTGGATCTGGGGCATCCTCGCCAAACTCATCGGCGGTGCGCCTTCGGGGATGGTCTCCACCACCATCGGGCGCGGCCTCGACACCGTCCTCATCTACCTGGCCGTCCGGCTCTCGATCCACGCGGCCCATCGAACGCCCCGGCTGCACCCCCTGCTCATCGTCGCGGCGATGGGCGCCATGCTGCTGGCGCTCTATGAGACCACGGCCAACAAGAGCTTCTACGACCCGCTGTTCCTGTCCGATCCGGGCCGGTTCGACTACCCCATGTTCCGGCACGGGTTCATGCGGGCGAAGGGCTCGACGGCGCAGCCCATCTATTGGGGCGTCGCCATGCTGCTGTTCGCCGGCCTGATGCTGCTCTACGCCGCGCCGAAGTGGGGCGTGCGCACGGCGATCGCCTGCGGCTTCGCCCTCGTCGGCGCGGGGGCCTCCTGGTCGTCCGGGCCGTGGATCGGCTGCGTGATGCTCTTCGCGGTCGCGGCGATGTACTGGTGCCGCTGGGCGGTCAAGCCGGTGGCGGTCACGGTGGTGCTCGGGTTGATCGCGCTGCAGCTGGCGGCGAACCGGAATGTCTACGAGTTCGCCATGTTCCTCGGCCTCGACCGCCAGACCGCGTGGTACCGCGGGCGGCTCATCGAGGTGGCGATCATGAAGCTCCCCGAGTACTGGCTCTACGGCTACGGCTCGGAGACCGTCACCGACTGGGCGCCGCTGCTGGACGGCCGGCGCAAGGTCGACCTGGTCAACGGGTTCGTCTACACGGCGGTGCAGGCCGGGCTGCCGGCGCTGGTGTGCTATGTCGGGGCGAAGGTCTCCTGCGTGGTCTGCGCGGTCAAGCTCGCCAAGTCGGGGGTCCCCACCTGCGTCCGTCAGGGGTTCGCGCTGGGGGCGGCGGTGCTGTCGATCTCGTTCGTCGAGATGAGCGTCGGGCTGTTCAGCACGCCGCTCGTGCTCCACGCGGTTCTGCTCGCCCACGGGCCGGCGCTGCTCGCCCAGTACCAGGCCTACGCGAAGCGCAGGGCCGCGGCGGCAACGAACGCGACGCCGGAACGCGAAGAGCGGGGCCCGGCCCGGTCGATCAGGGGGCTCCAGACATGACCCCCGACCACCCCCACGACCAGGCCCACAGCCGGCCCGATGTCTCGGTGATCATCGTCAGCTACAACACGCGCGAGCTGACGGTGGCCTGCGTGCGCTCCGTGCTCGAGCACACCTCCGGCTGCACGACCGAGATCATCGTCGTCGACAACGACTCGGCCGACGGCAGCGCCGACGCCCTCCGAGGGGCGTTCCCCGGGATCACCGTCATCGCCAACCGCGACAATGTCGGCTTCGCCACGGCCAACAACCAGGGCATGGCGGTCGCCAAGGGCGCGTGGATCCTGCTGCTCAACAGCGACACCGAGCTGCACGACGACGCGATCTCCGCGTCCCTGGAGTTCGCCCGGTCGCGGGAGCGGCTCGGCGTCGTCGGCTGCCGGCTCATCGGGCTTGACGGCAAGCAGCAGTCCTCGCTGTTCCGGTTCCTCTCGCTCCGCGAGCTGGTGGTCAACCTGTTCGTGCCCAACTCGGTCATGCGCCGCAGCAAGGCGCTCGGCTTCTCGCGATACGCGGGCGTCGACCGCGACAGGGTGCTCGATGTCGACGCCGTCGCCGGCGCGTTCATGCTCCTGCCCCGCGAGGTCTACGAAGTCGCGGGAGGGATGGACGAGACATTTTTCATGTACGGTGAGGAGGCCGAGTGGTGCTGGCGGATCCGGCGCCACGGCTACTCGATCGTCTACTACCCCGGCGCCCGCATCACACACTTCGGCGGCGCCAGCGCCAAGCAGGACTGGGCCAGCATGACCCTCTCGATGGCGAAGGGCCAGGTGCTTTTCCTGCTCAAGACCCGCGCCTACCCCGTCGCGTGGCTCGCCAACGCGATGATGACCCTGCGCGACACGCCCCGGTGGATCGCCTACGCCCTGCTCGGCCCGCTCCCGGGCCCGAAGTGGCGCCAGACCCGCGAGCGCCTGGCGCTCAGCGCCCGCCGCTTCCCCCACCACCTCGCCGGCCTGGTCGGCTTGGGGTGGCTGAGCGCCGCCAACCACACGCGCCCCAGACCGGCGGGGGGCCGCCCATGAGCCGCACGCTCCGACGCATCGCGGCGTTCCTGCCCCGGCACGCGGCGTTCGCGGCCCTGGCGCCGATGGAACGCCGCCTGCTCGACGCCGCCCCCGCGGACGGCCCCGCCCCGGTCTTCATGCTCGGCCTGCCCCGCTCGGGCACCACGCTCGCCGTGGACCTGCTGGTAAGCCGGTACCGCATGGCCTATCTCAGCACGCTGGCCAACCGGCTGTGGCGCGTCCCGGCCGCCGCGACACGCCTGGGCGCGCGCACGATCCGGGGGTACCAAGGGAAGTTCGAGAGCTCCTACGGGCACATCTCGGCCTGGGGGGCCCCCAACGAGGGAGGCGAGGTCTGGAAGTCCTGGTACGACGAGTCCAAGACCCTCACCGAGGCCGATGTCCCGGGCGTCGACGCCGAGCGCATCCGGCGCACGATCTGGTCGGTCACTCACACGCTGGGCGGGAGCTTCATCAGCAAGAATGTCATGCACGGGCTGCACATGCGCTTCCTCGACACCCTGTTCCCGGGGTGCCTGTTCGTGGAGATCCGGCGGGCCCAGCACGAGGTCGCCCGCTCGCTGCTCCGCGCCCGCAGGGACTTCGGCGGCGAGTCCGGCATGCGCGAGTGGATCTCCATCCGCCCGCCCGGGCACGAGCGGTACCTCGACGCCGACCCTGTCACGCAGGTGTGCGCACAAATCGTGCTCACCCAGGGGCACATCCGCCGGGACGCGCTGGCGTTCGGGCCGTCGCGTCACTTTGTGATCGACTACGCCCACCTCTGCGCCAGCCCCCGCGAGGTGCTCGACGGGTTCGAGGCGTTCTACCGCGCCGGGACGGGCGCCGAGCTCGAGCGCCGCGAGAGCGAGCTGCCCGACCTCTCGCGTTCCTCGGGCAAGAAGGTGAACTCCGAGCAGGAGCAGCAGATCCTCGCCGAGCTCGCCCGGCTCGGCGCGCTGCACGGGGAGGCCGCATGACCCCCGCGCAGGCGACCATCCGGACGCGGCACGCCGACGCCGGCGGCTACGAGGCGCTGCCGTACGCGCGGCGCGGGCTGGCCTACCGCCTCTTCCTGCTCTGTGCCGCGGCGGTGTGGTGGGCGCTGGGCGCCCCCTTCCGGCGCGGCTGGGTCGTGCTCTGCTACCACGGTGTCAGCGACCGCCAGGCGCCCGGCTTCGCCCGTCAGGTGCGGATGCTCCGCCGACGGGCGGGCGATCTGGCGGAGCTCGACAGCGCCGACCCCCGGGGCGTGCGCGTCGCCCTCACCTTCGACGACGCGTTCGAGAGCCTGCTCCGCAACGCGCTGCCACTGCTCCGCGAGCGCGCCATCCCGGCGACGGTCTTCCTCGTCACCGACAACATGGGGGCGACGCCCCGGTGGGACATGCCGCGGGGCCACCCGGAGCGCGACGAGCCCGTGATGACCCGCGACCAGCTCGCGGGCCTCGTCGCCGGGGGCTTCCACCGCGTCGCCTCGCACACGCACACGCACCGGCCCCTCGCGACGCTCGACCAGGCCGAGATCGAGGCCGAGCTGCGCCGCTCGGTCGAGGTGCTCGGCGGGCTCGGCGTCACGGCGCCGGGGTACATGGCCGCCCCGCACGGCTCGTGGGACGACCGCGTGCAGCGGGCGTGCGAGTCGCTCGGGCTGCGCATCCTCACGCTCGAGCCAGGCCTGTGCCGGCCCGGCTGCGCACGGATCGCCCGGTTCTCCGCGACGCCGGACATGTGGCCGCTAGAGTTCCGGCTGCTGGTGCGCGGCGGCTACGCGTTCCTGCCCGCAGTCCGCGGGCTCGCGCACGCCATCCGGGGCCGGACCGCCGACTCGCCCGCTCGCCTCAACCGCGAGAGCCAAGGAAGGACGGGCCCATGACCACCGAGACCATCTACGAGGTGCGCCCCGAGGACTGGTGGTCGACCGTCGGGCACTTCGCCGACGCGAACTACCAGCAGCTCGCCGCCTACATCCAACGCCTCGCGGCACGCGACGGCGCCCAGGTCCGGCTCGTGACCGTCAACGACGGCGCCACGGTGCTCGGCGCCAGCGCCGTGCGCATCAAGCGCATCCCGGTGCTCGGCAAGGGCATCGCCTACATCGCCGGCGGGCCGCTTACCCGCCTCCGGGGTGAGCCGTTCGACCCGGCCCGGTTCGCGCGGGTCTGCGCGGCGCTCCGGCGCGAGTTCACCGAGCGCGGCGGGCACATCCTCCGCATCGCCGCCCCCCTCACGGGCGACGCGGGGCGCGAGGCTTGTGAGGAGGCCATGACCGGCGCGGGATTCGGACGCGCCGAGCAGGCCCCCTACCGCACCTTCCTCATCGATCTGGCCCGCCCCCTCGAAGAGGTCAACGAGTCCTTCAGCCGCTACTGGCGCCGAAACCTCCGGCGCGGCCAGGGCAACGGGCACGAGGTCCGCTTCGAGCAGGAGCCCGAGGCCTTCGACCCGCTCATCGAACTCCACGAGGCCCTGATGGCCCGCAAGGGCTTCTCCACCAACCTCGACACGCGGTTCTACAAGGCCGTGCAGGAGCAGCTCCCCCCGGGCCAGCGGCTGGTCGCCTCCCGGTGCCTCGGCGGGGATGGCGAGCTGCTGAGCACGATCGTGCTGAGCGAGCTTGGCGACACCAGCGTCGGCATCATCGGCGCGACCGCCGACGCGGGCGCCAAGTCGTACGCGAGCTACTCCCTTTTCTGGTCGATTATCAGCCGGGCCCACGAGCGGGGCCTGAAGTGGTTTGACCTCGGCGGGATCGACCCGGCCGAGAACGAGAGCGTGTTCAAGTTCAAGTCCGGGATGCGCGGCATCGATGTCACCGCCCCCGGGCCCTTCGAGGCCACCCCGGGCGCCCTGACCACCCGGCTGGTCGGGATGGCCGAGCGGGCCAGGCGGAAGATGCGTCAGCCCAAGGCCGCCGCGGCCGCGGCGCCGACCGACGGCGGGGAGGGAGACGATGGCGAAGCGTAAGAACATCCTCGCCGTCGCCTCGGGCGGCGGGCACTGGGTCCAGCTGCTCCGCCTGCGTCCGGCCTTCGAGGGCCGGCGTGTGGCGTTCGTCACCGTCCGGGACTCGTACCGGGCCGATGTGGGCGATGTGCCGTTCTATGTCATCAACGACGCCACCCGCTGGGACAAGATCGGGCTGGCCCGGATGTGCCTGCGCCTGCTCTGGATCATCCTCCGGGAGCGGCCCGGGGTGATCATCTCGACCGGGGCGGCGCCGGGGTACTTTGCGCTGCGCTTCGGCAAGCTCCTCGGCGCGCGCACGATCTGGCTCGACTCGATCGCCAATGTCGAGCAGATGTCCATGACGGGCTGCCTGGTCCGCAGGCACGCGGACCTGTGGCTCACCCAGTGGCCACACCTGGCCGCGTCGGACGCCCCGCCCGTCGTGGACGGCCTCCGCCCCGCCTGCCTGGGAGCTGTCCTGTGATCCTCGTCACCGTCGGAGCCCAGATGCCCTTCGACCGGATGACCCGGGCGGTCGACGCCTGGGCGGGCGAGCGCGGGCGCCGCGATGTCTTCGCCCAGATCGGGGAGACCGACTTCCGCCCCCAGCACCTTGAATGGACGCCGTTCCTTGAGCCCGAGGAGTTCCGGGCCCGGGTCGAGGGGGCTGACATCCTGGTGGCCCACGCCGGCATGGGCTCGATCCTCACAGCCCTGCAGGCGGGTAAGCCGATCTTGGTGATGCCCCGGAGGGGCGACCTGCGCGAGACGAGGAACGACCACCAGGTCGCCACCGCCAAGCGGTTCCTGGAGATGGGCCGGGTCGAGGTGGCCTTTGACGAGGATGAGTTGAAGCAGAAGCTCGACAAGCTCGATGCACTCCGAGCCGCGGGGACCATTTCCGCTTGGGCCAGCCCCGAGCTGCTCGGTGCGATCAGGGATTTCATCAACGCGGAGGGGCCCGTCGGGCCCACCAGCCGCAGGAATGAGGGTGTGCGATGACCAGCGTCTATGAAGGCCTGCGCCAGAAGATCCAGAACAACACTGCGACCGTCGGCATTATCGGACTCGGGTATGTCGGCCTGCCGCTCGCCCACGCGCTGCACGGCGGCGGGCTGCGGATCCTCGGCTTCGATATCGATCCCAGGAAGATCAAGGCCCTCGCCGAGGGACGCAACTACCTCGAGCACCTCGGGCCGGAGATGACCCGGGAGCTGGCCTCCGGCGGGCGTTTCGAGGCCACCTCCGACTTCGACCGGCTGCGGGAGCCCGATGTCCTGATCGTCTGCCTGCCCACCCCACTCGGGAAGCACCACGAGCCGGACCTGAGCTATCTGGTCCGCGCCGGCGAGCAGATCGGGCGCACGCTCCGGGCCGGGCAGCTCATCGCCCTGGAGTCCACGACCTACCCGGGCACCACCCGGGGCGAGTTCCTCGACGCGATCCTCGCCTCCCGGCCGGGCTCGGCCCAGGGGCTCGAGTGCGGGCGGGACTTCTTCCTGGCCTTCAGCCCCGAGCGCGAGGACCCGGGGCGCAAGAGCCACTCGACCCGCACCATCCCCAAGCTCGTCGGCGGGCTGGACGCCCAGTCCACGGAGCTGGCGGCCATGCTCTATGAGAAAGGCGTCGACCAGGTGGTCCGCGTCTCGTCGGCCGATGTCGCCGAGGCCGCGAAGCTGCTGGAGAACATCTTCCGCTGCGTCAACATCGCCATGGTCAACGAGATGAAGATGATCCTGTCGGCGATGGACATCGATGTCTGGGAGGTGATCGGCGCGGCGAGCACCAAGCCGTTCGGGTTCATGCCGTTCTACCCCGGCCCGGGCCTGGGCGGGCACTGCATCCCGATCGACCCGTTCTACCTGACCTGGAAGGCCAAGGAGGTCGGTCGCCCGACGCGTTTCATCGAGCTCGCCGGCGAGATCAACACCTCGATGCCGGACTATGTGGTGGAGCGGACGATCCTCGCCCTGAACGAGCACAAGCAGGCGATCAAGGGCGCCCGGGTGCTGGTGCTGGGCCTGGCGTACAAGCCCGATATCGACGACACCCGCGAGAGCCCGGCCTTCGAGGTGATCGAGAAGCTGCGCCACCTCGGGGCCCGCGTCGACTACAGCGACCCGCATGTCCCCGAGACGATGCCCGTCCGCAAGCACGACCTGGGCATGCGGAGCGTCGCCCTCACGCCCGAGTCGCTCGCGGCGTACGACGCGTGCGTGCTCGTGACCGATCACAAGGCGTTCGACTACGAGTCCATCGCCCGGCACGCCCGGCTGGTGGTCGATACCCGAAATGCGCTCCGAGCCTTCGCCTCGGACATGGGCGGGAGGCTGGTCAAGGCCTAAGAATCCCCCGCCTGGGGGTGTTCGCGACCGCTGGACCTACGAGACGCGTGATGACCCCACCGACCGGCTTTGTCAGACTCCGCCGCCCCGAGCTCTCGCCGGGGCCCGGGAAGCGATCGCCGATCGTGCGCTTCATCTGCCAGCCGCTGCTGCGAGGCCTGGCCGAGAGGCTCGGGTTCCACCTCGTCCCCAACCACTTCTATCAGCCGATGCCCGACTTCACACGCTTGCCCGAGCACCTCTGGCAGGACGCCGGGGACCCGGTCGGCATCGGGTTCCCGCTCGACCGCATGCGCGGGCTGCTTGAGGCCATCGGCCGCGCCTGCGCCGAGGAGCTGCGGAGCTTCCCGGTCGAGAGGCCCAGACCGGGCGCGTTCCACGGGTTCTACCTGCAGAACGGGTACTTCGAGAGCGTCGACGCCGAGGTGCTCTACGGCATCGTGCGCACCCGCCGGCCCCGACGGATTGTCGAGATCGGCTCGGGGTTCTCGACCCGCGTCATGCGCTCGGCGATCGAGCGCAACCTCGCCGACGACCCCGCGGGCCGGTGCGAGCTCGTCACCGTTGACCCCTTCGCCAGCGAGTCGCTCGACGCGGACGCGTCCGCGCCGTGGAGTGTCGTGCGAGCCCCCGTGCAGGCGCTCGACCCCGAGTCGGTGCGGGCCCTCGAGCCCGGCGACATGCTGTTCATCGATTCCTCACATGTGCTCTGCACGGGCAGCGATGTGGCTTTCGAGTTCCTCGAGCTGATCCCCCGGCTCGGGCCGGGGGTCCTCGTGCACATTCACGATGTCTTCATCCCCGGTGAGTACCCGCGGGAGTGGGTCAAGTCCCGACGCACCGCCTGGAACGAGCAGTACATCCTCCAGGCGCTCCTCACCGATTCCGGCGCCTTCCGCGTCACCTTCGCGGGCCAGTGGATGAGGGTGCGCCACCCCGGGCTGCTCGCCGAGCACATCCCCTCGTTCCGACCCGAGACCACCTCCCCCGGGAGCTTCTACTTTGAACGCGTCTGAGGCAGGCAGCCCGACCCGCCGCTTCGACGGCATCATCTGCTTCGGCGGCGAGGACTGGTGGTACCACAACCGCGGGCACTACGACATGCAGATGATGCGCGAGCTCTCCAAGCGCGTGCCCGTCCTGTATGTCAACTCGATCGGCATGCGCGTCCCCAGCGTGGGGGAGGGCGCGATGTTCGCCCGGCGCGTCCTCCGAAAGCTCAAGAGCCTCAAACGCGGGCTCGTGCGCGTCCGGGACGGGTTCTGGGTCGCGAGCCCGCTGGTCGCGCCGGCCGGTGTGGGCGCCGGGCTCAACCGCGCCGCTCTCGCGGCACAGGTGCGCATGTTCGCCCGCAGGGCCGGGATCACCCGGCCGCTGGTCTGGGTCGCCTGCCCGCCGGGCGCCGAGGTTGTCGAGAAGCTCGCGCCGGTCGGGGTGGTCTACCAGCGGACCGACCGGTTCGAGGCCTTCCACGGCGTGAACCCCGCCCGGATCAAGGGGTTTGACACCTACCTCAAGGACCGCGCCGATCTGACCTTGTTCTGCTCCTCGTGGCTGATGGGGCAGGAGCAGGACGGCTGCCGCAGCGCCGAGTTCATCGACCACGGGTGCGACTACGAGGCCTTTGTCGCGGCCGGGCTCCACCCCGGGAGCGAGCCCGAGGATGTCAGGCCCATCGCCCGCCCGAGGATCGGCTTCGTGGGCGGGATCGACAGCCATACCTTCGACCCGGCGCTGTTCGTCGAGGTGGCCAGGCGCCTGCCCGACGCCCAGTTCGTTCTGGTTGGCACCTGTTCGCTCCCCGAGGGCTGGGCGGACCTCCCCAATGTGCGGCTGCTCGGGAAGCGGGACTACGAGCAGGTGCCCGGGTACATGGCGGCGGCCGATGTGCTCATCATGCCGTGGAACCAGAACGAGTGGATCCAGGCGTGCAATCCCGTGAAGCTCAAGGAGTACCTGGCGGTCGGGCGCCCGATCGTGAGCACGCCGTTCCCCGAGCTGTCGCGGTTTGACGGGTTGGTGCGGGTCGCGGCGGATCCGGAGAGCTATTCGGACGCGATCCGGTCGGCGCTGGCCGAGCCGGGCGACCCCGAACCCGGGCGGCGGCGTGTGTCGTCGGAGACCTGGGCGAGCAAGGGAGAACTGGCCCTGAGGGCCTTATCCCGGCGGGGACTTGAACCGATGACCCCAGAGCGGCCGTAGGATGGTCCTTCGGCGCTGATAGGAGAGGGGTTCTCGGACTTCGCCCGCACCGTGGGAAGGCCTAGCGTTCAACCGTTCTACGCAAAGCACCTAGCTTCCCAGCGCGTGCGGGGACGGCGATCGCCGCGGGCGCAACTGGCAAGGGGTTCGAACTGACCGGCACCAAGACCAACCAAGGGCACCTCTCGGCGCGGCCGGCCGACGGCGCCGGCACCGGGGATGCCGCTGCGCTTGGGGTGTGGGTGGCCTTGATGGCCGGTGGCTTCAGCCCGCCGCCGATCGCCGCCGCGACCGGTCAGGCGGCGCTCGATCTGCACGCCTCTCCCACGGAGACCCTGCTGGACCGCTGGCTGGCGGCGATCGGCTCGCTGGAGCCGGTGGTCCCGGTGAGTGGTGTGCTGTGCGCCTGCGGGGGAGCTGCGCCGGCGCCCCGGGAACCCTCGGGCCGGGTCCGTGTGTTCCCGGACCAGAGCGACTATCGGGGTCCGGCGGGGGCGCTGCGCGACGCGCTGGACCTGCTGCCGCCCACGCCGCTGGTGCTGGCGCTCGAGGCGGCGCGGATCTGCCGGCTCGATCTCGGCGAGGTGGTGAGGGCGCACACCGCGCGAGAGGCGGATGTGACGGTGGTCGCGCACGCCGACGGCTCGCCGGCCGGGGTGTACCTGCTGCGCCGGGACAGCCTCGACCTCGTGCCGCCGAAGGGGTTCATGGACCTCAAAGAGCAGTGGCTTGGGCGGGTGGTGGGCGAAGGCCAGCGTGTGCTGGTGCACCGGATCCCGTCGGGCTCGTGCCCCAGGGTCCGCACGCGGCTGGAATACCTGCGTGCGGTGCTGCCGTGGGATTCGTGCTCGATCTCCGCGGCCGCGGAGGCCCAGCACGAGCCCCGCGTGCTCGGCGGCGCGCGGGTTTCGCGGTCGCTGGTGTGCGCGGGCGCGGAGGTGCGGCCCGGCGCGGTCTGTGTGGACTCGGTGGTGCTGCCGGGGGCGGTGCTCGAGCCGGGCGCCCTGGTCGCGCGGTCGGTGATCGCGTCGGAGATCCATGTCCGCGAGGGGATGGAGATCGTGGACGCGGTGCTGGGGCCGCAGGGGATCGTGGCGGGGCGACCGCAGAGCGCCGCGGGGGTGCGTCGATGAGCAGGCTCAACGAGTGGCGTTCGGTGGACCTGGCGTTGTTGGTCGGGCTGACGCTGCTGGCCGTGGCGTCCTGCTGGCCGGTGTGGCGGGAGATCTTCTCGATCGCGACGCACTCGCCGGAGGATTCTCAGATCCTCCTGGCGGCGCCGGTCGCGGTCTGGCTCGCGTGGCTCCGGCGCGGCCGGCTCCGCGCGTGCGGGCCGTCGTGGAGCTGGTTCGGTCCCGTGCTGATCATCTTCGGCGCCGTGCTCGAGCGTGCGGGCGAGGCCTCGGCGACGGAGATTGCGCGGCACGCGGGGATCATCGCTGTCGCGCTGGGGGCCATGCTGACCGTGCTGGGCGTGCGGGTGATGGTGGCGTTCCTTCCGGCCCTGCTGGCGCTGGCGTTCCTGATGCCCGTGCCGGGCCGGCTGCGCCAGCAGATCGCGGTGCCGCTGCAGGAGATCTCGGCGCATCTTTCGCAGAACCTGCTCGACCTGTTCGGGTTCGCGGTGGAGCGGTCGGGCAACCTGCTGATCATCAACGGGGAGCAGGTCGCGGTGGCCGAGGCGTGCAACGGGATGCGGATGGTCTCCGCGCTGGCGTTGCTGTCGTTCGCGTTCGTGTTCTCGGTGCCGATGCGTCACCAGGTGCGCGTGCTGCTGCTGGTGGCCAGCCCGGTGGTGGCGCTGGTGGTGAACATCGTGCGCCTGGTGCCGACCGTGCTGGCCTACGGGCACCTGAGCCCCGGGGTCGCCGACCTGATCCACGATGTGTCGGGCTGGGCGGTGCTGGGGCTGGCGGTCGTGCTGCTCTGGGGGCTGCTGCTCCTGCTGCGGTGGTTCGAGGTGCCGATCGACCCCTACCCGGTGGAGCGGCGGGAGAGTGCGCGATGAGCATCCCACGGCGATCGAGGCTGATCCCCGCGGCGTCGGCGTTGATCCTCGCCTCGCTGGTGGCGCTGCGGGTCGTCGAGCGCGCCCCGCGCGTGGACATCGCCCGCTACATGGAGAGCTCGAGGGCGGCTATCGACGAGATCCCCATCCGGATCGGGCCCTACTTCGGCGTGGAGCACACCGTCACGCCCGGCGCGGTGGAGTTGCTCCAGCCCAACCGCATCCTGCAGCGTCGCTACACCGACCCCGACACCGGGGAGGGCTTCTCGCTGGTGCTGGTGCACTGCGGGATCGCCAAGGACATGACCGGGCACTACCCGCCCAACTGCTACCCGCGCTCCGGGTGGGTCACCGACGGCCCGCCGGAGACGGTCACGCTGGACTCGCGCGGCGTGGTGATCCCGGCGACGCTCTACCACTTCGAGATGCGCCAGGGGTTCGCCCCGCAGCAGATGGACATCCTGAACTTCTTCATCGTGCCGTCGGGCCCGCAGCGTTTCGGCGCGGACATCCGGCGGGTGGAGCAGGCGTCGGGCTCGGCGTGGACGAGCCGGTACGGCGCCGCACAGGTGCAGATCATGACAACCCGCGATATGGGGCCCGAGCAGCGTGAGGCGGTCTGGGAGACCGTGCTCGACGCGATGTCGTCGGCCCTCTTCGTGATCGCCGAGGGCCCGGCATGAACAACGAGCTGACACACCCCTCCGACTTCGAGTTCGACGATTCGTTCGGCGCGCCGGCCGAGTCGGGCCAGCACACCAACCCGCTGCTGCTGGTGCACCGGTGTCTGCGGGGCCGGTACCCCGTCGCCGCGGGCCTGGGCCTGCTGCTGGCGATCCCCTGCGCGGTCGTCGGGTTCATGGCCATGCCTCCGGTGTACACGAGCACGGGCGTGGTGAACATTGCGCCGACCCAGCCGCACATCCTGTACGAGACGGAGCTGAACGAGCGGATGAGCTCGTTCGACAGCTTCGTGCAGTCGCAGGCCAACCACCTGCGGTCCCAGCGGATCCTCGAGGCCGCGGTGGGCAACGAGGAGCTGAAGGGGGCGGGCTGGCCCGGCTACCCCGAGGGGCTTCGGTTGCTGCAGCGATCGGCTGAGGTGCAGGTGCCGCGCGGCTCACAGGACATCTTCCTCCGCGTGACACACGAGGACCCGAGGCTGGCCCGTGCCGCGGCCAACGCGGTCCTGAACGAGTACTCGACGATCGCGGTCGACGAGGAAGGCCGGCAGATGGAGAAGACCATCAAGTCGCTCGAGGAGCTCCGCACCAAGGCGGACCAGGAGCGGCAAACAGCCCGAAGCCGAGCCTATCAGCTCGCGGACAGCGAGGGCACCGACGACCTGGCGCGCCCTCGGGAGTCCCTGCACGGGCAGCTCATGACCCTTGACATGCTCATCCAGGAGCTCGACATCCGACTGAGTTCGTTGCGGCCTACGGCGCCCGCGGACGGTTCGCCCCCCGACCTGTCCGCCGCGGAGCTGCCGCCGAGCCCCGAGGAGCTCGCGCTGGCCGACCCGGAGATCGCCTCGCTGCTCGCCAAGAGGCGCCAGCTCGAGCTGGAGCTCGCGTCGCTGGGCAGCCGTTTCAGCCCCGGGCACCGGCGGATCGTGTCGCTGAACGAGGAGCTGGCGTCGCTGAACACCATGATCGAGGTCCGCGCGACGCTCACCGCGACCTCCACCATCGGCCCCGCCGGGCTGCCGCTCGCCACAACAACGGCCGCCGACCTCCAGACGCAGCGGGACAACCTCGGAGCCATGCGGGACGAGAAGCGGCGAGAGGCGCAGCGAATCGGGAGGATCCAGCTCGAGATCGATCAGCGTCGCGAGGAGGCGGCCCGCTACGACGAGCAGTTCAAGGACGCCGACGAGCGCTACCAGGCGTTGCTCATCCAGAGGCAGTACGGCAAGCAGGGGCGCATCAGCGTCGGCATCGCCGACACCCCGCTGGCGCCCTCGAGCGACCGGCGGATCCCGCTCGCCGGGTTCGGCGCGGCCGGCGGCGCGGCGGTCGGCGTGACGGCGGTAGCGCTCTTCGGCCTCGTCAGGCCGCGGTACCGGTACATCAACGACATCGACGAGCAGGCCCAGAGCGTCCGCATCATGGGGGCGATACCCAACATCCGGACCATGGACGACAACGCCCGCGAGCTGGTGGGCGCGAGCGTCCACCAGATCCGCGCCGCCATCGACGCCCGCCTCCTCGGACCGGGACGCCGGGGCGTGGCCCACCTCATCACCAGCGCCATGGCCGGCGAGGGCAAGAGCACCGTCACCGCGCGGCTCGGGAAGTCGTTCGCCATCAGCGGCAAGCGGACGCTCATCGTCGACGCCGACATGGTCGGGCGGAAGATCACCGCGAAGTTTTCTATGCGGGAGCTGACCGGCTTCGCCGACGCCATCCTCGACGGCGTCGACCCGCTCGCCTCGGTCCGGCCGACCGATGAGGAGAACCTGTTTGTCCTCCCCGCCGGCAGCCCCGGCGCGATGATGCCCGAGCGAGTCTCGGCGGCGGCGGCGGCGAGGCTGCTCGCCACACTCTGCGAGGAGTACGACGCCGTCCTGGTCGACAGCGGCCCGATCCTGGGCAGCATCGAGGCCCAGGCGGTCGTGCCCACCGCCGACGAGGTGCTCCTGGTGGTGTCGCGAGGGACGGGCGTGAGGCTGGTGAGACTCGCGATCGACAGGCTTCACCGGCTCGGCGCCAAACGCCTGGGCGTGGTGTTCAACCGCGCCACCATGCAGGACCTCGAACGCAGCACCAGCTTCAGCATGACCAGCCAACGCATAGCCGACGCCCATACCGACCCGGCCGGGCGCGGCGGGATGGACTTCGGCGACGGCCCGATGCCGACCGCCGACAGCGCGTGAGAGTCGCTCGATGGAGAAGACAGAGACCACAACCCGACGCCCCGCCGCGCTGATCTGGGGCGGGCGCCTGCTGGACCTGCACGACCGCCTCTGGGCGGCGCGGGGGATCCAGGTGGTGCGCCCCGGCGGCGCCCCGGTCGCGCGCGCCGGGCCCTCTCTGTACGCCCTGCTCGGGCCCACCACGGTCGCCGACTTCTCCCTCGCACCGGTCCTCAAGCAGTTCCACTGGATGAAGCCCCGGGCCGTCCGCCTCCGCATCGTCGACCAGACCGACAGCAAGTACCGGGAGGTCGTCACCGAGGACGCCGACCACCGCCTCCGCGGCATCCGACGCGAGTACACCCAGCAGACCGCCGCCACCGGTCGGGCGTGGCTCACCCCGGACCCCAACCTCGCCGAGTCGTGGCACGCCCAGCGCTCCGGCGGCGAGGCGCTGACCCAACTCCGCCGGCTCTCCCACCGGCGCGAGAGCGTGCCGCTCCGCGTCCCGGGCGTCGTCGCCAGCTACCACGACTCCGCCGGGGTCGACCGGTGGCTGCTCGCCGCCTCGGGCCGGGGCATCGCGGTCGACACCGTCTTCGACGACCTCTACCAGTACCAGCGGGGCGTCTGGGTGCACCACAGCGCCGAGCTGGGCCCGGATGTACGGTTCCTCGGCCCGGTCTTCGTCGGCGCGGGGCGCGAGGTCCCGCCCGGCTCGATCGTGATCGGGCCGGGCATCATGCCCGACGACCCCCGCGTCGAGCACCCGGCCCAGACCGAGATCCGGTGGGAACGACTGCGCTCGAGCGACTGGCACCTGACCGCGCTGCGGGGCGTCCGCGCGGACCTCGCCAGAACGGCCAAACGGCTGTTCGACATCGTGTTCAGCGCGGCGGTGCTGCTGGCGACCCTGCCGATCTACCCGGTCGCGATGCTGCTGATCTTCCTGGAGGACGGGCGCCCGTTCTTCTTCGCCCACCCCCGGCAGACCGTCGGCGGGCGGAACTTCCCCTGCTACAAGCTCCGGACGATGTGCCGCGACGCCGAGCGGATGAAGGCCGGGCTGCAGAAGGCCAACCAGGCCGACGGGCCGCAGTTCTTCATCGAGAACGACCCGAGGCTCCTGCGGATCGGACGCATCCTGCGCAAGTTCCAGATCGACGAGCTCCCGCAGTTCTGGAATGTGCTGTTGGGGCACATGAGCGTCGTCGGGCCGCGCCCGAGCCCCGACCGCGAGAACCAGTACTGCCCCGCGTGGCGGGAGGCCAGGCTGAGCGTCCGGCCGGGGGTGACCGGCCTGTGGCAGATCAGACGGACACGCGAACCCCTCACCGACTTCCAGGAGTGGATCCGCTACGACCTGGAGTATGTCCGGCACTACTCGTTCCGGCGTGATATGCAGATCATCTTCGAGACCGTGCGCCAGCTCGTCGCGCGACGCTCACCGAGAGGAACACCATGAAGGGCACATCCACCGCCGGCCGCAAGCTGGGGATCGCGCTGGCCGTCCTGCTGATCAGCGCCCTCGCCGTCGCGGGCCTCTACAAGTTCCGCGAGGCCAGCAAGGCCCGCGCCCTGCGCCAGGACCGGGTCGACGGCATGGCGGCCTACGAGCGCCAGGCCTACGCCGAGGCCGTCCCGCACCTGTCCCGGTATGTCGCCAAGCACCGCGAGGATGCCGAGGCCCTGCTCGCCTTTGCCGATTCGCGCCGGATGGTCCCCGCCGACGACGGCTCGGGCAGCCACATCAAGCACGCCATGGCCGTCACACGCCTGGCGCTCGAGCGAGACCCCGGCTCGCTCAGGGGCCGCGTCATGCTCATGGAGCTCAGCGCGGCGTCCGGCCTCGCGACCGAGACCGATCGCGCGGCGCTGGCGGTGCTCGAGCTGGACCCGCTCTACCGCGACGCCCTGCTCGCGCGCCGGGAGGTCGCGCTGGCGACCGGCCAGAGGGACAGTCTCCTGGCGATCGACCGAGAGATGGCCGAAAGGCTGCCCAACGACTTCCAGGTCCAGTATCTCGCGACGATTGATCTCATCGGCGCCGGAGCCCCGGCGCCGGAGCTTGAGGCGTTCGTCGCCAAGCGACTCGCGCCCCTCCAGGGCACCGTGGGCGGCGAGCTGCTCGCGGCGGTCTACACCAACCACCTCGCCGCCGCCGCCGAATCCGACGGCGAGGGGCGGGTGCTGCAGGAGCGGTCGATCGGCCACCTGCTCAAGGCCAGCACGCTCGACCCGGTCAGCGTCGATGAGGCCGTGCGACTGATCCTGGTCCTCGACGCGAGCCGCTCCATGCTCCCGTCCGTGTCCAGCGATGAGCTGCTCCGCGGCTATCTCGCCGACGGTCGACTGGGCGGCGCCCTGATCGACTTCGCGGCCCGGCGGGCCTGGCAGCGCAACGACGCCCCCATGCTGGAAACGCTCGCGGATGGCCCGGACAGCCCGGAGGGTCTCGCCGACGCGACGCTCGGATGGCTCGCCCTGGGGCTCCCGGACCGAGCCGACCTTGCCACCGAGCTGCGCGGGCGCGACTCGGGACCCGCCCGGGTCTGGTCAGAGATCGTCGGCGCGGCCGAGCTGATCGAGGCCGGGCGCTTCGCCGAGGCTCGGACAGAGCTCCGCGCGATACACACCGTGCGGGACAGCCCCGAGCACCGAGTCTGCCAGTTTCTGGATGCTTCGTGCCTGTCAGCGCTCGGAGAGCGCAGCCTCGCGGCGGAAATCGCCGGACCCCTCACGAAGCATACCGATTGGGTGCGCGCCCGCATGCTGCTCCGCGATCAGGCCATCGCGGTCGGCGATTACAAAGCGGCCTACGACTACCTGCAGAATGATGAACTGCCGGAAACCGGGCTGCTGCTGCTCGTCACCGCGACGGCCCTGGAGGAGTCCGGCCACCGCTGGGAGCCCGGCGAACCGAGCGCGCTGGACAGGGTGGAGTCCCTGCTGACGCTTGAGCCGGACCAACCGGCATTGTTGGCGCTGCGCGCTCGGGCCCTGCTCGCCGCCGGACGGACCGACGAGGCGCTCGCGACCACCGACCGCCTGCTGGCCCTGCAGAACGCCCAGCCCGACGAGGTGGTCGTAACGCTCGCCGACCGCCTCGTGGCCGTCGACGGCGCCCGCGCCGAGGCCCTGCTGGACCGGTTCGGCCCCGAGGTCGCCCGCGCCGGGCTTCGCCTCGCCGCCGCCATGGCCTCGGGTGCATTGCGCGTGGAGGACGCGAGGCCGGCGATCGAGGCCGCCCTCGCGAAGGCCGGCCCGGTGGAACAACGCGACCTGCGCATGCTGCTGGCGACCGTGCTCGACACCACCGGGTCGCCCGACGCCGCGGATTTCTATCGCACGCTCGCCGCCGACTTCCCGACCGACGCGGCCATCCAGACCGCCGCCCTGGAATCCTCATCGCTCTGGCAGGATCTCGCGGCGGCACGGGAGGTCATCGGCCGCCTGCGCTCCCTGACGGGCGACGACGGGCTGCTGTGGCGGGTCTACGACGCCAGGCTGGTCCTCACCGAGGACTTGAGCGAGAAAGCGGCGTCCAAGGTGCACCTCGACCTCGCCCCGGTCCTGGTGTCGGCGCCGAACGATGTGCTCGCGCTGCAACTCAATACCACGGCGCTCATCCGGCTCGGCGACCTCCGCCGCGCCGCCGGCTACGCGACAAGGGCCGCCGACGCGGCGCCCGGCGATTTCGTCGCCGCCGCACGCGCCGTCGAGGTGCTGGAACGCGCGGGCCTCAGCGACGAAGCCCGAGCCCGTGTCGAAGCGCTCGCGAGCATCCCGCTGCTCAACCCCGAGTTTCAGGCCCTGCGGGCCGACCTCCTCCGCCGCTTCGGGTTCACCCCCCTTGCCGTGGCGGATTGGAAAGCGCTCGCGGCGGCGCCGGACCCGGTCCTCCGATCCCGGGCCGCGATGGCGCTGGCCGAGGCGGGGGCCGCCGATGAAGCGGCCGCCGCCGTGGAGTCCCTGCGGTCCATGCCCGATGCGCTCCCTGAGGCCATCGAGAACGCGGCCACGACCCTGGTCCGCCTCGGCAGGATGGCGGACGCGGTGGAGTTGCTGCGGGCCAGCCCGGCGTTCGACCTCGCGGGCGCCGACCGCGATGCCGCGATCGCGCGCCTGCTCGCCAAGGACGCGGACGACGAGGCCGGGCGGGCGAGGCTGCTCGCCTTTGTGCGAGGCTCTCGCAGCGGCCTGGCGTGGGCGATCGCCGCGCGGCGCCACCTCGGCGCGGGGCTGGGGGACCAGGCCCGCGAGATCCTCACCGAGGGACTCGACGCCGTCGACGACCCCGCACCGCTGCAAGCCTTCCAGAGTGCACTGACGAGCACCGACGAACAGACGACAACCTCGTACCTGGAGATGGCTCTGGCAGCGCGCCCCACGCTCTCGGGGGGGATGGAGCCGGACCTGTTGGCACTCATCGAACCCGCGATACGCGGGGACATCTCTCTCGACGAGTTCGCCGCGCAGATGCGCCAGTTCGTGGAACGCCGCCGCGATGTCCCGACAGCTTGGGACCTGCTCGTGCGGACGCTGGTGAAGCTCGACAAGCGCAGCGAAGCACGCCAGACCATACGCGACATGCTGCGGGCGCTGCCCAACAGCACCGACGCCGCGATGTCGGGCGTCAGGGTTTACCAGACACTATTCGAAGCCGCTCCCCCCCCGGAGGTACGGGAACTGCTCGGCGAGGCGCTCCCGATCGCTCGCCACGCCGCGGCCCTGCAGAAACCCCCGACACTCGAAACCAGCCTGATCCTCGCGAAGTTTGCCGCAGCCGCCGGAAGAGCCCCCGAAGCCTGGACCGCGCTCTCCCCGCACCGTGCCGAGATCACCGCACCATCGGACATCGAGCTGTACACCAAGGTCGCCCTCAACGCCGGCGAACTCGACGCCGCAAGGGACATGTGGTGGGGCCAGAGCCCGACGCGCCCCGAGCACAAACACGCCGCGTTCGAATTCGCGGGCCTGATCGCCGACCCCACCACCCGGGAGCGGTGGCTGTCGGAGGCATCGAGCAAGCTCGACCCGGGAGACGAGCGCGGAGGGCTGTCCTCCGCACTGGCGTGGTACAACCACGCGAGCTTGACCAACAACCGACAGTCCTGGGAAAGGGCGCTGGCCGCCACTGAAGCCGACGCAACGGATACACGGATCAGTGCAGTCCTCGCCCGGTGCCGAGCCGCGTGCCTGGAACAGCTCGGCCGGCAGAATGAGGCGATCGACGCGTACCGCGCGGCTCTCCAGCTTGACTCCGACCACCCGGACGCCTGCAACAACCTCGCCTATCTCCTGTTGCAGCGCGGGGACAGCCCCGCCGAGGCGGCGGAATTGGCCGAGCACGCCGTCGAGAGCGCCCGGGCCGCAGGCATCGCCGGCGAGCCGCTCGCCGCCTACCTCGACACCCTGGGCTCGGCCCTCGCCGCGACCGGGAAGCCTGAGGACGCCCTGCGGGCGTACACCGACGCGCTCCAGTCCCTGCCGGACTACCCCCACGCCCTGGTCGGTCGGGCCGAGTGCCTCGCCCGGCTCGGCCGCCCGGTGGAAGCCCGGGAGGCCCTGAACCAGGTGAGCTCCGCGCTCCCCGCGGACCTGGCCGAGCGAGTTGGGAAGCTCCGGGCCGAGCTGGACTGAGCGGCCGCCGTCCCCGGTGGACCCGTGGCGAGATCTCCCTCCGACGGGGCTGACGGGGTCACGGTGCCGGGTCTCAGACCGAGATCCGCGGTTATCGGACCAGATGAAATCCGCGCTATCGGTCTCGCCCACTGGTTTTCATCAGTAATCGCGTAAGTTGGGCTTGGCCATTGGGTTGCGACGGCTATACTTCACCTGCCGAACGAGCGACTCGCAAAACCCACGGCCGCTGTTTGCCATGGGGCCGCTCCGGCATCAGGGAGAGGTGAGAGATGTTGTCCACAAAGAACACCGCTATGGGCGCCCTCGGCGTGGGACTGTTCGCGGCCGCAGTGACCGCGGCCCCCACCGTCCGCTTCGCAGACACCGAGGGCAACTGGAACGCCAACGACGGCTTCCTGGTCGATCTCGGCGCCGATGGGTCGTACGAGTACACCAGCTTCTGCCTGGAGATCCAGGAGCCCATCGCGATGGGCACGATCTTCGAGTACGGGCTCTCCACCTCGGTGATGAACCGCGGCGGCGACGGCCCGCTGAGCCTGGATACCGCGACCGGCCACGCGATCGCCTTCCTCTATAGCCAGTTCCGCAGCGGCTCGACCTCCGCTATCGAGGGGCTCTCCGGGCTCGACAGCATGTCCGATTCGCAGGCACGCGAGCTCACCCAGCGGACGATCTGGAACAAGCTCTACGGCGGCCACACCTCGGGGTACTTCACCCAGGGCAAGATCGACCTGCTGTTCTCGGCCGCGATGGGCCAGTGGGACTCGCTCCGCAATGTCCGCGTCATGAATGTCTGGGTCGACGCGGACGGTCAGTCCGGCGCTCGCCAGGACCTTCTGACCATGGTCCCGCTCCCCTCCTCGGCCGGGCTCGCCGGCCTGGGCCTCCTGGGTCTGGCGGGGCGTGGGCGCCGGAGGTAGTCATCGCAACCGCACGGGCGAGAACGGCGCATGATTTGCGCCATGCCCCCCGGAGGCGCTCGCAGATGGGCATCGTTCTGCTGGCGTTCGCAGCAGCGCAGCGGGGCTTGGCGATATCGATCGCGGATTAGTGGACGGTTCAGTAACCGCGATTCTGGCGGGAATCACCGACGGTCTCTTGACTCTAGGGGTTTTCGGTGAGAAACTATGTGCAGCGTACGGGGTAACCCCCATTTGGGAAGATGGGGAATCTCGTTCAAGCAAACTGGTAGAGAGAAATCGTTTCAAACTGGGAGGCGAGGTCAAATGAAGAAGCAGATGTGTGCGGTGCTTGCACTTGCCGCGGTGGCGGGTGCGGCAAATGCCGCGAACAGGGTTCAGTTCTATGACACCTTCGGGAGCAGCAGCTCCGACGGGTTCGTTACGGATCTGGCGTCCAACGGGTACAACAGCCCCGTGGGCGACTACATCTCGTTCTGCCTGGAGCTCGAGGAGCACCTGGGCTACAACACCGAGTACGAGTACACCGTGTCGGGCGAGGTGAAGAACAACGGCGGCGCGGGTCCCCGCACGCTGAACTCCACCGAGGGCCGGCGCGTCGCGTACATCTACAGCGCGTTCCTGGCCGGCGGCGCCTCCGCGATCCGCGCCCTCGACGGGACCTTCGCGGGCTACACCGACCGCGAGACCTACACGCTGTTCCAGCGCTACATCTGGGACCGCTTCGCCTATCCGGACGGCGATGACTGGGGCGCGGGCACGCTGTACTCGAACGCCAGGTTCGACCTGCTCACCTCCGCCGCGGACGCCAACGGTGCGCAGTCCGGTCTGCACGGCGTGCGTGTCATGAATGTCTGGGCGGTCGGCCACGCCGGCGACGACCGCTACGGCAAGCAGGACCAGCTCACCATGATCCCCCTGCCCAGCACCGCCGCGATGGCGATGGTCGGGCTCGGTGGCCTGAGCATCGGCCGCCGCCGTCGCGCCTGATCGCGGGACGCTGAGCCGATATCTCATCGAGCAACATCAACCGGGTCGCCCCATGGCGACCCGGTTGTTTCTTTGCATATCAGCACATCAAAGAACGCCCGGCGCGGCGTGTCAGATTATCAGACATAATGACGCGACCGAGAACGGGAATTTGGTGCATTCTGAGGGCGCGGAGCTTGGCTCGCCGCCCCGAGCGGGGCATACTTGCCCGACCCGCGGGGACTCCCTCGCGGAATCAGGAACAAGGGAGAGAGAGGAAACACACCATGAGCCAGGGTATTCGTGCAGCCTGCCTGCTCGCCGTCGCCAGCCTTGCGGCCGGGGCCAGCGCCGATTCGGTCAACATCACCTTCGACGGCGTCAGCGGCAACCTCGGTGGCACCGTCAGCATCAACCTGTCCGGCGGCCTCAGCTTCGCCGACGGATCCCATAACAAGAGCGTCTGGGCCGGTCAGCTCAGCCACACCATCGACGGTGAGGCCAGCAAGACCTACTGCACCGAGCTCACCCAGTGGGCGCACTCCGGCGTCTACGACATCGTCGATGTCGCCAACGCACCCAACAGCGGCCCCATGGGCCAGGACAAGGCCGAGGCCATCTACCGCCTCTTCAACGCCACCAACGGCGGGCTGGATGTCAACTCCGACAAGAAGGCCAAGGCCTTCCAGGCGATCATCTGGGAGATCGTTTACGACTTCTCCAGCGGCACCAACCTCAACTCGGGCAAGGTCAAGATCAGCGGCATCTCGGACTACTGGTTCAACACCTTCGCCAGTTTCGCCAACAACCTCCAGGGCAACGCGGCCCCGACCGTGATCGCCTACACCAACCAGCAGTACCAGGACCAGCTCGGCATGCGGATGGTCCCGCTGCCCGGCGCCGCCGCCATGGCGGGCCTCGGCCTCGGCGGGATCGCCATCCGCCGCCGCCGTCAGGCCTGAGCCTCCAACCAGCCGACCAACGCGAAAAGGGGGGCAGCCGAGGCTGCTCCCCTTTCTCATGCGCTCCGGTCTCATGCCCTCTCGGGGCCGCCGTGGTTATCCGGGACCGTACTGCCGCTCGTAGTACCGCCGGTACTCCCCGGTGCGGACCCGTCCCCACCACGCGGCGTTGGCCTTGTACCACTCCACGGTGTCTCGCAGGGCGTCGGGCCAGGCCGAACGGGTCGGGCGCCAGCCGAGCTCGCCGGCGATCTTCGACGCGTCGATCGCGTAGCGCCGGTCATGCCCCGGCCGGTCCGTCACATACTCGATCATCTCCCCGCCGCGCCCCATAAGCCCGAGAATCGCGTGGGTCAGTTCGAGGTTGTTCCGCTCGTTGTTCCCGCCGACATTGTAAACCTCCCCCGCTCTCCCCCGTTCCAGCACAGCCAAGATGGCCTCGCAGTGATCGTCCACATGCAGCCAGTCGCGGACATTGAGCCCGTCGCCGTAGAGCGGCACCTTCCGGCCCTCGATCAGGTTGGTCACGAACAGCGGGATGACCTTTTCCGGGAACTGGTAGGGTCCGAAGTTGTTGCTGCACCGCGTGGTCACGATGTCCATGCCGAAGGTGTGGTGGTACGCCCGGGCCAGCAGGTCGCCGCCGGTCTTGCTGGCGGCGTACGGGCTGTTGGGGGCCAGCGGGGTCTCCTCGGTGAACCGGGCGGTCTTGTCCTCCAGCGGCAGCGAGCCGTACACCTCGTCGGTCGAGACATACAGGAATCTCCCCGCCCGGCTGGATTTCCGGACCGCGTCGAGCAGCACCTGCGTGCCGGCGATATTCGTCTGGACGAACGGCGTGGAGTCCATGATCGAGCGGTCGACATGGCTCTCGGCCGCCATGTGGACGACCGCGTCGGCCTCCTCCATGAGCGTCGCCATCGCGCCCGCGTCGCGGATGTCGGCCTTCACAAACCGGTACCGAGGGTCTCCCTCGATATCCGTGAGGTTCTCGAGATTGCCCGAGTAGGTCAGCGAGTCCACATTGAGGACCCGGTAGCCCGGTCTGTGGCGGAGCACGAACCGGACGAAGTTGGCCCCGATAAACCCGGCGCCGCCCGTGACGAGGAGTGTTGTCATCGCGGATCCCTTCTCCTTGCGCACCGCGGGGGCCCGGCCCATCCGAGCCCCGTCCCGCTCCATCTTCAGTCCGGCGCCAGCCGGCGCACAACATCCGCCAGCGCGGCCTGCCAGGGGGTCATCGGCCCGATCAGCCGTTCGGTCTCGGAGAGATCGAGCACGCTGTACGCCGGGCGTTTGGCCGGGCGAGGGTAGGCATCGGAGGTGCAGGGGTGGACCACCGCCGGGGCTCCCGTCAGCCGGACGATCTCGCGGGCGAAGTCGAACCACGAGCACTCGCCGCCGTCGGTCGCGTGGGCGAAGCCCCGGGCGCCGGCCATGATCAGGCCCAGGCTGGTGCGGGCGAGCCCCTCGGCCGAGGTCGGGCGGCCCCGCTGGTCATCCACGACGCGCAGCTCGGGGCGGGTGCGGGCCGCGCCGGCGATCGTCCGCACGAAGTTCTTCCCCCACGGGGCGTAGACCCAGCTCGTGCGGATGCAGAGCCAGTCGCTGTCGAGCCCGCGGAGCATCGCCTCACCCGCGGCCTTGGACCGGCCATACGCGTTGACGGGGTCGTGGGACCCGGTGGTCCGGTACGGCTCGGCCGCGTCACCGTGGAAAACATAGTCGGTCGAGTAGGTCACGAACCGCACGCCGGAATCGGCGCACTTGCGGGCCAACTCCCCCACCGCCGTCGCGTTGACCGCGTGGCAGCGCTCGTAGCTGGTCTCCGCGTCATCGACCGCGGTCCAGGCGGCGCAATTGAGGAGGAGGGAGTAGCCGGAGACATCAAACCGCCGGACCGCGTCGGTGTCCTCGAGGTTGAGCCGCCCGAGGTCCAGGGCTTCGAAGGGCAGGCCGTGGGCGGTGAGCAGCCCGGCCCAGGATCTGCCGAGCATCCCGCCGGAGCCGAGGATGAGAGTGCGGTCGAAGGGCATGGGGGTCTCGACTCTCGCCGCGGATGAACGCGGATGTGCGCGGATCAATCCGGAATCAGGTGAGTCGTACGAGCAGAGCAGTCTTCGCCGTACTGCATCGGATCCGCGTTCGTCCGTGTTCATCCGAGGCCGGTTACTTGTGCTCAACCTCCCACGGGAACCCGGCGAACGCGTCGTGCCCACAACGCTCCTCGTCGGGGGCCGCCGGGTCGTACGCGTGGGTGACATAGTACAGCAGCCCCGCCGGCGTCGGCCCCACCGTCGCGGCCCCGTGCCACAGCGGCGGCGGGATGATCACCGTGCCCGGCCGCTTCTCGCCGATCACCGCCATCCAGCTCCTGCCCTTCGCCTGGTCATGCACGCCGACCTTGAGGTGGCCGGAGAGGCACATCCAGAAGTCGGTCTGCCTGGCATGCCGGTGCCAGGCCTTGATAACGCCGGGGTACTGCGTCGAGTAGTTGATCTGGCCCTCGGGCCGGAGGACGCCCTGCATCTGGTTCATCAGCGACCAGCCGCGGTCGTCGGCGAAGAACTGGGCGGGGACGAAGACCGGCTCGGTGACCTCCTTCGCCCGCGCGAAAGCGTCCGCCAGCGACCCATCGAATCTCGCGATCGTCTGCACCGCCATGACCAGGTCTCCAAAGCACTGGAACGCGAAGAGCGCGAAGAGCACGAAGAAACGCGATCGGATAACGGCAGCTCGGGATCCCTATCCCTCTTCGTGGTCTTCGCGGTCTTCGCGGTCAACCACCTGACTCCGTCAATGCGCCGCCGCAGCCTCACGCTTCACCGGCTGGTCCGCGTGGTTGGCCCCGCCCCTGGCGACCAGGTCGGTCGCGCGGTAGAGGCTCTCGAAGGTGCCGGCGTCGGTCCACCAGCCGTCGATGATCTCGTGGGTCAGGTCGCCGCGCTGGAGGTAGTAGTTGTTGACATCGGTGATCTCCAGCTCGCCGCGCCCGCTGGGTTTGAGGCTCTGGCATACCTTGAAGACATCCGCGTCGTAGAAGTAGATGCCGATCACCGCGCAGTTGCTCGGCGGGCTGGCGGGCTTCTCGATGATCTCCGCCACGCGCTTGTGCTCGCCATCCCCCTCGAACCGCACCACGCCGAAACGCTGCGGGTCCGGCACCTCCTTGAGCAGGATCTTGGCGCCGGAACGCTGGGTGAAAAAGTCTCCGGCGGCCCTGCGGATGTTCCTCTCGACGATGTTGTCGCCCAGCACGACGCAGATCTTCTCGCCGTCGGCGAAATCCTCGGCGAGCTTCAGCGCGTCGGCGATGCCCCCCTCGCCCTCCTGGTACGCGTACGCTAGATGACGCACGCCCAAGTCCTTGCCGTTCTTGAGCAGCTTGAGGAAGTCGCCCGCGTGCTCGCCCCCGGTGACGATCAGGATGTCGCTGATCCCCGCGTTGAGCAGGCACTCGATCGGGTAGTAGATCATCGGCTTGTCATACACCGGGAGCAGGTGTTTGTTCGTCACACTCGTGAGCGGACGGAGCCTCGTGCCGAGCCCGCCCGCCAGGATCACACCCTTCATGCCAGACCCTCCCGGCCCCCGGCCGCGGATAACCCGTCGGCGCTGTGCCGACCGGTACTACCCGATCTTATCGGCTCGTGTTCTGGGCATCGCCAAGTCGAGCGTGCAAGAAGGCGTCAATCCTGTGGCGTCGGGTGAACATGTGGGCTGGGAACCACAGGCCGATCTTGCGCGTCAGAGCGTGCGGGGGCCTTGGGGGAATGGCCCGGGTGTTGTACTCTGGGAGAGCGATGGCGATGCGTGCGTCCGAGTTCCTGGTGTGTGCGTGCCTGGCGGCCCTGCTCGCGGGCTGCGAGGGGCCGCGTGCCGCCCGCGTGGTCCCCGCGGCGGGCGGCACTTGGGAGGCCGTGCTGCCGGGCGCCCGAGTCGCCGAGCTCGGCGCCGACCGGGGCCAGACCGGCTGGCCCGCCCAGCGCAACGACGGCCAGCTCAACCCCCGCTCGTTCGGCCCGGTGCTCGCCACGGGCGCGTGGCCGGAGCCGGAGCGCCCGAGCGTCCGCAGGCCGGTGTTCGTGCGCACGCCGCGCCAGGCCGAGAGCTACCTCTACTACCGGACCGAGGAGCGGTACGAGTACCAGCGCGGGTGGCGCCGATAAGAAAGCCGCCCGCTGCGACTACGCAGACGGGCGTGGGGTGGGGTCGGTGGTCTGTCCCTGGCCGGCCGTTGACTCAGTCGTAGAGGGCGCTGACGGTCGGGACATGCACATCACGGAGCACCATCGTCGTCTCGATGCGGAAGTTGGACTGCGTGGTGTGGCGTTCGGCGAAGAAGAAGTGCAGGCTGTACGACTCCCCGTCCTCGAGCCAGGTCAGACGGTCGAGATCGATGGTCTGGTCGATCGCGCTGTGCACGCCGCCCATGTCGATCACCAGCTTCCCGTCGACGAACACCCAGACATCGTCGTCGCCGATGAAGCGGAACTCCTGGCCCCCGCCGGCCTCGTAGGTGAACTCGGTGGCGAGCTCGTAGGTGAAGTGGAAGTTCTTGCCGGTGCTCAGGTAGTTGCCGAACAGCTCGCCGTTGATGGGGAAGAAGCCGCCCTTGGACTGGAAATCGGGGTCGAGCTTGTCGTCGAACACATACTTGTTCGAACCCTCCTCGCGGTGGAGAGCGATCGAGAGCGGCTGGCTCACATTGATCCCGGGGATGTCCCGGTACCACTGGGCAAAGCTGGACGCGTCGTGCGAGCTGGTGCCCTCGCTCTGCGCCGAGCCGGCGGTATCCCCGGCCTGTTCGGCGATGTAGCTCCGCGGCGGCATGATCTCGTTCCCGGCCGAGTCCCGCCACTGGCTGGTCGCCTTCCGCCCGGGCCCGGCGAAGACGGGCTTCCCGTCCTCGTCGAGGTCGTCGGCGACCATGTCGATGTAGTGACCGTACGACCCCTTGCCGTACATGTCCTTGGGCTGCCACTCGAAGTCCGTGTGGCCGCCGGTCTGGCTGCGGGCGAGGAAGTCCCGGACGGTGCCCTTGAGCGAGATCGAGGCGGGCAGGTCGCCGAACTCATCCCCGCCCTGGGCCAGCGCCGGCAGGGCCAGTCCGCCGACCACGAGGAGGCAGAGGGGTTTGGCGAGTGGGTGATGATCGTGCTGCATCGGGCGGTCCTCCTTGCACGGCGCATCCGCCGGGCGTCAGCACCCCGCCCCGGGGTACCAACCCCTCCCACAGCCACACTATCCAAACCGATAGCCCGCTCCGCCAGCCAGGAGGGCGCGGAAGACGGGCAAGACGGTGGGGTTGTAACGATCCCGCGGGCCGTGACGCGCCCGCCCGGTCCCCGCCCTACTCCTCCCCGAAACCGTCGGCCACGAGCCGGGCCAGCGCGTCGCACGCCGCGTCGGCGTCCTCCCCCTCGGCCGTGATCTCGAGCGTCGATCCCTGCGTGGCGGCGAGCATCATCATCTCCATGATGGACTTGCCGTCGACCTCGGTCTCCCCCTTCCGGACGGTGACGCTGCTCGCGTACGCGCACGCGGCGTCAACGAACGACATCGCCGGGCGGGCGTGCAGGCCCAGCCGGTTCACGATGGTCGCCTTGATCGTCCGTCGGGCCACAGCTCACGCTCCGGGGGCCGGGCCCGGCGGCCCGGCGGGGCCCGCCACGACCCCCGATTGCGGCCGGGAGGGCAGCGGGCGCTTCGTCAGGAAATCTGCTGGTCGTCCGCTTCCTGCAGCAGGACACGGACCTCCTCGGAGGAGCCGGCCTGGCGGAGGAACCGCCGGAAGGTGTCCTTGCTCAGGTTCTTGAAGATCACCTCCATCGCGTGGAGGTGGTCCTCGGGCTTGTTCTCCGGGCTCAGCAGCAGGAAAACGCTGTAGACCGGCTGCTTGTCCAGCGCGTTGAAGTCCACGCCGCCCGAGCTCAGCCCCACCGCCGCGGCCATCTCCTTGATCGCGGCGTGCTTGACATGCGGCACCGCCACGCCCTTGCCGAACCCTGTCGAGCCCTTGCGCTCGCGGTCGAGCACGCTGCGGATCAGGTCGCCGCGGAGCGACGCCTCGGCGGCGCCGGCGGCGATCAGAGCGTCGATCAACTCGGCGATGACGGCGTCGCGTTCCTTGGCGGCAAGCTGCGACACAATCGCCCCATCTTTGACTAGCGAGCTGAGCTTCATGGCGTCTGGTTCACTCCGGGGCGCGCCGCGCCCGAGCTTTCGGTGCGGACTTCCCCTTACCGGTTGCCCTGCTTGGACTTCTCCTTGAAGTCGTGCAGCTGACGCTGGGCCTTCGCGATCGCCTGGTCGATCGCGGCGTAAAGGTCCGGGTCGGTCGCCTTGGCGACGAAGCTCGCGTGCCGCTCGACATCGATCACGAAGTCCACCCCGAAGTCCCCGTGCGTCTGGTGGTCTTCCTTCGAGATGGTCACCGTCGTCTGCTGCACGGCGTCGAAATACTTGGGCAGCTTCTCGGCCTTGCTCTCCGCGTACTGCCGGATGGCGGTGGTGATCTCCAGGTTCCGTCCGATCACATCGATCCGCATGCAGGTCTCCCTGTCATTCCCATCGGTGAACCCCCGCCGGCGGGGGCGTGGAGGGCGGATCATACGCCGCCGGACCCGTCGGGCCCCCCGCTCGCGGGCCCCTCGGGTGGGGCCGAGATGACCGGGGTCGCCGGCGCCGCCGGGCGTGGGGCCGCCGGGTTGGCCAGGTGCTCGGGCACCAGCACGCCGCCCGTCACGATGAAGCGGATCGACTCCTCGACGGTCATTGGCAGATCGATCACCTCAGACGACCGGACATTGATCGCAAAGCCCGTGAATGGGGTCGGGCTCGTCGGGATGAACACGGTCACCACATCCTCCCCGCTCTCCTGGGTCATCCTCTTGAGCGCCGGCCCGGTCACCAGGCCGATGGTCCAGATACCGATCCGGGGGTACTGGACCATCACCACCCGGTTGAACGCGATGGGGCGGTCGCCCAGCACCATCTGGACAACCTGCTTCACATGCGGGTAGATCTGCTTGAACCCCGGCACCCGGGCCAGCAACGCCTCCAGCCGGTCGTACACCTGGCGCCCCAGGTAGCCGCCCAGGAACCGCCCCACGAAGTAGATGACCACGATCGCGATGACCAGACCGGTAGCCCGCAGGTACCAGTGCTCGCGCCAGGCCTTCCGGAGCTTCTCCCGGCGGAGGAGATCCCGGATCCCGTCGTCCGTCATCTCCGAAACGCCGTCGAACCGCTTGTCGGCGCGGGCCTGCGCGATCTCCGCCGGCACAACCCGAGACCACCCGGGGAGCTTGTCTTCCTCCATCAGCCTGGGGGCGATCTCGCTCACCGCGATCCGGACGCCACGGTTGATCGGCTCCCCGATGTTGTTATTCAGGAACATCAGCAGCTGGTACAGAATCCACAGCGTCAGCACCGAGGGCAGCAGGATGCCCAGCCCCCGGCCGAAGAACCGCTTGAAATCGTCCATGAATGTCCTCTTATCGGCCATGACGCTCCCGCAAAGTGTGCTCAGCCCGAGATTCTACGGAGACCGGCCGCCCGCATTGATGGGCCGGACCAGCCCCGGGCGAGAGGCCCGCGCATGAACAAGGCCGGACCGCGTAGCGACCCGGCCTGTGAATATGGGCCTAACAGGACTCGAACCTGTGACCTCGCCCTTATCAGGGGCGCGCTCTAGCCAGCTGAGCTATAGGCCCTGATTGTCCGCACTCCGGGGGCTGCCCCGTGAGGTGGGCGACAGTATAGCGCTGACCATCACCAGAATGAAGGGCGCGGCGGGCCGACTTATCCCTGGCCGGCCGGCAGCCACAGGACGAACTCCGCCCCCGGCCCGGTGGCCTTGCCCAGCCGGAGGTCTCCCCCCAGTGACCGGGCCACGCTGCGGGCCAGGGCCAACCCGAGGCCCAGGCCCGACGACCCGTCCGCCCCGTGCGTGCGCGCGCGGATGAACGGGCTGAACACCCGGCGCCGCTCGCGCCCCGGGATCCCGGGCCCGAAGTCCCGCACGCGGAACTCCACGCCCCGCCCCAGGCCCCGAACGCGGAGCACGATCCGCTGATCCTCCGCGTCGCGGGCGTACTTGCACGCGTTGTCCACCAGGTTGCCCAGGATCCGCTCCAGTGAGCTGCGATCGCTTCCCACGCGCAACAGATCGACGCCCTCCGCGTCCACCCCGAGCGTCATCCCCGCCTGGGTCGCGGCCTCGGCGAGCGACGGGGTGATCTGGTCGAGCAGCTCGCGCACCCCGTGCGCCGACGCGGGCGCCGCCTTGGCCCCGATCCTCGCGAACGCCAGCACATTCTCCACGATCGTCGCCAGCCGCTCGGACTCACGACGCAGCGTGCCAAGGTACTCCGCACGGCGCGACTCCTCCCGCACCATCCCATCGTCGAGCATCTGCGAGTAGAGACAGAAGGTCGTCAGCGGCGTGCGGAGCTCGTGCGTCACCGCCGACACGAACCGCCCCCGCCGCTCCGAGAGCGCCAACGCCGCCCGCAGAACCGCCGCGATCGCCACCACCGCCGCCAGCACCGCCACCCACGCGACGACCAGCACCGTGCGCGTCGGCGTCATCCCGCGGAGGCCCGCGCCCTGCATGTCCTCGGGCACGAGCACCGCGGGCACCCCCGCGAGCAGGCTCCCGGCGTGCGTGGCCGCGTCAACCGCGACGGGGGACGCCTCGCCCCGCACAAGCGGCACCAGGTCGGCGTTGGGCAGCAGATCGGCGACCGCCGCGAGCATCGCCGACCGGAGCGCCGGCCAGTCGATCCAGAACCCCTGCGTGCTCTCCCGCCCGCCCACGGTGACCGCACGCACGAACAGCAGCTCGGGATCCCCCGAGGACGGGTTCCGGCGCCAGACCGGCGCGAACCGGCCGGTCTGGACCGAGACGGCGTCGCCGATCCGGTCCACCGGCCCGGGGCTCCCGCCGCCGAGGGCGGCCGGCGCCCGGTCCGACTCCTGGCCCCCCTTGCTCTGCTGGGCGCGCGACGCGCTGTCCGCAAACTCACGGGCCGTGTAGGCGTTCCGCTGGCGCGCCTGCAGCTCGCTGATCGAACGCTCCTGACCGGCATCCTCCTCCGGCTCGGCTGATTCGGCCTCCGGGCTGAGCAGCTCGTCGGTCGCTTTCTCTCGCTCCTCCTTGGCGAAGGCGTAGAGCTCCTGCTGCGCCTCGGCGAGCTGGAGGTCGGGCGGCGATCGCGCGGGCGCAAGCGCCGCGTCCGCGTCCGGCCGCTTGTCCTCCCTCGCGGCGTCGAGGGTCGCGTTCTGCGCCCCCGCGGCCGCCCCCCGCAGGATCGCCGTCAGCTCGTTGAGCGCCTGCTCCACCTCGAGCACATCCGGCAGCGACATCGCCGAGCTCTCCGCCCGGTCGCGGAACTCGGGGTCCGGCGCCTCGGGCGAGGTCAGCCACCCCGAGGGCGTGCTCTCAAAGTGCAGGCGGATGTACTCACCGGGACCGGCCAGGAGCGGCGAGGGCACCAGCACCTCGCCCGGATGGAGCTCGTCCCACATCCGCGTGTATGCCCGCTCGGCGGGATAGAACGACCGGTAATGGAAGTACGGCCGCGCCGCCTCGGTCGCGATCACCGGGCTCAGCAGCCCGTCCATCCGCCACAGCGCCAGGCGGACCGCCTCCTGCTGGCGGGCGTCCTGCTGGGCGGCCTGCTCGCGCTGCTCCAGGCTCAGCATCTGCCAGGTCACCCACGCCAGCCCGTCCACGACCAGCAGCACGCACACCGCGTAGATCAGCCAGGTCAGCCGGCGGGCCGTCCTCATGGGACACCCTCCCCGCCGTCCCCGCCGTCCCCGCCGAGCATGTACCCCTTGCCGCGCACGGTGACGATCACCGTCGGCTTGGCCGAGTCGTCCCCGAGTTGCTCGCGGAGCCTCGCGATCGCCATATCGACGGTACGGGTCTGCACCCCGCGCGGATCGACACCCCACACCCGCTTGAGCAGCTCGTCCCGCGAGATCGCCCGGCCCTGGTTGGCGGCCAGGTACTCCAGCAGCTCGGCCTCGCGCTGGGCCAGCACCACCCGCCGCCCGTCGGCAAACGCCACCTCGCGACGCTCGAAGTCCACGACCCGCCCGTCGAGCTCGAGCCGGTGCACGGGCTTGGGCCGCTCCGCCGAACGCCGCAGCACCGCCTCGACCCGCGCCAGCAGTTCCCCCGCGTTGAACGGCTTGACCACATAGTCGTCGGCCCCCAGCCGCAGCCCCTTCACCCGATCCTCGGCCTCGCCCTTGGCGGTCAGGAAGATCACCGGCAGCGCCGGACGCACCCGGCGAAGCTCCGCCAGCACGCTCAGCCCGTCCCGCTTGGGCATGTAGATGTCCAGCAGCACGATGTCGATGTCCGCGCTGCTGGCGACCTCGAAGCCCTCCTTGCCGTCGGCGGCCTCGAGCACCGTGTAGCCGGAGAACTCCAGCGCATCCCGCACCCCCCGGCGGATGGCCGAGTCATCCTCAACAACAAGCACGCGGGCGAGGGGCATGGGAGGCCTCAACGAGGAACCGGTCCCCGCCGGCGCCGACGGGCCCGGCGGTCGTCACCTCAGTGTACCGTTCGTCCGAGGCGACGCCCCCGGGCGCCTACCACCAGTAGTGCACCGAGTAGGTCAGCACGACCTCCCCGCCCGGCTCGATCGTGACCGGGAAGTGGATCGTGCGGGCGTCCTGCTTCTCCGAGTCGTGGCTCTGGACCGTCAGCTTCCAGTTGCTCCACCGGTAGAGGCTTTCCTTGACGATCACCGTGACCGCCTGGTCCTTGTGGTTGCGCAGCTTGATCTCGATGGTCTCATCGATCGTGTCCCGGGCGTTGTCAACCGCGAACTCCACCTGCCGTCGCTCGCCCACCACATCGAACGCCTCGCCCATCTTGATCAGCACCGTCTCGTCCTTGGGCGTGTGGTCGATCGCGTCCTCGCCGATAAACTCCATCGACCCGTCGGCCGTGTCCACCTGGCTGACCCGGACGCGTCCCCGCGGCAGCGGGATGCCCAGCCCGGCGCCCTCCTCGTTCTTGAACCGCAGGTAGACATCGACCTCCGTGCCCGACTGCAGACCCAGGTCGCGGTCGGTCGCGGGGGAGGGCCACCAGCCCTGGTACGGCCACTGCAGCCCGTAATAGACCAGCACCTTCTCCGCCGGGACGCCCGAGGCCCCCTCGAACAGCTCGATCTGCTTGGTCGAGTTGTCCGGCAGCGTGGCCGGGCGCCCGAGCGTGTAGAGGTGGTACTCGAAGAACGCCTTCTGCTCGAACCCCCCCACCCCGGCCTCGTCGGCCGCCATCTCGCGCCGCATGAACATCTGCCCGCCGCCCTGGGGCTGCGGCGCGCGGTGGACATCGCCCGCCACGAGCTTGAGCTTCGCCTCGTCGTAGCCCGCGCCCGACTGGTTGAGGATGCTGACCCACGCCCCGACATCCAGCAGCCCCGAGTTGGCGTCCTCGCCGGGGGTGAAGACCAAGTTGTAGTCGGCCCACCAGGTGATGCCGGAGGTCTGGTACGACACCCTCGCCCGCTGCTCCCCGGCCCGCGGGCTCAGCACATCCCACACCAGCGTCGGCCGGGTGATCAGCCCCTCGGGCAACGCGGGGAAGTCGATCGAGTAGTACCCGTTGAAGGTCTTGAGCCCGCCGTCGGCCAGACGCAGGATGATGCCGCCGGAGGCCGACAGCAGCGTGCCGGTGTACGACTCCAGCGAGTCGCCCGCGAGCTGGTTGATGGTGACAGACTTGTCGATGAACCGCTCGAGCAGCTTCTGGTTGGACACAAGGTCGAACTCGTAGCTCTGCTCGAGCACGCGCGTCCCCTCGGGGTCGGTCAGCGACTCGAACCGCACCGTCGTCGGGTCGATCTGCGACGCGACATCGGTAAACCGGACCCTCGACCGCCCCGCCCCGATCGCGATCTCCCGCTCCTGGCGCACCACCGCGTACCCCAGCTCCTGCACCGGCTGGTAGGCGTTGTACCCGTACGGGTTGGGGTTGGCCGAGGGCCGGTAGACCTCCGGCGGGATCGCCCCGGGCGCCGCCGACGAGTAGATCGTCAGCGCGGTGTCCTGGGCGTGGACGGAGACGGCAAGCCCGGCGACGAGCAGGGCGGCCCGGATGAAACTCGACATGGCGTGTTCCTTGTTCCTGGTGTCTCGGGCGCCGGCGCAACCCCGCGCCGGCGTGGCGGGCGATCCGGCGGGTCAGTCGTAGCGGATCCCCGCCCGCGCCGCCTGCGCTCGCAGCGACTCTATGACCTTCTGGTCGAACGCGTCGCGCTCGCCCGACCCCAACCGCTCCATCTCCGCCCGCAGATACTCCGCCCGCTTCTCCGCGAGCCCGCTGATCTTGGCCTGCAGCTCCCTGCGCTCCGCGCCCTTCTTCTCCACAAACGCCCGACGCTCCCCGGCCGGCAGGGCCTGCAGCTCGGGCGGCAGCTCCTCCTCCGACAGCTCGTCGAGCTCCACCTTGCCGTCGGCGATGTCCTGGACCAGCTCCTGGCGCCCGCCCAGCGTCTTGCCCCCCTCGTCCCGGGCCAGGTACAGCGCCCGCTCCGCGCCCGCCGGGGCGGAGGCCTCCGCCGCCAACCCGCGCCCGGCCTCGCGCTTGTCCGCGAGCTCCGCCTGGGCCGCCGCATCGCCATACCCGAGCAGCGTGCCCGATAGCCCCGCGGAGAGCCCGGCCAGCTCCGCGTCGTACGGCGTCTCGATCGCCACCACCCCGCCCGACTGCTCGATCGCGAAGTACTCCCCCTCCGACAGCCTCGCGATCTCCTGCCAGATCGGCGTCGTCTCGGCCATCTGCCCGCACTGGATCGTGTTCACGATGATCCCCCGCCGCACCGCCTCCTCGCACGACGCCTGGTACTTTACATCCTGCTCGTAGTCCATGTGCGGCGGGGCGTCGCCCACCAGGTAGATCAGCCGCAGCGTCCGGTCCTCCGGCGCCCGCGGCGACCACGCGATCGCCGTCACCGCCTCGTGCAGGGCCTGGTTCACGCTCTCCGGGCCGTCCCCGCCGCCGTTGGCGGTGTAGCCCATCAGGTCGCTGTACACCTGGTCGAGGTCCTCGGTCAGCACCGTCGAGACGGTGACATAGTCGTCGCCGACATCGCGGTACCCGACCAGGCCCATGCGGATCGCCGGGCGCGGCTTGGCGGTCGCGATCTGGTTGGCGATCGACCAGATCTTCTGCTTGGCCCCCTCGATCAGGCCGCCCATCGACCCGGTCGTATCCAGCACGAACACGACCTCAATCGCGGGCTGCTCCAGGATCAACGCCGGCTCGGTGATCACCGTCTGCGGGCGGACCTCCGCCGGCCTTTGCACGGTCTCCTGCGCGAGACCCGAGGCGGCCAGCAGGGCGACGATCAACGCGGTGTGCTTCAACATGGTGTGGTTCCTTGTCAGATCACAAATGCCTGAGACCCATGGCGGGAGCCCGCCTCAACGAGCCCTGAGCGCAAGCTCAGGGACAAACCTCCCAACCGCCTCTCGCGAATCCCAACCCCGAGCTCGCGCTCGGGGCTCGTAAAGCCCGCCCCGCCGTCTCCGACGGGGCGGGCGGTGAGAGGGTTAGCTGGACTGCTTGATCAGCGTGCGCTTGCCGTCGAGCAGCAGGTAGATATCGCCGCCCGCCGCCAGCACGCTCTGGCGGTTCTCGCGGGCGAACCGATCGACCAGCTCGAAGTACTCATCGCTGGCGAACTCGATCGTCCGCTCAGGCTCCGACTCGGCCTGATCGAGCATCTGCGCGTCCACCCAGCGCGTGCCCCGACGGTAGAGCGTCTGGTCGGCGTTCTGGCGGACGCTGACAAAGGTGGTCTCGTTCATCGACTTGTCGCCTTCCGCGGCGTAGAGCATCAGGTTGCCGCTGTTCAGCCGGTCCGCCTCGCGCTGAGACTGGGCGTTGGCCTCCTGCGAGACCCCGCCGCCACCGCTCCGGCCCCCGCCGGCGCGCCGGTTGACCTCATCCCGTGCGGCTGTCGTCGGCATGGATCGCATCAGGCCTCGCTCGCGTTCATCGCCGAACTGGCCGGCCAGCATATCGTTCTCCTCCGCCGCCAGAAACGCCGTGTACTCCGTCAGGATCCCGAACTCCGTCGACAGACGGATCACCTCGTCCACCAGCTCCTTGTTCAGCTCCCCCCCGTCCGCCCCGGACTGCCGGATCTCGTCGATCAGCGTCCCGATCTTCCGCATCGCCCAGATCCGTGGCACGAAGCTGTTCTGCACGCTCGCCTTCGAAACCTCGAAGCCCGCGTCGAACGACCGCTCACGCCCCGAGGCGTCCCTGCCGGTCAGCGTGAACTTGAGCGCCGAGGCGGTGAGGTACTGCCCCAGCACCACCACCTGCTCGCCCTCGAACACATCGCCCAGCGACCCCGGCAGCACCTCCCGCACCGGCGACACCGCCAGCACGCCCGGGTCCTTGGCCGACCAGCTCAGCACCGGCTCGGCCAGCACCGGCCCCTGCAAGCGCTTGAACACCTGCCCCACCTTCACCTCGATGTCCTCGTCGGGCATCACGAAGGTCGGGCTGCCGCGCGAGCCGGTCGCCAGCGCCGAGAGCAGCGGCGAGTTCACATCGAACCCCACGCCGAAGCTGAAGATCCGGCGACCGTGCTTGTTGGCCTTGCGGGCCGCCTCGCGGATGTCGGTCTCGCTCCGCACCCCCACCGTCGGCAGCCCGTCGGTCAGGAACAAGACCATCGGCAGCGTCCCCTGCGCCGGCTCGGCGCTCAGAGCCTGCACCAGCGCGTCGTGGATGTTCGTCCCCCCCACCGGCGCCAGGCCCTGGATGTACGCCTCCGCCTGCTTGAGCGACTCGGGTGTCTTCTCGACCGCCGCCGCGGAGAAGCTCTCGATCGAGTCCGAGTAGTCGATGATGTTGAAGTACTCGCCGTCGTGCAGCGCCCCGACGATCTGCAGCGCCGCGTTCCTGGCCTGCTCGATCTTCTCGCCCCGCATCGACCCCGACCGGTCGATCACCAGCGTCACCTCGCGCTTGATCACCGCACGCTCGGCCTCGGCCGGCACGCCCAGCAGCAGCATGAAGTACCCCCCGTCGCCCGAGGAACCGACCCGCGGGTCGGGGTACGCGATCAGCGACGCCGCCAGCCCGTCGCTCGCGGCCATCACATAGCTCAGCCGGAACGCACCCGGGTCGTTCGCCGAGCTCGCCGGCACCGTCACCCGCACGCCCCCGTCGGCAAGCCGCTCGGTCGCCAGGTCGTGGCTCGGTGAATACACCGCACCGATCGCCCGCGAGCTCTTGATCGTCGCCGACATCGACCACTTCACCCCGCTCCGCTCCAGCGACTCGCTCCGCGGCAGCACATAGTCCACCCGGCTCCCCTCCGCCGGAAGCACCTGCTCGTACACCAGCTCCATCCGCTGCGTGCCGTTGGCCGGCACGGGGAAGACGCTCGACCGGATCAGATTCAGCCCCACGAACTCGACCAGCCCCGGGTCGCGCGTCCGGCGCACGATCGACTCGTAGATGCGCCGGGCCTCCTCGCGGGTCAGCACCTTCGCGATCCCCTCGTCGGGCAGCCCCTCGAGCCGGAACTGCCGCACCGCGGCCCCGTCCGGCACGGGCATCAGCAGCTGCGACTCCTGGGCCACCCCCGACGGGTTCCGCAGCACGATCCCCACCGTCGTCGTCGCCACCTGCTCGCGGATCGCGACCGCGACCTCCACGCTCTCGATCCGGACCGAGCTCTCCTGGATCGGCGGCAGGACCACCCGGTGCTGGGGGATAACCAGGTTCTCCCAGCGGTCCCCGTCCTGCGCCGCCGCCCCAGGGGCCAGCACCCCCACCACCCCGACCGCCACGACCCCCAGCAACGCCCGGCCCGCTCGGAATATCGACATCGGCATGCTCCTCGTGGGCCGGGCAGCGTGCCCGGCCATGCTCAGAGATACCGATGAGACCGCCCCCGTTGCGCAACGCCTTGGTAACGCCCGCCCGGAATCGGGCCCTGCGCCCCCGCCAGGGCCGAAACTGGGACCGGCCGAAAGGCAGGCCGCCCGCGATTTCTCGCGGGCGGCCAGAGGTCAGGATTGACGCGCGAGGCGCCGTCGCGATCAGCGACGACGACGGGCGACCAGGGCGCCCAGGCCCAGCAGGGCGGCCGAGGCGGGGGCGGGGACATGGTTGATCCCATAGCTGAAGTCGGCCGAGTTGGTGCCAAACTGGTCACGGGCGGGGCCGTAGCTGACGCCGAAGTAGGTGCTGTAGAAGAACGAGTTGTCGTTGTTGCCGCCGGGGGTGCCGTTGGAGCCGGCGCCGCTGGTGGTCGCCACGAACGCGCGGCCGGTGCCGTCGCCCTTCTCCGAGAGCGCCAGGAAGTACTTGCCGGGGCTGAGGTTGCTATCGGGGACATCGGCGACCAGGTGGTAGCCGGTGAAGCCGAAGGCGTCGAAGCCGTTGGGGGTCTTGGTGTAGGCGCCGTCGGTGTCGCCGGACGCGTGCAGGGTGCCGCCGAAGCCGTTGCTCATGCCCGAGCGGATCTCGTACGCATAGCCGGTGATGTTGGTGCTGGAGAGGAAGTTGCCACCAATGTCAAAGATGGTGCCGCCGTTCCAGTCGAAGTCATCGAACACATACGCGTCGGTGACCGGACTGGTGTTGAACTCAGCCGAGAGGCCGTTCACGAGGTCGGGGTCGCCGTTGTACCACTGGGCGTGCTGGGCCGAGGCGGCGGCGGCGATACCAGCGATGGCGAGAATGGAAACAGTCTTCATCTGCGGACTCCCTTTGGATTGTCGTGGACGATCGTCCACGCAGCAGCAGGTGACAAGCACCCTTTACACGCGGCGGAGCGCACGCTGCACTCCGCACGATCAGAACAACATGCCGTCCTTGGCGACGGTCCCGATTCCGCCGACCACCACCGAGACTCCCCCAGGTCCCGGGCTGACCCATGCCAGCCCGTCCGCGAGCGATTCCGTGGCCAGGCCGCCGTGCTCCACGCGAGCGCCGGCGTCATGCCCGTTCCCCGCGCGCGGCTCGTTCATGGCTCGACCGTGGAGTGAACCGCCAACCGCATCGAGCACGCCCTACACCCAGCTCTCCGACGCTGCCCCGCGGATCTCGCACCTCCGCCCCAGGTTCTGGCACGAATCGACGCCCTCGCACAACCCTGCGCACGATCGGACGGCGGACGATCGGCCGCCGGGCGATCGGCCGTTGGCCGGTTCCCCGGCGCCGGACGCCGCGTCCAGCCCGAGGACGCCGCGGCGGGGCAATGGTGGGTCCTCCCGTGGCGCAAGCCAAAAACAGACCGCCCGCGATTTCTCGCGGGCGGCCAGAGGTCAGGATTGACGCGCGAGGCGTCTGTCGCGATTAGCGACGACGACGGGCGACCAGCGCGCCGAGGCCCAGCAGAGCGGCCGAGGCGGGAGCCGGGA
>JADZER010000049.1 GCA_020850415.1 Phycisphaerales bacterium
AACGGCACGCTCAACATCGGCGGGGCCGTCACCACCGCCGGCCTGGGCCTGCCCAACTTCTTCCGTAACGCCGGCACGGTGAACATCACCGGCACCGTCAACAACACCGCCGCGACGATGACGCTCAGCGCTCAGACCGGCACCTTCACGCTCAACGGCGGCACGATCTCCGGCGGCACGGTCACGATGTCCGGCGGCACGCAGCTGCTCTTCACGAGCAGCGGCAACAACGCCCTCGCCGGCCCCATCACCATCTCCGGCGACCTCGCCCGCTCCGGCTCCAACGGCTTCCTCTCCATCACCGGCGGCCTCACGCTCAACGGCACCCTGTCCATCCAGTCCAACGACACCATCGACTTCGGCGGCACGCAGACCTTCGCCAACGGCACCATCGACTTCGTCGCCGACAACACCGCGAGCCACACCCTCCGCGTCTCCGGCGCCGACGGCTCGACGCTGACGATCGCCGCCAACGCCCAGATCACCGGCGGCACCACCAGCAGCACCTCCTTCATCACCTCCACCGGCACCGGCACGCAGGCGGTCCTCAACCTCGGCACCATCAACGCCGACAACCCCAGCGCCGGTATCCAGATCACCGCCGACAGCTTCACCAACCTCGGCACCATCGGCGCGACCGGCGGCACGCTGACCATCGACCCCCAGGGCTCGGGCACCACCTGGACCAACGACGGCACCATCGCCCTCAACCCCGGCGGCAAGGTCGCCATCGTCGACAACCTCGTCCTCGCCGCCACCTCGGTGGTCCACCTCTCCGCCCAGGGCGCAGGGACCGCCAACTACGGCGTCCTCACCGCCACCGGCACCATCGCCATCGACGGCGGCTTCACCGGCTCGTACATCAACGCCTATGTCCCCGCCGAGGGCACCTTCTTCGACTTCCTCACCGCCACCGGCGGACGCTCCGGCCAGTTCACCACGCAGAGCCTCCCCACGCCCCCCGCCGGCGACAAGACCGTCCTCATCTACGAGGGCACCCGCGTCCGCATGCTCTCGACCGACCTGGCCGACCTCGACCTCAACGGCCTGACCAACACCCAGGACTTCCTGCTCTACCTCAACCTCTGGGCCTCGGGCAACATCTCGGCCGACATGGACGGCAACGGCATCGTCGACACCCGCGACTTCCTCGCCTTCCTCAACCTCTGGGCCAACGGCTGACGAACCCCCGGGGCGAACGCCCCCCGAATAACTCACGCCGGACCTACCCCAGCGCCGAATCTCCCGGTAGAGTTGCACCATGACCGACCGGGTGATCCCATTCTCGACCGCGGCACAGGCCTACGCCCGCACCCGACCGCTCGCGGTCAGACCCGTCACGCAGACCCAGCCCGGCGCACGGCAACTGCCCGCCGACACGCTCGACATCTCCGCGCTCGCACGCGCCCAGTCCCAGCCGACGCACAAGCTCAGCGCGGCCAAGGTCCCCGGGCCCGTGACCTTCGACGGCGCCGCCCCGGCCCGGGCCGCCGGCGCGCTGCCGCTCTACACGCACCCCGCCGACCGCAACAACGCCGCGACGAGCATCAACGCCGGGCGCATGATCGACACCCAGGCCTGAGCCCCCCGGCCCCCGCCCTCACAACTCCACGATGTCCTTGAACCACGGGAGCGTGGCCTCCACGCCGAAGCGTTCCTTGATGACCCCGGCGAGGGCGGCCCGCTGGCGGTCCTCGCCGTGGTTCAGGATCAGGCGCGGGCCCGACTCCAGGGCCGGCGTCGCCCAGCGCACCAGGTCGCTCTGCCCGGCGTGCGCCGAGAAGCCGCCCAGCGTGTGGATCGTGGCCCGCACATCGACCGGCTCGCCCATCACCCGCACACGGGGCTCGCGATCCACGATCCGCCGGCCCAGCGTCCCTTCGCCCTGGTACCCGACGAACACCACATGCGTCTCCTCCCGGGGGAGGCCGTGGCGCAGGTGGTGGAGGATCCGCCCGCCGGTGCACATCCCGCTCGCCGAGATCACGATCACCCCGCCGCCCATGGCGTTGATCGCGCGCGACTCGTCGGGCGTGCGCGTGAACTTCAGCCCGTCAAAGTGCAGGCAGGTCTCGCCGCTGTTGATGAGCTTCCACGCGTCGTCGTCGAAGAGCTCCCGGTGCCGGCGGTACAGGCTGGTGGCCTCCGTCGCCATCGGGCTGTCGATGTACGCCCGCGTGGGCTCGAGCTTCCCGTCGCGGAGCAGGCCGCCGATGAAGTAGATGAGCTGCTGCGTGCGTCCCACGGCGAAGGACGGGATCAGCACCTTGCCCTTGGGTGTGCGGGCGCTGCGGAGGATCCTCGCCAGTTCCTCGATCGTCGCGTCGAGGTCCTTGTGATCGCGGTCGCCGTAGGTCGACTCGAGGATCAGCGCGTCGCACGCCGGTGGGGGGGCCGGGTCGCGGAGCAGCGGGGCGTCGTACGGGCCGATGTCCCCCGAGAACACCAGCCGCCTGGTCACAGGACGCCCCGAGGCGTCGGTGTCCTCGGCGGTCAGCTCCACCCACGCCGACCCGAGGATGTGCCCGGCGTCGTGGTAGGTGACCGTCACGCCCGGCGCGACCCCGACCGCCTCGCCGTACCCCGTCGCGGTGAACTGCTGCATCACCCGCTCGACATCGCTCGCGCCGTACAGCGCCGCCGCCGACCGCGTCCGCCCGTGCGGGCGACGCTTGCGGTTCAGCCGCTCCGCGTCGGCCTCCTGGATGTGCGCCGAGTCCCGCAGCAGGATGTCGCACAACTCGACCGACGCCGGCGTCGCGTGGATCCGGCCGCGGAACTCCTCGTGGGCCAGCATCGGAAGCCGCCCCGAGTGGTCGATGTGCGCGTGGGTCAGCACGACCGCGTCGATGTCCCGGGCCCGGAACGGCGGCACGCGCATATTGCGGCTCTCGGCGTGTGGGCCGCCCTGGTGCATCCCGAAGTCGATCAGCACCCGGGCCCGGCTGGTCTCCAGCAGCGTGCACGAACCGGTCACCTCGCCCGCGGCGCCGAAAAAGCGGAGTCTCATGGCGGCAGTCTACGGGATCCCGCCCGGCCCCGCCGCGGGCCCCCAACCCACCCGGTCCTCAGCCGACGCGCGACGGCGGGGCCGTCTCCGCCGGGCGCTCGGACAACCGGTCCAGCAGGCTCTTGCGCCTGGCCAGCAGCTGGAACCCCACCGCCCCGGCCACGCACAACGCCAGGCACGCCGCGTACGCCCAGGTGCTCGCGTGCGAGACTCGACCCTGCAGGGCCTCGTAGAGCCCCACGGAGGCGAACCCCGAGATCAGCCCCCGCACGCCCGTCAGCGTCACATGCACGCCCATGTACGCGCTCGCCCGGTGCGCCGGCGCGAAGTCCAGGTGCCCCAGGTTCCACGCCAGCGCCCCCCCGCCGAATGCCAGACCCTGCACCATCGCCGCGCACCACAGCAGCCACACCGTGTGCGTCTGCACCGCCGCCGTCGTGACCGCCGCCGACGCCACGAACACCCAGCTGTGCACACGACGGAACTGGATCACATGCACCCGGTCCAGCAGCCGCGCCCACAGCGGGATCGACACCGGCATCATCGCCAGCGGGATCGAGCTGGTGATCAGGATCCCCTGCTTGTACTCCATCAGGAACTCGTCCCGCAGCAGCACCACCAAGAGCGGCGTCTGCATCAGGTTCCCCAGACCCAGCAGGAACATGCACCCCATGTACCCCGCGAACATCCGGTCCCCCGCCAGCAGCCGCATCATCCCCACCGGGTTGTACGACGGCGCGTCCCCGTCGTCCTTGCTCGCCGCCTCCTGGCTCAGCAGCGACACCCGGCCACGCATCCGGATCCGGCTCCACGCCCACACGCCGACGATCGAGAGCACACAACCCCCCGGCAGCAGCACCCGGAAGAGCGAGGGGTCCAGGTCCATCGCCGACCCCAGACCCAGCCCCAGCACCGACAGCGTCAGCACCTGCACCGTCGCCAGCTTCCCCGTCACCCGCGCACGCACCGGGCGAGAGTAGTTCTGACGCCAGATCGTCGAACGGATCGTCACGAACCCCGCCCAGCAGAAACGCGCCAGCAGCACGCACGCCAGCACCCCCCACATCCCCCCCTCCGTCCGCGGCATGAGCCCGATCGCCCCCACCAGCACGATCATCGCCACCTGCAGCCCGTTGATGAACCGGACCTTGTCGCGCCCGTGGCTCAGCCGAACCCACACGAAGCTCACGATGTTGCTGAACGCCACCGACGCCGCGATCGCCCCCACGATGAAGTTCAGCAGCGTCTCCCCGACCACCCCCGCGTACGCGTTCTTCACCACCACGCTCATCACCGCGCTGTCCACGATCGTCAGCAGAAACGGCAGGAAGAACGCCGCCGTCAGCTCGTACCGGTAGTTCCGCCTCGCGATCGGCGGCATCGACGCCGGCATGAACGACCACAGCGGCGGGAGCGCCCGCCTGAGCCAGGGCCCCGCCGGGCCCGACCCCGCGGGCCCCACCGACCGCTCGGCCCGAACCGACGCCTCGGATTGCACGGGGGGACGCACGCCGGAAGCGTTGACCCCCAACGCCCCCGGGACAAGCCCCGCCGTACCATCTTCCCCGCATGAGCACCAACAACCCCCACCAGCCCAACCCCCACGAACCCGCCCCCCACCAACCCTCCGCCCCCGAGCCCACCTCACGCGAGTATGTCCTCGGCACCAACCCCGTCGAGCTCGAGCGGCTGGGCTTCCAGCACAGGCTCTGGGCACGCGCCGCCTACGAGCTCTGGCACCGGGCAGGGATCAGACCCGGCCACGCCGCCCTCGACATCGGCTGCGGCCCGGGGTTCGCCTCGTTCGACCTCGCCCAGATCGTCGGCCCCACCGGCCGGGTCGTCGGCATCGATGAATCAGAGCCCTATGTCGCCTTCGCCAACGCCCAGGCCCAGCACCGACGCCTGCCCCAGGCGCGGTTCTTCGTCGCCGACGCCGCCGCCATCGCCACACTCGACCACCTCCGACCCAGCTCCTTCGACCTCGCCTATGTCCGCTGGGTCCTCTGCTTCGTCCCCGACCCCGGCGCAGTGGTCGGCGCCATCGCCCGCTGCCTCAAGCCCGGCGGCAAGCTCCTCATCCAGGACTACTTCCGCTACGAGACCATGTGCGTCGCCCCACGCAGCGAGGCCTTTGAACGCGTCATCGCCGCCGTCGCCAAGAGCTGGCGTGACCACGGCGGCGATTCGGACATCATGGGCCGCCTCCCCCGCCTCGCCCTCGACGCCGGGCTCACCATCGACCACCTCGACCGCATCGACCCCGGCCCCGCCCGCCCGGGCTCCACCATGTGGAACTGGCCCGACACCTTCTGGAAGATCTTCCTCCCCCGCCTCGAAGACCTCGGCTACATCACCGCCGGCGAGAAGGCCGACTTCCTCAAAGCCTGGACCGACCGCTGCGCCGACCCCGCCGCCTTCATGCACCTGCCCCCGATGTACGAGCTCATCGCGAGAAAGGCTTGAGGCCTGAGGCCTGAGGCTTGAGGGGAGGAGACCAGGAGCCAAGGAGGGAGAGAGTGAGCAGGGACCACAGGAAGTCCGGGCATTCGAGCTCGCGGATGATCTGGTCATCAAGGTCTACGACGCGACGCGCGGGTTCCCGAGGGAGGAACTCTTCGGGCTGGTGTCACAGATGCGTCGGGCGGCGTACTCGGCGCCTGCGAACATCGTCGAAGGGTGCGGGAGGAACTCCACACGGGACTGTGTCCACTTTCTCGACAACGCGCTGGCCTCGCTCCGTGAGCTCGGGTATTTCATCGGCCTCTCGCAGCGGCTTGGCTTCCTGAGTCCAGAAGTTGCCGATAACCTGCAGCAGCATCAGGATGAGGCCTCCCGCGTGCTCGCCGGACTCATCCGCGCGCGCCGCCGTGACGCGACCGACGGACGCCCCTGACCCCCCGCCCCTCACTCCTCAAGCCTCACCCCTCAAGCCTCAAGCCTCAAGCCTCACTCCGCCCACTCCTTCAGAACCTCCAGCCACCCCTGGAAGTGCTTCGCATCCCGTTCCGCCCACACGCTGCACCCCGCCGCGTCGATGATCTTCTCGCTCGTCCGACCCAGCAGCACCATCGCCGTTCGCCCGCGACCGTGCGTGCCCAGCACCAGCAGGTCCAGGTGTTCCTCCTGGGCCATCGCAGGCACCCGCGCCTCCGGAGAACCCTCCTCCAGACGCAGACGCCACGCCGGCGCCCCGGGAGAGGCCTTCGCCGCCAGCGCCATCGACCGCCCTGCGGCGTCGCGCAGCGCCGTCTCCAGCTTCTCGCACGCCTCCTCCCAGGTCATCACCGTGTGATACCCCGCCGGCACCTCATACGCCGACAGGATCACCACCTCCTCCGCCCCGACGGCCTTCGCCAGCTGCAGCGCCCGGCACAGCTCCATCTGCGAGTCCTCGTGGAAGTCGCACGCCACGCCGACGCGCTGCAGCCCCGCCCGGAACTCCGGGTGCGCCACCAGCACGCTCACCTGGCACTTGCGCACCAGCCGGTTCGCGATGCTGCCGATCCGACCACGCTTCAGCCCACCCTGGCCGTACCGCCCCACGACCAGCACATCGGCCTTCAGCTGCGCCCGCAGCTTCAGGATCTCCGACTCCGCGTCCCCGCACAGCACATGCCGCGTTGCGCTGGCCGGCACCCCGTGGGAGTCGCAGAACTTGTGCAGCTCATCGACCGCCAGCTTCGTGTGCCGGTCGCACACGCCCGGGATCGCCTTCGCCGCCAGGTCACTCGGCGGCTCCACCACATGCACCACCTGCAGCGACGCCCCGTGGCGCTCCGCGAGATCCATGGCCATGGCCAGCCCGCCAACCGACTCGGGGGTCAGCCCGGTCGCCGCGAGGATCGTCTGGATCGGGCGATTCGTGCTCATGAAAGCCTCCCTTGCTCGCGCCGTCTCCCCGGTGCTTATCGGCCATGCCGCACCGAACGCTGGAGCCGGCGCGGGACGCCGGAACGCAATACCCCACCCGGCCGCGCCATCCCACCCACCCCGGGCCGACAACCCCCGCCAACAGCCCCGGCCAACGCCCCGCAGGACCCGGGATCAACCCCCGATCGGCCTATCATCCCCCGCCCAAGACCCACCAATCAGCCCCGGCAGGGCCCGCCGGCCCACTCCCCCCGGCCAAGACCAAGGGAACACCCGCCGGCCGGCCCAGGTAGCCAACCATGACCACCGACCGCGCCAACATCCGCAACTTCTCCATCATCGCCCACATCGACCACGGCAAGAGCACCCTCGCCGACCGGCTCCTCCAGGCCACAAACGCCGTTTCCGCACGCGAAGCACGCGACCAGCTCCTCGACTCCATGGACCTCGAGCGCGAACGCGGCATCACCATCAAGGCCTCCGCCGTCACCGTCATGCACCGCCATGTCCCCGGCGCCAAGACCGACGAGCTCGAGTCCGACTACGAAACCCCCATGGACGACTCCGGCGCCCACAAGTCCAAAAAGGGACCCGCCGAGGCCCACGGCGAGCTCTTCATGCTCAACTTCATCGACACCCCCGGCCATGTCGATTTCAACTATGAGGTCTCCCGAGCACTCAAGGCCTGCGAGGGCGCCCTCCTCGTCGTCGACTCCACCCAGGGCGTCGAGGCCCAGACCGTCGTCAACGCCCTCCTCGCCTTCTCCCAGGACCTCGAGATCATCCCCGTCCTCAACAAGATCGACCTCCCGAGCTCCCGGCCCGACGAGATCGCCATGGAGGTCGAGCAGGTCCTCGGACTCCCCGCCGAGGACTGCATCCTCGTCTCCGCCAAGACCGGCCAGGGCATCCAGGAGCTCCTCGCCGCAATCTGCGACAAGTTCCCCCCGCCCCGCCCCAGCCAGACCGAAAAAACCCGCGCCCTCATCTTCGACGCCATCTACGACGACTACCGCGGCGTCATCGTTTATGTCCGCATGTTCGACGGCCGCCTCAAGATCGGCGACAAGATCCGCATGATGGGCCTCGGCCGCACCTTCCTCGTCACCGAGCTCGGCAAGTACAACCCCAAGCCCATCAAGGTCCAGCAGCTCGGCCCCGGCGAGACCGGCTACCTCGTCGCCGCCATCAAGACCCTCGGCGATGTCCGCGTCGGCGACACCGTCACCCTCGACATCGACCCCGCCAGCGAGCCCCTCTCCGGCTACGAGCCCCCGCGCCAGATGGTCTACTGCGACTTCTACCCCGCCACCAGCGAGAAGAAGGGCAACGACTTCGAGGACATGCGCGAGGCCATGGAGAAGCTCAGCCTCAACGATTCCTCCTTCACCTTCCAGGCCGTCCACTCCGAGGCCCTCGGCTTCGGCTTCCGCTGCGGCTTCCTCGGCCTCCTCCACATGGACATCGTCCAGGAACGGCTCGAACGAGAGCACAGCCTCGAGATCGTCCAGACCGCCCCGACCGTCTCCTACAAGGTCCGCATCCGCGCCAAGGGCGGCGGCTCCGAAGATATCGAGGTCCACAACCCCGCCGACCTCCCCGACATGGGCCAGGTCCTCGAGATCAAAGAGCCCATCTGCCGCGTCGAGATCATGCTCCCCAACGAGTACATCGGCGACATCATGAAGCTCTGCCTCGACCGCCGAGGCATCTACAAGTCCCAGCAGGTCGTCGGCGACACCCGACAGATGCTCACCTTCGAGGTCCCACTCGCCGAACTCATCTACGACTTCTACGACAAGCTCAAGGGCATGACCTCCGGCTACGGCACCATGGACTACGAGGTCGTCGAGTACCGCGCCGACAACCTCGTCAAGATCGACATCCTCATCAACGGCGACCCCGTCGAGGCACTCGCCCTCATCTGCCACAAAGACCGCGCCCAGGCCCGCGGCCGCCTCCTCCTCCAAAAACTCCGCAAGCAGATCGACCGACACCAGTTCGAGATCCCCCTCCAGGCCGCCATCGGCGGCACCATCATCGCCCGCGAAACTATCAAAGCCTTCCGCAAGGATGTGACCGCCAAGTGCTACGGCGGCGACTTCACCCGCAAACGCAAGCTCCTCGAAAAGCAGAAGAAGGGCAAGGAGCGAATGAAGTCCATCGGCAGCGTGAACATCCCGCAGGAGGCCTTCATGGCCGTCCTCGACACCGGCGAAGATTGATCAAGGCTGGAGTTCGGGTTTGGATCTTTGAACCATTCGCTATTCGGCCCTTTGGCTATTCGGCCCTTTGGCTATTTGGCCCTTTGGCTATTTGGCCCTTTGGCTATTTGGCCCTTTGGCTATTTGGCCCTTTGGCTATTTGGCCCTTTGGCTATTTGGCCCTTTGGCCCTTTGACTACCCGGCCCGTGGCCTTCCCCGCTCCGGAGGAGCGCACGACCGTTGCCAGGGGCGCAGGGTCGCGCAGCGACACAAGCCCCTGGACCCGACCCCCACATCCCCCCCGGCCCCGGCGGGGCCGAGGAACCGCCCTCGCGCCCGACACCAACCCAACCCCCCGCTCCCGACCCGCCCCGCCTCTCCCCACCCCCACAGCCCCAACGGGGCGCGATAGCCAGAGCCCAGGGCACAGCGCAGCGCCGCCCTGGGTACGCGCCCCCCCCAACCAACCCAAGCCCCAACGGGGCGCAACAGCCCCCAACACCGCGAACGCCCCGCCGGTACCATCTCCTGAGACGGCCGACTACTCCCCCCCCTCCCCATACCTCACCCCAACCCCCTCCCACACCACCCTGTCCTTCTCGATGTCATACAACCCGCCGCACTCCGGGCAGGTGCCCGCCGGCGACAGCGTCGAAACATCGTACGCGCAGTGCGTGCACAACCGCCCCTCCGAGCGCACCAACGCACGCCGGATGTGCCGCGTCCGCAGCAGCCACAGCGGCCACACCACCACAAACGGCGCCGCGACCAGCACCAGCGCCCCGAACCGGTACGCGAACCCCCGCGGCACGCCCAGCGGCCCGCGCAGCACGACCCACGCCACCGCCGCGACCGCGAACAACACGGTCAGCCCCAGCAGCCACCACACCCCGCGCCGCATCACCGGCGGGAAGACAACATCGCTCCGAACTTCGGGCTCGGCCGGCATCGCCCAGAGTCTAATGCACGCAGCGCCCGCGCCGCAGGCCGGCCGATCCCGACCCGTTCCCCTACCCTCCCCCGTGCCCAACCCCGTCCCCACTCCAGTCCCTACTCCAGTCCCCACCCCCCTCGACTCCCTCATCCTCCAACTCCTCGACTGGCTCGGCGACGGCCGCCCCTACGACGAGACCCACGCCGCCTGGCGAACAAGCTGCCCACGCATGCCCGTCTGGGAGGAGGCCACCGCCCGCGCCCTCGTCGCCCGCACCGACGATCCCGCCCGCGGCCCCATGGTCCATCCCACCCCCGCCGGCCGCCGCCTCCAGGAGATGCACCGTGCCCATCCAACCTGACATCCAGGCCTACAACGCAGCCCAATCCCCCACCGACCAGCCGATCTGCGACACCCTCGCCAGGGCGATCGACCGCCACCTCCCCGGCGCCGAGTGCAAGATCTGGCACCGCCACCCCGTGTGGTTTCTGGAGGGCAACCCCATCGTCGGCTACAGCAAACTCAAGGGCTGCGTCCGCCTCCTCTTCTGGAGCGGCCAGTCCTTCGACGAGCCCGGCCTCCAGGCCGAGGGCAGCTTCAAAGCCGCCGAAGCCCGCTTCACCGCCGCGGACGAGATCAACGCCAAAGACCTCAAGCGCTGGCTCGCCCGCTCGATCGAGATCCAGTGGGACTACAAGAACATCGTGAAACGCAAGGGCAAACTCCTCCGCCTCAAGCCCCCCGAGTGACCCGCCGCCGCGCACACCTCCCACCCCACACCCCACACCGTCCCCCCCCTCACCCTCACCCCCCTTCACCCCCGCACCCCCTCAATCCCCCCCTCTCGGGGCGGGGCACTCTGGGCCCCCTCTCCTTCTACCAAGCCTCCTCCCTCCCTCGTCCTCCGCACCCTCGGCCTCGGCTCCTTCGTTTCCGCACCGTAGGAGCGCTGACCGGTGCCAGGCCCGATGCCCGCGCCAGCGGGCGCCGGGCCTGGTTCCGACCCCCTCCCAAACCCCGCCCCAGCGGGGCGGAGGAAGGCTTGATACCCCACCACCCTCACACAATTCTCCCAAAAACCAAACACAACCCTATTGACACCACCACAAGAGCCGGTACAATCCGTACAGATACCGCCCATGATCGCCCTGGAACCCATCCCCGACATCTCCCCCGCCGACCGGGCCCTCCTCCTGGCCCACATCGACCCCACGCGCCCGGTCTCTCAGGCATCAGTACCATCCGACCCATCCGACCCATCC